>NTJG01000002.1 GCA_002324875.1 Lysobacteraceae bacterium NML93-0793
CAGCACCGGCCATGCCAGCCACAGGGCGAGCAGCGCGAGCAGGGCCAGGCGCACCAGCAGCAGCGGCCAGTCGTCGAAGCGGAGACGGCGCCGCGGCCGCGGCTTCTCGCGCAGGAAGCGCAACGCCGCGAACGGGGTGGGCCGGGTCGCATCACGCCGCGCCAGATGCAGCAGCAGCGGCAGCAGCCACGCCGCCAGCGCCGCGAGCCCGAGTGGCGCGAGCAGGCCGACGCTCATCGCGCGCGCCCGCCGAACAGGGCCTGCAGCACCGGCGCGGGCGACTGGTCGATCACATGCGTCGCATGACGGATGCCCGCCGCCGCGAACCGCGCGGCCAGTCCGCGCTGCGCCGCGGTGAAGCGCGCGAGGTAACCGGCCCGCAACGCCGGACCGTCACCGAGCAGGGATTCGCCCGCTTCGGGCTCGACGAAGCGGCGGCCGTCGCGATACGGAAAATCACGTTCGTCCGCGGTCAGCACCTGGAGGGCGACGACCTCGCGCCCGGCATGCGCCAGGCGGACGAGCTGCGCGACCGCGGCCTCGTCGAAGAAATCGCCGAGCGCGATGACCAGATCGCCGCGCGCGATGCGCCCCCAGGCCGGGGCGAGCACATCGGCGTGCGGCCACTGGCCCGCGGGCGTGGTCGTGGCCAGCGCGTGGCGCAGGCGGTCGCGCTGGCGCGGCCCGTTACCCGGCGCCACCAGCGCCAGCCCCGCGCCGCCGCACAGCACCAGTCCGCAGGCGTCGCCGCCGCGCCGGGCGATCTCGATCACGCAACGTCCGAGCTGCCGCGCCGCATCGAACCGCGTGAAGTGGGGTCGCGCTTCGTCGGCCTGCGCCATCGAGGCGGTGGTATCGAGCAGCAACCAGGCGCGCACCGGACTCTCGCGCTCGGCCTCGCGGACGAAGAAGCGGTCGCTGCGCGCATAGAGCTTCCAGTCGATCTGCCGCGGTTCGTCGCCGGATTCGTAGGCGCGGTACTGGGCGAACTCCTGACCGCTGCCGCGGTTGCGGCTCGGGTGATGCCCGAGCCCCTGGCGACCGAGCGCGCGGTGCGGACGCAGCCGCAGCGTCGCGACCAGCGCGCGCAGCGCGGGGGTCAGCGAATCGGACGACGCGCTGCCCGTCGCCAGGGTCGCCTCGTTCGCCATCGCGCGGCTCAGCGCTCCGGCGCGGGCAGCGCGCGCAGCAGGCCGGCGATCACCGCGTCGGCATCGGTCTGCGCGGCTTCCGCCGCGAACGACAGCACCAGACGGTGGCGCAGCACCGGCGCGAGCAGCGCGGCCACGTCCTCGCGCGTCGCCGCGAGCCGGCCCTGCAGCAGGGCCCGTGCCTTCGCCGCGAGGACCAGCGACTGGCCGGCGCGCGGGCCGGCGCCCCAGCGCACGTACTCGCGCACGACCTCCGGCGCGCCCTCACCGGGCCGCGTGGCCCGGACCAGCGCGGTGATCCACGCCAGCAAGGCGTCGCCGATGTGGACTTGGCGCACCAGCGCCTGCAGCGCGAGCACGTCGTCGGCGTGCATCACCTTGGGCACCACGGCATCGGTGCTGCCCGTGGTACGCGCGAGGATGTCCTGCTCCTCGCGCGCATCGGGGTAACCCAAGGCGACATGCAGCAGGAAACGGTCGAGCTGGGCCTCGGGCAGCGGATAGGTACCGGCCTGTTCGATCGGATTCTGGGTGGCGAGCACGAAGAATGGCCTCGGCAGCGGGCGGGTCACCCCGGCATGGCTGACCGTGCGCTCGGCCATCGCCTCGAGCAGCGCGGCCTGGGTCTTGGGCGGCGTCCGGTTGAGCTCGTCGGCCAGCAGCAGCTGGGTGAACACCGGGCCTTCCTGGAAGCGGAAATGACGCTTGCCGGTACCATGGTCCTCTTCCAGCAGTTCGGTGCCCAGCAGATCGCTGGGCATCAGGTCGGGCGTGAACTGCACGCGGCGGAAGCCCAGGTCCAGTGCCTCGCCGAGGGTGCGCACCAGCAGCGTCTTGCCGAGGCCGGGCACGCCCTCGAGCAGCACGTGACCGCCGGCGAGCAGCGCGACCAGCAACTGCTCGACGACCTCGGCCTGGCCGACGACGGCCTGTCCGATCGCATCGCGCAGGGCGTCGAGCTGCGCGCGCCGCGCGTGCAGGTCGGCTTCGGTGGGAGCGGTGTGGATCATGCAGGAACTCCTGTGGGCGCGCGCTCGCGCGCGGTCGTGCGTTGCCGGCCGAGCGCCGTCGCGCGCGAGCGCGCTTCCGCAAACGGCTCGGCGGTCATGTGCTCAGGGCGTACATGACGATATTGACCGCGAACTTCGTGTTGTCCTCGGCCAGAAACCGCTTGTTGCGCCAGTCGTAGTCCCATTCGCATCCGTAGTCCTTGTTGCTGTAGAGCACCGCGAGGCGGCCGTTGATCTCGATGCCCTTCAGGTAGTCGTGCACCAGATCGTCGCCCCAGCCGTTGAGTTCGAAACTCGTGGTCGGCGGGCCGTCGGGGAACTGGAAGAAGCTGCGATACAGCGCATGCGAGTTCGGCAGCTTCTTCATCGCGGTCGCGCCGAAGATCGCCGCCATCTGCGCCTCGAAGGACTTGGCGAACAGGCCGTCGATGTCGTGATTGCAATCGTCGACGAACACGAACCCGCCATTGCGCACATAGCGCTCGAAATTGCGTCGTTCCGCCGGACTGAATTCCACCAGCTTGTGCCCGGCCAGATAACAGAACGGCGCCGCGAGCATTTTCGGATCCGACAGCGCCACCACCCGCTCCTCGGGATCGACACGCAGGCTGGTGTAGTCGACCAGCGACGTGAGCACGTTGGCCGGCATGCGCTGGTCCACATCCCAGTTACCGGACTCGTAGCGCAGGCGGGTGAACCAGAAGTCGTAGCGCGCCGACTGTGCCGCGAGCGGTGGCAGCGCGAAGACGGCGGCGGCGCCGAGCAGCCATTGCAGGGACTGGCGGCGGTTCATGGCGCGCCGCACCCGGGCA
The DNA here is from genome assembly GCA_002324875.1 of Lysobacteraceae bacterium NML93-0793. Lineage (GTDB taxonomy): Bacteria > Pseudomonadota > Gammaproteobacteria > Xanthomonadales > Xanthomonadaceae > Luteimonas. The sequence continues at coordinate 2,974 of NTJG01000002.1, forward strand.
AGGTCGCAAGCACTGCCGCCGTACCTGCGAGACCAGGGATCCAGCGGCTCCGAGCATCGAACACCCGAGGCGCTGGATTCCCGCATTCGCGGGAATGACGGTCGAAAGCGGAAGTGTTCGGACCTCGCCTTGCGGCTTCGCGCGTCATTCGACCCGCAAAAAACCCCAATGCCCGTCGGCTCCCGCTCCCGCTTTCGCTTCGGCCCTGGCCCTGGCTCTGGCTTTGGCTCTGGCTTTGGCTTTGGCTGTTGCTTCGGCTTGCCGATGAATGGTCATGACAGACCGCAGACCCGGAGGGCGCCGCACATGGATGTGCGGCGTTTTTCGACCGAGCCATGGATGGCGAGTCGAAAAATCCCGGAATGCTTCCCGCCGTGGGGCTGCTTCGTCGGGAAAGCGTTTTTCTTTGGTTCCGTTTCTTTTGCCGCTTGGCAAAAGAAATGAACTCGGCCGCGTCAGCGGACGAAAGCATTTGATCTTCGCTCGAAGTGCAGAAGCAAAGCTTCCGCTCGCCTGCCGGCGAGCGGCTCACTTTTCTTTGTTGGCCCACGCGCGAAGCGCGAACGGCGAAGCCGGCCCGGAGGGCGAGCATCGAAGATGCGAGTAAAGAAAAGTAACCAAAAGAAATGGCCTCCCCGACGAGGCGAACCCGGCCAGTCATTCGTTCCGGAATTTTTCGACTCGCCATCCTGGCTCGGTCGAAAAACGGCGGGCATCCATGCCCGCCGCCCTCCGGGTTTGCAAAGCGCACTGCGGTCGTCACGGCAAGCAGTGGCCTCCCGCAACCTGCACGCGACAGCGAACGGACTTCCTCAGACCGCATCCGACAATGACGTGAACGTGAAGTCCCTGAGCCGCATCGGCGGCAGCATCATCACCAGCGACGACTCATCCCCGCCCACGCGCACCGGACGACCCAGCTCGTCGATGTTGTTGAGCATGATCACCGGCGACTCGTTGAAGCGGAAATTCTTCAGCGGGTACTTGATCTCGCCGTTCTCGATGTAGAACGTGCCGTCGCGGGTGAGGCCGGTCAGCAGCACGGTCTGCGGATCGACCATGCGGATGTACCAGGTGCGCGTGACCAGGATGCCGCGGTCGGTGCCGCGGATCAGGTCGGCGGTGGTGCCCTCGCCGCCCGACATCAGCAGGTTGCCCGGGCGGCCCACCGCGCGCTTGCCCTGCTGCTGGGCCCAGAAGCGCGAATAGTCGAGATTGGCGATCTTGCCGTTCTCGATGATCGGCATGCGCTCGCGCGGCAGGCCGTCACCGTCCCACGGCATCACCGCGGCTTCCGGGTGCCAGGGGTCGGCGATAATGTTCACGCGCGGGTCGTAGACCTGCTCGCCGAGCTTGTTGCCGCCGCCGCGCTTGGACAAAAAGCTCCGGCCCTCGTCGGCGGTGCGCGCATCGAAGAAGCGCATCATGAAGCTGATCAGGCCCGCGGCCGCCGCCGGCTCCAGGATCACCGTGTACTTGCCCGGCTCCAGCGCCTGCGCTTCGGCCGAATCGCTGGCCTTGCGCATCGCCACCCGCACGTCGCGCCCGGCATCGAACGCGCTGGCGTCCTTGAGGTTGCGCCCCACCCAGCCCGAGCCGCGACCGTCCTCGGTGCGCACGGTGCAGGTGTAGTTGAAGTTCGTCGCCTGCTGGTAACCGAAATTGCCGTTGCTGTTGGCGAACGCGACGAAGCTCTTGCCGTCGTCGAGGAAGCCCGCGGCGACCAGCTGTTCGGCCCGGCACGGCGCGATCGAACCGGCGGCCACGTTGGCGCGGAAGTCCGGGGTGATCGCCGCCGTCGATTCGCTGAACGTCGGGCTGGGCCGGTAGGTCTGCTTGCCGATCGCGGGCAGAAACTCCGGATTCTCCGGCGCCAGCCGCGCGAGGTCTTCCGCGCGCTTGACCACGCTCGCGAGCGAGGCGTCGTCGAAGGCATTGATGCTGGCGGTGCCCACGCGCTTGCCGAATGCGACCTGCACGGCCAGCTCGGCATTGGTGACGATGCCGCTGGTGGAGACGTTGTTGAGCGCGAAACGGATGTTGCCGGCGACCGAGCCGGCCAGCGTGGCCGTGCACTCGTCGGCGGTGGACAGGGCGACGGTCTTCTCGAGGATCTCGCGTGCCTGGGCTTCGGTAAAAATGGTCATGGTCGGAGCTCCTTAGCCGAGCGAACGCGCGGTGTTGATGACATTGATGCCGTCGAAGCGGGTCGTGGACGAGCCGTGCGACACCGCTGAGACCTGACTCGGCTGGCCCTTGCCGTCGAAGAACGAACCGCCGAGGCGGAAGTCGCTTTCGTCGCAGATCGCGCTGCAGGCGTTCCAGAATTCCGGCGTGCGGATCTGGTAGGCCACGTCCTCCACCATGCCGGTGATCGCACCGTCCTTGATCTCGTAGAACAGCTGGCCGCCGAACTGCGCGTTGTAGCGCTGCTGGTCGATGGAGAACGAACCGTCGCCGATGATGTAGATGCCGTTCTCGACGTCCTTGATCATGTCCGCCACGCTCAGCTTGGCCTTGCCGGGCGCCAGCGAGACGTTGGGCATGCGCTGGAACTGCACGCTGGACCACGAATCGGCATAGCAGCAGCCGTCGGATTCGGTCTTGCCGAGGATGTGGGCCTGGTCGCGGATGGTCTGGAAATCGACGAGGCGGCCATTGCTGATCAGATCCCAGCGTTTGGTCGCCACGCCCTCGTCGTCGTAGCCCACGGCGCCGAGGCTGCCCGGCTGGGTCTTGTCGGCGAACAGGGTGACGATGTCGCTGCCGTACTGGAAGCGCTCGGCGCGGCGGTCGAGATTGGCGAAGCTGGTGCCGGCGTAGTTGGCCTCGTAGCCGAGCACGCGGTCGAGTTCGAGCGGGTGGCCCACGTTCTCGTGAATGGTCAGCCAGAGGTTGGACGGGTCGAGCACCAGGTCGTAGCGGCCCGGCTTGACCGACGGGGCCCGCAGCTTTTCCTGCGCCTGGCGCGCCGCGGCGATGGCGTCCTCGCGCATGTCGTAAGACCGGCCGTAATTGACCACGCCATTGGGCGAGACGAACTTCTGCGAGGCGTCGCCGTCGAGATACTCGTAGCCCATGCCCATCGGCGAGGACAGGCCGCTGCGGGTGCGGAATTTGCCGCTGGCGGTGTCGATCGCGGTGACCGTCATCGGCGCCCAGATGCGGTGCACGTCCTGGTCGATGTAGGAGCCGTCGGTGCTGGCGAAATACTTCTGCTCGTTGACCAGGAACAGCGTGGAGTTGACGAAGCTCGCGCCCGCACCGATGGCGGCCGCGTTCACGCCCAGCAGCAGCTCGACCTTCTCGGCGACCGGCACTTCCATGCCGTTCTTGGTGATCGGCGTGCGCCAGGACACCTCGCCCACACCGCGCACCGGCGCCAGCTGCACCGGCGCGGTCTGCACCTTCGAATTCGCCATCGCGATCGCCGTCGCCTGGCGCGCAGCCTCGGCCACGCCCTGCTCGGTGAGCGTGTTGGTGGCCGCGAAGCCCCAGGCGCCACCGGCGATCACGCGCACGCCGACGCCCGTCGACTCGGTGCTCACCACGTTCTGCACCTTGTCCTCGCGCGTCATCACGAACTGGCGCAGATAGCGTCCCACGCGGACGTCGCAGTAGGTGGCGCCGGCAGACGTCGCGGCATTGAGGCCGGCATCGGCGAGCCGCTTCTTGAAGCCGACATCGAGCACGGAGGTCAGTTGTTCGGCGGCGATGACCTTGCCGAAGACGGCAGGCAGCAGCAGGCCGCCCGCACCGACACCAGCGAGGGCGAGAAAATCGCGTCTATGCAAGGGAACTCTCCCGGAACGAAGGCCCGCAGCGACGTGCCGAGGGCGGAGTGGCAGGCGCAACGCCGTCGGCGCGCGATCCCGATTCTTGACGCGCCCCCCACACAGCGTCCAGTGACTTTTGGCACAGACGCCGTGATTGATGGATCCGTGACCGGTGACTCGAACGCGCGAGAGCAGCAGCGCCCCGCTTTCCCGAATCACGAATCACGAATCACAGGTTGCGTGCGGTATTGATGATGTTGATGCCGTCGAAGCGCGTGGTGCTGCTGCCATGCGACACCGCGGACACCTGGCTGGGCTGGCCCTTGCCGTCGAAGAACGAGCCGCCGAGGCGGAAGTCGCGTTCGTCGCAGATCGCGGTGCACGCGTTCCAGAATTCCGGCGTGCGGATCTGGTAGGCGGCGTCCTCGACCATGCCGGCGATCTCGCCGTTCCTGATTTCGTAGTAGAGCTGTCCGCCGAACTGCGCGTTGTAGCGCTGCTGGTCGATCGAGTACGAGCCGCGGCCGTGGATGTACAGGCCGCGCTCGACGCCGGCGATCATGTCGCGCACCGTCAGCGGCGCCTTGCCCGGCGCCAGCGAGACGTTGGGCATGCGCTGGAACTGCACGCTGGACCACGCATCGGCGTAGCTGCAGCCGTCGGATTCGGTCTTGCCGAGGATGTGCGCCTGGTCGCGCGTGGTCTGGTAGTCGACGAGGATGCCATCACGCACCAGATCCCAGCGTTTGCACTGCACACCTTCATCGTCGTATCCGACTGCACCGAGACTGCCGGGCTGGGTCCTGTCGGCGAAGAAGCTGACGATGTCGCTGCCCCAGCGGAAGCCGTCCTCGCGTTTGTCGAGCGTGGCGAAGCTGGTGCCGGCGTAATTGGCCTCGTAACCCAGGACGCGGTCGAGCTCGAGCGGATGGCCGACGTTCTCGTGGATGGTCAGGAACAGGTTGGACGGGTCGAGCACCAGGTCGTATCGGCCCGGCTGCACCGAAGGCGCCACGAGCTTTTCGCGCGCCTGCCGTGCCGCGGCCGCGGCATCGGCACGCATGTCGTAGGCCTGGCCGTAGGCGATCACGCCGCCCGGCAGTTCGAAGCGTTGCGCGGGATCGGGCGTGAGGTATTCGTAGCCCAGGCCCATCGGCGCCGACAGGCCGTCGCGCGTGCGGAACTTGCCGCTGGCCTTGTCGACCGCGGTGACGGTGAACGGCGCCCAGATGCGGTGCACGTCCTGGTCGATGTAGGAGCCTTCGGTACTCGCGAAGTACTTCTGCTCGTTGACCAGGAACAGCCGCGAGCTGACGAAATCCGCGCCGGCGGCGGTCGCCGCGGCATTGACGTCCATCAGCAGCGCGACCTTTTCTTCCAGCGGCACGGCCATGCCATTGCGGCGCACGGGCGTGGCCCAGTTCACCTCGCCCACGCCGCGCACCGGTGCCAGCTGCACCGGCGTTGTCTGGATGCGCGCATTTGCCTTGGCGATCGCCAGCGCCTGCCGCGTGGCCTCGGCGACGCCGTCGGGATCCAGCGCGCGTGTGGCCGCGAAGCCCCAGGCGCCATCGGCGATCACGCGGATGCCGACGCCCGTCGACTCCTCGTTGACCACGTTCTCGACCCGCGTCTCGCGCGTCATCACGTACTGGCGCAGATAGCGCCCGATCCGCACGTCGCAATAACTGCCGCCGCCGTCGCGCGAGGCCTGCAGGGCGACATCGGCCAGGCGTTTCTTCAGCGCGGGATCCAGCGTGCTGGCGAGGTCCTCGGCGGCGATCGCGCGTCCGATGCCGCCGGGCAGCAAGAGGCTGCCGAATCCGATTCCACCCAAGGCCATGAAGTCACGACGCCGCATTGCACTCTCCCCGCGGCGAGGGCCGCACGACGCCCGATTCTTCTTCGCGCACCGCGCAGGCGTCAAATCCACATCGGGTGCAGGAGCGGGCCGCGCGCGATGGCGCTGCGCCGGCAGAGCGTCATCGCGCGCGAGCGCGCTCCTGCGGCGAACACGGCACGATCGGCACATGCACGGCGGCAGGCGCGCGCCTATGCTCGCCCGCTGTCCCGAGATCCGGAAGTTTCCGCACATGCGCCATTCCCTGCTCGCCGTCGCCGTGCTCACCGCCGCCCTCGCCGGCTGCAATCGCGAGGCACCGACCACGCCCGCCACCACGCAGGATGGCGCGGCCGCCACCGCACCGTAGCAGGCCGACGCCGCGTTCGCGGACCTGTCGAAGCGTTACCTCGACCAGGCCATGCGCCTTTCACCGATCTCGGCCACGCAGATCGGCGACCACCGCTTCGACGCCGAGGTCGACGACCTGTCCGAGGCGGGCCGCCAGGCCGGACTCGACTTCAACCGCCGCTACCTGGCCGAACTCGATGCGATCGATGCCGACCAGCTTTCGCGCGAACACCAGGTCGACGCGCTGATCCTCAGGAACACGCTCGAGTACGGCATCTGGGACACCGGGACGCTGCAGAGCTGGGCCTGGGATCCGCAGCTCTACAGCGGCCTGGCCGGCGGCGCGATCTACAACCTGATGGCGCGCGAGTTCGCGCCGATGCCCGAGCGTCTGCAGTCGGCGGTCGCGCGCATGGAGAAGATCCCGACGATCCTCGCCCAGGCCCGCGAGAACCTCGATCCCGCGCGCGTGCCCGCCACGCATGCGCGCACCGTCGCCGCGCAGAACAAAGGCGTGCTGTCGCTGATCGACACCTTCATCACCCCGAACGCCGACCAGCTTCATGGCGAGGATCGCGCGCGACTCGACGCTGCGGTGAAAACTCTCCGCGCTGCAGTCGACGAACACCAAGCCTGGCTCGACGGCACCCTGGTGCCCAACGCCACGGGCGACTTCCGCGTCGGCGCCGACATCTACGACCAGAAGCTGAAGTTCGCGCTCAACTCATCGCTGAGCCGGCAGGACATCCGCCAGCGCGCCGAGGCCGAACTGGCGCGCATCCGCGACGAGATGTATGTCGTCGCGCAGACGGTCCTCGAGGATCGCGAAGGTGCACCGGACACGCCGGCGGACCCGACCGAAGACCAGCGCCAGGCCGCGATCGAAGCCGCGATGGAAGTCGCCTATGCCGACAAGCCGGCCCGCGACGAGGTCGTCGACTTCGCCAGGCACACGCTGGATGTCGCCACCGACTTCGTCCGCAGGCACGACCTGGTCACCGTGCCCGACGATCCGGTCAAGATCATCCTGATGCCGGAATTCCAGCGCGGTGTCGCCGTCGCCTAGTGCGATTCTCCCGGCCCGCTCGACAAGGGCCTGGACACCTACTACGCGATCTCGCCGATTCCCGACGACTGGAACGACGGCCAGGTCGATTCGTTCCTGCGCGAATACAACAAGCACATGATCCACGTGCTGACGATCCACGAGGCGATGCCGGGCCACTATCTCGAAGGCGCGCATTCGGTGAACCATCCCTCGACGCTGCGCGCGGTGTTCCGCTCCGGCCCGTTCGCCGAAGGCTGGGCGGTCTACACCGAGCGGATGATGGCCGACGCCGGCTACGCCGACGGCGACCCGCTGTTCCGGCTGATGCAGCTGAAGTTCTATGCGCGTGCGGTCGCCAACGCCATCCTCGACCAGGGCATCCACGTCGACAACTGGACGAAGGAGCAGGCGATGGACCTGATGGTCCGCGAGACCTTCCAGCAGACCAGCGAAGCGGAAGGCAAGTGGATCCGCGCGCAGCTGTCGTCGACCCAGCTGGCGACCTATTTCGTCGGCGCGCAGGAACACTTCGACGCGCGCAAGGCCGCCGAAGCCAAGGCCGGCGAAGCGTTCAACCTCAAGCAGTACCACGACGCGATGCTGGCCCAGGGCGCGCCGCCGGTGCGTTTCGCGCGTCAGCTGATGCTGGACGAGCCGATCGAGTGAACGATCGACGCGCGCCGGCTCAGCGTTCGCGCTGCGGGGCCGGCGCGTCGCGCTGCAGCCGCTGGACTGGCGTCGTCGTCACCACGCAGCGGTCGAGCATCGGCTCGACCGCGTCGAGGAAGCGCTCGATCGCCTCGGGCGTGTCCACCGGTTCGACGATGACCGGCAGGTCGTCGGAGAGGCGCAGGATCTTGCCGGTGTGCAGACGACTGGTGTGCCCGTAGCCGAGCGCGCCGCGCACCACCGTGGCGCCCGCGAGGCCGGGCTCACGCGCTGCGAGTACCAGCGCTTCGTATACCGGCCGGCCTTCGACGATCTCGGCCTCGCCGACGAACAGCCGCAACGATGTGGCGGGAATGGTCGTTCTCATTGCAGGCTTCCCTCGAGACGGTTGAACCGCGCGCCGGTGGCGTGACCGGCCCACACGGCCAGCAGCCATGCCGCGATCGATGCGGCGAGATTGAGGCCGGCCAGACCGGGTGCACCCGCCTCGACGAGATAGAGCGTCTCCAGGCTGAAGACAGAGAACGTGGTGAAGCCGCCACAGACGCCGGCCAGCAGGAACTGGCGCTGCGCGGGCGTGGCGAAGATCCGTCCGCCGGGCCCGGTCACCGCGGCGAACAGGCCGATCAGGAACGAACCGACCCCATTCACCGTCAGCGTGCCCCAGGGAAATCCAGGACCCAGCAGATGCAGCATCACCAGCGAGCAGGCGAAGCGCGCGACCGCGCCCAGTGCGCTGCCCAGCATCACCGCGGCATACACGCGCCCGGCATTCGCACTCATCCGCGGCTTCCGGCGTGGAGCGTCAACAGGTAGCCCGCCGACACTGCGGCCAGGCACCCGAGCAGCGAGCCGGCCACGTTGCCGAAGGCGCGCGCGTATTCGCCGTCGCGCAGCAGCGCGAGGGTCTGAAGCGAGAACGAGGAGACGGTGGTGAAGCTGCCGAGCACGCCGACCACCAGGCCGGTCCACAACGGCACGTGCAACACCGCGTGCCCTGCGCGCTCGGTCCACAACGCCGCCAGCACACCGATCGCGAACGCGCCGCTCACGTTGACCACCAGCGTGCCCCAGGGAAAGGTCTTTCCGAACCTTCGCGCCACCACCCCGGACAGCCAGAACCGCGCCGCGCCCCCGAAGGCGCCGCCGATCGCCACGCTGAGCAGTTGCAAGGCCCAATGCATGCCGTCTCCAGAATCGATCACGGTGCTGCGTGTCGCGCCGTCGGCACGAGGCCGCACGCTACGCCCGATGCACCGGGGTGACAACCGCGCGCGTCAGGCGCACGCACGGGTGCGCCTGCGCGCGCACGTCCACAAGGACTGGTCGTGCACGTCGTGGCCAGCGACGCGACGACGGGCATGGGCCTCCGCAATCCGGCGGCGCGCGTCATTCAACGCGCCGCCTCGAACGCATCCGGCAGGGTCTGCACGCGACCGCAGTAGCTCGGGTCGTAGCCGGGCAGCTGGCCGAGTTCGCGGCGGAAGCGGTCGCTGCGCAGCAGGGCCAGCAGATCGGTCAGCCGTCCGGATTCGAGCACGTCGTTGTGGCACAGGAAGAAATAGTGCTCGGTGACCAGCGGGTAGAAGTCCAGGCCGTACCTGCGCGCGGGCGGCTCCAGCGCGAAGCCGACGTCCGCCAGGCCACTGGCCACATAGGCCGAGACGGCGGCATGGGTGAGTTCCTCGACGTCGCAGGCGCGGATGCGCTCGAAGGCGATGCCGTGGCGGGCGAGCATGGCCTCGAGCAACAGACGCGTGCCCGAGCCCGGCTGGCGATGGATCATGCGGACGTCGGGGCGCTCGAGATCCTGCAGGGTTTCGATGCGCCGCGGATTGCCCGGCGCCAGCACCAGGCCCTGGCGGCGCATCGCCAGATGGATCACGCGATCGGCGTCGAGATCCAGGCGGTCGCGGTAGTGCGCGAACAGCGCGGGTTCGAGATCACCGATCGGTAGATGCAGGCCCGCGATGTCGCAGGCGCCGCTGCGCAGCGCCGACAGCGCATCGTCGGGACTGCGGTATTTGAGGTCCAGCGGCAGATCGGCTTCGGCCATCGTGCGACGCAGGGCCTCCACGCCGAAGCCGTGCGAGGCGTGCACCCGCAGCGGCATCGCGTGTGCGCTGACGGTGCGTTCGAGTTCGGCTTCGAGTTCGGTCGCCAGGCTGTCGAGCATCGGCGACAGGCGCGCGGCGATGCGGTTGTCGGCCCAGACCAGACGCTCGCCGATCGCGGTGAGCCGCGCGCCGCGGCCCCGGGTCATGCGCAACAGCGGCTGCCCGAACACGTCGCGCGCGGCCTGCAACTGGCCCCAGGCATAGCGATAGGACAGGCCCACGCTGCGGGCGGCCGCCGCCAGCGAGCCACTGGCGCGCACGGCCACCAGCAGATCGACCAGATGTGCGGGCAAGCGGGCACCGTCGGCGTTTTCGAGCTCCCAGCGCGGCTGGATACGGACCTTGTACATGCGGACTCTCGCGCTCCGTGCGCCGGGTCGAGCGCGCGCCCGGCGCAGATTCAATATGTTCTGTAGAGCCGGATATTCGACCAATGACGCTGTCCCGGCAAGCGGTGTCGGCGTAGGGTTGCGACACTTTGCCGCAGCCAATATGCGGCGCAGAACATAACCAAGGGGCGGTTGCGCCCCGCGCACCACCCGGGGACGACTTCATGGCCGACAGCTCCACCACCACCACGCATGCGGCCCGCCGCGCGCCCGAAGGCAGCCTGCTGTCGAAGGAGCGCATCATCGCCAGGCCCGGTTTCAACCGCTGACTGGTGCCGCCGGCGGCGCTGGCGATCCACCTGTGCATCGGCATGGCCTACGGCTTCAGCGTGTTCTGGCTGCCGCTGTCGATGGCCGTCGGCATCAATGCGCCGATCGCCTGTGGCCCGGAGATGGGGTTCTTCGCCCGCATCACCTCGGCCAGCTGCGACTGGCAGATCAGCGAACTGCAGTGGATGTACACGCTGTTCTTCGTGCTGCTGGGCTGCTCGGCGGCGATCTGGGGCGGCTGGCTGGAACGCGTCGGCCCGCGCAAGGCCGGTTTCGTCGCCGCGCTGTGCTGGTGTGGTGGCCTGCTGATCTCCGCGCTCGGCGTGCACCTGCACCAGATCTGGATGCTGTGGCTGGGCTCGGGCGTGATCGGCGGCATCGGTCTGGGCCTGGGCTACATCTCGCCCGTTTCGACCCTGATCAAGTGGTTCCCGGACCGCCGCGGCATGGCGACCGGCATGGCGATCATGGGCTTCGGCGGCGGCGCGCTGATCGGCAGCCCGCTGGCCGACATGCTGATGCGCCACTTCGCGACCCCGACCTCGGTCGGCGTGAAGGAGACCTTCCTGGTCATGGCCATCGTCTACTTCGTCTTCATGATGGCCGGCGCCTTCGGCTATCGCGTGCCGCCGACCGGCTGGAAGCCCAAGGGCTGGACGCCGCCGCCGGCGAGCAACAACGCGATGATCACCCAGGGCCACGTGCACGTGAAAAAGGTCTGGGGCATTCCGCAGTTCTGGCTGGTGTGGGCGGTGCTGTGCCTCAACGTGTCCGCCGGCATCGGCGTGCTGGGCCTGGCCTCGCCGATGCTGCAGGAGATGTTCGGCGGCCGGCTGATCGGCGTCGACGTCGGGTTCCGGGAGCTGAGTACCGAACAGCTGTCGGCGATCGCCGCGATCGCGGCCGGCTTCGTCGGCATGCTGAGCCTGGCCAACATCATCGGCCGGTTCTTCTGGGCCTCGATGTCGGACAAGTTCGGCCGCAAGCTCACCTACTCGATCTTCTTCGTGCTCGGCATCGCGCTCTACGCGTCGGCGCCGACGCTCGGCAACGCCGGCTCGATCGCGCTGTTCGTCGCCGCGTTCTGCGTGATCCTGTCGATGTACGGTGGCGGCTTCGCCACCGTGCCGGCCTATCTGGCCGACCTGTTCGGCACCCAGCACGTCGGCGCGATCCACGGCCGCCTGCGGACCGCCTGGGCGACGGCCGGCATCCTCGGCCCGTTCGTCATCGGCTACATGCGCGAGTACCAGCTGGGCTTGGGCATGCCGCCGTCGCAGGTCTACAACACCACGATGTACATCCTCGCCGGCATGCTGCTGCTGGGCCTGGTGTGCAACCTGCTGGTGCGTCCGGTCAATCCGAAGCATTTCATGACGCCGGACGAACTGGCGCGCGAGAAGCAGCTGGCGCACGAGAAGGTCGATGCCTCGGGCAAGTCGCTGGTGTCGCAGGACGAGATGGACCGGATCGGCTCGGGTGGCAGCCCGCTGCTGGTCGCCTTCTGCTGGGCCGCGGTCGGTATCCCGCTGGCATTCGGCATCTGGAAGACGCTCGAAAAGGCACTGGTGCTGTTCTCCTGAGGCCATGAGACCGGCGCCCGCTCACGCGCGCGCCGGTATCGTTCCGACATGACAGACCACACCCGCCACGCCGACTTCGAATCCGCACCGCCGGCCGGCGCGGTCCGCCGCCCGGTGCAACGCTGGCGCGGCGGGTCGATGCAGCCGCTCGACGACCATGTCGCCGAGGAAGTGCCGATCGCCTTCGTCTACAACGACGTGCCGTTCGCGGTGATGATGGCCACGCCCGCCGATCTCGAGGATTTCGCGCGCGGCTTCGCGCTCAGCGAAGGCATCGTCGCGTCGCCGGGCGATGTGGCGATCGAAGGCATCCAGCACTTCATCGAAGGCATCGAGATCCGCCTGCGGATTCCCGACACGCGCGCCGAGGCGCTGGCGCTGCGTCGCCGCAGCATGAGCGGCCGCAGCGGCTGCGGCGTCTGCGGCAGCGAACTGCTGGAAGCCGCGCTGCGTTATCCCGCGCCGGTCGAGGCCGACGTCCGCGTGTCACCCGAGTCACTGTCCAGGGCGTTGCGCGCCCTGCGCGATGCGCAATCCATCGCCGCGCTCACCGGCGCCACCCATGCGGCCGGCTGGGCCGCGCTCGATGGCACGCTGCAACTCGTCCGCGAGGATGTCGGCCGCCACAACGCGCTCGACAAGCTGATCGGCGCGCTGCACACGCGGGGCTTCGATCCCGCCGACGGCTTTCTCGTCGTCACCAGTCGCGCCAGCTACGAAATGGCGATGAAGGCGGCGAGCGTCGGCATCGCGCTGATGGCGGCGATCTCCGCCCCAACGGCGCTCGCGATCTCGCTCGCCGAGCGCGCCCATCTCACACTGATCGGTTTCGCCCGCGACGACGGGCACGCCGTGTACACCCACGCGCAGCGGTTGCTGCCGCCATCGGCGACATCGCCGGCACCCGCGCGCCCAGGCAGGACCTCCGCACCATGAGCAACGACACGATCCGCACGTACGACGGCCCCGCCGGTGGCTGGGGCGCGCTCAAGAGCGTCGCCAGGCACCTGAGCGAGCAGAAGATCGCGATCAGCGGCGCGAAGACGCTGCTGCGCGCGAACCAGCCCGACGGCTTCGACTGCCCCGGCTGCGCCTGGCCCGATCGCGACCACACCTCGACCTTCGAGTTCTGCGAGAACGGCGCCAAGGCCGTGGCCGCCGAAGCGACGAAGTTCCGCGCCGGCCCCAAACTGTTCGCGAAACACACGGTGACCCAGCTCGCCGAGTACAGCGATTACTGGCTCGAACAGCAGGGCCGCCTGACCACACCGATGCGTTACGACGCCGCCACCGACCACTACGTCCCGGTGAGCTGGGACGCGGCCTTCGACCTCATCGCCGGGCATCTCAACGCCCTGCCCTCGCCCGACGAGGCGATCTTCTACACCTCGGGCCGCACCTCGAACGAGGCCGCGTTCCTGTACCAGCTGTTCGTGCGCGAGTACGGCACCAACAATTTTCCCGACTGCTCCAACATGTGCCACGAGTCGTCCGGCACCGCGATGAAGAAGCAGATCGGCGTCGGCAAGGGCACGGTGTCGCTGCAGGATTTCGAGCAGGCCGACGGCATCTTCATCTTCGGCCAGAACCCCGGCACCAACCATCCGCGCATGCTCGGCGAGCTGCGCGAGGCGGCCAGGCGCGGCGCGAAGATCGTCTCGTTCAATCCGCTGCGCGAGCGCGGACTGGAACGCTTCGCCGATCCGCAGGACAAGCTGGAGATGGCGACCTACGGCTCGACGCAGATCTCGTCGGATTACTTCCAGCTCAAGATCGGCGGCGATCTCGCGGCCGTGAAGGGCATGATCAAGCACGTGCTCGAGCGCGAGATCGAAGCCACCGGCAACGGCGGCGCCACCCTGCTCGACCACGATTTCATCGCCGAACACACCACCGGCTTCGACGCCTTCATGGCCGACGTGCTGGCCGAGCCCTGGGACGTGATCATCGAGGAATCCGGCCTCGACGAGGCGCAGATCCGCCGCGCCGGCGAGCTGTATCTGACCAGCGAGCGCGTCATCGCCTGCTGGGGCATGGGCATCACCCAGCACAAGCACTCGGTGGCGACGATCAACATGATCGTCAACCTGCTGCTGCTGCGCGGCAATCTCGGTCGCGAAGGCGCGGGCGCGTGCCCCGTGCGCGGGCACAGCAACGTGCAGGGCGACCGCACGATGATGATCTACGAAAAACCGCCGGCCGCCTTCCTCGACCGCGTGCGCGACGTGTTCGGCTTCGAGCCGCCGCGCGAGGACGGCTACGACACCGTCGGCGCGATCGAGGCGATGATCGACGGTCGCGCCAGGGTGTTCTTCGGCATGGGTGGCAACTTCGCCATCGCCACGCCCGACACCGAGGCCACGGCGCGCGGTCTGCGCCGTTGCGACCTCACCGTGCACGTGACCACCAAGCTCAACCGCAGCCATCTGGTGCACGGCAAGGACGCGGTGATCCTGCCGTGCCTCGGCCGTACCGAGATCGACATCCAGGCCGGCGGCCCGCAGGGCGTGACCGTCGAGGATTCGATGAGCATGGTGCACCTGTCGTCGGGCATCAATCCGCCGGCCTCGGACACCTTGCTCTCGGAACCTGCGATCGTCGCGCGCCTGGCGCATGCCACGCTCGGCGCGCGCTCGAAGATCGACTGGCTGGGCGCGATCGCGGATTACGACCGCATCCGCGACATGATCGCGGCGACCTTCGACGACTTCCACGACTTCAACACCCGCGTGCGCGTGCCCGGGGGCTTCCGCCTGTCCAACACCGCGCGCGACCGCCAGTGGGTCAATCCGGCCGGCAAGGCGGTGTTCCTGCCCTGCGCCGTGCCCACCGACAACCCGATCCACCGCGCCCGCCGCATACACGGCACGCAGCCGGTGTTCACGCTGGCGACCACGCGCTCGCACGACCAGTACAACACCACGATCTACGGCCTCGACGACCGCTATCGCGGCGTGTTCGGCGAGCGTCGTGTGCTGTTCGCGAACGCGGACGACATCGCCGCACTCGGGATGAACGCCGGTGACTGGGTGGACCTGGAAAGCATCTGCGAGGACGGCGTGCGCCGGCAGGCACCGCGTTTCATGCTGGTCGAATACAACATCCCGCGAGGCTGTCTGGCGGCCTACTACCCCGAGACCAATCCGCTGGTGCCGCTGTCGAGCTTCGCCGACGAGTCGCGCACGCCCACGTCGAAATCGGTGCCGGTGATCGTCACCCCGCACGTCCCCGAGGTCGGCGCGCACATGCCGCGCCAGCGCGACATCCATGCCGTCGTCCGCTGAGGAAGCCCTGCTCGGAGCGCTGCTGGCGGAACTCGCCGCAGCGCCGGGCGGCATGTCGCTTCCGCGGCTGTGCAAGCGCCTGGGCATCCGCATGAGCGTGCTGCTGCGCACGCTCGCCTATCTCGGCGACGACGCGATCGGTGACACATCCGGCCCCGGCTGGGTGCGTACCTTCGAGGACGGCGAGCGCACGCTGGCGCAGCTGACCGACGCCGGCTGCGTGATGGCGCGTTCGCTCTCTGCATCGGAGATGCCGCCGGCACCGCAAACGAGCGACATACAGCCCGACGTTGACGTGCCGCCAGTGCGCGGCTAGTCACGCCGTTGTCCACATACGGTGTGGATCGTCTGACGACAAACATGTGGATAAGCCGCGCCGCCCCGCCTGCGAGGCGGCCGAGATGGGCTGGCGATTTACTCACCACCGCAACGGAAACGGATTCGATCCCCGCTTGATCTGCGCACGCCGATGTGCAGCGACACTCGCCGCGCCGGTCGGTCAGTCGCATGGCGGCTGCCGAAGCATCGCGCGCGTCGAATCGCCGATTCGCGATACAAGCGGTCACCGCACAGCCGGCGACTTGACGGCGCGTCGTGAAGCGTCCCCGGTGACGTTTTCCACACCGGATGTGGATCGTCTGATGACAAACATGTGGATAACCGCGTGGAGTCCGCTTTGGAGGCGGCGTCGAAACCGCTGGTCATTATTTGGCCAACACGGCACACGCGGCGGCAAGGCGGACTTGATCCGCGCACGCGCCTATGCAGTCAGGACCGGCGCCTCCAAGGCGTGCCCCTCGATGCATCGCCGCCGCTCACGTTCTGCATTTTTTCGACCACGGCGCGTGCTGCGATGCAGGCAGGGCGGTCGCGGGGTGTCGCGGCAGGGTGCCCGCCGGGCGACCCCGGCGCACGGCGATTGCCGACGCTCCGCACGGCGCGACGCCTGCCGCGGCTCACGTCGTATCGCGACGCAGGCTGCTTGCGTCCGGCACAGCGGGATGTTCCCAGGTCACAGACACCCGCGACGGCGGTGCGCCCGGATGGTCGCCCGGAAACGAGGGCGACGCGTTCGTGGGCAGGGGCCTGTGGAGGTCAAGGGAGCCACCGCTCACACCGGCGCCGATCGTCATGCCGGGGATCGCGTCGCTGCCTCGTTGCGTTTCGCAATCAATGCGGAACTCGACACGCGGAGGAACCGCGACGCCTCAGAACCAGGGCGCATCACCCAGCACGACCTTTCGGTAGTAGCTGACGTTCGCGCGCATCGCGTAGACCGCCGCGACACCGTAACCCACGCCGCGCGCGAACTGTCCGAGCCCCATCAGCTCGAACACCATCACCAGCGCGACCGCGCATGCCAGGTAGACCACCGCCTGCCGCCACAGTCCTTTGATCAGGTAATAGATCGGACCGAAGAAGAACGCCAGGAAATTGAAGTTGAGGCCGAAGCGCTCCTTCGCCGGGAGCGAGCGGAAATCAGGGAGTGCCGGCCCGCCCGCCCGTTCGATCAGGCGAAACCGGCGCTTCCACGTCTCGGACACCGCGAGTCGCGAGATCGGATCCGGCGTCGCCTGCAGAGCAGCGGCGGGCGGCGCATAGGGTGAGACGGGAGGCGCAGCTGTTCCAGGCGAATTGTAGGGATCGCTCACGGAGAGTCCTTTCAGTGTGGACGCGTCCTGGCGCAACCGGCCCCAGGCCGCGCGGGGTGACCGGAGACTATCCGCTGGCCCGGTGCTGCGCCAGAGGACAGGTGCGCCCACGATCCGCTCGATGGCACCGGCGCGCATCGGGTCCGCATGACGGTCCACCCGCATCGGGCCGCGCGGTCGGAACCACCGCGTCCACAGGCCTTGAGCGGACGCCAGCGCGCTGTCGTCACGGATGAGGCGCGTCAGCGTCTCCACGTCATCTCGAACCAGTGCGTGATCGCCTGGCCTGCGTCCAGTCGAGACGGCTCGAGATTGAAGGCATCCGGTGGCCCGCTCTGCGGCTCGACGCAGGTGGCGTGCGCGGTCTCGTCGAACACCACCCAGTGGCTGCAGTCCGATGTGAGCGTGACGCGCTGTCCGTCGCGATGGAGCACGGCGCCATCGGCTCCGGTGAAACAGTCGTCCCAGGGCGGTGGAGGCGGCGGCGCCAATGGTCGCGTGGCGATGCCCTCCGCATCGCGGGGGTAGACCGCGGCGGGAGCGAATTCAATGCGGTCCGGCTTGCGGAACCAGGGATGCCAGCCGATCACCGCGGGCATGGCCTGGTCGTCCGCCTGCAGTCCGAGCGTCAGCCGCAGGCAGCGCGGCATCGCGCGGATGGTCTGCCGCGCGATGCCGCCGAACGGCCAGCGCGCGTCGCGCGGCAGCTGCAGCGACAGGACGATGCAGTCCGCCGTATGCAGTTCGACCTGCCACGGCATCGCGAAGCCGACGCCGTGGATCGCATGCGGACCGAGATTGGGCGCGAGCCGATGCGCGCGGCCGTCGAAACGAAACCGACCATTCCGCACCCGCCCGGCCCAGGGCAGCATCGGATAACAGCCCCAGGCGATCGTCTGCGGATGGCCGTCGTCGGGGCCGACCAGTTGGGCATCGTCCGCGTACACGATCTGCGCGATGCGGCCACCGGCCGACGGCGCGACGCTGACCCGCAGGGCGCCGCATTCGATGTCGAGCAATGCGCCCGGCGCGAGCGGCGCCTGTGCGCCGTCACCAGCCTCATCCGCCATAGGGATCGATCGTGCGGATCCGCCCGTCACTGTCGTGATGCAGCTCAGTCACCTTGGCCGTGCGCAGGTGGGTCACGCCGCCCGAGTGCAGCGCGTCGTGGTAGTAGAGCCACCAGCGACCGTCGAATTCGACGATCGAGTGATGCGTGGTCCAGCCGACCACCGGCTTCAAAATCACGCCCTGGTAGGTGAAGGGCCCGTACGGGCTGTCGCCGACCGCGTAGCACAGCAGATGGGTGTTGCCGGTCGAATAGGAGAAGTAGTACCGCCCGGCATACTTGTGCACCCACGGGCCTTCGAAGAAGCGGCGGCTGTGATCGTCGGCGCGCAGCGGCTGGCCGCGTTCGTCGAGGATCACCACCTCGCGCGTCGGCTCGTCGAGTTCGAGCATGTCCGCGCGCAACCGCCCCACCCGCGCGCCGAGTGCAGGCGCGTCGCCCACCGGTTCCTCGTGCGCGGCATCGCGGACGTTGTCGCGGTACTTCTGCAGCTGCCCGCCCCAGATGCCACCGAAGTACAGGTACTGCTCGCCGTCATCGTCCGCATAGACAGCCGGATCGATCGAGTAGGTACCGGCCATCGCGTCGGGCTGCGCCGTGAACGGACCTTCGGGCCGGTCGCCGACCGCCACGCCGATGCGGAAGATGTCGTCGGCATCCTTGGCCGGAAAATAGAAGTAGTAGCGCCCGTCACGACACGCGGCGTCGGGCGCCCACATCTGTCGCTTCGCCCACGGTACATCGCGCACGTGCAGCGCCGGGCCGCAATCCACCACTTCACCGTCCGGGGCGTCCATGCGCAGGACGTGATAATCGACCATCCCGAAATGGCCGCCCTCGTCGTCGAACGGCGTGCCTGCATCGATGTCGTGCGAGGGATAGATGTACAACCGCCCCTCGAACACGTGCGCCGATGGATCGGCGGTGTAGATGTGGGTCACCAACGGCGGCGACACGGCCTTGCGTTTCAGCGCCTCGAGTTCCGCCGACAGGGCAGCCTCGCCCGCCGTTTCGGCCGTGGGCGGCACGGGATACGCGCTCATGCCGTCACCTCCGCGGCCACGCGGCGCTCGCCCAGTTCGCGCTCCAGACGATTCTCCATGGCCTTGTCGATCCGGTAGAAGAACAGCAGCGCGACCGCCAGCAGAAACGGGATCGAGCAGTACCCGCTGATCGCCAGCCGGATGCCGTCCGTCACCGCGTCCGATTGCGCGCCGCCGCCGGTGGCATAGCCGTAATGGGCGAGGATCGCGGCGACCAGCGCGCCACCGATGCTCAGCCCGACCTTGAGGCCGCACAGCATCGCCGAGAAGATGATCGCCGTCGCACGGCGGTGATTGGTCCATTCGGAGTAGTCGGCGACATCGGCGATCATCGCCCACAGCAGCGGAATCGTGATGCCGTAGAAGAAGCCGTGCAGGATCTGCGAACCGAAGACCAGCCAGATCGCGTCCGGCGGATACAGGTAGAAGGCCAGTACGAACAGCGTCGCCACGAACAACGCGCCGCCGAACACATCACGCTTGCCGAAGCGCTCGGCCAGCGGCCGTGACAGACCGATGCCGAGAATCATGAAGATGATGCCGCCGGCATTGAACAGACTGAAGGCCGAAGTCGGCGCGTCTTCCGGCCACTGGAAGCCGGCCAGCCCCGCGCCGGTCAACGTGGCATTGAGGCCGGCGATGAAACCGTTGAAGCCCGTGGACTGCAGGAACGCCGCCAGCGCCGCCTCGTCGAGGTAGTACTGGAAGTAGTAGATCGTCATGCCGCCCTTGAGCGCGAGGGTGATGAAGACCAGCACCGTCAGCGTCAGCATGATCAGCCACGGTCGGTTGCGGGCCAGATCGCCCAGATCCTGCATCACGCCGGACGACTGCGTCTGCGCGGGCACGATGCGCTCGCGTGTGGTGAGGAAGGTGATCAGGAAGAACACCGTGCCGACGACGGCGAAGATCGTCATCACCTGCTCGAAACCGCGCACGCGGTCGCCGTCACCGAGGATCAGCACCATCGGCAGCAGCAGCACCTGGATCACGAACTGCGCCACCATCACCGCGACGAAGCGGTACGACGACAGGCTGTTGCGCTGGTCCATGTTGCCGGTGAGCACCCCGCTCAGCGCGGCATACGGCAGGTTGTTGGCGCCGTAGACCAGCACCAGCAGCGTGTAGGTGACCAGCGCATAGATCACCTTGCCGCGCTCGCCGAGATCCGGCGTGCTGAAGGCCAGCAGCGCCAGTGCACCGAACGGCACCGCGGTCCACAGGATCCACGGCCGGAACTTGCCCCAGCGCGTCTGCGTGCGGTCGGCCAGCAGACCGATGATCGGCGTGAACACGAACGCGCCGAGCAGGCCGACGACGAAGATGATCGTCGCCGCGGTCGCAGCGGGCAACGCGTAGACGTCGGTGTAGAAGAATGCCAGGTACGTGACCAGGGTCTGGAAGATCAGGTTGGCGGCGAGGTCACCCAGGCTGTAGCCCAGCTTTTCGCGGACGGACAGCACTTCGGTGGCGCGGGAGGGAGAGGCGGAATTCATTGCGGCGTGGCACCCGTGGGAATGCCGTGGCCGCGGGCGCGGACACGGTGGGAGGCGCATGGACATCGGCGCGCGTCCGGCATCGCGTGCACCGGAGCGGCACAGACGATTCCGGCAGACGCGCGACGCCTGTGGAAAAAACACGGCCCGCCCCGACGCCGGAGCGTCGGGACAGACCGTGGGGAGACGACGTGGAGATGCATATGATCAGAACGTGCCGCGGATGCCGATGCTGTAGGTGCGTCCGGGATCGTAGAGATCGTTGACGGCGTTGGGATACCAGAAGTTGGATCGGCGCTCCTCGCCGGTGATGTTGAGGATGTTGAACGTGATCTGCGGCTGCGAACGCACATTGGACAGCGTGTAGCTGGCCGCCAGATCGAGCTGGCCGCGGTCGTCACCGAAGATCTGCGCCTGCGGAATGCCCTGCTGGTTGGGGCCGGTGCCGACCGCACCCTCCTGCCAGGTGTAGGACAACCGCACCGACGCGACGCTGTTCTCCCAGTACGTGGTGGCGTTCCACATCGACGGCGACACCCCGTAGACGTTGCCGGCCAGCGCGCCGGCGTCGCGGCCGACGGTGGAGATGTCGATCTTGGTGTAGTTCGCCATGAAGCCCAGGCCGTCGAACACGAAGCGCAGCGGCTGCACCCAGATCGCTTCCCAGCCGCGGATGTTGAGCGCGGCGTCGGCATTGACCTGCTGGTTGACGTTGACCGTGGCCACGCCCGGGCCGCCGCGATTGTTGATCGCCTGCTGCTGGGTGTCGGTGAGGTCGTCGAACGGAATGCCGAGCGACAGGAACGGACGCGTGGTCATACCCTGGAAGGTGTAGCCGTCGACCCGCTTGTTGAACAGCGTCAGGCCGACGAAGCCCTCGTCACCCGTGTACCACTCGCCGCCCAGGTCGAAGTTGGTCGACAGATAGGGCGTGAGCTCGGGATTGCCCTGCGACGCGACCTGCGCCGACTGGTCGGTGAAGGTGGTCGAGGGCAGCATCGAGCTCGGGTTGGGACGCGTCATCGTGCGCGAGCCCGACATGCGCAGCACCACGCGGTCGGCGACGTCCCAGGCGGCGCTGAACGACGGCAGCCACTCGCTGTAGTCACCGCTCAGCGTCTGGTACTGGCGCACGCCACCGATGGTGACCGGCCCGGAGATGTCCTGATCGGTGCTGGCCCAGCGCATGCCGGCGTTGAAGCGCAGGTCGCGGTTCCAGATCTCGGTGGTGCCGTTGAGTTCGATGTACGCCGCGAGCGTGCGCTCCACGAAGCCGCCGGTGGAGCCGCCGGTGTTCGGGCCGCCCGATTCGGGCGCCTCGTCGCGGTAGCGGTAGTAGTCGGTGTCCCCCTTGAAGCGGTTGCCGTCGACGGTGACGAAACCCAGCGGCCCCGGACGCAGGTAGGTGGCGAGGTCGGCACTCGAAATCAGCGCAGAACCGCCACCGGCGCAGGCCGGACGCGGGTCGCGCACGCTGCCGTCGGGATTGAGTCCACGGCACACCAGATCCTCGTAGGCCGGGCTGTTGTCGAAGCCGCGGATGGTGCGCGAATTGCGGTCCCAGGCCACGCCGACGCGGACGTTGCGGGTGTCCTCGCCGAACTGCAGATCGGCGCGCACGCCGCTGGTCTCGGTCACGCGCTTTTCGTTCTGCACGTTGACCCGGCCGCCGCCCGCCCAGGTCCAGCCGAGGTCGGGATCGTTGAGGTCGAGATCGGTGGTCCAGCTGGGCACGTTGCCGTCGTTGACGTACTGCAGCGTGGTGAACGGCGAGTTGACCAGGATCGTCGGCGACTCGCGGAACATCCAGCTGCGGCTGAGGTTGGCTTCGACGTCGAGCTTGAGATCGTCGGTGAACCAGAACGTCGCGCCGGGCGTCACATGCCAGTACTGCACGTCCTCGATGTAGGGCCGGTATTCGAGGAAGAACTGCGCATTGGTGAACGTGGCGGCGGTGACGACGTTGTTCGCGTCGAGCTGCATGTCCAGCGGAATCAGCTGGCCGTTGCGGCCGATCAGATTCATGTCGATGCGCTCGTTGGTGCGCTTGGCCTTGGTGTAGAGCGTGTCCACCCACATGTGCAGGCGCTCGTTCGGACGCCACTCGAATGCGGCGAGCACCGCGTCGCGATCGCGATCGCCGGACATGTACACCGGACGGCCGAGACGCGGAATCAGTGCTTCACCGATCTGGTCGGTGGTGAGGCCCGGGTTGTTGGCGCCCAGCCAGGCGGCATCGATCGGCGTGCCCGGCGTGAGGCCGGCGGCGATCGTCGCGGCATTGTTGGGGACGGTGTCGGGAATGCGCCAGCCGTTGCCGCCGGTCAGGTTGCAGCGCTGGCCCAGCGTGGGAAAGCTGCCGGCCGCGCCGGGACTGCCGCACTGCGCGTTGGTGAGATTCGGGTTGGTCCAGCCGATCGTCTCGTAACCTTCCACGCCGAGCTTGCCACGGGTCGAGGTCACACCCACCAGAGTGCCGAATGTGCCGTCCTCGTTGGTCCAGCTGAAGATCGACGAGGCGCGCGGACTGGTCTTGCTGCTGATGTCGTTGTAATCCGCCTGCAGCTGGTAGGAGACGTGCGTGCCCGGCCGGTCGAACGGACGCACGCTGCGCATGTCGACGACGCCGGCGGCGCCGCCTTCCGGCAGGCTGGCCTGCGGCGATTTGTAGACCGTGACTTCGGTGAAGAACTCGGTCGGGAAGATGTTGAGATCCACCTCGCGGTTCTGGTTGGTGGCATCCAGACCGATCGATGCCGTCGCCACCGATGCGCCGTTGATCAGGGTCTTGGTGAAGCTGCTGCCGAGACCGCGGATCGCGATGTTGAGGCCTTCGCCGTTGACGTCCCGGTTCAACTGGATACCCGGGATGCGGGTCAGCGATTCGGCGATGTTGGTATCGGGGAATTTGCCCAGATCCTCGGCGAAGATGGAATCGGTGAAGCCGGTCGAATCACGCTTGGCTTCGGTGGCGAACTGCAGGCTCTGGCGGTAGCCGGTGACGGACACCGCATCGAGCTGCGTGACCGCGTCGGATTCCGCGGGCGGCGATGTGGCGGGTGTGGCCGGCGTCTGCGCCTGCGGGCTCTGCGCCAGCGCGGATGCGCTCGCCATGCCGAGCAGCGCCAGACTCAACGCACGCGACAACGCCGTTCTCGTGACTTTCAATTGCACCGTACTCCCCTCCCGTTTCTGGTGACGACCTGCCGATCGCGAAGGCGCGTCGGCTGTGTGGCTTGATTGTGTGGACAACCCCGACGTCGCAGGCCGGAACGAAAGGCCGGATATGACGTGATTTTTACGGTAGCGCTATCATTCGAGATGCGCACGCTGCGTAGCAGCATGACGTGGCACGGCGCGCTTAGAGCCTCGAAAAACCTTACTAATTAGCGCTAGAAGCGAGCCTTCCGAATGACTCGCTTGCGCTTTGGTGCGCTGCAAGAGGCGTCACATCCGACGCTGTGATAATGATAGCGCTATCACTTTCAAGGCGCGCTGCGTCGGGGGACTGGATGGCGGCGATACGCATGTGCACCACACGGTGGACCTCGCGATGAGCAGGCTCGTGGACGGCGCCGTCGCCGCGGTCGCCTCGCCGCACAGCGTCATCAGCCGCTATCGCTGGGTGATCTGCGCGCTGCTGTTCTTCGCCACCACCATCAACTACGTCGACCGCGCGGTGCTCGGCGTGCTCGCGCCGACGCTGGTCGCCGAGTTCGGCTGGAGCGAGCGCGACTACGGTGTCATCAGCGCATCGTTCACCCTCGCCTACGCGATCGGTTTCCTGTTCGCCGGCTGGTTCATCGACCGTGTCGGCACGCGGCTCGGTTACGGCGTGTATCTGACCGTCTGGTCGATCGCCGCCGCCGCACATGCGCTGGTGAACTCGGTGGCCGGTTTCAGCATGATGCGTTTCGCGCTCGGCCTCGGGGAGTCCGGCAACTTTCCGGCCGCGGTCAAGACCGTCGCCGAGTGGTTTCCGAAGCGCGAGCGCGCACTCGCGACCGGCATCTTCAATGCGGGTTCGAACATCGGCGCGATCGTCGCACCGCTGGTCGTGCCGTGGCTGGCGCTGACCTGGGGCTGGCGCACCGCGTTCGTGGTGACCGGCCTCACCGGACTCGTGTGGCTGGCCTTCTGGTGGCCGATGTACCGGCGGCCGGCCGAGCACCCGAAGGTGTCACCCGCGGAGCTCGCCCTGATCGAAAGCGACCCGCCCGACCCGCCCGTCCGCGCCTCGTGGCTGCAGCTGCTGCGGTTCCGCCAGACCTGGGCCTTCACCGCCGGCAAGTTCCTCAGCGACTCGGTGTGGTGGTTCTACCTGTTCTGGTTTCCGATGTTTCTCGCCGACCGCTTCGGCGTGGATCTGCGCACGATCGGCCTGCCGATGGTGACCGTGTTCCTGCTGGCGGATGTCGGCTCGGTGGGGGGCGGCTGGTTCAGTTCGTTCCTGATGAAGCGCGGATGGACCGCGAACGCCGCGCGCAAGACCGCGATGCTTCTGTGCGCGCTGTGCATCCTGCCGGTGGTGTTCGCGCCGCACGTCGAGGCCCAGTGGGCCGCCGTGTGGCTGATCGGTCTGGCCGCCGCGGCGCACCAGGGCTTTTCGGCCAACCTGTTCACGCTGACTTCGGACATGTTTCCGCGCGCCGCGGTGGCCTCGGTCGTCGGCATCGGCGGTTTCGCCGGTGCGATGGGTGGCTTCTTCATGAATCTCGGCGCCGGTTGGCTGCGGCAGACCACGGGCAGCTATGCCGCGTTGTTTCTGATGGCCGGCGGCGCCTATCTCGCCGCGCTGCTGGTGATCCACGTGCTCGCCCCCCGTCTCGCACCGGCGCAGCTCGATCGTGCAGGCTGAGGCCGGGCAATGCTGCGTCGTGTGCAGAGGATCGCGACGCCACGCCACGCGCAGCCGCTGGGTGCGACCGCACGCGATGCATCCGCCCGCGTGGAAGCAGCGAGACCTGCGGCATGACGCCGCGCGCGCGAGGCCCGATCGGGATTCGCGGCAGCCGATGTTCCGTTCCAGGGAGAAAGTGATGAAGAAGACCCGTCCGTTCCTGCTCGCCGCACTGGCGCTGGCCCTCGCCGCCTGTGGGGATCGCACGGCCGATGCGCCGGCCACGCCCGATGCCGAGCCGGCGCCGTCGACCGCCCTCGCCCACGGCCTGGACAAGTTCCTCGGCAGCGCGCATTCGCCGCTGCAGGACGAGGACTTCCTGGTGTACTGGAACAAGGTCACGCCCGAGAACGCCGGCAAGTGGGGCGAGGTCGAGGAACAGCGCGACCTGATGGTCTGGGATCGGCTCGATGCGGCCTACCGGCTGGCCAAGGACAACGGCCTGCCGTTCCAGATGCACGTCATGGTCTGGGGCAACCAGCAACCGGAATGGATCCGTCACCTGCCGCCCGACGAACAACGCGCCGAGATCGAGGAATGGTTCGCGGCCGTGGCTGCGCGCTATCCCGAGATCGACATCGTGGAGGTCGTCAACGAGCCGCTGCACGACCCGCCGACGCAGGACGACGAGGACGGCGGCAATTATGCGCAGGCGCTCGGCGGCGACGGCGAGAGCGGCTGGGAGTGGGTGCTGGAATCCTTCCGCCTCGCACGCACGCATTTCCCCGATGCGCGCCTGATGCTCAACGACTACAGCATCACCAACACGCCCGATGATGCGAAGCGCTACCACGCGATCGTGCAGCTGCTGCAGGCCGAAAACCTCATCGACGTGATCGGTGTCCAGGGCCATGCGTTCTCGACCACCACCGAAACCCCGATGTCGGTGCATCGCGAAAGTCTCGATCTGCTGGCCTCGACCGGCCTGCCGATCCACGTGACCGAACTCGACGTCGACGGCCCCACCGATGCCGTCCAGCTCGAAGCCATGCAGCGGATCTTCCCGGTGTTCTGGGAACACCCGGCCGTCGAAGGCGTGACGCTGTGGGGCTTCCGGCCCGGCGTGTGGCGCACCGAACAACGCGCCTACCTGATCGATCGCGAGGGCCGCGAACGCCCGGCGCTCGAATGGCTGCGCACCTACGTCCGCGGCGAGGTCACGCAGTGATGCCGACTGTGGGAGCGCGCTCGCGCGCGACAAGGCGTGTCCGGCCACCCGGGCTCGCGCGCAGGCGCGCCCCTGCCGCTGCGCTGCTGGTGTTGGCGCTGGTCTGGATCGCGCCGCTGCACGCCCGCGACTGCGCACAGCCCGCTGCGGTGTGTGTGCAGGCCGTGCCCGACGCGCTCGCCCTGATCGATGAGGGGCGCGTGCTGCCGGTATTGATCGACGACGCCGATTTTCCCGGTGTCGCGCGTGCCGCCGACGACCTGCGCGCGGATCTCGCCGCCGTCTCGGGCATGGAAGCCCGCGCCGTGCCCGCACCGGGTGGCTCGCCGCGCCTGGCGATCATCGCCGGCACGCTCGGCCACAGCCCGCGCATCGATCGCATCGTGCGTGAGCACGCGCTGGATACCCGCGGCGTGGCCGGCCAGTGGGAAGGTTATTCGCTGCAGCTCGTCGACGCGCCCGAGCCCGGCATCGAGCGCGCCCTGGTGATCGTCGGCGCCGACAAGCGCGGCACGATCTTCGGCCTGTATGAACTGTCGCGCCGCATCGGCGTCTCGCCCTGGACCTGGTGGGCCGACGTGGCGCCCGAACGCAGGACCACACTGCACATCGCGCCGGGGCGCTTCGTCGATGCGCCGGCGGTGCGCTACCGCGGCATCTTCATCAACGACGAGGATCCGGCGCTCGGCGGCTGGATGCGGGCCACCTACGGCGGGCCGAACCACCAGTTCTACGAGCGCGTGTTCCAGCTGATCCTGCGCCACAAGGGCAACTACCTGTGGCCGGCGATGTGGGGCCGCGCGTTCTACGACGACGATCCGCGCAACGCCACGCTCGCCGACGAGATGGGTGTGGTCATCGGCACCAGCCACCACGAACCGATGATGCGCGCGCACGTCGAATGGTCCCGCTACGGCGAAGGCGCCTGGGACTACACGCGCAATCGCGAGCGCCTGCAGGCCTTCTGGCGCGAGGGCATCCGCCGCATGGGCACGAACGAGAACGTCGTGACCCTGGGCATGCGCGGCGACGGTGACGAGCCGATGAGCGAGGCCACCGCCACCACGCTGCTCGAGACCATCGTCGCCGACCAGCGCCGCATCCTGGCCGAGGTCACCGGCAAGCCCGTCGACGCCACGCCGCAGGTCTGGGCGCTGTACAAGGAGGTGCAGGATTATTTCGACGCCGGCATGCAGGTGCCGGACGACGTGACCCTGCTGTTCGCCGACGACAACTGGGGCAACATCCGTCGGCTGCCCACGCCCGGCGCGGCCCGCGACGGCGGCTACGGCGTCTACTACCACTTCGACTACGTCGGCGGCCCGCGCAACTACAAGTGGATCAACACCACCCAGATCGAGCGCGTGTGGGAGCAGATGCGTCTGGCGCACGCGCACGGTGCCGACCGGTTGTGGGTGGTCAACGTCGGCGACATCAAGCCGATGGAATTCCCGATCAGTTTCTTCCTCGACTACGCCTGGGCACCCGATGCCTATCCGGTCGAGGCCGTGACCGCCTATCCGCAGGCCTTCGCCGCCGAGCAGTTCGGTGATGCCCATGCGACGGAGATCGGGGAGATCCTCACCCGCTACACGCAGTACAACGCGCGGCGCAAACCCGAACTGCAGTCGCCGGACACCTGGAGTCTGGTGAATTTCGGCGAGGCCGATCGCGTGCTGGCGGACTGGGATGCCCTGGTCGAGCGCACGCAGCGCATCGGCACCGCGCTCGGTGACTCGCATCGCGATGCCTGGTACCAGTTGGTCGAGTATCCCGTGCTGGCCAGCGCGAACCTCGCGCACCTCTACGTCGCCGTCGCCCGCAACCGGCTGTATGCCGCGCAAGGCCGCGCCTCGGCGAATGCCTGGGCCGACGAGGCCGAGCGCCGCTTCGCCCGCGATGCCGAACTCGCCCGCGTCTACGAACAGGACATCGCCGGCGGCAAATGGATCCACATGATGTCGCAGCCGCGCATCGGCTACACCCATTGGCAGCAGCCCGACCGCAACGTCATGCCGGCGCTGTCGCGCGTGGACGTGCGCGAGCGCGGCACGATGGGCGTGGCGATCGACGGCGACCCTCGCGGCTGGCCGGTGCCCACGATGGCGGCACGCCTGGCGCCGCTCGATCCGCACGGCGCCTCCTCGCGCGAGGCCACGGTCTTCAACCGCGGAACTGCGCCGTTCACGTTCACCGCCACGCCGTCGCAGCCCTGGCTGCGGGTCACACCGGCGTCCGCGGAGGTCACCGGCGAAACGCCGCTGCGCATCGAGGTGGACTGGGACGCGCTGCCGGCGGGTGCGCATGTCGGACAGATCGATCTGCTCGGCAGCGACCGCACCGAGGTCCGCATCGTCGTGCCGGTGTCGAAACCGGCCGCGCCCGTCACCGGCTTCGTCGAGAGCGACGGCGTCGTCGCGATCGAGGCCGCGCACCACGCGCGTGCGGTTGCGGCGGAGGGTCTCGGCTGGGAGACGATTCCCCACCTGGGCCGCACGCTGTCTTCGGTGACCTCGGTGCCGGTCACCGCCGCCGCGACGGCAACGGACGCCTCGGGCGCGTGGCTCGAATACCCGGTGCACCTGGCGGGCGCCGGCGACGTCGAGGTCCGCGTCGTCCTGTCGCCGACGCTCGACTACCAGCACCGCGGCGGCCTGCGCTACGCGGTCTCGTTCGACGACGCGCCGCCGCAGACGGTCACCATGCATCTCGACCCCACGCCCGGACATGCGCAGTTCCAGGCCTGGGAGCGCGCGGTCAGCGACAGCGTGCACGTCGCGACTTCGCGGCATCGCGTCGAGGCCGGTGCGCAGACATTGAAGCTGTGGCGGATCGATCCGGGTGTCGTGGTGCAGCGGATCGAGATCGTGCGGGATGGACTGCGTCCGAGTTATCTCGGGCCGCCGGAGAGTGTGCGGCGGTGAGTCGGCCTGTTGCGCCTTTGCCTGCGTTGCGCGCCGTGACGGTAGATTCGAGGGTCGCGGCGCCCGCTTCGCTGGCGATCCAGATGTATGCAACCGCGTCGGTTTCTGCTTCCGCTTCCGCTTCCGCTTCTGCTTCCGCTCCTGCTCCTGCTTCTTCTGCGGCTTCGGCGTTGGCTTCGGCTGTTGCTTCCGCGGTTGCTTCGGATCTTGCGGTGTCGAGCCGTAAAGCGAGCCGAGCACCGGAGTCTGACGTGGCCGGAGAGCAGCCCATGTCTGAGCGAAGCGAGTTTGGGCTGCGTGCCGCGTCAGGCGAGGAGCGCAGGGAACCGATGCGGCTTCATCGCATCGGCGAGTGTCCGGCGAAAGGACTTTTTGGTTCCTTTTTGGTCCTTCAAAAAGGGACTCGCACGCGCAGCGGGCGAAAGCCGTGCACTTGCTTTGTTTGCTTGTCTTGCGCGGCCACGCGAAGCCGCGAAGAACAGAGCTTCCGCGCTGTACGCGCGGCTTACTTTTGTCTTGTCAAAAGTAAGCAAAACCGCCATCGCCGGACGCGATCCGATGCGATGAAGCCGCATCGGTCCCCTGCGCTTCTCGGTCCACGAGGCACGCAGCCCAAACTCGCTGCGCTCAAACATGGGCTGCTCTCCGGCCTCGCGGCCCTGCGATGCTCGGCTCGCTTTACGGCTCGAACAGATCAACAGCAAAAGCAAAAGCAGCAACCGCAACAGCAACAGCAACAGCGTGCGCGGCGAGGGCGAGCGGTTGCGCGGAGTGCTGCACCGCCGGCGAACCGACGCTCACTGACACAGGCCGGAGTCCCAGGCCGCCGGCCTGACGCTCAAAAATTCGCTCGATCGCGCCGTATCCAGCGAGCGGATGTCGGAATCAACCCGTTTCACATCCTCCAGCACACGCCACCCCATTTCACCCGAGCCTCGCCATGACGCACGCCCCCCTCACCCTGCACCCCGACCGCCTGTTCCTGCCCGAGCCGAACCAGCGCGCCATTGCGCGCCGGCTGCATGCCGAAGTCGCGCAGCTGCCGATCGTCAGCCCGCACGGCCACACCGACCCGGCCTGGTTCGCAACCGACACTCCGTTCGCCAACGCGACCGAGCTGCTGCTGGTGCCGGACCACTACGTCTTCCGCATGCTCTACAGCCAGGGCGTGAACCTGGATGCGCTGGGTATTCGGCGCACCGACGGCTCACGCGCCGAGGTCGATCCCCGTGACGCATGGCCGGTGTTCGCCGAGCACTGGACGCTGTTCCGCGGCACGCCGTCGTCGATGTGGCTGGATCACGTGTTCCACGATGTCTTCGGCCTGCGCCAGCGGCTCTCGGCGGCGACGGCCGACGCGTACTACGACACCATCACCGCCGCGCTGCAGACGCCCGAGTTCCGGCCGCGCGCGTTGTTCGAGCGCTTCAACATCGAGGTCATCGCGACCACCGAGTCGCCGCTCGACCCGCTGACCCACCACGCGACGATCCGCGACAGCGGCTGGTCGGGCCGTGTGGTCACCGCCTACCGGCCGGACCCGGTGATCGATCCGGAGCACGAGCAGTTCCCCGATGCGCTGCGCCGGTTCGGCGAGATCACCGGCGAAGACGTCTTCGAGTGGACCGGCTACCTGCGCGCGCATCGCCAGCGGCGTGCGTTCTTCGCTACGCACGGCGCCACGTCCACCGACCACGGCCACCCGAGCTGCGCGACCGCGGATCTGTCCGACGCCGACGCGCGCCGCCTGTTCGACACCGTCGTACGCGGCGTGGCGACGCCGGCCGAGGCCGAGCTGTTCCGCGCGCAGATGCTGACCGAGATGGCCAGGATGAGTCTCGACGACGGGCTGGTCATGCAGATCCATCCCGGCTGCTTCCGCAACCACAACCGGGATCTGTTCGCCCGCTACGGCCGCGACAAGGGCGCCGACATTCCGCTGCGCACCGACTACGTACAGGCGCTCAAGCCGCTGCTCGATCGCGTCGGCAACGCGCCGGGCTTCACCCTGATCGTGTTCACGCTCGACGAAAGCACCTACGCGCGCGAGCTCGCGCCGCTGGCCGGCCACTACCCCTGCCTGTTCCTCGGACCGGCCTGGTGGTTCCATGACGCGCCCGAAGGCGTGTGGCGTTTCCGCGAACAGACGCTCGCCAGCGCCGGCTTCTACAACACCGTCGGCTTCAACGACGACACGCGCGCCTTCCTCTCGATTCCCGCGCGGCACGACGTCGCACGCCGTGTGGACTGCGCATTTCTGGCGAAACTCGTCGCCGAACACCGCATCGACGAAGACGAGGCCGCCGAGGTCGCCGTGGATCTCGCCTACCGCCTGCCGAAACAGGCCTACCGGTTGTGATCGCGCGGCCCAGCGCCACGCCGTCGACAACCCCTCATCCCGCCCAGGAGATCACGATGACCGGACGCATCCGCTCCGCCCTCGCCCTGCCGCTGCTGCTGCTCGGCCTCGCAGCGGCCCAGGCCGCCGATGTGCCGCGCGGCACGCCGGCGGCGACCACGGCGACCACGCTCAAGGATGCCTACCGAGGCGATTTCCTGATCGGCACCGCGGTCAACGACGACATCGTCGCCGGCCGAAACCCGCGCACCGAAGCCCTGGTGTCCCGGCACTTCAACGCCCTGACCGCCGAAAACGTGATGAAGGCGGAGGTGCTGCACCCCGAGCCCGGCGTCTGGAACTTCGGCCCTGCCGATGCCTTCGTCGCCTACGGCGAACGCCACGGCATGTACCTGATCGGCCACACCTTGGTGTGGCACAACCAGACACCGGCCTGGTTCTTCGAACGCGACGACGGCACGCCTGCACCGCCCGAGGAGATGGCCGAGCGCCTGCGTGCCTACATCGAGGTGGTCGCCGGGCGCTATGCCGGCCGCGTGGATGCCTGGGACGTCGTCAACGAGATCGTCGGCGAGGACGGCGACTATCGCGACACGGTGTGGACCCGCGCCTTCGGCGGCGACGGCGATGCCGTGGTGCGCCACGCGTTCGAGGCCGCCGGCCGCTACGCGCCCGATACCGCGTTGTACTACAACGATTTCAACGCCTGGCGGCCGGAGAAGCGCGCCGGCATCATGCGCATGGTGCGGATGCTGCAGGACGCCGGCATCCGCATCGACGGCATCGGGATCCAGGGCCATTGGGGCCTGAACTACCCGTCGCTCGACGACATCGAGGCCTCGATCGATGCCTACGCCGCGCTCGGGGTCAAGGTGATGATCACCGAGCTCGACGTCGACGTGCTGCCGCTGACGCGCGAGGGCCAGATCATCGGCACCGGCATGCTGCACCCGCAGTTCCAGCTGCCCGAGTTCAAGCGCTATCTCGATCCCTACCGCAACGGACTGCCGGACCAGGTGCAGCAACAGCTGGCCCATCGCTATGCCGAACTCTTCCGCCTGTTCCACCGCAAGCGCGACGTGATCGGACGCGTCAGCGTCTGGGGCGTGGAGGACGGCATGTCGTGGAAGAACGACTATCCGATTCCGGACCGCATCAACTACACGCTGCTGTTCGACCGCGAACGCCAGCCGAAGCCGGCGCTGGAGGCGGTGCTGGCAGTGCCGATGGAGTCAGGCTCGCGCTGACAAATGAGATTCGAACCATGTGAGCAGGACCGCGCTCGTGGCTCGTTCGCAAACATGCACTGCGCAACACGCATTTCCTGCTGCCTGCTGGACAGTCGCGCCAAGAGCGTTGCCGTCATTCCGGCAGCTCTCAGCAGCCGAACGGCGGGTCAGGGGAGAATCCAGCGACGTTGCTGTTGGCAGGCTCGAGGTCCATGGATTCCCGCCTTCGCGGGAATGACGGGGCAGACTTCTTCAGCCGCGATCAGCGCTGTGATTCCTTCATGTCGTGACAATGGCCTCGCCAAGCGACCCGATTCACCGACGCATGGAACACGTCCTCAAACCGCGGCGAGCGCGCGCGCAACCTCGGCCGGCGTCGCATTCCCGAGTGCCGCATAGGCGCGCACGAGCGCATCGACGATGCGCGCGTCATCGACCACCGCGTCGAACACCGGCGCCAACGCCAGGATCGCCGTCACGTCCTGGCGCGCGTCGACGGTCATCGTGGCGCCGATCGAGGCCAGCCTGTCCGCCATCGGATCGTCCAGCGCGACACCGGCCTGCGCCTGGCGCCGGACGACATGCATCCACGCGGCGACCGGCAGGCACAGCCCGTCGATGGATCGACCCGCTGCGAGCGCATCGCTGATCGTTCCGAGCAGGCGCACGGGAATCTTCTGCGAACCATCCCAGGCGATCTGCGCGAGCCGATGGCGGATCGCCGGATTGCGGAACCGGGCGAGGATCGCGTCGATGTAGGCCCGGGCGTCGAAGCCGTCCATCGGCGCGAGCGTCGGCGCGATGTCTTCGCGCATCAGGCGCTCCACGAACGGGGACAACGCCGGATGCCGCATCGCGTCACTGACGGTTTCCAGCTCGAGCAACAGGCCGAGATAGGCCAGCGTACTGTGCGGACCGTTGAGCAGGCGCAGCTTGGCGCGGTCCCAGCCGGCGATGTCGCCGCTGAGGATCACGCCGGCGCGTTCGAGCGGCGGCCGGCCGTTGCAGAACGCGTCCTCGACCACCCACTGCGTGTACGGCTCGCGCTGCACCGGCCAGGCATCGTGCAGGCCGAGCGCCGCGTCGACGTCGGCGCGCAGCGCCTCGTCGGTGGCCGGGGTGATGCTGTCGACCATCGAGCGCGGAAACGTCGCGTGCGCGTCGATCCACGCCGCGAGTTCGGCATCGAACTGGCGCGCGTACTCCAGCACCGCCCGCCGCAGACGTCCGCCGTTGTCGGCGAGGTTGTCGCAGCTCAGCACCGTGTACGCGGACAGGCCCTGCGCCCGCCGCAGGGCGAGCCCGGCGACGACGACGCCGATCGCGCTCGACGGGGAGGCCGGCGTGGCGAGATCACGGACGATATCCGGATGCGCGAGATCGACGCCGTCCGCCGAGAGGCAGTAACCCTTTTCGGTGACCGTCAGCATCACCAGGCGCACGTCGGGGTGCGCCAGCCGCGCGAGCACGGCATCGCGTTCGTCGGCCGCGCACAGCACCTCGCGCAGCGCGCCGATCACACGCAGCGACGGCCCGCCGTCGCGCAGCGCCAACGTGTACAGGCCGTCTTGCGGACGCAGCGCATCGCGCACGTCGGGATTGCGCAGCGACACGCCGCAGATCGCCCAGGCGGGGTCTTCGCCCAGCAGATCGTCGATGTAGACGGCCTGGTGCGCGCGGTGAAACGCACCGACGCCCAGATGGACGATGCCGATGCGCGTGCCGGCGCGATCGAAGGCCGGGCGCGCCACCGCCAGCGGCAGCGCTGCCAGCGTGTCGTCCGACAGACGCGGCAGACTCATCGCTCGTCGCGTGCGTAGGGGCCGAGCGTCACGCCGACGAAACCACCGGCGTCGTCGGTGCTCAGCATCGTGGCGTCCGCGCCCTCGAGCAACGGCTGCCAGTCGCCGTCGTCGGCCGCGAACGCGAACGCGATCTCGCCTTCGTCACCCGAGATCCGCAGGCGCAGCGCGTCGGCCGTGGGCAGCGTGCGCGTGGCGAGCAGCTCGACAGGCGCGCCCTCGCCCTTGGCGCGTTCGACGAACAGTTGCAGCGCGTCATTGGCATCGCGCCGCGCACCGACGACATACCAGTGGTTGCCGCTCTGGAACGCCGCCAGTCCTGCGGCAACACCTCGCGCCGGCGGCGCGAGCGCGGCGCTCGCCTCGAACACCAGATGCTGTTGGCGACGCGCGAGGAACGAGGGGTTGCCCAGCGTGTCGAGGCCTTCGCGCAGCGGATGGATCGCCAGCCTGCCCGGGTGCGAGGCGAGATCCGCCCAGTCGCGTTTGGGCACGCGCACGAACATCCACTCGCGTCCGAGCTGCGGAGCATCGAATTCATCGCGCACCGTGAAGTTGCCCGACATCGGCGCCTGCTCGGCCGTGCCTGTCATCCACGACGGCGCCGGCAGCGTGTACGGAATGGTCTCGCCCAGCGGCAGGATCGTCGGCCAGCCGTCTTTCCAGGTTACCGGCAGCATGAAGGTCTCGCGTCCGGTGTTGTACTGGCGCACGTCGTAGTTGCGGCTGGCCAGGAACACCGCCCACCAACTGCCGTCCGGGCCTTCGACCATGTCGACGTGGCCGGCATTGGTGATCGGAAGATCACGATCGGCGGGCAGATCGCGCTGGGTGAGGATGGGATTGTGCTCGTAGGGAATGTACGGGCCCCAGACATCGCGGCTGCGCAGCACCACCTGCGAATGCTGCGGACCGGTGCCGCCCTCTGCGTTCGACAGGATGTACCAGCCGTCGACCTTGTAGATGTGCGGGCCCTCGATCCAGATCGGATTTTCTTCCGGCTTCACGCCGCCGTCGATCAGCACCCTGCGTGGACCGAAGGGCTTCAGCGTCTCGATGTCGATCGCCTGCATCCAGATCGCGCGGTGGCCGTCGTAGCGCACCGGCACCTCGGGCTCGTCGTTGTTGAGGATGTAGGCACGCCCGTCGTCGTCGAAGAACAGCGAGGGATCGATGCCGCCGATGCCCGGCAGCCACACCGGGTCCGACCACGGCCCGGCCGGATCGGTCGCGGTGACGATGAAGTTGCCGCCACCATCGACCGAGGTGTTGACCACATAGAACGTGCCGTCGTGGTACTCGATGGTCGGCGCGAACACGCCGCGCGACAGACCGAGGCCGTCGAAATCCAGCTGGCCGGGCCGATGGATCGCACTGCCCACCTGGGTCCAGTGCACCAGGTCCTCGCTCTCGAACACCGGGATGCCCGGGAAGTAGGTGAAGGTGGAATGCACCATGTAGAACTTGCCGCGCGCGGCGACGATGCTCGGATCGGAATGGAAACCGGCGAGGATCGGATTGCGGAAGTGGCCTTCGGGCAGCGGCAGCTCGAACGCCCGGTCGCGGCCGGTGTATTCGAACCAGTCGAACAGCACGGGCGGCGCGGCGACCGCTGCTCCCTCGGGCGCAGATGCGCTCGTCTGTGCGGATGCATTGCCGCCCGCCATCGCCGCCAGCGCCGCCAGCGCAACCGCCATGAGCGCGCGGTTACGCTTGCGTCGCCGAGCCTGCGGCCTTCGATCGCCCAAGGCGCGGTGAGCCGCGTCGACGTCGCCGAGTCTCTCCGGTGTGTTTCCGGATCCCCTTCCACCCGCACATGCCGCGTCCATCGTCGATCGCATCATTCCGCCCTCCTCCGTGTCGTTACCAGTCCCACATCGCCCCGTCTTCGAGACGGGCGATCGGCAACTGCTTCGGGCTGTAGGGATATTTCGCCGCCAGTGTTTCGTCGATCTCCACACCGTGCCCCGGCGTGTCGCCGACATGCAGCCGGCCCTCGCGGAACACGTAGTCGTGCGGAAACACGTCATTGGCCTCGTCGCTGTGGAACATGTACTCCTGGATGCCGAAGTTCGGCACCCAGGTATCGAAGTGCAGCGCGGCGCCCATCGTCACCGGCGACAGGTCGGTCGCGCCGTGGAAGCCGGTGCGCACCTGGTGCAGGCCGGCGAAATCCGCCAGCCGGCGGATGTGGGTGATGCCCCCGCCGTGCACGATGGTGGTGCGGATGTAGTCGATCAGCTGCTGCTCGATCAGGTGCTTGCAGTCCCAGATCGAGTTGAACACCTCACCTACCGCCAGCGGGGTCACCGTGTGCTGGCGGATGATCTCGAACGAGCGCTGGTTCTCGGCGGGCGTCGCGTCCTCCATCCAGAACAGCCGGTAGGGTTCGAGCTCCCGGCCGAGGCGCGCGGCCTCGATCGGGGTGAGCCGGTGATGCACGTCGTGCAGCAGCTCGACGGTGGTGCCGTGGTCGGCGCGCACGCGCTCGAACAGTGCCGGCACGGTCTCGAGATACCGCGGCGTGTTCCATTCGGTCTCGGCCGGCAGTTCGCTCTCCGCCGGCTCGTAGGGCTTGCCGCCGGAGGAAATGCCGTAGGCCTTCTTGACGCCGGGCACGCCGCACTGCGCGCGCACCGCGAGAAAGCCCTTGTCGATGTACGCACCCACCGCGTCGCTGGCCTCGGCGATGTCGCGGCCGTTGGCGTGCGCATAGACCAGCGCCCCCTCGCGCGAGCGGCCGCCGAGCAACTGGTACAGCGGCAGGCCTGCCATCTTGCCGAGGACGTCCCACAGCGCGACGTCGACCGCGGCGATCGCCGTCATCGTCACCGGGCCGCGCCGCCAGTAGGCACCGCGGTAGAGGAACTGCCACAGGTCTTCGATACGGCCGGCATCGCGGCCGATCAGGTTCGGCACCACGTGGTCCTGCAGGTACGAGGCGACCGCGAGTTCGCGGCCGTTGAGCGTGGCGTCGCCGAGCCCGGTCACACCGGAGCGGGTGACGATCTTCAACGTGACGAAGTTGCGGCCGGGACAGGTGACGATGACCCGGGCCTCGACGATCTCGCGATCGCGGTTCGAGCTGTAGGGGCTCGGGTCGTGGGGACTGGAAGTCGGCATGGTGGCTCCCGGAACAGTCATTCGGAGTGTGTGGATCGGATCCCGCCGCGCCGAGCGCGCGGGCGACGCGGTGCAGGCATGTCGGTCAGCGGATCTCGATTTCGAACGGGCCGGCCGGCTGATCCGCGGCATCGAACAGATTCACCAGCGGCGCGTCGGCCCAGGCGTAGCGCACGCGCACCGGCGTCGGGCCCGCGTCGGCGCGCAGGCGCACGCGATCGCCTTCGACGCGGGCATCGACGAAGCGGCAACTGTCGCTCTGCGCGCCGCACAGCTCGAAACCGACAGGCCCGGCGGCGCCGTGCACGAACAGCCCGCCTTCGACATCGGCGAAGGTCACCACCACGTCGTCGCCCTCGCGGCGTGCCTGTTGCGGCACCGGGCCGGAGGGCGCGATGCGCTCGCCGTACACCGCGTGCCGCGCGGCGCGCGCGAGCCGCTTGCCGAGCACCTGCTTGTTCGCCGGATGGATGTCGTAGCGGTCGCCGATGTCGATCGTCACCGCCAGCGCCGTGTCCGGATCCCCGGCAACGGTGCGTTGCGCCTCGCGCAGGGCCGCCCAGTCGCTGTCGCCGGGCGCGTCGGCAGGCGTGCCGTAGTTGGCCAGCTGGACGACGAGGAACGGCAGCCCGGGATTCTCGAAGCGCGCGCGCCAGTCCTCGCGCAGGCCGCGCAGCAGCCCGGCGTAGGCATCGGCCTCGAAGGTGTTCGATTCGCCCTGGTACCAGACCATGCCGCGCAGGCGCATGCCGGCCAGTGGCGCGATCATGCCGTTGTACAGCGTCGACAGCCCGGCCGCGGACTGCCACGGCGCGCGTGGCGGCGAGCCGACCGCGTCCGGCACGACGCGATAGCGCCAGCCGCCATCGAGCAGCACCGTGCTGCCGTCGGCGAAGTTCAACGCATGCGCGGACGCCGGCCCGGACAGTCCGCCTTCGCGATAGGTGTCGAGCACGTTGACGACGATGTGGTTGTCGCCGGCGTGCAGCAGGCCCTGCGGCAGCGCATAGGCGCGCGGCGTGCCGGCGCCGTAGGTGCTGCCGACGGCCTGGCCGTTGACCCAGGTGGTGTCCATCTCATCGGCCGGACCGAGCACGAGGGTTGCCGGCTGCGCCGCCTGGTCCACCGTCAGCCTGACCTGCGTGCGATACCAGAGCATGCCGTCGAAGGCGGCGAGTTCGGGCACGCCCCAGCGCTCCCAGGCGCCGAGATCGGCCGGCGTATCGCGCCAGTCCGCGCCGCGTGCGTCGCCGTCCCAGGGGCGATCACCGGTGGCGATGCCCGGACGCTGCTGCCACCAGCCCGTCCACACCTCGCCCCAGCGCGCGACAGCGGCTTCGGGCGTGTCGGCGTACAGCGCCAGCACATCGAGTTCGGCATCGAGTCCGCCGCCGGCACGCAGCGCCTCGGCACTGGTCCAGGCCTGGATGCGCGAGCCGCCCCAGGCCGCGTTGACCAGGCCCATCGGCACGTCGACGGTCTTCTGCAACTCGCGCGCGAAGTAGTAACAGGCGGCGGAGAAATCACGGATCGAGTCCGGACTGACGGTCTGCCACCGGGTGTCGGCGCCGAAGCGCGTCTGCGGCGCCGGGTGGCCGGCCTGCGGCACCGTCAGCAGGCGGATCGTGTCGCTGGCCGCGCCGGCGATCTCGGCGCGCGCGTCGAGCGAACGCCAGACCTGCAGCTCCATGTTCGACTGGCCGGAGCACAGCCAGACATCGCCGACCAGTACGTCGGCAACCGTGCGCGACACGTCGCCGGCACGTGCGGTCAGCATGTGCGGCCCGCCGGCGGGCAACGCCGGCAACTCGACCGACCAGCGCCCCGACGCATCCGCGCGGGCGCTGCGACGGTGGCGCGCCAAGCCCACCTGCACGGCCGCACCGGGGGCAGCCTCCCCCCAGATGCGGATCGGCTGGTCGCGCTGCAGCACGGCGTGATCCTGAAACAGCGGATGCAGCAGCGCCGCGTCCGCGTCGTCGGCTTTTGCCGGCGCGAACGCGGCGAGACCCAGCAGCAGCGTCGCCAGCGCGATGCGCGCATGCGCGGCAACCGGGCGGTGCATCGAATCTAGCGCCATGCGCTTCACTGCGTGTCCCCGGGCGCGTGCGGAAATTCCAGCGCCTTGTAGTGCTCCAGCGGATGCGGCGGCGGCGCGACGCCCGCCGGAAGCGGCAGGCCCGAGATCGACTGGAAGTACGCGATGCTGGCATCGCGCCACCACTGCGCCTCGTCCTGCTGGATCGCGAGAAACGCAGCGACCTGCGCATGCCGCGCCGCATCGATGCGGCCGTCGAGGTCGGCCCAGGTCGCGCGCATGTCGCGCACCGCGCTCACGCCGCGGTCGTAGCGCAGCACCAGCTCGTCCCACAGCGGGCGTCCACTGCGCATCCGATGGGTCCAGGGCACGTGGTGGAACCACAGCAGGAATTGCTCGGGCGTGCGCGCGACATCGTCGAACACCTCCGCCACCGGCGGCGCGTACTGCGACACCGCATCGCTGCCGCGACGCGTGCGGTCGAAGCCGATGCCGTTCGCGTCCGCGCGGTGGAAATACACCGACGTCCAGTCCGCACGCGGGCCGCCTTCGACCCACGGCCCGGGGCCATAGTGGTGGCCGCGGCCCATCACGTGGTGCAGGCCCAGCGCACCCGTGTAGTCCACCACCGCCTCGCGCGAGGCCATCATCATGCCGACCACCGGCTCGACCACCGCCGCGTCGTTGGAGAACGTCATCCGCGTCCATTCGGCCGCGATGTCGCGCGACGACAGCTCCGGATTCCAGGCCAGACGCCCGAACGCGTACCAGTTGGCCTGGTCGAAGTGCGAGCCGCTCCAGTTGCGGTCGCTGCCGATGTTGGCGACACCGGCGATGCCGGTCAGCGCGTGGCCGTCGAGCGAGCCGTCGATTACCCGCGCGACGGTCGAACCCGGCCCCTGCACATGGGTGTCGGCGTCCAGCACCTCCTCGTACAGCGGCGCCTTGTAGGCGAGATGCGTCGAGAAGCCGAGGTACTCCTTGGTGATCTGGAATTCCATCATCAGCGGCGTCCTGGGCATTGCGCCGAACAGCGGATGGAAGGGCTCGCGCGGCTGGAAATCGATCGGCCCGTTCTTCACCTGCACCAGCACGTTGTCGCGGAACGTGCCGTCGAGTGGCACGAATTCGTTCCAGGCCTGCTTGGCGCGGTCGACCGGCTCCTCGTCGGAATAGACGAACGCGCGCCACATCACCACGCCGCCGTGCGGCGCGACCGCGTCGGCCAGCATGTTGGCGCCGTCGGCATGGCTGCGGCCGTAGTCCTGCGGGCCGGGCTGGCCTTCCGAATTGGCTTTGACCAGGAAGCCGCCGAAATCTGGAATCAGCGCGTAGATCTCGTCGGCCTTCGCGCGCCACCAGCGCTGCACACCGGCATCGAGCGGATCGGCCGTCGCGAGACCGCCGATCTCCATCGGCGCGCTGAAGCGCGCGCTCAGGTAGACCCTCATGCCATAAGGCCGCAACACGCCGGCAATGGCCGCGACCTTCTCCAGGTACATCGGCGTCAGCACCTCGGCATTGGCGTTGACGTTGTTGAGCACCGTGCCGTTGATGCCGATCGAGGCGTTGGCGCGCGCGTAATCGGTGTAGCGTGGGTCGAGCCAGCCCGGCAGGCGGTGCCAGTCCCAGATCGACTGGCCGGAATAGCCGCGCTCGACGTAGCGGTCGAGATTGTCCCAATGGTTGAGCACACGCAGCGCCACGCGCGGCGCCTCGCGGATGTCGAGTCCGTCGAGCGGTCGCCCGGTCTGCAGCAGGCGCAGCAGATGGAAACTGCCGTACAGCGCGCCGACGTCGTTGTTGGCGGCGACGACCGTCGCCGCATGACCGCCGATGTCCACGCTGCGGATGCGGTAGCCCTCCTCGCCCAGGCCCTCGAGATCCAGGCCCAGCGCCGCGATCTGCGGCGACGAGGCCGGCGTGCCGACCAGCAGCGCGCCGGCCCGGTTCACCCGGTCCGCCTGCGCCGGCGCGGTGCCCGATACGCCGGCGAGACCGCGCAGCAGTTCACGCTGCGCCGCCATCTGCACGGGCGTCGCGGCCGGACTCACCAGCTGGCGGATACGCGCGGTCGTTGCCGTATCGGCACTGGCGGGCGCATAGCGCAGCCACAGGTCGTACCCGTCTTCGGCCTGCGCGGTGACCGCCGCCGCCAGCAATGCGAGGCTTGCCATCGCGGCCACAAGGGAACGCGGCGACCACATCCGACGCGTCTCGCCGGCTGAATGGGTTAGCGGTAACATCATCGACATCTGGATTCCCTCCCCGGAACCGGCTTTCATGCACATGGGCCCGCCACGTGCGACAGGCAGGGCCCGTCGCCTGGCGAGTGAAGGAACGAGCGTTGGAGAAGACGAAGAAATCGGTCCGCCGCAAGACGCGCGGCGTCACCATCGCCGAAGTGGCCGAACTCGCCGGCGTCTCGCCGATGACGATCTCGCGGGTGATCAACGGCCAGGGCAAGGTGCGCGAGAGCACCCGGGAACGTGTGATGCGCGCGGTGCGCGAGTTGAACTACACGCCCAACCTCGCCGCCAGTTCGCTCGCGGCCGCCCAGCACACGCGCATCGCGCTGGTCTACACCAATCCCAGCGGCGCCTATCTGCGCGAGCTGCTGCTCGGCCTGCTGCGCGTAGCCTCGGGCACGGCGATCCAGCTGGTCATCGACTACTGGGACGAACTCGACGCCGATGCCGAGCGCAAGGCCGCGCGGGCGCTCGCCAAACGCGTCGACGGGGTGATCCTGCCGCCACCGCTGTGCGAATCCAAGGCCGCGGTGACCGAATTCGTGCGCGCCGGCGTGCCGGTGGTGGCGATTGCCTCGGGCCGCTTCAGCGACGACATCTCCTGCGTCCGCGTCGACGAGTTCCGCGCCGCGAAGGAGATCACCGGGCACCTGATCGAACACGGCCACACGCGCATTGCCTGCATCAAGGGCGGCACCTACCTCAGCGCCACCGCGCGGCGTTTCGAGGGGTTCAAGGCGGCGCTCGACGAGGCGGGGATCGCCCTCGACACCGCGCTCGTCCAGCAGGGCGACTACACCTATCGCTCGGGCCTCGCCGCCACGGAGACACTGCTGGCCCTGCGCAAGCCGCCGACCGCGATCTTCGCCAGCAACGACGACATGGCCGCCGCCGCGATCTCGGTCGCACACCGGCGCGGCCTCGACGTGCCGCGTGACCTGTCGGTCGTCGGGTTCGACGACAGCTCGGCCGCGACCACGGTCTGGCCGGAACTGACCACGATCAAGCAGCCGATCGAGGCGATGACCAATACCGCCATCGAGGTGCTGGTGCGCGGCATCCGCCGCAATGACGCCAGCACGCGCGTGCTGGCCGACCATGTGATCGCGCACCGGCTGATCGGTCGCGATTCGGTGGCGAAGCCGCCGCGCGCGAAGTGACTGCGACGCGGCGCGTGGCCGGGCCGCCGCACGCGCGGACATCGGTCCGATGTGCGCGCGGGCGGCCCGTGGCGTCATGCGGTCCGGCCCTCAGCGCAGCAGGTACTGGTTGAGCAGGTTCTCGTAGGCTTCCTGGCGGCCGCTGCGCTGCTGCGGCTCGCCGCCCTTGGACGCGATGCCGTGCAGGTCGGCCAGCGAGAGGCGGCCGGCTTCGAACGCCTGGCCATCGCCGGAATCGAAGCTCGCGTAACGCGCCTTGCGCCATTGCTCCCACGGGGATTTTTCGAGCAGCGCGTGTGCGACTTCCAGACCGCGCGCGAACGCATCCATGCCGCCGATGTGGGCGATGAACAGATCCTCCATGTCGGTCGATTCGCGGCGCGGCTTGGCGTCGAAATTCAGACCGCCTTCCAGCCCGCCCTGGCGCAGCACCACCAGCATCGCGCCGACGGTGTCGTAGAGATCGGTCGGGAACTGGTCGGTGTCCCAGCCGTTCTGCGCATTGCCGCGGTTGGCATCGATGCTGCCGAGCAGGCCGTGATCGCTGGCCACCTGCAGGTCGTGCTCGAAGGTGTGGCCCGACAGCGTGGCGTGGTTGGCTTCGATGTTGAGCTTGAAGTCCTTCTCGAGGCCGTGTTCCTTGAGGAAGCCGGCGACCGTGGCGCTGTC
The DNA here is from genome assembly GCA_002324875.1 of Lysobacteraceae bacterium NML93-0793. Lineage (GTDB taxonomy): Bacteria > Pseudomonadota > Gammaproteobacteria > Xanthomonadales > Xanthomonadaceae > Luteimonas. The sequence continues at coordinate 47,182 of NTJG01000002.1, forward strand.
GAAATCGTACTGGTGCTTCATCGGCTCCATCGGCTTGGGCTCGATGAGGAAATTGCCCTTCAGGCCGATGCTGCGGCCGTAGTCGCGCGCCATGGTGAGGAAGCGGGCGAAATGCTGCAGCTCGCGCTTCATGTCGGTGTTGTGCAGGCTGGCGTAGCCCTCGCGGCCGCCCCAGAACACGTAGTGCTCGCCGCCCAGCTCGACGGTCGCGTCGAGCGCGGCCTTGACCTGCACCGCCGCGCGCGCGACGACCGCGAAGTCGGGATTGGTCGACGCGCCGTTCATGTAGCGCGGATGCGAGAACAGGTTCGCCGTGCCCCATAGCAGCTTCATGCCGGTCGCCTGCTGGCGCTCCTTGGCCAGCGCCACCATGTGCTTGAGGTTCTTCTCGTAGGCGCCGATGTCGTCGGCGTCCGGCGACAGGTCGACATCGTGGAAGCACCAGTACGGCACGCCGAGCTTGGTGAAGAACTCGAATGCCGCATCCAGCTTGGCCTCGGCCGCCGCCAGCGGCTCACCGCCATCCCAGGGAAAACGCCGCGTGCCCGGCCCGAACGGATCCTGTCCGGAATTGCAGAACGTGTGCCAGTAGCAGACCGCGAAACGCAGGTGCTCGGCCATCGTCTTGCCGCCGATGCGGCGATCGGCCTCGTAGACCTTGAACGCGAGCGGGTTGTCCGAGTGGCGGCCCTCGAACGGGATGGTGCCGATGCCGCTGAAGTATTCGCGGCCGCCGATGAAATGCTGTGCGCTCATGTGGGGTTCTCGTGGAGTGCGTGGAAAGAAACGTGGTCGGAGTGGTCACATGCGGAACGTGCCCGCGCGCGCGCCCGTCAAGGCGACGGCGATGGCGCCGCGTAGAGCGGTCGCACGGCGTCGAGATGCCGCAGGAACCGCTGGTAGGCAGGCTGGTAGGCGCGAACGCGCGCCGGATCGGGCGTGCACGCCAGCGCCGGATCGACCGCGACGTGCGCGGCGGCGACATCGGCCAGCGTCTCCGGACTGCCCTGTGCACGCTGCAATGCCCACAGGGCCTGCAGCGCGGCGCCGAACGCGGCGCTTTCGACCTGCGCGGGCACGTCAACCGGGCAGTCGAAGACGTCGGCCACCATCTGCCGCCAGGCCGCGCTGTTCGCACCGCCGCCGGTCAGCGCGATGCGGTCGAAGCGCATGCCGGCACCGACGAACGCGTCGTAACCGTAGCGCAGGCTGTAGGTCGCGCCTTCCATCGCTGCGCGGTAGACGTACGCCTCGCGCATGTTGTGCGCACCGAGGCCGGCCAGCACGCCCTTGCCCAGTGGCAGATCGGGCGTGCGTTCGCCATTGAGGAACGGCAGGAAGGTCAGGCCGTCGGCCCCCGGCGGGGTCGCCGCGATACGCGCGTCACCGTCACGCGTGCTGAAGCCGAACATCTTCGCGACCTGTTCGGTCACGACGGTGCAGTTCATCGTGCAGATCAATGGCAGCCAGCCGCCACTCGACGAACAGAACGCGGCCCAAGCGCCGCCGGCATCGACGATCGGCCGGTCGGCGTAGGCGAACAGCGTGCCGGACGTGCCGAGGCTCATCGTCAGCCGGCCTTCGGCGACGCAGCCGGTGCCGATGGCCGCCATCATGTTGTCGCCGCCGCCGGCCGCGATGCGTGTGCCGGCCGACAGGCCCAGCTCGCTGGCGATCGCCGCCGACACCGGCACCAGCGCATCGGGCTCGACCAGCGGTGGCAGGCACACGGCCAGATCGCGCGTGGCGTCGGTGGCCTCGAGCATCGCCGTCGACCAGGTACGCGTGCGCACGTCGAGCCATCCAGTACCGGAGGCGTCGCCGTGCTCGCACCAGCGCTCGCCGGTGAGCACGAAATTCAGATAGTCGTGCGGCAGCAGGATCGTCGCGAGCTTCGCGTAGACCTCGGGCCGGTGCTTGCGCGTCCACGGCAGTTTGGAGGCCGTGTAACCGGCGAGAATCGGATTGCCGGCCGCCTCGATGCAGCGCGCCGCGCCGCCCACCGCGTCCATGATCTCGCCGCATTCGGCGCTGGTGCTGGTGTCACACCAGAGCTTGGCCGGCCCCAGGACCTCGCCCGCCGCATCCACCGGCACGAACCCGTGCTGCTGGCCGGAGACACCCAGCGCCTCGATGCGATGGCGGATGCCGACGTCGACGGCGTTGAAGCACTCGCGCATCGCATCGACCCAGGCCGCCGGGTGCTGCTCGCGGCTGCCGTCCTCACCGCTGATCAGATCCAGCGGTGCGCTGGCGCTGGCGATCACCCGACGCGCATCGCTGTCGTAGACCACCAGCTTGACGCTCTGCGTGCCCGCATCGAGGCCGGCGACGACGGTCACGGCGCCACCGCCCGGCCCATAAAGTTAGCGCTAACATTCACCGGGACAAAAAAAAGGACACGCATCGGAACGGCTGGCGACATGGGTGCGGTCGGGGGCAATCGACGATGGCTTGCACTCTAGCAGCAGTTCGAAAAATGGCTTGCTGCGCTGCGGAATCCGGTCCATATCGCGACGGCCCACCCATCCACGGGTTCGCGACATCGCGCGGTATCGCCGAGACTTCGTGTTGCGGCGCCTGCCGGGCACGCCCGCTTCCCTGCTGGGCAACGCGGCCGTCATGCCGGCGAACCAACCGCATACACGCACCAGGTCGCCGCGCCGATGAGCGCGATTCCGACGGTGCAGACCAGGACGAGCTCGCGCGTTCCCGCCTCGTCGTCGCCGTTGAAACCGGCATGCGGAAAACGCCCGAGTGTCAGCAGACGCCAAACCGGCCAGCCGACCCACCAGGCGACCGTCAGTACGAGGGCCTCCCAGACGAACCAGAGCGCGCCCCGCAGCACGTACAGAAGCGGGCGTACGATCACATCGAGGATATCCATTCCTGTCCTTGTCGGCGGAAGCGCCGCCGGGTCGGAACATGCCGGCCCTCCCGGGTGAGCGCAAGGGGCGTGACCGCCCGGCCTGTCGGGTCGAACGACAGCGAGACTCACGCCCGCAGCGTGGCCCCGCCATCGACGTAGAGATCGCTCATCGCGATGTGACCGGCCTGATCCGACAGGAGGAACATCACCGCGTTCGCGATGTCGTCGGGCTCGGCCAGCTTGCCGAGTGGAATGCCGCTCTTGAAGGTCTCCAGCGTGCCGGCGATGGTGCGCGCCTCGCCGCCGGCATCGGTCCACATGCCGGTCTGCATCGGCGTGCGCGTGGAACCGGGCGCGACGATGTTGCAGCGGATGCCCAGCGGCGCCAGTTCGAGGCCGAGGCAGCGCACGAACATCGTCGTCGCCGCCTTCGAAGCCGCGTAGGCCGCCATGTTCTGGCGCGGAATGCCGGCAGCGTTGGAGCTGACCGTCACCATCGCGCCGCGGTGGCGCGGCGCCATCACGCGGGCCAGCGCCTGCGAGACATGGAACACGCCGTCGGTGTTGACCGCGAACGTGCGGCGCCATTCGTCGGCCGTCAGTTCAAGTACCGATGCGGTCGACAGCACGCCGGCGACGTTGACGCCGATGTCGATCGGGCCGAGATCCGCTTCGATCCTGTCCACAAGCGCGTTGACTGCATCCGCGTCGGTGACGTCCAGCGCGGTCGCCTGCGCACCCGCCTGCGTGGACGACGGCGCGATGCGATCGGTTGCGACCACCACAGCGCCGCTCTCGCGGAGAAGATCGACCACCGCCGCGCCGATGCCGCCGGCTGCGCCGGTGACGAGGGCGATCTTTCCGTCGAAGCCTGTGAGTTGCATGAGATATCCCGGATCGGTGTTAACGCTGGGTCATTGCGCACGGCCGGCCTCGCGAGGCCCACCGCATGCCGCGATTGTAGAAGCGCGCGCATGCGCGACGAGGCGTTCCCGGTGATGCGACGTCGCGCGCGAGCGCGCTTCTACATCGGGTCGAACGCCACGAGCCGCGCGTCGAGCATCGGCGCGATGCGCGCGGTCGCATCGCGGCCGGTCAGTTCGGCGTGCAGGAACGGCAGTTCGATCGATTCGATGTCCGCGGCATGCGCGGCCCACAGCGATGCCTGCAATTGCGGGCGATCGACATGGTCGTTGCCGGCGCACACGTGCAGCAGCGTGCCGTCGAAGCGTGCGTGGTGATGCAGGCGTACCAGCCGGTTGGTATCCGTGACCGCACGCACCACGCCGTCGAGCACCGCAGCCGGCAGGTTGCCCAGCGCACTGTCGCCGCGGCGCAGGAAATCGACGATGGCCTCGCGCGTGCGCAGCTGCGGATACGCCTCCGGATCGTAGCCCGCGATCGCCAGCAAGGCCCGCAGCGCGGCGATGGCATCGGGTTCGGGCTCTGCGCGCCAGACGTCGGCCGGATACGCATCGAGCAGCGCCAGCACGCCGACCTCGCGGCCCAGGCTGCGCAGACGCACGGCCATCGCCTGGGCGAGGATGCCGCCGACCGACCAGCCGAGCAGATGCACCGGCCCGTCCGGCTGAAGGGCCAGGACGCGTTCGGCGTAGTCCGCCGCCAGGGCGTCGATGCTGTCGGGGAGCGGCTGGGCGAGATCGAGCGCGGGCGACTGCAGGCCGAACACCGCACGCGCAGGCGACAGCGACCGCGCAAGTTCCCGATAGCACCACGCGATGCCGCCGGCCGGATGCACGACGAACAGCGGCGCACGCGCCGGATCGCCCTGTCCCAGCGCGATCAGCGGTGCCAAGCCGTGATCGGGGTCATGACCCGCATCCGCATCGAGCGCGGCGGCGAGGCCTTCGACGGTCGGCGTGGCGAACAGCGCGCCGAGTCCCGGATCGCGTCCGAACGTCTGCTGGATCGCGAGCAGCAGGTGCACCGCGAGCAGCGAGTCGCCACCGAGCGCGAAGAAGTCGGCGTCCGCACCGACGCGTTCGACGCCGAGCGCTTCGGCGAACAAGGCGGCCACCGTGGTTTCGGTCGGCGTGCGCGGCGCGACGAACGCGCCTGCATCGAACGCAGGCGCCGGCAGTGCGTCGCGGTCGAGCTTGCCGTTCGCGGTCACCGGCCAGTCCCCGAGTGCGACGAAGGCCGCCGGCACCATGTAATCCGGCAGCTGCGCCGCGACGGACGTGCGCAGCGAAACAACATCGAAGTCGGCGGTGGGCTGCAGATAGCCGACCAGGCGCCGGTCGCCCGCGCGGTCCTCGCGCACGATGACCGCCGCCTGCGACGCGAGCCCGCTGGCGACGATGGCCGCTTCGATCTCGCCCAGCTCGATGCGCAGGCCGCGCAGCTTGACCTGGTGGTCGCTGCGCCCGAGGAATTCGACCGCGCCATCCTCGCGCCAGCGCGCGAGATCGCCGGTGCGGTAGATGCGCTCACCCGGCCGATACGGATCGTCCAGGAAGCGCTCGTTGGTCAAATCGTCGCGGCCCAGATAGCCGCGCGCGAGCTGCACGCCGCCGAGATACAGATCGCCGACCACGCCCGGCGGCAGCGGACGCATGCGCGCGTCGAGCACGTACAGCCGCGTGTTCCAGACCGGGAAGCCGATCGGCACCGGGCGCGAACGGTCGTCGGCGGCGGCCGGCCAGAAACTGACGTCGACCGCGGCCTCGGTCGGCCCGTAGAGGTTGTGCAGTTCGGCGTGCACGGTGGCGTGGAAGCGATCGCGCAGATCGGCGTCCAGCGCTTCGCCGCTGACGAATACGCGGCGCGCGGACAGCCCGCCCGCTTCGGGAGTGGCGACGAACGCGGCCAGCATCGACGGTACGAAATGCAGGGTGGTGATCCCGCAGTCACGGATCAGGCGCGCGATCGCGGCCGGGTCGCGGTGCGCATCGGGCGGTGCGATGACCAGCGTCGCGCCGGCCAGCAACGGCAGGAAGAATTCCCACACGGAGACGTCGAAGGTCGCCGGCGTCTTCTGCAGGATGCGATCGCTCGCATCGATGCCGTAGTGCGTACGCATCCACTCGAGGCGGTTGACGATCGCGCGATGCTCGACGACGACGCCCTTGGGCTCGCCCGTCGAGCCGGAGGTGTAGATCACATAGGCCGCATGTTGCGGCGCGACGGCCGGCAGCGCGCCATCGTCCGCGCTCTGCGGCCAGGCAGGCGGTGCGAAACGTGGCGCATCGTCCGGCCAGTCGATGCCGTCGTCCTCGCGCGCGAGCAGCGCGACCGGCTGCGCCGAGCGCAGGATGCGCGCGCGGCGCTCGACCGGGTGGGCGAGATCCATCGGCAGATAGGCGGCGCCCGCGCGCAGCACCGCGACCAGCGCGACCACCAGATCGATCGAGCGCGGCAACGCGACGGCGACCACGGCATCGGCGCCTGCGCCACGCGCACGCAGCGCCTGTGCGAGTGCGCGGCTGCGCGTGTCGAGCGCGTGGTATGTCAGCGTTTCGTCTTCGAATACCAGTGCGGGCGAATCGGGCATCGCGGCCATCGAGGCTTCGATCAGCGCGACCAGCGTCGTATCGGCCACGGGATGCGCGGTGGCGTTGAAGTCGAACAGCGTGCGCGCGGCTTCCCCGGGCGTGGCCAGCGGCACGTCGTCGAGGCGCGCATCCGGCTGCGTGGCGAGATCGAACGCCGCGGACAGAAAGGCACGCAGGCGCGCTGCATGCGCGGTCACCTCGGCTTCGGAATACAGCGCCGGATTGGCCTCGATCTCCAGATCGAGTGCCCCGATGCCATCACCACGGAACCCCAACGTGATGTCGTCGACCGGCCCGGTGCCGAGGATTTCCATCGACGCGCGCGCGCCGGCGAGCACCGTGGGCCGATAGAACGGCTGCACGTTGATCAGCGGGCCGTGCAGTCGCCTCTGGCCACCGATCAGGCCGAGATCGCGTCGCAATTGTTCGCCGCGGTAGCGGCCATGCCGGCGGCCGCGCAGCAGGGCGCGCACGATGCCCTGCGTGAATTCCGCAACGCTCGCATCCGGACGCACGGGCACGCGCAAGGGCAGCACGTTCATGACCATCGCCGGCACGCGCGCGGATGCACTGCCGAGGCGCCCCATGAAGGGCACACCCACGACCGTCTCGCCCTGCCCGCCGAAGCGCTGGCAGTAGGCGGCGGTGAGCGCGGTCAGCACGTCCGGCCAGGGCTGTTCCAGCGCGGCCGCCGCGCGTGCGAGGCCTTCACGGAACGCCGTATCGAGTGCTTCGACATGGCGCAGGCAATCGGGCGCGGCATGGGCGAAGCCGCCGCCGAGACCCGCCGCCGCCGGCATGCCGGCCAGGGTCTGCTGCCAGTACGCCGAATCGGCGGCACGTTTCTCCGACGCGCGATACGTCGCGTCCTCGGCCAGCACGCCATCGAATGGCGCGAAGGCGGCGCCGGCGTTCCCGTCGGCATACAGCGCGCAGACGCGCTCGGTCAGCAGCGCCATGCCGTAGCCGTCCGTCGCCAGATGATGCACGCGCAGATACCAGACGAAGCGATCGCCGCCGAGCACGAACAGCCGCTGCAGCGCGAGACGATCGCGCGCGGGATCCACCGGCGAGCGCCGATCGCGTGTCATCGCCGCGCGGGCGGCGGCGTCCGGCGCCGGTTCGGCGGACAGGTCGACGATCTCGAGATGCGGCACGTGCCCCGCGTCGATCCACTGGACCGGACCCTCGGCGGCCTCGCGCATGCGCAAGGCCAGTGCCGGCGCCTCGTCCACGGCCCGGTTCGCCGCGCGCGCGAAGGCGTCGACATCCAGAGCGCCGTCGATCCACAGCGCGTGTGCGGTGTTGAACGCGGGGTTGTCCGACGCCAGCCGCTGCGCATACCAGAGGCCGGCCTGCGCCTCGGTCAGCGGCGTGCCGGCATCGGCAGCCCGCGTCTCGACATCGGACACGACGGCACTCATCCCGCTTTCTGCAGCCCCTGCACCACCCGCCACCAGCCGGCGAGCGTGGTGTGCTCGGCCAGCTGCGAGAACTCCAGTGCGATGCCGTGCTCGCCCCAGGCCATCACCAGGCCCAGCACGCGCATCGAATCGAGGCCGAGATCCATCAGGTTGTCGTCGTCGCGCACCTCGTCCGGTGCTTCGCCGATGAGTTTGGCGACATCGGCGCGCATGCGCTCGAGGGTCAAGGGGCCGGTGCGGTCCACGGTCACTGCAGCATCTCCAGAAGTCGGTCGGTGGTCAGCGGCACGCCGCAGGTACGCGCGATCCAGTGCAGCGCCATGTCGTGATCGGCGCGCGAGAAATCGGCGACCGCATCGGCGACGACGAAGGTCTCGATGTCACGCTGGAAGGCCTCGGTCGCCGTCGACAGCACGCCGATGTGCGCGTAGACGCCGGTGATCAGCAGCTGGTCGCGGCCGCGCGCGCGCATCAGCGTGTCGAGATTGCTGCGCTGGAAGGCGCTGTAGCGGTGCTTGACCAGCACGTGGTCGCCGTCGGCCGGCGCCAGCGCATCGATGATGGTTTCGTGCTCGGGGATCGCCTGCATGCCCGGACCCCACAGATCGGCCTGCAGGCCGCGATCGCGCCGGTCCTGGTGGCCGCGCTGCGCGGTGTAGAACACCGGGATGCCGCGGCTGCGGCAATGCGTGAGCAGGCGCGCGAGGTTGGCGACCGCAGGCGCCAGCGGCGCCTCGTCCTGCGCGAATGCGGCGAGGAAGTAGCGCTGCATGTCGTGGACGAGCAACGCGGCGCGCTGGGTTTTCGGCACCCAGTGTCCGCGCGCAGCGGGAACCTCCGCGGAGGTCGGCAGCGGATACGGAATGATCTTCGGCAGGCCCATCAGCCGGCGTCCTTCTGGTCTTCGAGGAAACGCGCACGCAACTGCGCACGCAGTTCCCGTCGACTGATCTTGCCGACCGCCGTCGTCCCGAAGGCGTCGATGAACACGATCTGGTCGGGCACCTTGAATGCCGCCAGACCACGACCGCGTACCCAGGCCTTGAGCTCGGCCGGGCGCGGCTTGTCTCCACCGGGAATCACGAACGCGCAACTGCGCTCGCCGAGGAAGTCGTCCGGAATCGACACCACCGCCGCATCGAACACCTGCGGATGCGCGAGCAGATGGTCCTCGATCTCCTCGGCCGAGATCTTCTCGCCGGCGCGGTTGATGTGGTCGGTCGCCCGGCCCTGCACGATCAGATGGCCGCTGGGCAGACGCTGCACCATGTCGCCGGTGCGGTAGAAGCCGTCGTCGGTGAACGAGCGCGCGTTGGCCGCATCGTCGTTGTGGTAACCGCGGATCGTGTACGGCCCGCGCGTCAGCAGATGACCCACTTCGCCATCGGCGACCGGCATCCCGTGATCGTCGACGACGAGCACTTCGTCGTCTTCGCTGATCGGCCGGCCCTGGGTGGTCAGCACGAGATCGTCGGGATCGTCGAGGCGCGTGTAGTTCACCAGGCCCTCGGCCATGCCGAACACCTGCTGCAGACGACACCCCAGACCGGCGACCACGCGCCGCGCGGCTTCGGGCACCAGCTTGGCGCCGCCGACCTGCAGCACCTGCAGGCTCGACAGATCAAACGCGGTCTTGCCCGCCGCGTCCGCCCACAGCAGCGCGAGCGGCGGCACCAGGCCGACACAGGTCACGCGCTCGGCCGCGATCAGCGGAAACGCGGCATCGGGACCGGGCCCCGGGCTCAGCACCACGCGCGCGCCGGCATACAGCGCGCCGAAGAAGCCGGGCGAACTCATCGGAAAATTGTGCGCGGCCGGCAGCGCGACCATGTACACGCTGTCGGCATCGATGCCGCACAGCGCGTTGCTGGCGCGGAAGCTGTAGATGTAGTCGTCGTGCGTGCGCGGAATCAGCTTCGACAGGCCCGTGCTGCCGCCGGAGATCTGCAGGAAGGCGACCGACTGCGGGTCGGGATCGCCGGGCAGCGCATCGCGCGGACCATCGAGCGACGCCACGGCCACGAACTCCGCCGCATCGCCGACCACGAAGACCTGCCGCACCGCCGGCACGTCCGCCTGCAGGTCGCGGGCGAGCGTGCGGTAGTCGAAGGCCTCGTAGCGCTCTGCGCAGACGTAGGCAGCGGCCTCGGCCTTGCGCGCGAAATGGGCGACCTCGGTCAGCCGATGTGCCGGCAACGCATAGACCGGCACCAGCTGCGCGCGGAACAGCGCGCAGACCACGGCGATGAATTCCGGAACATTGCCCAGCTGCACGACGACGCGATCACCGGGCGCGAGCCCCTGCGCCAGCAGGCCGGCGGCGATGCGTTCGGCCTCGGCCCACAGCTGCGCATAGGTCCAGCGCGTGTCGCCGCCGACCACGGCGACGGCATCCGCGAAGCGCACCGCGCGTTCGCGTAGGAAACCCGGGAACGTCTCGCCCCGCCAATGCCCGGCCGCGCGGTAGCGCGCGACGAACGCGTCGGGCCAGGTCTGGCGCAGCGGCAGGCGCTGCGGCGTGGAGGTGTCGCTCATCGGGTCCTCGGTGATCCGTACACGCGTCAGGCAGCGCGCGCCTCGTCGATGCCCAGTGCATCGAGCAGCGCCCGGAACTTGGCGGCGGTCTCGTCGACCTCCAGCGCCGGCTGCGAACCGGACACGATACCGGCCCCGGCGAACAGGCGCATCGTCCGCCCCTGCACATGCGCGCAGCGGATCGAGACGTACCAGTCGCCGTCGCCCCGGTCATCGGCCCAGCCGACCGCGCCGGCATAGAAACCGCGATCCACCGGCTCCAGCGCGCGGATCATCTCCAGCGCCCGCGCGCGCGGCGTGCCGCAGACCGCGGGCGTGGGATGCAGCAGGCCGGCCAGCGCCGCCGCCGAGACGGCCGGGGCCTTCAACGTGCCGGTGATGCGCGTGCCCAGATGCCACATCGTGGCGGTGGCATGCAGCGACGGCCGCGGAGGCGCATCCAGCTCGTCGCACAGCGGCGCAAGCGCCTCGACGATGGCATCCACCACATGCCGGTGTTCGTCGTGATCCTTGACCGATTCCATCAGCGCCTCGGCGGCGCGGCGGTCGGCGTCCGGATCGGCCAGGCGTCGCGCCGAGCCGGCCAGCGGATGCGAAACGATCGCGCGGCCGCGGCGCGACACCAGCAGTTCGGGCGTCGCGCCCACCAGCCAGCCCGCCGCGCCGCCGGTGGTTGCAGGCACCGGGGTGACGTAGGTGGTGACGCTGCGGTCGGCGCCGAGACGCGCGGCCAGGGCACGCGGATCGATCGCGACCGGCGCATCCACGCGCAGGCTGCGGGCGAGCACGACCTTGCGCAGCGCCTCCGCGCCCGGCGCCGTGTCGGCGTCGAGCCGCTCGATGCAGCGCGCGACCGCGTCCGCGTAGTCCGCGGCCGACGGCACTTCGATCGCGCGGCCGCCGAGGCCGATCACGGTGGGCACCGGGGCGGAGGCCGGCGCGTACACCTGCGCCGGCTGGTACAGCGCATCGTCGTGCGACGGGTCGAACGGCAGCGCGCCGACCAGCAAGGCCGGGCCTTCGGCGTGATCGGCGAAGAAGTCGGCGACCCGGGCGCCCAGCGTCGCCGCCGGACCGGACGGCAGACGCCGACGCACGCCGTCGGTCTCGATCCGGCGCAGCGGCGCGTCGAGACGGAACAGACCGGCCGCCGGATCGCGCGCCGGATCCACAGCGCCGGTCAGGCTGTGCGGGGCGGCGTTCATGCCCGGCGTCCTCCGCCATGCGCCATCGCGGTCAGCGCCAGCATCACCAGCACCGCGCCGACCATCAGATAGGGCGCGCTCGGCGACACGCGATACAGCAGCGTGCCCAGCAGCGGGCCGGCCACCATGCCCATGCCCTGCACCGCCGCCACCGTGCCTGCCGCCACGCCCTGCTCGTGGGCCTCGACCGAATCGGCCGCCAGCGCCTGGAACGACGGAAACACGAAGCCCATGCCGAAGGCCGCGAGCCCGTACGCCGCCAGCAGCTGCCATTGCGCGTCGATGGCGGCCGACGAGGCGAAGCCCGCTGCCGAGACCAGCGCACCGAGCGCGATCCAGCGCGCGGGGGGCACCGATTTCAGCCGCATCACCAGCGCCTGGGCCAGGATCAGCCCGCCGCCGACCGCGGTCAGCGACAGGCCGGCCGCGCGGGCGCCGTCGGCCGGCGACAGCTGCAGCCGGTCGATCGCGAAAAAGCCCACCACCACCTGGGCGATCGTCACCGACACCATCGCCGCGAACACCGCGAGCAGTGGCAGGCGCAGGCGTGGATCGGCGAATCGCATCACCGGTGCGGGGCCAGGACGCGACGCGGCGGCCGGCGGCGTGGCCGGCAATCGCCACCACAGCACGGCCAGCGCCAGCATCGGCAGCAGCGCGGCCGCATAGAGCGCCCAGGCGATGCCGTGGAACGCGATCCAGCCGGCGGCGGCCGGCCCGACCACCATCCCGACCGCGTTCGCGGTGCCCAGCTTGGCCATCGCCGCGCCGCGCTGTCCGGGTGCCACTTCATCGGCGACGCAGGCCGCTGCAGTGGAGGGCACGGCGGCATAGAAGAGACCGATCAGCGCCCGGGTCGCCACCAGCGCGACGACCGACAGCACGATCGCGGGCGGCGCGCGCAACGCGGCATCCACGAAAACCGCCATCGCGACATAGACCACCGCATAGCCCGACAGCGCGACCAGCAGCACGCGGCGCCGGCCCAGGCGATCGCTGAGGCGCCCCCAGCGCCGCGCGGCCAGCATCCAGAGCACGCCGGCGACGGTGACCGACAGGCCCGCATGCCACTCCGCGAGGCCAAGCAGGCGCACGACCGGGCCCACCACGGCGACGAAGGCCATCATCGCCATCGTGCCCACGAAGGCCGTGAACACCAGCGCCGGCAGGGCGGATGCGGTCGGGTGCGCGGTCGTCGCAGTGTGCATGGGGTCTCGGATGATCAGCGCCGGTCCGGGGGCCGGAACGCAGGAACGACACGCGCAGGCGCGACGTCGCAGTCGGCGGTAAATGATAACAGATCGCATTTGAGGCAGGCCAACTGCTCGTGTCACCGCATTGGCTGGTCGCACCGAGCAACTTGTTATTGAGAATAATTCGCATTAATTTTAGTATTCCCGGGCGCCGCCACCGTGGCGCCTTCTCTCTCTTGCCTGCCGCCGCGATGGCGAGTCACCCGCGCCGGAGTTCACCGTCATCATGTTGTCCCTGCCCCGCACCACCCTGTCCGCCTCGATCGCCCTGCTGCTGTCCGCACCCGCGCTGGCGCAGCGCGCCTCCGACAAGGCCGGTCGCGCCGCCCTCGACCTCGATACCGTCCGCGTCACCGCCGAGGCCATCGCCCGCCAGGCGCTGGGCACGTCGGTGATCACGGTCGAGGACATCGAGCGTCGCCCGCCGGCGAACGATCTGTCGGAACTGATCCGGACCATGCCGGGCGTCAACCTCACCGGCAACAGTTCCTCGGGCCAGTACGGCAACCACCGCCAGATCGACCTGCGCGGCATGGGCCCGGAGAACACGCTGATCCTCGTCGACGGCAAGCCGGTCGGCTCGCGCGATTCGATCCGCATGGGCCGCAGCGGCGAGCGCAACACGCGCGGCGACACCAACTGGGTGCCGGCCGAGGCGGTCGAGCGCATCGAAGTGCTGCGCGGCCCGGCGGCAGCGCGTTACGGCTCCGGCGCCTCCGGCGGCGTGGTCAACATCATCACCAAGCGCCCGACCGGCGATCTGAGCGGCTCGCTGAGCCTGTTCGGCCAGGTGCCGCAGCACGGCGACGAGGGCGGCAGCCAGCGCGCGGGTGTGACCCTGAGCGGTCCGTTGACCGACACGCTGTCGTTCCGCGTCTACGGCAGCGTCAACAAGACCGATGCCGATTCCCTCGACCTCAATGCCGACTTCCTGACCGACGCCGGCGTCACCCCGCCCGCCGGCCGCGAAGGCGTGCGCAACCGGGACGTCAACGCGCTGCTGCGCTGGGACATCAACGACGCGCACGTGGTCGAGTTCGAGGCCGGCACCAGCCGCCAGGGCAACATCTACGCCGGCGACCGCGCGGTCAGCCTCGACGGCACGCCGCTGATCACCGAGCTGGCCGAACAGGGCGCAGAGACGAACCGCATATATCGCAACAGCGGCGCGGTCACCCATCGCGGCCGCTGGGGCGATGCGTCCTCGCGCGTCACGCTCGCGTTCGAAGGCACCAACAACACCCGTCTCAACGAAGGCCTGGCCGGCGGCCCGGAAGGCTCGATCGGCAGCGCGACCGCGTCGTCGACCTCGCGCCTGCGCAACTACGCGGTCGATGGCGAGGTGAGCCTGCCGACGACCATCGGCGCGACCGAGCACATCTGGACGGTCGGCTTCGAACACCGCGACAGCGAGCTCGAAGATCCCTACTCGATGTCGCAATCGGGCGGCAACGGCGGCGGCATTCCGGGCCTCGATCCGGACCGCGGCGGCGGCAAGGCCGATGCGCAGACCTCGGCCGTGTTCGTCGAGGACAACATCTACGCCGGCGAGCGCTGGATCGTGACCCCGGGCGTGCGTTTCGACCACCACAGCCAGTTCGGCAACAACGCCAGCCCCAGCCTCAACGTGCAGTTCGCGCTCAGCGACGACCTCAAGCTCAAGGGCGGCGTGGCGCGCGCGTTCAAGGCGCCGAATCTCTACCAGTCGAACCCGAACTACCTCTACTACACGATGGGCTTCGGCTGCCCGGACAACTTCCCGAGCCTGGGCTCGGGCTGCTACGTGCTCGGCAATGCCGATCTCGATGCGGAAACCAGCCTCAACAAGGAAATCGGCATCGAGTGGGCACCGGTCTCCGGCCACCATGCGTCGCTGACCTACTTCCACAACGACTACAAGGACAAGGTGGTCTCGGGCTTCATCCCGGTCGGGCAGACGCCCGGCGTGCCCGGCGCGCAGCCGGTGCCGCCGGCGCGCATCTTCCAGTGGGAAAACGCGCCCGAGGCCGTGGTCTCGGGCCTGGAAGGCAACATCAATATTCCGCTGATCGGCGAGCGCGGCAACGTGCTGACGTGGAACAACAACGTCACGTACATGATCGAGAACGAGAACACGGTGACCGGCCAGCCGCTGTCGGTGATTCCGGAATACACCGTCAACACCTCGCTCGACTGGCAGGCCACCGACGCGCTGTCGCTGCTGCTGACCGGCACGTTCTACGGCCGCCAGGAACCGGCGACGCGCGACATCAACAACGACGACCGCTGCAATGAAGCCGGCGCGGACTGCGTGGCCGTGCGCCAGGTGCGTGACCCGTACACCATCTGGGGCATCGGTGCGCGCTACCGCATCACGCCGACGGTGAGTCTGGGCGGCGGCGTCAACAACCTGCTCGACAAGCGCCTGTTCCGGGAATCGAACAGCCAGTACGCGGGCGCGGCGACCTACAACGAGCCGGGCCGGTCCTACTACGTCAGCATGAACATCGGTTTCTGATGCAGCGCGGCCTCGGGGCCGCACCCGGCCGGACTGTCCGCGATCCGGACTCCATACCCCGACGATCTGGACGCATCCGGCCCGTCGCACGAAGATCGGACCCCCGTCTCCCCACGATGCCCCGCATGACGCTCCGCAGATCCTCCCCCGCCCGCCCGCTGCGCCTGGCCACGCTCGCCGCGGCCGCGGGCCTGCTGTTCGCGCTGCAGGCCGTGCCGCAGGCCGCGTCGGCGCAGCAGCGCGATCCCACCCGCTCGATCGGCGAGACCGTCGCCAGCCGGCCGTCGCCGCATTACGCGTTCGACCGGTTCGAGGTGCGCAGCGCCGATGGCCAGCGGACCTGGCGCGTGCATGTCGCCGCGCCCAGGGGCACGGCGCCCGAAGGCGGCTGGCCGGTGTTCTGGATGCTCGACGGCAATGCCGCGCTGATCGAATTCGACGAGGCGCTGCTGGCCGAACTCGCCGCGCAGCCGGTGCCGCATGCGCTGGTGTTCGTCGGTTACGCCAACGACCTGCGCATCGATTCCGAAGCGCGCACCCGCGACTACACGCCGGTCCCCGGCGAGCGTCCGGTGCGCGGCGGCGGCACGATCACCGGTGGCGGCGGCGCGGATGCGCTGCTCGAAGTCATCGAGCGCCAGATCCGGCCCGAAGTCGAGCGCCGCATCGAGACCGACCCGGCGCAGCAGACCCTGTGGGGCCATTCGCTGGCGGGTCTGTTCACGCTGCATGCGCTGTATACCCGCACCGGCGCGTTCGCCACCTACGCCGCCGGCAGCCCGTCGCTGTGGTGGGGCGACGGTGCCCTGCTCGGCGCGCCCGAACAGCGCTTCACGGACAACAACGCCGGCCGCCGCGCCCGCGTGCTGATCGGCCTGGGCGAAGGCGAGCGCCAGGTCGCGCATCGCGATCTCGACGATCCGCGCGTGCAGGTGCATCTGCGCCGCATCGCCGCTGCGCCGGCCGACTCGGCGGAAAAACTGGCGCAGCGGCTGTCGAAGGTCGACGGCCTGCAGGTCGCGTATCGCGAGTTTCCCGCACTGACCCACGGCCCGATGTTCCGCGCGTCGCTGATGTGGGCGCTGCACGCGATCACCGGCATCGCCGACCACAGCGATACCCCGAGCCGTGCCGACGGCGTGGACCCGCACGGGTGAGCGCGGTCGCGATGGACATCGACGGCTATGTGGCGGATGCCGATGCCGCCTACCCGATGCATTTCCATCGCGAACAGATGCCGGCGTGGCTGCACGCCACCGCCACGGCGCTGGGTTTCCGCGCGCCCGATCCCGCGCGGCCCTATCGCTGGTGCGAACTCGGCAGCGGCGCCGGTCTCACCGCGCTGGTCGCCGCGGCCTGCAATCCGGCGGGCCACTTCACCGCCGTCGATGCCGACGCCGCGCAGATCGCTCGCGCACGCGGCATCGCCGAACGCGCGGGCCTGGCCAATCTCGACTTCGTCCATGCCGACCTGCGCGAGTACGCGGCGCAGCGCGGTGAGGCCTTCGACTTCATCGTCTCGCACGGGCTCTGGGCCTGGGTATCGGAGGCGGTCCGCGACGCGTTCCTCGGAATCGTCGAGCGACGTCTCGCGCCCGGTGGTCTGCTCGAACTCGGCTACATGAGCCATCCCGGTGCCTCGCAGCTGCAGGGCGCGCAGCGTCTACTGCACGAGGCCGGCCGGCATCTCGAAGGCGACACGGCAGCGCGCGTGACAGCGACACTGGCGCTGCTGCGCGATCTCGCCGACGGCGGCGCCGGTTTATTCGCCGAGCATCCGGGCGCCGCGCGCCAGCTCGATGCGATGGAACGTGAGCCGGCCGGCTACATCGCCCACGAGTTCCTCGGCGCGCACTGGCAGCCGCAGCACGTCGCCGACGTGATCCGCGCGTTCGCTGGCGCAGGCTGCGATTTCATCGGCAGCGCGACGCCGATCGAGAACATCGATGCGCTGTCAATTCCCGGCGCGTTGCAGGCGCGGCTGCGCACGTTGCCGCCCGGCCCGCTGGCCGAGACCGCGCGTGATCTCGCACGCAACCAGAGCCTGCGGCGCGATCTGTTCCAGCGCGGCGCGCAGCGGCTCGGCGGTGCCGCGCACCTCGACGCACTCGATGCGCTGGTCTTTGCTGCATTGCCCGGTGCGCCGTCGGCGCTCGACGGCGATCTGCGCTTCGACACACGCATCGGTCCGGTCACCGGCGCGCGCGAGCTCTTCGCACCGGCGCTGGATGCGATCGCGCAGGGGCCGCAGTCGTTCGCGCGCCTGCGCACGCTGGCGCCCTACGACGCGAGGCCCGGCCTGCTCAACCAGGCGCTGCAGGCGCTGACCTGGGCGGGCTTCGCCCATGCCTGCCTGCCATCGAGCCGCGACACCTCGGCCGATGCGCTGGCGCGTCAACTGTCCCCACTTCCGGGCGTTCCCGCGCTGGCGCTGTTGCCGGTCATCGGGTCCGCCGTGTTACGCCAGGTGCCGCGATGACGCATATCGCGCGCCCCGCCCACGCTGCCCCCGCTCTACGCACCGAGTCTTCCCGGCGGTCTGCAACGCCGGTCAAATCCACGCTCCAGGAGTTCGTCATGCAAAAGCTGTCCTCGCGTCGTCTGCGCCTCGCCGCCCTGTCCATCGCCCTGTGCGCCGCCGTCGGCGCCGCCGGTGCGCAGGGCTTCGGCCAGCCGGATCCCGACTTCAAGGGCGCCGTACGCGCCACCAGCCCGCTGATCAAGGCCGGCGACACCGTCGAGATGAGCGGCCAGGGCTTCAAGCCCGGCCAGGCGGTGACGCTGCTGCGCGGCGAGACCGTGCTCAATGCCCGTCCGTGGACGGCCGATGCCGAAGGCCGCATCAGCGGCCAGGTCCAGGTGCCTGCCGACGCGGCCGTCGGCCGCCACCCCGTGGTCGTGCGCGTCGCCAATCCCGATGCCGCCGCCGTCATCGAGCTCAAGGTCTCCAAGGACGTGCCGCTGTCGGGCGCGGACCGCTACGACGTGACCACCAACAAGCTGGTGCAGGGCCTGTACCAGGTGGCCCACAGCCGCACCTCGAACGCGCTGTTCGTCACCGCCGCGGTGGGACGTCCGCCGGTGACCCAGTCGGAGCTGCTCAAGCTCGATCCCGAGACGCTGGAGATCACCGCCCGGGTCACCCCGGCCCGGGTCGAGGGGCAGACCGACGGCCGCGTCTACGCCGTCTACGGCGTGGCCGTGGACGATGCCAACGGCCATGTCTGGGTCACCAACACCCGCGACGATTCGGTCGCCGTGTACCGGCAGTCGGATCTGTCGCTGGTCAAGCAGTTCGAGCCGGGTGTGTTGCCGCACGGCCGCGACGTGGTGGTGGACACCCGGGACAACCGGGTCTGGGCCAGCGGCTTCGGCGGCGGCCGCTTCGTGGCCTTCGATGCGACCACGCTCGAGGTGGTGCAGGACGTGACCGTGCCGTCGCAGGTGCGCGGTGAGGAATTCGGACCGATGGCGCTGACCGTCGATCCGGTGGGCGGCAAGCTGTATTCGGTGGGCCTGTCGACCGGCGAGGTCGTGGTGCTCGACGGCGCCACGGGCGCGGTGGACACGATGTTCCGCTTCCCCACGCTCAACGGCGGCATCGGGGTCGCGATCGATGCCGAAGGCCGTCGCCTCTACGCCACCGGCCAGGGCAGCGACAATCTGATCATCGCCAACGCCGACACCGGCGAGGTGCTGCACGACGTCTACGTGGGCGCCGGCGCGGTGTACGTGGCGTTCGATCCGCACAGCAAGCTCGCCTATGTGGCCAGCCGCGGCGCCGGCACGATCACGGCGGTGGATGCGAACGGTCAGATCGTCGCCAATCTCGACGGCGGCACGTTCCCCAACCACGTGCTTCCGGTCGGCAACGGCGTGGTCTATGCGATCAACAAGTCGCGCGGCGCGGATGATCCGAACGGCGACCAGATCCGCCGGCTCGTGCCGAAAACCAACTAAAATCGTCGCTCCGCAGCGGCCGGACCCGGTCCGGCCGCTTTGTTTTGCGATGGAATCGAAGATGTCCGAACGCCGCGTTCCTGCCCTGCTGCTCGTTGCCCTCGCCTGCGCGCTGGCGGCGTGTTCGCCCGAGCCCGGGACGCCCGCCGGCGCCGCCGTTCCGGCCACGGACGCGGCGCTGCCCGAGGGCTGGCAGCGCGTGGCCGGCACCGACATCCCGCGTGTCGCACGGTCGGAGCAGGATCTGCCCGTCACGGTGCGCTCGGACGACGGCGTCGACGTCATGGTCACCGACACCGCGCGCACCATCGTCGGCAACGACGACATCGTGATGGTGATGGAATCGCTGGGCCTGGCCGACCAGGTGTTCGCCGCGCCGACCAACTCGGTCACCGACACCGGCCGCAAGGCGCAACACCATTTCCTGTTCAACCGCACCACCGGCGTCGAAGGCATCCTCAGCCTCGACGGCACGCTGTTCGTCGGCAACAGCCTGCGCCGCCACGGCAAGCTCGCGCAGCCTTTGCGCGATGCCGGGCAGACGCTGGTGATTGTCGATGAACTGCAGCCGATTCCCGACAAGGTGCGCAAGCTCGCCACCGTGTTCGGCCACGCCGACGAAGGCGAACAGCTTGCCATGCAGGTGCAGCAGCAGCTCGACGAGGCCGCGCGCATCGCGGCCACCCATACGCGCAAGCCGCGCGTGATCCACGTCTCGGCCACCGGCGGCGGCGGCTCGCCGACCGTCGGCGGCGCCGACACCGCGGCCGCCGGGCTGATCCGCCTCGCCGGCGGTATCAACGTCGGCGACGAGGCCAAGGTCGCCAACTATTCCCAGCTCAGCAACGAGGGCATCGTCGCGGTCGAGCCCGAGGTGATCCTGGTCAGCGAGGACGACCTGCGCGTGTTCGGCGGCGAAGCCGGACTGTGGAACGCGTACCCGTCGCTGAAGCAGACGCCCGCCGGCTTCGCCAATCGCGTCTGGGTGATGCCCGATACCCAGCTCAAGGTCAGCAGCATCGGCGGCGGCGCCGGCGCGCTCGCACTGGCACAGGCGCTGTCCGTGCTGGCCGCCGAACTCGACGCCGCGCCCGGCGCATGAGCGGCGCCGCGGCACGACGCACCGGCCTGGTCCGGCGACCGCCGGGCGGCCTGCTGTTCATCGGCCTGCTGGCGTTGCTGCTGGTCGTGATCGTGCTGTCGTTCGGTATCGGCCCGCTGCGCATTCCGCCGGGCGACGTGGTCCACGTGATCGCGCACAAGCTCGGTCTGGTCGATGCCGGCGCGCTCACCCAGCGCGACATCTCGGTGGTGTGGAACCTGCGCGTGCCGCGCGCGCTGCTGGCGGTGCTCGTCGGCGCCTCGCTGGCGATGGCCGGCGCCGGCCTGCAGGGCCTGTTCGGCAACCCGCTGGCCGATCCCGGCATCGTCGGCGTCACCCATGGCGCGGCACTCGGCGCGGTCGGCGCAATCGTGATCGGTGCGACCGCCTTCGGCGCCTGGACGATCCCGGTCGCCGCGTTTCTGGGCGGCGCAGCGACCACCACGCTGATCTATCTGCTGGCCCGGCCCGATCGCGGCACGGGCACCGCGACCCTGCTGCTGGTCGGCATCGCGATCGCCGCGGCGTGCTCGGCCGCGATCGGCTTCTTCACCTACATCGCCGACGCCGACGATCTGCAATCGCTGGTGTTCTGGCAGATGGGCTCGCTGGCGATGGCGAACTGGAATTCGATGCTGGCCGCGCTGCCGGCGTTCGCGCTCGGCGCGGTCGCGCTGCGTGCGCTGGCCACGCCGCTGGACATGCTCGCGCTGGGCGAGCGCCAGGCCCAGCACATCGGCCTCGACGTCAGGCGCGCGCGGCTGATGCTGATCGCGGTCTGCGCGCTGCTGGTCGGCTCGGCGGTCGCGTTCGCCGGCGTGGTCGGCTTCGTCGGCCTGGTCGTGCCGCATTTCGTGCGCCTGCTCGCCGGGCCCGGCCACCGCTGGCTGATTCCGCTGTCGGCGGTCGCCGGCGGCCTGCTGATCGTCGTCGCCGATACCGCGGCGCGCAGTCTCGACCCGCCGTCGGAAATCCCGCTCGGCCTGTTCTCGGCCGCGCTCGGCGCGCCGTTCTTCCTGTGGCTGGTGCTGCGCCGCAAGGGCGCCGCATGAGCGCAGGCACGCACGACGCCGCCCACGACGTGCTCGCACTCGACGGCGTGACCGTGCGCATCGACGGCCGCGCGATCCTCGACGCAATCGACCTGCGTTTCGCGCGCGGCACGCTGACCGCGCTGGTCGGCCCGAACGGCGCCGGCAAGTCGACGCTGCTCGCGGTCGCCAGCGGCGATCTCGCGCCGGCCGCGGGCCGGGTGCAACTGTCGGGCGCCGAACTGCGCGACTGGAAGGCACGCCCGCTCGCCCGCGAACGCAGCGTGCTGCCGCAGGACCACGCGGTGCGCTTCGGCTTCAGCGTGCGCGAGGTCGTCGCGATGGGCCGGCTGCCGCATCCGCCGTCGCCTGCGGAGGATGGGCGCATCGTCGATGCGGCCCTGGCATCCGCGGACGTCACCCACCTCGCCGCGCGCGACGTGCAGACGCTCTCCGGCGGTGAAGCCTCGCGCACCGCGTTCGCGCGCGTGCTGGCGCAGACCACGCCGGTCGTGTTTCTCGACGAGCCCACCGCCGCGCTCGACCTGCAGCATCAGGAAGCCGTGCTGCGCATCGCGCGCGGCCTCGCCGACGACGGCGCCTGCGTGATCGTCGTGCTGCACGACCTCAACCTCGCCGCCGGCCACGCCGACCGCATCGTCATGCTGCACGGCGGCCGCATCGCCGCCGACGGCAGCCCACGCGAGGTGCTGACCCGGGCGACGATCGAACGCGTCTACGCACAGCCCGTGCTGGTGCTCGAGCATCCGACCCGCGGCGTGCCGCTGGTCGTCAGCGACGATCCGCGCGCCTGAGTCGGATCGCGCGACGGCACCGGACGGTGCCACGGGCAGTGAACCCCGTGCGCGCGCGTCGCGAGGATCCAGGCAATGCCCGTAGTCCGCGTCCACCCTCGTTCGTGCCCGCGCGACGACGCTGGCTGCGCATGCAGACCGCCAGTGCGCGGCCTCCGGTTTCGCAGCGCATGTGGTCCGTCGCGATCTCGTCGAAGCACCGTCCTGCCAACACCCGGCTCGACGCAGTGCGGCCGTCACCGGGCGTTCGGACCGCGCGCCCCCGGGCACCACACCACGCAGCGGCACGCGCGGTCGTCGACGCGCACCGTACGCGCGAACGCCGAGGGGCGCCCGTCGTGCAGGCCATCGCCGACCCGCCTCGTGGCGGCCGCGGCCGGTCGTGCAGCCACCGGAGGGACGTGGGGCGGTTCGGCGGTAACGACGCCCGGGCGATTCAACGCCCGGACCGCGCTCAGCCTTCGCGCAAGCGCGCCACGACCGGGGCCACCTGCGCCCGACGCCCCAGCGCCTCGCCGACCTCCGCCAACCGCTGTGCCAGCGCCTCGGCCTCGTCCGCGCGCAGCGTCGCGTGGCCGACCTTGCGGCCATCGCGCGGCTGCTTGCCGTAGTCGTGCCAGTGGCCGCCCGCAGCCGACAGCACCGGCGCGGCATCGGGCATCGCGCCGATCCAGTTGAGCATGCAGGCCGCGCCGCGCACGGCCGTGTCACCAAGCGGCAGGCCCAGCACAGCGCGCAGATGGTTCTGGAACTGCGAGGTCTCCGCGCCTTCGATCGTCCAGTGCCCGGAGTTGTGCACGCGCGGTGCGAGTTCGTTGGCGAGCAGTTCGCCATCGCGGCAGAACAGTTCGAGCGCGAACACGCCGACGTAGTCCAGCCGCTCGGCGATCGCGCGCGCATACGACAGCGCGGTCGCGTGCAGTGAAGCATCGACGCGCGCAGGCGCCAGGCTCGCCGACAGCACGCCGTCGACATGCCAGTTCTCGGTCAGCGGCCAGGCTCGGAACTCGCCGTCGCGGCCGCGCACGGCGACCACGCTGAGTTCGCGCTGGAATGCGACGAAGCCTTCGAGGATCAGCCCGACCGTTCCCGCCTGCGCGCCGAGCGCGTCCCACGCCGCGTCGACATCGGCCGGCGTCTTGATCCGGAACTGCCCCTTGCCGTCGTAGCCCAGGCGCCGGGTCTTGAGGATGCACGGCGTCCCGATGCGCGCCACGGCGTCATCGAGCTGCGCACGCGTCGCGACATCGGCGAAGTCCGGCACCGGGATGCCCAGTTCACGGAAGAGGGTCTTCTCGGCAAGCCGGTCCTGGGTCAGCGCCAGCGCGTCGGGGTTGGGGAACACCGGCACGCGCTCGGCGAGCCAATGCGCGCTCTCGGCCGGCACGTTCTCGAAATCGAACGTCGCCACGTCCACGCTGCCGGCGAACTCGGCCAGCGCGGTCTCGTCGCGATAATCGCCGACCAGCAACGGCGCGAACTGCCCGGCGCAGGCATCGTCGGCGGTGTCCATGACCAGGAAGCGCAGGCCCAGCGGCGCGCCCGACAGCGCGAGCATGCGCGCCAGCTGGCCGCCGCCGAGGATGCCGACCGTGGTCGTGCTGCGAGCCGGCGCGCTCATCGACGCGGATCGTCGTTGGCGGCCACCTCGTCGGTCTGGCGCTGCCGGAACGCATCCAGCGCCGCGGCGACTCCGGCATCGTCGGCGGCGAGCATCGCGGCAGCGAACAGGGCGGCGTTCGCGGCGCCGGCGTTGCCGATCGCGAACGTCGCCACCGGAATGCCGGCCGGCATCTGCACGATCGACAGCAGCGAATCCATCCCGTTGAGCGCCTTCGACTGCACCGGCACGCCGAGCACCGGCACCGCGGTTTTCGACGCCAGCATGCCCGGAAGATGCGCCGCGCCGCCGGCGCCGGCGATGATCGCGCGCAGGCCGCGGGCCTTCGCATTCGCGGCGTATTCGAACAGCACGTCCGGCGTGCGGTGTGCCGAGACCACGCGGACCTCGTGTGCGACGCCCAGCTGCTCGAGCTTCTGCGCGGCGTGCTGCATCGTCTCCCAGTCGGAGCGCGAGCCCATCACGATGCCGACCTTCGGCGGAATGGAGCTGCTGGTCATACGCGGTTCCCGGACGACAAAGCGGCATTTTATCGTGTTCGCTGCACGGCGGCGGCGTCGCCCGGATCAGCGCCTGTTCGGTGTCCCGGCGCGGCGGGCTGGTCCGGTGCGCGCAGGCGGAGTGCTACGCTGTCGCGCTCCGTCTCCACGCATCGCCGCCCATGGACCGCAAGCTGCTCGACATCCTCGTCTGCCCCGCCAGCCGCCAGCCGCTCGCCCTGCTCGACCGCGCCGGCCTGGACGCGCTGAACGCCGCGATCGCCGCCGGCGGCATCACGCGCGACGACGGCACTGCACAGGCGGAGGCGCTG
Source organism: Lysobacteraceae bacterium NML93-0793 (assembly GCA_002324875.1). GTDB lineage: Bacteria > Pseudomonadota > Gammaproteobacteria > Xanthomonadales > Xanthomonadaceae > Luteimonas. The sequence continues at coordinate 71,820 of NTJG01000002.1, forward strand.
CGCGAAGCGCTGGTGACCCACGACCGCAAGCGCGTCTACCGCGTCGACGACGGCATTCCGGTGCTGCTGGTCGAAGAGGCCATCGCGACCGGCCAGGTCGCCGACTTCCCGAAGGCATGACCGCCGACGACCGCTTCGACGTGCCGCACGCGGCGGTCGCCGCGGACGTCGCCGCGGCCCTGGCCGAGGACATCGGCGGCGGCGACGCCACCGCCGCGCTGCTGCCCGACGGCGCCGACATCGCCTATCTGCTGTGCAAGCAGGACGCCGTCGTCTGCGGCCGTCCGTGGTTCGATGCCTGCCATCGCGCGCTCGATCCCGACGTGCGCATCGACTGGCGCGTGGCCGAGGGCGACCGCGTTCCTGCCGGCACCGTGCTGGCCACGCTGCAGGGCCGCAGCCGCGCTCTGGTCAGCGCCGAACGCGCCTCGCTGAACTTCATGCAGACCCTGAGCGCCACCGCCACGACCACCGCGCGCCATGTCGCGGCCGTCGCCGGCACAGGCACGCGCATCCTCGACACCCGCAAGACCCTGCCCGGCCTGCGCCAGGCGCAGAAGTACGCCGTGCGTGTCGGCGGCGGGCACAACCACCGCATCGGACTTTTCGATGCGGTGATGCTCAAGGAGAACCACGTGCGGGCCGCCGGCGGCATCGCCGCAGCGATCGCGCAGGCACGCGACCGGTCGCCGACGCTGCCGTTGATCGTCGAGGTCGAAACGCTCGACGAACTGCGCGAGGCGCTGACCGCGGGCTGCACCCGCGTGCTGATCGATGATTTCGACGGCGAGACCCGCCGCGAGGCCGTGCGCATCGCGCGCGCCGCCCCGTTCGATGGCCGCATTCCGCTGGAGGTGTCCGGTGGTGTCGATCTGGCCGGCCTGCGCGCGATCGCCGACGACGGTGTGGACTGCATTTCGATCGGTGGGCTGACCAAGCACGTGCAGGCGATCGACCTGTCGCTGAAGCTGGGGCCGCCTCCGGGCTGACGCCTCGCCGCGGCTCGGCGCGACGCCTTCCGCATCACCGCCCATCGGCTCGCCGCGTCGGCGCGCACGGCCTGCGCGCGGGTCGCCGAGCACCCATACTTGTCAGCCGCCGCCGTCGCCGCCACAGTTCGCCCATGCCCGATTTTCCGACGATGATCTTCGTGATGCTGGCCGTGTTCGCGGCGTTCCAGTGGTGGAGCGCCTCGCGCGCCGCCGCCGAACGGGCCGGGCAGCTCGGCCGCGAGGCCTGCGAACGCGCCGGCGTGCAGTGGCTCGACCAGGCGGTGCACGCGCATTCGATGCGGCTGCGCCGCGGCGACGACGGGCGCCTGCGGATCGAGCGCAGCTTCCGGTTCGAATACTCCGACGACGGCATCCAGCGGCACATCGGCCATCTGGTGCTGCGCGGCGAGCAGCTGGTCGCCTTCAGCGGCCCCACGCGCGCGCAGGCGGTGTCGTCCTACTGAGCGTCGCTGCGCGCGGCTGACGAAAGCGGTTCACGCGACGACGCGGAGCTTCCCGACCGAACGCCGCTGGCGCCTCGCCTCGCCCGAGGTGGCTCATCCAGGCGGACGATGAGGCGCGCCCGACCGGGCCGACACCGCGCCGCGCGCGTCGCGCGCGCGCTGCGGGGCCGCGGTGGCGCGTTACTTCACCACGCGAAGGTGGGCACGACGCGGTTCGGGCGGTGGGTCATCGTCGGGCGGATCGTCCGGCCCGTCGCCGTCGACCGCCTCGAGCGCGGGACGCGCGTCAGCGGGCATCGCCTCGTCATCGTCCAGCGTGTCGTCGGCGGACGTACCCGCCATGTCCTCGGGCAAGGCCATGCCCTGCCCGGTCTCGCGCGCGTAGATCGCGAGCACCGCCGCGATCGGCACCATCACCGACTGGCTGACACCGCCGAAGCGTGCCGAGAACCGCACGCTGTCGTTGTCCATGTCCAGCTTGGCGACCGCGCGATCCGCGATGTTGAGCACGATCCGGCCGTCCTTGACCGCGTGCGCGGGCACGCGCACGCCCGGCAGGCGGGCATCGACGAGGATGTGCGGGGTCATGCCGTTGTCGGCAATCCATTCGTACAGCGCCCGCAGCAGATACGGGCGGTGGCTGGTCATCGCGGGCGATCGTTCCGTCATGCCGACAGTCTAACGATTCGCCGGCAATCCGGACTGCGCCGCAGGCCTCATTCGGGCAGCGGACGCAGCGCGCGCTCCTGCGGGGTGAGGCTGCGCACGAAGCCGGGGCTGCGGAAGATCCGGTTGCCGTAGTCCTCGATCGCCTTGGCGCCGTCCTTGGGCAGCGGGATCTCCAGCGCCTGCAGACGCCAGACGATCGGCGCCATCGCACAGTCGGCCAGGCTCATCTCCGGATTGAGGAAGAACTTGCTGGCCTTGAACAGCGGCACCGATGCGGTCAGCAGTTCCTTGAGCCGCTTGCGGCCGGCCTCGGCCTGGGCCTTGTTGCCCATCTGGATGGCCTGCACCTGCGGCACCCAGTCGTGCTCGATACGCAGCATCGCAAGGCGCAGCCGCGCGCGCGACAGCGGATCGACCGGCATCAGCGGCGGATGCGGATACCGCTCGTCGAGATATTCGCTGACCACGCTGGCCGCATAGAGCACCAGCTCGCGCTCGACCAGGGTCGGCACCGAATGGTAGGGATTGAGGTCGATCAGGTCTTCGGACGGATTCTGCGGGTCCACCACGACCATGTCGTAGGTCACGCCCTTCGCCGCGAGCACGAGGCGCGCACGGTGGCACAGCACATCATCGACCGAGGAAAACAGTGTCAGGACATTTCGCATGGAGGCACTCATGGCCGTCGTCGGCCTTCCGGAGGCTGGATCCGCCAGCCCCGTGACGCCGGCTGCCCCTCGCAGACGGTCGTCGCGGTCCCCGAGTCTCGCATTTCCCCGCCGCGTCGGGCAACGCGGCCCGGGCATCGTCCGGCCCCGGTCACAGGGCCGTTCGCGTCAGTGCACGTCGCGCCAGTATTCCTTCTTCAACAACCACGCCAGGAACGTCAGGAACGTCAGGAACAGCAGCACCCACACGCCGAGCTGCTGCCGCTTGAGCGCGGCCGGCTCGCCCACGTACTCGAGGAAGGCGGTGATGTCGCGCACGGTCTGGTCGAACTGCTGCGCGTTCTGGCTTCCGGGGGTGCCGAGTTCAAGATGCGCGACCACCGGCTCGCCGGTTTCGTCGACTTCGCCGTGCACCGGGCGCTGCAGGCCCTGCATCTCCCACAGCGGATTGGGCATTGAGGCGTTGGGGAACAGCGTGTTGTTCCAGCCCAGCGGCCGCGTCTCGTCGAGATAGAACGACTTGAGGTAGGTGAAGACCCAGTCGCTGCCACGCACGCGCGTGATCAGGCTCAGGTCCGGCGGCGTCTGCCCGAACCATTGCGCCGACTGTTCGGCCGGCATCGACGAAATGATGTGCTCGCCGAAGGCCGCGCCGGTGAGGTTGAGGTTGTTCATCACCTCGTCCTCGGTCAGGCCCAGGTCCTCGGCCATGCGCGAGTAGCGCATGAACTTCAGCGAGTGGCAACCCGCGCAGTAGTTCATGTACAGCTGCGCGCCGCGCTGCAGCGAGGCGCGGTCGCCGATGTCGGTACCGGCCTGCTCGACCGGGCCACCGGCGGCGGCGAGCGCCCCGAACGAGAGCACCAGCCCGGCGACGGCAGTCGCGATGCGGGCGAAGAGTCGGTCAGTCATGCAGCGTCACCCGGTCCGGCACGGCCTTGGTCCTGTCGAGCTTGGTCCACACCGGCATCGTGATGAAGAAAGCGAAGTAGAGGAACGTCAGCACGCGGCCGATCACGGTTTCCGTCTCGTCCGTGCCCGGGCCGGCGCCGATCTTGCCCAGCCACACGAAGCACACCACCAGCACGGCCAGCATGATCTTGGTGATCGGGCCACGGTAGCGATGCGAGCGCACCTTGCTGCGATCGAGCCAGGGCACCAGGAACAGGATCGCGATCGCGCCGAACATCACGATCACACCGCCCAGCTTGTCCGGTACCACGCGCAACATCGCGTAGTACGGCGTGTAGTACCAGACCGGCTTGATGTGCTCGGGCGTGACCAGGTGGTTGGCCGCGGTGAAGTTGTCGTGCTCGAGGAACCAGCCACCGAAGGCCGGCGCGAAGAAGATGATGAACGCCGCGATGATCAGGAAGAAGCAGACGTAGAAGCTGTCCTTGACCGTGTAGTACGGATGGAACGGGATGCCGTCGGCGGGCGCGGTCTTCGACCAGCGGTTGCCCTTGGGGCCCTTCTTGATCTCGACACCATCCGGATTGTTCGAGCCCACTTCGTGCAGCGCGCCGAGGTGCAGCACGACCAGCAGCAGCAACACCAGCGGCAACGCGATCACGTGCAGCGCGAAGAAGCGGTTGAGCGTGGCATCGGACGGCAGGTAATCGCCCATGATCCATTCGGTCAGGCCGTTGCCGATCACCGGGATCGCGCCGAACAGCGAAATGATGACCTTCGCGCCCCAGAACGACATCTGGCCCCACGGCAGCACGTAGCCGAGGAAGGCTTCGGCCATCAGCACCAGATAGATCAGCATGCCGAGGATCCACACCAGCTCGCGCGGCTTCTTGTAGCTGCCGTACATCAGGCCGCGGAACATGTGGATGTAGACCACGATGAAGAACAGCGACGCACCGGTGGAGTGCATGTAGCGGATCAGCCAGCCCCACTCCACGTCGCGCATGATGTATTCGACCGAGGCGAAGGCCTCCGCCGCGCTCGGCTTGTAGTGCATCGTCAGGAAGATGCCGGTCAAAATCTGGTTGACCAGCACCACCAGCGACAGCACGCCGAAGATGTACCAGATGTTGAAGTTCTTCGGCGCGTAGTACTCGGTCATGTGCTTGCGGTACATCGGCATCAGAGCCGGTGCACGCTCGGTGACCCAGTTGAAGACGCCGTTGGCGCCGCGGACGAGGACGTTGGCCATCAGGCGGCTCCCTGCGGATCGACGCCGATCACGATGGTGTCGTCGTCGGCGTAGTGGTGCGGTGGCACGAGCAGGTTCGTCGGCGCCGGCACACCGTCATAGACGCGTCCGGCCATGTCGAACTTCGACTTGTGGCAGGGGCAGAAGTAACCGCCCTTCCAGTTGGCGTCGAACGGCGCAGGCCGGATCTCGGCGACCATTTCCGGCGAGCAGCCCAGATGCGTGCACAGGCCGACCAGCACCGAGATGTCGGACTTGATCGAGCGCAGTTCGGGGTTCGCCTCCAGCACGTAGGCCGGCTGCTGGTCGACGTTCGACGACTCGGGATCCTTGAGCTGGCTGTCGAGGGTGGGCAACGCCTCGAGAATCGCCTTGGAGCGCTTGACGATCCAGATCGGCTGGCCGCGCCACTCGGCGATCAGGCGCTGGCCTTCCTCGAGCGCGCTGATGTCCACCGTCACCGGAGCGCCCGCGAGCCGGGCCCGCGCACTGGGATTCCAGGACTTGATGAAGGGGATCGCGGTGATGCCCGCGCCCACAGCCCCGACCACAAGGGTGCTGGCCGTCAGAAACCGGCGCCGCCCTTCATTGACCGGGTCCTCTCCACCCCCAGGCCCGATCACCGTTTCGTCGCCCATCCGGTACTCCGCTCTCTTTTTTCGGTAGCTGTTGTGTACTGGCTGCCACGGCCGCGCCCCTGATCCCTCGGCCGGCCGCAAAAGACGCCCGAGTGTAACGGAAGGCTGAATCCAGCGACAATCGGTCGCAGGCGGGGGACTTGATCAACGGCTCGCCAGCTGACCGCGATAGCGTTCGGCCAGGGTTCCGACGCGGACGACGTAGCGCTGGGTCTCGCTGTAGGGCGGCACGCCCTTGTGCCGGTCCACCGCCCCTTCGCCGGCGTTGTAGCCGGCCGCGGCCAGGGTGAGATCGCCGTTGAAGCGCTTCAGCAGCCAGGCCAGGTATTCGACCCCGCCACGGATGTTCTGCTCCGGATCGTAGGCATTGACCACACCGAAGCGGCGCGCAGTGGCGGGCATGAGCTGCATCAGGCCCTGGGCACCGGCGCGCGACAGGGCATTGGGATTGAAGGCCGATTCGGCGTGCATGATCGCGCGCACGATGGCTTCCTCCACCCCGAAATCGCGCGATGCCCGCGCGATCTCGTCGCGATACGCAGTGTGGTTGAGCCGGATCGTGCCGAAGTTGACGCCCGGGGTCGCGCCGCAGGCGTAGCACGTCTCGACGAAGCTGTAGGAGATCGTGCGCACGGCCGCGACCTGGGCCCCGCCGCTCGGCCGGCTGCTGCTGTAATGGCGCACGCCGTCCTTGATGTAGGAGTAGACCTGGCCCTGCTGCAGACGCCGCTGCGGCTGGCCACTGATCGCGCGCGGCGTGGAGGCCGGCGTGGTGGCCGCCGTGGGCGTCGGCGTCGCGCTGGCTATGGTCGCGGATGCGGGTGTGGAGGTCGGCGTGATGCCCATGAACGTGGCGGGCGCGCCGCTGTCGATGTCGGCCGGCACACTGCGTGGCGCATTCGAAACCGGCGCTGGGCTCGGCGCGGCTGTCGTGCGGCGTGGCGCCGCCGGCGCGGAACTCACCACGCGACAACTCGCGCCGGAGACCCGCTTGCTCACGTACTGGGGAATGCCGTCGCCGGAGTCGCAGCGATACAGGGTACTGCCGGCAGCCGGAAAGGCCGCCAGCAGACCGAGCGTCGCGATGAGTCCCCATCCCCGTTTCACGATGCGGAGTGTCCACACTTCCATCACGCTTGCCAAGTGGTTGATTGTGAACGCGCCCGGGCGCTGCGCGGCGCGCTTCCCGCTACACTCCGCGCCCCGTCCTCCATCCGGCCCGGACTCAGCACCGCGCCCCGGAACCGCCATGACCGAGACCGCTTCCCACGCCGGCGACACCGCCGTCGCCTCGCCCCTGCCCGCCCCGCGCGGCAAGCTGTTCATCCAGACCCACGGGTGCCAGATGAACGAGTACGACTCGGCCAAGATGGCCGACGTGCTCGCTGCCAGCGAGGGGCTGGAACTGACCGACAACGTCGAGGATGCCGACGTCGTACTGGTCAACACCTGTTCGATCCGCGAGAAGGCGCAGGAGAAGGTCTTCAGCCAGCTCGGGCGTTGGAAATCGCTGAAGAAGGACGGCAAGCCGGTGCTGATCGGCGTGGGCGGCTGCGTGGCGTCGCAGGAAGGCGAAGCCATCGTCAAGCGCGCGCCGTACGTGGACCTGGTGTTCGGCCCGCAGACCCTGCACCGCCTGCCCGAGCTGATCCGCGCCAAGCGCGAGACCGGCCTGCCGCAGGTCGACATCAGCTTTCCCGAGATCGAGAAGTTCGACCGCCTGCCCGAGCCGCGCGCCGAGGGGCCGAGCGCGTTCGTGTCGATCATGGAAGGCTGCTCGAAGTACTGCTCGTTCTGCGTGGTGCCCTACACGCGCGGCGAGGAAGTCAGCCGGCCGTTCGAGGACGTGCTGGTCGAAGTGGTGCAACTGGCCGGCCAGGGCGTACGCGAGATCAATCTGCTGGGCCAGAACGTCAACGCCTACCGCGGCCCGATGGGCGACGGCGAGGTCGCCGATCTGGGCCTGCTGATCCGCACCATCGCCGAGATCGACGGCATCGACCGCATCCGCTTCACCACCTCGCACCCGCTGGAATTTTCCGATTCGCTGATCGAGGCCTACCGCGACGTACCGCAGCTGGCGAACTATCTGCACCTGCCGGTGCAGGCCGGCAGCGACCGCATCCTCTCGGCGATGAAGCGCGGCTACACCGCGCTCGAATTCAAGCAGAAGATCCGCAAGCTGCGCGCCGTGCGGCCCGACATCTCGATCAGCTCGGATTTCATCGTCGGCTTCCCCGGCGAGACCGACGCCGACTTCGAGAAGACGATGAAGCTGATCGAGGACGTCGGCTTCGACCAGTCGTTCTCCTTCATCTATTCGCGCCGTCCGGGCACGCCGGCCTCGGATCTCGAGGATTCGGTGCCCCAGGAGGAAAAGCACGCGCGTCTGTCGCGCCTGCAGGCGCACATCAATGCCTATGCCGCCGGCATTTCCGAGCGCATGGTGGGCAGCGTGCAGACGGTGCTCGTCGAGGGCCCATCGCGCAAGGATCCGACCGAGCTCACCGGCAAGACCGAGAACATGCGCTCGGTGAACTTTCCGGCGCCGGCGCGCCTGATCGGCCAGTTCGTCGATGTCGAGATCACCGCCGCGCTCAGCAACTCGTTGCGCGGACGCATCGTGTTGCGCGACGGCGCCTGAGGCGGGCGGACCGGGGCCGATCGCGGGATACCCTGCCCCGCCGCTGGGGCGGCGCCGCGCCGCGTATTCATGCGTCCCGGACGTCGAGCTCCATCCGTTGCATCGCCTGCACATCCAGCCTGCACCCGCGCCGCTAGAATCCGCGCCATGACCGACCTGTACGAACGCAATTTCCTGCTCGAGCCCTCCGACACCGAGCGCCTCGCCAACCTCGCCGGCCCGTTCGACGGCCACCTGCGCCAGATCGAGTTGCGCCTGGGCGTGGAGATCGCCAACCGCGGCAACATCTTCCGCATCAGCAGCCGCGACAAGGGCGTGCTGGACGACACCGAACGCCTGCTCAAGGCGCTGTACGCCGAAACCGCGCACGAGGTCTTCGACAGCGAGGCGATCGCGCTGCGCCTGAGCGAGGCGAATGTCGAGAACGACGCCGACGACTACCTGCCGCAGGAGGTCGCGGTGCGGGTCAAGCGCGGCACCATCCGCGGACGCGGCGCGAACCAGGCCAAGTACCTGCACCGCATCACCGGCCACGACATCAACTTCGGCATCGGCCCGGCGGGCACCGGCAAGACCTTCCTCGCCGTGGCGATGGCGGTCGAAGCCCTCAACGAGGCGAAGGTGCAGCGCCTGATCCTCGTGCGTCCGGCGGTCGAAGCCGGCGAGAAGCTCGGCTTCCTGCCGGGCGATCTCACCCAGAAGGTGGATCCCTACCTGCGCCCGCTCTACGACGCGCTGTACGAGATGCTCGGCGTGGAAAAGGTGGCCAAGCTTCTGGAGCGGAACGTCATCGAGATCGCGCCGCTGGCCTACATGCGCGGCCGCACGCTCAACGATGCGTTCGTGATTCTCGACGAGGCCCAGAACACCACCATCGAACAGATGAAGATGTTCCTCACCCGTCTCGGCTTCGGCAGCACGGCCGTCGTCACCGGCGATCTCACCCAGATCGACCTGCCCAAGCACGTGAAATCCGGCCTCAAGGACGCGATCGACGTGCTGCGCGACGTCGACGGTGTCAGTTTCACCTTCTTCGAGGCGCGCGACGTGGTGCGCCATCCGCTGGTCGCGCGCATCGTCAGCGCCTACGAGCGTCGCGATGCCGGCGACGTCGGCGCGCCTTCGAACTGAGACGCACACATGACCCGGGGCCCGATCCATCTCGACATTGCCGTGGGCTATGCGACCGCGCGCAAGGGCGTGCCCGCGGCCGCGAGCTTCCGCCGCTGGGCCGCCGCCGCACTTCACGGGCGGATCCGTGAGGCCGACCTCGCGATCCGTATCGTCGGCGAGGACGAGGGACGCGCGCTCAACCGGCACTACCGCGGCAAGGACTACGCCACCAACGTGCTCAGCTTCCCCGCGGACCTGCCCGAGGGCCTGCCGGACGGCGTGCGCCTGCCGCTGCTGGGGGACCTGGTGATCTGCGCGCCCGTGGTCAGCCGTGAAGCCCACGACCAGGGCAAGGCGCCCAATGCGCATTACGCCCATCTCACCGTCCACGGCGTCCTGCATCTGCTGGGCTGGGATCACGAGAACACGCCCGAGGCGGAGGCGATGGAGCAGCTGGAACGCGAAATCCTGGCCGAACTGGGTGTCGCCGATCCCTATGCCGGCGAGCTGCGCTGACGGACCGTCCGATCCATCCTGCTAGACTGGCCCCGCGTCCATCCGGACGCATGCAGAACGAACAACCGCACCATGTCCGAGGACGACAGTCGACCTTCCCCCGGTTCCGAACCCCATGAACGCCGACGCGGCTGGCTCGAGCGCCTGAGCTCGGCGATCTCCGGCGAACCCAGCAACCGCGACGATCTCGTCGAACTGCTGCGCGACACCCACGCCGACGGCCTGATCGATGCCGACACCCTGCGCATGCTCGAAGGCGCGCTGGGCATCTCCACCAAGACGGTCGGCGACATCATGATTCCGCGCGCGCAGATGGTCGCGCTGCCGGCCGATGCGCCGTTCCTCGACCTGATGCGCCAGGTGGTCGAATCCGGCCACTCGCGGTTTCCGGTGCACGGCGACGACAAGGACGAGATTCTCGGCATCCTGCTCGCCAAGGACCTGCTGCGCGGCGTGGTCGCCGACAACGGGCCGGGCACCATCCACGAACTGTTGCGCCCGGCGGTGCTCATCCCCGGCTCCAAGAAGCTCAACGTGCTGTTGCGCGAGTTCCGGCAGTCGCGCAACCACATGGCGATCGTCATCGACGAGTACGGCGGCGTCGCCGGCCTGCTGACGATCGAGGACGTGCTGGAGGAGATCGTCGGCGAGATCGACGACGAGCACGACGACGCCGAGGATCCGAACGCCCTGATCGCCGCCCAGGCCGACGGCCAGTTCGCGGTCAGCGCGCTGACTCCGATCGAGGATTTCAACGAACGCTTCGGCGCCGACTTCGACGACGACGAGTACGACACGATCGGCGGTGTGATCATCGGCGCGATCGGTCACCTGCCCGAAGTCGGCGAAGAGCTCACGCTCGGCCGGTTCGCGTTCCGGGTCACCGACGCCGACTCGCGCCGCCTGCATGCGCTGCACGTCAGCGTGCATGCCGACGACTGACGCGCGGAGCCCGGCGCGCATGATCACGCGCGTGTGTGCGTTGCTGCTGTGCCTTTGCCTGTGGCCGTCGACCGGCGCGGCGCAGACGCCGGCCCGCGACGACGTGCCGCAGATCGGCGTGGCCACGATGCAGCCCGGCGACGTGTTCTTCGAGCGCTTCGGCCACAACGCGCTGATCGTCGACGATCCGGCCGAGGCCTATCCGGTCTCGTACAACTTCGGCTTCTTCGATCCCAGCGAGCCGGACTTCGTGTCCCGCTTCATCCGCGGCGACATGCGCTACATGCTCGCCGCGCTGCCGTTCGCGGACGATCTGGCCTATTACCGCGACGTCGGCCGCGGCGTCTCGATCCAATGGCTGGATCTCGATCCGGCCCAGGCCCGCGCACTCGCGGCAGCGCTGGCCGAGAACGCCCGGCCCGAGCACGCGCACTACCACTACGACTATTTCACCGACAACTGCTCCACCCGCGTGCGCGACGCCATCGACCGCGCGCTCGGCGGCGCACTGCGCAGCCAGCTGCAGGGGCGCTCGCGTGGAAACAGTTACCGCGGCGACGCGGTGCGCCTGGCCTCGCCGGCTCCGTGGATGTGGCTCGGCTTCGATATCGGTCTCGGTCCGGCCGCGGACCGGCCCAACTCGATCTGGGACGACACGTTCGTGCCGATGCGGCTGGCCGATGCGCTGCGCGATGCACGCAATGTCGACGGGCGTCCACTGGTGTCCAGCGAGCAGGTGATCGTGCCGCACACCCAGGCACCGGAGCCGGTCGAACGGCCACGCCTGCTGTGGCCATGGTTGCTGGCGGGCGTGGCACTGGGTCTGGCGATCCTGTTCGCCGGGCGCAGCGCACCGCGGGCGCTGGCCACTGCAGCGCTGCCGGTCTGGACGGCGTGCGCGCTGCTCGGCGGCGTGATGCTGTTCCTGTGGCTGGGCACCGCGCACGGCTTCGCCTGGCGCAACCAGAATCTGCTGCTGTTCAACCCGTTGTGCGCCTTGCTGCTGCCCGGCGGCTGGCGGATCGCGCGCGGCCGCGCGCCGGGCCGCCTGTTCGGCTGGGTGCTCGGCGCCGTGGTGCTGTGCGGGATCGCCGCGCTGTTCCTGCACTGGCTGCCGGTGCTGCCGCAGCGCAACGCGGCCTGGCTGGCGCTGCTGATGCCGGTGCATGTTGCGTTCTGGTTCGCGCTGCGCAGCAACCGCTCTCCGTAAGAGGGCGCTCGCGCGCGAGACGGGTCTTCCCGCAAGCGCCTTGTCGCGCGCACCGCTGCCTGCATACGTATGCACCCGGCCCTCGCGGAATCCGCGTGCAAAGATCCGGACGAACGCACGACTGACCGCGTCTGGGAGGGCGCCGTACCATGTCGAACCGACTTGCCGGAATGCTGGCCGCGCTGTTGCCGATCGCCGCCCTCTCCGTCTCCGCCGCCGAGCCGCGCGCGAGCGCAGGTATCGCCTCTCCGGATGCGCGCATCGCCGTCGAGATCACGACCGACGGCGAAGGCCGCGCCAGCTACGCGGTCTCGCGCGACGGGCACGCGGTGATCGCGCCCTCGCGGCTGGGCATGATGTTCACCGATGCGCCGAAGTTCGAGCGCAACCTCGCGATCGTCGACCAGCGCACGCGCAGTCACGACGAACGCTGGGAGCTGCCCTGGGGCGAGCGCCGGTACGTGCGCGACCACCACAACGAACTGCGGGTCACGTTCGCCGAGACCAGCGGGACGAAGCGCCGCTTCGACGTCGTGTTCCGCGTGTTCGACGACGGCGTCGGCTTCCGCTACGACTTTCCGGACCAGCCGGCGCTGCAGCGCCTCGCGATCGCCGAGGAGCTGACCGAGTTCACCATCGCCGATGCGGCGACGGCATGGTGGATCCCCGCGTTCGAATGGAACCGCGAGGAATACCTCTACCACCGCACACCGGTCGAGGAAGTGGGCCTGGCGCAGACGCCGATCACGCTGCGCACCGGCGACGGCCTGCACCTGTCGATCCACGAGGCCGCGCTGGTCGACTATTCCGGCATGAACCTGACGCGCGCCGAAGGCCGCCGGTTCAAGGCGGCACTGACGCCGGGCATCGGCGAGGCGAAGGTCGAGGTGACCGCGCCGTTCGCGACGCCGTGGCGCACGATCCAGATCGCCGACCGCGCCGCCGGTCTCGTCGAGTCGGGCCTGATCCTCAATCTCAACGCACCGAACGCGCTCGGCGACGTGTCGTGGATCCGGCCGATGAAGTACGTCGGCATCTGGTGGGAGATGCATCTCGACCGCAAGACCTGGGCCTCCGGCCCGAAGCACGGCGCGACGACCGCGCACGCGAAGCGGCACATCGACTTCGCGGCGGCGAACGGCCTCGGTGGCGTGCTGGTCGAGGGCTGGAACGTCGGCTGGGACGGCGACTGGTTCGGCAACGGCGAGACCTTCAGCTTCACCCGGCCCTATCCGGACTTCGACCTCGAAGGCGTCGCCGCGTATGCGCGCGACAAGGGCGTGATGCTGATCGGCCACCACGAGACCTCGGGCCATGCCGCGCACTACGAGGCCCAGCTCGACGACGCGTTCGACCTCTATGCGCGGCTCGGCGTGCACGGGGTCAAGACCGGCTACGTCGCCGACGCCGGCCAGGCCAAGGTGCTCGGCACCGACGGGCGGCTGCGCTACGCCTGGCACGAGGGCCAGGCGATGGTGCGCCACCACCAGAAGGTGGTCGAGGCGGCCGCGAAGCGGCGCATCGCGGTCAATCCGCACGAACCGGTCAAGGACACCGGCCTGCGCCGCACGTATCCGAACCTGATCACGCGCGAAGGCGCGCGCGGCATGGAGTTCAACGCCTGGGGCGATCCCGGCAATCCGCCGGAACACGAGGCGACGCTGGTCTACACGCGCCTGCTCGCCGGGCCGATGGATTTCACGCCGGGCATCTTCGGCATGGACACCAAGTCCGGCCAGCCGATGGCGACGACACTGGCCAAGCAGCTCGCGCTGTACGTGGTGATCCACAGCCCGCTGCAGATGGCGGCCGACCTGCTCGAACACTACGAAGCGCGACCGGATGCATTCCGCTTCATCCGCGACGTGCCGGTGGACTGGGACGAGACGCGCCTGGTGGCCGGGGAGATCGGCGAATCGGCGGTCATCGCGCGCCGCGAGCGCGACGGCGACGACTGGTACCTTGGCGCGGTGACCGACGGCGAGGCGCGCACGCTGCGGGTGCCGCTGGATTTCCTCGACGCGGGCCGCCGCTACACCGCGCAGATCTATCGCGACGGCGACACCGCCGGCTGGCGCGACGACCCGCACGATCTGGTCATCGAATCGCGCGAGGTCGGTGCTGGCGACACGCTCGACATCCGCATGGGACCGGCCGGCGGCCAGGCGATCCGGTTCGTCGCCCGCTGACTCCCGTAGCGCCGGGCTTGCCCGGCCGGGAGTTTCCTTAGAACGGAGCGAGCTCCGCTCTACGGGAAGCGAGATCGTGCGTGCCGCTTGTCGTGCGCACGGACTTGACCGACGATCCGGCGATGCGCGCACCCTCCGACAGCACGACCGGCACGCCGGGCAATCCACCCGGCGTCGTCAACTGCGCGGTCTACGGATCGCAGGGCAGACGAGATGTCGCGCTCGATGCGGTCGGCCGGGCGCTCGCGGATGACCCGACCAGCTTCGCGTGGATCGGCCTCTACGAGCCCGGCGACGACGTGCTGACGCAGTTGCAGGCCGAGTTCGATCTGCATGCCCTCGCGATCGAGGACGCCGGCAAGGCCCACCAGCGGCCGAAGATCGAGGCCTACGGCGACTCGCTGTTCATCGTCGCCAATACCGCGCAGGCGATCGACGAGCGCATCGCCTACGGCGAGACCCACATCTTCCTCGGGCCGCGCTATCTGGTGACGGTGCGCCACGGCGCCTCGCTGTCGTACGCACCGGCGCGCCAGCGCATCGAACGCGAGCCGGAGCTGCTGGCGATGGGCGCCTCGGCGGCGCTGTACGCGGTGCTCGACGCCATCGTCGACAACTACCTGCCGATCGTCGACGACTTCAAGGCGACGCTCAACGCGCTCGAACAGGACATCGTCAGCGCGCAGTTCCACCGCGGCATCGTCATCCGGCTCTACGAACTCAAGCGCGAGCTGACCTACATGCGCGTCGCGGTGACGCCGCTGCAGGACGTGCTGTCGCAACTGGTGCGCAGCAGCAGTCCGCTGATCCCGGCCGAGGCCAAGCTCTACATCCGCGACGTGCTCGACCACTCGGTGCGCGTCAACGACACCGTCGACGCGATCCGCGACATGCTCGGCACCGCGCTCGGCGTCAACCAGGCGCTGGTCACGCTGAGCCAGGGCGAGATCGTCAAGAAGCTCGGTGCCTGGGCGGCCCTGCTGGCGGCGCCGACGCTGATCACCAGCTGGTACGGCATGAACTTCCGCGGCATGCCGGAACTCGATGAGCGCTACGCCTACCCGCTGCTGGTCGGCACCGTCGGCGTGGTGATGGTCGTGCTGTACCGGATGTTCAAGCGCGCGCGCTGGCTGTAGGAGCGCGCGTGCGCGCGATGGGTTTTCCCGGGGAACGCTTCATCGCGCGCGAGCGCACTCCTAAGGGATTCCGGGCGCCCTAGGCCGGCCAGAAGCGCGTGAACAGCTCCCGGATCACCAGTCCGCCGCCGCCGATGAGGATCGCGAAATAGACGATCGTCACCACGTTCATCACGTGGCCCAGCAGCACCATCAGGCCGTCGCGCTGCAGCAGGCCGATCGCCAGGCACATCAGCGCCACGCCGGGGACGGTGTTGCTGAAGGGAATGAAGCCGAACGGCGCCATCAGCAGCACCGCACCGAGGATCAGCGCGGCGTCGTTGAACAGGCCGACGGCGCGCCCGTGGGTCAGGCCGGCCATGCGTCCGGGACGGGTGATGCGTTCCAGCCGGCGCACCCATTTCAGTCCGGTATCGAGCGCGGCGCGCATGCGCCCGGCCGGTACCGAACGGCGGCGCACCGCGCCGGGCATCCAGAGTGGACGTCCGGCGATCCGGGCAATGCCGACCAGCACGATGACCGCACCGAACACCGTGCTGACGCCGGGAATCGACACCGGGATCAGGAACACCAGCGTCAGCAGGATCACCAGCATCAGCATGCCCTGCGCACCGAGTTCGTCGACCAGCGGACCGACCTCGACGTCGCCATCGGGCAGTTCGCGGATCAGCGTCTGCAGTTGTTCGCGCAACGAGGCGGGGAAAGCGGCGGTCGCCATGACAGGAGCCGAAGTGCAAAGTGGCCGCGCATCATACCGGCCCGCCCGTTGACGCCAGCAGACCGGCGAAGGCGTCGAGTGCCTCGATCCCCACCACGTCCTGCTGCAGCAGCGGCACCTCCTGCAGCGCAAGCGCCGGCAGCGCCGCGCGCAGGGTGTCGAGGTGAACGGCTTCCTGCGCATGGCGGCCGGCGAGGAACGGGCCGGCATCGCGCGGCGCGCGCTTGTTGACCACGAGGCCGGCGACGGCGATGCCGGCCCGCGCCAGCTGCGCGTGCAGTTGGATGGTTTCCAGCACCGGCAGGCGCTCGGCGGCCAGCACGATGAAGAACGCGGTGCGCGCCGGATCGGCCAGCGTGCTGCGCAGATGTTCGAAGCGGTGCCGCCTGCGGTGCAGCAGGGCGCGGATCGCCTGGTCGCGGTCGCCCGGCGTCGCCGCCGGGGCCTCGCCGCCGAGCGCGCGTGCGCCGATGCCGTCATCGCGGCCCAGACTGCGCAGGGCGGCGCCGAAGCGTTCGCTGCGTTCCTGCCGCTGCAGCAGGCCTTCGGTCCATGCGGTCAGCATTTCCGGCAGCGCCATCAGCCGCGCGGTATGCCCCGACGGCGCGGTGTCGAAGACCAGCAGGTCGTAGCGCGCCGGCGCGTCGTGCACCAGCTCGGCGATGCGCTCCAGCAGCGCCGCTTCGTGCATGCCCGGCGCGTCCTGCGACAGCGACAGGTGCTTGTCGACCTCGCCGGCCAGATGCGCCGGCATCAGCCGGCGCAGCGCCTCGCCCACCTGCTGCAGGTGCGCGGCCGCGGTGGCGTCGGGATCCAGTTCCAGCGCGTCCAGACCGGGCGCGAGTGCGCGCGGCTCGGGGCCCACCGTGCACTGCCACAGGTGGCCGAGGTTGTGCGCCGGATCGGTGGAGACCAGCAGTACGCGTCGCCCGGCACGCGCCTGGGCCAGCGCGAGCGCCGACGCCAGCGAGGTCTTGCCCACGCCGCCCTTGCCGCCGATGAACACCACGCGGCGCGCGGCCGCCTCGCTCAGCAGCACGAAATGTGATCCAGCGGCGAACGCTCCAGGCCCATCCGCCGGTGCCAGGCGTGGAAGCGGTCGTACATGGCCGGCATCAGTTCCAGCGTGTAATAGCCGACCGGGTTCGGCACGCCGAGCGACTCGGAGAAGACCATCAGCATGAACAGGTCATCCTCGTCGCGCTGCGCGCGTGCCAGCGTGCGCCGGTACGGCGCGGCGTAGAACTCGCCCAGGCCCGCCGCGAGGCGGGCCCAGCGCGAGGGCGCGGGTGCATCGGTCACGGCACTCAGCCCCGTCCGGCCTCCGCCACGTCCCGGGTTCCGGCGCCGCCGTCGCGCCCCTGGCGCATCGCCAGCGCCGCTTCGAACGTCACCCACAGCGCGGCGATCAGGATCACGATGTCCATGCCCAGCAGCAGCCAGTTGCCGTCGTTGTAGAACGTGCCGAGCTGCACCACGAGCGCATACACCGACATGATCAGCAGGAACACCATCGGAATCCCGGTGAACCAGGGGTTGCGGCCCTTGCGGATCAGGATGACGGTGATGATCGCCAGCGTCAGCGCCGCCAGCAGCTGGTTGGTGGTGCCGAACAGCGGCCAGATCACCATGCCGCCACTGCCGCCGCTGCCGGCGCCGAAGGCCAGGGCCATGCACACGCCGAGCGCGAGCACGGTGCCGAGCAGCGTGCCCACCTTGAAGCCGGCGAGTTCGGCGGCTTCCTGCACGACGAAGCGCTGCAGGCGCAGGCCGGTGTCCATCGTGGTGGCGGCGAACAGGATCGCCATCGTCGCCAGCAGCGTGGAGCCGAGGTTCTGCGGCAAGCCGAGGCCGGCGCCGATCAGCGCCTCGCCGCCGTTGACGAAGGCGGTGACATTGCCGCCGCCGAAGCTGCTGTAGACCGCCTGCCAGTCGACCAGGGTGGCGAAGCCCGCGGTGCAGCAGATGATCGCCGCCAGCGACAGCATGCCCTCGCCCACCGCGCCGAAGTAGCCGACGAAGCGCGCATCGGTTTCCTTGTCCAGCTGCTTGGATGTGGTGCCCGAGGCGACCATGCCGTGGAAGCCGGAGATCGCGCCGCAGGCGATGGTGACAAACAGCAGCGGCACGATGCTCGGCGTGCCGTCCGGCACGGCCGTGTTGAACGCCGGCGCCACGATCGTCGGCGAGGCGATCAGCACCGCCGCGTACAGGATGCCCAGGCCCACGAACAGCTGCAGGCCGTTGATGTAGTCGCGCGGCTGCAGCAGCACCCACACCGGCAGCACCGAGGCGATGCCGGCATAGAGGAACAGCAGCACGATCCAGGTCGAGCCGGCGCTCATGCCCAGCACCGTCTCGGGCAGCACGATGGGGTACAGGCTGCCCAGCCAGATCAGCGCGTAGAGCACCACGACGCCGATGATCGACGGCCACAGCAGGCCCATCTTGAAGCGGTAGATCGCCTGGCCGATGAGCAGCGCCACCACGATCGCGCCCCAGACCGGGATCACCGAGGTCGGCGTGGACACCAGCAGGTTCGAGATCACCACCGCGAATGCGGCGTTGACCATCAGCAGCAGCAGGAAGATCACCACCAGGAACAGATTGCGCCCGCGCCGGCCGATGTAACTGCCGCTGAGCATGCCCATCGACTTGCCGCGGTTGCGCACGCTGGCCCACAGCGCGCCGAAGTCGTGCATGCCGGCGAAGAACACCGTGCCGAACACCACCCAGAGGAACGCCGGTCCCCAGCCCCAGATCACCGCGATCGCCGGACCGACGATCGGCGCGGCGCCGGCCACCGACGTGAAGTGGTGGCCCCAGAGCACGAACCGGTTGGTCGGCACGTAGTCGACGCCGTCGCGCATGGTGTGCGCGGGCGTCTGGAAGTCGGCCTCGAGCCGGTAGATCTTCTCGGCGATGAACTTCGAATAGAAGAAATAGCCGAGCGCCATGATCGTCAAACCGACGACCAGCAGAATGATCGCGTTCATCTTCAGCACTCCCGGACATTCGCGGCAGGCGACCGCAGTCCCGGAAGCATCGCCGCTGGGACGTGACGACGGAACCCCTGGAACGCGGATATCGGCGCGCGCTACGACTAAAGTCTGAGCCGGACGGGGTTCAAGCTGGCGGGGTCAGCGAGCGACCGTACTGGTAGGAGAGCAGCGCCTTGATCAGGAAATCCACCTGCAGCGGCTGCCTCGCGTCCACGCGCAGCACCGGAATCCGATAGCCGCGCGCGAGCAGCGCATCGCGGAATTCCGGCAGTGCGAACGCATCGGCGAGGTCGGTCCGGGTCACGCCGACCGCGAAGCAGGCCTGCGGCGCGAGTTCCCCGAAGCGCCGCAACAGATGGACTGTGCTGTCGACACGATCGGCGCGCTCGGCGCTGACCAGCACGACGACCCCCATCGCCCCCTCGGCGACCATCGGCCACATGAAGTCCAGATAGCCCTGCCCCGGCACGCCGTAGACATGCAGCAGCTCGCCGGTATCCAGTTCGATCGAGCTGTAATCCAGCGCCACGGTGGTGTGGGTCTTGTCGCCGTGCACGTCCTCGCTGATCGGCATCTCGGTGCTGACCGGCTCGCTGTCGGAGATCGCGCGGATCGCCGTCGTCTTGCCGGCGCCCATGTCGCCGACGAAGACGAGCTTGGTGGTGACGTTATCCACGGGATCCTCCGAAATGCAGTCCAAAACGGCGCGCCACGCGCACCAGCAGCCCGGCGGACGCCGGCCCGGCCTCCGGCGCCGGCGCCCGGCGCGTCACCGGGGCTGGCGCGATGTGCGCGAGCCCGCTGTGATGCACGGCGGCGAAGATGCGCGCGGTCTCCGCTTCGGGCAAACCGCAGGCCTCGGCAAGCGCGACACTCGACCACGGCCGCTGCAACAGACAGCCCAGCGCCAGGATCCACCCGCCCGGCAGCACGGCAGCATCGACGGCGGGCCAGCCCTTGAGCCCCAGCACTCCGTCAGCGGGCCGCCCGCCGACCGGATGCGCACTGCGCGAGGCCGCCCGCCACACGAAGGGTTCCAGTGGCGCCCGTGTGGGCACACCCGCACGCCGCGGATCGAACGCGGCCCGTGCGATGTGCTCGACGCGCCAGTCCGTGCGCTCGCAGGCCTCGACCAGCGCGGTCTCCCCACCGCCGGGCGGCAGATGCAGCAGGCCGCGGTCACGATCGACGGCCACGCGCAGCTCACCGCATTCGAGCAGGGTCACGATGCCTGCCGTGGTGGCCACGTGGTCGAGCAGGCGCGGTGTCCGCGCGTCCAGCGGTGTCCGATCCGGCGACCGTGGTGACGGCAGCGCCGCGGCCACCGTCGCGAGTACGGGGGCCTCGTCGCCGAGTAGACGGAGGAGCTGGTCGAACATGTCTTTGACCGTCGCGCCGTGGTGCAGGCCCTGCAGGTCACCACGGCGCTCGCGCGCGATGGTCAGCACGGCCACGCCCGTTTCGCGTCCCTGCTCCGCCGCGGCCGCGCCTTGCGCGGAATCCACGCCGGCCACCAGCAGCCGGATGCCGGTGCCCGGCCAGTCACGCAGTTCGGCGTGCACCCGCTCGGCCATGAGCAGGGAGCACGCGACCTTCAAGCGCGTCATGTGCAGCAGATCGAGGCCGGCAGCCGCGATGCGCGCGTGTTGATATCGGGGGGCGGTCATGGGCGCTGCGCGTTGCGGGCACGGACACGCCGCCGGCCGGAGCCGGCGGCGTGCGGTGAGCGCGTCGGTCGGATCGGCTTACTTGAAATCGAGCGTGCGCTCGAACGCCTTGAGCTCGTGGCGCGCCATGGCCAGGTTCGACTTCGCCCGGTCCAGCACCACGTACAGGAACAGCGCGCCGTTGCTCTCGAGCGGACGGATCAGGTGGTACTGGTGGCTCAACGTGATCAGGATGTCCTCGATGGTGTCGGTCAGCCCGAGCATCTTGGCGACGTTGCGCTTGGAGCGGATGACCTCGGTATTGCCGGCCGCCGCCACGTCGAGATCCAGAGCGCCTCCGCCGAGCGTGCCCAGTGCCATGCCGCTGTCGCTGTCGACCAGCGCCGCGCCGATGAAGCCCGCGAGGCCGTTGAGCTGGTCGAGATTGAGATTGCCTGCCATTGAAATGTCCTTGAGCTGCATGAGGTGGAGCGGAAGAGCGATCGCGCGCGCATCACGCGTCGCGGATCGAACGAGGGACTGCGGTGTACGGATCAGAGCCGGTCGCGGATGCGCGCGGCGCACTCGCGGGCGGCGAACAGCAGGACGGCCAGCGTGGCCTGCTGGTCGCCGAGCACGGCCAGGGTGTACAGCCTCGCGCCGTTGATGCGGATGACCACGAGGCTGCCGTGTGCGGTGGAGATGGTGGCGTGGTCGGCCGCCGACATGCCGACTTCCTTGGCCAGGGTTTCGCCCAGCGTGAGGAACGAGTTGGTCATCGCCGACACCCGGCGCGGGTCGAGTCGCGCATGCGTCCAGTCCGCGACCGCGCGCCCGTCGGCGGTGGAGAGCAGCAGCATCGCCACGCCCTTCGCGCGCGCCTGCACGCGTTCGAACTCGCTGCGGATCGCGTCCGCATCCGCCGGCGAGGTGCCGGGCGCACGGGCACTCAAGCTGACGACCTTCTCCAGTGTTGCCTGCTGCACGCTCGGTACCAGATTCGGGAACGGCGTTCACCGAAGCACGAGCCGTGCCAACTGCACGGTTCCGACGTAACGGCCATCAAGGTGAACCGGTGTCCATGCGCGCCGGTTTGTGACACCCGCGGTCCGACATCGACCGGTCGCGTCACGTACCTGCCTGTGCGCTGGCGACGCCTCGCCTGTCTACTGCCCGGCCATCAGCCGCAGCAGCTGGCCGGTGAAATAGGCCACCACCGTGCCGGTGGCATACCCCACCGTGCCCAGCAGCACGCCGACCGGCGCCAGCGTGGGATGGAAGGCGGCAGCGATCACCGGCGCCGACGCCGCCGCGCCCACATTGCCCATCGAGCCGACGCCGACGTAGAACATCGGCGCCCGCACCAGACGCGCCGCGCCCCAGATCACCAGCACGTGCACCGTCATCCAGATCACGCCGATCGCGATGAGTTCGAGCCGGTCGAAGAGCTGGGTGAAGTCCATCTGCATGCCGATGCAGGCGATCAGGAAGTACAGGAACACCGTGCCGATCTTCGACGCGCCCGCGCTTTCGAGGCGCCGCACCGGGGTGAAGCTCAGGCCCAGACCCGCGGCCGTCGCCAGCAGCACCACCCAGACGAAGGCCGAATCCAGACTCAGCTGCGCGGCCGAGGCGACGTTGGCGCCGAACCACGCCGCCAGCGGGGTCGCGATCGCATGGGCCAGCCCGACCAGCCCGAAGGCGACACCGACAATCACCATCAGGTCGGTCAGCGTGGGGATGCGCGCATTCGCTGCCTCGTAGGCGGCCATGCGTGCCTTCATCTCGTCGATCGCGCGCGTGTCCGCGCCGGAGCGCGCGTCGATCTGCGCCGAACGGTTGGCCAAAAACAGCAGCGTCGCCATCAACGCACTGGCCATGGCCACGTCGACGACGGCGAACTGGCCGAACAGCGTCGCGTCGACCGCGTAGACCTCGCGCATCGCCACCATGTTCGCGCCGCCGCCGATCCAGCTGCCGGCGAGCGCGGCCATGCCCTTCCAGGTATCGCCGGCGACGGCCGCCGGCCACAGCCATTCCATCAGCTGGAACGACACCACGGCGCCGAGCACGATGCCGAAGGTGCCGGCGACGAAGACGAACAGCAGCTTCGGCCCGAGGCGCAGGATGCCCTTGAGATCGATCGACAGCGTCAGCAGCACCAGCGCGGCCGGCAGCAGCACCCGGCTTGCGACCGGGTTGTAGAGCGCGCTGTTGGCGCCGTCGATCAGGCCGACGGTGTTGTAGAACGCCGGCACGAAGTAGCACAGCAGCAGTGCAGGCACCCAGGCGAAGAACTTCTTCCAGAACGGCGTCGGCCCGCTGGCAAGCCAGAAGATCAGGCCCAGCGTCGCGGCGATCAGGCCGAACAGGACGATGTCGCTGGTGATCAGCGCGGTGGACGGCACGGTGGACTCGATCGCCATCGAATGGAGATTCCGGAAATAAGAGGAAATTCAAAGAAGGACGGCCGGCTTGGCGCCGGCCGTCCCAAAACGCTTACTGGCCGATGTGCTGCTCGAGCCAGGCGTTGACGGTGTCGTGCCAGAGGATGCTGTTGGCGGGCTTGAGCACCCAGTGGTTCTCGTCAGGGAAGTACAGCAGCTTCGATTCGACGCCCTTGCGCTGCAGTGCGGTGAACGAGGACAGGCTCTGGTCGATCGGCACGCGGAAGTCGTTCTGCCCGGCGACGACGAGCGTCGGCGTTACCCACTTCTCGATGTGGCGGGCGGGGTTGAACCGCTCGTAGGCGCGCGGGTTTTCGGCGACGGTGCCGCCGAACTCCCATTCGGTGAACCACAGCTCCTCGGTTACCAGGCCCATCGAGCGGGTGTCGAAGACGCCGTTGTGGTTGACCAGGCACTTGAACGGCGCGTTGCCGCGGCGGTCGAACCAGTTGCCGGCGATCCAGTTGACCATGTAGCCGCCGTAGCTGGCGCCGAGCGCGCAGGCGCGGTCGCCATCGAGGAAAGCGTACCGCTGCTGCGCCGCGGCCCAGCCCTTCTGCAGGTCCTCGAGCGGCTTGCCGCCCCAGTCGCCGGTGATCGCATCGGTGAAGGCCTGGCCGTAGCCGGTGGAGCCGTGGAAATCGATCATTACCACCGCGTAGCCCTGGCCGGCATAGGTCTGCGCGTTCCAGCGGTAGCTCCAGCTGTTGGCCATGCTGCCCTGCGGGCCGCCGTGGATCAGGAACGCGACCGGATAGGTCTGGCCCTCCTGGTAGTTCCAGGGCTTGACCACGTAGCCGTAGACGGTGGCATTGCCGGCGCCGCGGAACGAGAACTGCTCGGCTGCGCCGAAGGCGACATCGGGCAGGCGCTCGGCCGCGGTCTCGGTGATCTTGCGCAGCGGCGGCTCGCCTTCGCCCGCTTCGCCCAGCTGCTGCAGCGATGCGGTGTAGAGCACGTCGCCGGTCTGCAGGCTGTTGCGGGTGAGCGCGACGGTGTCGCCCTTGACCGCGAACGACGACACCGAGCCATCGCCGACCAGCGGCGTCACGTCGCCGCCGTCGAGGTCCACCCGGAACAGCGGGTACTGGCCGGTGTCCTGCGCGGCGACGTACAGCGCGCGACCGTCGGCCGACGGCGCGATGCTGCTCGGCGAGCGGTCCCAGCGCGGCGCGATCTCGCGCGCCTGCCCGCTGGCCAGATCCAGCGCCATCAGCGCGTAGCGGTCGGCCTCGAAGCCGGCGCGCTTCATCGCGCGGTAGAACAGGGTGCCGCCGTCGGCGCTGAACACCGGGCCGGTGTCGGTGGCCGGATTGGCCTCGGTGAGGTTCACCGGCGCGGCGTCGCCGACGGCATCGATGCGGTAGAGATCGAAATTGGTCGACCACGGCTCGGTGCGGCCGGCGATGCGCACGGTGGCTACCAGCGACTGGCCGTCCGGCGCCCAGGTGTAGTCGTCGGCGCCGCCGAAGGGCTTGGACGGGATGTCGCCATCCAGCGCATGGCCCAGCGCGCGTACGGTCTTGACGGCGGCCGCGCGTGCGGCCGGCAGGTCGGCGACGAACAGACGGCTGCGGGTGCCGTCACGCCAGGTGTCCCAGTGGCGCACGAACAGCTGGTCGTAGACCACGCCCGAGGCCGGGGCATCCTTGCGCTCGGTCAGCCGCGTCTTCGTGCAGGCGAGGTCCGCGCCGCAGTCGGCGAAGGTGTCGGCACTGAACGCCACGCGCGTGCCGTCGGGCGAGAGCCGGTAGCTGCCGACGTCGACGGCGACATCGGTGAGCTGCCGCGGCGTACCGCCAGCGAGCGGCATCGAATACAGCTGCGAGCTGCCGTTCTTGGCGCTGAGGAAGTACAGCGTCTGGCCGTCGGGCGACAGCGACGGCGAATTGACGTTCCAGCCGGCCGGCGTGACCCGGCGCGGCGGCGCCATGTCACGGGTGACCAGATTGCGCGCGTAGATCGCGGTCTCGGCCTTGCTGCCGTCGCCCTCGGCGCTGCGCTGGGCGAAGACCAGCTGGCGGCCATCCTCCGACAACACGGGCGACGACACGCGGTCGATCGAGACGAGATCGCGGACGTCCAGTCCCCGGGTCTGCGCGGCCAAGGGCAGCGCGGCGAGCAGGCACAGGGGCAACACGGCAAGACGCATGGACATGGCGCGGACTCCGGACAAAGAGCCCGAATGGTAGGCCGGGGCCGCGGTGCAGGCAAAGCGCCCGGGACGCGTACGCGCTCCAGGCGCGCGCACCGGCGTAGCCGTACACGGCACGCCGGGTGCGCGGCCACACGCATGGCTCACTCCAGGGCGGTGTCGCCGCCCAGATGTCCGGCCAGAAACGCCAGCAACCGTGTATAGAACGCCCGGCGGTTTTCCGGCTTGTAGAAGCCGTGGCCTTCGTTGGCGACGTACAGCGTATCCACCGGCACGCCGGCCGCACGCAGTGCGCGCTCCATCCGACGGGTGTGCTCGACCGGCGCGATCTCGTCTTCGCCACCGGCCACCAGCAGCACCGGCGCCTGGATGCGATCGGCCAGGCGCGTCGGCGAACGGGCCGACAGCTGGGCGGTATCGGTGCCGACCCATTCGTCGAGCCAGGTGCGCATCGATGTGCCGCCGCGACGGTCCTGGGTGCGCATCAGCGGCAGATCGTAGACGCCGACATAGCCCACGGCGCAGCGATAGAGGTCCGGCTCACGGGCCACGCCCATCAGCGCCGCATAGCCGCCGTAGCTGGCGCCGTAGATGCAGATCCGCTCGGCATCGGCATGGCCCTGGGCGACGGCCCAGCGCGTGGCGTCGGTCAGGTCGTCCTGCATCGTGCCGCCCCACTCGCGCGCGCCGGCGTGGCGGAACGCGCGTCCGTAGTTGCCGGAGCCGCGGAAGTTCACCTGCAGCACTGCGTAACCGGCCTGGGCCAGCACCTGCGCGTCGGGTTCGAAGGCCCAGTCGTCGAAGATGCCGAACGGGCCGCCGTGCGGCATCACCACCAGCGGCAGCGGCGCATCGCCCGCGCTGGCGGGCCGGGTGAGGTAGCCGTGCAACGGCAGGCCGTCGCGCGCCTGCAGCGTCACCGGCTGCATCGCCGCCATGCGCGCAGGGTCGATCCGTGCCCGACGCGGCAGCACGAAGTCCGCCTGCCGGCCGGCGACGTCGAAGGTGTAGAAGCTGCCGGGATCGGTGTCACTGGTGACGAGCAGCATCTGCGTGGCTGCGTCGCGCGTGGCCGAGGCCACCCGCACGACCTGGCCCGGAAATGCGGCTTCCAGCATGCGCATGCGTTTCGCGTCGTCGCCCGTCTCGTCGAAGAACGCGGTGCGCGGCGGCGCGCCCAGATACCGCACGCCGACCGCGGCCACCGTGCCCGGGCGCATGATCAGCTCGGGATCCACGGCGGCATCGCGCGCCAGCTCGCGACGCTCGCCGCTGGCGATCGTCCAGGCGATCACGGCGTCCGGCCCGCTCGGCTGCGACACCTGCAGGTAGGCGACCGTATCGTCTTGCGAGAATCCGATCGGCACCTCGACACGACCGCTCTCACGCTCGTCGTTGATCAGCTGCCAGTCGGCGCCGCGCTGCTCGCGGTAATAGAGCCGGCTGATGTTGTCGCCACGCGCACCCACGGCGAAACGGATCTCGCCGGCGTGATCGGCGAGGAACTGCCCGCGGTAGACCGGCGCGGTCGCGATCGTCGTGCGACGGCCGGTCTGCACGTCCATGCGGTCGACGCGGGTCAGCGGATCTTTCGAGAACGGCGACACGGCGACCAGCACGTTGCGGGGATCGTCAGGCAGCAGATCGATCGGCCAGGCATGGACGAACTCCTCCTTCGCCGACGAGCGGATATTGGTCCCGAGGCTGCTCTCGCGCACGCGCCAGCCGACCAGCAGCTGCGGCCGGCTGCCGTCGACGTTCATCGCGAACAGCTCGCCGGTCGGCGAAGGGAAGTCGCGCGCGCCGAAACGCTCGGCGAGGCCGAACATCAGACGCTGGTCGCCCACCCACCAGAAGTCGGCGATGTGCGTGTTGCGCGGCAGCTGGTGACTGCCGACGATTGTCTGGTCGGAGCGGCGCATGACCGCCACCGCCGAGCGCTCGCCCAGCGGCAGCGTCGCCGCGTAGAACTCGCCGGTCGGCGAGATCTTGATGTCGCGGACACCGTCGTTCTCGATGAACGGCGCCAGATCCACCTGTGCCTGCGCGCCGAACGCGACCACGGCTAGCACACCCACCCACATCCACTGCAGTCCCTTGCGGACCATGACGCCTCCCCTCGCGAAATCGGTCGAATGGCGTGTGTTTCGCGCACGCCTCGGCCCGATGATAACCGCGCCGCGCGAACCGACCACCTGCACTCCTATACTCGCGCCTTCTCGCCTCCGGAGCGCGCCATGGGCGCCTCGCTGTCTGCCGGTCCGTCGCCTGTCACCGACTTCCTCGGCCACCCCAAGGGCGTCTTCGTCTGCGTCTTCACCGAGCTGTGGAGCGCTTCTCGTTCTACGGAATGAAGGCGCTGCTGCTCTACATCCCAAGTACCACCTGTTCGGCGACGACGCCGGCTTCGATCTGCTCGGCGCCTACGGCGGTCTGGTGTATGCGGTGCCGGTGATCGGCGGACTGCTGGCCGATCGGCATGCGCAAGGCGGTCGTGCTCGGCGGCGTGCTGCTGGTGCTCGGGCATCTGGGCATGGCTTACGAGGGCGAGCAGGCGCGCATCGTCGATGGCGTCGTCGTCCGCGACGAAGCCGCGCTGCAGGTGTTCTACCTGTCGCTGGCGCTGATCATCATGGGCGTCGGGTTCCTGAAGCCGAACATCTCGACCATCGTCGGCAAGCTCTATGCACCCGAGGATCCACGCCGCGATTCGGGGTTCACGCTGTTCTATGCCGGCATCAACGTCGGCGCGCTGTTCGCGAGCCTGGTGTGCGCGTTCCTGGGCGAGACCTACGGCTGGAAATACGGCTTCGGCGCGGCCGGCATCGGCATGGTGGCCGGGCTGATCGTCTTCATCTGGGGCCAGAAATATCTCTACGGCCTGGCCGAGCCGGGCGATCCGGTGAAGCTGCGCGAGCGCGTCGGCCCGCTGTCGCGCGAATGGTGGATCTATGCCGGCAGCGTCGCCGGCGCGCTGCTGATCTGGCAGCTGATCCAGCGCACCTGGACCGTGCACGGCGCGATGCACCTGATCGCCGCCGCGCTCGCGGTGTGGTTCGTCTGGTTTCTCGTGCGCCACTGCACGCAGGTCGAGCGCCAGCAGATGCTGGCGCTGGTGTTACTGATCATCGGCGTACTGATCTTCTTCACCCTCTACGAGCAGACCTACGGCGCCTGGGTCACGTTCACCGCATGCTGACCAAGGACCTGTTCGGTCTGACGCCTGGCGACTACACGCCCGGCATCCCGTGGGCGATCTTCGCGCTCGCCGGCAGCCCGGTCCTGATGGTCGCCGCATTGCGCGCCGGTGATCGCGGCAACGACGGGCTGGCGAAGGCGGCAGTCATCACGATGGTGATCGCGCTCGCGATCGCGCTGGTCCACGACGTCGTACTGGTGCCGCAGACCGCGGGTTCGCTGACCTTCCTCGGTGCGTTCTTCATCGTCGTGCTTGCGCCGGTGTTCTCCTGGCTGTGGCCCTGGCTGGACCGCCGCGGGCTCAACCCGAGCAAGCCGGCGAAGATGGCGATCGGCCTGGTGTTCGCCGGTCTCGCCTTCGTACCGCTGATGCTGGCCGCGCAGTCGGCCGGCAGCGGCGTGCCCGCCAGCGTGTGGTGGCTGGTGCTGGCGTACTTCCTGCTGGAACTGGGCGAGATGTGCCTGTCGCCGATCGGACTGTCGGCAGTCACCCAGCTGTCGGTCGCCCGCGTCGTCGGCCTGATGATGGGCGCGTTCTGGCTGGCGACCGCCTATTCGGAAGTGCTGGCCGCGCAATTCGGCAAATTGACCTCGATGGACGTGCTCGAAGGCGAGGCCTTCGACATGGCGGTCGCGGCCGCGCGTTACGGGGATCTGTTCCTGCTGATGCTGCGGATCGGCGTCGGCTCGGGCATCGCCTATTTCGTGATGGCGCCGCTTGTACGCCGCTGGATGCACGGGGTGCGTTGAGGAAGGTCTGAACGGAGGCCTGAACAACTGCCGTCATCCCCACGAACGCGGGGATCCAGCGACTTCAGGCCTTTGGTAATCATGACGCTGGAGTCCCGCGTTCGCGGGAATGACGGTGAAGAGCGGAGCTGTCCAGACAATCCTCAAGACGCCCTTGCGCGGTCTGACGAACGTCGATCCCCGAAACGCGGAACCCCCGATCGCTCGGGGGTTCGTGCAGGACATCGGGCGAGGCGCCGTTCGGTCAGAACGGAATGTCGTCGTCCGAGAAGTCGTCCATCGGCGCGGGACGCTGCTGCTGCGGGGCCGGCTGGCGTGACGGCGCCGGACCGCGCTGCTGCATATCGCCACTACTGCCGGCCGAACGCTGCGGACGGCTGCTGCGCTCGTAATTGCCGCCGCCACCACCACCGCCACCATCACCGCGGCCGCCGAGCATCTGCATCTCGTTGGCGACGATGTCGGTCGAATACTTCTCCACACCGTCCTGACCGGTGTACTTGTCGTAGCGGATCTCGCCCTCGACGTACACCTGGCTGCCCTTGCGCAAGTACTCGCCGGCGATCTCGCCGAGCTTGCCGAAGAACACCACGCGGTGCCATTCGGTGCGCTCCTGCTTGTTGCCCTCGCGGTCGTTGCGCACGCTGGTCGTGGCAAGGCTGATGCGGGTCACGGCCATGCCGCCCTGGGTGTACTTGGTGTCGGGATCGTTGCCGAGATTGCCGACCAGGATGACTTTGTTGACGCCACGGGCCATGGAAGTTCCTTGGATTGGGTCGGCACGCCGGCCGGCCTGATGGATTTCGACCTCGCATTATAGGCCCGGCGCGCCTCGCCGTCCGACCCGGCAACGGCCGCACGCCCGTGTCGGGCGACGCCTATAATTCCGGGCCTGTCTGCCCCGGATCCTGCATGAACAACGTCGCCCAACCGGTCGCCCGCCTCGATCTGCCGGCGATCCAGGCCCTCGCCGCCGGCGACATGGCCGCGATCGACACCCTGATCCGGACCCGGTTGGCGTCGGACGTGGTGCTGATCAACCAGGTGGCCGAGCACATCGTTTCGGCCGGCGGCAAGCGCCTGCGGCCGATGCTGGTGATGCTGGCCGGCCGCGCGACCGGCGCGATCGGTGCCGAGCACCACCAGCTGGCGGCGATCGTCGAGTTCATCCACACCTCGACCCTGCTCCATGACGACGTGGTCGACGAATCCGACCTGCGCCGCGGCCGCAGCACCGCGAATGCGATCTGGGGCAACGCGGCCAGCGTGCTGGTCGGCGATTTCCTGTATTCGCGCAGCTTCCAGCTGATGGTCGAACTCGACCGCATGCCTGTCATGCGCATCCTCGCCGACACCACCAACCGCATCGCCGAGGGCGAGGTGCTGCAACTTCTGCACGTGCGCAATCCGGACACCGACGAGGCGGCCTATCTCAATGTCATCGAGCGCAAGACCGCAGTGCTGTTCGCCGCCGGCACCCGGCTCGGCGCGCTGGCCTCCGGCGCGGACGAGGCCACGCAACAGGCGCTGTACGACTACGGCATGCAGCTCGGCTACGCGTTCCAGATCGCCGACGACGTGCTCGACTATTCGGGCGATGCCGACGCGCTGGGCAAGAACCTCGGCGACGACCTCGCCGAAGGCAAGGCCACGCTGCCGCTGATCCACGCGATGGCGCAGGCCACGCCCGATGTCCGCGCGAGGCTGCGCAGCATCGTCGAAACCGGCGACACCGATGCGCTGCCCGACGTGCTGGCCGCGATCGAGACCGCCGGCAGCCTCGACTACAGCCGCGCGCGCGCACTCGAATATGCCGAAGCCGCGGAGCGGGCCCTCGACGGCCTGACCGACAACGACGCCGTTGCGGCGCTGCGTGGGCTGGCGCGTTACGCGGTCGAACGCGGGCACTGAGCTCAGCCCGGCGCGAGAAGCTTCCGCAACACCGCCCTCGGCCGGATTCGCGGCAAGGCTACGCTCGCGTCATTGGCCCGGGCCGAATCGGCGGGCTCCGCCATTCGAATCGCATCGCGGGTGGCGCCGCTGTCGGCGCATGTAGGTGGCACCGTGCCGCGATGAGTGGCGCGCAATGCCCGCCAGCGCTGGCCTCTATGAGGCAGTCTGATCAGCCGCCATCATCCCCGCGGACGCGGGGATCCAGCGACTTCAGTCCTTGAATACCCAAGGCGCTGGATTCCCGCGTTCGCGGGAATGACGGTCAGACGCAAGGTGATCAGACCTCGGCGAGCGCTCGAAGCAGGTGCGCAGCGACGAGCAGCCCGACCGCCACCGCCAGACCGGCGAGGATCGCCAGGCCGCCGCTGCGCGCCAGATTGACGGTCCAGCCCAGCACCCTGGCCACTTCGGCCCCCAGAGGCGGTCGTCGTCCTTCGCGTGGTACAGGCCGAGCCAGCGCGGGACCGATCCAGTTGCTGCGGGTCTGCCATGCGCGGAGATTGCGTGCGTCGCGGTCCATGTCGAGCCCTCGGTTTCCGGAACCACAGCGTCACCCGACATCGGCGTGCGGTGGGTGTGATGCGACGAACGCGCGGCTGCGCGCGACGGATCGCACACGCAGCCGACCAGCGGCTTCTCAGGCGACGCCCAAACCCGGAATCGCCGTGATCGCCTCCGGATCGAAGCCTCCCAGCGCGGCGAAGTGCCGGCCACGTGCGGTGTAGTCGCGATAGGCGCCGAAACTCGGCGCGCCGGGCGACAGCAGCAGGACGCCCTCGCCGTCCAGTGCCGCGCGCGCCTGCGCGGTGGCCGACGCGAGATCATCGGCGGCCGCCAACCGGAAGCCGGCGTCGCGCGCGACCGGCGCGAGCAAATCGAAGATGCGCGGGCCGTTCTGCCCCATCGTCACGATCGTGTGCGGCGCGCCGATGCGCATCGCATCGGCGAACGCCTGCCAGTCGAGTCCGCGGTCATGGCCGCCGACCAGCAACGCGACAGGGCGGTCGCGATAGACGTCGAGCGCCGCGAGACTCGCGTGCGGCGTGGTGCTGATCGAATCGTTGACCCACAGCACGCCGTCACGCGTGCCCAGCGGCTGCAGACGATGCGGCAGCGGCACGAAGTCCGCGGCTGCACGTGCCAGCGGCAGTGGGTCGATGCCGAGCGCTTCGATCGCGGTCAGCACCGCGCAGAGATTGCCGCGGTTGTGCCGACCCGGCAGCGGGAGGCCGGCCGTGTCCATCACGGCGGCGTCGCCGCGATGCAGGACATCGCCACGCAGATGCCAGCCCTTGGGCGTGCCGTACCAGCGGATCTCGCTTCCCGGCAGCGTCAGCGCGGCCAGCCGCGGGTCCTGCGCGTTGAGCACCGCGACGCGTGGTCGCGCGCGCGTGACAAGGCTGAGCTTGTCCTCGACGTACTGCGCTTCGCTGCCGTGCCAGTCGAGATGTTCGGGAAAGATGTTGGTGACGACGGCGACATCGGGCCGTACACCGCCGGCCGCGACATCGCCGGTCTGGTAACTCGACAGTTCGATCGCCCAGGCGTCCGCCTGCACATCGAGCAGTTCCAGCAACGGCAGGCCGATGTTGCCGGCCAGCGCCGTGCGCAGGCCGTGCGCGCGCAGCAGATGCGCGAGCAGGGCGGTGGTCGTGCTCTTGCCCTTGGTGCCGGTGACGCAGACCGTGCCGGCCGCGATCTCACCCGCCGCGGCGCGTCCGGCGAACCACAGCGCCGTGCCGCCGATGAAGCGCGTGCCCTGCGCAGCGGCCGCCATCGCTTCGGCCCGGTACGGGCTGATCCCGGGCGATTTGATGACCACGTCGAAGCGTGCGAGGTGCTCGCGGCTGGCCACCGTTTCGACAGCGAGCGATGGATCGCCCAGGCCGAGCACCTCGGGCGCCTCGTCCTCCGCGCAGAACACGGTCAGAGGCACATCCGCCGAATCCCGGACCCCGACTCCCGGATCCCCCGCGGCGCGCAGCGCCGCGTACGCCGCGCGGCCTTCGCGGCCCCAGCCCCACAAGGCGATGCGGCCGCCACCGGCCGCGAGCGCTTCAAGCTGCGAGATGCGCACGCAGGCGCTCCCACAGCGCGTCGGGAATGCGGTGGGCGTCGTCCTCGACTGTCAGCAGACCGGCGACATCCAGTTCACCTGCGTCGAGTTGCGGCGCGATCTCACGCGCGAAGCGCGCGACGATCGCATCCTCGCGCCATTCCGGACGCCTGGCCAGCGCCGCCATCGCCGCGCGCGATTCACGCCCTTCGCCGACGCATTCGAACGGCTTGTGGTCCTGGAATTCGAGCAGGGCGTCGTACCCCGGCACCTGCGCGGGATCGTCGAGCAGGTTGCGGCCGAAGATCGCCACCAGCCGCGGCTTGGGCATGAACGGCGCCAGCGCCAGATACACGAAGTGGCACTTCGGGCAGATGCCGCACCAGCGGTTCACCGGACGCTCGCCGAGCAGGTGGAAGTTGCGATTGCAGCTCGAGAAATGCGCGTCGTAGCGATCGGTCTTCGCGAACTGACGCGCGACCGCGAGTTCCGACAATGGGCGCAACAGCGAGTAGTAGTGCAGGTCCGTGGCCACGCGCGCCTGCACGTGGTCGCCGAACGCCCGCTCGAACGCCCAGCCCTTCGACCACTGGTGGTTCACCTCGCCGGTGCCCGGGATGAGGCTGCCGTAGCTGGCCGAGCGCTCGTTGGAGAACACGACCTGATCCACACCGTGCAGCACTGCGGCCAGCACCAGAATCGCCGAGTTGATCGCGGTGACCGGAATGTGCCCGTTCAGGGCGCCTTGGCGGTTGTACTCGAACAGTTCCGGCGCGATCGAACGGCCGATGTTGAGCGTCGGCAGGCCGGTGCGCTCGGCGCAGACGCGGATCAGCTGCGAGCCGCCGATCCAGCTGACGGTCTGCTCGACACCCAGCGCGCGCAGAGCCTCGATCGAGACCAGCGAATCCTTGCCGCCGCCGATGGCGACCAGCGCATGCGTGCGCAGGCCCAGCGTGGGCGCCTGGGCATCCGCCGATGCGTCATGCGGGAACCTGATCTTTCCGTGCAGGTCCAGCCCGTTGCGATAGGCGAACTCGCCGAGCCCGTGCACGTACACGTCCTCGAGCAGCGCGGCGGTGCCGGCATCGATCGCGTAATCGTCGATGCGGATCTCGCCCGGCACGGCGGCCTTGTAGTAGCTCACGCCGGCGATCAGGTGCAGCAGGCGAAGCGCCTGCGTCACCGCGACGGCGCGCGTGCCCTCGAGCGCGAACGGCGCGCCGGGCACGGTGACCGTCTCGACGAGCTCGGGGCCGTCGTCGAAGGCGTAGACCAGGCTGGCCACACCGGTGCCGGGGTCGAACGCGCAGCGCACGAAGCGGAATGCGGCGATGGAATCACGGTCGAACATGGGACTCGGCTCTCCAGCGGATACGGATGACGCGCGCATGCGGCGTCGGAAAACGGGGCGTCATGCCGGGCTGCGATGACGCGGATGGCGGAGGTAGCGATGCGCCGGCCACAGGGCGGCGACACAGGCCGGCACCGCTCCAACGGCCAGGCCGGGCGCGCCGAACACGGCGGCGCTGTAGACCCACGATACGGTTTCGTCACCAGGGGCCAGCAGTGCGACCAGGCCGAGGCTCAGCGGCGCGAACAGGACCATCGCGGTCAGCGCGGTCGCAACGGCCAGCGCCAGTACGCGACGCGCCGCCGGCCGTCGACCCGTCCGCCACCGCCAGCCCGTGACCCAGGCCGCGGCCAGCGCCGAAGCGAGCACGGCGAGCGCGGCCAACTCCCAGAAGAACGCATTGGCGATCCCCATCTCCCGCAGACCGCCGAGCACGACGGTCAACGCCAGGGCCAGGGCCGCACAGACGACGGTGTACTCCACCCGCGGCGTCACTCGATCACGTCCTCACGCGGCAGGCCACGCAGGTTGTAGGTATTGGCCATGACAAAGCCGTAGGCGCCGGCGTCGGCGATCAGCACCGTGTCGCCTTCGCGGGTCGCGGCCGGCAGACGGCGACGCGTTCCGAAGACGTCGCTGGATTCGCAGATCGGACCCACGACTTCGACGGCCACCTCGTCCGCATCGTCGAGACGCGTCAGGTTGTGGATGCCGTGCCAGGCGTCGTACAGCGCAGGCCGCATCAGGCTGTGCATGCCGGCATCGACACCGACGCGGCGCGTGCCCAGCTTGTCGACGACCTGGGTGACGGTCGTCAGCAGCACGCCGGCTTCGGCGACGAGATAGCGGCCCGGCTCGATCGCCAGGCGATAGCGCGGATATTCGGCCTTGATCGCTGCCAGGCCCGCGGCCCAGGCCGGAATGTCGAACGGCACGTCGTCCGGGCGATACGGAATCGGCAGACCGCCGCCGATGTCGATCGTGTCGACGGTGCCCACCGAATCGGCGAAGCCCGCGAGTTCGGCATAGACCTCGCGCCAGTGCGCGACGGTCTCGATGCCGCTGCCCAGATGCGCGTGGATGCCGGTGATGCGCGCGTCGACGTCTTCGGCCGCGATCAGGAATTGATCGAACGCGCCCAGCGGCAGGCCGAACTTCGATGCCGCGCCGCCGGTGACGACCTTGGCGTGGTGGCCGTCGCCGCGACCCAGATCGAGACGCAACCACAGGTCTCGGCCACGGAAGACCTCGGGCCAGTTGCGCAGCGCTTCGACGTTGTCGAGCGTGACAGTGACGCCGCGCGCATACGCGGCCGCGTACTCGGCGCGCGGCGCGAAGCTCGGCGTGAAAAGCACGCGCGCGGGATCGAGATCGGGCAGCACCGCGAACACGTGCTCGAGCTCGCCCTGCGACACGCATTCCAGACCGAAGCCGGCATCCACCAGCGTGCGCAGGATCGCCGGATGCGGATTGGCCTTGATCGCGAAGAAGCGGCGATCGATCGCATCGGCCGTCGACAACGCGGCGGCGCGTTCGCGCACCGTGGGCAGGTGATAGACGTAGTGCGGACGGCCGGGTTCGGCCAGCGCCAGCAGCGATTCGCGCGCCCCCTGCCACCACTGCGGCGCACGCTCGCGGCGGCCGTGCGCGATCTCGCGCCAGCTCGGGCCGAACACGGTCTCGTCATGCACCGGCATCGCGCCGCTATCGATCAGCTCGGCATGCAGCACCGGCAGCAGACCGTCCGCGTCGGCCTCGTCGATGACGAAGGTCAGATTGAGATCGTTCGAGGACTGCGAGATCAGGTGCACGCGTTCCTTGCCGAACGTGGCCCAGACATCCGACAGCTTGTGCAGCAGCGAGCGCATGCCGCGGCCGACCAGGGTAATCGCCGCGCACGGCGCGATGACCTTGACCCGGCAGATCTCGGCCAGATCGTCGGATAGCCGCGCCAGCACGTCGGTGCTGACGAGATTCTCGCTGGGATCCAGTGACACGGTGACGTTGGTCTCCGACGAGCCGATCAGATCGACCGACAGGCCGTGGCGCTTGAAGCGTTCGAACACGTCGGCGAGAAAGCCGACCTGCTGCCACATGCCGATGCCTTCCATCGACACCAGCACGATGCCGTTGCGGCGGCTGATCGCCTTGACGCCCGGCACCGGCTCGGCACTCGCATCGATCGCGGTGCCCGGCAGGTCCGGACGCTCGGTGTCGAGGATCGCCATCGGCACGCCGCCGTCGCGGCAGGGCTTGATCGAACGCGGATGCAGCACCTTGGCGCCGGTGGTCGCGATCTCCTGCGCTTCGGCGTAGTCCAAGCGCGTGATCAAGCGCGCGTCGGGCACGTCGCGCGGATTGGCGCTGAACATGCCCGGCACATCGGTCCAGATCTCGACGCGACGTGCGCCGAGCAGCGCACCGAAGTACGCGGCCGACGTATCCGAGCCGCCTCGGCCGAGGATCGCCGTGCCGCCGTCGCCGTGCCGGGCGATGAAGCCCTGGGTCAGCAGCATGCGCGGCGCCTGGGCGGCGAAGCGCGCGCGCCAGTCGCCATCGGGTTCGCGCCGGCAGTTCACCGACAGGCGCGAGGCCCAGTCGCTCTGGTTCGGCAGCGCGACCGCATCGAGCCAGTCGCGCGCATCGCACCAGCCGAAATCCAGACCCTGCGCCGCGAGATACGCCGCCCCGATCGTCGACGACAGCAGCTCGCCCTGCCCCAGCACCTCGGCCTGCCAGTCCAGCGTGCGCGTCGTCGCGCGTGCATCGGTCACCAGCGCCTGCAGCGCGGCGAGCCGCCTGCCGAGCACTGCGTCGACGTCCAGTTCGAGTTCGGCGACGAACGCACGATGACGCTCGATGAGCGCGGCCACGCGCGCGTCCGGATCCGCGGCGCCGTCCGCGATTGCGGTCAGCTCGTTGGTCACGCCCGACAGCGCCGACACCACCACCAGCACGCGCGCGTCGTGCTCCTGCGCCCGGCGTTTCGCCAGCCGGCCGATGGTGTCCCAGCGGTGGCGACGCGACACCGAGGTGCCGCCGAACTTGAGCACGATCCAGCGATCGTCGGAAGGTGATGACATCGGGGTGGGATCTCGAACGGTGGGGGGCAACGGAAGAATGACGATGGCCGCTACGATGGCGACCTCGCCGGCCCGGCGCGCTGTTGTGCGACGCCCGGGCGCACGATTCTAAAGCACGCCTTCCCGCCGGAGCCCACGCCCATGCCCACCCGCCGCTATCTGCAGCTCGACGTCTTCTCCGCGCGCCCCGGCGCCGGCAATCCGCTGGGCGTGATCGTCGACGCGGACGGCCTGGACACCGCGGCGATGCAGGCCATCGCGAACTGGACCAATCTGTCGGAAACCATCTTCCTGCTGCCGCCCGACGCCGGCGCCGACTACCGCGTGCGCATTTTCACGCCCCGGCAGGAGCTGCCGTTCGCCGGCCATCCCAGCGTGGGCGCGGCCTGGACGGTCGTCGACCAGGGGCTGGCCGGCGCCGGCCGCGACGCGCTGGTGCAACAGTGTGGCGCCGGCCTGTTGCCGGTGCGGCTCGACGACCGCGATGGTGAACGCTGCCCGCGCGTGCGGGCGCCGCGGGCCACCCGCATCGCGACACCCGACGGCAGCGCGGCCGCACTCGACGCCGCGCTGCATGCGCTGGATGCAGGGGCGGCGCCGCATGCGCTCATCGACAACGGTCCGCGCTGGTGGTGCGTGGATCTGGACACGGCCGACGCGGTACGCGCCCTGCGCCCGCCGCTGACCGAGATCACCGCGCTGTGCCTGGCCAGCGACGCCGTCGGCCTGGCCGTCTGCGGTCGTGCGCGGTCGACCGATCACGCACTCGCCGTGCGTGCGTTCTGCCCGGCCGACGGCATTCCCGAGGATCCGGTCACCGGCAGCGCCAACGCCGCGCTCGCCGCCTGGCTGCACGACGATGGCGGGCTCGAAGGCATCGGAACACGCTACATCGCCAGCCAGGGGCGCGAACTCGGCCGCGATGGTCGGGTGTCCGTCGAGATCGACGCCGAGGGCGAGGTCTGGATCGGCGGCCAGGTGCAGCCG
The DNA here is from genome assembly GCA_002324875.1 of Lysobacteraceae bacterium NML93-0793. GTDB lineage: Bacteria > Pseudomonadota > Gammaproteobacteria > Xanthomonadales > Xanthomonadaceae > Luteimonas. The sequence goes on from NTJG01000002.1 coordinate 110,514, forward strand.
GTCATCCGCGGCACGCTGGATTGGTAAGCTGTCGCGCCGTGTGATGCTTCCATGACTTCCCGCCGCTTCGTCCAGGTGGACGTGTTCGCCGACCGGCCCGGTGCCGGCAATCCGCTGGCCGTCGTGCTCGATGCCGAGGGCCTCGACGACACCACGATGCAGGCCATCGCCCGCTGGACGCGCCTGCCCGAGACCACGTTCGTGTTCCCGGCAACGTCCGACGAGGCCAGCTACCGCATCCGCATGTTCTCGCCGCGTCGCGAAGTGCCGTTCGCCGGTCACCCGAGCGTCGGCACCGCGCACGTGGTGCTCGACGCCGGACTCGCCGCACCGCGCGACGGGCTGCTGATACAGGACGGCATCGCCGGCCAGCTGCCGCTGCGCGTGAGCGGCGCCGGCGACACGCGCACGATCGCCGTCCGGACGCCCCGCGCACGCATCGTCGAGACCGCCGGTGCCACGGATCCGAGACTGCACGCCAGTCTGTCCGGACTGCCCCTGGGCGAACTGCCGCCGGTGCTGATGGATGGCGGTCGCCGCTGGTGGCTGGCCGAGCTCGCCAGCGAAGCGGATCTGCGCGCTGTGACGCCCGATTGGACTGCAATCGGTGCGCTCGCCGAGGCCACCGGCAGCATGGGCCTGTGCGCATTCGCGCGCAGTTCGGGACCCGACTACCACCTCGCGGTGCGCGCCTTCGTCGGCGCGACCGGACACTTCGAAGATGCCGCCTCCGGCGCGGCGAACGCGACCCTCGCGGCATGGCTCGCCGCGCGCGATGCCTTGCCGGGCGACGGCGGCCGCTACCGCATCAGCCAGGGCCGCGAGGTCGGCCACGACGCGATCATCGAGCTGCAGGTCGACGCCGCCGGCGACGTGTGGTCGGGCGGACGCGTGCAGAGCGTGGTGCACGGCACGATCGACTGGCGCTGAGCGCCGGCCGCATTCCGCAACGGCGAAGCGCGTGTCCAGGCATGGCATGCGTTATTGCGGCCATCTCGGCGAAATCGCAGATCCAGCGACTGCACGCGTCGAACGCCGAAGGCACCGGATTCCCGCGTTCGCGGAAACGACGGTCACACGGCCGCGTTCAGACCTGCGCGAGCCCGGCGTCTGCAAACAGGCGGCGCTGGAGCCAGTCGTGCACGTGCCGCGCCGTATGCGCAGCGTCCGCACCCAGCAGCGGGCCGACGTGTGTGCTGGCCGCGGACACGTGCAGGTCCGCGTTCCAGGCCGCGGCCAGCGCGTGCGTGATCGCCGGCGGCACGTCGTCATCGTTGCGCGATGCGATGCAGAGCGTCGGCACCGGAGGCGCCGCCAGTGACCGACCCGCGTGCGCCGTGCGCAGGACGAGGCCGCTCTCGTTCCGCCAGCGCCGCGCGGCCTCGAGCGTGGTCGCATCGTCGGCATCGGTCAGGGCACGACGGGTCGACGCCAGGCGTGCATCGCGCCCCCAGCGCACCACATCCGGCCATTCGCGTGCCGGCATGCGCAGATGCCAAGGCGCGGGCGGCAGGGGATTGACCAGCACCAGCGCATCGGCCGCGCTCACCGTCTCGAGCGCGAGCAAGCCGCCCAGGCTCGCCCCGACCAGAACCCGCGGTCGCTGGAGTGGCGCGAGCGCGTCATGTACCTGCTGCAGGTAATCTTCGTAGCGGGTGACGGTGGGGCCACCGGCAAGGGTGTGCAGATCCGGCGCATGCACCCGATGCCCGCGCGCCTCGAGCACGTGACGCCACAGCGCCCACTCCCAGCCCCCGCCACCCGCGCCGTGGACGAACAGCAGATCGAATGTCCGGTTCCGGGGCATGCCGGCATCGTCGCAGACATCGCGCAGCCCGGACACGCAAACGGCGCCGGACGGATCCGGCGCCGTGGTGGACGACAGGGACGCAGCGGGATGCCGCGGATCAGCCGTCGAGCTCGGCATCGAGCGACAGCGGCACCGCCGACAGGGCTTTGGACACAGGACAGTTCTGCTTGGCGTCGTCGGCGATCTCGCGGAACTTGACGGCCTCGATGCCCGGCACCTTGGCCCGCGTCTTCAGGCGGATCGCACTGAGCTGCGGCCCACCGTCCATCGACAGATCGACGTCGGCGCGCGTATCGATCGACTCGGGCGGAAAGCCGGCTTCGGTGAGCTTGGCCGACAACGCCATCGTGAAGCAGCCCGCGTGTGCGGCCGCGATCAGTTCCTCGGGATTGGTGCCCTTCTCGTCACCGAACCGGCTGTTGAATCCGTAGCGGACGGTGTCGAGCAGGCCGCTCTGCGGCGTCGACAGTTCGCCGCGACCGGACTTGAGATCACCGGACCAGCGTGCCGTGGCGTGTCGTGAAATACCCATATGGCTCTCCAGCAGGACAAGGGGCCTGCAGCCTAGGGCGCGCCGTGTTACGCCCATGTCGCATCCGTATCGGTGCAGCCGACGTGCCGGTGGGTCAGACTGCGATGCCATGAGCCTCTCCCCGACCGCTGCCGCGCATCTGGCCGACGCGATTCTCGTGCTGCACGTCGGAATCGCGGTGTTCGTCGTCGTGATGTCAGTGGCGGTGTCGCTGGGCGGCGTGCGGCGATGGCGCTGGATCCGGCGTCGCGGTCCGCGCGTGCTGCATGCCGGGCTGGTCGCGGTGATCGCGCTGCAGGCATGGCTCGGACGCCTGTGTCCGTTGACCACGTGGGAACAGCGCCTGCGCGCGCATGCCGGACAGGCGACGTACGAGACGTCCTTCGTCGGGCATTGGCTGTCGACGGTACTGTATCTGGAACTGCCTTGGTGGAGTTTCGTGCTCGCCTACACCGTGGTCGCGGGGGTCGTCGTCGTCGGCTGGTGGCGCTGGCCGCCCGATGCCGCGCACCTGGTCGCGGGAAAACACGGGCGCCGTTCGTCGTAGCGCGGGGAAACCCCCATATTTATTGCGTTTTCCTATTGGCGGGGGTGCCGGTATGCCCTACATTTCGCTGGCCGGCTCGCTCGGCCCGGAATACTCACTCCATATTTGACGAGGGAACCACAGACCCATGGCAACGAAGAAGGCCCCCACCAAGAAAGCCCCGGCCAAGAAGGCTGCGCCGAAGAAGGCCGCGGCTGCCAAGCCGGCTGCGCCGAAGCCGATCAAGGAAGCCCTGAGCAAGTCGGGCCTGGTCGCGCACATCGCCGAGTCCACCGGCCTTGCGGCGAAGGACGTGCGTTCGGTGTTCTCCGCGCTCGAAGGCGCCGTGCACGGCTCGATCAGCAAGAAGGGCGCGGGTTCGTTCACGCTGCCCGGCCTGCTGAAGATCACCTCGGTCAGCGTGCCGGCCAAGCCGAAGCGCAAGGGCATCAACCCCTTCACCAAGGAAGAGCAGTGGTTCGCCGCCAAGCCCGCCTCGGTCAAGGTCAAGGTGCGCCCGCTGAAGAAGCTCAAGGACGCCGCCGCCTGATCCAGGCGCGCCACGTGTTCCTGCGGATCGGGACGGCCTTGGCCGTCCCGATTCGTTTCAGGGACTGCAGCGCCGTTGCACGCATCGCGATGCGCGGCGATACCCGGCAGCGCGCGCGGCGCCGTCGGTCCGGATCGCCGCCGATGCCTTCGTGCGCCCCGCGCTCTCGCCGTGCACACCGGATGAACGTTTCGCCCCGCATGCTCGGCGCCGCATTTTCCCATCCGACGGATATCGACCGATGAGCTTCCAGGGATTCCTCAATCATCTGCTCACCTCGCAGGCCGGCGGCAAGCCCGGCAGCAGCCTGCTCAATGCCGACTTCGGCAAAGGCGCGGCGACCGGCGGCGCGCTCGGCCTGCTGCTCGGCAAGAACAAGAAGACCCGCAAGCTGGCCACCTACGGCGGACTCGCGGCGATCGGGGTCATGGCCTACAAGGCCTACGGCGACTACCAGAAGCAGCAGGCCGGCGTGGCGGCGCCTGCGCCGCAGACCGTCGACCGTCTGCCGGCGCCGCAGGTGGATATCCACAGCCAGGCGATCCTCAAGGCACTCGTCGCCGCGGCCAAGGCCGACGGTCATATCGATGCCCGCGAGCGCGAACTCATCGAGGGCGAGTTCAAGCGCATCGACGAAGGCGCCGATGTGCAGCGCTGGCTGCATGTCGAACTGGAAAAGCCGCTCGACCCGGCCGAGGTCGCCAGTGCCGCGAGCACGCCCGAAATCGCCTCGGAAATGTATCTGGCCAGTGTGCTGGTGGCTGACGAGACGAACTTCATGGAACGCAGCTATCTCGACGAACTCGCGCGCCAGCTCAAGCTCGCGCCGGAGCTCAAGACCCGTCTCGAGCATGAAGTGAAGGCGGCCGGCGACACGCGCTGACGCAGACCGCCGTCGCGAAGCCCACGACACGGCCTGCCCTGTGCAGGCCGTGTCGCGTTCGGGACGACGCCACACGCGCCCTGCATACCTGCGCTTCGCAGGCGATCTGCAAGGCTGTCGCCATGCAAGCGTCCACGCCCACACCGCCCGATCGCGATCCACCACCCGCGGACGCACCCGCACCGAAACGCGCGCGTCGCGACTACACCGCCCAGGTCCGCAGCCTGCTGCGCTCCGCCGTCGTCGCGGGACTGCTCGCGGCGGGCGGCCACTGGGCCTGGCATCAGCCTTTCATGGCGAAGCCGCGCGCGATCGCGGCGTTGACCGCAGCCCCGGCGCCGGACGCGCTGCAGATGCCGGTCGAAGGCGTACGCGCCGCGCGTGTGGCGGATACCTTCGGCGCGCCCCGCGGGGCGGACCGACGCCATGAAGGCGTCGACATCTTCGCGCCCCGTGGCACGCCGGTGCTCGCGGCCACCGACGGGCTGGTGGTGGCGATCCGCGAGGGCGGGCTGGGCGGACGCCATGTCTGGGTGATGGGCCCGGGGCGCCAGCGGCACTACTACGCCCATCTCGACGATTGGGCCGACCTGCTGTCGGTCGGGGATTTCGTCCGCGCCGGCGATCCGCTGGGCACGGTCGGCGATACCGGCAACGCGCGCGGTACGCCGCCGCATCTGCACTACGGGGTCTACGCCGCCGACGGCGCCTTCGATCCCCTGCCCCTGCTGCGTGCCGGTGCCGACAGCGGCGACGCCTCGCGTTAGCATCGTCCGCGGCCGCGCGTGCGGCACCTGGGGAGTCGGACATGTCGCATCGGGCGTGGTGGCTGGTGATCGCAACGCTGGTCCTGCTGGGCATCGCGCTCGCGGTGCACGAGGCCACGCGTGCACCGGTGGACCTGACCACGGCTGCGCCGTCCGCATCCGGCGGCACGTCGGACGTCAGCGCAGGCGCCGCCGGCGACACGATGGACGCCGACACGGCGCGCGCCCGGAACGAAGCCATCACCGAGGCCGTGCAGACGCTGCATGCCTATCTGGCGGTGCTGTTCAAGACCGACCGCAGCGACGCCGACCGCTACTGGCGCGACGGCCGCCCGGCGGGCGGTGAAGGCGAGCTGCGCACGCTGGTCGACGTGACCGGGATCCGCGCCGACAACACGCGCCCGGAACCGCTGGATGCCCAGCCCGTGCCCGACGCGCTGCAGATTCCGGTGCGGCTGCGCGTCGGCGGCACGGGGCCGCTGCGCCACTACAGCGGGCATTACCGCATGCAATACACGCCCGACGGCTGGCGGATAACGTCGGCGTCGATCGAACCGTCACCGACGCCGCGTTAACCTTTTCGCGATTCGATTTCAGCACGGGGACCCGATGGACAAGCGCTTCTGGATCTGCGGCCTGACGATTTCGGCGACCGCGCTGGTCCTGGGATTTCTCGTCCACGGGGTGATACTGCGCGCCGACTATTTGGCGCTCGCCCACCTGTTCCGACCGCGAGCGGACGCGAACGCGAACGTCGGCTGGATTTTGCTGGCCTATGCCGCGCTCGGTCTCGGCATGACCTGGCTCTACCGCTGGCTTCCGCCTCCGGTGCGCCGCAAGCGCTGGCACGGTGCGCGCTTCGGTCTGGCGATCGCGCTGGTGTCGTTTCTGCCCTGGCACCTGCTGGCCTACGCGGGGCAGCCGTTCCCGCTGGCGCTGGCGGTCAAGCAGATCGCACTGGACGTGCCGGCGATGCTGCTGCTCGGCCTGCTGCTCGCGTGGTTGCAGCCGCACCGCAGGGCACTCGCCGTCGCGCCCGATTGAACGCGCAGCGCGGCGGCTCAGACCGCGTTCACCGCGCCTGCGTAGGGTGCGCCTCATTCCTCACGGACACCGCCATGCGCCGCACTCTTTCCATCCCGTTCGTCGCTGCGCTGCTGCTCGCGCTGACGGCCTGCACGTCGCTCGGCGTGGTCTCGGCCTGGCTCAATGACCAGGTCGCGTTCACCGCGCCGCAGCTGCAGCGCCAGCTCGACACCCGGTTTCCGCGCACCTTCGACCGCGCAGGCGGTCTGGTGTCGGTGACACTGGACAATCCCCGCCTGTCGATCCCCTCCGGGGACCGGAGGCTGCGGCTGGACTTCGACCTCGGCATCGGAGGAGTCGCCGCCGACAGCCGCCCCGGCCACCTCTCGCTGATCAGCGGCCTGCGCTACGACCCGTCCACGCGCGGCCTGCATCTCGAGAATCCCGAGCTGTTGCAGTTCGATCTGCCGGGCTCCAATGCGCTCCTGCGCGGCGGCGCGCGCAGCGTGGTCAACAGCCTGCTCGCCGAGTACGCACGCAGCGAACCGGTCTACCGGCTCGATGACGACCTGCTCTCGAAGCTGCCCGCCGGCACCCGCGTGGGCAACGTCGACATCGCCAGTGGCCGCGTGGTGGTGCACCTTGCGCGCTGACCGCCGTGCGATGCGTGCGGTCGCGACGGCGGGCACGCTGGTGTGCGTGCTCGTCGCATGCGGCCGCGATGCCGATGCGCCGCGCGGCGCGGACGGTCGCCCGGTGGCCGCCGAATCGGGCCTGCCCCAGTCGCAGACCGTCGCGGGCGCGGTGACCGGCATGCCCGGGCAGCCGGGTCCCGGGGATGTGCCCCTGGGCGGTGAGGCGGCAACACCGGAGCCCCTCGATCCCACGCTCGCACCGCTGGAAGACAATCCGGAAACGGGCCTGCTGTCGCAAACGGGCGCCCTCGCGGCGGAACCTGCGCCCACTCTGCCCGAGCCCTCACCGGAGGAAGCGGCCGCGGTCATCCGCACCTATTACGCGGCGATCAACGCGCTCGACTATCCGCGCGCCTATGCACTCTGGTCGGACGGCGGCCGCAGCAGCGGGCAGTCCCCGGAGCAGTTCGCCGCGGGATTTGCGGACACCTCGACGGTGATGGTCGACATCGGCCCACCCGGCCAGGTCGACGCAGGCGTCGGGTCTCGCTTCATCGAAATTCCGGTGTCGGTGCGCGCCCAGCAGGCCGATGGCAGCTTCCGCCGCTACGAGGGCCGCTACGTGTTGCGCCGCGCCGTGGCCGACGGCGCAAGCGCGGCACAGCGCGCGTGGCGCATCGCATCGGCGGACCTGCGCGAGACATCGTCCCCCTGAGCGAGGCCTGTCGGCGCGCGTTCGCCGCGCCTCAGCGCTTGGGCTGCAGCATCGTGCCGGTGCAGGTCTTCGCGCCGCAGCGGCAGCCCCAGAGCTTCTTGAGCTTGGGCGTGTGGCGCTCGGCCAGCGTGATGCCGTAGTTGTAGGTCAGCTCTTCGCCGGCGGCGATGTCGCGCACCGCCTCGATGTAGACCTTGTCCTTGTGCCGGCGGTCCTTCGCGTCCTCTTCCACCACGGCTTCGCAATTCGGCTCGCAGCTGTGGTTGATCCAGCGCGCGACGTTGCCCTCGACATTGGCGTCGATGACGTAGTCGTCGTTGAGGGTGAACAGGAAGGTGTGTCCGTCCTCCTCGAGATCGCCGTAGGCGTTGTCCACGTCGTCGTGGCTGCGCAGGAAGCCCTTGTAGCGGATGATCCGCTCGCCCTTGGCGATCGCCTCTGTCGCGAATACGCCATTGCCGTGGATGCTCGACAGACGGGCTTCGATCTTCTTCGTGGGTTTCGACTTCTTCGGCATCGCGCGCAAGGGCCCGTCGTGAGGTGTGCGGGCATTGTGGCCGTTCGCCCGATGGCCTGCCAGCGGCGCGGCAGGCACCGGTTCGCGTGAACCGCAGCGGATCGGCGCGTTGAGACGCGACGAGCAAAAGCGTACAATTTTGGTCCCGTTTGAAAGGCGCCTGCCCGTGCTGCGTGTCACCAAGCTCACCGACTACGCGACCGTGGTCCTGACCGTGCTCGCCGCGCGGCCGGAGACGGTGACAAGCGCGGCCGAGCTGGCCGAGCGGTCCGGGCTGGAGCCGACGACCGTGAGCAAACTGCTCAAGCCGCTGGCGCAGGCCGGCCTCGTCGAAGGCTTCCGCGGCGCGACCGGCGGCTATCGCCTGGCGCGCCCGGCGAGTTCGATCAGCCTGGTGCAGATCGTCGAGGCGATGGAAGGTCCGCTGGCGATCACCGAGTGCAGTCTGCACGACGGCCAGTGCGGCATTTCCAGCCAGTGCGGCGTGCGCAGCAACTGGCGGCGCATCAACGACGTGGTCGCCGATGCCCTGCGGGCGGTGAGTCTCGCCCAGATGCTCGGCGATGCCCCCCCACCTCTTCCCCTTTCCGCCCCCGGCGGGACGAAGCGCATCGACGCCCGTCTCGCCCGCGCATAGACAGTAGGCAGCCCCCATGGCCACCGAGATCATCGAAGCCCCCGAGACCAACCGGGAGATCCACGCACAGCTGGGCCGTCGCTACGAGGCCGGCTTCGTCACCGACATCGAATCCGACAGCTTCCCCGTCGGTCTCGACGAGGACGTCGTGCGCGCCCTGTCGGCGAAGAAGAACGAACCGGAGTGGATGACCGAGTGGCGTCTGGCCGCCTATCGCCACTGGCTGACGATGCCGGTGCCGCACTGGGCCAAGCTCGACATCGCGCCGATCGACTTCCAGGCGCTGAGCTACTACTCCGCGCCCAAGGGACCGAAGTACGCCTCGCTCGACGAGGTGCCCAAGGAACTGCTCGACACCTACGACAAGCTCGGCGTGCCGCTGCATGAGCGTGCGCGACTGGCCGGCGTGGCTGTCGATGCGGTGTTCGATTCGGTATCGGTGGGCACCACGTTCAAGAAGGAGCTCGCCGAGAAGGGCGTGATCTTCTGTTCGATGTCCGAAGCGATCGCCGATCACCCGGAGCTCGTGAAGCAGTATCTCGGCAGCGTGGTGCCGGTCGGCGACAACTACTTCGCCGCGCTCAATTCCGCCGTGTTCTCCGACGGCAGCTTCGTGTTCATTCCCAAGGGCGTGCGCTGCCCGATGGAGCTGAGCACCTATTTCCGCATCAACGCCGGTCACACCGGCCAGTTCGAGCGCACGCTGATCATTTGCGAGGACAAGGCCTACGTGTCCTACCTCGAAGGCTGCACCGCGCCGATGCGCGACGAGAACCAGCTGCATGCGGCGGTCGTCGAGCTGGTGGCGCTGGAAGACGCCGAGATCAAGTACTCGACCGTGCAGAACTGGTACCCGGGCGACGAGGAAGGCCGCGGCGGCATCTACAACTTCGTGACCAAGCGTGCCGAGTGCCGCGGCGACCGCAGCAAGGTGGTCTGGGCGCAGGTCGAAACCGGCTCGGCGATCACCTGGAAGTACCCGTCCTGCGTGCTGCTGGGCGACGATTCCTCGGGCGAGTTCCACTCCGTCGCGCTGACCCACCATCGCCAGCAGGCCGACACCGGCACCAAGATGATCCATGTCGGCAAGCGCACCAAGTCGAAGATCGTCAGCAAGGGCATCAGTGCCGGTCGCGGCCAGAACACCTATCGCGGCCTGGTCAAGGTGGGCGCCGGCGCCGAAGGCGCGCGCAACTACACCCAGTGCGATTCGCTGCTGATCGGCAAGCGCTGCGGCGCGCATACGTTTCCCTACATCGAGGTCAAGCACCCCGGCGCCACCGTCGAGCACGAGGCGACGACCTCGAAGATCAGCGACGACCAGCTGTTCTACTGCCGCGCACGCGGCATCGGCGAGGCGGACGCCGTCAGCCTGATCGTCGACGGCTTCTGCAAGGAAGTCTTCCGCGAACTGCCGATGGAGTTCGCGGTCGAGGCCAAGAAGCTGCTCGACGTGTCGCTGGAAGGCAGCGTCGGCTGACGCTGCTTTCCAGCGACGTGATTCGTCATTGGTGATTGGTGATTCGAAATCCCTTCACCGCCCGGATCACGCGCGTTGCTGCGCTCACGAATCACCCATCACGAATCACCAATCACGGTCCCCCATGCTCAATATCGACAACCTCCACGCCTCCATCAACGAGCGCGACATCCTCAAGGGCCTTTCGCTGCAGGTGAAGCCCGGCGAGGTGCACGCGATCATGGGGCCCAACGGCGCCGGCAAATCCACGCTGGGCAACATCCTCGCCGGCCGTGACGGCTACGAGGTGTCGGCCGGCGGTGTGGAATTCGAGGGACAGGACCTGCTCGATCTCGAGCCCGAAGAGCGCGCCGCCGCCGGCGTGTTCCTCGCGTTCCAGTATCCGGTCGAGATCCCGGGCGTGAACAACACCTACTTCCTGCGCAGCGCGCTCAACTCGCAGCGCAAGGCGCGTGGCGAGGCGGAACTCGATTCGATGCAGTTCCTCAAGCTCGTGCGCGAGAAGCTGGCCGTGCTGCACCTCGACGACCGCCTGCTGCACCGCGGTGTCAACGAGGGCTTCTCGGGCGGCGAGAAGAAGCGCAACGAGATCTTCCAGCTGGCCGTGCTCGAGCCGAAACTCGCGATCCTCGACGAAACCGATTCCGGGCTCGACATCGATGCACTCAAGCACGTCGCCGACGGTGTCAACGCACTGCGTTCGCCGGACCGCGCCTTCATCGTGATCACGCATTACCAGCGCCTGCTCGACTACATCAAGCCGGACGTGGTGCACGTACTGGCCGACGGCCGCATCGTCCAGAGCGGCGGCCCCGAACTCGCGCTGCAGCTCGAGGAAAAGGGCTATGCGTGGGTCAAGGACCGTGTCGCGCCGGAGGCGGTGGCCTGATGAGCGCGCTGCTCGACTCTCTCGCTGCCGGATTCGACGGTGACGCCGCACGTCGCGCATCGCTCGATGCCGCGCTCGCCGCCGGCCTGCCCGGCCCGCGCAGCGAATCGTGGAAGTACACCTCGCTGCGTGCACTGGAACGCCGAAGCTTCGCCGTGCCGTCCGGTGACATCGACGTCGATCCGGCACTGGTCGCGGCGATCCCGGCCCCGCGCATCGTGTTCGTCAACGGACGTCCCTCGGCGGCGCTGTCCGATGTCGGCGCGCCCATCCCGGGCCTGTCGATCGGCACGCTCGCCGATGCCGACGCATTGCCCGACATCGAAGACCGCGCGGACGCCGTATTCGCCCGCCTCAACGGTGCACTCGCACGCGACGGGGTGTCGATCGCCGTGGCGACGGGCGCGCAGATCGAAGCCCCGGTGCAGCTGGTCTTCATCGGCACCCTTGCCGAAGCCGATTCCGCCTGGCATCTGCGCCACCACGTGACGCTCGGCGAGCGCGCCGCGCTCACCCTCGTCGAGCATCACCTCGACGCCGGCGCCCATCGCCACCTCGACAACACGATCGTCTCGCTGCGCATTGCCGACCGCGCCGAACTGCGTCATGTGCGGCTGCAGCAGCGCGATACGGGTGCGACCAGCATGCTGCGCACCGATGCCGAGTTGCAGACGGCGTCGGTCTACACCCGCGTCGATGTCGAGGCCGGCAGCGCCCTCTCGCGCCACGAACTCGACGTGCGCCTGCTCGGCGACGCTGCACGCCTGACCGCCAATGGCGTGCTGCTGGCCACCGGTCGCGCGCACGTCGACACGCGCCTGGGCATCCGCCACGTCGCCAGGGACACCGCCTGCGAACTCAAGTGGCGCGGGATCGGCGATGCGCGGGGCCGTGTGGTCTTCCATGGCGGCATCACCATCGACGTAGGCGCGGACGGCACCGATGCGCGCCTGTCGAACAAGAATCTCCTGCTGTCGAGCACGGCCGAGATCGACACCCAGCCGGTGCTGGTGATCCACGCCGACGAGGTGCAGGCCGCCCACGGCGCGACCGTCGGCCAGCTCGATCCCGGTGCGCTGTTCTATCTGCGCGCGCGCGGTCTGCCGCAGGTCGATGCACAGCGCCTGCTCACTGCGGCCTTCGTGCGTGAGCCGCTGTCGACGATCGCCGAGCCGGCGCTGCGTGCGCAGGCCGAAACCGTGCTCGAGCGCGCGCTCGCAGGCCTCGCGGGCGCATGAGCACCGCACTGCCGCCGGTCACGCCGCCGTTCGACGGCCCCAGCGCGCCGCAGGCGCAGGACGGCCGCGTCGACTGGGCCGCGGTGCGCGCGGATTTTCCGCTGCTGCTGCGCGAGGTCCACGGCAAGCCGCTGATCTATTTCGACAACGCCAACACCGGCCAGAAGCCGGCGCCGGTGATCGAAGTGATGGACGGGTTCTACCGGCGCCAGAACGCCAACGTCAGCCGTGCGGTGCATCAGCTCGGCACCGAGGCCACCGAGGCCTACGAAGGGACGCGCGGCACGCTGGCGCGCTTCCTCAACGTACGCAGCGACGAACTCGTGCTGTGCAGCGGCACGACGTTCGCGATCAACCTGGTCGCCTATTCGTGGGCACTGCCGCGGCTGAAGGCCGGCGACACGATTCTGGTCTCGCGCATGGAGCACCACGCCAACATCGTGCCCTGGCAGCTGATCGCCGAGCGCACCGGCGCGACCGTGCGCGTGGCCGAGATTCTGGAGGACGGCACGCTCGACCTCGATGCGTTGCGCCGCGCGATGACGCCCGACGTGAAACTGCTGGCGCTGACGCATGTCTCCAACGTGCTGGGCACGGTGAACCCGGTGCGCGAGATCTGCCGCGAGGCGCGCAAACGCGGCATCGTCACCATCATCGACGGCTCCCAGGCGGTGCCGCATCGCCGCGTCGACATCGCCGCGCTCGGCTGCGATTTCTACGCGTTCACCGGGCACAAGATGTGCGGCCCCACCGGCACCGGCGTGCTGTGGGCGCGCCGCGAGCATCTGCAGGCCATGCCGCCGTTCCTGGGCGGCGGCGAGATGATCAAGGAAGTCAGCTTCGAGAAGACGGTCTACAACGACCCGCCGCACCGTTTCGAGGCCGGCACGCCGAACATCGCCGGGTTCGTGGGACTGGGCGCGGCGGTCGACTACCTCGACCGGCTCGGCATGGATCACGTCGAACGTCGCGAGGCCGAATTGCTGGCGCACCTGACCGAGTCGCTGCAGTCGATCGACGGCGTGCGCATCTTCGGCACCGCGCCGGACAAGGCGGCGGTGGTCTCGTTCCTGGTCGAAGGCGCGCACGCGCACGATCTGGCCACCCTGCTCGATCTGGAAGGCGTCGCGATCCGCTCCGGCCAGCACTGCGCGCATCCGCTGCTGCAGTTCTACGGCGTCGCCGCGACCTGCCGCGCATCGCCGGCGTTCTACAACACGCACGACGAGATCGATGCCTTCGTGGCGGCGCTGCGCAAGGTGCGCACGCTGCTCGCCTGACGTCCTCACCACGCGGGAGGGCGCTGGCGCGCGAAGGGCCGTCGCTTCGCGCCCGACCCGCGCGACCGCCATCGGGCGCTCGAACGCCCGACCCGTGACAACGGACGCCATCGTCCAGGTCCTTCGCGCGCCAGCACGCGGCGGACAGGCATGCGTGCGCACAGAGGCGATAATGTGCCGGCCCCGCACCGACAGCCCGCCATGTCCGCCCACACCTTCCGCCTCGCGACCACCGCCGACGTCCCTGCCCTCGTGGCGCTGGTGACGTCCGCCTACCGAGGCGAATCCAGCCGCAGCGGCTGGACCACCGAGGCCGACCTGCTCGATGGCGCCCGCATCGATCCCGCGCTGCTGGCGCAAGACATCACGCGCGCCGACAGTCGCGTCGCGCTGATCGACGGCGACGACGGCCGCCCGCTCGCGTGCGCGCATGTCGCGATCGAGGACGGCGTCGGCTATTTCGGCATGTTCGCGGTCGATCCCACACGGCAGGGCCGCGGCACGGGGGACGCCCTGTTGCGCGAGTGCGAGCGCATCGCCCGCGACGACTGGCGACTGCCCGCGATGCGCATGACCGTCATCGATGTGCGCGAGGCCCTGATCGCGTACTACGTGCGCCGCGGCTACCGCCGCACCGGCATCTGCAAGCCGTTCCCCTACGGCGATACCCGTTTCGGCATCCCGCGGCGCGACGATCTGCGCTTCGAGGTGCTGGAGAAGACCTTCGGAGCTGCAGCATGAGCGAGACCTGGACCTTCGTATGCGCCACCGGCGAGTTGCTGCCCGGCGAGATGCGCATGGCGTTCGACGAAATCACCAGCGTGCCGATCATCGTGTTCAACCTCGATGGCGCGCTCTACGCACTCGAGGACCAGTGCAGCCACGAGGATTTCGGCCTGTCGAGCGGCGGGGCCTTCGACGCGGCTGAAGGCACGGTGGAGTGCGTGCTGCACGGCGCGAAGTTCGACGTGCGCGACGGGCGCGCCCTGTGCGCACCCGCCTATGAGCCGGTGGCCAAGTTTCCGGTCAAGGTCGAAGACGGCGGTGTCTGGTGTCGGGATGACCGCACATAGGCGATCCCGGCGTCGACGCTAGCCGGAATCGTTCGCCTTTGCTTACGAGAACCATTCTCAGTTAAAATTCCGCTCGGGGCAGGGCTCTGACGGAGTGTCGCCGTGCGGCGGATGGGACTGGACAGTGTGGAACGTAAAGACGGATGCGCGCGGATGTGCGCGCGGTCCGGACGCGCGCCCGTGCGCTGGCGCAACCCGCCTCGTCGACCGCACCCGAGCCGTGCATCGGTGACGAGGTCGACCTCGCTGACCCAGCATCTGCAGCGGCGGCGCGCGGTACCCGCCCTGCACGCGCAGCGCCCTCCGACGCCTCGCTCGGCGCTCCCGCGCATTCCCGTGCCGCTCTCGCCCGCGTCCGCCGTCCGGGCCGACCGGAAGGCCGGATCGACCGATCCGCGCGCCGCCTGATCCCGTTCCGACCGCCCTGCTTCCTCGAAGGCCAGCTGCCGCCAGGCCCCACACAACTGACCGCGAGATGTTCATGACGACCGCTCTTCCGCTCCGCCGCTCCCTGCTGTCCACTGCCCTGCTCGGCCTGCTCGCCGCCCCGGCGTGGGCCGCGCCCGATGCGGCGCCCGGTCCCACTGACTTCGACACCATCGTCGTCACTGCCGCCGGCTTCGAGCAGAAGCTCACCGACGCACCGGCCAGCATCTCCATCGTCACCCGCGAGGAGCTGGAGACGCGGCCCTACACGACGCTGATCGACGCGGTGCGCGACCTCGAAGGCGTGGACGTGGGCGAAACCTCGGACAAGACGGGTCAGCGCACGATCAGCATCCGCGGCATGGGCGCCGACTACACCCTGGTGCTGATCGACGGCAAGCGGCAGAACAATCACGGCGACATCTATCCCAACAGCTTCGGCGGCAACCAGTTCAACCACATTCCGCCGCTCGACATGATCGAGCGCATCGAGGTCATCCGTGGCCCGGCGTCCACGCTCTACGGCGCGGATGCACTGGGCGGCGTCGTCAACATCATCACCCGCAAGGTCTCCGATCGCTGGCGCGGCTCGGTGACCATCGGCCACGTGTTCCAGGAAGACAGCGCGTTCGGTGACGACTCCACGCTGGACTTCGCACTGAGCGGCCCGCTGGTGCCCGACGTGCTCGGGCTGAGTCTGCGCGGCTCCCGTTACGAGCGTCGCGCATCCGAGCCCGAGTACGAGGTCATCTACGATCCCTCGGGCACACCCCACGAGCGCGTGCTCGGCTTCGGCGGGGGCGGCAAGACGGTCGACAACACCAACCGGTCCGCGGGCATCAGCCTCAGCTGGACCCCGACCGACGCACAGAGCGTCGTGCTCGACTACGACACGTCGAAGCAGATCTACGACAACACGCCCTTCGTCAACAATCTCGGCACGCTGGCCTATCCGCTGGGCACCGTCGATGGCATCACCGGCATCTGGCGGGCCGCGCCCCAGGTCGGCTACGTCGCGAGCCAGAAGTTCACCCGCGACCAGTGGTCGATCACCCACCAGGGGCAGTGGGCGTTCGGCAACAGCTACGTGGCGCTGTCACGCGTCGACAGCGCCAATCTCGGCCGGACGATGCCGTTCACTGTGGAAGAACGACTGCTGCACCGCCAGGTATTCCAGGGCACCGGCCCCTACGCGGGCCTGAGCGTCGCCCGACGCCGCGCGATCGCCGAAGACCTCTTTCTGCCGCGGCCCGGGCGCACGATGGAAAGCCGGCAGTCCACGCTGGACGCCAAGCTCGACATTCCGGTCGAGGATTTCGGCGGCAGCCACCACCTGGTGGTCGGTGGCCAATTCATCGACGGTGAACTCGAGGACGGCGTCTTCGGCATGGAAAACGGCGGTTTCGGCGACGGCACCGTGGAAACGCACCGGATGTGGTCGGTGTTCGCCGAAGACAACTGGAGTCCCGTCGATCCATTGACCCTGACCTTCGGACTGCGTTACGACGATCACAACCGGTTCGGCGGCCAGCTCAGCCCGCGCGTGTACGCGGTCTACGATCTCGCGCCGAACTGGACGCTCAAGGGCGGCGTCAGCACCGGCTACAAGACGCCCAAGACCACCGATCTCTACGACGGCATCACCGGCTTCGGCGCACAGGGCACGGTCCCCTTCGTCGGCAATCCCGATCTCCAGCCCGAAACCAGCGTCAACAGCGAGGTCGCGCTGTACTGGACGGCGGCCGATGGCGGACACAACTTCAACATCACCGCCTTCCGCAACGACTTCAAGGACAAGATCGACAGCGGCGAAACCACCTTGAGCTGTGAGCAGACCGGCGGCGTGCGCCCCTGCGTGAACCTCGGGGATTTCGGCCTGCTCGGTTACGGCACCTACGCGCAGAGGATCAACATCGACGAAGCGAAGATCCGCGGCGTGGAAGTCGCCGGCCGCTACCGGATCGCCGAGCCGCTGTCGCTGCGCGCCAACTACACCTACACCGACAGCGAACAGACTACGGGCCCGAACGCCGGCCAACCGCTCGCGCAGTCCGCGCGCCACATGGCCAATGCGACGCTGGACTGGACGCTCAGCGACGCGGTCAGCCTGCAACTCACCACTGAATCCCGCTCCAGACGCTTCCGCAACGCGGTGGATGCCGACGGCAACCTGCTCTTCTACAAGAGCTACAACGTCCTGCACCTCGGCGCGCAGTACCGGCTCAATGAGCACGTCGCGATCAACGCGCGCGTCAACAACCTGCTGGACGAAGACTTCACCAGCTTCAGCACGAGCTTCACCGCCAATCCCGACGGCAGCTACACCCCGGTCTATACCGACGACTACAACAACAAGGACAAGGCGCGCAGCTACTGGCTGTCGTTGAACGTCTCGTTCTGAAGCGCGTCGCCTCGCGCGGCAGTCGCGGGCGCCGTCAGTCGGCGGGATCCAGCCTGACCAGGTAGATCTCGCCGCCGCCGTCGAGCGCGTGACGCGTGCGCCCGTCGGACGCGCCCAGGCAGGCGGTGTCCCCGGCCGAGAGCAGGACGCGCGCTTCGCCGTCGCCGACGTACGCATGACCGGCGAGCACGTGCAGCAGCCAGCGGCTGTCCGGATCCACGAAGACCACCATGGTCCCCACGAGCGGGCGATGCCAGCTCGCGGCCCGGATCCGGTCGCGCCGCCACATGAGGTTGAGGACCTCCACCCGCCCGTCGATCAGAGAAGCCGAGGTGGCGGCCTCGCCGTCGAATCGCCGGCGGCCGAACGGAGGGAGGAGCGCCGACGCGTCCCCCGGTTCGATCTGCAGTCGCAGGCCCTCGCCACGCAGCAGAAGGCACTCGCGCTCGATCCCTGCAAACGAGGAAAACGGACCATCGCACTCGATATCGGCGATCGAGATCCGCCAGTCCCACATGGACGCCGCTGACGGCGACTCACCGGTCGCTTCCGTCGACGGCCACGACATGATCTCGCGGGTCCAGCCCGCGCCGTTACGCCAGCGGACGCGCCGGGCCGCTTGAGCAGGGCAGAAAATGACGGGCGCTACGGACATCGCACGAGTCTAGCGTCCGCCGGAGACGCCGGCGCGCCGACAACCGGCATCGAACCCGGGTTCGGTCGCGCGGTTCGCACTCCGGCCCTGCGTTTCGAGCGACCGATCGGCCCACAACGAGGTCGCCCACCCGCGCGTCCATTGCGGGGTGGGCAACGAGTACATCCATGTAGTCGGCGTCCTGCCGGATCCGGGGAGCGTCCTGCTCCTCGACTGCCGCCGCCACCTCCTGTGTCGACGACAAACGAGCGATGGATCAGTGCTACATCAACGCTGCGGCGCCGTCCTGGCCGCGGCTTTAGCGGCGGGTGCACGGTTCGCCGCCGGACGCTGGGCCGCAGCCGCAGCGCGGGGGGCGCCGATTTCGATCCGGTCGCGGTTGACCTCGACGGTCCGCAGCCCGATGCCCTTCACCGTGGCGAGTTGCTCGATGCTGCGAAACGGGCCGTTCTCGGCGCGATGGGCCACGATGGCCTCGGCCTTGGCCTGGCCGACGTTGTGAAGCACACGGGCCAGCGTGGCGGCGTCGGCGGTGTTGACGTTGACCTTCTCGGTGCCATTGGAGGCGAAGGCGGACCCTGCGAGCAGCAGGGACAGGCAGAGCGACACGAGGTACGCGGTGAGCGATTTCATGACCTGATTCCTTGGTGTTGGGTGGGATTCCTTTCCCCGACTGGCGAACATTCGTCCATGCCGGTCATGCCAGTCTTCCCAACGCCATGAACGCAGCCTATCCGTCCGCGCGCCGAACCGGAGCCGGACAAGCCCCTACCCCTTTGTAGGAAATTTCCTACCTGCGTCACCGCGCTAGAATGGCCTGATTACCGCCGTGGAGCAGGCTATGGATACCGGTCGCATCGAGAAGTTCGTGGATCGTCAATGGGAAGACGAGATCGTCCCCCAGTTGATCGAGTACATCCGCATCCCGAACAAGTCGCCGATGTTCGATGCCGACTGGGTCGCCAACGGCTACATGGAGCAGGCGGTCGACCTCATGACCACTTGGGCCCGCGCCCAGAACATCCCCGGGATGCAGCTCGACGTCGTTCGACTCGAAGGGCGGACGCCGCTGATCTTCATCGAGATTCCCGCGGCGAACGGCGGCAGCGACGAGGATTGCGTCCTGCTCTACGGTCACCTCGACAAGCAGCCGGAGATGACCGGCTGGGACGCCGATTTGGGTCCGTGGACGCCGGTGCTGCGCGACGGCAAGCTCTACGGCCGCGGCGGCGCCGACGACGGCTACGCGATCTACGGCTCGCTGACCGCGATCCGCTCGCTTCACGAGCAGGGCCTGCCGCACGCTCGCTGCGTCGTCCTGATCGAGGCCTGCGAGGAATCGGGCAGCTACGATCTCCCCGCCTACGTCGACCACCTCGCGGCGCGCATCGGCAAGCCGTCACTCGTGGTTTGCCTCGATTCGGGCTGCGGCAACTACGACCAGCTCTGGTGCACCACGTCGCTGCGGGGCCTGGCAGGCGGCAATCTGACGGTCAAGGTGCTCGACGAAGGCGTGCATTCCGGCGACGCGTCGGGCGTGGTGCCTTCGAGCTTCCGCTTGCTGCGCCAGTTGCTGTCGCGGATCGAGGACGAGGCGACAGGGCACATCCGGGTCGAAGGCCTGCATGCCGAGATCCCCGCCGAACGCCTCGACCAGGCACGTCGCGCCGCGGAGGTCCTGGATACCGCGATCTACGACAAGTTCCCCCTGACCGGGGCGCTTCGCCCGATGTTCCCGAAGGATGCCCAGGGCGCGGAATCGACCGACCTCGCCGAACTCGTGCTCAACCGCACCTGGCGACCCGCCCTGTCGGTCACCGGCGTGGACGGAATTCCGTCGCTGTCGTCAGCCGGCAACGTGCTGCGCCCGCACACGGCGGTGAAGCTGTCGTTGCGCCTGCCGCCCACCGTGGACGGCAAACGCGCGGGCGCCCTGCTGGAGGAGATCCTGCTGGCGGATCCGCCCAACGGAGCGACGGTGTCCCTGGTGCTCGAGAAGGCCGCGACGGGCTGGAATGCGCCGACGCTGTCGACCTGGTTGTCCGATGCCATCGAAGGCGCCAGCCAGGCGTTCTTCGGCAAGCCTGCGATGTACATGGGTGAAGGCGGCTCGATCCCGTTCATGGGCATGCTGGGCGAAAAATTCCCCGGCGCGCAGTTCATGATCACCGGCGTACTCGGCCCGCATTCCAATGCGCACGGCCCCAACGAGTTCCTGCACATCGAGATGGGCAAGCGCGTCACCAGCTGCGTGGCGCACGTCCTTGTGGAGCATCACCATGCCGGTGCGCGCGGCGAGACCACAGGCGCGGCGGTCGTGGCCGACAGCGGCACACGTCACGGCGCGCACGGGTGCTGTTGAGCAAATCGATGTCTGCATAGTGGGTTTCTCGCCCGGGTTGGCCGGGTGCGCGGTCGGCTATCGCCGTGCTGCGGTACGAAGGCGTCGTTCGCCGCCGCGGCACGCGGCGTGCTCCAGAACCGCGCCGCGAACCCGTGTCACGCCCGCGCCGGCTCTCCTGCACGGCCGCTACCCGAGTCATGCCATGAATCTTCAGCAGAACCGTCAGCTCTCCCTCGCGAAATTGTCGCAATGCGCGCACTGATCTTCGCCGCAGGCGTCGGCGAGCGCATGCGGCCCCTGACCGATACGACACCGAAGCCGCTTCTGCAGGTAGGCGGGTCGCCATTGATCGTGTGGCATCTGCGCAGGCTCGCCGCGATCGGCGTGCGCGACGTGGTCATCAATACCTCCTGGCTCGCCGGATGCTTCGCGCCGGTGCTGGGCGACGGATCGATGTTCGGCCTGCGGGTGCACCTCGTGTACGAGGGCGAGACGCCGCTCGAGACCGGCGGCGGGATGCTGCATGCGCTGCCGCTGCTGGGCGATGCCCCCTTCATCGCCGTCAGTGGCGACACCTGGACCGATTTCGATTTCGCGCAGCTGCGCCTGGCGCCGGAGGACGAGGCCCAGCTGGTGCTGGTGGACAACCCGCCGCATCACCCCCTCGGTGATTTCGTGCTCGATGCCGGACGTGTCCACGATGCGCGCGGTGACGACGAACGACTGACGTTCGCCGGAATCGGGCTGTATCGGCCGAGCCTGCTCGAACACTGGCACTCGGCCGTGGGCGACGAGCCCGGCACGCAGGCCCGACCGCCCCGCTTCAAGCTGGCGCCCCTGTTGCGCGCGGCGATGGCGGTGGGCCGCGTGGGCGGCGTGCACCACACGGGCGCTTGGACCGATGTCGGCACGCCCCAGCGACTCGCGGAGCTGGACGCGTCCCTGCGCTGAGATGCCGGATCAGCGGGTGCCGGCGCGTCCGTCATCGTCGGCGAGCACCTGGCGCACGAACGGCACGGTCAAGCGACGCTGGGAGGCCAGCGAGGCGCGATCCAGTCGATCGAGCAGGGCCGTCAGCGCCGGCACGTCGCGATCGACCCGGCGCAGCAGCCAGTCGATCGTCGCCGGGTCGAGCTGCAAGCCGCGGCGATCCGCACGCAGGCGCAGCAATTCGTGCCGGCCCGCGTCGTCGAGCTGGGGCAGGCTCACGTGCACACTCTGCGCCAGGCGCGAACGCAGATCCGGCAGCACCAGGCCGAGCGCATCCGGCGCCTCGCTGGCGGTGTAGAGCACGCTGCGTCCCGCGTCGTGGGCGCGGTTGTGGAGATCGAACAGCGCGATCTCCTCGGCGCGATCGCCGGCGATACAGTCGAGGCCATCGACTGCGATCACATCGGCGCGATGCGCGGCCTCGCAGGCGTCGCGCAGGCGACCGGCGACACTGCGCAGGGGGAGATACGCCGCGGTTCGCCCGAGACGCTCCGCTTCCGCGCAGATGCCGATCGCCAGATGGGTTTTCCCGGTGCCCGGCGGGCCCGCCACGTACAGCGCGCGTCGCACACC
Source organism: Lysobacteraceae bacterium NML93-0793 (assembly GCA_002324875.1). Taxonomy (GTDB): domain Bacteria; phylum Pseudomonadota; class Gammaproteobacteria; order Xanthomonadales; family Xanthomonadaceae; genus Luteimonas. Next base: position 132,461 of record NTJG01000002.1, read on the forward strand.
GGCCAGCGCGAAATCACGCAGCTGGGCGGTGAGTGCGGGGGCATCGACGACCAGGGTGTCGAGTCGCTGGTCGGGCGGGTAGCGCAGTGCCAGCGGCAGTTGCGGAGATGAAGCGGTCATCATCGAACTCAGGAACCACTCCCGCCCTTGGTGTCGGACGTCACGATCAGGGGCGTGTGGGCCAGCTCGATTTCCGGTTTGTCGCCCGCGTACAGGCGACTGTGGGTGTAGCGCTCGTGCGCGTAGCGCAGCAGCACGTTGCCGACTGCCGCCACCGGCAGGGCCAGCAGCATGCCGAGAAAGCCGAACAGCTGGCCGCCCGCCAGCACCGCGAAGATCACCGCGACCGGATGCAGGCCGATGCGATCGCCGACCAGGCGCGGCGTCAGGACGTAGCTTTCGACGAGCTGGCCGACAGTGAACACCACGCCGATCAGGATCAGCAGCTGCCAGTCGAAGCCCTGGGCCTGGACGATGGCGGCGATCAGCGCGAGCGCGATGCCCACGGTCGCGCCGAGATACGGAATGAAGCTGATCAGGCCGGCCACCATGCCGATCAGCAGTCCGAGCCGCAGCCCGACCAGCGACATGCCGACGGCGTAGATCGCGCCCTGCCCCAGCATGACCAGGAACTGGCCGCGAAGGAAACCGCCCAGCGATTCGCTGGTCTCCCGCGCGAGGCGTGTCGCGGTACCGATGTGGTCGCGCGGCACGAGCGAGGCGCAGCGCTCGATCAGCAGGTCCCAGTCGCGCATGAAGTAGAACGCGAGAATCGGCACCAGTACCAGGTTGATCACCAGCGCAAGGATCGCGAAGCCCGAGCGCGAGACATAGGCGAGCACGGTTGCCGCCACGCCACCGGCCTGCTGCCAATGCCCACGGATGAGCTCGATCAAGCGTTCGGTGTCGAGCCAGGACACGACTTCGTAGCCGGTGCGCTGTTCGATCCACGGCAGCGCGGTGCCGAGCAGCCAGTCGCGGTACTCGGGCAGGCTGTCGATGAGGGTGACGATCTGCCGCTCGACCATCGGCACCAGAATGATGAGCACCAAGGCGACCAGCAGCGTCATCAGCGTGAAGACCAGGGTCACCGCGACCGCGCGTGAACGCCCGCGGCGCTCGAGGCGGTCGACCATCGGATCGCCCAGCCAGCCGATCAGCGCGGCCAGCACGAACGGCGTCAGCACCGGGCCGAGCAGCCAGACCACCCAGCCGACGGCAAAGGCCACCAGGCCCCATTGCAGGCGCCTGAGAAAACGCGCGATGTCGGCATTCGCGGGATCGTGCTGGATCATGCTGGGGTCCTGGCGCAGCGGCGGTAATCGAAATCAGCGCAGGTGGAACACGGGCGTCACGCCCTCGATGTTGCCGTCCGCTTCGACCAGGACCTGCGCATCGGCCATCCGCCGGAAGCCGGTCAGACCCGTCAGGAGGTCCAGTTCGATCTCCAGCCCCTGCGGCGTGGCCCGCACCGGGCGCATGCCGCGCACCACCGACATCCGCTGCAGCTGCGCCGAGAGACGAATGAAATCCGCACTGGAGTTGATGCCGGTGAATACGATCGGCTGGGTCGAGGGCGCACCCGCCGGGCTGGCCTTGGCGTAGCGACGGGTCAGCGCATCGGCAGCACCGTCGGCACCAGTGGGGAGCAGGCGCCGCGCGTCGTCGGCGGTCTCGCTCCAGCGCGACAGCACACGGCCGCCATCGACGAAGATCCAGTCGGCTTTCCAACCCGCGCCGTTGCGATAGAGCTTGCCCACGAGCTGCATCGGCGGGGTGTAACGCGCGGAAATCCGCGCGATCGACGCGGTGTCGCCGCGCCAGATCGCGCCGACCGCGGCCTGCTCGGCCGCACTGCCGCCGGGCAGGCCCAAGCGGTAGCCGCGCTCGATCGCACGCTGCAGGATCGGGCGCGCGACGTTGCTCTGCTGCAAGGCCACCAGGCGCGGCCCAGACCCGTCGTCGATCGCGAGCCACAGCACCGGCTTGGGACGCGGGTCCGGCCAGACCGGAAGTCCCAGTGCCGCGGCGACCGCATCGATATCGTCGCGCCGGTAGCGAACGACCAGCACCGTGGTGAAGGTCGGCGAGCCACGCGACGACACACCCTCGTCCTGACGGTAGTCGTAGCCCTCCACATATTGCTTGGCACGCCGCAGCTCCTGGGCGACTCCGGGCCGCTGCGCCGCGCTGCGGTCACCCGACAGCTTGCCCAGCACCTGGGCCAGACCGCGTGCGAAGCCGGCCTCGCGCTCGCTCTCGCTCTGGCTGCGCACCGGAATCTCGGCCGAATACAGCCCTGTCCCCTCGGCGCGATCGCCCTCGACCCGCTGGGCGGACGCAGGGCCGGCGATCAGCAGCGCGGCCAGCAGCCACATGATCATTCCCAACAGGCGTTTCGGGCGGTGCATCCGGCGGATCCTGGACTCGGGTCAACGACGCGGGATGGTGCCACAAACCACGCGCACGGTCCGTGGAGCGGGGCTCCTGCGGGGCGGACCCGAAGACGCCCGGCTGCTAGAATTCGCGTTCTTTCCGCCTCGTGACGGCCACCGTGACCGCCCCCACTCCCCTGACCTACCGCGATGCCGGCGTCGACATCGACGCGGGCAACGCACTCGTCGAACGCATCAAGCCGCTGGTCAAGCGCAGCTTCCGCCCCGAGGTGATGGGGGGGCTCGGCGGGTTCGGCGCGCTGTTCGACCTGTCCGGCAAATATCGCGAGCCGGTGCTGGTGTCGGGCACGGACGGCGTCGGCACCAAGCTCAAGCTCGCCCAGCAGCTCGGCCGCCACGACACCATCGGTATCGATCTGGTCGGCATGTGCGTCAACGACGTTCTGGTGCAGGGTGCCGAACCGCTGTTCTTTCTCGACTACTTCGCCACCGGCAAGCTCGACATCGACACCACGGCGGCAGTGATCGGCGGAATCGCCCGCGGCTGCGAGCTCTCGGGGTGCGCACTGATCGGCGGTGAGACCGCCGAAATGCCGGACATGTATGCGATCGGCGAGTACGACCTGGCCGGCTTCACCGTCGGCGCGGTCGAGAAATCCGAACTGCGTGACGGCAGCAAGGTGCAGGCCGGCGACGTGCTGGTCGGCATCGCGTCGAGCGGCCCGCATTCCAACGGCTACTCGCTGATCCGGCGTATCTATGACCGCGCCGGTCGCCCCACCGATGTCGAGGTCGGCGGCGCGCCGCTGGTCGATGCGCTGATGGCCCCGACCGCGCTGTACGTCAAGCCGGTGCTCGAACTGCTGCGCAGCGAACTCGGCCCGCAACTGCATGCGATGGCCCACATCACCGGCGGCGGCCTGACCGAGAACATCATCCGCGTGATTCCGGACGGCCTGGGCCTGACGATCGACGCCGCGGCGTGGCCACTGCCGCCGGTCTTCGAATGGCTGCAACGCGAAGGCGCGGTGGCCGATCACGAAATGTGGCGCACCTTCAATTGCGGCATCGGCTTCGTCCTCGCCGTGCCCGCCGACGCCGTGGCGGCCTTCGGCCGTGCCCTCGATGATCTCGATCTGCGCCATTGGACGATCGGCGAAGTCGTGACCGCCAGCGACGGGGTCGAGCGTGTCCGTATCGGCTGAGCCGGCATCGCAAGCGACCCTGCCCGCGGAACGGCACCGCGTGACGCGTTCTTACGGAGCGCGCTGATGCCACTGCGCATCGCGGTGATCGCCTCGGGACGGGGCAGCAACCTGCAGGCGATTCTCGATGCGATCGCTGCCGGCACGCTGGATGCGGAGATCGTCGGCGTCTGGTCCGATCGCCGTGACGCCTTCGCGCTGCAGCGCGCGCGTGCGGCGGGTGTGCCGGCGCACCTGGTGCGACCGCGTGACTACGGCGATCGCACCGGACACGATGCCGCCCTGTTCGGGGCCATCGACTTGGCGGAGCCCGAGCTGATCGTCTGCGCGGGCTACATGCGCCTGATCGGCGCGGCGGCGGTCGATGCCCGCCCCGGACGCATGATCAATATCCATCCGTCGCTGCTGCCCGCGTTCAAAGGCCTGCACACGCACCAGCAGGCGCTCGATGCGGGCGTGACCGAACACGGCGCCAGCGTGCACGTCGTCACCGCCGACCTCGATGGCGGCCCTGTGCTGTCCCAGGCGCGTGTACCGGTGCTGCCGGGCGATACGGCCGACAGCCTGGCTGCCCGCGTGCTGACCCGCGAGCACCCCCTGCTGCTCGAAACCCTGCGCTGGATCGCCGAACGCCGCCTCGTTCTGACGGGTTCGCGTGTGGACGTGAATGGCCACCCGCTCACCGCGCCGCTTCAGCTGGCAGCCAACCAGCGCTTTGCATGATGGCTGCCTCATGCGCCCTGCCCTCCTGCTCGCCGGACTTCTGATCGCCGCGCTACCTGTTGGCGCGGCCGAGTTGCGCCCGTTCGTCGCGACCTATGACGCGTGGTATCAGGGCAAGGCCGCGGGGACCGCGACGATGCGACTGGCCCCCCAGGGCGACCAGTGGGACATCGGTCTCGACATTCGCGGCAATCGCGGCTTCGCCGGCATTCTCGGACTCAATCTGAGCCAGAACACCGTGTTCGACATCGCCGGGGGGCTGTACCGCCCGCTGCAGCAATCGACGGTGCGCAAGGCCGCGATGTTCTTCAACCGGCGGGTCACCGGTCTCTACGACTGGAGTCGCAACGTGGCGCAGTGGAGCGGCGATCTGAAGGCAAGCCGGAAGGCGCCGGTTGCGCTGCAGTCCGGCGACATGAGTGCCTTGCTGATCAATCTCGCGGTCATCCGTGATGCGCTGCCGGGCGTGCAGCTGCAGTACCGGTTCGTCGACGGCGGGCGGGTGCGCGAATACCACTACCAGGCCGAGCAGGCGCCGGAGATCGTGCCGGTCGGCGAGATGAGTTACTCGGCGCTGCGCGTTTCACGGACCAACGGCGGCAACGACGAGATGATCATCTGGGTCGCGGACGGCGTGCCCACGCCCGTCCGCATCCTGCAACGCGAAGATGGCGAGGACGCGATCGATCTGCGCCTCGTCGAATACCAAGGAGTTCAATGATGAAACTGCGTGCCCTGATGTCCCGTCCCGCGCGCTCGTGCGCGGCGGCGCTGCTCGCGATCGCCGCAGTGCCGGCGTTGGCGATCGAGCCGTTCAACGCGACCTACCAGGCCAACTACATGGGACTGCGGGCCGAGGCGAACATGAACCTGGCGCGCGAATCCGGCAACCGCTGGACCTACGGCCTGCAGGTCGCCGGCGCCGGCGCGCGGATGCAGCAGACCACCGTATTCGAGGCCGATGGCGAGCAGTGGCGGCCGATTTCGAGCAGCGATTCGCAGCGCGGTGAATCCGGGATCGCGGCGATGCTCATGAAGCCTCGCGAGCTCAACACCACGTATGACTGGAACGCGGGCGAGGCCCGCTTCTCGGGGGACGTGCGTGACGGCCAGAGCGCGCCCGTGCGACTGCAGCCGGGTGATCTCGACGGCATGCTGATGAACCTCGTGCTGGTGCGCGACGTGCAGGCAGGCAAGTCGCCGCTGCGCTACCGCCTGGTCGAGGATGGCCGCAGCAAGCGCCAGGTGTTCGAGCGTGAAGGCACCGAGGCCGTGACCGTGGGTGGACGGACCCTGCAGGCGACCAAGGTGGTGCGCACCGACGGTCGTCGCCAGATCGTGGCCTGGATCGTCGACGACCTGCCTGTGCCGGCGCGCCTGCTGCAGCGCCGCGACGGCAAGGACCACATCGACATGCGCCTGCAGTCGGTCAACTGAGACCGCGCGTCGATCCACGAAAAAGCCCCGCAGATGCGGGGCTTTTTTTCCGAGCGCGCGGATCGGATCAGGGCGCCGCGGGCGGCGGATCGGTCCGGCATTCCATGCGGATCACCTCGCCGCTTCGGCGCCAGCGGTACTCCACGCAGCTGCGCTGTCCGCTCCGGGTGCGAACGGCCGAAACCGACACGAACCCCTGCAGGATTTCCCGGCGCGTGAGCTCGCCGTCCTCGTTCCAGTCCATGTCCTTGAAGGCCATGCCGCTCATCGCCGCGGCGCCGACGTACTGCAGCCAGCCCAGCCCCAGCAGGACCAGCGCGATGGTGGCGAACAAGGCGATACGGCGGTTCGACAGTCGCCCCCGGAACGCCACCGTCAACGCTCCCGGCGGATACGCGCGCCCAGCGCCGACAGCTTGCGCTCGATGTGCTCGTAGCCGCGGTCGAGATGGTAGATGCGGTCGATCGTGGTGTCGCCCTCGGCGACCAGGCCGGCGAGGATCAGCGAGGCGGACGCGCGCAGATCCGTCGCCATCACCGGCGCGCCACTGAGGCGTGTCACGCCCTTGACGATCGCGCGCGGGCCGTCGATATGGATGTCGGCACCCAGGCGCATCAGCTCGTTGACGTGCATGAAGCGGTTTTCGAAGATCGTCTCGTCGATCGTGCCCATGCCGTCGGCCACGCAGTTCAGCGCCATCATCTGCGCCTGCATGTCGGTCGGGAAACCGGGGTGCGGCGAGGTGACGATGTCCACCGCGCGGGGACGGCGGCCCTGCATGTCGACCGTGATCGCATCGCCGTCGATGGTGACGCCGGCACCGGCCTGACGCAGCTTGTCGAGCACCGCGCCCAGCGTCTCGGGACGCGTGGCCGTCGCGGTCACCCGCCCGCCGGTCATCGCCGCCGCGACGAGAAACGTCCCGGTTTCGATGCGATCGGCGACGACGGCATGTTGCGCCGCATGCAGCGCGGTGACGCCGCGCACCTCGATCCGCGAGGTGCCGGCGCCGCGGATGTCGGCACCCATCGCGATGAGACATTCGGCCAGATCCACGATCTCCGGCTCGCGGGCCGCGTTGTCGATCAGCGTCGTGCCCTCGGCCAGCGTGGCAGCCATCAGTACGTTCTCTGTCGCACCGACGCTGATCGTTTCGAACACCACATGCCCGCCGCGCAACCGTTCGGCGCGTGCACGGATGAAGCCGTGTTCGACGGTGATCTCGGCGCCCAGCGCCTCGAGCGCCTTGATGTGCAGGTCCACCGGACGCGCGCCGATCGCGCAGCCGCCCGGCAGCGATACCTCGGCGGCGCCGAACCTGGCCAGCAGCGGCCCCAGCACGAGCACCGACGCGCGCATCGTGCGCACCAGTTCGTACGGCGCCACGTGGCTGTCGACGCCGCGCGGATCCACGGTCACGCGTGCGCCGTCGACGTCATGCTCGACGCCCGCGCCGAGACCTTCGAGCAGCTTGATCGTGGTCAGCACGTCGTGCAGGTGGGGCACGTTGCCGATCTCCACCGGCCCGTCGGCCAGCAGGGTGGCGCAGAGAATCGGGAGCACCGCGTTCTTGGCGCCGGAAATGCGGACCTCGCCCTGCAGCGCCGGCCCGCCGGTGACGACGATCTTGTCCATCAGGCGTCGGCTCCGCCGGCGCGGGCGTGCTCGTCGGGCGTCAGCGTCCGCAACGCGAGCGCGTGGATCTCGCCGCCCATGCGCTCGCCGAGCGTCGCGTAGACCATGCGGTGCCGGGCCAGCGGCAGCTTGCCGGCGAAGGCCGGCGAGATGACCAGCGCCTCGAAATGCACGCCGTCGTCGCCCTGCACGTGGACCACGGCGTCGGGCAGCCCCTGCTGGATCAGGTGGGTGATGGTCTGGGTATCCAAGGGTTCGATCCTGTGGCCGCGCTGCCGGGCCGTGAACGTCGTCCCGCGCAGGTGAAGCGCGGATGAGCCGTCATCGCCGACGCCGCCGGTCGCGGGGCATTCACGGCGGGAAGCGCATAAAATGAATGGCTTAGCCTAACGGAAAAGCCCCTTGCCGGATATGGTCCACACCGCCGCCCAGCCCGCGTCCGGGCCCGTTTCGTTCGCCGACAGCGGGCGCCGTGTCTTCGCGGTCGAGGTCGAGGGGCTGCAGGCCGTCGCCGCCCGTCTGGACGGGGCGTTCAGCGCCGCCTGCGCACGCATGCTCGAGTGCCGCGGCCGCGTGGTCTGCACCGGCATGGGCAAATCCGGGCACGTGGCGCGCAAGATCGCGGCCACCCTCGCCTCCACCGGTACGCCGGCGTTCTACGTGCACCCGGGCGAAGCCGGGCACGGCGATCTCGGCATGATCACCGATGCCGATGTGGTGCTGGCGCTGTCGTATTCCGGCGAGTCGGACGAGATCCTGATGCTGTTGCCGGTGCTTAAGCGCCAGGGCAACCCCCTGATCGCGATGACCGGACGCCCTGCCTCCACGCTGGCGACCGCGGCTGACGTCCACCTCGACATCAGCGTGCCGGCCGAGGCCTGTCCGCTGGCGCTGGCGCCGACGTCCAGCACCACCGCGTCGCTGGCGATGGGCGATGCCCTGGCCGTCGCCCTGCTCGAGGCGCGCGGTTTCACCGCCGACGATTTCGCACGCTCGCATCCGGCCGGCGCACTGGGCCGACGCCTGCTGCTGCATATCCGCGACGTCATGCACGGTGGCGACGAGATCCCCGCCGTCACCGCCGAGGCCACGCTGGCCGATGCGCTGATGGAGATGAGCCGCAAGCGGCTGGGCATGACCGTCGTCGTCGACGACGCGCAGCGTCTGATCGGTCTCTACACCGACGGCGACCTGCGCCGCACGTTGACCGACCCTGCGATCGACGTGCGCAATGTCCGGATCGCCGACGTGATGACCCGCGAACCCTCGTTCGTCGACGCCGATGCGCTGGCCGTCGAAGCCGCGCGCCTAATGGAAACCCGCAAGATCACGATGCTTCCTGTGGTCGATGCCGAGCGACGGGTCGTCGGCGCCCTGAACATTCAGGACCTGTTGCGCGCGCGCGTGGTGTAACCCTCTTCCGTATTCATGGATCGATCCTTGCCGATGTCCGACTCTCCGCTCGACGCTGCCTTCGCCCACGTGCCCGCCGATATCGTGGCGCGCGCACGCCGCGTGCGACTGGCCTGCTTCGACGTCGACGGCACGCTGACCGATGGCGCATTGACCTTCGACAGCGACGGGCGCGAGCTCAAGACCTTTCATGTGCACGACGGCCAGGGCTTGGTGCTTCTGCGCAAGGCCGGCATCGCGGTCGCGCTGATCACCGCGCGTCAGGGCAGCATCGTCGAGCGGCGCGCACGCGATCTCGGGATCGATGCGTACATGCACGTCGCCGACAAGCGCGCGCAGGTCGACCGGCTCCGTGAGGCGCTCGGCATCGAGCGCGAAGCCGTGGCCTTCATGGGCGACGACCTGGCGGACATCGGCGCGATGCGAGAGGCCGGTTTCGCCGTGGCACCGGCCGATGGCCACCGCTGCGCTGCGGATGTCGCCCACTGGCAGACGACCGCCCGCGGCGGTCGTGGCGCGGGGCGGGAACTCTGCGATCTCCTGCTGCATGCGCAGGGCCGGCTGGCCGGTATCCACGCCGACGGGCGGGTTTCGTGAACTGGCGCGTCACGCTGACGCTGGTGCTGCTGGCCGGCGCGCTCGTTTCCGGCTGGGCGGCCTGGCAGCAGCAGGATGCGCTGGTGTCGGACACCGCCACCGACGGGCGCACGGATTATCTGCTCCGCGACTTCGATCTCGTCGCCCTCGACAGCGAGGGTCAGGAAGCCTTCTCGGTCGCCGCCCCGCAGCTGCAGCAGACACCCGGTGCCCGCACGCTCGAACTCGAAACGCCGGTCTTCCACATTCCGGCCGAGGACGGCAGTGGCCGGTGGACGGTCGTGTCGCAGACCGGCTGGGTGTCCGACGACAACGAGGAGGTCCGCCTGCGTGGCGAGGTGACTGCCACCAGCCCGGACGGCGCGCCGCGCCCGACGACGATGCGCACCGACGCCCTCGACATCTTTCCCCAACGCAACCAGGCGGCCACCGACGCCGCCGTGGCCGTCACCCAGCCCGGCACTACAATGCAGGGCACCGGCATGCGTGCCGAACTCGATTCGGGTCGGATCGAGCTCCTCTCCCAGGTGAGATTCCGCAATGAACCCAATTCCCGCCGTTAGGCTGCTGCTGCTCGCGATCGCGCTGGCCCCGGCGCTCGCCGCGGCCAAATCGTCCGACCGCAACCAGACCCTGTCCGTCGATGCCGGCGGAAGCGACTGCTCGGTCAGCAACGAGGCGCTGCCCTGCCTGTTCACCAATGGCGTGACGATCACCCAGGGCACGCTGGAGATCCAGGCCACGCGCGCCGATGTGCGCCGCCGCAACGGCGAGTTCCAGCGCGTCATCCTCACCGGTGGCCCGGTGCGCATGAAGCAGCAGATGGACGATGGCGGCTGGGTCGATGCCACTGCCGCGCAGGCCGACTACAACATGCCCAACGACACGGTCGTGCTGACCGGTGGCGCGGTGGTCAACCAGCCCGGCCGTGGCCGCATGGAGGGCGAGCGCATCGTCTACAACATGGCCTCGGGCCAGGTGCAGGGCGGCGGCGAAGGCCAGGGTCGCGTGCGCATGCAGTTCGAGCCGCGCAACCGCAGCCAGACGGCGCCGGCCGGCGGACAGGGAGGCTCGCGCTGATGCTGGTCGTCGAGGGTCTGCGCAAGGCCTACAAGCAGCGCGAGATCGTCAAGACCTTCGGATTGACGCTCGAAGCGGGCGAGGTCGTCGGCCTGCTCGGCCCCAACGGCGCGGGCAAGACGACCTGCTTCTACATGATCGTCGGCCTGGTGCCGGCCGACGCCGGGCGCATCGTGCTCGACGGTCACGACATCACGGCCGAGCCGATGTACACCCGCGCCAAACGCGGCGTCGGGTACCTGCCGCAGGAGCCGTCGGTGTTCCGCAAGCTCAGCGTGGCCGACAACATCATGCTGGTGCTCGAACTCCGCGAGGATCTCGACCAGGCCGGACGCAAGAAGCAGCTCGCCGACCTGATGGACGAACTGCAGATCACCCACGTCGCCGACCAGGCCGGCGCCAGTCTCTCGGGCGGCGAGCGCCGTCGCGTCGAGATCGCGCGCGCACTCGCGGCCAATCCCCGCATGATGCTGCTCGACGAACCCTTCGCGGGTGTCGACCCCATCTCCGTCGGCGAGATCCAGCGCATCGTCACGCACCTCAAGGAACGGGGCATCGGCGTGCTGATCACCGATCACAATGTGCGCGAAACCTTGGGAATCTGCGACCGGGCGTATATCCTCAGTGACGGCGGCGTGCTCGCACAGGGGGCTCCGGATGCGTTGCTCGCCAATCCCGATGTGCGACGCGTCTATCTTGGAGATTCCTTCAGGCTGTAACGGCGTCGCGCACCCGGCCAAGGAGTTCCGGGCTCGATGAAGCCACGCCTGCAGACATCGCTGGGACAGCACCTCGTACTGACACCGCAGTTGCGTCAGGCCTTGCACCTGTTGCAACTGTCCGCGGTGGAGCTGGAAACCGAGATCGCGGCTGCGGTGGAGAGCAACCCCCTGCTGGACTGGCAGGAGCCGGAAACCATCTCCACCCCCTCGACCGATCGCAGCGCCTCGTCCGAGGCGCACGAGGCACAGGGCGAACGCGAGCAGGCGCACGATCGCGACGATGCCGAATCCCAGGCATGGGAAGGCGGCGACGAGGCCTGGTACGACCGCGGCAGCGGCGCGGGCGGTAACGACGGCGATGCCGACGGCGACCCGGCGGACCGCATGGTCCAGACCGAAAGCCTGCGCGACCACCTGACCTGGCAGCTGCATCTGAGCCCGATGTCGGCGCACGACCGCAACATCGGCATCGCCCTCATCGACGCGATCGACGACGACGGCTACCTGCGCGAATCACTCGAAGACATCGCCGGCGTCCTTCGCCCCGACACGCATGCCACCGCGGCCGAGGTGGCGATGGTGCTGTGCCGGATCCAGCGCTTCGACCCGCCCGGCGTCGGTGCTCGCGATCTCGGCGAGTGCCTGTGCCTGCAGCTCGACACGCTGCCCGAGGCGACGCCCGGGCGCGCACTGGCGATGCGCGCGGCGCGCGAGCACATCGAGCGCTTGCCGAAACTGGGTGCGAACGGTCTGGCCGACGCGCTCGGCAGCAGCGTGGCCGACGCCGAGACCGCGCTTCAGCTGCTGCGCAGCCTCGATCCCAAGCCCGGCGCCCAGATCGGCGTGGTACCGCACGACAACTACGTCACCCCCGATTGCGTGATCACGCGCCACAACGGCGTGTGGCGGGTCGCGCTGGCGGCCAGCCACTTCCCTCGACTGACCATCCATCGCGGTTACGAGCAGATGATCCAGCACGCCGGCGGCAGCGATGCCGGCTACCTGCGCGGCCGCCTGCAGGAAGCCCGCTGGCTGCTCAAGAACCTGGAGGCGCGCGGCGAAACCCTGCTCAAGGTGGTGCGCTGCCTGGCACGACAGCAATCGGGCTTCCTCGAGTTCGGAAAACGTGCCCTGCGCCCGCTCACGCTGCGCGAGGTCGCCGACGAGATCGGCATGCACGAGTCCACGGTCTCGCGCGCCGTGGCGCGCAAGTACGTGCACACCCCGCGCGGCACGCTGTCGCTCAAGGATTTTTTCGACTCGGGTATCGGCACCGAGGGCGGCGGCGAAGCCTCGAGCACCGCGATCCAGCAGATGATCCGCAGCCTGGTCGATGCCGAGGACCCGCGCAAGCCGCTGTCCGACGCCCGCCTGGCCGACCTGCTCAAGGCCTCGGGCGTGCCGGTGGCGCGCCGCACGGTGGCCAAGTATCGCGAGGCGCTGCACATCGCCTCGTCCCACGACCGCGTTCGCATCGCCTGAACTTCCGCCGCCCTAGGTTGGTCCATGGCGACGTGGCCGCGGGCGCTTGCACCGCGCACCGGCCGCGCTACTCTGGACCTGATCGCCTGCGTCGATCGCCGGCGATCCTTCCCAACGTTGAAGGAGCTTGCCGATGCACGTCGAGACCCATGGCCATCAGATCGAAGTGACGCCCGCGCTGCGCGAATACGTGGACACCAAGCTGCAGAAGCTGTCCAAGCACTTCGACCAGCCGCTTCATGTCCGTGCCCAGCTCAGCATCGACAAGCCGCATCACAAGGCCGAGGCGACTGCCACCATCGCCGGCAAGACACTGCACGCCGATGCCAGCGCCGCCGACATGTACGCCGCGATCGATCTGCTGGTGGACAAGCTCGATCGCCTGCTCGTGAAGCATCGCAAGAAGGTCGTGGACCATCACCGCGGCGAGAACCCTGCGCGTGACGGCACTTTCGGATAGGCTTCCGGTCCACGTTCCCGTCCGGGCCCGCGCGGCATGTCATTCTCCGATCTGCTCTCGGCCGACCGCATCGTGATGCTGGTCGCGCCGGGTTCCCGCGATAGCGTCCTGGACGCCGCGGCCCGCCTGCTGGCGGGCAACTCCCCGACCACCACCCCGGTACTGGCCCAGGCGCTGCGCGACCGCGAGCAGCTGGGCAGTACCGGAATCGGCCGCGGCGTCGCGATCCCGCACGCGCGCAGCGCGGCCTTCCGCGAATCGCGCGCCGCGTTTCTCCGGTTGTCGCATCCGATCGACTTCGGTGCGAGCGACGGCGTACCCGTCGATCTGGTGTTCGCGATGTGCGTGCCGGAGCACCTCGTCGAACAGCATCTGCAGATCCTCTCGGGTCTGGTCGAGCGGTTCTCCGATGCCGAATTCCGCGATGCCCTGCGCGATGCGCGGGACCTGCCGCAACTGCGTAATCTGCTGCTCGATCCCGTTGCGCAGTCCGCGTCGGCCTGAGGCATGAACGCAAGCATCCAGGCCCAGGAGCTGTTCGCGCAGTTGCAGGACCGGCTGAGTCTGCGCTGGCTGGCCGGACAGTCGGGCGGCACGCGCGCCATCGAATCGGTGGACACCGTGGCGCGCAGGCCGTCTCTGGCCGGTTACCTCAACATCATCTATCCGAACAAGGTGCAGATCCTCGGCACCGAAGAACTGTCGTGGCTGGACAGTCTGGATTCGCGCCTGCGCTGGGAAACCATCGAGCGCATGATCCAGTACCGGCCACTCGCGCTGGTCATCAGCAAGGATCAGCCCTGCCCCGAAGACCTGCGCGAGGCGGCGGAGGAATCACAGACGCCGCTGTGGAGTTCGCCCAAGCGCGGGCACGAACTGCTCAACCTGGTCCAGTACCACCTCGCCCGCGTGCTCGCGCCGCGGATCACGCTCCACGGCGTGTTCATGGAGGTCTACTCGATCGGCGTGCTGATTACCGGCGAGTCGGGCTCGGGCAAGAGCGAACTCGCGCTGGAACTGATCACCCGCGGCCATCGTCTGGTGGCCGACGATGCGCCGGAATTCACCCAGATCGCGCCCGACGTGCTCGACGGCGCGTGTCCGGAACTGCTGCAGGACCTGCTGGAGCTGCGCGGCCTGGGCGTGCTCAACATCCGCGAGATGTTCGGCGACACCGCGGTGAAGCGGAACAAGTACCTGCGCCTGATCGTCCACCTCAGCCGTCCCAACGCCGACACCATGGCGGGCGACGCCGATGGCATGGTGCGCCTGACCGGTGACCTCGGCGTGCGCCGGGTGCTCGACCTCGATGTCCCGCTGATCACCCTGCCGGTGATGCCGGGCCGCAACCTCGCGGTACTGACGGAGGCCGCGACCCGCACCCACATCCTGCGCACCAAGGGCCTGGACCCGGCGGCGGCATTCCTCGCCCGGCATTCGCATTTCCTCGAGCGCAGCACGTCATGAACGACACCGCGGCACCGATCCTCTATCTCGTCAGCGGCCTGTCGGGCAGCGGCAAGTCGGTCGCGCTGCGCACGTTCGAGGATCTCGACTTCTACTGCGTCGACAACCTGCCGGCCGGCATGCTGGCCGACTTCGTCGCCAACGTCACCCGGGCCGACGAGCCGCCGCGGCGGCTCGCGGTGGGCATCGACGTGCGCAACCGCCACACCGACCTGTCGAAGGTGCCGACCTGGCTGTCCGAAGTGGGCCGCCTCGGGCTCGACCCGCGCCTGGTGTTCTTCGAAACCGGCAACGAGGTCCTGCTGCGCCGCTTCGCCGACACGCGTCGGCGCCATCCGCTCGGCCGCGCCGGCCTGTCGCTCGCCGATGCCATCGCGCTCGAGCGCACGCTGCTGCGTCCGTTGCGTGCGCTCGCCGACACGGTGATCGACACCAGCGACCTCAACGTGCACCAGTTGCGCCGGCGGATCGTCACCGAACTCCAGCTGGCCGACGACGACTCGGTCTCGCTGCTGTTCGAATCCTTCGCGTACCGGCGCGGCGTGCCCGCCGATGCGGACTTCGTGTTCGACGCGCGCGCCCTGCCCAACCCGCACTGGGATCCGCGCATGCGTCCGCTGTCGGGCCGCGACGTCGACGTGCGCACCTGGTTCGAAGGGCACGCCGAGGTCGGCGACTACAGCACCCAGGTCGCCCAGTTCCTCGATACCTGGCTGCCGAAAATGCGCAGCGCGACCCGCAGCTACGTCACCGTGGCGTTCGGCTGCAGCGGCGGCCGGCACCGTTCGGTCTATCTGGCCGAAGTGCTTGCCCGGCACGCACGCGAACAGGGCTGGCGCGACGTCGCCACCTATCACCGCGAACTCGACTGAAGCATCCGTCCGGCACGCCTCGGCGTGCCCGCGTCGCGGCGCCATGCGTAGATTCGCCACCCGCGCTTCCGGCCGGTCACCTTGCTCTGTTAACGTCCGCGGATGACCGTTGGCGTACTGCTGTTGACCCACGAAGGTATCGGAACCGCGATCCATGCGGTCGCGACCCGCCTGCTTACCCGGCTGCCGTTGAAGACGGCGGTGTTCGAAGTGCCGTTCGATGCGTCCATCGAGGCGTCGCTGCCGCGCGCGAGTGCGGCCTTGCGTACGGTGGACGATGGCGACGGGGTGCTGATCCTCACCGATCTCTACGGCGCGACGCCGAGCAACGTCGCCGCCGCGCTCGCCCAGCTGGGCACACCGGCGCGACGGGTGTCGGCGCTCAGCCTGCCGATGCTGCTGCGGGTGATGAACTATCCTGAGCAGGCGCTCGATCAGATTCCCGCCACGGCCGCCGCAGGCGCGCGAAACGGTGTCGTCCTCGACGACGCCTGAGCGGACAACGCCACGCCACCCCGCCACAGGACAGGCTTTCCCCTATGATCGAACGTGAACTCCTCGTCGCCAACAAACTCGGCCTGCATGCACGCGCCACGGCGAAGCTCGTGCAGGTGCTGTCGGGCTTCCGCAGCAATGCCACCCTCGTCGCCAAGGGCCGCGAGGTCAACGCCAAGAGCATCATGGGCGTGATGCTGCTGGCGGCCGGCCACGGCACCCGGGTGGTGCTGCGGCTGGAGGGCGACGACGAAGCGCAGGCGATGGACGCGGCCGCCGCCCTGTTCGAACGCAGGTTCGACGAGGAGGGCTGATGCGGCAGGGCCTGCACGGACAGGGCGCATCGCGGGGCAATGCGCTCGGCCGCGCGCGCGTGCGCGAGCCGCATGCGCTGGAAGTCGCCGAGACCCGGATCGCCGCCGACGAGGCCCCTGGCGAACTCGCACGCCTGCATGCGGCGATCGATCGCGTCCGTGCCGAGATCCGCGCGATGCGCGACCAGCTGCACGGAGCGCTGGCACACGAGGTCGGCGAATTCCTCGATCTGCACACCTTGCTGCTCGACGATCCGGAACTGCTGCAGGGCCTCGACGAGCTGGTGATGACCGGCCTCTACGGCGCCGACTACGCCCTGCGCCTGCAGCGCGACCGCCTGGCAGCCGTGTTCGAGGGCATGGACGACGCCTATTTCCGCAGCCGCATCGAGGACATCGATCACGTGATCGGCCGGGTTCACGCAGCCCTGCACGCCTGCGAAGCGGAGATGCAGGGCGTCGCCGGCGAGATTCTGGTCACCGATGCGATCGCGCCGTCCGAGATCGGCCGCCTGCATGCACGCGGCGTGCTCGCCGTGGTGACATCGACCGGCAGCACGCTCTCGCATTCGGCGATCCTCGCGCGCAGCCTGCATCTGCCGCTGGTGGTGAATGCCGCGCATGCGCTGGGCCAGATCAACGATGGCGATGTGCTCGTCGTCGACGGCGGCACCGGTCAGATCGTCGTCGAGCCCAATGCCGACGATCTGCGTCAGTATCGCGAGCGCCTGCGCGAGGAGAAACGCGAGCGGCGGCAGTTGCGTCGCCTGCGCCGTGAACCCAGCAAAACCCTGGACGGCGTCGACATCCGCCTCTACGCCAATGCCGAGACCCGTGAGGATGTCGCCGAAGCGCATGCGCTCGGCGCGGCGGGCGTGGGCCTGTACCGCACCGAGTTCCTGTTCCTGCAGGGCCGGCGGATTCCCGACGAGGACGAGCAGTTCCGCGCCTATCGCGATCTCGTGCTCGGCATGACCGGGCGCACGGTGACCATCCGCACGCTCGACATCGGCGCCGACAAGGCGGACGAAACCGGTCTGGCCCTGCGCGACGAACCCAACCCGGCGATGGGCCTGCGCGGCGTGCGCCTGTCGATGGCCCGCGACGGCCTGCTGGAGACCCAGCTGCGTGCGATCGCGCGGGCCGCCGGCTACGGGCCGGTCCGCGTGCTGGTGCCGATGGTCAGCGGCCGCGAGGAGATCGTCGCGGTGCGACGGATGCTCGATCGGGTGCAGCGCGACCTGCGCGCCGAGGGACACGGCAGCGCGGAACGGCTCGCGCTCGGCGCGATGATCGAGGTGCCGTCGGCCGCGATCGCGCTGCCGACCTTCGCCCGCGACCTGGATTTCATTTCCGTCGGCACCAATGACCTCGTGCAGTACCTGCTCGCGGTGGACCGCAACAACGACGCGCTCGGCGATCTGTACTCCCCTCTGCACCCGGCGGTGATCCGGTTGCTGCACGGCGTGGTGCGGGTGGCACGCGCGCGCGGCATGCCGGCCTCGGTCTGCGGCGAGATCGCCGGCGATGCGCGCTTCACGCCGCTGCTGCTCGCCCTCGGCTTCGAGGAGTTGAGCGTGCATCCCTCGCCCCTGCTCGAGGTCCGGCGCGCGATACGCGGCCTGGACATCGGTCATCTGCGCGCACGCATGCCGGCCTTGATGCGCGCGCGTGATCGCGCCGGCATCGAACGCTGGCTGGACCGGGCGCAGCCTCCGCGCACGCCGTCGGTCTGAAGGGCGCGGCTCGCGACGCGCTTCGAATCGACGCATCGCCCCGAGTCGGACATCATGCGCCCGCCCGTTGCGGCATGCTCCGGCGCACGAAGCCTCGGCGCCGCCGGGCGCGTGGCCTCGAACACGTTGCGCGGGGTGGGCAGATCGGAAGTCAGCGCGGATAATGTGCGCATGATCATCTGACCTGTCGCGCCGATCCGGTCGCGACGTGCAACGGAAGCCGCTCCATGGCCGAAGCCGTCCGACCCGACAAGACCGCGCGTCAGTTGCGCCTGCTGTCCGATGCCCTCGACAGCGGGCGCCTGGGCCCGGTGCGCCGCCTGGTCCACACGCTGGCGCCGGCCGAGATCGGCAACCTGCTCGAATCGCTGCCCCACGACAAGCGCATCGTCGTCTGGGGCCTGGTCGATCCCGAAGACGACGGCGAGGTGCTGGTCCACGTCGGCGACGAGGTCCGCGAGAGCCTGATCGCGGACATGGATCCCGACGAGCTCGTGGCCGCGGTCGAGGATCTCGACATCGACGACCTCGCCGATCTGGTCGAGGATCTGCCCGGCGCGGTGATCGACGAACTGCTGCGCTCGATGGACCGCGAGAATCGCGAGCGTCTCGAACAGGTGCTGTCGTATCCCGAGGACACCGCCGGCCGCCTGATGAATCCGGACGTCGTGACGGTGCGCGCCGATACCACGGTCGACGTGGTGCTGCGGTTCCTGCGCCTGCGCGGCGAATTGCCCGACCACACCGACCACCTCTACGTCGTCAATCGCCGCCATCAGCTGATCGGCTGGGTGGCGCTGCAGGACCTGGTCACCCGCGATCCCGGCACCCCGGTCAACAAGCTGATCGACGACGAACTCGACTCGATCCACGTCGACGAGTCCGCCGAGCGGGTCGCGCGCCTGTTCTCGGACAACGACTGGGTGTCCGCGCCGGTGGTCGACGACGGCAACGTGCTGCTGGGCCGCATCACCGTCGACGACGTCGTCGACATCATCCGTGAGCAAGCCGAGCACCAGGCACTCGGCGCGGCGGGTCTGGACGAGGACGAAGACCTGTTCTCGCCGATCAAGCGCGCGGTGCGTGGCCGCGTCGTGTGGCTGGGGATCAACCTCTGCACCGCATTCCTGGCCGCGTTCGTGATCGGGCAGTTCGAGGCGACGATCGAGCAGATCGTCGCGCTGGCGGTACTGATGCCGATCGTCGCCGGCATCGGCGGCAATGCCGCCGTGCAGGTGCTCACGCTGATGGTGCGCGGCATCGCGCTGGGCCAGGTCGGCGCGAGCAACGCACGCATCCTGATGTGGAAAGAACTCAGGGTGGCGCTGATCAACGGTGTGCTGATCGGCGCGCTGGTCGGACTGGTCGCCCTGGTGTGGTTCCACGACTGGGTGCTGTCGCTGGTGATCTTCGCGGCGCTGGTGATCAACTTCTGTTCTGCCGCGACCGCCGGTGTATTGCTGCCATTGCTGCTCAAGCGGATGCGCGTGGACCCGGCCGTGGCCGGCACGGTGGTGGTCACTGCGGTGACCGACATCATGGGGTTCTTCAGCTTCCTCGGTCTGGCCACCGCGATCATGCTGCGCTGACGCGATGCGCGCATCCGCAGGCTTCGGCCGGATCGAACGCTGGGACGACGCACGCGGTTTCGGTTTCATCACGTCGGACGCGCCGGTCGCCGGAAGTTCCGGCCCCCTGTTCTTCCACATCCGCGACGTCGACCGGACCCACCCGCGGCCACGCGCCGGGGCCCGGGTGCGCTTCACGCCCGAGCGTCAGCGCGATGGCCGCTGGCGCGCGGTGCGGGTCGCCGCCATCGATGTCGCCGCACCGCGCGATGCGCGGGCGAGATCGCGTCGGCGGGATGCAGAGCGTCCGGCACGCGCGGTCTCCGGGGTGGCCATCTCCGCTGCGACGATCGCCTGGGCCGCGCTTCTGGTGGGCGCCATCGCGAGCGGACGGCTGCCGCCCGGTGCGCTCGCTGCGCTGGCCGGGCTCAACGCGCTGACCTTCATCGTCTACGCGTTCGACAAGCGTGCCGCGCGGCAGGGCCGGCAGCGCACGCCCGAACTGCATCTGCATCTGCTCGAACTGCTCGGCGGCTGGCCCGCCGCCGCGCTGGCGCAGCAGGCGCTGCGCCACAAGCGCGCCAAGCCGGACTACCGTAGGGTCTTCGCCTCGATGATCGTGCTGCATCTGCTCGCGCTCGCTGCCTGGACGTTTGCCTGACCGACACCGGAGTTGCCATGACCGAGATCACCTCGCCCACGCGCCGCCGCCTGCTGCGCGGACTCGCCCTTGCCGGCGGCGCCGCCGTCCTGTCCGGTTGCGCAGCCACGTTGCCGTCATCGGCAGCGCCCGCGGCCGGCCGCTTCGTGCGCCGCCAGGTGACCGTGAACGGCCGTGCATACGCCTACCAGGTGTTCGTGCCGGCGCGTGCCGTCCCGCGGCCGCTTCCCGTCGTCCTGTTTCTGCACGGCTCGGGCGAACGCGGCGACGACGGCGAGCGGCAGACGCAGGCCGGCCTCGGCCCCTACGTGCGCGCGCATGCCGCGGACGTCCCGGCGCTCATCGTCTTTCCACAGTCGCCCCAGGGCGCGTCGTGGGAGGGCGACACGGCGACGATGGCGCTGGCCGCACTCGACGCGGCGACCGCGGAGTTCGACGGCGACCGCAGCCGCACATCGCTGACCGGCATGTCGCGGGGCGGCTACGGCACCTGGTCGCTGGCACTGCGCGAGCCGGCGCGCTTCGCCGCGCTGGTGCCGGTGTGCGGCGGCATCACCGCGCCGGGCACCCGGCCCGATCTGGACACGCTGTACGTGGAGTCGACGCACGCCTCGGCCGATCCGTTCGCCGCCGCGGCGCGAGGTCTGCGCGAGATTCCGAGCTGGGTCTTCCACGGCGCGCGCGACGACCTGGTACCGCCCGAGCAGTCACGGCGCATGGTGGCCGCACTGCAGCGCGAAGGCGCGGATGTGCGCTACACCGAATTTCCCGATGCCAACCACAACAGCTGGGATGCCGCCTACGCCACGCCCGGGCTCTGGGAGTGGCTGTTGCGGCAGCGTCGCTGAGGTTTGGCGAACCGCGTCGCCCCGTCCTCAGCGCCGTGCGCGACGCCGACGCGCGAGCGCGCTGAGGGTCGCGATCACCGCGGTCAGCGCGGCCATCGACAGGAACTGCGCGCGCGTGTCGGGCGAGGCGATCAGCAGCGCGAAGATCACCCCGAGAATGCCGAGCGCGCACAGGGTCAGCACCGGAAAGCCGCGCATCCGCACCGGCATGGCCGCGCCGACGCGGTCCGCACGCCGCCGCAGGATCAGCTGCGACACGAGCGCCAGTGTCCACACCAGCAGGCAGGTCGCACCGACGATGTTGAGCAGCGTCGGCAGCACGCGTCCGGGGGCCAGAAGCTCCAGCGCCGCAGCCGCGAAGCCGAACGACACGCTGGCCAGCACCGCCGCGAACGGCACCAGCCGGCGATCGCTGCGTCCGAGCAGCGCCGGCGCTTCACCGCGCCGGGCCAGCGACCAGATCATCCGCGAGGCGCCGTAGAGATTGGCATTGAGCGCCGACAGCAGCGCGATCACCGCGACCAGTGTGATCGCCGTCGCCGCGCCGGGAATCCGGGCGACCTCGAGCACCGCCGCGAACGGCGACGCCAGCGCGGGACTGGTCCAGGGCACGACGAGGACGATCACCGCGATCGAGCCGAGATAGAACACCAGGATGCGCCAGGCGACCGTGCGGATCGCGCGGGCCAGGCTGCGCGCCGGATCGGCCGTCTCCGCAGCCGCGATGGCGACGATCTCGGTACCGCCGAACGCGAACACCACCACCAGAAGCGCCGCGCCGATGCCGATCAGGCCGTTGGGCGCGAAACCGCCCTGCGCGGTCAGGTTCGCCAGACCCGGCGACGCCACCTCGGGCAACACGCCCAGCAGCAGCGCGATGCCGATACCGATGAAGGCGAGGATCGCCACGACCTTGAGGATGGCGAACCAGAACTCGAACTCGCCGAAATTGCGCACGCCCAGCAGATTGATCGCGGTGAACACCGCCATGAACGCAAGCGTGAGTCCGGGCACCGACAGGCCGGGCCAGATCGTCGCCAGCAGACCGGCCGCGCCCACCGCTTCGGCCGCGACGACCACGACCACCTGCAGCCACCACAGCCAGCCCACCGTGGCACCGGCGGTCGGCCCCATGGCGTCCTCGGCATAGACCGAGAACGCACCGCTGGCCGGCTTGGCCGCGGCCATTTCGCCGAGGGCGTGCATCACCACGATCACCAGCGCGCCGGCGATCAGGTACGAGACCAGCACCGCAGGCCCGGCGGCCTGGATGCCGACACCGGACCCGAGGAACAGGCCGGCGCCGATCGCGCTGCCCAGGCCCATCATCACCAGCTGCCGCGGCTTGAGCGCGTGGGCCGGTGCCGCGGCGGCGTGGTCGGGAAGCGAAGTGGACGGATCGGTGGACGACATCGGAATGGCCGGGCTTGAGGACGGCGCACGATACGCCTTCGCGCACGTCCCGTGCGACGGCGGTCGCACTCCGCGGCGACATGCAGCGTGCCGGCCGCGTGCGCAGTCGACCGCCCCGGCAGCCCGGGCGTGGCATCAGCCCAGCAGCGCGTCCAGCACGGCCATGCGCACGGCCACGCCGTTGCGTACCTGACGCAGGATCAGCGACTGCGCCCCGTCGGCGACCTCGTCGGTGATCTCCACACCGCGGTTCATCGGGCCGGGATGCAGCACCACCGCATCGGGCGCGGCGAGGCGCAGACGGCGCGCATCGAGGCCGTAGTCGCGGTGGTAGTCGTCGAGCGACGCGACCAGCCCCTCGTCCATGCGCTCGCGCTGCAGGCGCAGCATCATCACCGCATCCACGCCGTCGAGTGCGGCATCCAGATCGTGCCCGACGGCGCAGCCGGCCAGCGCGTCGCCATCGGGCAACAGGGCCGCCGGCCCACAAACGCGGATCTCGCCCGCGCCCAGCGTGCGCAGCGCGTGCAGATCGCTGCGTGCCACGCGCGAATGTTTCACGTCACCGACGATCGCGACGCGCAGGTCCGAGAAATCCGCCCCCTTGGCCTGGCGCAGCGTCAGCATGTCGAGCAGGCCCTGGGTGGGGTGCGCGCTGCGTCCGTCCCCGGCGTTGAGCAGGGCGACGCCCGGCGCGGCGGCCACGGCCAGCGCCGCGACCGCGCCGTCGGCGGAGTGGCGCACGACGAAGCCACGCACGCCCATGGCCTCGATGTTGCGGAAGGTGTCGAGCGCGGTCTCGCCCTTGGTCGTCGAAGACGTCGAGGCATCGAAGCCGAGCACGTCGGCCCCCAGACGCTGCGCCGCGCGCTGGAAACTCAGACGCGTGCGTGTCGAGGGCTCGAAGAACAGCGTGCAGATGGCGGTGCCGGCGAGCCGACGGCTCGGTGCGTCGTCGTCGAGCCACGCCTGCGCATGGTCGAGCAGCGCTTCGAGCACCGGACGCGGCAGGCCCTCGAGCGTGAGCAGGTGGCGCAGACGGCCGGAGGAATCGACTTGCGCGGGAGAATCGGAAACGGACATCACGATGACGGGCAGCCGCGGGATGCGCATTGTCCCGCACCCGGGCCGGGCACGGCGAGTACCGGACTACACCGGCGTGGCGTCGTCCGGTGACGCCAGCCAGCGTTCGATGATCACGGCCGCGGCCACGGCATCGAGCGCCGCGGCATCACGCTTGCGGCGGCGCCCTTCGGCCCGGTCGAGCGCGAAGCGCTGCGCGGCCTCGATCGAACTCGAGCGCTCGTCCATCAGCACCACCGGAACGCGGTAGCGGGCCGCCAGCTGCCGCGCGAAACCCAGCGCGCGCGCGCGGGCGGGCTGATCGCCGCCGTCGAGCGTCATCGGATCGCCGACGATCATGCCGTCGGGCCGCCACTCCTTGTGCACGCGATCGATGGCCGGCCAGTCGATCTGGTCGCCGTGCACGTCGATCACCGCCAGCGCACGCGCGCCGTGTCCGAAGGCGCTGCCCACCGCAACGCCGATGCGCCGTGCGCCCACATCGAAGCCCAGCACCGTACCGTCGCGGCGGATCGAGGGCGCAGGGGCCGGCGCGTCGCTCATGCCCGGCCGCTGTGGCTGGCGACGTGCATCATGTCCACCCCGAGGCGCCCGGCCGCAGCCTGCCAACGTGCCTCGAGCGGCGTGTCGAACAGCAGCGGCGCATCGGCCGGCACTGTGAGCCAGCTGGTCTCGGTGAGCTCGTGCTCGAGCTGTCCGGCGCCCCATCCGGCGCAGCCCAGCGCGACCAGGGCGTTGTCCGGGCCCTCGCCGACCGCCATCGCCTCCAGCACGTCGCGCGACGTGGTGACGAAGAGCCCTTCGGCGATCGCCAGACTGGAATCCCAGCCGGTATCCCCGTCGTGGATCACGAAGCCGCGCTCGGGATGCACCGGCCCGCCAGCCAGCACGCGGTGCTCGCGCAGCCGCTGGTCGACGAGCACGATGCCCATCTGCGCGAGCACATCACCGAGCGTGTACTCGGACGGCCGGTTGACGACCACGCCCATTGCACCGTTGCCGTCGTGCTGGCAGATCAACGCGACCGAACGCGCGAAGTCGGGATCCTGCAACGCAGGCAGTGCGACCAGCATGTGGTGGGTGAGAAA
This sequence comes from Lysobacteraceae bacterium NML93-0793, assembly GCA_002324875.1. Classification (GTDB taxonomy): domain Bacteria; phylum Pseudomonadota; class Gammaproteobacteria; order Xanthomonadales; family Xanthomonadaceae; genus Luteimonas. The sequence goes on from NTJG01000002.1 coordinate 157,156, forward strand.
CGCCATGCCGGCATTCTAACGGGCCGGCCCGTCGCAGGCGTGCGAGGCCGGCGCGGCCCCGCCTCCCGCACGCGGCTTCACAGACCGAACTGGATTTCCTGCGGCGTGGCGACGCGGACGTTCAGCACCTCGACCTCGGCGCGCAGCGTGCGTCCGGCCAGCGGATTGTTGCCGTCGACGGTGATGCTGTCGGCGTCGAGCGCGGTCACCACCACGTCCAGCGGTCCGCGCTCGGTCTGCGCGCGCAGTTTTTCGCCGACGGCGGGCACGCTGCTGCCGGTGAAGGTGCTGCGCGGCAAGCGCTGCACCAGGCTGTCGTGGCGCGGACCGAACCCCTGTTCGGGCGGAATATCGACGGTGAACGTATCGCCGGGACTGCGGCCGTCCAGTGCCTGCTCGAGGCCCTGGATGATCGTGCCGCTGCCGTGCATGTAGACCAGCGGATCGTGTCCGCGCGTCGTCGTGATGGCCTGGCCGTCGGCATCGGACAGCGTGAAGTGGACGGTGGCGACGCGGCGATGTGCGATTTCCATCTACGGTGTCCCTCTGGCGATGCCCGATGGTCGCGCGCTGCGCGTGAACGTCGCAACCCGGTGACGCCCGCATGGCGGCTCGAGGCGCGGCTGCTTATGCTGCCGCGATGAGCGCCTATTGCGACATCGCGCCCGGGCATCCGGTGCACGGCCCCTATCACGCCACCGAATACGGCTTTCCGCAGCGCGACGAATCGGTGCTGTTCGAACGTCTGCTGCTGGAGATCAACCAGGCCGGACTGAGCTGGGAGACCATCCTGCGCAAGCGCGAGGGGTTCCGCGCCGCCTATGACGGCTTCGACGTCGATACCGTCGCCGCCTACGGAGAAGCAGAACGCGCGCGTTTGATGCACGATGCCGGGATCATCCGCAACCGGCTCAAGATCGAGGCCGCGATCCACAATGCGCAGGTGATCCAGGGCCTGCGCGCCAGCCACGGCGGTTTCGCGCAGTGGCTCGACGCGCATGCGGTCGAGGACGGCGCGCCACGTGACAAGGCCGCATGGGTCAAGCTGTTCAAGAAGACCTTCCGCTTCACCGGCGGGGAGATCACCGGCGAATTCCTGATGAGCCTGGGCTACCTGCCCGGCGCGCATCGGCCCGACTGCCCGGTGGCGATCCTGCTCCGGGACCGCGCCGCGCGATGAGGTCTTGGCGTCCGATCGTATGGCTGCTCGCGACCTTCGGCATCGCGCCGGCGCTGGCGGTGTGCGCCGCATCGCCTGCGGACCGGTTGCGCGCGGCCATTCTCGACGCGGCGGCCACAGGCGCGCCGGACCCGGTGGACGCGGCGCTGGCCGACCGTCGCCATCCGGATGGCATCGTGCTCGATCTCGAGCTGGCCGACGACCAGGGCGAGCCGATCGCGGACTGCCTGGCCGGCCACCCGCGGCCGCCCGGTGTCTCGCCAGCCGACTGGCAGGCCCTGGCGGCATGGCCGGGCCTCTGCGACCGCGGCGACGCTGAAGGCCGCAGCGCGCGCCTGCAGTTGCTCGATCTCGACCGCGACGGCCGGCTCGATCTGATCCGCGAGACCTATCTCGGCGGCACCGGCCTGTTCTCGCAGATCGAACTGCTTCGCCAGCGCGCGGACGGCTTCGCGTCTCCGCCCGCGACGCCCGCTACCGTCGACACACGCGACATCGCCACCTATTCGATCAACGGCCGCGGCGCCGACCAGGCCTTCGACCTCATCGATATCGAGGGGCAGGTGCTGGTCGCCTACCGCGACAGCCTCTACGCCGAGGACACCCTCACCCTCGCGCCTCCATTCGCTGCGCCGGCGGCCCAGGGTGCGTTACGCGTGCGCTATGCGATGCGCCATCGCGTTGCGCCGCCGTCCGACGATGCGCCCGTATCCGCACGCGATGCCGCGGTCGATCGCGCGCTCGACGCGTTGGCACGACGCGACAGCACGATGCGCGCCTGCCCGCAGCGCCCTGGGGATGCGCCCCGGCCGTGGCACGGGGCCGGGCACTATACGTTCGAATACGCGGCGGCGTTCGACGTGCGCCACGCCGGCGATTGCGTGGAAGTGGCCGTGGTCCATCTGCTCAACAGTGATCGTCCGCCCGGCGGCCGCAGCTGCTGCATGGCCTGGGTGCATGACCGTCACGGGCAGCAGGTCGCCGACATCGCGCTGGTCACCGACCGTCGCGTGCTCGACGTCGACATCATCCCGGCACGCGAGGATCAACGCCCCTGAATGCAGAAACGCCCGCCGGTGTGAGCGGCGGGCGTCAGGGCAATCGCAGCGTGACGCGATCAGCCGGCAACGGCGGCCTGGTAGCGACGTTCGACCTCGTTCCAGTCGACGACGTTGTAGAACGCGGCGATGTAGTCCGGACGACGGTTCTGGTACTTCAGGTAGTAGGCGTGCTCCCAGACGTCGAGGCCGAGGATCGGCGTGTTGCCCGAGCCGATGCCCTTCATCAGGGGGTTGTCCTGGTTGGCGCTGCTCTCGACCTTCAACGTGCCGGCCTTGTCGACCGACAGCCAGGCCCAGCCGCTGCCGAAGCGCGTGAGTGCGGCCTTGGTGAAGGCTTCCTTGAAGGCGTCGAAGCCGCCGAGGTCGCTGTCGATGTGCTTGGCCACGTCGCCGACCGGGTTGCCGCCACCCTTGGGCGACATCACCGTCCAGAACAGCGAGTGGTTGGCATGACCGCCGGCGTTGTTGCGCAGCGGGCCGCGCTTGTCTTCCGGCAGCGCGTCGAGGTCGGCGATCAGTTCTTCGACCGGCGTGTCGGCCCACTCGGTGCCTTCCAGCGCGGCGTTGGCGTTGGTGATGTAGGTCTGGTGGTGCTTGCTGTGATGGATCTCCATCGTCTTCGCGTCGATGTGCGGTTCGAGCGCGTCGTATGCGTAACTCAGTTCGGGGAGGCTGTAGGCCATGAGCGGGATCTCCTTCGGGAATGAACGCGCCATTGTCCTCCGGCGGAGGTCAATTTGGCGACAATGCGGCGTCACCTTAGCGGCAGGTCCGGCTGGATCTCGGCAACACTGCGTTTCGCGGCTGCCCGACGTCCGCATACGACAACGCCCCGCGAGGCGGGGCGCTGTCGGCGTGCAATCGAAGCCGGCGCTGCGTCAGCGCACCTCGGCGACCTCGACGCCGTCCAGCCCCTGGGCGAGGGTGCGGGCATCGCCGCCCTGGGCCAGCTTGATGCGCAGGCGCACCTCGTTGGCCGAGTCGGCGTAGCGCAGCGCGTCCTCGTAGGAGATCTCGCCGGCCTGGTAGAGCTCGAACAACGCCTGGTCGAAGGTCTTCATGCCCAGATTGGTCGATTCCTTCATGACCTCCTTGAGCTTGTGGATCTCGCCGTCGCGGATGTAGTCCTGCACCAGCGGCGTGCCGAGCATGATTTCCATCGCCGCGCGCCGGCCCTTGCCGTCGGGCGTGGGAATCAGCTGCTGCGCGACCACGCCCTTGAGGTTGAGCGACAGGTCCATCAGCAGCTGGTTGCGGCGGTCTTCAGGGAAGAAGTTGATGATGCGGTCCATCGCCTGGTTGGCGTTGTTCGCATGCAGGGTGCACAGCACCAGATGGCCGGTTTCGGCGAAGGCGATCGCGTGGTCCATGCCCTCGCGGGTGCGCACCTCGCCGATCATGATCACGTCCGGCGCCTGGCGCAGGGTGTTCTTCAGTGCGGCGTCCCAGCTGTCGGTGTCGATGCCGACTTCGCGCTGGGTGATGATGCAGCCGGCGTGCTTGTGCACGAATTCGATCGGGTCCTCGATCGTGATGATGTGACCGGTCGAGTTCTGGTTGCGGTAGCCGATCATCGCCGCGAGCGACGTCGATTTACCCGTGCCTGTGGCGCCGACGAAGATCACGATGCCGCGCTTGGTCATCGCCAGCGTCTTGATGATCGGCGGGAGGTTGAGCTCCTCGATCGTCGGGATGTGGGTCTCGATCCGGCGCAGCACCATGCCGACCTGGTTGCGCTGGTAGAAGCACGAGATGCGGAAGCGGCCGACGCCCGAGACACCGATCGCGAAGTTGCACTCGTGGGTCTTCTCGAATTCCTCGCGCTGCGGCGGCGTCATCACGTTGAGCACCAGATCGCGCGCCTGCTGCGGCGTCAGCGGGTTCTGGGTGATCGGCGAGATCTTGCCGTGCACCTTGATCGACGGCGGCATGCCGGCGGTGATGAACAGGTCCGAGGCCTTTTGATGGGCCATCAGCTTGAGGAACGAGGTGAAATCGATGCTACTCATCTTTGGCTCCTTTGGAGCCGTGATTCGTGATTGGTGATTGGTGATTCGAAAAGGCGCTCCACGCGGCTTTCCGGCCTTACCCTCACGACATCAGAACCGCGGCATTTCCGAATCACGAATCACCAATGACCAATCACGGTTTTACTCGAACAGCCGCTTGTCCTTCGCGTATTCCTTCGCCGCCGGACGCGTGATCAGGCCGCGCTTGACGAGGTCCTGCAGATGCTGGTCGAGGGTCATCATGCCGGCCGACTGACCGGTCTGGATCGCCGAGTACATCTGCGCCACCTTGTCCTCGCGGATCAGATTGCGGATGGCGGGCGTGCCGACCATGATTTCCCAGGCGGCCGTACGGCCGCCGCCGACCTTCTTCAGCAGCGCCTGCGAGATCACCGCGCGCAGCGATTCGGACAGCATCGAGCGCACCATCGGCTTCTCGCCGGCCGGGAACACGTCGATGATGCGGTCGATGGTCTTGGCCGCGCTCGAGGTGTGCAGCGTGCCGAACACCAGGTGGCCGGTTTCCGCGGCCGTCAGCGCCAGACGGATGGTTTCCAGGTCACGCAATTCGCCGACCAGGATGTAGTCGGGGTCTTCGCGCAGCGCCGAGCGCAGCGCCTCGTTGAAGCCGTGCGTGTCGCGGTGCACTTCGCGCTGGTTGATCAGACACTTCTGCGAGGTGTGCACGAACTCGATCGGATCTTCGACCGAGAGGATGTGCGCATATTCGTTCTTGTTGATGTGGTCGAGCATCGCCGCGAGCGTCGTCGACTTGCCCGAACCGGTCGGCCCGGTCACCAGGATCAGGCCCTGCGGCTGGTCGATCAACTGGCGGAAGATCGGCGGCGTGTTGAGGTCTTCGAGCGTCAGCACCTCGGACGGAATGGTGCGGAACACCGCACCGGCGCCGCGGTTCTGGTTGAACGCGTTGACGCGGAAGCGCGCCAGCCCGGGAATCTCGAACGAGAAGTCGACCTCGAGGAATTCCTCGTAATCGCGGCGCTGCTTGTCCGACATGATGTCGTAGATCAGCGCGTGCACCTGCTTGTGCTCGAGCGCCGGAATGTTGATGCGGCGCACGTCGCCGTCCACGCGGATCATCGGCGGCAGGCCTGCCGACAGATGCAGGTCCGACGCCTTGTTCTTGACCGAGAACGCCAACAGTTCGGCGATATCCATACAACACCCCTTGATGATGATCCGCACCGAGCGCGATGCCGGCCGGCTGGCTGGCGGCGCCCTGTCCCCGCCGGCAGTATAGACCCGGATCCGCGCCCCAGAACCAACCCGTCGCCGAGGACAGTCCCCCGTGCCCGAGCCATCCCCCGCCCCGGCCCTCCAGGCCATCGTGCATCGCATCGAACGCGCCCACCGCGCATCGGGGCGCGCCGCGCCGGTCCGTCTGCTCGCCGTCGGAAAGACACAGCCGGCAGATGCGCTGGCGGCCGTGGCCGGCGCCGGCCAGCGCGCGTTCGGCGAGAACTACGTGCAGGAGGCGGCCGGCAAGATCGAGGCGCTCTCCGGACTCGGCCTCGAGTGGCACCTGATCGGACACCTGCAGTCGAACAAGGCGAAACAGGCCGCCGCGCTGTTCGACTGGGTGCAGACCGTCGACCGGCGCAAACTGGTCGACGCGCTCGACGCACACCGCCCCGATGCACGCGGGCCGCTGAACGTGCTGGTGCAGGTGAACATCGACGACGAGACCAGCAAGCACGGCTGTGCGCCGTCGGACGTCGCCGGCCTGGTCGAGGCGATCCGCGCCGCGCCGCGCCTGCGCCTGCGCGGCCTGATGGCGATCCCGGCGCCACACGCCGAACCTGCCAGACGACGCGAGGCCTTCGCGCGGATGCGGCGGCTGTTCGATACGGTCGCCGGCGCCGACCCGGGCATCGACACGCTGTCGATGGGCATGAGCGACGACCTCGAGCTGGCGATCGCTGAAGGCGCGACGATGGTGCGCGTGGGGTCCGCCCTGTTCGGTGCGCGGGAGCGCCGCTGAGCCCCGACACGCATCGGGCTACCATCGTCGCCCCTGCCGCTGCCACGGAGTCGCTGCGCATGTCCGCGTTCGACGCATCCTTCCCGACCCTCGAACACCCCATCGCCTTCATCGGCGGCGGCAACATGGCCCGCAGCCTGATCGGTGGCCTCGTCGCACGGGGTGCACCATCGGCGCAGGTGCGGGTCGCCGATCCGAATGCGGAGATCCGCGAGGCGCTGGTCCGCGATTTCGGCGTGCAGACCTTCGAGCAGGCCGAGGATGCCGTCGCAGGCGCGGCGACCTGGGTACTCGCCACCAAGCCGCAGGTGCTGCAACCGGTGTGCGCAGCGCTCGCACCGCTCGCCCGATCGGCACGGCCGCTGGTGCTCTCGATCGCGGCCGGCATCACGTCCGCACAGATCGAACGCTGGCTCGGCGGCGATGCCGCGGTCGTGCGCACGATGCCGAATACGCCCGCCCTGCTCGGCGCCGGCGTGACCGGCCTGTACGCCAATGCGCGCGTGGATGCGGAAGGACGCAAGCGCGCGGATGCACTGATGCGATCGGCCGGCACCACCGTGTGGCTCGACGACGAGGCGCGAATGGACGCGGTCACGGCGGTCTCGGGTAGCGGCCCGGCTTACGTGTTCCTGCTCGCCGAGGCGATGGAGGACGCCGGCATCGCACAGGGCCTCACGCCCGGTGACGCCCGTGCACTGGTACTGCAGACCCTGCTGGGCGCGGCCCGCATGCTCGTCGAAGACGGTGCGCCGCCTGCCGAACTGCGCCGACGCGTGACCTCGCCCGGCGGCACCACCCAGGCGGCGATCGAAACCTTCGAAGCCGGCGGCCTGCGTGGACTGGTGGCCGATGCAGTAGGCCGGGCTGCGCGGCGCGGGCGCGAGCTGGCGGCTGCCAATGACTGACGTGCGCGCCTGCGCCCGGCCCGGGCTGCTCGTCGTCGCGTGTCTCGCCCTGACGAGTGCGTGCAGCGGCGCACCGTCCACCCCGGCGGCCTCCGCGTCCAGCGGCCAGGCCACTGCAATGCCCGAGACGACCGTGCTGGGTGATGCCGAGGTGTCCGCGAGCGTCGTGCCGACCCGCGGACTGAGCGCTGTGGTGGCCCGGCGCTACGGCGTCGAGCAGGCGCGCAACCGGGTGCTGGTGCTCGTGAGCCTGACTGAGGACGAAGCGCCGCAGACGGCAGCCGTCAGTGGTCAGGCACGCGACCTGCGCGGCGTCGCGCAGGTACTGTCGTTCCGCGAAGTGCAGACGGACGGCTTCATCGACTATGTCGCAGTGGCGACCGCGACGCCTCCGGACACGCTGCGGTTCGAACTGGATGTCGCCGACACCTCCGGCCAGCGCACGACCCTGCGCTTCAGCCGCGATCTTGCGCCTTGACCGCACGCGTCAGCGGCTGACCTCCGCCCGCAGCGCCAGCCCCGGCGGCGGGCGTCAGCGCCGCGATCTCCTCGACCGTGAGGTCCCGCCACGCCCCCTTCGCCAGCTCACCAAGTTCGAGACGCCCGATCGCCACCCGCACGAGGCGGCGCACGTCCACGTCGAACGCCGCGAGCAATCGCCTGATCTGCCTGTTGCGGCCTTCATCGAGCAGGATTTCCAGCCACGCGGTGCGTTCGCCGCTGCGCAGCATGCGCGCCGACGCGACCCGCAGCCACTCTCCTTCGTCCTCGATTCCGCTGTGCAGCGCGGAGAGCAGCGCGTCGTCGGGCACCGCGTCGACCTGCACGTGATACGTCTTGGACGGCCCCCGGGCAGGATCGGCGATACCGGCTGCCCAGACCGGATCGCTCGAAAACAGCAACAGGCCCTCGCTGGCCTTGTCCAGACGGCCGACCGGTGCGATCCACCCCAGGCCCGCATCCTCGAAGCAGCGATAGACCGTGTCGCGCCCTCGCTCGTCGTGCGCGGTCGTCACCAGTCCCCGGGGTTTGTTGAGCATCAGGTACCGGTGTTCGGCGGCCTTGGCCGGTGCGCCGTCGACCTCGATATTCGCGGCGTCGAGCAGTACCGGATACTCGGGATCGCGCACCACCCGGCCGGCGACCCGCACGCGGCCATCGCGGACGCGGCGCTCGGCCTCGCTGCGTGAACACAGCCCGCGCTTGGACAACAGACGCGCCAGGCCATAGCGCGCAGGTGTCTGCCTCATGCGCACAAGCGGATCGTCAGGGCGACCCGGTCCGTATACGAAGACGGCCCGCTCGCGCGGGCCGACTCTGGCACTGGGTACACGCCGTCACTCACTCGACAGGCGTCGCCTGACCCGGTGCTGCAGCCTCCGCCGCCGGCGCCGCATTGGGGTCCACACGACGGCTGCCGACGTTGTACCCGTTGGCCTGCAGCCATGCGTCGAAGTCGTCGGCCGTCATGCGCTTGCCGCCCTGGGTCATGTTGAAGCGATACGGCGTGTTGTCGAACTCGGTCTGCTTCACGTACGCCGCGGGATCGTTCGCGCTGACCGCGCCGGCTGCCGGGGCCGCCATCGCCACGTTCTGGCATTTCTCGATTTCCAGACGCAGCACGACCTGATCGGCCGACTGCGCGTCATCGTAGGCGCGCGACAGCACGGCGGTGGTACCGAGGCGGTAATTGGGCGCGGTGAGCTCCGGTGAGACCGGAGCGAGCACGGATGCCTGCAAGGGACGCGCGGCCGTGGAATCGAGGCTGCGACAGTCCGCGGCGTGCGCGGCAAGAGGCAGGACGGCGAGAGACAGCAGCAGGAAGGCGCGCACGCGAGGACTCCGGGTCGAATCGGCCTGAAGTGTAGGCCCCAAGTATCCAGCCCACAAGGAAAAATTACGCGCTCACGCATTCACGATCGCACCTGCCCGACAGAGGCGTCCGATTTCACTGCTGAGGCGCTCCTTCGCGTCCTCGAAGTGCACCGCCGAGGCACGCGCAAGAAAAAGCCCGGCACGAGGCCGGGCTTTTTCAGTTCAACCGGACGCCAGATCAGTTCTGGACGTTCAGCTCGGTGCGGCGGTTGCGCGCACGGCCTTCCGGGTTGTCCGAACCGTCAGCATTGGTGTTCGGCGCGATCGGACGGCTCTCGCCGTAACCCACCGGACCCACCAGACGGTCGGCGGTGATGCCGTTGCTGGTCATGTAGTCATACACGGCCTGGGCGCGACGCTCCGACAGACGCTGGTTGTAGGCGTCGGTACCGACGGAGTCGGTGTGACCGGCGACTTCAACGCGCAGCTCGGGGTAACGGCGCAGGATCTCGACGGCTTCGTTGAGGATCGCCACCGCGTCAGGACGCAGGGTCGAACGGTCGAAGTCGAAGTTGACGCCATTCAGATCGATGGTGATCGGAGCCGGGGCCGGAGCCGGAGCCGGAGCGGGTGCCGGCGGCGGCGGCGGAGCCGGCGGAGCCGGAGCGACCGGCGGCGGGCCCAGCGGGATCACGACGCCGACCGAAGCCAGCACGTCACCGAAGTAGCTCTCTTCCATGTTGTGCGGGTAGCCGGACCAGTCCGGGCCCGTCGACGCAGCGACGCTGTTGTCGTTGAAGTCGGCACGGTAGGCCACTTCGGCACGCACGGCGACGCGGTTGGCGAAGGTCGACTGCAGACCGACACCGGCCTTGGCGGCAAAGTTGCCTTCCTTGCGCTCACCCGGCGAATCCGGGCTCGGGAACGCGTCGAACTCTTCTTCCGAACGCTGGTAGCCGACGCCCATCAGCACGTAGGGGTTCCAGCTGCGCTCGTCGTTGATGAAGTGGTAGCGGAAGTCGACCGAGATGCCGTACTGGCTCCAGTTCAGATCGCGGTTCGCGCCTTCGACGCTGCTGTCGAAGCCCGGGTTCTGATAGTTCAGCTCACCGTCGACCGACCAGTTGGGGCTGATGAACTTGCCCATGCCCAGCGTGACGAACGGGGTGTCGTTGGTGCGACGGTCTTCGGCCTGGAAGTTGAAACCGGCCGAGCTGGTCAGGTACCAGCGATCGTCGAACTCCTGGGCGCTGGCGGTGTGCGCCAGACCGAGGCCGCCGAGCAGAGCGGCGCAGAGGAGTTTCTTGTTCATATTGTCGGAGCTCCTTGTTAAGGGGGAATGCGTCAGGGCATCGAATGAGGCGTCCACAACGCACGCCTTGGAACATAGCCTAAAGTCAGCTGCGTGAAGGCGTTGTTAACACTAATGTAACGGTTGAAAGATTCCAACAGAACAACGCCTTAGCATTCATCTTGGCTTCGGGTAGGGCGGGAACCGTCAACGGCGCGAATTGTCTGCGCGGTGCTGTGCGTGCCGCGTCAAGAACGGCCCGGATGCGTCATCACGTCGGGCTATCGACTTATTCATGGCCTGTGCGCGCCGACCGAACACGTGGTCGTTGACGCGCGGGACAGATGTTCGCTTCGGGTGATGCAAACGTCGGGCGATTCACCGCATCGGATAGCCTGACCGCGAAGACGGCAAGATGTGCCGACCCCTGCCGAGGACACGCCCCCATGAAAGCCGTCGCGCTCACACATTACCTGCCGATCGACGATCCGCACGCCCTGCTCGATGTCGAACTCGACCTCCCCGAGCCCGGTCCCCACGACCTGCGCGTGCGGGTCGAGGCGGTTTCGGTCAACCCGGTCGACACCAAGGTGCGCGCGCCCAAGGCGCAGGTCGAGTCCACGCCTCGGGTCCTCGGTTACGACGCGGCCGGCATCGTCGATGCAGTCGGCGATGCGGTCACGGACTTCACGGTCGGTGATGCGGTCTATTACGCCGGCGACATCACCCGCTCCGGCAGCAATGCGCAGTTCCAGCTGGTCGATGCGCGCATCGTGGCCCGCAAGCCCGCTTCGCTCGATTTCCCCGCTGCGGCCGCCCTGCCCCTGACGGTCCTCACGGCGCGGGAGCTCCTGTTCGAACGCATGCCCTATTCCATCGACGGCGGGGGCGCCGGCAAGACGCTGCTGGTGATCGGTGGCGCCGGCGGCGTCGGCTCGATCGCGATCCAGCTCGCCCGACTCGCCGGTTTCACCGTCATCGCCACGGCCTCCCGTGACGAGACGGCGGCCTGGTGCCGCACGCTGGGCGCCGACCACGTGATCGATCATCGTCAGGCACTGGCGCCCCAGCTGCAGGCGCTCGGCCTGGACGCCGTCGATGCGGCGCTCAACCTCGCCGATACCGACCGGTACTGGGACGCCCTGGGCGAGCTGCTGGCGCCGCAAGGGCATGTGGGCCTCATCGTCGAGCCGGCCGGAGCATTGAAGATCGGGGATCCCTACAAGGCCAAGTGCATCGGCATCCACTGGGAGTTCATGTTCGCCCGCGCGCGCTTCAAGACCACGGACATGGGCGAGCAGGGGCGCATCCTCGCGCGCGTGGCGGAGCTGGTCGATGCCGGCAAATTGCGTGGCACGTTGACCGAGACCCTGTCCCCGATCTCGGCCGAGACGATGCGCGAAGCCCATCGTCGGCTCGAAAGCGGGCGCACGATCGGCAAGCTGGCGGTGTCGGGCTGGTGAGGCGCCGGCGCGATCAGGGACGGAAATCCAGGCCTTCCTGCTCGCCCTTTTCGCCGTCCGACCGCATCGCATCGAGGAGCCCGGCGAACCGGCGCCGCGCCTGCGGATCCGTCTCCAAGCGCGCGAGTTCGGCCCGGTCGTAGTCACCCAGCGGCTTCCGCCTTGCCAGTGCGGCCAGGTCCTCGCGGCGCATGCGCCACGGTCGCCATGCGAGCCCGGCGGCCTCGCAGGTGGCGCCGACCGCCAGTGCGATCCGGATGCCCGCGGGGTCCGGATCGCAGGCGATACGCACCGGTGCCGGCGCATGGCGCATCAGCGCGATCGCCGCCGTGCGCCACCACGGCGCCGCGAAGCCCGGCACCCAGAACACGCCGTCCACCTGGCCACGGGCGCGGGCGGCCTGCTCGAAGCTCGTCCGGTTCTCCACGATGCGCCAGCGCGCTACCGCCCCCTCGACGGCCGAAACGGCCTCGAGCGTGGCCGGGGTGAGCGCCAGCGGGTCTGCGAGAGTGTGCAGATCCAGCATCCCCGTGGGCAGTTGCAGGCGTAGCGGCGCCCGCAACCAGAGGCCCGGCGCGTGTGCGTCGATGCCGAGACTCGCGAGTCCGAGACTGTCGTCGAGCCATCGCCAGTCCGCCTCGGCCAGCCCCTTGCTGTCCCCCGATGCGGCGAGCGCGAACTGCCGACGCGTGCCATGGCGCCCCTGGGCCAGCCAGATGTCGAGCGCGCGCAGGAGCGCGAAGCGGCGCAAGGCCAGGGTGGGTGCCCGTCCCGCCAGGCCATCGGCGAGGGCGTCCAGGCGTGGATCGCGATAGGAGGCGCGGGCTGCCACCGCGACCGCCCGCCGGAGTGCGGCCACGTCCGGCAGCCCCAGCGCGACCGCGCAACGCGCCCGATCCACCCATGCGAACGTCACCGGGCGCCAGTGCCCGCGCACGTCACGCGCCTCGTCGACGATGATCCAGCCCGCCTCGAGCAGCGCGTCGAGCACATGCTGCGCCAGCGTGGCACGCGTCGGCCCGGCACGGCCGAGCACGCGCTCCCACCGCACACGCTCGCTCGAGTCGCGAAGCCAGTCGGCCGCCAGTTCGCGCCAGTCGCCTGGCCACAGGCCGGGCGCGTCCGCATCGAGCGCCAACCGCTGGCGCTGCCGACGTTGCCGCAAGGCGCTGCGTGCGGGCAGCGCGCGGCTGCGGACACCGGCTGCATCGGGATCCGACCAGCCGGCGCCGCTGTGCATCAGGCCGCGTCCGCCGTGCGGTCGCGCTTGAGGATGGCCACCGGATCGGCCCAGGTGCTCTGCGGCCGGCGCTTGCTGGTCGCCAGCACCAGGTCCGAGGGTTCGAACACGTTGATGTTGTGGGTGATCGGCGTGGTCAGGATGTACTGCGCATCGGTGCTGCGCAGGAAGCGGCCGACCTTCTCGATGTTGGCGACGTCGAGATGCGCGAAGGGTTCGTCGATGAAGACGAAGCCGCCCGGCTGGTCCTCGTCGCGCAGCAGGGCCACCAGCAGCAACAGCGACTTCATCACCTGCTGCCCGCCCGAGGCCTCGCCGTCGTCGAGGCCGATCCAGCCCTTGCGGTCGAAATCGAAGCGCACCGTGAGCCCCGCTTGGGCCAGTGCCACGTCGTCGTTGACCAGCTCCGACATCTCCGCGTCGACGCCGATGCCGGCCAGTTCGCCCAGCGCGACCAGGTTGCGGCGATAGCGGCGAACGGTGGCACGCAGCACGTTGAGATAGGCGCCGCGTGCCTCTTCGGTGATCCGGCGGGCGCGGTGCAGATGCGCCTCGCGCTGGCCGATGGCGGCCTCCATGCCCGCGTGGTCGGCGGCGAACTTGTCACGCAGCGCGATGCAGCCCTCGTCCTCGACGAAACCGCCGGTGGCGAGCCGCGTGTCCAGACGCTCCAGTTCGCGGCGCACCGCGTTCGCACTTTCGAACTCCTCGCGCGCGGCGCGCAGGACCGCGGCGCCGCGCCAGGCAGGCGGCATCTGCGCGCGACGGCGACGGAACTCGAGGATGCGCTGCACCAGCAGCTGGCGCTCCTGGGTCATTTGCCGCCCGGCCTGCTCGATCTCATGGGCCAGGCCGCCGAGGCGGGCGTTGCGCTCGGCCGCGGCGATGCTGTCGGCCTTGTCACGCGCCATGCACTCGGCCACGTCGGCGCGCGCGGCTTCGAGTTTCGAGGCCGCCACCTGGGCGGCCTCGGCGAGTGCGGGCAGGCGCTCCATCGCATCGGCGAACTCCGCGGCGCGGGTGACCAGTTCCTGGCCGGCATCGAGTCCGAGCAGTCGCGTCTGGTCGGCATCGAGGCGACGGCCGAGTCCGGCCAGTTCGGCTTCGCGCGCCTGCGCGCGCTCACGCAGCGTCGCCTGTTCTTCGCGCAACGCGGCCACGCGCGCCTGCCGGGCACCGGCGCCGAAGTGCGGTTGGCCGCCGCCGATGTGCCGGCCGCCGCGATGCTCGCGCAGATAACCCTTGGCGGTGATCCAGTCCTGTCCCTTCGACAGGGCGTGACCCGCTTCCACGTCCGCCACACGCTGGATTCGGTCGAGCTGCCGCGGCAGCCAGGCCGGCGGATCGGCCGAGAAGCGCACCACCTCGAGCAGCGAGCCGCGCGTCGCGCGTTCGACCGGCGCGCGGTCGGCGACGAGGAAATGCCGATACTGCATCGCCTCGCCCAGCGCCCAGCCCCGGCGCGCATCGCGCGGGTTCTCGAGCACCAGCAGGTGCCGGTACGGCGCGAGCACGGCTTCGACCGCGACCGACCATTGCGGATCGACGATCTCGACCAGCTCGGTCAACACGCGATGCGCGATGCCGGCCTGCTCGAGCGCTGCACGGAAGTCGCGCTCGAACGGTTCGACGACACGGCCGCCACCGCTGAGCGCGGCCAGTTGCGCGGTCAGCTCGCCGTCGCGTGCGCGGTCGCGCTGGGCTTCGAACTTGAGCTCCGCCTGGCGCTGGCGGCCCTGCTCGATGCCGCGACTGAGCGCATCGACGTCGACCTCGCCGCGCTCGGCCTGCAGCTGGGCCAGATGATCGTGCCGCTTCACCAGACTGTCGGCATCGCGTGCGCGGTCGCGCGCGGTGGTGAAACCGGATTCCGCGTCCCGTTGTTCGGCCAGCGCCTGCGCGAGGGCCGCCTGCAGGGCGTCGCGGCGCTGCGACGCGTCGGCGTCCTGCGCCCGCAGCGTCACCAGCGCATGGCGACGCTCGTGCTGGGCGCGGCGCAGGCCGGTCAGCCGCGGCCGCGCGCCGTCGATGCTCGCGCGCAGATCGGCCAGTTCCACCTTGGGCGCGATCTCGGTCTCCAGACGCTGGCGTTCGCGGCGCAGCGCCTGGCCTTCGTCGAACGAACGCACGTCGGCCTTGGCCGATTCGAGTTTCAGATGCAGTTCGTCGAGCCCGTGCTGCAGCTGGGCGATTTCCTTCTCGGTGTCGAACTGCTCGGCGCGGGCGCGCTGGTAGTCGTCGAGCACGGCCTTGTCCTCGAACACGTCGAACACCAGCTGCAGCAGTTCGCGCGGCGAGAGCTGGCACAGCTTGTCGGTGGCGCCCTGCTCCAGCGTGAGCACGCGGCAGATCGCGCGACTCAGGCCGGCGCCGGCCAGCCGCACGCGATAGTCGCGCACGCCCAGCCATTCGCCACCGGCATCGAGTGTTTCCACCGGCACGTCGCCGGGCACGATCTGGTAGTCGCGGCTCCAGTCGCCGCCGCGCTTGCGCACGCGGCAGGCCAGCGTGACCTGCTCGTCCATGCACGGAAAGAACGCGCGCTTGCCGCGGCGATCGACCGGGTTGCTGACCACCGCGCGCAGCCACGCCACCGGCTTGCCGTTGTGGCGCAGATAGGTCTTGTAGTCGCGCGCCATCTCGCGGTCGTCGATCGCCAGCAACGTGCGCAGCGCATCGAGCAGCGTGGTCTTGCCGGACCCGTTGGGGCCGACGACGGTGATGATCGACGCGTCGAGCGGCAACGCATAGCGCTGCCAGTAATCCCAGTGCACGACCTCGAGGCTGCGGAACTCAAACATCGTCGGTGTCCTCGGCCGTGTCGGCAGTTGTCGTGTCGTCCGGCTCCGGCTCGCTCGCGTCGTCGCCGTCGGGGCGCGCCGCGCGCGCCTCGGCGATGACGAACGCCAGCGCACCGTCCATCACCCGGCCGGCGATTCGCTCGTAGTCGAAGGCCAAGTCGAGCAGCGGCCCCTCCTGGATGCGCTCCTTGCGGCGCACGATGAACCCGTGCCGGTTGAGCGTGCCGAGATTCATCTGGAGACGCTGCTTGCCGCCGAGCCGATCGCCGTAGTCGGCCAGCAAGGTACGTTCGTTGACCGGCTCGACGAGCTCCGCGCCCACGGGCACCGGCTTGAGTTCGGCGAACATCTGTTCCTGGTCCTGCTGGCGCTCCGCGTCCTGGCGCGTGATCTGCCGCTGCCGTTTGGGCAGCACCAGCAGCGCCCACAGCACGACCAGCAGCGCGGTGGCATCGCGGCTGAGCTGCAGATTGCTCGCCGCCCAGGCGTCGCCGTGACCGAAGACATCGGCTTCCTGCGCGCGCGCGATGCCGACGGCCACGTGCGCGGCGTAGGGATGTTCGAGCAGGCGCAGGCCGGCAGCGGCGAGGCGGCGGTCGAGATCGTCGCGCAGTTCGGCATCGACCAGCACGCGACGCACGGCGTGGTCGTCGCGCGGCAGCCAGCGCTCGGCCAGCAGCCGTGCGATCAGGGAGGCGGTGGTATCGCTCATGCGGTGGAATCCGGAACACGGCGGCGGCGCGTGCGCGGACGCGCCACCTGGGAAGAAGAATCCTCGGCCTCATGCCCGGACGGCACGACGATGTCGTCCTCATCGCGTCCGGACGCATCGCAGGCGGAAGGCGGTGCCGACCACGGCACGAGATGCTCGGGCACGTCGACGCCGTCCGGCAGCAGCACGCCGCGACTCATGCTGTGCACGCCGGCGCGGCCCACCGCATCGAGGCCGTTGGCCACGCGCCACTGCAGAGGCAGGCGCGCGAGTTCGGCGCCGACACCGCTGCGCTGCTCCGCGGCGGCATCGCCGATCAGCCCCAGCAGCGACAGCCGGTAGGCGCTGAGCGCGAAGCCCGACTGCGGGACCCAGTCGGCGAGCGGCGCTTCGGACTCGATCGCCACCAGTTGCGCGAGCCAGTCTTCGGCGAGCTGATAGTCCTGGGCCGCGGCCGCCGGGGCGTCCAGGTCTTCCGGCGCATTGCGGGCCGGGGGCAGCGCACCGTCTTCGCGATCGGCGCGCTCACGCTCGACCAGCTCGTATTCGGCGACATCGAGTGCGATCGCCGCCAGCGCGAACGCCGGTTGCGGCGACGTGCACAGCGCGCCGTCTGCGAGCGCCGCGAGGCCGGCGATATCACGGTCGCGCAGGAAACGATTGACGTCCGACGACGACAGGCCGCTCGCGCCGAGATGCACGCGATGCCGGTCGAGCTGGTTGAGCGCACGCTGGAACACCGAGGCCTGCCGCAGCAGCGCGCTCTGCGCGCGGCCGATCTGCTGGGCGACGCGATGGGTGGCGGTGTCGAGTTCACCGTCGGCGGCGATGGCGTGGATCAGTTCGGTGCCCTTCTCCACCCAGCGCCACACCGCCTGCAGCGTGTCGGCGGCGCGGCGGATGCGGTGCTCGGAGCCGCTGAGCACGGCCTGGTCGAAGTCCTCGCGCAGCTCGTTGAGGCGCGACAGCAGATGCTGCAGATCGGCCGCGCCGATGCGGCCTGCCGCCTGCCCGGCCGCGAGCTGCGCGGTCACGTAGGCCAGATCGTCACCGTCGGCGTTGAACTGCAGCAGCAGACCGAGCGCCGACAGCGCCTGCCGGCCCGCGGGACTGATGCGGTAGCGCTGCGACTGCAGCTCCCACAGCAGCAGGCCGTTGTCGCGCAGGCGATCGAGCACGGTGCCGAACTTCACCGCGTCCAGATAGGCGAAGTGTTCGCGCAGTTCCTGCGGGCTCCAGTCCGGCGCCTCGCCGCGCGCGCCCAGCGTGCGCAACACCAGGAGCCGCACCATCACGCTTTCCTCGCCGCCGTGGAACAGCGTGGAGAACGCGCGGATCTGCTCGCGCGCCGACATCAGCGGATGCAGGTCCGGCAGGTCGGCGGCATCGATGCCGTCGCGCAGATAGTCCTGGAACGCTCGGATGGCGGCCGTCCGTGGTGGTGGGGCGCCATGGTCGGTGTCCGGGCGGCCACTGACAACTCTTGACAGTCGACTGCAGGTGGCCGCCATGCAGCGGTTGCGGCCATCCGGCTTTCCGGTCACGCTGCGCAGTCCATACGCCAGCGTATCCAGACCATGACGCCAGCCGCCGCGCCCGACCCCGACGCTTCGCCGTATCCGCACCTGCTCGCGCCGCTCGAGCTCGGATTCACCACGCTGCGCAACCGCGTGCTGATGGGCTCGATGCATACCGGCCTGGAAGATCGCGCCGCGGACTTTCCGAAGCTCGCGCGCTATTTCGCCGAACGCGCGGAAGGCGGCGTGGGCCTGATGGTCACCGGGGGCTTCTCCCCCGACATCGCCGGCTGGCTCAAGCCCTTCGGCGGCAAGCTGTCCTGGCGCTGGGAGACCCGGCGGCACCGGCAGGTCACCGAGGCCGTGCACGGTCACGACGCGAAGATCTGCCTGCAGCTGCTGCACGCCGGCCGCTACGGCTATCACCCGCTGCAGGTGGCGCCGAGCCGGATCAAGGCGCCGATCAATCCGTTCACGCCGCGGGCGCTGTCGACACGCGGCGTCGAACGCACGATCGATGCCTACGCGCGCGCCGCGACGCTCGCCCGCGAGGCCGGCTACGACGGCGTGGAAGTAATGGGCAGCGAGGGCTACCTGATCAACCAGTTCCTCAGCCGGCGCACCAATGCACGCGACGACGCCTGGGGCGGCGACACCGCGCAGCGCATGCGCTTCGCGACCGAGATCGTGCGCCGGGTGCGCGCGGCGGCGGGCGACGATTTCATCATCGTCTACCGCCTGTCGATGCTGGAACTGGTACCGGACGGCTCGGACTGGGACGACATCGTGCAGCAGGCCCGCGCCGTCGAAGCGGCCGGCGCGACGCTGATCAACACCGGCATCGGCTGGCACGAGGCGCGCGTGCCCACGATCGCCACCTCGGTGCCGCGCGCCGCGTTCGCCGGCGTCACCGCCAAGCTGCGGCCGCATGTTTCGCTGCCGCTGGTCGCGACCAACCGCATCAACATGCCGGATGTCGCCGAACGCATTCTCGCCAGCGGCGCGGCGGACATGGTGTCGATGGCGCGGCCGCTGCTGGCCGATCCGCAGTGGGTGGCGAAAGCGCGTGCCGGCACGCCCGAGCGCATCAATACGTGTATCGCCTGCAACCAGGCCTGCCTCGATCACGTGTTCCAGAACCGCACCGCGAGTTGCCTGGTGAACCCGCGCGCGTGCGCGGAAACCGAGCTCAACTATTTCCCCGCGGCGACATCGCTGCGCATCGCCGTCGTCGGCGCCGGCCCTGCCGGCCTCGCCTGCGCGACGGTGGCGTCCGAACGCGGACATGCGGTGACGCTGTTCGATGCCGCGGCCGAGATCGGCGGCCAGTTCAATCTGGCGCGGCGCATTCCGGGCAAGGAGGAGTTCGACGAGACCCTGCGTTACTTCCGTCAGCGGCTCGGCGAAACCGGTGTCGACGTGCGCCTGTCCACGCCCGTCGCGGCCTCGGATCTCGCCGGCTTCGACGCCGTCGTGCTGGCCACGGGCGTGGTGCCGCGCGCGGTCGACTTTCCGGGCTGCGATCATCCCAAGGTGGTCGGCTACATCGACGTGCTCGAAGGCCGTGTTGTGCCGGGCGCGCGCGTGGCGATCATCGGCGCCGGCGGCATCGGTTTCGATGTCGGCGAGTTCCTGGTCGAACACGCCGGCCAGTCGCCGAGTCTCGATACCGCTGCGTGGATGCGCGAATGGGGCATCGACCCGAACTTCGAGCAGCCCGGCGGGCTGGTGCCGGCCGCGCCTTCGCCGCCTGCGCGAACGCTCTGGCTGCTGCAGCGCAGTCCCGGCCGTCCCGGCGCACGGCTGGGCAAGACCACCGGCTGGATCCATCGCAGCACGCTCAAGGCCAAGGGCATGACCATGCTGGGCGGCGTGGAGTACCTCGGCGTCGACGACGCCGGCCTGCGGATCCGCGTCGACGGCGCCGAACAGACGCTCGAGGTCGATCACGTCGTGATCTGCGCGGGTCAGGAACCGCGTCGCGATCTGCTCGACGCCCTGCAGGCGAGCGGCACCGCCGTGCATCTGGTCGGCGGCGCGGATGTGGCCGCCGAGCTCGATGCCAAGCGGGCGATCGCCCAGGCGAGCCGACTGGCGGCGCAGCTCTAGCCTCACCACGGCCTCAAAACTGAACTCACGTTCATGTGAATGCGCGTTTCCGGCGCGCGGCTGCAACGCTGCCCAAGCTGAACAGGCAGGTGATCCAGCCGATTCCAGCCATAGAAGCAGCGCGGCCGCCAGTGCCCCGTATTCATCTTCGATTCGGAAAACCGCCGATACCGTGCCCGCACTTCGTCCCGCCCCCATTCGGCGGGACACCGGCCCGATCCGCCTTCTGCGGATTCGGCGCCCGGGCGAAAGCAGGCCATAGAGTCGCCGCCCTCCCCAATACGCCATGCCGGTTCGAGCAGTCGTCTGCGTTCTCCCTCACGGGGCAGCGACGCGCGCGCCGGCGCAACGCAGCAAGGAGCAACGATGAAACTTGAATGGGTGATGTGGCTGGCCTCCGTGCTGCCGCCCCCCGCCGCCGATTCGCTCTGTCTGAGCACGACGGTGTATCTGGAAGCCCGCGACCAGTCCGTGCGCGGACAGGAAGCCGTCGCCGAGGTGGCCCTGCGCCGCCAGGAGAGCGGCCTGTGGGGCGAGTCGATGTGCGAGGTGGTCACCGCACGCAAGCAGTTCGCGCCGACGATCCTGTCGCCGAACACCAAGCTCGCCAACACCAATGCCTGGACCCGCGCGGTCAGCGTGGCCCTGGAGTCCGAGCGCAACTGGTCGCTGCCGCCCGAGAAGCGCCGAGAGGTCGTACCCGGCGCCAGCCACTTCATGGCCCACGCGATCGCCGCCCCGGCGTGGCGCAATGCGCATCAGGTGGCCACCATCGGTGACCACACCTTCCTCCGCGTGCAGTCGCTGCGGCCCAGTCCGGCCGCGCGCGAGGCGCAGTCCCGCGGCTGATCACGCGACAGTGCGCGCCGTGCCATGGCGCGCGCATGATGGCGATGCCTCCACTCCCGGACCATCGCCATGCTGACGCTCTACTCCAAGCCCGGCGCCTGTTCGCTGGCCGACCACATCGTCCTGCGCTGGGCCGGTGCACCGTTCGATGTGCGCATCGTCGACGCGACGCAGATGAAGGAACCGCCGTTCCTCGCCCTCAATCCCGCCGGCGCGGTACCGGTGCTGGTCGACGGCGACTGGGTGCTCACCCAGAACGCGGCGATCCTCAACTATCTGGCCGACCGATGCCCCGAAGCGGGGCTGGGCGGCGACGGCTCGCCCGAAGGCCGGGCCGAGGTCAACCGCTGGCTGGCCCTGCTCAATGCCGACCTGCATCCGGCCTTCCATCCGCTGTTCGGCAGCACGAAATATCTGGACGACGCGGACGTCATCGAGGCCACGCGCAAGCGGGCGATGCAGACGATCCGCGGGTATTACGAACGTCTCGATGCGCAACTCGCCGGCCGCGACTATCTCGCCGGCACGCGTTCGATCGCCGACCCCTATCTGTTCGTGACGCTGTTGTGGGCCAAGCGCCTGAAGCTCGACCTGGGCGGGCTCGACAATCTGCACGCGTTCGAAACGCGCCTACGCACCGATGCCGGCGTGCAGGCGGCGATGGCGGCCGAAGGTCTGGACTGAGCGCATGCCGCCGCCACCACGTGTTGCAGTGACGGGGCCTCGGCCCCGTTCTGCATTTTGTTGAACGCGCGCGATGCCGTGGGCCGCGCTACCGCGACGTCGGCACAGCGGGATGCGCGGGTCAAGCATGCCGTCGACGTCGCTGCACACGGTTGGTGAAAATATCGCCAGCCATTTCCACGCCGCTGACGATGCGGCGCTGCGCCGCTTATCCACAGACTTGTCAGCCGTTCATCCACACCGTCTGTGGATGACTCACGCACCTGCCGTGCGCCGGCGCGCGCGTCAAGTGTCGCGTGCAGTCTCAGTCGAACACATCGGCCGGCACACGCACCGCGCCATCCATCAGCACGCGCGCCGAGCGCGACATGATCGCCTTCGACACGGTCCACTGGCCGTTCCGTTCCACCGCTTCGGCGCCGACACGCAGCGTGCCCGACGGATGTCCGAAACGCACCGACGCACGCGTGCCACCGCCCGCGGCCAGATTCACCAGCGTGCCGGGAATCGCCGCCGCCGTCCCGATGGCCACCGCGGCCGTGCCCATCATCGCGTGGTGCAGCTTGCCCATCGACAGCGCGCGCACCAGCAGATCGATGTCGCCAGCGGCGATCGCCTTGCCGCTCGACACCACGTGATCGCGCGGCGGCGCGACGAATGCGACCTTGGGCGTGTGCTGGCGCTTCTGCGCCTCGGCCACATCGTCGATGAGCCCCATGCGCACGGCGCCGTGCGCGCGGATCGTCTCGAACATCGCGAGCGCTTTCGCGTCGCCGTTGATCGCATCCTGCAGCTCGGCGCCGGTATAACCGATCGAGGTGGCGTCGACGAAGATCGTCGGAATGCCGGCATTGATCAGCGTTGCGCGCAGCGTGCCGACCCCCGGCACCTCGAGATCGTCGACGAGGTGGCCGGTGGGAAACATCGCACCGCCGCCGTCACGCTCGCCTTCGTCGGCGGGATCGACGAACTCCAGCACGATCTCCGCCGCCGGGAAGGTCACGCCGTCGAGTTCGAAATCGCCGGTTTCCTGCACCTGACCGTCCTTGATCGGCACGTGCACGATGATGGTCTTGCCGATGTTCGCCTGCCACACCCGCACCGCGACGGTGCCCTCGCGCGGAATCCTCGATGCATCGAGGAAGCCGTTGGTGATCGCGAACGGACCGACTGCCGTGCTGAGGTTGCCGCAGTTGCCGCTCCAGTCGACGAACGCGGTGTCGATCGCGACCTGGCCGTAGAGATAGTCGACGTCGTGATCCGGCACCGACGCAGGCCCGATGATCACGCACTTGCTGGTCGACGAGGTCGCGCCGCCCATGCCGTCGGTGTGCTTGGCATACGGGTCGGGCGATCCGATGACGCGCATCAGCAACGCATCGCGCGCGGAACCGGGCACCTGCGCGGCGGCAGGCAGGTCTTCCAGGCGGAAGAACACGCCTTTGGAGGTGCCGCCGCGCATGTAGGTGGCGGGGATGCGGAGCTGGGGGGCGTAGGTCATGGCGTTCTCACGTGTAGTCGGCTTGTCTCCCTCACGGGAGAAAGACTGCTTTGCTTGTCTCCCCTCTCCCCTTGCGGGAGAGGGGTCGGGGGATAAGCGCTTTATGCCGCCTTGCTGGACTCCAGAAAATCCTGCGCAAACCGCTGCAGCACCCCACCCGCCTCGTAGATCGAGACTTCTTCGGCGGTATCGAGGCGGCAGATCACCGGCACCGACAGCTGCGTGCCGTCCTTGCGGTGGATCACCAGCGTGAGCATCGCGCGCGGCGTGCGCTCACCGGTGACGTCGAACGTCTCCGTGCCATCGATGCCGAGCGTCAGGCGGGTCACGCCGGGCTGGAATTCCAGCGGCAGCACGCCCATGCCGATCAGGTTGGTGCGGTGGATGCGCTCGAAGCCTTCAGCGACGATCGCTTCCACGCCCGCCAGACGTACGCCCTTGGCCGCCCAGTCGCGCGAGCTGCCTTGGCCGTAGTCGGCGCCGGCGATGATCACCAGCGGCTGCTTGCGGTCCATGTAGGTCTCGATCGCTTCCCACATGCGCACGACCTGGCCGTCCGGCTCGATACGCGCCAGCGAGCCCTGACGCACGGTACCGTCGATGATCGCCATCTCGTTGATCAGCTTCGGGTTGGCGAACGTCGCGCGCTGCGCGGTCAGGTGGTCGCCGCGATGGGTCGCGTAGGAATTGAAGTCCTCTTCGGGCACGCCCATCTTCGCGAGGTATTCGCCGGCCGCGCTGTCGGCCATGATCGCGTTCGACGGCGACAGGTGATCGGTGGTGATGTTGTCGCCGAGCACCGCGAGCGGCCGCATGCCGGTCAGCGTGCGCGCGCCGGCCAGCGCACCTTCCCAGTACGGCGGACGGCGGATGTAGGTGCTCATCGGGCGCCAGTCGTACAACGGCGCGACGCGCTCGCCGGTGTCGACGTGCAGCTTGAACATCGGGCCGTAGACGGCGCGGAACTGTTCCGGCTTGACGCTGGCCTTGACCACCGCGTCGATCTCCTCGTCGCTCGGCCACAGATCCTTCAGCGTGATCGGATTGCCATCGTGGTCGACGCCGAGCACGTCCTTCTCGATGTCGAAGCGCACGGTGCCGGCGATCGCGTAGGCGATGACCAGTGGCGGCGACGCGAGGAAGGCCTGCTTGGCGTAGGGATGGATGCGGCCGTCGAAGTTGCGGTTGCCGCTGAGCACGGCGGTCGCGTACAGATCGCGGTCGATGATCTCCTGCTGGATCGCCGGATCCAGCGCACCGCTCATGCCGTTGCAGGTGGTGCAGGCGAAGGCGACGATGCCGAAACCGAGCTGCTCGAGATCCGGCAGCAGCCCGCTCTCCTCCAGATACAGCTGCACCGCCTTGGAACCGGGCGCGAGCGACGTCTTGACCCACGGCTTGCGTGTCAGACCGCGTGCGCGCGCGTTGCGTGCGAGCAAGCCGGCGGCGATGACGTTGCGCGGGTTCGAGGTGTTGGTGCAACTGGTGATCGCGGCGATGATCACCGCGCCGTCGGGCATGGTGCCGCCGTCGGTGGGCATGTCCCATGCGCCGGCGATGCCGCTGGCGGCGAGATCGCGGGTCGCCACGCGCTTGTGCGGGTTCGACGGGCCGGCCATGTTGCGCACCACGCTCGACAGGTCGAAGTGCAGCGTGCGCGCGTACTCGGCATTCGCCAGCGAGTCGGCCCACAGTCCGGCGGCCTTGGCGTAGTTTTCGACCAGCGCGACCTGGGCGTCCTCGCGGCCGGTCAGGCGCAGGTAGTCGAGCGTGTTGTTGTCGATGAAGAACATCGCCGCGGTCGCGCCGTACTCGGGCGCCATGTTGGAGATCGTGGCGCGGTCGCCGACAGACAGCGCGGCCGCGCCCGGTCCACGGAATTCGAGATACGCACCGACCACCTTCGACTTGCGCAGGAATTCGGTCAGCGCCAGCACGACGTCGGTCGCGGTGATGCCGGGGCCGGGACGGCCTGCCAGTTCGACGCCGACGATCTCCGGCGTGCGCATCCACGACGCGCGGCCGAGCATGACGTTCTCGGCTTCGAGTCCGCCGACGCCGATGGCGATCACGCCCAGCGCATCGACGTGCGGCGTGTGGCTGTCGGTGCCGACGCAGGTGTCGGGGAATGCGACCCCGTCCTGCACGTAGACCACCGGCGACATCTTCTCCAGATTGATCTGGTGCATGATTCCGTTGCCCGGCGGAATCACCTCGACGTTGTGGAAGGCCTGCTTGGTCCAGTCGATGAAGTGGAAGCGGTCGGCGTTGCGCCGGTCTTCGATCGCCCGGTTCTTGGCGAATGCATCCGGGTCGTAGCCGCCGCATTCCACCGCCAGCGAGTGGTCGACGATCAGTTGCACCGGCACGACCGGATTGACCTTCGCGGGATCACCGCCCTGATCGGCGATCGCATCGCGCAGACCGGCCAGATCGACCAGCGCGGTCTGGCCGAGGATGTCGTGGCAGACCACGCGCGCCGGATACCACGGGAAATCGATGTCCTGGCGCAGCTCGATCAGCTGACGCAGCGCATCGTCGAGCAGCGCCGGCTCGCAACGCCGCACGAGGTTCTCGGCGTGCACGCGCGCGGTGTAGGACATGCGGTCATACGCGCCGGGCGCGAGGGCGTCGACGGCCGCACGCGCGTCGAACCAGTCGAGTTGCGTGCCGGGAAGGGGTTTGCGGTGCTGGCTGTTCATGGCGGGCGTTCGAAAGAAAGAAAGATGTATCGACGTCATTCCCGCGGCCTTCAACAGAAGGATGTCGGGTCAAGCGGGAATCCAGTGCCTTGCTTTCGTTTGACGAAAGTCGCTGGATCCCCGCTTTCGCGGGGATGACGAGCAAAGGCTTACGTGCGCTCGGCGATCGGTACGAACGCCTGGTCTTCCGGCCCGGTGTAGTTCGCACTCGGGCGGATGATCTTGCCGTCGATGCGCTGCTCGATGACGTGCGCGCTCCAGCCGGCGGTGCGTGCGATGACGAACAGCGGGGTGAACATCGCCGTCGGCACGCCCATCATGTGGTAGCTCACCGCGCTGAACCAGTCGAGGTTGGGGAACATCTTCTTGATGTCCCACATCACCGTTTCCAGGCGCTCGGCGATGTCGTACATCTTGCGGCTGCCCACTTCGTCGGACAGCTCGCGCGCGACGGTCTTGATGACCTCGTTGCGCGGATCGCTGACGGTGTAGACCGGGTGGCCGAAGCCGATGATCACTTCCTTCTTCTCCACGCGCGCGCGGATGTCGGCCTCCGCCTCGTCGGGCGTGTCGTAACGCTTCTGCACCTCGAACGCGACCTCGTTGGCGCCGCCGTGCTTCGGACCGCGCAGCGCGCCGATGCCGGCGGTGATGCAGGAATGCATGTCGCTGCCGGTGCCGGCGACGACGCGGCTGGCGAAGGTCGATGCATTGAACTCGTGCTCGGCGTAGAGGATCAGCGAGGTGTGCATCGCCTTGACCCAGGACTCGCGCGGCTCGTGGCCGTGCAGCAGATGCAGGAAGTGTCCGCCGATCGAATCGTCGTCGGTCTCGACGTCGATCGCGCGGCCGTTGTGGCTCCAGTGGTACCAGTACAGCAGCATCGAGCCGAGCGAGGCCATCAGCTTGTCGGCGATGTCGCGCGCGCCGGGATGGTTGTGGTCGTCCTTCTCCGGCTGCACGCAGCCGAGCACCGACACGCCGGTGCGCATGACGTCCATCGGGTGCGCCGACGGCGGCAGTTCCTCGAGTGCGGCCTTGACCGCGGCCGGAATGCCGCGCAGCGACTTCAGCTTGGCCTTGTAGCCGCGCAGTTCCGCTTCGGTCGGCAGCTTGCCGTGGACCAGCAGGTAGGCGATCTCCTCGAACTCGCTGGTGCGCGCGAGATCGAGGATGTCGTAGCCGCGATAATGCAGATCGTTGCCGCTGCGGCCGACGGTGCACAGCGCGGTGTTGCCGGCGGCCGTGCCGCTCAGCGCGACGGACTTCTTCGGCTTGAAGCCGGGGGCGGTGGTGGCGGTGTCGCTCATCTGGAATCTCCGTTGGATGCCCGCAGGCACGGATGGAAAGATCGGAAGTCGCTTACTTCTTCGAGGCGAACAGCGCGTCGAGGCGCTGTTCGAAGGCGTGGTAGCCGATGCGCTCGTAAAGCTCCTCGCGGGTCTGCATCGCATCGACGACGTTCTGCTGATGACCATCGCGGCGCACCGCGGTGTAGACGTTCTCGGCGGCCTTGTTCGCGGCGCGGAACGCCGACAGCGGGAACAGCTGGATCGCGACACCGGCCGAGGCCAGCTCGTCGCGGGTGAACAGCGGTGTCTTGCCGAACTCGGTGATGTTGGCGAGCACCGGCACCTTCACCGCGTCGACGAAGCGCCGATAGGTGTCGAGGTCGTAGGCGGCCTCGGCGAAGATGCCGTCGGCGCCGGCTTCGACGCAGGCGACCGCGCGTTCGATCGCGGCGTCGACGCCGTCGACCTGGATCGCGTCGGTGCGTGCGATCAGGAAGAAGTCCGGATCGGTCTTGGCATCGGCCGCGGCCTTGACCCGGTCGACCATCTCGCCCTGCGACACGATCTCCTTGCCGGGACGATGCCCGCAGCGCTTGGCGCCCACCTGGTCCTCGATGTGGCAGGCCGCCGCGCCGGCCTTGATCAGCGACTTCACCGTGCGCTCGATGTTGAACGCGCTCGCGCCGAAGCCGGTGTCGATGTCGACCAGCAGCGGCAGGTCGCAGACGTCGGTGATGCGGCGCACGTCGATCAGCACGTCTTCGAGCGTGTTGATGCCGAGGTCCGGCAGCCCCAGCGAGCCCGCGGCGACGCCGCCGCCCGAGAGGTAGATCGCCTGGAAGCCGGCGCGCTTGGCCAGCAGCGCGTGGTTGGCATTGATCGCGCCGATCACCTGCAACGGCGATTCGGCGGCGAGCGCGGCGCGGAACTTCGCGCCTGCGGAAAGTGTGGTCATGGATGCGACTCCGAAAGCTGCGGTGTACCGCGATGCCGTGCAATCTGGCACCATCCGACTGGTTGATCAAACTTGATCGAATCAATCAATACATCGGAATTCACTGTGAATGCGAACGACGGCGACCTGATGTCCGCGGCCGAGGCCTGCGCGGCGCTCGGCATCAGCACCGCGACGCTCTACGCCTACGTCAGCCGCGGTCTGCTGGAGTCGCGCCCCGGCGCCGACCATCGCAGCCGCGTCTACCTCCGCCAGGACGTCGAACGCCTCACCCAGCGCAAGCGCGCAGGTCGCGGCGCGGCACGCGGTGCGGCGCAAAGCCTCGACCGCGGCCTGCCGGTCATGGAAACGCGCATTTCGCTGATCCGGCCCGACAGCCCGTATTACCGCGGGCGCTCCGCGGTCGCGATGGTGCGCAGTGGGGCCACACTCGAAGACACCGCGCGGCTGTTGTGGGACTGCGGCGATGCTGATCCGTTCGATGCGGACACCGGCGACTGGCCCGCGCGCGTCGCCGCGATCGCGGGCGATGCCAGCCTGCCGCCGATCGAACGCGCGATGGCCGTGATCCCTTTGCTCGCACCGGACCTGCGGCATTCGCTGAGCGCCGCACCTGCGGCCAAGCGCGGCGTCGCGGCCACGCTGCTGCGCCAGAACGCGGCGCTGCTGGTCGCAGGCTCACCGGACGCGCGCCCGGTACACCTCCTGCTCGCCGATGCCTGGCGTCCGGGCGATGCGGCCTTTGCCGAGCTCGTGCGCGCGGCGCTGGTGCTGTGCGCGGACCACGAACTCAACGTCTCGGCGTTCGCCGCGCGCGTGGTCGCGTCCACCGGCGCGCATCTGCACGCGACGGTCTGCGCCGGACTCGCCGCGCTGTCGGGGCCGCGCCACGGCGGCGCGACCGCGCGCGCACATGCCTTGATCCGCGAGGCCTGCGATGCACCCGCGCCTGCCGCGTTCGTCGCCGAGCGGTGGCAACGCGGCGACGACCTGCCGGGCTTCCACCACGTGCTGTACCCGGACGGCGATCCGCGCGCGGCAGAAGTGCTGGCGATGTTGCGCGCGCACCACGCGGACGACGCACGCATGCAGCAGGTCGAAGCGGTGCTGCACTCCGCGGCCGAGACCAGCGGTCGCCAGCCCAATATCGACGGCATGCTCGCGGCGATCTGTTACGTCCACGGCCTGCCGGCGGCGCCGGCGCTGTGCATGTTCGCCGCCGGCCGGCTCGCGGGTTGGCTGGCGCATGCGCTGGAACAACAGGAACTCGGGATGCTGATCCGCCCGCGCGCGCATTACACGGGCGTCGCGCCGACGGACTGACAGACGCGCGTCGTTGCATGGAATGGAAGTGCGGCGTCTGCTGGCGCTCCATGAACGAAGTCCGATACCGACGCATCCCGCTTGCGCGCGATGCGCAGTCCCGTCGAAGCCGGTCGCGCAGTCCGGTCGGAGCCGGACACACGAATCCACCCGCGCGTACCGCGCGCCTCAGCCCGCGTCCGCGCCCCGCTCCAGCACGCGACGCACATCCTCCAGCGCGTTCGGATCATCCAGCGTCGAGAGATCGCCCGGATCACGGGCTTCCGCCAGCGCCTGCAGCGACCGCCGCAGCAATTTGCCCGAGCGCGTCTTCGGCAGCGCGGTGACCACATAGACCCGCGCCGGCCGGGCCACCGCCCCCAGCTGATCGGCGACCGTGCGCATCATCTCGGCCGCCGTGGCCTGCTGCGCAGCCGTATCCGCGGCGGTCTGCCTGAGCGTGGCGAACACCACCGGCACCTGGCCCTTCAGTTCATCGGCCACGCCGATCACCGCGGCCTCGGCCACCGCGGGGTGGCTGGACACGGCCTCCTCGATCTCGCGCGTGCCCAGGCGATGGCCGGCGACGTTGATGACGTCGTCGGTGCGGCCGAGAATGAAGGTGTAGCCGTCCTCGTCTTGGATCGCCCAGTCCAGCGAGCTGTAGAGCAGCTCCTTGAAGTGCGAGAAGTAGCTCGACAGGAAGCGCGCATCGTCGTTCCAGACCGTGGTCATGCAGCCCGGCGGCAGCGGCGGCCGGATCACCAGCACGCCCTTGGTGCCGGGCGGCACGCGCGCGCCGGTGGACTCGTCGATCACCCGAAGATCGAAGCCCGGCGTCGGCAGCCCTGGGGAACCGAACTTCACCGGCTTGAGCTCCACACCGGGCATCAGCGCGAGCACCGGCCAGCCGGTTTCGGTCTGCCAGTAGTTGTCGATGATCGTGGTGCCGCCGAGCCCTTCGCTGATCCAGCTCGCGGTGGGTTCGTCGAGCGGCTCGCCGGCGAGGAACAGGTAACGCAGCTCCGACAGGTCGTACCGGGCGAGGTATTCCGGATCCTGCTTCTTCAGCACGCGGATGCCCGTGGGCGAGGAGAACATCGTGCGCACACGGTAGTCGGCGCAGATCTTCCACCAGATGCCGGGATCGGGCGTCGTCGGCAGGCCTTCGTAGAGGATCGAGGTCGCGCCTGCGATCAGTGGGCCGTAGACGTTGTAGGAATGGCCCACGGCCCAGCCCACGTCCGAGGTGGAGAACATCACCTGCCCGGCCCGGATGTCGTAGATCGACCACATCGACAGCGCCATCGCCACCGCATAGCCGCCGACATCGCGCTGCACGCCCTTGGGCTTGCCGGTGGTGCCGGAGGTGTAGAGCAGATAGCTCGGCTCGTTGGATTCCAGCCAGGTCACCGGCACGTCGGTGCCGGCGTGCCGTGCACGCAACGTGGCGTAGTCGACGTCGCGGCCTTCGACGCGTGTGTAGCCGGGCGCGAGGCCGCGGTCGACGATCAGCACCTGGGGCGGCGGTGATTTCGCCTCCGCGCAGGCAGCATCGATCAACGGCTTGTACGGGATCACCTTGCCGCCGCGGCTGCCGGCATCGGCGGCGATCAGCAGCTTCGGCGTCGCATCGTCGATGCGCAGCGCCAGGTT
Organism: Lysobacteraceae bacterium NML93-0793; assembly: GCA_002324875.1. Taxonomy (GTDB): domain Bacteria; phylum Pseudomonadota; class Gammaproteobacteria; order Xanthomonadales; family Xanthomonadaceae; genus Luteimonas. The sequence goes on from NTJG01000002.1 coordinate 188,205, forward strand.
GTGCGCGGCGAACCCGCCGAAGACCACCGAATGCACGGCGCCGATCCGCGCGCAGGCCAGCATCGCGAACACGGCCTCGGCCATGTTGGGCATGTAGATGACGACACGGTCGCCGCGGCCCACGCCGAGCGCCACCAGCACCGCGGCGAAATCGTTGACCTCCCGGTACAGCTGCGCATAGGTGATCTCGCGGGTTTCGTTGGTCTCGGTGGAGATCGCCACGAGTGCGCGCTGGTCGCCACGCGCGTCGAGATGCCGGTCAACGGCATTGAAGCAGAGGTTGGTCTCGCCACCGACGAACCACTTGCGGAACGGCGGGTTCGAATCGTCGAGGATCCGCTGCGGCGGTGTGTGCCAGTGGATCGCCCTGGCCTGCTCGCCCCAGAAGCCTTCGGGGTCCTCGATGGAACGGCGGTGGAAGTCTTCGTAGCCCATGTCGACTCTCCCTTCGGACGTCCGAGGCTAGTCTTCGCGCGCCCGGGGCGCGTTACGACAATGGTCTAGCCCCCCCCCGGCAGCCGCCAATGAAAAAGCCGGGCACGGGGCCCGGCTTTTTTACGGAAACGCGACAGGTCAGCTGAGCAGATGCGCCACGCCGCTGCGCTCTTCCTCGAGCTCGGCCAGGGTCTTGTCGATGGCCTTCTGGCTGAAGTCGTCGACCTCGATGCCCTTGACCAGCGTGTACTCGCCGTTCCGCGTGGTCACCGCGAAGCCGAAGATCACGCCTTCCGGGATGCCGTAGCTGCCGTCGGACGGCACGCCCATCGTCACCCACTTGCCGTTGCTGCCCAGCACCCAGTCGCGGATATGGTCGATGGCGGCGTTGGCGGCCGAGGCGGCCGACGAGAGGCCACGCGCTTCGATGATGGCCGCGCCGCGCTTGCCGACCTGCGGGATGAAGGTGTTCGCGTTCCAGTCGGCGTCGCCCACCTTGTCCTTGAGGTTGACGCCGTTCGCGGTCGCGAAGCGGTAATCCGGGTACATGGTCGGGCTGTGGTTGCCCCAGACGATCAGGCCTTCGATGTCGCCGACGGCGACCTCGGCCTTGGCGGCCAGCTGGCTCAGCGCGCGGTTGTGGTCGAGGCGCAGCATCGCGGTGAAGTTGCGCGGGTTGAGATCCGGCGCCGACTTCATGGCGATGTAGGCGTTGGTGTTGGCCGGGTTGCCGACCACCAGCACCTTGACGTCACGCGAGGCGACCTTGTTCAGCGCGGCGCCCTGGGCGGTGAAGATCTTGGCGTTCTCGAGCAGCAGGTCCTTGCGCTCCATGCCCGGGCCGCGCGGACGCGCGCCGACCAGCAGGGCGATGTCGGCGTCCTTGAACGCGACTTCCGCATCGTCGGTGCCGACCACGCCCGCCAGCAGCGGGAACGCGCAGTCTTCCAGTTCCATGATCACGCCCTTGAGCGCGGCCTGCGCCTTGTCGATCGGCAGCTCGAGCAGCTGCAGGATCACCGGCTGGTCCTTGCCCAGCATTTCGCCGGAAGCGATGCGGAACAGGAGGGCGTAGCCGATCTGGCCGGCGGCGCCGGTCACGGCAACACGGACGGGAGTCTTCATGGAAATGTCCTTTCGTTCACTTGGGGGGATGTCGTGGATCGGGCCGGGCGATCAATAGAGCGGATAGCCCAGCGGTTCGAGGTGTTCGGCCAGCGCGGCGGTGTCGTAGCCACGGATCACGGTCTGGCCGATCACCGTGACCGGCACGCCGCGCGCACCGAGGGCCTGCATGGCCCGCGCGCCGTCGGGTGTGTCGATGTCGAGAACGCGATAGCGCACCTTGCCGGCGGCGAACTCCGCCTGCTGCCGGCGGCAGTACCCGCACCACTCGGCGGCCAGCATCACGATGCCGGTCTTGCCGGTCGCGCTGCGCGGATCGTCCGGATGCAGCGACTGCGGCGCCTCGGCACGCAGGTGCATCCAGCCGCCGGCCAGCGCCAGTGCAGCGAGGAGCAGGAGCAGACGCATCCGCGCGCTCAGCGCAGTTCCGCGAAGAATTCGCGGATGCGGTCGAGCCCCGGGACGAGCTGCGCCTCGGGACAGGTGTAGCTGATGCGCAAGGCGCGCGGCTCACCGAAGGCCGAGCCAGGCACGCAGGCCACACCCTTGGCCTCGAGCAGCGCATTGCACAGGTCGACGTCGTTGCCGATATGGATGTCGCCGTGCGACTTGCCGAAGGCCACGCTGATATCGGGAAACACGTAGAACGCGCCGGCCGGCTTCGGGCAGACCACGCCCGGGATCTCCGCCAGCGCCGCCATCACCACGTCGCGGCGCGCCTGGAACTCGGCGCACTTGGCCGCCGGCACGTCCTGCGGCCCGGACAGCGCAGCGACCGCGGCCGCGGTCACGACTTCCGGCACGTTGGTGATGTGGTTCGAGTTCATCGTCGCGAACGCCTTGGCGACGTTCTCCGGACCGGCCAGCAGGCCGACGCGCCAGCCCGGCATGCCGTAGGTCTTGGACAGCGAGTCGACGAAGATCGTGCGTTCGCGCAGTTCGGGCCGCGCCTGCACCACGTTGTGGTAGCCGACGCCGTCGAAGACCATCCGGCTGTAGATGTCGTCGGTGACGATCCAGGTGTCGGGATGGCGCACCAGCACGTCGGCCAGCGCGGCGATCTCGCCCTGCGTGTAGACCATGCCGGTCGGATTCGACGGGTTGTTGAACAGGAAGACCTTCGGCTTGCGCGCCAACGCGGCATTGAGCTGCGCCGGGGTCAGCTTGTAGTCCTGCTCCGGCGGGCACGGCAGCAGCTGGATGTCGGCGCCGACGATCTCGGCGATGTCGAGATACGTCGTCCAGTAGGGCGTGGCGAACGCGAAGCCGTCGCCTTCGTCGAGCAGCACCTCGGCCAGCGTGTAGAGGATGTGCTTGGCACCGATACCGCTGGCGCAGTGCGCGCGGGTGTAGCCCGGCAGGCCGATGCGGTCGAGATGGCCGATGAAGGCGTCGAGCAGCGCGTCGCTGCCGCGGTTGCTGCCGTACTGGCCGCTGTCGTGCTCCAGTGCCTCGCGCGCGGCGGCATACACATGCGGGCCGGGCAGGAAGTTCGGCACGCCGATCGAGAAGCTGATGATGTCCCGCCCCTCGGCCTTCAGGCGCTTGGCCTTTTCGGCGACCTGCATGATGGCGCTGGGCCGGGCACGGCCGACGCGGCGGGCAAGCTGGGGCATCGCGGGACACCTCTCCGGACGGTACGCCGGACCTGTGGGCCCGGCAGCAGAGCCCGAAATTTTAGCAGGCCTGCCACGGCCGAGCACGACGCGTGGGCCCGCACGAAAACGCCGCGGCCCCTGAGGACCGCGGCGTCGACAGGCATCGGCCAGGCGGCCGGCGCGCGCTCAGGCCGCGAGGACCTTGTTCCACTCCGCCACGCGGTCGGCCTTGGCGGCCAGCACGGCGTCGGCGTCGCCTTCGATCTTCACCGACTTGATCGCATCGCCCTGCTTGATGGCGTCGACCACGTCCAGACCTTCGGTGACCTTGCCGAAGACGGTGTGCTTGCCGTCCAGCCAGTCGGTCTTGATGTGGGTGATGAAGAACTGGCTGCCGTTGGTGTTCGGGCCCGCGTTCGCCATCGACAGCACGCCACGCTCGTGCTTGACGCCGTTGCTGGTCTCGTCCTCGAACCGGTACCCCGGGCCGCCGCGGCCGGAGCCTTCGGGGCAGCCGCCCTGGACCATGAAGTCGGCGATCACGCGGTGAAAGTTCAGGCCGTCGTAGAAGCCGCGCTTGGCCAGGTTGACGAAGTTGGCGACGGTCAGCGGTGCCTTGTCGGCAAACAGCTCGACGGTGATCGGGCCACGGTCGGTATCGAATACGGCGTTCAGGGACATGAGGAATCCTGGGATGGGAAAGGCCGCCGGCCGGGGCCGGCGAACCGGCTAGATGCGGCCTCCCCCGGCGGTTTCAAGTCGGCGCTCCGGCCTGGCCGCCATGCGGCGGCGCAACACGGTATAATTCCGGGCTCTTTCACTGACTCTAGTGCGCCCCGGTCTTCGACTCTGGCGCAGCCTTGCCCATGTCCATCGAACGCCTGCGCAATATCGCCATCGTCGCCCACGTCGACCACGGCAAGACCACCCTCGTCGACTGCCTCTTGAAGCAGTCGGGCACCCTGAACGAGCGCACCGTGCTCGCCGAGCGCGTGATGGACAGCAACGATCAGGAAAAGGAGCGTGGCATCACGATCCTGGCCAAGAACACCGCCATCGACTGGCAGGGCAACCGCATCAACATCGTCGACACCCCGGGCCACGCCGACTTCGGCGGCGAGGTCGAGCGCGTGCTGTCGATGGTCGATTCGGTGCTGATCCTGGTCGATGCGATGGACGGCCCGATGCCGCAGACCCGCTTCGTCACCCAGAAGGCGTTCGCGATGGGCTTCAAGCCGATCGTCGTCGTCAACAAGATCGACCGTCCCGGCGCGCGTCCGGACTGGGTGATCGACCAGGTGTTCGACCTGTTCGACAAGCTCGGCGCGACCAACGAGCAGCTCGACTTCCCGATCGTCTACGCCTCGGCGCTGCACGGCTACGCCAGCCTCGACGACTCCGCGCGCTCGGGCGACATGACCCCGCTGTACGAGGCGATCATGCAGCACGTGGAGCCGCCGGCGGTCGACCGTGACGGCCCGTTCCAGATGCGCATCAGCCAGCTCGACTACAACAACTTCGTCGGCCTGATCGGCATCGGTCGCATCCAGCGCGGCAAGCTCAAGAAGAACATGCCGGTCAGCGTGGTCGACCGCGAAGGCAAGAAGCGTCAGGGCAAGGTGGTGCAGGTGCTCGGCTTCCTGGGCCTGGAGCGCGTGGAAGTCGACGAGGCACAGGCGGGCGACATCGTCGCGATCGCCGGCGTGCAGGATCTCTCGATCTCCGACACCGTGTGTGCGCTCGACACGCCCGAAGCCCTGCCGGCGCTGACCGTCGACGAGCCGACGATCTCGATGACCTTCCAGGTCAACAACTCGCCGTTCGCCGGCAGCAAGGAACACAGCGGCGGCAAGTTCATCACCAGCCGCCAGATCCGCGAGCGCCTGGAGCGCGAGACCTTGCACAACGTGGCGCTGAAGGTCGAGGAGACCCAAGACGCCGACAAGTTCCTGGTCTCGGGCCGCGGCGAGCTGCATCTGTCGGTGCTGATCGAGAACATGCGCCGCGAGGGCTACGAGCTCGCCGTGTCGCGCCCGGAAGTGATCATCAAGGAGATCGACGGCCAGCTGATGGAGCCGGTCGAGCAGCTCGTCGTCGACGTCGAGGAGCAGCACCAGGGCGGCGTGATGGAGAAGCTCGGCATCCGCAAGGGCCAGCTGAAGAACATGGAACCCGACGGCAAGGGTCGCGTGCGTCTGGACTACATGATCCCGGCCCGTGGCCTGATCGGCTTCCAGAACGAGTTCAAGACGCTCACCCAGGGGTCCGGCCTGCTGTTCCACGTCTTCGACCATTACGGCCCGAAGGAAACCGGCGCGATCGCCAAGCGCAACAACGGCGTGATGATCGCCAATGCGCCGGGCATGACGCCGGCCTACTCGCTCGGACCGCTGGAAGAACGCGGCCGCCTGTTCGCCGCCGAAGGCGACAACGTGTACGAAGGCCAGCTGGTCGGCATCCACTCCAAGGACAACGACCTCACCGTCAACGTCATCAAGGGCAAGCCGCTGACCAACGTGCGCGCGTCCGGCAAGGACGATGCGATCAAGCTCACCCCGGCGCTGAAGTACACGCTGGAGCAGGCGCTGGACTTCATCGAGGACGACGAGCTGGTCGAAGTCACCCCGAAGGAAATCCGCCTGCGCAAGAAGCTGCTGACGGAAAGCGACCGCAAGCGCGCGTCCCGCGCCGCGTGAGCCGGACGCCGTTCCCGGCATGGCGGCCTGGTGCCGGCAGCCGGGCGGCGCTCGCGGCCGTGTCCCAGCGTATGCAGACGGCGCGCCCTCCGGGTGCGCCGTCTTTGCATCCGCGCCGCGCCGACCAGTGGCACGTGACACTGTGCTTCATCGGCCACGAGGTCGACGCGGCGGCGATGCCTGCGCTGCTTGATGCGTTCGCCGACGCCGCCACGCGCATTCCGCCGCACGTCTGGTCGATCGAGCGTCTGGCCTACTGGCCGCAATCCGGGGCGGTGGTGGCGCTGCCGCATCCCTGCCCCACGCTGCAGGCGCTGTGCGATGCCGCGCGCGACGCGGTACGCCGTTGCGGCATCGTGCCGGCGCAGGCGACGACGCGGCCGCACCTCACGCTCGCCTATCTCGACAAGCACCTCGCCGCGCAGACGTGGCTCGAGCACATCGACTGCAGCCTCGACCCGCTCACCGTCGACGGCTTCGAGCTCCTGTTCAATCCGGGCGGACGCTACGAAGCACTCGGCGCCTGGCCGCTGCGCGGCGCAGCGCTGCCCTCACCGCCCCAGCAGCCCACCCTCTTCTGATGTCCGACACTCCGCCAGCCCCTCACCGCGGCCTGCGTGCCATCGCGCTCTTCGAAGCGGCGAAGGGCGTCATCGCCATCCTCGGCGCCGCGGCCCTCGCGGCGATCGGTCCCGACGCGTTGCAGCGCGAGATCCAGAGCGGCCTGACGCATCTCGGCATCGCCGTCGAGCGCGGCAGCAGCGCATTGCTGGACGCGATCACGCCGCAGACCGTGCACATCGCCATTGCGGTCGGCCTGGTGTACGCCGGCATGCGCCTGCTCGAGGCCTGGGGACTGTGGCGCCACCGCGCCTGGGCTTCCTGGCTGGGCTGCATCGGCGCGGCTGCCTACCTGCCGTTCGAGATCTACGCGCTGTGGCACCACCCGGACTGGCTGACCTGGGGCGTCTTCGTGCTCAACGTCGTGATCGTGCTGGTGCTGGCCCGTGATCTGCAGCGACGGCGACGGGGGCCCGCATGAGTGATCAAGTCCCGACACGCCAGCGTCCGGGGCCCGCGGCTGTGCGTGCACTCGGTTTGTGGTCCGCGCTGCTGCTCGTCTCCGGCCACGCCGCGGGCGCGGATGTGACGACAGACCACGACGCGCCGGAAGCGTTCACGTTGGCCCGTGCGCTGCTGGTGGACGAGGGATTGCGCCAGTTGTGCATCCACCCGGCGTCTCCGACACCGGACGCCGCGTCACGCGCCGCCAGCGGCTGGCGCGACCGCAACGCATCGCGCGTGCGCGAGGTCGCCGACCGACTCGCGCGCGCCTATCCGTTCAGTCCCGCCGACGACGACGCGGACCGCGCGCAAGCCGCACGCGCCGCTGTCGAAGCCCGGATCACCGACGCATTCGTCCGGCTGCGTGCCGACCAGTTTCCCGAAGGACGCGGCGACGACCTGCGTTGCGCGGCGTTTATCGAGCAGGTCGAGCGCGGGGCATTCGATGCGATGCCCACCGCCGCACCGGATTAAGCGCGCGCACCCTGCGCGTGCTTGCGCACGATCAGCATCGCCGTCTCCAGCGCCTGTTCGTAGTTGAGGCGCGGATCGACCTGGCTCTTGTAGGCACGCTCGAGGTCGACCTCGGTCAATGAGCGCGCACCGCCCATGCACTCGGTGACGTCCTCGCCGGTCAGTTCCAGATGCACGCCGCCGAGCCGCGTGCCGGCGGCGGCGTGGAGCTCGAACGCCTGTTCGATCTCGCTGCGGATGTTGTCGAAGCGACGGGTCTTGTAGCCGTTGCTGGTCGCCTCGGTATTGCCGTGCATCGGATCGCAGATCCACAGCACACGCCGGCCGTCGCGACGCACGGCCTCGAGCAGCGCCGGCAGGCGCTCGGCCACCTGCGCGGCGCCCATGCGATGGATCAGGCTCAGCCGGCCCGGCTCGTCGTCGGGATTGAGTATGTCGATCAGGCGCAACAGCTCGTCGGGTGTCGACGTCGGCCCGACCTTGACCCCGATCGGGTTGCGCAGCCCACGGAAGTACTCGACGTGTGCGCCATCGAGCGCCGCCGTGCGCACGCCGATCCACGGAAAATGCGTACTGAGGTTGAACCAGCCGTGCTGGCGCGGCACCTGCCGGGTCTGCGCTTCCTCGTAGGGCAGCAGCAGCGCCTCGTGCGACGTGTAGAAATCCACACGGTTGAGGTTGTGGACCTGGGTGCCGGCCAGTGTCTCCATGAAACGCACGGCGTCACCGAGTCCGGAGACCATGCGCTGGTACTCCTCGGCCAGCGGCGACTCGCCCACCCAGTCCAGGCCCCAGTACTCGGGGTGATGCAGGTCGGCGAAGCCACCGTCGATCAGCGAGCGGACGAAATTCATCGTCATCGCCGAGCGCGCGTGCGCCTTGATCATCCGCCGCGGATCCGGCGTGCGCGCTTCGGGCGTGAACGCCGGCGCATTGACCACGTCGCCGCGATAACACGGCAAGGTGATGCCGTCGCGGGTTTCGGTATCCGCCGAGCGCGGCTTGGCGTACTGCCCGGCAAAGCGGCCGACACGCACCACCGGCAGGCGCATGCCGTGCACGAGCACCAGGCTCATCTGCAGCAGCACCTTCAGGCGATTGGAGATGATGTCGGAGGTGCAGTCACCGAAGTTCTCGGCGCAGTCGCCGCCTTGCAGCAGGAACCGCCACCCCTCCTGGGCATCGGCCAGCTGCTGCTTGAGGCTGAGGATCTCCCATGAGGTCACCAGCGGCGGCAGCGCACGCAGTTCCTGCTGCACGTCGGCGAGCGCCGCCGCATCCGGGTAGGTGGGAAGCTGCTTCGCCGGGCGCGCGCGCCAGCCATCGGGCTGCCAATCCTGCAACGGATTCACGGGTTCGGGACGGGCTTGGGGGGACGGCGACATCGCGGGTTCCTCAGTAATCCGCCATCATCGCAGGTTGCTGCGTCGCGTCAATTTGCCGGGCGGCGCCGATTTCAGCGCCGTGCACGCAGCCCCGCGAACAGCGCCAGACCTGCCAGCAGCACGAACCAGACCAGACTCCATGCCGGCATCGACAGGCCGAGGAACGTCCAGTCGACGGTGCCGCAATCGCCGCTGCCGGTGAGCACCTTCTGGATCAGCGTCGGCGTGTCCATGGTCTGTCGCATGAACGAGAACGGCGCACCACAGGCGACGAAGCCCGGCGGGTTGATCTGCAGCCACACGTGGCGCCCGGCGATGCCGATGCCGACGGCGGCGGCGGCGAAACCGAGCAGACCGTACGCTGTACGCCCACCGCTGCGCCGTGGCGCATGCACACCCGCGACGAGCAGCACCACGCCGAGCGCGGCGAACGCGATGCGCTGGAAGATGCACAGCGGACACGGCTCCAGGCCCCAGGCCAGCTGGGAATAGATCGCGAACCCGATCAGCGCGAAACACGTGACGGCACCGGCGAGCATCAACGACCGGAACGACCAGCGGGCAGGATTCATGGGCAGACCGGAAATGGGAAACCAGGACGATTATCGTGCGCGGCGCCACAAACAAAAACCCCGGCAGATGCCGGGGCTTCGTTCCGTGCCTGGTGTGAACCCGCGCGCGTGGCGCAGGTCACGCTGACGGGTCTTATTCGGCGTCGACAGACGCCTGCGGGCGATCGACCAGCTCGACGTACGCCATCGGCGCGTTGTCGCCGGCGCGGAAGCCGCACTTGAGGATGCGCAGGTAACCACCCGGACGCGCGGCGTAGCGCGGACCGACGGTGGTGAACAGCGTGCCGACGGCTTCCTTGTCGCGCAGGCGCGCGAACGCGAGACGGCGGTTGGCGACACTGTCGACCTTGCCCAGGGTGATCAGCGGCTCGGCGACGCGGCGCAGTTCCTTGGCCTTGGGCAGGGTGGTCTTGATGAGTTCGCTCTTGATCAGCGACGCAGCCATGTTGCGGAACATCGCTTCGCGATGGGCGCTGGTGCGGTTGAACTTGCGACCGGCTTTCTGGTGGCGCATGGGATGGATCCTTCAGATGGGAATGGTGGGTCTGTGTGAGGCCTTGGCGCCGTCCTGGCGTTGGAACTTGGACTGCGGATGGTCCGGAACCGGCGATCCTTCACCGGCAACGCCGCGGGCTTGTGCCCGTCGGCGCGGTCTTGCTTACAGCATCGATGCAGATCGGGCGCCGCGGCGCGCGCCGCGTTTGCCCCCTGCCCGGCGACGCACGCCGGGCCTTCGCAACCTGCAACCGATGCCTGACGGCACCGGTTGCACGCGAGTTGCTCAGCCGAGCATGCCGTGAGCCGACACACCGGTCGGCGGCCAGTTCTCGAGCTTCATGCCGAGGGCCAGGCCACGCTGCGCGAGGACTTCCTTGATCTCGGTCAGCGACTTCTTGCCGAGGTTCGGGGTCTTGAGCAGTTCGACTTCGGTCTTCTGGATCAGGTCGCCGATGTAGTAGATGCTCTCGGCCTTGAGGCAGTTGGCCGAACGCACCGTCAGCTCCAGATCGTCGATCGGACGCAGCAGGATCGGATCCACGCCCGGGGTCTGCGGCTTCGCCGCGCCGCGGTCACGGTGCGTGAAGTCGCCGAACACCGACAGCTGGTCGGTGAGGATGTCGGCGGCGGTGCGCACGGCTTCCTCGGCGTCGATCGTGCCGTTGGTCTCGATGTCGAGGACCAGCTTGTCGAGGTCGGTGCGCTGTTCGACGCGGGCCGCTTCGACTTCATAGGCCACGCGGCGGACCGGCGAGAACGACGCGTCCAGCATCAGGCGACCGATGGCACGGGTCTCCTCGTCCGGACGACGACGCGCCGCAGCCGGCTGGTAGCCGAAGCCGCGCTCGATCTTCAGACGCATGTTGATCGACGCGTCCTTGGTCAGATGGCAGATCACGTGATCGCCATTGAGGATCTCGACGTTGTGGTCGGTCTTGATGTCGGACGCGGTCACGACGCCCGGGCCGGACTTCGAGAGCGACAGCGTCGAGCTCTCACCGGTGCCCATGCGGATCGCGACATCCTTGAGGTTGAGCAGGACTTCGAGCACGTCCTCCTGCAGACCCTCGATGGTGCTGTACTCGTGCAGCACGCCATCGATCTCGACTTCGGTGATCGCGAAGCCGGGGATCGACGACAGCAGCACGCGACGCAGGGCATTGCCCAGCGTGTGCCCGTATCCGCGCTCCAGCGGCTCGATCACGACCTTCGCGCGGTTGCCGGCGAGGCGTTCGATCTGCGGGCCACGGGGACGCAGGACCTGGTTGGCGGTAGCCGTCATGTGTGTGTATCTCCTGGGGACCGCCGCGCCGGGGGGCGTGGCGAGGCCTGAATGAATTACTTCGAGTACAGCTCGACGATCAGCGCTTCGTTGATGTCAGCCGGCAGGTCGCCGCGATCGGGCACCGACTTGAACACACCACTGAACTTCTTCGAGTCGACCTCGACCCACGACGGCGACAGGTCCATCGTCGACGACACATTCAGCGCTTCCTGCACGCGAAGCTGCTTCTGTGCCTTCTCCGACAGCGCGATCGCGTCACCGGCCTTGACCTGGTACGACGGCAGATTCACCGACTGGCCGTTGACCGTGACGCCACGGTGCGACACCAGCTGGCGCGCGGCCGGACGGGTGACGGCGAAGCCCATTCGGTAGACGACGTTGTCGAGGCGGGTCTCGAGGAGCTGCAGCAGGTTCTCACCCGTGTTGCCCTTCTTGGTGGACGCCTTCTTGTAGTAGTTGCGGAACTGGCGCTCCAGCAGACCGTAGATACGCTTGACCTTCTGCTTCTCGCGAAGCTGGGTGGCGTAGTCGGACAGCTTGCTGCGACGCGCGCCGGTACCGGCGCCGTGCTGACCGGGCTTCTGCTCGAGCTTGCACTTCGAGTCGAGCGCGCGGGTCGGGCTCTTGAGGGAGAGGTCGGCGCCTTCGCGGCGCGCGAGCTTACAGGTAGGACCGATATAACGAGCCATTTCTTATCGCTCCTTTAGACGCGACGCTTCTTCGGCGGACGGCACCCGTTGTGCGGGATAGGCGTCACGTCGATGATGTTGATGATCTTGTAGCCCACGTTGTTCAACGAACGCACGGCCGATTCACGACCCGGACCCGGGCCCTTGATGCGGACTTCCAGCGACTTCACGCCGTAGTCCAGCGCAGCCTTGCCGGCCTTTTCGGCGGCGACCTGCGCTGCGAACGGGGTGGACTTGCGCGAACCGCGGAAGCCTGCACCACCGGACGTCGCCCACGACAGCGCATTGCCCTGGCGATCGGTGATCGTGATGATCGTGTTGTTGAACGAAGCGTGCACATGCGCGATGCCGTCGGTGACGACGCGCTTGATCTTCTTCTTGGTCTTGGTTGCGGACGGCTTGGCCATGGTCAGGACTCCTTACTTCTTGATGGCCTTGCGCGGACCCTTGCGGGTACGTGCATTGGTCCGGGTACGCTGGCCACGCAGCGGGAGACCACGACGGTGACGCAGGCCGCGATAGCAGGAGAGGTCCATCAGGCGCTTGATCGCCATACCGACCTCGCGACGCAGATCGCCCTCGACCACGTACTTGCCGACTTCGGCGCGCAGGCGCTCGACTTCCGGCTCGGACAGATCGCGGATCTTGGTGTTGGTCTCGACGCCTGCAGCAATGCAGACCTTCTTCGACCGGGTACGGCCGATGCCGTAGATGCTCTGAAGCCCGACCCAGACATGCTTCTGGGCAGGCAGGTTCACGCCTGCAATACGCGCCATGCGCGGATTCTCCAACTGGTTTGGCTGCCGGGGGTTCAATCCCGGCAAAAAGGGAACATGAAATGATAACAGGGCCTCGGGCTTTCAGGAAGTCCAGGGCGCGACTGCGCCACGAACCCGGCATGGGGAGTGTGCCCATGCTCCGGCGACGGTAGCGGGGCGGCAGCCGGGAACGAATCCCACCTGCCCCGCGCGCTACTCTGGCGCGCGGAAAACCCGCTACCACCCGCGCCCGAGACCGCCGCGCGAGTCGCCCATCCGAATCCCGGCGCGTGTGTCCGGGATTCCTGCCGCCCGGCCGGGCGGCGTATGCGAAGACGGCGAAGCCGCTCCGCGGTGAACAGCCCCCACGCGGCAGTGCCGCGTGAGGGTCAATCGTGCATCAGCGCGTCAAGCCACCGCGCGATCCCTTGAGGTTCGCTTTCTTCAGCAGGCTCTCGTACTGGTGCGACATCAGGTGCGACTGGATCTGCGCGATGAAGTCCATCACCACGACGACCACGATCAGCAGCGATGTGCCGCCGAAGTAGAACGAGGTACCGAACTCGGCGCGCATGAACTCGGGCAGCAGACAGACCAGCACCAGATAGGCCGCACCGACGGCCGTGAGGCGGGTCAGTACACCGTCGATGTAGTCCGCGGTCGCCTTGCCCGGGCGGATGCCGGGAATCAGCGCACCCGACTTCTTGAGGTTGTCCGCCGTTTCCTGGCTGTTGAACACCAGCGCCGTGTAGAAGAACGCGAAGCCCGCGATCAGACCACCGAAGAGCAGCACGTACAGTGGCTCACCCGGGGACATGGCCTGGGCCAGACGTGCCAGCCACGTGGCCGAACCCGCCTCGCCGAACCACGTCGACACCGTCGCCGGGAACATGATGATCGACGATGCGAAGATCGCCGGGATCACGCCCGCCATGTTGAGCTTCAGCGGCAGGAACGAGCTCTGGTTCATGTACGCGTTGCGGCCACCCTGGCGGCGCGCGTAATTCACCGTGATCCGGCGCTGCCCGCGCTCGACGAACACCACGAAGAAGATCGCGGCCAGCACGACGATCAGCAGCAGGATCGCGGCGATCGGGCTCATGTCGCCATTGCGCAGCGAGTCGAACGTGCCCAGCACGGCGCCCGGAAGACCCGCCACGATGCCGGCGAAGATGATCAGCGACACACCGTTGCCGATGCCGCGCTCGGTCACCTGCTCGCCAAGCCAGACCAGGAACATCGTGCCTGCGGTCAGCGCGACGATGGCCGTGAGCACGAAGCCCATGCCCGGGGCGTAGACCACCGGAATACCGTTGTTCGCGCCCGAGCTCTGCAGCGCCATCGCGATGCCGGCCGACTGGAAGATCGCCAGCGGAATCGCACCGATGCGCGACCACTGCGTGATCCGCCGCCTTCCCGACTCGCCTTCCTTCTGGATGGCCTTCAGGCTCGGCACCACCTGCACCAGCAGCTGCATCACGATCGATGCCGAGATGTAGGGGATGACGTTCAGTGCGAACAGGCTGAAACGCGAAAGCGCACCACCGGAGAACATGTTGAACATGTCCACGATGGTGCCTTCCTGCTGCTCCATGAGCTGCAGCATCGCTTCGGGATTGACGCCCGGCACCGGGATGAAACACCCGATGCGGTAGACGATCAGCGCACCGACCACGAACAGCAGGCGCTGGCGGAGCTCGGTGAACTTACCGAGCCCGGCGCCGACCCCACCCATACCGCTGCCGCTTCGCGACATCCGGCTTACTCCTCGACCTTGCCGCCAGCGGCTTCGATCGCCTCACGGGCACCGGCGGTCGCCAGCACACCCTTGAGCACGAGCTTCTTGCTGATCTCGCCCTTCTTGACGATCTTCGCGCGCTTGGCGGTGCTGGGCACCAGCTTGGCGGCACGCAGCGCGGCGAAGTCGATGTCGCCATCGAGCTTGTCGAGCTGGTAGAGCATCACTTCGGCGGTGTCGAGCTTGAGCTTGGAGCGGAAACCGACCTTCGGCAGGCGCTTGCGCAGCGGCATCTGACCGCCTTCGAAGCCGGCCTTGATCTTGCCCTTGCCGGCGCGCGCGAACGAACCCTTGTGGCCGCGGCCCGCGGTCTTGCCGAGGCCCGAGCCGATGCCGCGACCGACGCGGACGCGCTCGGTGCGGGCGCCCTGTGCGGGCTTGAGAGAATTGAGCTTCATTTCGATTATTCCTCGACCTGGACCAGGTAGTGGACCTTGTTGATCAGGCCACGGACCTGCGGGCTGTCCTTGAGTTCGCGCACGTCGTTGAGCTTGTTGAGGCCCAGCGCCTTCACCGACAGGCGGTGCTTGGCCTGCGAACCGCGCAGACCCTTGACCAGACGCACCTTCACGGTGCCGCCGGCGGCTTCCTTCTTAGCCATTGATCAGATCCTCCACCTTCTTGCCGCGCTTGGCCGCGATCTGGGCCGGCGAATGCATCTCGTCGAGGCCGCGGATCGTCGCGCGCACCAGGTTGATCGGGTTGCGCGAACCGACGGCCTTGGCCAGCACGTCCTTGACGCCGACGGCTTCGAGCACGGCGCGCATCGCACCACCGGCGATCACGCCGGTACCTTCGGACGCCGGCTGCATGAAGACGCTGGCGGCGCCGTGGCGCGACTTCACGGTGTGCCACAGCGTGGTGCCGTTGAGATCGACCGACTTCTGGTTCTTGCGGGCCTGCTCCATCGACTTCTGGATCGCGACCGGCACTTCGCGCGCCTTGCCGTAGCCGAAGCCGACCTTGCCGTTGCCGTCGCCGACGACCGTCAGCGCGGTGAAGGTGAACTGGCGACCGCCCTTGACGGTCTTGCTGACGCGGTTGACCGTGATCAGCTTCTCGATCATGCCGTCGTCGAGTTCCTCACGGTCACGATTGCGATCGCGCCCGCGGTTTTCTCTTTCGTTTGCCATCTGGATTGCCTGTAGTGGAAGAAGGATGCACGGCTCGTGCCGCTTGGAGTTGGAAAGTGGTTCGGTAAAACGCGGACGCGGCACACAAGGCCGCGGGCGTCCGGCACATCCCGTGCCGGCGGGTCAGGCGACGCCGGAAACCGGCGTCGACAGCGTTCGAATCAGAACTGCAGACCGCCCTCGCGCGCCGCGTCCGCGAGCGCCTTGATGCGGCCGTGGTAGCGGTAGCCCGAGCGGTCGAACGCGATCTTCTCGATGCCGGCGGCCTTGGCCTTCTCGGCGATCGCGCGACCGACCTTGGTCGCGGCATCGGCGTTCTTGCCGTTCTTCAGGCCGTCCTTGATGTCGGCCTGCGTGGTGCTGGCGGCAGCCAGCACCTTGGAGCCGTCGGCGGTGAACAGCTGGGCGTAGATGTGCTGGCCAGTGCGCAGCACCGACAGGCGCGGCACGCCCAGGACACGGATGTGCGCGCGGGTCGACTTGGCGCGGCGCAGACGGGCGGTGTTCTTGATGCTCATGGTCTTGATCCTTGGGAAGCGGATGGGCCTTAGGCCTTCTTGGCTTCCTTGCGAATGATGGTCTCGTCGGAGTACTTCACGCCCTTGCCCTTGTAGGGCTCCGGCGGACGGAATCCGCGGATCTTGGCGGCGACCTGACCGACGAGCTGCTTGTCCGCACCGGCGACCACGACCTCGGTCTGCGTCGGCGTGGTGATCGTGATGCCTTCCGGCGCCTGGAACACGACCGGGTGCGAATACCCGAGCGAGAGGTTCAGGTCCTTGCCCTGGACGGCAGCACGGTAACCGACGCCGACGAGCTCGAGCTTGCGCTCGAAACCGGTCGAGACACCGTGGACCATGTTGGCGACGATGGCGCGCAGCGTGCCGGTGAGGGCGATCTGCGAGGGATCATTGGCCGACAGCACGGCATTGCCGTCCTCGACCTTGATTTCGATATCGCTCGGCTTGGCGAGCGACAGGGTGCCCTTCGGGCCCTTGACGCTGACCAGCTCGGGCTGGATGTTCAGTTCGACGCCCTTCGGAAGGGCGACCGGCTTCTTGGCAACTCGGGACATTCTGCGCTTACTCCCTTAGGCCACGAAGCACAGGACTTCACCGCCGACGCCCTGCTGGCGCGCCTGCGCGTCGGTCATGATGCCCTTCGACGTGGAAATGATGGCGATGCCCAGGCCGTTGAGGACCTTCGGCAGCGCGTCCTTGCCGCGGTACTGACGCAGGCCCGAACGCGAGAAGCGCTGCAGGCGCTCGATCACCGGACGACCTTCGTAGTACTTGAGGACGATCTCGAGCTCGGCCTTGGCGCCGTTCTCGGTCACGCGGAAATCGCCGATGTAGCCCTCGTCCTTCAGGACGTTGGCGATGGCGACCTTGATCTTGGAGGACGGCATCTTCACCGTCTGCTTGCCCACAGCGGCCGCATTGCGAATGCGGACCAGCATGTCGGCGATGGGATCAGTCATGCTCATGATGATTACCTTCTGAGTGCACCGATATCCGCTTTCGCGAATTTCTAGTTGTGACCCGCCCACACGGACGGGGGTACTGCGTGAGGGGCGGTATTGTACAGGTCCGGCGCCGGAGCGCCAGACCTGGGACCACCCGCTCGATTACCAGCTCGCCTTGCGCAGGCCGGGCACGTCACCGTTCATGGTGGCCTTGCGCAGCATGTTGCGGCCGAGACCGAACTTGCTGTACACGCCACGCGGGCGGCCGGACAACGCGCAACGCGTGGTCTGACGGGCCGGCGACGAGTCGCGCGGCAGCTTCTGCAGCTTGATCACCGCTTCGGCCTTTTCTTCGTAGCTCGCGCTTTCGCTGCTGATGATCTTCTTCAGCGCCGCACGCTTCTCGGCGTGCTGCTTGGCCAGCTTCGCGCGCTTGGCCTCGCGATTGATCATGGACGTCTTTGCCATGTATGGATCCTCGTGATTCGTAATTGGTGATTCGTGATCGGAGAGAGCGGGTTCGCGCAGGCCGTGGCCGTCACGAAGCACCCATCCACACATCACCAATCACGGTTTCATCAGTTGCGGAACGGGAAGCGGAAGGCTTCCAGCAGCGCCTTGGCTTCTTCGTTGGTGCGAGCGGTAGTGGTGATGGCGATATCCATGCCGCGGATCGCGTCGACCTGGTCGAAGTCGATTTCCGGGAAGATGATCTGTTCCTTCACGCCCATGTTGAAGTTGCCGCGACCGTCGAACGAACGGGCCGACACACCACGGAAGTCGCGAACGCGCGGCAGCGAGACGTTGACCAAGCGGTCGAAGAACTCGTACATGCCGTTGCGACGCAGCGTGACCTTGCAGCCGATCGGCCAGCCGTCACGGATCTTGAAGGACGCCACCGAGACGCGCGACTTGGTGACCAGCGGCTTCTGGCCGCTGATCTTGGCCATGTCGGCCGTCGCATTCTCGAGCACCTTCTTGTTCGCAGCCGCCTCGCCCACGCCCATGTTGAGCGTGATCTTGGACAGGCGCGGGACCTGCATGATGTTGGCGTAGCCGAACTGCTTCATCAGCTTCGGCACCACCTCATCCTTGTAGAACTGTTCCAGACGCGTCGTCATTTCTGCATTCCTTAGGCGTCGAGCGCCTCACCGCTCGAGCGGAACACGCGCAGCGTGCGTCCATCCTCGAGTGTCTTGGTTCCGATGCGCTCGCCCTTGCCGGTGGCAGGGTTGAACGGCATCACGTTCGAAGCATGGATCGGCGCTTCACGCTCGACCACGCCGCCAGCCTGACCGGCCTGGGGATTCGGCTTGGTGTGGCGCTTGATGATGTTGATGTTCGAGACGACGACCTTGTCGCCGACCACGCGCACCACATCGCCGCGCTTGCCCTTGTCCTTGCCGGCGATCACGATCACGTGGTCGCCCTTCTTGATTCGATTGGCCATTTTGATGTTCTCCGCTCAGAGCACTTCGGGCGCGAGCGAGACGATCTTCATGAACTTCTCGGAACGCAGTTCACGGGTCACGGGCCCGAAGATGCGGGTGCCGATCGGCTCCTGCTTGTTGTTCAGCAACACGGCGGCATTGCCGTCGAAGCGGATCAGCGAGCCGTCCGGACGGCGAACACCCTTGCGGGTGCGCACCACGACGGCGTCGTAAACCTCGCCCTTCTTGACCTTGCCACGCGGAATCGCTTCCTTGACGGACACCTTGATGATGTCGCCGATCGCGGCGTAACGGCGCTTGGAGCCACCGAGCACCTTGATGCACATCACTTCCTTGGCACCGCTGTTGTCCGCCACATCGAGGTGGCTCTGCATCTGGATCATGGTCTGCCCTCCTCGTTATTCGGCGGCGCGCGCGACGATTTCCGCCACGCGCCAGTTCTTGGTCTTGGACATCGGCGCGATCTCGACCACCTTCACCAGATCACCTTCCTGGCAGGCATTCTCGGCATCGTGCGCGTGGAGCTTGGTCGAACGCTTGATGTACTTGCCGTACAGCGCGTGCTTGACCTGACGCTCGACCAGCACCGTGACGGTCTTGTCCATCTTGTTGCTGACCACCCGGCCCTGCACCGTGCGCTGCTTCTTCTCAGTATTCATGGTCGGGTCCTTACTTCTTCTGGCCGATCAGGGTGTTGACGCGCGCGATCTCGCGGCGCACCCGACGGGCTTCGTGCGTCTTCGTCAGCTGGCCGGTGGCCTTCTGCATGCGGAGCGAGAACCGCTCCTTGTGCAGGTCGAGGAGATGCGCCTGCAGCTCGTCGGCCGACTTCTCGCGGAGTTCCTTGGTCGTAGCCATCAGCGCACCGTCCGGGTCACGAATTGGGTGGTGACCGACAGCTTCGCGGCGGCCAGACGGAACGCTTCGCGTGCCACCGACTCCTCGACGCCCTCGATCTCGAAGATCATGCGGCCGGGCTGGATCTGCGCGACCCAGTACTCGACGCTGCCCTTACCGGAGCCCATTCGGACTTCGATCGGCTTCTTGGTGATCGGCTTGTCCGGAAACACGCGGATCCACATCTTGCCGCCGCGCTTGACGTGACGGCTGATGGTCCGGCGACCGGCTTCGATCTGACGCGCGGTCAGCTGGCCGGTCGCAGTCGACCGCAGGCCGAATTCGCCGAAGCTGACGGCATTGCCGCTCCACGCCAGGCCTTCGTTCCGGCCCTTGTGCATCTTGCGGTATTTGGTTCGCTTGGGTTGCAACATGATTAGTCCCTCGCCTCGCGCTCGCGACGCGGACCACGGCGTTCGCGGTCACCGCGATCACCACGATCGCCACGCGGCGAATCGTCCTGCTTCTCCTGGCCCACCTGGCTGAAATCGAAGATCTCGCCCTTGTAGATCCAGGTCTTGATGCCGATGATCCCGTAGGTCGTCTTGGCTTCGGCGAAGCCGTAGTCGACGTCGGCGCGGAGGGTATGCAGCGGCACGCGGCCTTCGCGGTACCACTCGGAACGCGCGATCTCGGCGCCGTTGAGGCGGCCGGCGACGTTGACCTTGATGCCCAGCGCGCCGAGACGCATCGCGTTGCCGACGGCGCGCTTCATGGCGCGGCGGAACATGATGCGACGCTCGAGCTGCTGCGCGATCGACTCGGCGACCAGCTGCGCGTCGAGTTCCGGCTTGCGGACCTCGGTGACGTTGATGTGCGCCGGAACGCCCATCATCGTGCTCACGTCCTTGCGCAGCTTCTCGATGTCCTCGCCGCGCTTGCCGATCACCACGCCCGGACGGGCGGTGTGGATCGTCACGCGCGCGGTCTTGGCCGGACGCTCGATCAGGATCTTGCTGATGCCGGCCTGGGCGAGACGCTTGCGCAGCATCTCGCGGACCTTCAGGTCGGCGGCCAGGTACTCGGCGTATTCCTTCTTGCCGGCGTACCACTTGGAGTTCCAGTCCTTGGCGATGCCGAGGCGGATGCCGGTGGGATGAACTTTGTGACCCATATTACTTGCCCTCTCCCACGACGACGGTGATGTGGCTGGTGCGCTTGAGGATGCGGGTACCGCGTCCCTTCGCACGCGCCATGAAACGCTTCAGCGTCGGACCTTCGTCGACCGTGATGGTCGCGATCTTCAGCTCGTCGACGTCGGCACCGGCGTTGTTCTCGGCGTTGGCGATCGCCGACTCCACGACCTTCTTGATCATGTGGGCGGCTTTCTTGTCCGAGAACTTCAGCAGACCGACGGCGCGCTCGACCGGCAGACCACGCACCTGGTCGGCGACCAGGCGTGCCTTCTGCGGCGAGATGCGCGCGGTCCGCAGGATCGCGGTGCGCTTGTTGACCTCGGTGCGAGCGCGCTTCTGCTCTTCGAGGCGGGCTTTCGTTGCCTTGTCCATTGTGCGCTCCTTACCTGCCCGACTTCTTGTCGCCGCCGTGACCCTTGAAGGTCCGGGTCAGCGCGAATTCGCCGAGCTTGTGGCCCACCATGTTCTCGTTGACCAGCACCGGGACGTGGTTCTTGCCGTTGTGGATGGCGATGGTGAAACCGATCATGTCCGGCAGGACCATCGAGCGACGCGACCAGGTCTTGATCGGCTTCTTGGTGTTGGAACCCGCGGCTTCCACCTTCTTGATGAGGTGGTGGTCGACGAAGGGACCCTTCTTGAGTGAACGTGCCATGGTCGATTAGCTCCTGCGATCGCGCACGATGAACTGCTGCGTCCGCTTGTTGTGGCGGGTCTTGTAGCCCTTGGTCGGGACGCCCCACGGGGTGACCGGGTGCGGGTTGCCCTGACCGGCCTTGGCCTCACCACCGCCGTGCGGATGGTCGACCGGGTTCATGGCCGCGCCGCGGACGGTCGGCTTGACGCCGCGCCAGCGCTTGGCACCGGCCTTGCCGAGCTTCTCGAGGCTGTGCTCGTCGTTGCTGACCTCGCCGATGGTGGCGCGGCACTCGGACGGGACGCGACGCACTTCGCCCGAACGCAGACGGACGGTGGCGTAGACGCCTTCACGCGAGACCAGCTGCACGCCGGCACCGGCGGCACGCGCGATCTGCGCACCCTTGCCCGGCTTCATCTCGATGCAGTGGATCGTCGAGCCGACCGGGATGTTGCGCAGCGGCAGGGTGTTGCCGGTCTTGATCGGCGCATCCGAGCCGGAGATCACCTGGTCGCCGGCCTTCAGACCCTTCGGCGCGATGATGTAACGGCGCTCGCCGTCGACGTAGCACAGCAGCGCGATGTGGGCGGTGCGGTTCGGGTCATATTCGATGCGCTCGACGCGCGCCGGAATGCCTTCCTTGTCCCGCTTGAAATCGACGATGCGGTAGTGCTGCTTGTGACCACCACCGATGTGACGGGTGGTGATGCGGCCGTGGTGGTTGCGACCACCGGTGGCGGTCTTCTTCTCGACCAGCGCGGCGTGCGGTGCACCCTTGTGCAGATCGGGGTGCACGACGCGGACCGCGGAACGGCGGCCGGCGGACGTGGGCTTGAACTTCATCAATGGCATCGGGGCTTCCTCAGACCTTCGCGTTCATGACGTCGATCGACTGGCCATCGGCCAGCTTCACGTAGGCCTTGCGCCAGTCGCCGCGGCTGCCCTGGCGCTGACGGAAGGACTTGTTCTTGCCCTTCACGTTCAACACATTGACCGCCTCGACCTTGACGTCGAACAGCTTCTCGATCGCGGCCTTGATGTCGGCCTTGGTGGCGACCGTCGACACTTCGAACGCGTACTGGTTGGACACTTCCTGCAGGCGCGCAGTCTTTTCGGACACGCGCGGCGCACGGATCACTTCATAGAGCTTGGCGTCGTTCATGCCAGCCACTCCTCGATCTTCTTCACCGCATCGGTGGTGATCAGCACGGAATCGGCGCCGACCAGCGCGACCGGATCCAGACCCTGCACGTCGCGGATCTCGACGTAGGGCAGGTTGCGTGCCGACAGGTACAGGTGCTCCGAAGCGTCTTCGGTCACGATCAGCGGGCGCTTGCCCAGATCGAATTCCTTGAGCTTGGCGACCATGCCGCTGGTCTTGGTCTCGGACAGGTCGAAGGTCTCGACGACGGTCAGACGGCCCTGGCGGTTGAGTTCGGACAGGATCGCCGACATCGCCGCGCGGTACATCTTGCGGTTGACCTTCTGCGCGAAGCTGCGCGGCTTGGCCGCGAACGTCACACCGCCACCGACGAAGATCGGAGCGGTCAGGGCGCCGTGACGTGCACCGCCGCCCTTCTGCTTCTTCGACTTCTTGGTCGTGCCGTTGACTTCCGAACGCGTCTTCTGCGCCTTGGTACCGGCGCGACCGGCGTTGCGGTAGGCCACGACGACCTGGTGGACCAGGTCTTCGCTGAAATCACGGCCGAAGACTTCGTCGGAGACCGACAGCTTCGTGCTGCTGTTGTTGATTGCGAGTTCCATCGTGCTACTCCTTATGCCTTGCTCGACGGACGCACGATCACGTCGCCACCCGGCGCACCGGGGACGGCGCCCTTGACGGCGATCAGGCCGCGCTCGGCGTCGACCTGGACGATCTGCAGGCGCTGCGTGGTCTGCACTTCGGCACCCATGTGGCCGGACATCTTCTTGCCCGGAAACACGCGGCCCGGCGTCTGGCGCTGACCGAGCGAACCCGGCTGGCGGTGCGACAGCGAGTTACCGTGCGTCGCGTCGCCCATCTTGAAGTTCCAGCGCTTGATCGTGCCCTGGAAGCCCTTGCCCTTCGTGACGCCCTGGACGTCGACGATCTGGCCCACTTCGAAGATGTCGGCCTTGATCTCGCCACCGACGCTGAAGTCGGCGATCTTGTCGTCGGCCACACGGAGCTCCCACAGGCCACGGCCGGCTTCGACCTTCGCCTTGGCGAGGTGACCGGTTTCGGGCTTGTTGAGCAGCGATGCGCGCTTGACGCCAGCAGTGATCTGCACGGCGCTGTAGCCGTCGGTCTCGACGGTCTTGATCTGGGTGATGCGGTTCGGGGTCGCCTCGATCAGCGTCACCGGCACGGACTTGCCGTCTTCGGTGAACACTCGGCTCATGCCGGCCTTGCGGCCGACGATGCCCAACGAATGAATCTTCGCGGTCATGGTGCGGTCCTTTAGGTCAGCTTGATCTGGACGTCGACGCCAGCCGCGAGCTCGAGCTTCATCAGCGCGTCCACGGTCTTGTCGTTCGGGTCGACGATGTCGAGCACGCGCTTGTGCGTGCGGGTTTCGTACTGGTCACGCGCATCCTTGTCGACGTGCGGCGACGTCAGGATGGTGTAACGCTCGATCTTGGTCGGCAGCGGGATGGGGCCACGCACCTGCGCACCGGTCCGCTTGGCCGTTTCGACGATCTCGCTGGCCGAACGGTCGATCAGGCGATGATCGAACGCCTTGAGGCGGATCCGGATCTTTTGGTCCGTCATGACGGAAATATCCTTGGTTAAAAGAGCGACGGGCCTGCGGCTGGGTGCGCAGAACCCCAATGAATTCGTGGCGGTCCGGCGCATTCACCCGCGCACCGGGGCCATTCCCTGCAAATACGAAAGGCAGACCGGTCACCCGATCCGCCCAGACACCAGAGGCTCAGACGCGATGATCCGCTCCATCCCTTCGTGCTCCGGACAGTTCCGGAACGGGTGGAGCACAGCCTCGCGACATTTCCGTGTCCGGCGAAGACGAGGGCATCCTGCACCTCATTTCGCGATTCCCGCGGGGCATGCCGAACCGGCCAAGCTGCGGGGGTCTTGCATTCTAGCGGGTATCGAAGGGCGGGCGCAAGCCCTGCCCTTCGAGCACCGGACAGACCGGCTGGGCCGGTCTGTTTCTTGATCGTCATTCCCGCGTCGGCGGGAATCCAGGGACTTTCGCCTTTTACCCTCGAGTCACCGGGTTGAAAGCCACTGGATCCCCGCCTACGCGGGAATGACCTTCCGGCAGCCACGCGCGCGAGGCGCGCGTGGGCCGTCAGGTCACTTGATGATCTTGGCCACCACGCCGGCGCCGACGGTACGGCCGCCTTCGCGGATCGCGAAACGCAGGCCTTCGTCCATCGCCACCGGGTTGATCAGCGTGACCACCATCTTCACGTTGTCGCCCGGCATCACCATCTCGGTGCCTTCCGGCAGCTCGACCGCACCGGTGATGTCGGTGGTGCGGAAGTAGAACTGCGGACGGTAGCCCTTGAAGAACGGGGTGTGACGGCCGCCTTCGTCCTTCGACAGCACATAGACTTCGGCTTCGAAATCGGTGTGCGGCTTGATCGAACCCGGCTTGCACAGCACCTGGCCGCGCTCGACGTCGTCACGCTTGGTGCCGCGCAGCAGCAGACCGGCGTTGTCGCCCGCCTGGCCCTGGTCGAGCAGCTTGCGGAACATCTCGACGCCCGTGACCGTGGTCTTCTGGGTGGCGCGGATACCGACGATTTCGATTTCCTCGCCGACCTTGATCACGCCGCGCTCGATGCGGCCGGTCACCACGGTGCCGCGACCCGAGATCGAGAACACGTCCTCGACCGGCATCAGGAACGGCTTGTCGACGTCACGCTCCGGCTCCGGGATGAAGGTGTCGAGCGCGTCGACCAGCTTCAGGATCGCCGGCACGCCGATGTCGCTCTGGTCGCCTTCCAGCGCCAGACGGGCCGAGCCGTGGATGATCGGGGTGTCGTCGCCCGGGAAGTCGTACTTCGACAGCAGCTCGCGCACTTCCATCTCGACCAGCTCGAGCAGCTCGGCGTCGTCGACCATGTCGGCCTTGTTCAGGAACACGACGATGTGCGGCACGCCGACCTGGCGCGACAGCAGGATGTGCTCGCGGGTCTGCGGCATCGGGCCGTCCGCGGCCGAGCACACCAGGATCGCGCCGTCCATCTGCGCTGCACCGGTGATCATGTTCTTGACGTAGTCGGCGTGGCCCGGGCAGTCGACGTGGGCGTAGTGACGGGTCGGGCTCTCGTACTCGACGTGCGCGGTCGAGATCGTGATGCCGCGCGCCTTCTCTTCCGGCGCCGCGTCGATCGCGTCGTAGGCCTTGAACTCGCCGCCGAAACGCTCCGCACCGATCTTCGTCAGCGCCGCCGTCAGCGTCGTCTTGCCGTGGTCAACGTGACCAATCGTGCCCACGTTCACGTGGGGCTTGGTGCGCTCGAACTTACCCTTTGCCATGGTTGTTACCTCTGTGATTCGTGATTGGTGATTCGAGCCGGACGGCGCCCGTGATCATGCGAACACGGACGCCGAACCACGAATCACGACTTACTTCTTGGTGACGGTCTCGGCGATGTTGGCCGGGGCCTCGGCATAGTGATCGAACTCCATCGAGAACGTCGCACGGCCCTGGGACATCGAGCGCAGCGTGGTCGCGTAGCCGAACATCTCGCCCAGCGGGATCATCGCGTTGATGATCTTGCCCGACGGGCTGTCGTCCTGGCCCTGCAGGATGCCGCGACGACGGCTGACGTCGCCCATCACGTCGCCGAGGTAATCCTCGGGCGTGACGATCTCGACCTTCATGATCGGCTCGAGCAGCACCGGGCTGGCGCGGTTGAAGCCTTCCTTGAAGCCCATCGAGCCGGCGATCTTGAACGCCATTTCGGACGAGTCGACTTCGTGGTACGAGCCGTCGACCAGCTTCACCTTGACGTCGACGATCGGGTAGCCCGCCATGATGCCGTTGGCCAGCACTTCCTGGATGCCCTTGTCGACCGCGGGGATGTACTCCTTCGGCACGACGCCGCCGACGATCGCGTTCTCGAACTCGTAGCCGGTGCCGCTTTCCTGCGGCGACAGCTCCAGCCACACGTGGCCGAACTGACCCTTACCACCGGACTGGCGCACGAACTTGCCTTCGGCCTTGACCGACTTGCGGATCGTCTCGCGATAGGCCACCTGCGGCTTGCCGACGTTGGCTTCGACGTTGAACTCGCGCTTCATGCGGTCGACGATGATGTCCAGGTGCAGCTCGCCCATGCCGGCGATGATGGTCTGGCCGGACTCTTCGTCGGTACGCACGCGGAAGGACGGATCCTCCTGCGCCAGGCGACCGAGGGCGAGGCCCATCTTCTCCTGGTCCGACTTGGTCTTCGGCTCGACCGCCATCGAGATCACCGGCTCCGGGAAGCTCATGCGCTCGAGCACGATCGGGTTGTCCTGCGCACACAGCGTGTCGCCGGTGGTGACGTCCTTCAGACCCACCGCCGCACCGATGTCGCCGGCCAGCACTTCCTTGATCTCTTCGCGGTTGTTGGAGTGCATCTGCAGCAGACGGCCGATGCGCTCCTTCTTGCCCTTGACCGAGTTGTAGACCTGGTCACCGGCATTGAGCGTGCCCGAATAGACACGGAAGAACGTCAGCGAGCCGACGAAGGGATCGGTCATGATCTTGAACGCCAGCGCCGAGAACGGCGCCTTGTCGTTCGACTCGCGCGTCAGTTCCTTGGTCTCGTCGTCGACGTCCACGCCCTTGACCGCCGGCACGTCGACCGGCGACGGCAGCAGCTTGACGACGCCGTCGAGCATCGCCTGGACGCCCTTGTTCTTGAACGCGGTGCCGCAGAACATCGGCACGATCTCGGTCTTGAGCGTACGCTCGCGCAGGCCGTTGACGATCTCTTCCTCGGACAGCTCGCCGCCCTCGAGATACTTGTCCATCAGCGCTTCGCTGGCTTCCGCGGCCGACTCGACCATGAACGCACGCGCCTCTTCGGCCTGTGCCTGCAGCTCGGCCGGAATGTCGCGGTACTCGAAGTTCAGGCCCTGCGAGGCACTGTCCCAGTGGATCGCCTTCATCTTCAGCAGGTCGACGACGCCCTCGAAGCCGTCCTCGGCGCCGATCGGCACCTGCATCGGCACCGGCGCCGCGCCCAGACGCGACTTCAGCTGGTCACGCACCTTGAAGAAGTTGGCGCCCGTGCGGTCCATCTTGTTGACGAACGCGATGCGCGGCACGTGGTACTTGTTGGCCTGACGCCACACGGTTTCCGACTGCGGCTGCACGCCGCCGACCGCACACAGCACGAACACCGCGCCGTCGAGCACGCGCAGGCTGCGCTCGACTTCGATCGTGAAGTCGACGTGGCCGGGGGTGTCGATGATGTTGAAGCGATGCTCGGGGAGGGACTTGTCCATGCCCTTCCAGAACGCAGTGGTGGCCGCGGACTGGATCGTGATGCCACGCTCCTGCTCCTGCTCCATCCAGTCCATGGTGGCGGCGCCGTCGTGCACTTCACCGATCTTGTGACTCTTGCCGGTGTAGAACAGGATGCGCTCGGAGGTCGTGGTCTTGCCGGCATCGATGTGGGCCATGATGCCGAAGTTGCGGTAACGTTCGATGGGAGTCGTGCGAGCCACGTCAGTCTCTCGTATTGAATGGCGAAGTCCCGACGGAAGCGCGGAACATTCGCGATGGAATCGCTTGAATGGACGAATGCCGCCTTGCGGCGGCCTTCGGATCCTGCGTGCGGCCTGTGACCGCCTGGAGGCACCTGGATGGTGCCGACGGGCTCCGGAAACAACCGGAGCCCGCGGGTCCGCTTACCAGCGGTAGTGCGCGAACGCCTTGTTGGCGTCGGCCATGCGGTGGGTCTCTTCGCGCTTCTTGATCGCGCCACCACGGTTTTCCGACGCGTCAATCAGCTCGGCGGCCAGCTTGCGCGGCATGCTGTTCTCGCCGCGCTTGCGCGCCGACTCGATCAGCCAGCGCATCGCCAGCGCCATCCGGCGCGACGAACGCACTTCGACCGGCACCTGGTAGGTTGCGCCGCCGACGCGACGCGACTTCACCTCGACGGCCGGCGAAATGTTGCCCAGCGCCTTCTCGACCAGCTCGAGCGCATTGCCGTTCTTCTCGCTGATGACGTCCATGGCGCCGTAGACGATCTTCTCGGCGACCGACTTCTTGCCGCTTTTCATGACCATGTTGATGAAGCGGGCGATCGTCTCGCTGCCGTGCTTCGGGTCGGGCAGCACCGAACGCTGCGGGGTGTTTCCTTTACGCGACATTGTCTATTCCTCAGCCCTTCGGACGCTTCGCGCCGTACTTCGAACGTGCCTGCTTGCGCTTCGCGACGCCGGCAGCGTCGAGCGAACCGCGAACGGTGTGGTAACGGACACCCGGCAGGTCCTTGACGCGACCGCCGCGGATCAGCACCACGCTGTGCTCCTGCAGGTTGTGGCCTTCACCGCCGATGTACGAGATGACCTCGTAACCGTTGGTCAGGCGCACCTTGGCGACCTTGCGAAGCGCCGAGTTCGGCTTCTTCGGGGTCGTCGTGTAGACGCGGGTGCAGACGCCGCGGCGCTGCGGGCAGTTCGCCAGCGCGGGCGACGTGCTCTTGTAGGTTTCGGGGCTGCGCGGCTTCCGCACCAGCTGGTTGATCGTTGCCATCAGGTCTCGAGTTCTATGGTTCGGGCCGTGGCCCGGTGAAAACGAAGGCAGACGGAAACCCGTCTGCCAGACGAAAAAGTATAGCCCGCGCCGACGCAATGCGTCAACGCGAGCTGATACCGCCGCCGGCCGGCCACAGGTGGCACAGCCCGACATCACTACGTCCCGTCCGTCCTGGACCGAATACGAGCCGCATCCTGCGCCTCATTTCGGAGTCTGGGCGGCCCACGTGGGGCCGCCAAAGAGGTCTATCTTAGCCTGCGTTCTCGTCGTTGTCAGCCACCGGAGTGGGCGGCACGTCTTCGAGCATCACCTGCTCCGGCGGCACGGCCACCGGCGCGGTCTCGGCGACGGGACCGGCGAGGGTCTCCATCTCCGAATCGGTCAGACCCGACGCCGCGCGACGGCGCTGCGTGTGATAGGCCAGACCCGTACCCGCCGGGATCAGGCGGCCCACGATCACGTTCTCCTTGAGGCCACGCAGTCCGTCACGCGTACCGCGCACGGCGGCTTCGGTCAGAACACGGGTGGTCTCCTGGAACGAGGCCGCCGAGATGAAGGACTCGGTCGCCAGCGACGCCTTGGTGATGCCCAGCAGCACCGGGTCGAACTTCGCCGGTAGCTCGTTCTTGGCGAGATGCTTGACGTTGTCCTCGATCACGCGCTGACGCTCGACCTGCTCGCCGTTGAGGAAGCGGCTGTCGCCCTGGTCGGTGATCTCGACCTTGCGCAGCATCTGGCGAACGATCACCTCGATGTGCTTGTCGTTGATCTTCACGCCCTGCAGGCGATAGACGTCCTGGATTTCCTTGGTCAGATAGGACGCGAGTTCCTCGACGCCCTTCAGACGCAGGATGTCCTGCGGACCCGGCTCGCCGTCGACCACCGTTTCGCCCTTCTCCACGTGCTCGCCTTCGAACACGATGATCTGGCGGTACTTCGGGATCAGCTCTTCGTGATCGACACCATCGGTGCCCTTGATGATCAGGCGCTGCTTGCCCTTGGTGTCCTTGCCGAAGCTGACGATGCCGGAGATCTCGGCGAGAATCGCCTGGTCCTTCGGCTTGCGCGCTTCGAACAGGTCGGCCACGCGCGGCAGACCACCGGTGATGTCGCGGGTCTTCGAGGCTTCCTGCGGCACCTTGGTCACCACGTCACCCACGCCGACGGCGTCGCCGTCCTGCAGGTTGACGATCGAGCGCGGCGGCAGCAGGTACTGCGCCGGCAGATCGGTGCCCGGGATCGACAGGTCGTTGCCCTTGGCATCGACGATGCGGACGATCGGACGCAGATCCTTGCCCTGCGAACCGCGACGCTTGGGATCGGTGATCTCGCGCGACGCCAGGCCGGTCAGGTCGTCGGTCTTCTCGATGACGGTGATGCCGTCGACGAAGTCGATGAAGCGGATGAAACCCGCCACTTCCGACACGATCGGGTGGTTGTGCGGATCCCAGTTGGCGACGGTCTGGCCGGCCTTGATCGCGTCACCGTCCTTGACGGTGATGGTCGCGCCGTAAGGCAGCTTGTAACGCTCGCGCTCGCGGCCGTGGCCGTCGAGCACCGACAGTTCACCCGAACGCGAGACCGCGACCAGATTGCCGCTCTCGTGCTTGACGTGCTTGAGGTTGTTGAACTTGATCGAACCGGTGGTCTTGACCGTGACGTTGTCGATGGCCGCCGCACGCGACGCCGCACCACCGATGTGGAACGTACGCATGGTCAGCTGCGTGCCGGGCTCGCCGATCGACTGCGCGGCGACGACGCCCACGGCCTCGCCCTGGTTGACCAGGTGGCCGCGGCCGAGGTCACGGCCGTAACACATCGCGCAGACGCCGAAGCTCGCTTCGCAGGTGATCGTCGAGCGGACCTTGATCGACTGGACGCCGGCCTCCTCGAGCCGCACGACCCACTGCTCGTCGAGCAGCGTGTTGCGGGTGACGATCGGATCCTCGTCGTCGCCGGGCAGGAACACGTCCTCGGCCACCACGCGACCCAGCACGCGGTCGCGCAGCGGCTCGACCACGTCGCCGCCTTCGACGATCGGCGTCATGGTCAGGCCGTCGACGGTGCCGCAGTCGACTTCGGTGATCACCACGTCCTGGGCCACGTCGACGAGACGACGGGTCAGGTAACCGGAGTTCGCGGTCTTGAGCGCGGTATCGGCCAGACCCTTGCGGGCACCGTGGGTGGAGTTGAAGTACTCCTGCACGTTCAGGCCTTCGCGGAAGTTCGCGATGATCGGCGTCTCGATGATCGAGCCGTCCGGCTTGGCCATCAGGCCGCGCATACCGGCCAGCTGACGGATCTGCGCCTGCGAACCACGCGCACCGGAGTCGGCCATGATGTAGAGCGAGTTCATCGACTTCTGGTCGATCGTCTCGCCCTTGGCGTTGACGACCTTCTCGGTGCCGATGGTGTCCATCATCGCCTTGGCGATGCGCTCGTTCGTGCGCGACCAGATGTCGACGACCTTGTTGTAGCGCTCGCCCGCGGTGACCAGGCCCGACTGGTACTGCTGCTGGATCTCCAGCACCTCGGTCTCGGCCTCGGCCAGGATGCCCTTCTTCTCGGTCGGGATGGTCATGTCGTTGATGCCGATCGACACACCCGCACGGGTCGCGTTGCCGAAGCCGGTGTACATGAGCTTGTCGGCGAACACGACCGTGTCCTTCAGGCCCAGGCGGCGGTAGCAGGCGTTGATCAGGCGCGAGATGTTCTTCTTGTTGAGCTCGACGTTGGCGAGTTCGAACGGAAGACCGTCGGGCATGATCTCGAGCAGCAGCGCACGACCCACGGTCGTCTCGACGATCGAGGTCACCTGGTCGCGCGAGCCGTCCTCGCCGATCACGGTCTGGCGGATGCGGACCTTGATCTTGGCGTGCAGGCCGGCGGCCTTGTTGTCGTACGCGCGGCGCACTTCGGCGATGTTGGCGAACACCATGCCCTCGCCCTGGATGTTCTCCAGCGCACGGGTCATGTAGTACAGGCCGAGCACGACGTCCTGCGACGGCACGATGATCGGCTCGCCGTTGGCCGGCGAGAGGATGTTGTTCGACGCCATCATCAGCGCACGCGCTTCGAGCTGGGCTTCCAGGCTCAGCGGCACGTGGACCGCCATCTGGTCACCGTCGAAGTCGGCGTTGAACGCGGTACACACCAGCGGATGCAGCTGGATCGCCTTGCCTTCGATCAGCACCGGCTCGAACGCCTGGATACCGAGACGGTGCAGCGTGGGCGCGCGGTTGAGCAGCACCGGATGCTCGCGGATCACCTCTTCGAGGATGTCCCACACCTCGGCCTCTTCGCGCTCGACGAGCTTCTTGGCGGCCTTGATCGTCGTGGCCAGGCCACGGCGCTGCAGCTTGGCGAAGATGAAGGGCTTGAACAGCTCGAGCGCCATCTTCTTCGGCAGGCCGCACTCGTGCAGACGCAGCGTCGGGCCGACCACGATGACCGAACGGCCCGAGTAGTCGACGCGCTTGCCGAGCAGGTTCTGGCGGAAGCGGCCCTGCTTGCCCTTGATCATGTCGGCCAGCGACTTGAGCGGGCGCTTGTTGGTGCCGGTGATCGCGCGGCCGCGGCGGCCATTGTCCATCAGCGCATCGACCGACTCCTGCAGCATGCGCTTCTCGTTGCGCACGATGATGTCGGGCGCGTTGAGTTCGAGCAGGCGACGCAGACGGTTGTTGCGGTTGATGACGCGGCGGTACAGATCGTTGAGATCCGAGGTCGCGAAGCGACCGCCGTCCAGCGGCACCAGCGGACGCAGATCCGGCGGCAGCACCGGCAGCACGGTCATGATCATCCACTCCGGGCGGTTGCCCGAGTCGATGAAGGCCTCGACCAGCTTGATGCGCTTGGTCAGACGCTTGAGCTTGGTTTCCGAACCGGTGGCGGCGATCTCTTCCTTCAGGCGTGCCATCTCGGCCTGCAGGTCGATCGTGCGCAGCAGGTCGAACACGGCCTCGGCGCCCATCGCGGCGTCGAAGTCGTCGCCGTGCTCCTGGCGCATCTGCATGAACTGCTCTTCGTTGAGCAGCTGGCCGCGCTCGAGCGGGGTCAGGCCCGGCTCGGTGACGACGAACGCCTCGAAGTACAGGATGCGCTCGATGTCACGCAGGGTCATGTCCAGCATCAGGCCGATGCGCGAGGGCAGCGACTTGAGGAACCAGATGTGGGCGACCGGCGACGCCAGGTCGATGTGACCCATGCGCTCGCGGCGCACCTTGGCCAGCGTGACCTCGGTGCCGCACTTCTCGCACACCACACCGCGGTGCTTCATGCGCTTGTACTTGCCGCACAGGCACTCGTAGTCCTTGATCGGACCGAAGATCGCGGCGCAGAACAGGCCGTCGCGCTCGGGCTTGAACGTGCGGTAGTTGATGGTCTCGGGCTTCTTCACCTCGCCGAACGACCACGAACGGATCAGGTCCGGGCTGGCGAGCGCGATCTTGATCGCGTCGAAGTCCGGGATCTGGCGCTGCTGGTTGAAGAGATTGAGCAGGTCTTTCATAAATTTCTCCGGGAGTCGGGATTCGAGAGTCGGGATTCGTCAGAGCGGGGATTCGACGGATCGGGATCGAGGCGTTTCGCCTTCGAATCCCGGACCCGGATCCCCCGTCCCGTCTCTCAGTGCTCCTCGAGCTCCATGTTGATCGCGAGCGAACGGATTTCCTTGACCAGCACGTTGAACGATTCCGGCATGCCGGCGACCATTTCGTGTTCGCCGTCGACGATGTTCTTGTACATCTGGTTGCGGCCCTGCACGTCGTCGGACTTCACCGTCAGCATTTCCTGCAGGGTGTAGGCCGCGCCGTAGGCTTCCAGCGCCCAGACTTCCATCTCGCCGAAGCGCTGGCCGCCGAACTGCGCCTTGCCGCCCAGCGGCTGCTGGGTGACGAGCGAGTAAGGACCGGTCGAACGCGCATGCATCTTGTCGTCGACGAGGTGGTTGAGCTTGAGCATGTGCATGTAGCCCACGGTGACCTCGCGCTCGAACGCCTCGCCGGTGCGGCCGTCGTACAGGCGGTGCTGACCGCTGGTCGGAAGGTCCGCCAGCTCGAGCATCGCCTTGATCTCCGATTCCGCCGCGCCGTCGAACACCGGCGTCGCCATCGGCACGCCGTCGGTCAGGTTGCCGGCGAGCGTCAGCAGCTCCTCGTCGTTGAACTGCGACAGGTCGACGCGCTGCGCGGCGACAGACTTGTCGTGGTTGTAGATCTTGTCGAGGAACGCCCGCAGCTCGGTGACCTTCGCCTGCGCGTCGAGCATCCGCTGGATCTTCTCGCCCAGGCCCTTGGCCGCGAGGCCCAGGTGGACTTCGAGGATCTGGCCGATGTTCATACGCGACGGCACGCCGAGCGGGTTCAGCACGATGTCGACGGTGTTGCCGTTGGCCATGTACGGCATGTCCTGCACGGGCACGATGGTCGAGACCACACCCTTGTTGCCGTGGCGGCCGGCCATCTTGTCGCCCGGCTGGATGCGGCGCTTCACGGCCAGGTAGACCTTGACCATCTTCAGCACGCCGGGCGCGAGATCGTCGCCCTGGGTGATCTTGCCGCGCTTGTCGGCGAAGCGCTTCTCGAATTCCTTCTGGTGCGCGTCGATCTGCTTCTGCGCACGCTCGATCGCATCGGACGCATCTTCGTCCTTCATGCGGATCTGGAACCAGTCGGACTTCTTCATGCCGTCGAGCACGAGCGAGCTGACCGTGTCGCCCTTCTTCAGGCCCGGACCGCCGTTGGCGACCTTGCCCTGGATCTGCGAACGCAGACGCGCGTAGATCGCCGATTCCAGAATGCGGAACTGGTCGTCGAAGTCCTTCTTGACGCGCTTGATCTCGGACTCTTCGATCTGCTTGGCCCGCTTGTCCTTCTCGATGCCGTCGCGGGTGAAGACCTGCACGTCGATGACGGTGCCGTCCATGCCCGGCGGCACGCGCAGCGAGCTGTCCTTCACGTCGGACGCCTTCTCGCCGAAGATCGCACGCAGCAGCTTCTCTTCCGGGGTCAGCTGGCTCTCGCCCTTCGGCGTGACCTTGCCGACCAGGATGTCACCGGCGCGCACTTCGGCGCCGATGTACACCACGCCGGATTCGTCGAGGCGGTTGAGCGCGTTCTCGGACACGTTCGGGATGTCGGCGGAGATCTCCTCCGGCCCCAGCTTCGTGTCGCGGGCGACCGCGGTCAGCTCTTCGATGTGGATCGTCGTGTAGCGGTCTTCCTTGACGACGCGCTCCGACAGCAGGATCGAGTCTTCGAAGTTGTAGCCGTTCCACGGCATGAACGCGACGAGCATGTTCTGGCCCAGGGCCAGTTCGCCGATGTCGGTCGAGGGACCGTCGGCCAGCACGTCGCCACGCGCGACCACGTCACCCACGTTCACCAGCGGACGCTGGTTGATGCAGGTGTTCTGGTTGGAGCGCGTGTACTTGATCAGGTTGTAGATGTCGACGCCGGCATCGTGCTCGCCGGAGATCTCCTCTTCATTGACCTTGACCACGACGCGACCGGCGTCGATCTGCTCGATCACGCCGCCACGGCGGGCGTTCACGGTCACGCCCGAGTCGCGCGCCACGGCGCGCTCGATGCCGGTCCCGACCAGCGGCTTCTGCGCACGCAGGGTCGGCACGGCCTGACGCTGCATGTTCGCGCCCATCAGTGCGCGGTTCGCGTCATCGTGCTCGAGGAACGGAACCAGCGCCGCCGCGACCGATACGGTCTGCATCGGCGAGACGTCCATGTAGTGGATTTCCGCCGGCGGCTTGAGCAGCGACTCGCCCTGGAAGCGGCAGTCGACGAACTGCTGCGTCATCGTGCCGTTCTCGTCCTGCACGGCGTTGGCCTGTGCGATGACGTAGTCGTTCTCTTCGATCGCCGAGAGGTACTCGATCTCGTCGGTGACGCGGCTGTCGACGACCTTGCGGTACGGCGTTTCGAGGAAGCCGTAGCGGTTGGTGCGCGCGAACGTCGCCAGCGAGTTGATCAGGCCGATGTTCGGGCCTTCCGGCGTTTCGATGGTGCAGACGCGGCCGTAGTGCGTGGGATGCACGTCGCGCACTTCGAAGCCGGCACGCTCGCGGGTCAGGCCGCCCGGGCCCAGGGCCGAGACGCGACGCTTGTGCGTGACTTCCGACAGCGGGTTGTTCTGGTCCATGAACTGCGACAGCTGCGAGGAGCCGAAGAACTCCTTGACCGCGGCCGCGACCGGCTTGGCGTTGATCAGTTCCTGCGGGGTCAGGCCATCGGCCTCGGCCATCGTCAGGCGCTCGCGCACGGCGCGCTCGACGCGGACCAGGCCCACGCGGAACACGTTCTCGGCCATCTCGCCGACCGAACGCACGCGACGGTTGCCGAGGTGGTCGATGTCATCGACCACGCCACGGCCGTTGCGGATCTCGGTCAGCACGCGGATCACGTCGAGGATGTCGGAGGTCTGGCCGTACTGCTCCCGCAGCTTGATCGAATCCTCGTCCTTGCGCTCGGCGAAGTAGCGCGCGTCGTACAGCACCGACGCACCGGTGACTTCCTTGCGGCCGAGGCGACGGTTGAACTTCATCCGGCCCACGCCCGACAGGTCGTAGCGCTCGAAGGTGAAGAACAGGTTGTGGAACAGGTTCTGCGCGGCATCCTTGGTCGGCGGCTCGCCGGGACGCATCATGCGGTAGATCTCGACCAGCGCGTCGAGCTGGGTCTTGGTCGAGTCGATGCGCAGGGTGTTCGACAGGTAGGGACCACGATCGAGGTCGTTCACCCAGATCGTACCGATCGTCTCGATGCCGGCCTTGCGCAGCGCTTCGAGCGTCTCGAGCGAGATCTCGTCGTTGGCGGTGGCCACCAGCTCGCCGGTCGACGGATCGATCACGTCGTGCGAGAGGATCTGGCCGACCATGTAGTCGTCAGGCACCGCGAGCGCGGTGATGCCCGAGGCCTCGAGCTGCTTGACGTGACGCGCGGTGATGCGCTTGCCGGCTTCGACGATGACCTTCTCGCCGTCGAGCAGGTCGAAGTTCAGCGTTTCGCCGCGCAGACGCTCCGACACCAGCTCCAGCTGCACGCCCTCGCCCTCGGGCAGGATGTGGTAGCTGTTGATGTCGAAGAACTCGTTGAGCATCTCTTCGTTGTTGTAGCCGAGCGCGCGCAGCAGCACCGACACCGGCAGCTTGCGGCGACGGTCGATACGGGTGAACAGCGCGTCCTTCGGGTCGAACTCGAAGTCCAGCCACGAGCCGCGATACGGAATGATGCGGGCGCTGTAGAGCAGCTTGCCCGAGCTGTGGGTCTTGCCACGGTCGTGGTCGAAGAACACGCCCGGCGAGCGGTGCAGCTGCGAGACGATGACGCGCTCGGTGCCGTTGATGATGAAGGTGCCGTTCTCGGTCATGAGCGGGATCTCGCCCATGTAGACCTCCTGCTCCTTCACGTACTTGATGGCCTTCTGCGACGACTCGCGGTCGTAGATCACCAGGCGCACGGTCACGCGCAGCGGGGCGCCGTAGCTCAGGCCACGGTTGCGGCACTCGCGCTCGTCGAAGCCGGGCTCACCGAGCTTGTAGCCGACGTATTCCAGCGCGGCGTAGCCGTTGTAGCTGACGATCGGGAACACCGACTTCAGCGCGGCGTGCAGGCCACGGTCCTCGCGCTGCGTGGGGTCGCGGTCGGCCTGCAGGAACTCGCGGTAGGAGTCGACCTGGATGGCCAACAGGAACGGCACCTCGAGAATCTGCCGGCGCTTGCCGAAGTTCTTGCGGATGCGCTTCTTCTCGGTGAACGAGTAGTTCGACTGGAGCTGGGACGTCGTCATGGATGTACGCCTCGATGAATCGGTGGATCGCATCGCGATCCGGGGGAACATGAGCTGCCACTGGGTAGTCGCTGGTATTGCCGGCACCAGCACGCCATCTCCCGCTACTACCCACTGACAACTGGTGTCAGTTGTCTGCGGTCGCCCCGGCCATCAGGAACGACCAAGGGCCGGGAGCTTTCGCCCCCGGCCCCGGTGCATCGACAGCATGTGCTGCGATGCCAAGGTGCCGCTTACTTGAGCTCGGCGGTCGCGCCAGCAGCCTCGAGATCCTTCTTGATCTTCTCGGCTTCTTCCTTCGAGGCGCCTTCCTTGACGTCCTTCGGTGCGCCTTCGACCAGGTCCTTGGCTTCCTTCAGGCCCAGGCCGGTGATAGCGCGGACGACCTTGATGACCTCGACCTTCTTGTCGCCGGCGGCCTTCAGGACCACGGTGAACTCGGTCTGCTCTTCAGCAGCGGCGGCCGGACCGGCAGCAGCGGCAGCGGCGACCGGAGCCGCGGCGGAGACGCCGAACTTCTCTTCGATGGCCTTGACCAGCTCCATCACTTCCATCAGGGACTTCTCGGCGATGGCGTCGACGATCTGTTCAGTGGTGAGGGACATGTTGATTACCTTTGAAAAGTTTTCTGGGATGGGGTTCGTTGGACCGACAGATCAGGCTTACGCCGTCTCTTCGGTCGCGCTTTCGGCAGACGCTTCGGCCGGTGCGTCTTCGCCGCCACCCTGCTTGTCGCCGACGGCCTTCACGGCACGGGCGAACATTGCAGCGGGCTCGGACAGCACGCGGGCGAGCATCGACAACGCCTGGTCGAGCGTCGGCAGCGAGGCCAGGACATCGACGTGGCTGGCCGGGTACAGCTGGCCTTCGACGACGACGACCTTCGGCACCAGCTTGTCGTTGGTCTTGGCGAATTCCTTGATCAGGCGACCGGCGGCGCCGGGCTCCTCGGTCGAGAACGCGTACAGCAGAGGGCCGACCAGCGCGTCCTTGGAACACGCGTAATCGGTACCTTCCACGGCGCGTGCGGCCAGAGTGTTCTTGACAACGCGCAAGTACACACCGGTCTCACGAGCCTTCTTGCGCATCTCGGTCATCTGGCTGACCGTGGTGCCCACGTACTCGACGGCAATCAAGGAGTGCGCCTTGGCGGCGACTTCTGCCAGCTCGGCGACAACTTCCTGCTTCTGGGACAGATTGAGAGCCATTAATCACTCCTCATTGTGAACTCCGCTCACGGCTCCTGCCGTTCGCGGTCCTGAGCGGCTTCCGTCCTGGAGGCCGGGGATGCGCGAGCATCCCGGTGGTGGCCTTTCTGCCTGGCTGGACGGATGTCTGACCAGAAAACTTCGAAAAGGCATCACCATCTACGCAGGCCCTCCGGTGCACGCACCTCGGGATTAAGCGCTCTCGACTGTCGCGGGCGGCGACTCCATGCCAGTTCGAGCATCCGATGCCCGTCGCCCGCCAGTCTCGACCGCGCCTGCGGTCTTTGACGGCGCCGCCGCGGCGTTGCGGCCGCGGCGATGCCCCCAAAACGCGTCATCCATGCGGACGACGCGGTTGTTGCGTGTGGATCAGCGCGCGATGCTCAGCGACGACTGATCGACCGTGACGCCGGGACCCATCGTCGAGCTCAGCGAGATCTTCTGCAGGTACTGGCCCTTGGCGGTGGCCGGCTTGGCCTTCACCAGGTCCGCCAGCAGCGCCTGCAGGTTTTCCTTCAGCTTTTCCGCATCGAAATCGGCCTTGCCGATCGTGCAGTGGATGATGCCGGCCTTGTCGGTGCGGTAGCGGACCTGGCCGCCCTTCGCGTTCTTCACGGCTTCGCCCGGGTTCGGGGAGACCGTGCCGACCTTCGGGTTCGGCATCAGGCCGCGCGGGCCCAGCACCGTACCGAGCTTGCCGACGACGCGCATCGCATCCGGCGTCGCGATCACGACGTCGTAGTTGATGTCACCGGCCTGCATCTTCTCGGCCAGATCGTCCATGCCGACGATGTCGGCACCGGCGGCCAGGGCCTCGTCGGCCTTGGCACCGGCCGGCGCGAACACCGCGACGCGGACGCTCTTGCCCGTGCCCTGCGGCAGCACGGTCGAGCCGCGCACCTGCTGGTCGGACTTGCGTGCGTCGACGCCGAGGCGGACGGCCACGTCCACCGCTTCGGCGAACTTCGCGCTGCTGTGGTCCTTGACGATCTTCAGGGCGTCATCGATGCCGTAGCTCTTGCCCGGCTGCACGGCCGCCTGCAGGGCCTTCTGTCGCTTGGTCAGCTTCGCCATGATCTCAACCCTCCACCGTCAGGCCCATCGAACGGGCGGTGCCCGCGATGGTGCGCACTGCTGCTTCCAACTCAGCCGCCGTCAGGTCGGCTTCCTTGGTCTTGGCGATCTCT
Source organism: Lysobacteraceae bacterium NML93-0793 (assembly GCA_002324875.1). GTDB lineage: Bacteria > Pseudomonadota > Gammaproteobacteria > Xanthomonadales > Xanthomonadaceae > Luteimonas. The sequence continues at coordinate 228,211 of NTJG01000002.1, forward strand.
TCGATCTGCGCGCGCGTCACCTTGCCCACCTTCTCGGTGTTCGGACGCTTCGAGCCCGAGCTCACGCCCGCGGCCTTCTTCAGCAGCACCGATGCCGGCGTGCTCTTGGTGATGAAGGTGAAGGTACGGTCCGAGTAGGCCGTGATGATGACCGGGGTCGGCAGACCCGGCTCGAGCTTGGAGGTCGCTGCGTTGAACGCCTTGCAGAACTCCATGATGTTCAGGCCGCGCTGACCCAGCGCAGGACCGACCGGCGGCGAGGGGTTGGCCTGACCGGCCTTGACCTGCAGCTTGATGTAACCGACGACTTTCTTCGCCATTGTCTTCTTCTCTCCGGGTGCAAGCGCCTGGACTCAGGCTCCCCATCGCTTCCGGGAAATCGCGTGTCCCGGATTCACGTTGTCCATCTCGCGCGAAAGGCCGCCCATACGGCGGCCTGTGCGGTTGCCTGGCGCGGCCAGACAGCGAGCCGCGCACTATAGCAGGGTTTCGCGCGCCCGTCACATCCGGGCGGCGGCGGGGTCAGGCCTTTTCGACCTGCCCGAATTCCAGCTCGACAGGGGTCGAGCGGCCGAAGATGAGCACGGCGACGCGCAGCCGGCTCTTCTCGTAGTTGACTTCCTCGACCACGCCATTGAAATCGTTGAACGGACCGTCGATGACGCGGACCATCTGGCCGGCCTCGAACAGCACCTTCGGGCGCGGCTTCTCGACGCCTTCCTGCACGCGGTCGAGGATGACGGCGGCCTCGTCGTCGCGGATCGGCAGCGGGCGGTCGGCGGTACCGCCGATGAAGCCCATCACCTTGGGCGTTTCCTTGACGAGGTGCCAGCTTTCGTTGTCCATGCGCGGAATCCCACCCTCGTCCGAGGTGAGGATCTGCACGAGGACGTAGCCCGGGAAGAACTTGCGCTCGGAACGGCGCTTCTGGCCGGAGCGCATCTCGATCACTTCCTCGGTCGGCACCAGCACGTCGCCGAACTTCTCCTGCATGCCGGTGCGCGCGATACGGTCACGCAGGGCCTGGGCCACCGACTTCTCGAAGCCGGAATAGGCATGCACGACGTACCAGCGCTTGACGCCTTCGGTTTCCATCTGAATCGTTACTCCGTCACTGCCTCAGAACGAGGCGGATGAGCCACTGGATGACCTGGTCGAAGCCGGCCAGCATCAGGCTGATGATGATCACCGCGATGATCACGATCCACGTCAGCCGGATCGCTTCCTGCCGCGTCGGCCAGACGACCTTGCGCAGTTCGAAGCGGGTTTCCGAGAAGAAATCCCGGGTCTTGTGGCCCTTGCCGGTGGTCAGGAAGATCGCAGCGGCACCGACGATGCACAGGGCGACGATGACGCTGCGCACCACGGTCGCCAGCTGCGCCTCGAACCAGTAGAAGGCGAACACACCGGCCACGACCAGAAGCACCGCTGCGGCGTACTTGGCGAAGTCCGCCTGGGACGCGCCTTTCGAATGTTCCACTCTGCTGTTCAAGTCCCGGCGACTCATCGGTTGGGCGACTGCTCGGTTGACAGGCCCGGCCTTGGAGACCCGGACCCCGCGCGGAGAATCCGCGAATGGCACGCCAGGAGGGACTCGAACCCCCAACCTGCGGTTTTGGAGACCGCTGCTCTGCCAATTGAGCTACTGGCGTAAGGATGAAACGTCTGCCGACCCGGGGTTTCCTGAGACGGCGAAGGCGGACCGGGGTTCCGGCCCGCCCTTTGGATCGTCATTCCCGCAGATGGGAATCCAGGGACTTTCGCTTCTACCCTCGAGTTCCGGGCTGAAAGCGACTGGATCACCGCCTTCGCGGAGATGACACAACGACAGCCGAGCGCGCATTCGCGCGCTCGGGCCGTTTCGTCACTTGATGATCTTGGCCACCACGCCGGCGCCGACGGTACGGCCGCCTTCGCGGATCGCGAAACGCAGGCCTTCGTCCATCGCCACCGGGTTGATCAGCGTGACCACCATCTTCACGTTGTCGCCCGGCATCACCATCTCGGTGCCTTCCGGCAGCTCGACCGCACCGGTGATGTCGGTGGTGCGGAAGTAGAACTGCGGACGGTAGCCCTTGAAGAACGGGGTGTGGCGGCCGCCTTCGTCCTTCGACAGCACATAGACTTCGGCTTCGAAATCGGTGTGCGGCTTGATCGAACCCGGCTTGCACAGCACCTGGCCGCGCTCGACGTCGTCACGCTTGGTGCCGCGCAGCAGCAGACCGGCGTTGTCGCCCGCCTGGCCCTGGTCGAGCAGCTTGCGGAACATCTCGACGCCCGTGACCGTGGTCTTCTGGGTGGCGCGGATACCGACGATTTCGATTTCCTCGCCGACCTTGATCACGCCGCGCTCGATGCGGCCGGTCACCACGGTGCCGCGGCCCGAGATCGAGAACACGTCTTCGACCGGCATCAGGAACGGCTTGTCGACGTCACGCTCCGGCTCCGGGATGAAGGTGTCGAGCGCGTCGACCAGCTTCAGGATCGCCGGCACGCCGATGTCGCTCTGGTCCCCTTCCAGCGCCAGACGGGCCGAGCCGTGGATGATCGGGGTGTCGTCGCCCGGGAAGTCGTACTTCGACAGCAGCTCGCGCACTTCCATCTCGACCAGCTCGAGCAGCTCGGCGTCGTCGACCATGTCGGCCTTGTTCAGGAACACGACGATGTGCGGCACGCCGACCTGGCGCGACAGCAGGATGTGCTCGCGGGTCTGCGGCATCGGGCCGTCCGCGGCCGAGCACACCAGGATCGCGCCGTCCATCTGCGCTGCACCGGTGATCATGTTCTTGACGTAGTCCGCGTGGCCCGGGCAGTCGACGTGGGCGTAGTGACGGGTCGGGCTCTCGTACTCGACGTGCGCGGTCGAGATCGTGATGCCGCGCGCCTTCTCTTCCGGCGCCGCGTCGATCGCGTCGTAGGCCTTGAACTCGCCGCCGAAACGCTCCGCACCGATCTTCGTCAGCGCCGCCGTCAGCGTCGTCTTGCCGTGGTCAACGTGACCAATCGTGCCCACGTTCACGTGGGGCTTGGTGCGCTCGAACTTACCCTTTGCCATGGCTGCCTGTCTCGAAATCTGATGAAGTGGTGATCGCGTGCCGCGTCGGACCCGCGATGGAAGCGGGCCCGCGGAGGGTGGTGCTCACGAAAGGAATCGAACCTTCGACCTCCTCCTTACCAAGGAGGTGCTCTACCGACTGAGCTACGTGAGCAACGATGTGAAAACGGATGATCCGGATGTTGCGTGGAACGTTCAATGGAGCGGGAGACGGGAATCGAACCCGCACCATCAGCTTGGAAGGCTGAGGTTCTACCGTTGAACTACTCCCGCACCGGGAACCGCCTGCCGCATTACAACCTGTCGCACTGCACTTGTGTTCCACCGCGCCGAAGTGGTGGAGGGAGGTGGATTCGAACCACCGAAGGCGTAAGCCAGCAGATTTACAGTCTGCCCCCGTTGGCCGCTTGGGTATCCCTCCGGCGCCTTCGTCGTACCGGTGAAAACAGCCCGCGATTTTGGGCCCAGTTGCCGATCCTGTCAACGTCGCATTGCAACGAATCGCGATCGGAAACCGCCGCCCCGCGATTGCCTGCGGGACGGGGTGCGCATGTTACCGGTCGACGCGCTCCGGCGCCATGGCTTCGACGTCGTCGCGGCCGATGGCGACATGGGGAATGCCGTCGGCGCCGATCCAGCCCCGGTACATGCCCTCGGTGTTGAACGGCAGGGCCATCCGGCCGTCGGCGCCGAGCGCGATCGCGCCGCCGTTGCCGCCGAGGGCCGGAATGTCGACGTTGATCACCGCCTCGGCCGCGGCCTCGATGCCCTCACCGAGCAGTTCGACCCGGCTGCAGATCGCATGGGCCGCGGCCGTGCGCAGGTAGAACTCGCCCCAGCCCGTGCCCGACACCGCACACCGCGCATCGGCCCAGGTGCCGGCGCCGATCACCGGTGCATCGCCGACACGGCCCCAGCGCTTGTCGGTCATGCCGCCAGTCGACGTGCCGGCCGCCAGCGCGCCGGAAGCATCCAGCGCCACCGCGCCCACGGTGCCGAAGTAGCGCAGCGGATCGTCCGCCACGGCGGCATGCGCGTTGCGCGCGGCGTCGGCGTCCGATCGCGCCTTCTGCAGCTGCTCCCAGCGCTTCTCGGTGTGGAACCACGCCGGATCGACGAAGGGCATGCCCTGCGCCTGCGCGAAGGTCTCCGCCCCCTCGCCCACCAGCATCACGTGCGGGGAATCGTCCATGACGTGGCGCGCGAGCTGGATCGGATTGCGGATCCGGCGCACGCCGGCCACCGCCCCGGCTGCGCGCGTGGCGCCGTCCATCAGCGAGGCGTCGAGCTCGTTGCGCCCCTCGCGGGTGAACACCGCGCCGCGGCCGGCATTGAAGGACGGATCGTCTTCGAGCACGGTGATCGCAGCGACCACCGCATCGAGTGCGGGCCGGCCGTCGCGCAGCTGGGCATGACCGATGCGCAGCGCCCGGGCCAGGGCGTCGCGCGCAGCCGCGGCCTCCGCGTCGGAGAGGCCGGTGCGCACGACGCCGGCACCGCCATGGATCACCAGCACCGGGTCCACTGGAGCAGGCGGTACGTCAGCGGCCATGGCCGGCATCGAGACACCGGCCATGGCGAAGGCACAGAGGATGGACAGGGACGACAGACGCATGGCGACTCCGGAGCACCGACAGGAAGCCCCCGAGTGTAGGGGGCGAGGCCCGCGAACGGGCCGCCCGCGCAGGCGTACACGCCTGCCCGCATCCGACACCGCCCCGGACATGCGAAAGGCGCCCCGAAGGACGCCTGTTGCGGGCCGGTGACGGCGCTGGAGTCAGACGTTGAAGCGGAAATGCATCACGTCGCCATCCTTGACGATGTAGTCCTTGCCTTCCAGGCGCCACTTGCCGGCTTCCTTGGCGCCGCCCTCGCCGTTGTAGCGGATGAAGTCGTCGTAACCGACCACTTCGGCGCGGATGAAGCCCTTCTCGAAGTCGGTGTGGATGACCGCGGCCGCCTGTGGCGCGGTGGCACCGATCTTCACCGTCCATGCGCGCACTTCCTTGACGCCCGCAGTGAAGTAGGTCTGCAGCGCCAACAGGCCGTAGGCCGCGCGGATCACGCGGTTGAGGCCCGGCTCTTCGAGCCCGAGATCGGTCAGGAAGGCATCACGATCGGCGTCGTCGAGCTGCGAGAGTTCTTCCTCGATCGCCGCCGAGACCGCCACGACCTCGGCGCCCTCGCCTGCGGCGCGTGCACGCACCGCGTCGAGGTGCGGATTGTTCTCGAAGCCGTCCTCGAGCACGTTGGCGATGTACAGCACAGGCTTGTTGGTCAGCAGGAACAGATCGCGGATCGCGGCCTGGTCGTCGTCGGAGAGCTTGAGCGAGCGCACCGGGTGGCCGTCGGCCAGGCCCTTCTGCACGCGGCCCAGCACTTCGGCGCGGACCTTCGCATCCTTGTCGCCGGTCTTGGCCGAACGCTCGGCGCGCTGCAGTGCGCGCTCGACCGAATCCAGATCGGCCAGCGCCAGCTCGGTGTCGATCGTCTCGATATCGGCGATCGGATCGACCTTGTTGTTGACGTGGATGACGTCGGGATTCTCGAAGCAGCGCACGACGTGGGTGATCGCGTCGACCTCGCGGATGTGCGACAGGAACTTGTTGCCCAGGCCTTCGCCGCTGGCCGCGCCCGCGACGAGACCGGCGATATCGACGAACTCGACCGCCGTCGGCAGCACCTTCTGCGGCTTGACGATCGCCGCCAGCGCATTGAGACGCAGATCCGGCACCGGCACGATGCCGACGTTCGGCTCGATGGTGCAGAACGGGAAATTGGCCGCGGCGATGCCCGCCTTGGTCAGTGCATTGAAGAGGGTCGACTTGCCGACGTTCGGCAGGCCGACGATGCCGCATTTGATGCCCATCGATGATCCATTACTCGTGACTCGTGACTGGCGACTGCAGGCGCAGAACATCCCGCAATCGCCAATCACCAATCCCGGAAAGGAATCCGATTCAGAACCCTTCGTACAAGCGATGACTCTCGGCGAATCGCTCGACACATTCGATGAACTCATCTTCGTGTTCGCGCTCGTAGAACACCCTGTCGATAGCGTCGAGCTTCTCTTCCAGCTCCCGCCTTCTGCTATCGGAAACATCCCAGAGTAACTTTCGTCGCGCAAACCAGTCCCTGGGGACCTCCGCATCGACAAATGCAACGCTCGCAGCCTCTCTCACAAGCGACAAAGTGCGAAATGCCCTCATTGCTTCCAGACTCTCCACCACAACTGCGTGATGGTTGCTCGACGAATTATGGAAATATTGACCGAAGCCACCGTTGAACACTTCGCCGCCGAGACAACTTGCTGCGAAGTACAGACGGTTGGCCGGCGAAAGCGTGTCGAGACTGCCACCGGCACGACTCACTTCGCTCACCAGCCACTTCCAATGCTTGCTCCCGGGTGACTCCCGACGCGCTTTGTCCCGCTCGCCGATGGCCCGATTCTTGGCCATCTGCTCGCGTGTCCCGTTCTTGCACGGCATACACAGTCCCGCGTTTCTCGCTGCCGTAGCCATCAGGATCATCGCGCCACACTCGACGCAAACAACGCGGTCATCCGCCACGTCAACGATCCTTCACCGTATGCAACCGCGTCATCGCATCCATGAAGTTGCCGTCCATCGCCAGCGGCAGCACGTCGATCGCATCGTCGATCGCACGGGCGATCAGGATGTCGTCATCGGCGTTCGCACGCCCCAGCACCCACGGTGTGACCTTGTCCTTGCTGCCCGGGTGACCGATGCCGATGCGCAGCCGGTGGAAACGACCGTGACCGAGCAGCTTCATCGTGTCGCGCAGCCCATTCTGGCCGCCGTGTCCGCCGTCGAACTTCAGCCGTGCCACACCCGGCGGCAGGTCCAGCTCGTCGTGCGCCAGCAGCGCCTGCTCGGGTTCGAATTTCCAGAACCGCAATGCGGCGGTGACCGATTTGCCGCTGAGGTTCATGAAGGTCGCCGGCTTCAGCAGCCAGACCGGCTGGCCGGCGATGTCGACCCTGGCGGTCTCGCCGAACAACTTGCTGTCGAGCCAGAACGACGCCCCCGCCTTCGCGGCGAGTTCGTCGACAAAACGGAACCCGGCGTTGTGCCGGGTCCGTGCGTATTCGGGTCCGGGATTGCCCAGCCCGACGATGAGACGCAGTGCTGCCATCGATACGGCAACGCGGGCACGCCCGAAGACGCGCCCGCGCGACGATTACTCGTCGTCCTTCGCGGCCTTGGTGGCCGGCACGTCGGCCGACTCGTCACCCTCGGCCGGCTCGGCTTCCACGCGGCCGTGCTTGGCGACGACGACGGCGACGTCATGGTCCGCGCCCAGCGCCAGCTCGGGGATCTCGACGCCCTTGGGCAGCTTGATCTGCGACAGGTGGACGATGTCGCCGACGACCATCGCACCGAGATCGATCTCGATGAACTCCGGCAGGTCGCCCGGCAGGCAGGTCACGGTGACTTCGTTGAGCTCGTGCGTGATCACGACGTCGGCGGCCTTGCCGGCCGGCGAGGTGTCCTCGTTGAGGAAGTGCAGCGGCACCGCCGTGCGGATCGCCTCGTTCGCGTTCACGCGCTGGAAGTCCAGGTGCAGGATCTGCTGCTTGAACGGATGACGCTGCATATCGCGCAGCAGCACCTTCTGGACGTCGCCGTTGAGGCTCAGGTCGAGGATCGAGGCGTAGAACCACTCGTGCTGGCTGGCGAGCCAGACGTCGTTGTGGCTCAGCTCGATGCTGACGGGCTTGAGGTCGCCGCCGTAGACGACGGCAGGCACTTTGCCGGCGAGACGGAGGCGGCGGCTCGCACCCTTCCCCTCGTCCTCACGGCGCTGCACCTTGATTTCATGCGTGGTAGCCATTTTTCTGTTTCACTTTTCTGAGGTTGGCACCGCCTCACGGCGGTGAAGCGTCTCGTCCGCGACCAGACGAGACGTTGCAGCAGGTCAGTCCACGTAGAGCGAGCTGACCGATTCTCCGAACGCGATCCGGCGGATCGTCTCGGCCAGCAGCTCGGCGACGCTGAGCTGGCGGATGCGCGAGCAGTTGCGCGCGGCCTCCGACAGCGGAATGGTGTCGGTGACCACCATTTCGTCGAGCTGCGATTTTTCGATGTTGTCGATCGCTGCGCCCGAGAGCACCGCGTGCGTGCAGTAGGCGACGACCTTCTCGGCGCCGTTCTTCTTCAGCGCGGCGGCCGCGGCGCACAGGGTGCCGGCGGTGTCGACGATGTCGTCGACCAGCACGCACGTCTTGCCCTGCACGTCGCCGATGATGTTCATCACCGTGGAGACGTTCGCACGCGGGCGGCGCTTGTCGATGATCGCCAGATCCGCGTCGTCGAGGCGCTTGGCGATCGCGCGGGCGCGCACCACGCCGCCGACGTCGGGCGAGACCACGATCAGGTTGTCGGTGCCGTGCGCGCGCCAGATGTCGGCCAGCAGCAGCGGCGAGGCGTAGACGTTGTCGACCGGGATGTCGAAGAAGCCCTGGATCTGATCGGCATGCAGGTCGATCGTCAGCACCCGGTCGGCGCCGGCGGCGGTGACCATCTTGGCGGCCACCTTGGCCGTGATCGGCACGCGCGACGAGCGCAGGCGGCGATCCTGACGCGAATAGCCGAAGTACGGAATCACCGCGGTCACGCTGGCGACGGATGCGCGCTTGAGCGCGTCGATCAGCACCAGCAGTTCCATCAGGTTCTCGGCCGACGGCGCGCATGTCGGCTGGATCAGGAACACGTCCTGCCGGCGCACGTTCTCCTCGATCTCGACCTGGACTTCGCCGTCGGAGAACGTCGACACCAGCGCCTTGCCCTGGCGCACCCCGAGCTCACGGCACACGGCCTTGACCAGGGGGCGATTGGCATTGCCCGAGAAGATCAGGAGATTGCGTTCTTCTTTCATGTCTGCAGTTCCGCGTCGCTCTGACCGAGCGGATGAAGGAACCATGCCGACGGCATGGACGGATGGCAGGGGCGGCAGGATTCGAACCTGCGAATGCCGGGATCAAAACCCGGTGCCTTAACCACTTGGCGACGCCCCTTCGGAAAGCGGTGATTCGTGATTGGTCATTCGTGATTCGGAAAGGCGCGAGGCATCGCCCGTTCGAATCACCAATCACGAATTACGAATCACCACGCATCCAGCGCTTCGAGCAGGGGCGAGCGCGACGCGCCGGCCACCACGCGGGCCTGTACCCGTGAAGCCACCTGCGCATGGGCCGTCTCGGCGGATTCGCGCGTGGCGAATTCGACGAAGCAGCCGCTGCCCGTCCCGGTCAATCGCGGCGTACCGACCCGCGCCAGCTCGGTGAACACCGCCTCGACGGCGGGTTCCCGGCGACGCAAAACCGGCTCGAACGCATTGCCGAGCGCTGCACCTGAAACGAAGTCGGCCATTGTCGCGGGCGCGGCATTTCGCGTCAATTCAGGGGCGGCGAACAAGCCGGCGGTGTTCACGTGCACGCCGGGGTCGGCGAGCAGATACCAGGCCGGCGCCAGATCGACCGGCTGCAGCACGTCGCCGACGCCCTCGGCCCAGGCATTGCGGCCACGGACGAAGACCGGCACATCCGCGCCCAGGGCCAGGCCGATCTCCGCCAGCCGGTCCTCGCCGAGATCGAGTCTCCAGAGGCGATCGAGTGCTCGGAGCACGGTGGCGGCATCGGACGAGCCGCCCCCCAGGCCGGCACCCGAAGGGATACGCTTTTCGACGGCGATGTCGACGCCTTCGCTGATGTTGGCTGCAGATTTCAGCGCGCGTGCGGCGCGCACCACGAGATCGTCGTCCGCCGCAAGCCCTGGCAGCGTGTCGCCATGCCGGACGATGCGGACGTCCGCGCGGCGGCGCAGATGCACGGTATCGCCCCAGTCCAGCAGCCGGAACACGGTCTGCAGCGCGTGGTAGCCGTCGGCGCGCCGGCCGGTAATGCGGAGGAACAGGTTCAGCTTGGCCGGCGCCGGCCAGGCCTGCCAGCCGTCGCCCTCGAACGGACCGGTCATGGCGAGGTGGCGGCCTCGAGCGACCAGGCATCGACGATCAGGCGCACGCGCGCAGCGTCGCGCGCGGCGTTGATCCGGACCGGCAGCGCCGGCGCGCCCCCGGATGCGACCGGCTGCCAGTCGAGATAGTCGATCGTCCAGCCGCCCTGCCGCAGCCGGGCGAGCTGGCCGTCGGCGGTGAATTCGAGTTCGGCCTCACCGGCTTGCGCCGGGTCGGCCCGCGTGCCGGCCGCCCACGCAGCGAGCGCGGCCACCGGGATATCGAAGCCGGTGGCCTCCCACAGCAGCTGGCCGACATCGGCACCGTCGCGCGGTCCGCCGTCCAGGCCCTCGATGCGGGCGCCATCCGGGTCGCCGCTCAGGCGCCAGCTCTGCCGGGTGACCGGCGCGGCCAGCGACACTTCGAAACGATCCCCTGCCTGCCGCCAGTCGATGCGGCCGCTGCCGCCGTCGCGACCGTTCGACATCGCGACCCGGCCGGTGAACGTGAATTCCGGCAACGACCGCACCGCGGCCTCGCGTGCGACGAGACGCGCCTCGGCTTCTGCCCGGGCCGCGGCATCGAGGACCGCGGTCTGCGCGGGCGGGCGCACCGGCACGCTGGTGCAGGCGGCCAGCGCGGTGATCAGCGCGGCCGTGGCGAGAAGACGGCCGCTCATGCGCCGGTCTTCTCGAGTGCGCGCAGCAGGGAGCGGTTCTCGGGATCGATCGCGCGCGCCTCGTCGAAATACCGGCGGGCCTCGTCGCGGCGCCCCATCACCCACAGCACCTCGGCGATGTGCGCGGCGACCTCGGCGTCCTTCATCATCGAATACGCACGCCGCAGTTCGACCAGCGCCTCGGCGTGACGGCCCAGGCGATAGAGCACCCAGCCGTAGCTGTCGATGATCGCGGCGTTGTCGGGCTCCGCCAGGCGCGCGCGGTCGATGAGTTCGAGCGCCTCGGTGTAGCGCTGCGTGCGGTCGGCCAACGTGTAGCCCAGCGCATTGAGCGCGGCGATGTTCTCGGGATCCTGGACCAGGATGCGGCGCAGGTCCGCCTCGGCGCGCGCGATGTCGTCGCGCCGCTCCCACATCAGCGCGCGTGCGTACAGCACCGCCGGGTCGTCGGGCATCGCGCCGAGCGCGCGGTTGTAGACGTCGAGTTCGACCGGATCGTCGTCTTCACGGCGCAATTCCGCCTCGAGCAGATAAGCGCTGCGGCGCGTGTCTTCCTCGGCGGCGCCGTCGGTCTGCAGCGCGCGCAGGCGCTGCCAGGCCTCGTCACGACGCTCGAGTTCGTGCAGCACGCGTGCGCCGCGGATCCGGGCCTGCTCACGCTCCGGACCGCCGGGCACGGTGTCGTACCACGACAGCGCTTCGTCGAACTGCTCCAGATATTCGGCCATCTGGCCCAGCAGCAGGCGCTGCGCGGGATTGGGCGTCAGCGCGGCGGCCTTGACCTCCTCGTACAGCGCCGCCAGCGCGTCCTTGTTCTCCGCACGCGCCAGCAGCGAGGCCCGCAGCACGTAGGTGCGGCCATCCTGCGGACCGGTGCCCAGGGTGCGCTCGGCATCGGCGAAATCGCCCAGGGCCTCGTATTCCACGGCGATGGCCATCCGCACGTCGGGGGCGACCAGCGCAGCGTCCTCGCCCATGGCGGCCAGTGCGGCTCGCGCCTCGTCGACACGCCCCGACTCCCGAAGCTGACTGGCGCGCAGCAGCGCGACGCGCGGCTCGCCGGGAAATCTGGCGACGATCGCTTCGAGAATCCGCTCGGTCAGATCCACCCGGTCCAGCCGCTGGGCCAGACCGCCGAAGGCCATCCACGCCTGCAGCACATCGGGAATCGCGTCGTCGGCGACGATGCGCTCGAGCAGACGGGCGGCCTGGGCCGGATCGCGCCCTCCGCCGGAGAGCACCGTGAAGGCGTGCCGCCAGCCGGTCGGATCGTCGCTGCGCAGCAGCGCGTCGAGCTGGCGACGCGCGGCGCGGTCGCGGCCGTTGCGCAGCGACAGCGTCGCCTCGGCGGCCCGCATCGGCAGCGAATCCGGCGCGTGCCGGCGCCACAGGTCCAGCGCCTGCGCGGCACGGCGATCGTCGCCGGCCAGCAAGGCGATCCGGGTCGCGCGCTCGGCCAGCCCGGCATCGCCGTCGGATTGCCGAGCCGCGGCCAGGTACCAGTCGGCCGCCTCGTCGAGACGACCGGCCTGAACGGCGAATTCACCGGCCAGCGTGGCGCCGAGCAGATCGTTCTGGAGGCTGTCGACGGGCGCGGCGGGGGGGCGGGCGTGGGCGGCGCAGGCGATTCCGAGCAGGGGCACCAGCAGCGCCGCGCGCAGCGACGCGGACCAAACGGAGTCGAAAACGGGCATCTGGGGCAACCGGGCCGTAAAATGGGCGCCTTCACCGGAAGCTTATCGCAAGCGCCTGAACGCGGATGTCGCCCAGGCTCGCCAGCCCAGTCCATGCCCCTGTTCGCACTCGGCATCAACCACCAGACCGCGCCGGTCGCCCTGCGCGAGCGTGTCGCGTTCGCCGGCGAAGCACTCGCCGGTGCGCTGGCCGAGGTGCGCGCATTGCCCGGGGTGCGTGAAGCGGCGCTGCTGTCGACCTGCAACCGGACCGAACTCTACGCCGTCGCCGACGACGACGGCACGACGCTGACCGACTGGCTCGCCACCCACCCGGATCGCGATGCCGCAGTGGCGGGCGGCGGCCTGCACGCCTACCTCTATCGTTATCGCGACGAAGCGGCGGCCCGGCACCTGTTCCGCGTCGCCACGGGTCTGGATTCGCTGGTGCTCGGCGAGCCGCAGATCCTGGGCCAGGTCAAGCAGGCCTGGGCCACGGCGCGCAGCATGGGCACGCTGGGCGGCGAACTCGACCGCGTGTTCCAGCATGCGTTCGTCACCGCCAAGCGCGCGCGCAGCGAGACGCGGATCGGCACCAGCCCGGTGTCGGTGGCGTCGCTGGCGGTGCGGCTGGCGCAGGAATCCTTCGCACGGCCCTCGGATTCGGCGGTGCTGCTGATCGGCGCCGGCGAGACCATCGAACTCGCCGCGCGCCATCTCGCCCAGGCGAACGTCAAGCGTCTCCTGGTCGCCAACCGCACCTACGCCCACGCCCAGGACCTGGCCGCCCGCCACGGCGGTGTCGCGCTGCCGCTCGACGAGCTCGACCGGCATCTGTTCCTGGCCGACATCGTGCTGTCGGCGACCGCGAGCCGTGCGCCGTTGCTGACCCGCCCGCAGGTGGCCGCCGCGCTGGAGGCGCGCAAGCACCGGCCGATGCTGCTGATGGATCTGGCCGTGCCGCGCGACATCGCGCCGGATGTGGCCGAACTGCGCGACGTGTTCCTCTACACCGTCGACGATCTGGAACGCACGCTCGACGACAACCGTCGCGGCCGCCGTGAAGCCGCGAACGATGCCGAGGCGATCATCGATCTGCAGGTCACGCGCTACGGCGAGGCCCGCGCGGCCAGCGGTCGCCTGGCGCCGGTGCGCCAGCTGCGTGCGCAGGGCGAGGCGATCCGCAGCGAGGCGCTGGCGCGCGCGCGGCAGCAACTGGCGGCCGGCCAGTCGCCGGACGCCGTACTCGAGCAACTCGCCCACGGCCTGACCAACCGTCTGCTGCACCTGCCGACCGCAGCGCTGCGCGAAGCGGCGCTGCACGGCGACGACGCCCTGGCCGAACGCCTGGAGCAGGTGCTGGCGGTGCGCTCCGACACGCCCTCACTGGATGCCGATGCTGCCGACCCTGCGCCGTAAGCTCGAGGCGCTGGCCGAACGCCGCGACGAACTCGAACGCCTGCTGTCCGATCCGGCCACCGTCGCCGACCAGGGCCGCTTCCGCGCGCTGTCGCGCGAGTTCGCCCAGCTCGAGCCGGTGGCGACGGCGCTGGCCGAGGAGCGCCGCACCCGCGACGATCTCGACGCCGCGCGCGCGATGCTCGACGACGCCGACATGCGCGAGCTGGCGCAGGAGGAAATCGCCGCGGCCGACGCCCGGCTCGAGGTGCTGGAGTCGCAGCTGCTGGCGCTGCTCGTGCCACGCGACGCGCGTGACGACGGCGGCCTCTATCTCGAGATCCGCGCCGGCACCGGCGGCGACGAGGCGGCGATCTTCGCCGGCGACCTGTTCCGCATGTACACGCGCTATGCCGAGCGCCAGGGCTGGCGCATCGACGTGGAATCGGCGAGCCCGGGCGAACACGGCGGCTATCGCGAGATCATCGCGGCTGTCGACGGCGCAGGCGCGTACGCGCGATTGAAGTTCGAATCCGGCACCCACCGCGTGCAGCGCGTGCCCGAGACCGAATCGCAGGGCCGCATCCACACCTCGGCGGCGACGGTGGCGATCATTCCGGTCGAGGACGATTCGGTCGAGATCGTACTCAACCCTGCGGACCTGAAGGTCGACACCTTCCGCTCGTCCGGCGCCGGCGGCCAGCACGTCAACAAGACCGACTCGGCGATCCGCATCACCCACGTGCCGACCGGCGTCGTTGTCGAATCGCAGACCGAGCGCAGCCAGCACGCCAACCGCGACAAGGCGATGAAACGCCTGCGCGCGATGCTGGCCGAAGCCGAGGCCGAGCGCCGCGCCGCGGCGACGGCCGAGATCCGCAAGCTGCAGGTCGGCAGCGGCGACCGCAGCCAGCGCATCCGCACCTACAACTATCCGCAGGGCCGCATCACCGACCACCGCGTCGAGGGCCTCACCCTGTACGACCTGCCCAACGTGCTCGAAGGCGCCCTCGACCCGCTCGTCGACCGGCTGTCGCAGGAGCACCAGGCCGACGCGCTGGCCCGGCTCACGCAGGGCCACTGACGCCGGCGCTGCACGCACGCGGCGTCATCCGGCGATGCGCTAGGCTGCGTGCATGACCGCACTCGACCACACCATCGCCCTGCACATCTGCGTGCTGACCGTCTCCGACAGCCGCAGCCTCGAGACCGACAGCTCCGGCGACTATCTCGCCCGGGCGCTCGGCGACGCCGGCCACACCGTGGCCGAACGCGCCCTGCTGCCCGACGACCGCTACGCGATGCGCGCCCTGGTGTCGAAATGGATCGCCGATCCGGCGATCGACGGCATCCTCGTGACCGGCGGCACCGGGTTCACCGGGCGCGATTCGACGCCCGAAGCGCTGCGACCGCTGCTCGACAAGGAGATGCCCGGCTTCGGCGAACTGTTCCGCGCGATCTCGTTCGAGGAGATCGGCACGTCCTCGCTGCAGTCGCGTGCGTTCGCGGGGCTGGCCAATGCGACCTTCGTCTTCGCCCTGCCCGGCTCCACCTCGGCCTGCCGCACCGCGTGGGAGAAGATCATCCGCCAGCAGCTCGATGCACGCACGAAACCCTGCAACCTCGCCACGATCCGTCCGCGCCTGAAGGAGTGACGGTGGGCCTCGACCAGACCCTGCGCCTGCTCGCCAGGGCCCGCGGCCTGACCGCGGCCGAGATCGCCGCGGCGATCCCGCGCGTGGGCGCCGCGACGGTGTCGGCCTGGATGCGCGGCGAGAAGGCACCGGCCGCCGAGCAGATCGAGGCCCTCGCACGCACCTTCGGCGTTCCGGTCGGCGCCCTGCTCGCCACCCTGGCGAGCACCTTCGACCCGGCCCGCACCAAAGGCGAGCACACGTTGCTGGCGGCCTACCGCGCACTCGACACGCGGCAGCAGGGCGCGCTGCTCGAGGTGGCGCGCGGCATGGCCGGCATGCGCGCCGAGCGTGCGCGCCGCAGGAACTCACCGGCACAGGACACGTCATGATGCGACTCAAGCGCAAGGACTACGAGGCCGCACTGGCGCCGATGCAGGTGGCGCTGGCGGAGATGGCGCACTGGGTGCAGGTCTGCGGCCAGCGTGTGCTGATCGTCTTCGAAGGGCGCGACACCGCCGGCAAGGGCGGCACGATCCAGGCGATTTCCGAACACCTCAATCCGCGCCAGTGCCGGGTGACCGCACTGCCGAAGCCCTCGGACCGCGAGCAGGGCCAGTGGTATTTCCAGCGCTACGTCGAACACCTGCCGGCCGCCGGCGAAATCGCCCTGTTCGATCGCAGCTGGTACAACCGCGCCGGCGTCGAGGCGGTGATGGGCTTCGCCACGCCGCAGCAGGTCGCGGCCTTCCTGCGTGACGCGCCGACCTTCGAGCGCCAGCTGGTGGACGACGGCATCCTGCTGTTCAAGTACTGGCTGGGCTGCGACCAGGCGCAGCAGGAAAAGCGCTTCGCCGAGCGCCTGGCCGATCCGCTCAAGCGCTGGAAACTCTCGCCGATGGATCTCGCCGCGCGCGAGCGCTACGACGATTACACCCGGGCGCGCGAGACCATGCTCGCCGCCACCCACACGCCCTATGCGCCGTGGACGCTGGTGGATTTCAACGACCAGCGGCGCGGCCGGCTGACGCTGATCCGGGATCTGCTCGATCGCCTGCCCGACCTGCAGGTCGATACGGCGTTGCCGCACTTTCCGCCCCTGCACGCACCGCCGGCCAGCGAGTGCTATGCGCTGGTGCCGCCGCTGCCGTCGTTCGATGTGGACGCAGCGGCACGCGGCGACGCACCGACGACGCGCTGACGCGCTGCACACGCCCTCCCCCGCGACGCAGCGCCGACGTCAGCGGATCACAAAGCCCGAAACGCCGCTGTGCGCCGCATTGTCGGCAGGTGGTCGCGCTCGACCTGTGTCACGTGCACCGGTGGCGGCCCATGCGCGAGCCATCCGGCCAGCGCGTCTGTGGAACCGGGGGCGAGCACCTCCACGCGCCCGTCGTCGCGATTGCGCTCCGCACCGCGCAGACCCAGCGCCGCTTCACGCGCCTGCGCGGCAGCGCGCATACCCACGCCCTGCACGCGTGTCTCGATACGGCGCCGGGCCGTCGCCCTCAGGCCTGCACGGGCGGCCCGCCGGCCTCGGCGATCATCGCCTCGATGCCTTCGGCGGTGACCGGGCCGAGGAACTGCTTGGCCACGCGGCCGTCGGGCGCGATCAGGTAGGTCATCGGCAGGCCCTTCGGAGTTTCGAAGTCCGCCGGCGGCGCGAAGGGGTCGAGGATCGCGATCGGATACACCACCGGGCGCTCGTCCAGGAACGCGCGCATCGCGTCCGGCTCGATCTCCTCGTAGGCGAGGCCGACGACCTGGATGTGCTCGCGCATCGCATCGAGTGCGGACAGCTCGGGCATCTCCTTCAGGCACGGCGCGCACCAGGTCGCCCAGAAGTTCACCACGACCCAGCGGCCGCGATGATCGGCGAGATCGAAGACGCCGCCGTCGAGCGTGTCGACACGCAACGTCGGCTGTTCACGGGCCGACGCCGCCACGCCATCGGCGCCGGGCGCGGTCTGCGCAGCGCCGGTCGGTGCGGCGTCGGCGGGCGTGTCGTCGCCTCCACGCTGGCAGGCGGCGAGCGCGACGAGCAGGGCGGCACAGAAGGCGGTGCGGCGGATCATGCGGGGGTCTCCGGCGGGTCGTACAGGCGGGCGACGCGACGCTTGAGCAGGTCGCGCAGCGGGATGCGCAGATCGTCGAGCGCGCCGGCCGCGGCGATGCCGAGGGCGTCGTCGCGGCACGGCAGGTGCGCTTCGTTGATCGGGATGCGCAGGTGGCAGGCTTCGTAGAGATCGGCCAGGGTCATGTCGTCGAGGTCGCGCGCCAGCAGCCATTCGCCGGTCTCGGCGCGCTGCAGCAGCCGGATCTCCTCCAGCTGGGCCAGCATCTGCTGCACCAGCGTGTCGGTGAGCATGGGTTCGAGCGCCTGGATCTCGTCACTGTGCAGGCCGCGCCCGTCGGCGCGCGCGTGGACGAACCGGCCGAGCATGCGCAGCAGCCCGTAGAGTTCGTAGCCACGCGGCAGGCGCATGTGCGCGGGCTGGTAGCGGAAGGCCGAAATCGAGGCCGCGAACGACGCGCCCAGCAGGATCGCCACCCAGCTCAGGTACACCCACAGCAGGAAGATCGGCAGGAATGCGATCTGGCCGTAGATGCGTTCGTAGGCGTCGAAGCTGCCGAGGTACAGGCCGATCGCCCACTTCACGATTTCCGACAGCATCACCGCGAGCGCGGCGCCGGCCAGCGCGTGGCGCCATTGCACGGTGCGGTGCGGTACCACGCGGAACAGTGTGGTGAAGGCGGCGAGTTCGATCAGCATCGGCGCCGCCCACAGCATGGCGCTGCGCAGGAACTGGCCCGAGTCGGTGCTGAAGATCTCCAGCGCGAAGAACCGCGCCGACACCGCGAGGCTGGCCGTGGCGACCAGCGCGCCGAGCGTGAGCACCGTCCAGTAGACGAGAAAGCGCGCGAACGTCGGCCGCGCCGATTTCACCCGCCAGATGCGGTTGAACGTGGTCTCCACGCTGACCAGCGTGACCAGCACCGAGATCACGAGCGCGATCACGCCGATCGTCGTCAGCTGCGCGGTATTGGTCGAGAGCTGCAGCAGCACGTCCTCGACCGCGCGCGCCGAGTCGGGCACGAAGTTGGAAAAGATGTAGTCGCTCAGCTGGTCGCGCCACTGGCCGAACGCGGGAAACACCGCCAGCACGCCGAACACCACCATCGACAGCGGCACCAGCGCGAACACGGTGGTGAACGCCAGAGCGCCCGCGGCTTCGAACAGGCGGTCGTCGAGAAACCGGCGCCACAGGAACCGCGCGAAGGTCAGCGCGCGCGCGCGATCGATCGCGCGTTCGCTCCATCGTGTGAGGGTATCCAGCGGCTCCATCGGCGCAGCGTAGCAAAGCGCGGGTGTCCGATCGGCGTGCCCGAACGGCGTCGCCATGCCGCATGCGCGGGGCGCGGCGGACAGCGCGCGGGCAGCCTGTCAAACTGCTTCATCCGCCGCACAGGCCCGTGTCATGCCCGAGATCCTGGTTCTCTACTACAGCCGCAACGGCTCGGTCGCGCGACTCGCGCGCCAGATCGCGCGCGGCATCGGCGAGGTCGACGGCATGTCGGCCCGCCTGCGCACGGTGCCACCGGTGGCTGCGATCACCCAGCAGGCGGCGCCGCCGGTGCCCGAAGACGGCGCGCCCTATGTCGAACGCGCGGACCTGGCCGAATGCGCCGGCCTGCTGCTCGGCAGCCCCACCCGCTTCGGCAACATGGCCGCGCCGCTGAAGTACTTCCTCGACGGCACGGGCGGCGAGTGGGCCAGCGGCACGCTGGTCGGCAAGCCCGCCGGGGTGTTCACGTCCACGACCACGCAGCACGGCGGCCAGGAAGCCACGCTGCTGACGATGCTGGTGCCGCTGCTGCACCACGGCTGCGTGGTCGCCGGCATTCCCTACACCGAGCCCGCGTTGACCACCACGCGCGGCGGCGGCACACCCTACGGCGCCAGCCACGTCTCGGGGCCGCAGGACGATCCACAGCCCACCGAGGACGAAGCCGTGCTGGCGCGCGCACTCGGCCGGCGGATCGCGCAACTGGCCGCGGTCCTCGGCACATGAGCCTGCCGTCATCGCGTCGCGTGCTGGCGGCGTCGCTCGCCCTGCTCGCGCTGCTGTACCTGCTGTGGCACCGCGACGATCCGCATTTCGGCGCCGCCCTGCTGGTGTTCGTGCTGCCGCCACTGGTGCTGCTGGCGGCCGTGCTGCGCGGGCTGGCCAGCGCGCCGTTGTGGTCTGGGATCGCCGCGCTGTTCTGGTTCTCGCACGGCGTGATGTACGCGTGGTCGCACCCCGAACTGGGCGTCTACCCCTGGGCGGGTATCGCCTTGTCGCTCGCGGTCGTGTTCTCGGCCAGCCTGCCCGGCATGCGGGCACGGTTCGGGCGCAAGCGTGGGGCGTCGTGACGCTTGAACGGTGATTGGTGATTCGTGATTGGGGATTGGTGATTCGCAGGCCGAAGCACGGCCGTCGGCCCTGCCGTGTCGAGCCGCCAGTGACGAACCGCCCCGCACACTCCCCGTATCATTCCCTCTGATTCCGTACAGACCTCATCACGATGGACGAACTGCTGATCGTCACCACCGGTGGCACGATCGACAAGATCTACTTCGACGACAAGTCGGACTACCAGGTGGGCGAGCCGCAGATCGGGCGCATGCTCGAGGAGCTCGGCGTCGCGTTCCGCTTCCGGGTGATTCCGATCATCCGCAAGGACTCGCTGCACATCACCGATGCCGACCGTGAATTGATCCGCGCGACGATCGCCGCCCAGCCGGCGCGCCACGTGCTGCTGACCCACGGCACCGACTCGATGGTCGAGACGGCGAAGGTACTGGCGTCGATCACCGACAAGACCATCGTGCTGACCGGCGCCTTGAGCCCGGCGAGCTTCCGTGGCTCGGATGCCGAATTCAACATCGGCACCGCGGTCGGCGCGGTGCAGTCCCGGCCGCCCGGCGTCTACGTGGCGATGAACGGCCGCATCTGGGATCCGCTCAAGGTCCGCAAGAACGTCGAGGCCAACCGCTTCGAACCCCTGCCCTGAGCCGCCGCCCACCCCGGACGGTCCGTCCGGGGTGGACGCCGCTGTCGTCAGTTGCCGCCGCTGTAGCTGCCGCGCAGCGTGGCGCCCGAGTAGGCGCTGTAACCGCGCACGGTGACGTACCACGTGCCCGCCTGCGGCGCGGCGAAGCTGCAGGTCTCGTTGTTGCCGGTCTGATAGGGCCGGCAATCGTAGACCGAGGTCGTCGGCGCCGCCCCGCGCCGCACGTACAGGTCCGCATCCCCGGTCCCGCCCGACAGGGCGAACTGGAGATTGGACGCACCCGTCGGGACGTTCAGCGTGTAGGTACGCGTGCTGCTCGCCGCGCCGGACAGGCCCGACACCGGCACCCCGTTCTGCAGCACGCTGCCACCGCCGCTCGAAGCGGTGAAGGCGGCGGTCAGCGACACGCCCGAGAACGCCGAGTATCCGCGCAGCATCACGTGGTAGGTCCCGGCCTGGGGTGCGGCGAAGGTGCAGGTTTCCGCATTGCCGGTCTGGTAGGGCCGGCAATCGTAGGTCGCGGTGGTGGGCTGGCTGCCGAAGCGGACGTAGAGATCGGCATCCCCGGTGCCACCGGCGGTGGTGATCGACAGGTTGGTGGCGCCGGCCGGTACGGTGACCGTCCAGTAGCGCGTGCTGCCGGCGGCCCCCGACAGGCCCGTCACCGGCACGCCGTTGGCCAGCTGGCCGGTGCCCGGACCCGGGTCGGGCGGCGTGCCCCCGTTGCCGGCGGCCGCATCGACGGCGGCCTTGGCATTGATGATGCCGGCGCCGCAGCCACCCGAGCACGTGCCCGGCAACGGACGCGCGGTGCTCTTGAGGATGGATTCGACCTGCGCCGGGCTCAGCGGGCTCGGCGCGGCCGCCTGCATCAGGGCGACCACGCCGGCCACGTGCGGCGCCGCCATCGAGGTGCCGTTGTAGGAGGCGTAGCTTTCCGTGCCCGGTCCCTGCGTGCCGCTGTTGAGCGTGGAGACGATGCCCACGCCCGGTGCGGAGACATCGATCAGTGCGCCGTAGTTCGAGAAACTCGCGCGCGAGCCGTTCTGGTCGGTCGCCGCCACGGCGATGACGTTGTTGCAGTTCGCGGGCGTGAAGCCGGACACGTTGGCGTTGCTGTTGCCCGCCGCGACCACGACCGTGGTGCCGCGCGAGACGGCGCCGTTGATCGCGTTCTGCGTGGTCGAACCGCAGCTGCCGCTGCCGCCCAGGCTCAGGTTGATGACCTCGGCCGGGTTGGCGTTCGCCGGCACGCCGGGCACCGACCCGCCGGAGGCCCAGATGATGCCGTCGGCGATGTCGGAGGTGTAGCCGCCGCCGCGGCCGAGCACGCGCACGTGCGAGACCTTGGCGTCGAACGCGGTGCCGGCCACGCCGTTGTTGTTGTTGGTCAGCGCGGCGACGGTGCCGGCGACATGGGTGCCGTGCCAACTGGACGGCTGCCCGCCGTAGTAGTCGCCCGGATCGGCGGGGTTGCTGTCGCGGCCGTTGCCGTCGCCGCCCACCGTGGCGTCGCTGATCATGTCGTAGCCGGCGATGATGTTGCCGTTGAGGTCGCTGTGGCTGGTGCTGCCGGTATCGAGCACCGCGACGACGATGCCGGCACCGGTCGACACGTCCCACGCCTGGTCAGCACGGATGCCGCCGGTGGCGTTGAAGTAGCCCCACTGCTGGCTGTAGCGCGGGTCGTTCGGCGTCAGCGCGATCTGCAGCAGCTGGTCGACCTCGACGTACTCGACCGACGGATCGGCCGCGATCTGGCGCATCAGCTGCTCGGCCTCGGCGCGATCGAGCTTGCGGCCCGTGGTCACCACCTCGGCGCCGGTGCCCGTCCGGCGCAGCGCGCGGATCGCCAGCCGGTCGCCGCCGGCCGCCGGCACGGCGCGGGCCGCGTTCTGCAGCGACGTCTGCAGCGCGCCCGGATCCGCGAGCGCGGTCGTGCCGTCGCGGTACTTCACGATGAAACGGTCGTGCTGCTGGGCGGACTGCAGGCCGGCCAGGTTGATGCGCTCCGCGGCCGCAGCGGGCGCGAGAACGGCCGACGACACGACGACCGCGATCGCGGCCGCCAGCACGCGCCTGCGCGCGCGTTCATGAGACAGGAACATTGGATGACTCCCCGGGTTTGGTGATGGGACGTGCGTGTCCCGCGCTTTCGCTTGTCCAGCTTGTCCAGCACGTGTCCGGAACCACCCCCTGAGGTTCGGAACGGAGCCACCGGATGTGACCCAGATGGCCCGAATGTGACGCTAAGCGACAGGACCCCACGGTTACAAGTGAAATCACCAACGCGGGCCGCCGATAACAGCGGCGTTCGTCACAGAACCGGCATTTGGTCGGCAGAACAGGCGCAAGGCCGGTCGCGGGTGTCACAAGCGCGCCGCAGGATGCCGGGCCGATGCCGACCCGCCGATCATCTGAAGGAGGGAATCGGAGCTCTGGCGGCGATCGCCAGCTGCAGTCACCGACTGACATGCGGAGCGCTGCCCGGCTTGAAGATCATCCCGCTCGCGCGGGACGACACCTGCGACGTGCGCGGCCTGGACTGCGTATGCAGCATCACGTCCACCTCGACGTGTTCGGCGTCGGGATCGGAATCGAAGACCCGTAGGGCGGGTCTCGACCCGCCCTACGCATGGGTGCGACATCGCGCGCACACCATGCGGCACCCCGGCCCTCAGCGCGCCGGCGACTCCGGCGCCGGGCCGATCGTCATCATGCCGTCGACCTCGGCGTATTCGACGTCGGGATCGGCCGCCAGGCGTTCGAGCAGGCGCTGCGCCTGCGCACGGTCGAGCGGGACGGATGCCGCGACGACGTCGGCGCCGACGCCCATCCGCCGCTGCCACTGCAATGCGACATTACCATCCGTAGTGACCGCCTTCGCCGCCGCATCGAGCCGCGGCTGCACCGCGGCGCTGTCCCGGCCGGGCGCGCTGTCGTCGCTGAACTTGACGATGAACCGCTGCCACGGACCGTCGCCTTCGAGTGCCACCGCCTGCTGGTTCGCCATCGCGCACCCCATCACCGTGAAGACCAGGACCAGCGCCAGCGGCCACAGGGAACGCAGCCCGCGCCATCGCATCGCTCCGGACATCGTCGCCTCTCCGTAGATAGCCGGTCGCGATGGTAGCGACCGGCGATGAACGCCGTGTTCGTGGACACCCGGCGCAGAAACGCCCCGGCCAGTCGGCCGGGGCGTCCGGAATCGCGCGCATCCCTGCGCGCGCCGGTCAGCTGTGGCGTGCCTGCAGGGTCACGCCAGAGAACGCGGTCTCGCCGACGACCAGGATGTAGTAGCTGCCGGCCTGCGGCGTGGCGATTCGGATCGATTCGTTGTTGCCCGGACGCGCCGACCGGTAGTCGTAGCTGTCCAGCGTCGGCGCCTCGCCGAACGAGACGTGCACGGTGACGTTGCCGCTGCCGCCCGAGGTCAGGATCGACAACGGCCCGGCGGCATCGGCGTCGACGTCGAGCCGGTACAGCACCGCGTCGCCCGCGGCCCCGGCGACGGTCACCGGCGTGCGGTTTGCCAGCTCGATCGCATCCGGGCCGGTATCGCCGACCTCGATGCTGCGGCTGGCCGTGTGGCTGCGGTCGTCGGCGTCGGTCACCGTCAGGCTGACGGTGTAGACGCCCGGCTCGGCATAGGTATGCGTCGGACTGGCTTCGGTGGATGTCGCGCCGTCACCGAAGGCCCAGGCATGGGCGACGATCGCGCTGTCGCCGTCGCTCGATGCGTCGGTGAAGCTGACGGTCAGCGTGTCGTCGTCGACCGCGAACTCGAAATCCGCGGTCGGCGCGCCCGGCTCCGCGACGTCGGCGCCGATCGTGTCGACGAACTGCGCACCGGTGCCGGCCGGATCCAGCCAGTCGCTGAGCCGGCTGGCCGCGGTTCCGCCGCCGGTCCACGACGTGAACAGTCGACCGTACCAGTCCACGTGCTGGCTGCCGGTCGTCGAGCACGAGGCGTAGCCACCGTGCAGCTGCCCCACGACGCGGCCCTCGGGGCTGTAGATCGGCGAGCCCGACGAACCGCCCTCGGTGGTGCCGCGCTGGTTCCACTGCACCCACAGGTGGCTGGCGCCGCTGTTGCCGAGATAGCCCTCGACCCGCAACGGATTGTCCGAATGGGTGATGCGCTTCTCCGCCACGCGCGGGTGATGGATGCCGGTGGCGCCCTGCGGCGCGATGTCGCGGCGGTCCCAGCCCGACCAGCTGAGGTTGAACGCCGGGTCGGCGGCGTCGTCGAGCTCCAGCAGCGTGAAGTCCGACGCGGCGTACGTCGCGCGCACCACGGCGCCGGACTGGTTCTGGGCCAGGCTGCCGTCACCGTTCGCGCCGCTCTCCGCACTTCCGGGCGTGCGGCAGGTGGAGTTCTCGTAGTTCCAGTAGACGACGATGCTGGCCGCGGCGTCCGCGGTGCCCATGCCGCAGTGGTGCGCGGTGAGGAAGTACATCCTGCGGTCGCCGGCGGTGGTGTTGAGCAAGGAGCCGCTGCAGTAGAACTGGCCGAAGCGCGAGTACGCACCGACGGACGGAATCTCGCGGCGGAAGTCGTCGCCGTCGGGGCAGACCACGTCGACGTTGCAGCTGCCCGACACGCCCTTGGTCTGGGCGAACGCGCCCTCGCGCGCGAGGCGTCCGAAGCCCACGTAATCGTGGTTGATGCGGGTCAGGCGCAGCTTGAGCTCGGCCAGCTTCGCCTTCGGCACCACGGCCTCGATCACCGCACTGTCGCCCGGCACGATCGGCGTCCACAGCACGTTGCGGGGCGTGTTGTCGGAGGCGTCGAAGGCGCGGATCGCGGCCGGGTCGGCGTTCTTGGACAGGCCCGCCGGATAGACCAGCAGGCGGCCGCCCTCGGGCATGCGGTAGTCGGAGAACCCGAAGTTCAGCGACAAGGCATCACGCGACTCCACCCGCAGGCGCCAGACCAGATCACCGTTCGCCAGCTCGTCCCAGTCGCCGGCGCTGTCGGGCGTAATGTCCACGACGTGGGGCGCGGCGAACCGCACCGGGCGCTGGCCCAGCGCGCGGTCCTGGCGCGCGTCTTCGGCCTGCAGGCGGGCGACGTCCACCGCGGGCATGCGCTTGAGTTCGACCGTGTGTTCGGCCGACAGCGTATGGGAGAACGCGGCGGGCCGCGCGTCGCGCGGCGCCGCGACCGCGACGCTCAGCGACAGCGTGCCGGCGGTGAAACAGGCGATGACAGTCTTCATTCGGATGGTGACCCCTCGTCTCGTGAACCTTGGAAAAAACGGAGCACACCGAGGCGGCGTGCTCCGCTGGCGACACGCACGACGATCGATCCCGCGTGCCGCCTGCCCTCGTTCCCCGCCCGTGATCCGCGCCGACTGGCCCTGCCCCCTGCACCAGCCCGAGCGTTCATCCCGGACGCGCCGGCATGACATAAACGAACGATAACTGACGCTACGCGACAGTCGCCCTGAAGATCAACCTGAATCTCCAACTGAACCGGGCAAAAAAATACCCAATGCGTCACAAAACGACGCATTGGGCATATTCAGCCGAGTGAAGCGGGCGTGCGACGCCGGGTCAGAGCATTCCCGTTTCCAGGCGCGCGGCTTCGGACATCATCGAGCGGTTCCATGGCGGATCGAAGACCAGCTCGACGTCCGCCTCGCGCACGGTGGGGATCAGCTCGAGTTTGCTGCGCACGTCGTCGACGAGGATCTCGCCCATGCCGCAGCCCGGCGCGGTGAGCGTCATCTTGACCTCGATCGTGCGCGCGCCGTCATCGGCCGGGTGGACGACGGCCTCGTAGACCAGCCCCAGATCCACCACGTTGATCGGAATTTCCGGATCGAAACAGGTGCGCAGCTGGTTCCACACCATGCGCTCGACAGCCGCGTCGTCGGCGCCGTCGGGAAGCTCCAGCGGCACCGGCGGCTCCTTGCCGATCGCATCGGCGTCCCGGCCGGCCAACCGGAACAGATTGCCCTCGACGAACACGGTGTAGCTGCCGCCCAGCGCCTGGGTGATGTAACCGGCGCTGCCAGCGGGCAGGGTGACGTTTTCGCCCTGGGGGACGAGGACGACGGCGCAATCGCGCTCGAATCGGACGGGTTCGCTGCTACGGGAGTACATGGCCTGGACATGGTGGCGCGACGCGGCCACGGCAAGGCTGTCATTGTATCGCCAGCCGCCGCTATGCTGGCCGGCCGCGCCCGCGATACAGCCTTCCATGCCCGAATCCACCCGTCCTGCCCGCGCCCGGCGCTGGCCGCTGGCGATCGCCCTGCTGCTGCTCGGCAGCCTCGGCATCGCGGCCGTCTGGATCCTGGTCGCCGATGCGCGCAATGCGCAGAGCAGCTGGATGGCCGTGGTCGCCGCGGTGGACGCGGCCTGGATCCTGCGCCTCACCCGTGCGCGTCCCGGCATGCTGCGCGCGCTCGCAGGCCTGCTGGCGACCGCGCTGACCATCGTGGTCGCCGGCTTCGGCATCATCGCCGCCCAGCTGGCGCGTCCGATGGGCATGCTGCCCTGGGAGTCGGCGCTCAAGCTCGGACCGCAGCATGCGTGGACGCTGGGGAGCCTGGCCAACGGGCCGGTGGACCTCGCCTGGCTGTGCGCTGGACTGGTGATCGCGGCGGTGCTGTCGCGCTGAACGCGGTCAGTGCCCGCCGTCCAGCGCCTTGAGTTCGCTGACCAGGGCGCCGGCCATCGCCGCACCG
The DNA here is from genome assembly GCA_002324875.1 of Lysobacteraceae bacterium NML93-0793. Taxonomy (GTDB): domain Bacteria; phylum Pseudomonadota; class Gammaproteobacteria; order Xanthomonadales; family Xanthomonadaceae; genus Luteimonas. The sequence goes on from NTJG01000002.1 coordinate 255,381, forward strand.
TCGCCGTAGAGCATGCGGGTGTTGGGCGCGTAGAACAGGGCGTTCTCGATGCCCGCGAAGCCCGTGCCCGCGCCGCGCTTGATGACGATCGTGTGCCTGGAGTCGACGACATCGAGAATCGGCATGCCGTAGATCGGACTGGCCGGGTCGGTCTTCGCCACCGGATTGACGACATCGTTGGCGCCGATCACCAGGCTGACGTCGGTGGTCGCGAATTCGGGATTGATGTCGTCCATGTCGGCGATCAGATCGTAGGGCACGCCGGCCTCGGCGAGCAGCACGTTCATGTGTCCGGGCATGCGGCCGGCGACGGGATGGATCGCGAATTTCACCTTGACTCCGCGTTCCATCAGCCGCTGCGCCAGTTCCCAGATCTTGTGCTGGGCCTGCGCGACGGCCATGCCGTAGCCGGGCACGATCACCACCCGCTCGGCATAGGCCATCATCGCCGCGACGTCGCCGGCCTCGATCGGCACCTGCGCGCCCTCGATGGCGCTGGCCTCGCCGCTGGCACCAAAACTCGAGAACAGCACGCTGCGGATCGAGCGGTTCATGGCCTTGGCCATCAGCCGCGTCAGCAGCATGCCCGCGGCGCCGACCATGGTGCCGGCGATGATCAGCGCCTCGTTGCCGAGCACATAGCCTTCGAACGCGACCGCGAGACCGGTGAGCGCGTTGTACAGGGAAATCACCACCGGCATGTCCGCGCCGCCGATCGGCAGCGTCATCAGCACGCCGACCGCCAGGGCCGCGACGAAAAACGCCACGATCACCGGCACGCCCAGCGCATGTGCCAGCACACCACCGAGCACCGCCGCGCCCGCGAACACCAGCAGGTTCAGAGCCTGCTGGCCGGGAAACACGTAGCGCCGGTCCATGCGGCCGTCGAGCTTGGCCCAGGCGATCACCGAGCCCGAGAGCGCGATCGCGCCGATCAGCGCGCCGAGCACGGCCAGCGTACGCACGAGCAGCGGCACCGGCACGGCGTCTGCAACGCCCACCTGTGCATTCCAGCGCAGCAACTCCACCGCGCCGATCGCCGCGGCCGATCCGCCGCCCAGGCCGTTGTACAGCGCCACCATCTGCGGCATGTCGGTGATCGCCACGCGCTTGCCCGACACCCAGGCCAGCACGGTGCCGAGTGCGATCGCCGCGATCATCAGGCCGATGTTGCCCAGCCCCGGTACGAAGAACGTCGCCAGCGTGGCGATGACCATGCCCGCGCCCGCCCACTGGATGCCCGAACGCGCGGTCGTCGGCGAAGCCATGCGCTGCAGGCCGAGCAGGAACAGGGTGGCGGCGACGAGATAGCTCGCCGCGATCACGCCGTGGAGCCACTGGGACCCGGTCATGACGCCACGCCCGGCTGCGGGCTCCGATCGAGACGGTGATGTTCGCGCATCTCCATCGCGGTCTTCAGCAGACCGAGCAGGCCGAGGCCGAGCGCCAGCAGACCGAGTGACAACTGGTGCATCGGCGTGAACGCACTGAAGTAGGCACCGGCCAATCCGCCGCCCATCGCGCCGAACGCATAGAACGCCAGCAGCGCGAGCATCCAGCGCCCCTTGCCCGGGTGCTGCCAGACACGCCGCGACAGCGCATTCTGGGTGCGCCGCGGGTCCTGCATCGACGACAGACCGATTGCGATGCCGGCATACAGCAGCCCGTAGTTCCAGGCATCGAGTGGATGCAGGCCGCCCCGTCCGCTGCCCAGGCCGATGGCACCCAGGGTCACGTAGCCCAAGGCGGTCAGCAGCAGCGGATACTGAAGGTAGCTCAGCGCCTGGTACACGTTGCGCGCCGACATCCCTCGCCGCGGTGCCGCGGTCATTCGGCGTCCCCCGGGCGGCGCGCAGGCTTGAACATCTCCAGCATGCGCTCGGTCACCACGTAGCCGCCGGCCGCATTGCCCGCCCCCATCAGCACGGCGAGAAACCCGACGATTCTCTCGACGGTCGTGTCCGCATGCCCCAGCACCACCATCGCGCCGATCAGCACGATGCCGTGGATGAAGTTCGAACCCGACATCAGCGGCGTGTGCAGGATGACCGGCACGCGCGAAATGATCACGTGGCCGGCAATCGCCGCCAGCATGAAAATGTACAGCGCCACGACCCCGTCGATCATCGCGGTTCCCCGTCAGCGTGTCGCCGCATCATAACGGTCGGTGAACCGCGCGCCAGCCCGGTGTGCGCATGCACCCGCCGGTCAACCGGCACGGCGCCCGGGCGTTGTCTCCAGGTGACCCCGCCCGATGGCCCGACGCACCGAGAATGGATGGCAGCCTGCCCGCTTCGCACGAGTCGCGCACATCGCACGCTAGGCTGTCGGCCGTGAGCAGCCAACAGCCCGCGGCCGATCCCGCCCCGGTCGCACTCCCGACAACGCTCGAAGCGTTTCTGGCCGACGTGCAGCGACGTGCGTTCCGCTTCGCCGAAGTGGGTCTGCGGCACCGCGACGACGCCCTCGACGCGGTACAGGACGCGATGACGAAGATGCTCGGCTATCGCGACCGGCCAGCCGCCGAGTGGTCGCCACTGTTCTGGACCGTGCTGCGCAGCCGGATCGTCGATCTGCAGCGGCGGCGCAGCTTCCGGATGACCTGGCTCAGTGATGCCCGCACGTCGGAGGGCGACGAGATCGACTGGGCCGACGGCGGCCCGGACCCGTCCCGCCAGCACGACGGGCAGGAGGCGTGGCGGCATCTCGCCGCATCGCTCCGTGCCCTGCCACGCCGCCAGCGCGAAGCGTTCACGCTGCGCGTGCTGGAGGAGTTCGATGTCGAGACCACCGCACGCATCATGGAATGCAGCGCAGGCTCGGTGAAAACCCATCTGTTCCGTGCCCGTGAGGCACTGCAGACGCACCTCGAGGATTTCCGATGACTCCGCAGCCGCACGATCCCCACGTGCCGCCCACCGACGCTGCCGTCCGCGCGCTCTACCTGCAGGCGCAGGACCAGGTGTCGGCCGGCACCACCGCGCGCCTGAATCGCGCCCGGCATGCCGCGCTTTCGGCTGCACCCCCGCCGCGGCGCGGCTGGGCCTGGCCGCTGGCGGCCGGCTGCACGGCGTTGCTCGCGCTGGCCGCAGGCCTGCAGATCTCCACCCCGCCCGCGTCCGACCCGGCGTCCGCGCAGGCGGTCGCCAGTGCACCGCTGACACTGGCCGAAGACGCGATGCTCGACGACGCGGCAGCCGACGCCTATGTCGCCTACGACGAATCGCCCGATTTCTACCTGTGGCTCGCGGCCAACGAAGCCACCCTGCTTGCCGTGGAGTGACCATGTCCCATTTCCGTTTTTTTCCTCGCCTGCTGATTCTTCCGTTGCTGTCGGGACTGCTCGTCGCCGGCGCCGCGGCCGCCCAGTCGACCGGCGCCGCACCGCCGGCCTGGGACCAGCTCACGCCGGCCCAGCGTGACCAGTTGCTTGCCCCCCTGCGCGATCGCTGGAGTCAGGCCGACGCCGACGAGCGCCGGCGCATGCTGGAACACGCCCGACGCTGGCAGGCGATGACGCCGGCCGAGCGCGAGAACGCGCGCCACGGCATGCATCACTGGAAGCGGCTGCCCCCGGAACAGCGTGAGGAAGCCCGCGCGCTCTACGGCAAGCTGCGCGCCTTGCCGGAGGGCGAACGTGCGGCGCTGCGCGAACGCTGGCGGCAGATGACGCCTGAACAACGTCGCCAGTGGGCGGCCGCCAATCCGCCGCCGTCGGGAACCGACCCGCGCTGATCCAGCCGTCAAGGCCCGGCAGTGGGCGCTGCCGCGCGGGGCGGCCATGCGGTTTCGGCGAGCAGCACGTCGGACCAGTCCAGCGTCAGCGCTCCGTCCTCGAGCAACAGCAGGACGAAATTCAGGACGTTGCGTGCGTACATCTCGCTCGCGTGGGTGGCTCCCAGACTCGCCAGTCCGAGCGGGCCGGCAATGGTCACGCCGCCGTGCCCGATGGTCTCGCCGGGCACGGTGCGTTCGCAATTGCCTCCGGTCTCGGCCGCCAGATCGACGATCACGCTGCCGGGACGCATGCCGTCCACCATCGCCGCAGTCAACAGGGTCGGCGCACGCCGTCCGGGCACGGCTGCGGTGCAGATCACGACGTCGACCAGCGCGAGATGTGCCGACAGGCGCGTCTGCTGCTCGGCGCGCTCGTCGTCGGTCAGGGCGCGGGCGTAGCCGCCTTCGCCTGCTGCGTGGATGCCGAGGTCGAGAAACCGCGCGCCCAGCGACTCGATCTGTTCCCGGGTTTCCGGGCGCACGTCGAAGCCTTCGACCTGCGCCCCCAGCCGCCGCGCAGTCGCAATCGCCTGCAGTCCGGCGACACCGGCGCCGAGCACCAGCACACGCGACGGACGAATGGTGCCGGCGGCCGTCGTCAGCATCGGAAAAAAGCGCGGCGCGAGCTGTGCGCCGATCAATACGGCCTTGTAACCGGCCATGCCCGCCTGCGAGCTGAGCACGTCCATCGACTGGGCGCGTGTCGTGCGAGGCAGACGCTCGAGCGGAAACGCGGTCAGGCGCTGATCGACGATCGCCGCGCCGCGTGCCGGATCGGCATCGGGCTGCAGCAGCCCGATCAGTACCGTGCCGGCAGCGAGTCCGCGCAGCGTCGCGGGGTCCGGCGGCTGCACGCACAGCACCACATCGGCGTCCTGATGGGCAGCGGCAGCCGTGTCCACGATCTCGGCGCCCGCCCCTGCATACGCGGCATCGTCGAAATGGGCCGCCGCTCCCGCGCCCGCTTCCACCCGCACCCGCGCACCAGCCTTCACCAGCTTGCGGCAGGTTTCGGGCGTCAGCGCGGTCCGCCGCTCGCCGGCCGCGGTCTCCCGCGCTACCCCGATCGTGATTCCCATCGAGCGCTCTCCCCCGGAACTGGACCCATCCTAGGCGCAGATCCGGGTGCCGCAAAGCGCGCCCGGGATTCAGCCGCTGCGCGCGCGCTCGGCCATGTCCTGGAGCGCGACCGCGACGGCGCCGCCCAGTGGCCGCGGCAGCAGCCGTCCGTCGGCAACCCGGGCCTGCAAGGCGGTGGGCGACAGCAGCAGTTCCTTCGCGCCGGCTGCGTTGACCAGCAGACACCCACCTGTGAGTGTGCTGCGCCAGGCCAGACGCAACACGCGCGCGGGTCCGCTGGCCGATGGCTGTATGAAGCGCTGCCCCTCGGCGAATGTCAGCGCGGCAGGCGGCGTATCGGATTCGATCGGCGTTTCGTCGACCCCGTCGCCGGTCAACGGCGTCGGCGCGTGCACCTGTCGCGGTGTCGGACTCGCGTGCTCGGCCACCAGGCCGGCCAGCTGGGCGTCGGTCGCGGATTCGTCGACGCCGCACTGCACACAGCACTCGCGCAGCGCCGGCAGGAGGCCGAGCAGGCGATCGGCGACCCCACTGCCGCCATTGCCTGCGGCCAGGGCGTCGACCTCGATCAGCGCATCCCCGAGCGACACCACCTCGCGATAGCGATCCGACTCCGCGCCCTCCCGCAGCCACGCCTGGACCAGCGCCTGTCGCCACTCGCCGTCGATGAACGCAGCGACCGCGGGCAACACCGCGCGGTCCCGGAGCCGACGCGCGACGTCGGACGCGGCCTGACGGCGGGCCGCGTCGAGGCGCTCCCGGCCGCGCAACGCCTGCCAGGTGCGGCGCTCGACCGCCTCGGCACGGCGCCGCTGCTGGCCGAGTACCGCATCGATCTGCGCCAGTTGCGCGGGAAACACCCGCCCATCGCCATGGGCGCCGTCGACGATGGCCGCCGACGCACGCGCGGCGACGGCCTGCAGTTCGGCCGACGCCGGGTCGTCCGGATCCGCGCCGTCCCACAGTTCCATCAGAAGCGACAACAGCTGCATCGACGGCGGCGACGACGTCTCGAACAACTGCGGATCGTCGAGCGCGAGATGCAGATAGGGCAGCGTCAACAGCGCCAGCCGCTCGCGCGCCTCCGGCAACAGCAGATGCCGGGCCGCCAGCAGATCGAACAGCGCGCCGATCAGCGCGATGGCATCGTCCTGCTCGGGCGCGAACGCCACCTGGCGCCGGTCGATGCCCAGACCACCGGCCACGCGGTAGAGCCCCTCCCGGATCCGCACGCCATGCGCGGCATCCGGCAGCGGCAGTGATCGCTCGGCCTGCAACAGTGACAGGGCTGCCTGGAACTCCTCCGGGCGCAGGCTGCGGACCGGGCCGGCGTCGGGTGCCTGCCCGTCACGCAGCGTGCGTGCGTGGCGTCGCAACAGATTGCCGCGCGGCGCATCGATCATCCGACGCGGCGGGCTGGGGGCGCGCGCCCCGCCCGTCTGCCAGCTCGGCGCACCGGACGCCACGGCCGCCCCGTCGTCCCATCCGTGCGGACCGGCGGCTTCCGCGGGCATGCCCAGCGACGACACGAGCGCGGAATGGTCGCTGTCGCCGGCCAATGCGTAGCCGGCCTCGGCCAGGCGGGTATTGCACCACGCGTACAAGGCGCCCAGATGCCGGTCGAGCAGTGCCTCGTGGCGCTTCAGCAGCGCCCCGCGCAGGCGCCGGCCGCAATCGTGGACATCGAACGCCTGGAGGAAACATTCGACGATGAAGCGCGCCGCGAGCGGATTGGCCGGACGCTGGCGATAGCCCATCGATGCGGACACCGAGTGCAGCCGCCGGTCGATGATGTCGCGCACGCTCTCGAACCGGCGGTCCAGCGCTTCCGCCACCGGCTGCCCGATCAGTTGCGCCTGCAGCTGGTCGTCCGACAGCAGGGAAAACTGGTCCATCGTGCGCGCCACCGGCGGCGCCGGCCACGCGGCGAAAACGTCGGCGAGCGCTTTCTGCCAGCGCTGCTCGTGGCGGATCAGGTCGGCGCCGAGCACCGACAAGCCGGCGAGGTCTTCCGCGATCGCCTCGTCGGCCCGGACATCATGGGTGATCTGACGGCGCTCGGCGTCCAGCCGCGCCCGCTCCGCGCTCAGCGCATCGCCGAGCAGCGGCAGCAACCGCGCTGCCGCTTCGCGCCTGAGGCCGTCGAGCACCTGTGCAGGCGTCTCGGTCCGGCCGGTGTCACCGGTTCCCTGCAGTGTGAAACCGGGCATGCACCCCTACTCCGCCCAGAGCGATCGATCGCGGGACAATAACGCACGCGGTGGGGATACGTCTCGAACCGTGCCCGACATTCAGCCCGCGGCCGATGAGATCGCGCCGTCATTTGCGGCGTTGAGCTGCTGCCAGAGGTGCTTCATCGCCTCGTCGAACGGTGCATCGACCGCGCGCACGACGACGCGTCCAGCGCCGACGAGGGCCGCGAGTTCCTCGGGCGAGACCACCATCTTGCGCATGCCGCGGCGGTTGACGATCAGCAGGCGGGCGGTCAGCGGACTGATCCAGGCGACACGCGCCGCGGACTCGCGTCCGTTTTCGTCGATCAGTCGAAGACCCTGGCCCACCCGCAGCTGGCGCATCCGCGCGGCCACGGTGGGTTCGAATTCCGGCGCCTGACCGGGCACCAGATGCAGAGCCGCGTCCCGCGGTTCGTCGTCGAGGTCGTCCTGCGCCTGAGGCACATGGACCGAACGCGCGGTGTCGGGCAGCGCCAGTGCCGCGATGATGCGTGCGACGGCGTCGCGTGCTGCATCCGCGTCCATGCCGCAGCTCGAGTAGCACTCGGCCAACGGCATCTGCAGCGCGAGCAGCTCGTCGGCCACGGCGCTGCCCAGCGCGTGGGACGCGTCCGCATCCACCTGGATCATGGCGTCCCCGACGCCGATCGCCGCCAGGTGGCGCTGTGAATCGGGACCGTCGCGGAGCGAGGTCTGGGTGAGGTAGTGACGCCAGTGGCGGTCGAGAAAGAAGGCCACGGCCGAGGTCAGCTTCCGCCCGGACATCCGGGACGCGACGATGTCGTTCACGCTGCGACGCGCCTGCTGCAGCCGCTCGCGCCCGTGGATCGCTTCGGCGGCGCGCCGCTCGGCGACTTCGGCGCGTCGGCGCTGCTGATCCAGGCGCTCGCGCAATTCGTCGGACGCAAGGCGGAAGACCGCCTGGTCGCTTTCGTATTCGTCGACCACGCGGTCGACCACGCGTCCGGCATAGTCGAGCAGGTCGCGGTCCTGCGCGGTTTCACCGGTATTGCCGTCACAGGCCTCGGTCACCGCATCGAGCAGCTTGCGGGCCGGGTGCCCGCGCTGGTTGAACATCGAATCGTCGGTCAGCGCGACCTTGAGGTAGGGAACGACCAGACGGCTGTAGATATCCCGCGCCTGCTGCAGCAGATCGTTGGCGTCGAACAAGGACTGGAACAGGATGCCGACCAGATCGATCGCATCCTCGTCCTCGCGGCGCAGCGGGGACTGGTCCGGGTCCACGCCAAGCTCGCGCAGGCCGCGCAGCAATTCGTCACGAATGACATCGCCCAGCTGGCGCCGATCGTCGCCGACCAGCACACGCGCATACGGTGAGGGATCGTCGCCCTGGAGCATCCGCGCGACGCTGAGCAGTTGCGACACGCTGAGCACCTGACCACCTGCGCCATCCGCCGGTCCGACCTCCGACACTTCGGCGTCCCGGCGCTCGCGCCACTGGTGCAATTGCTCACGCACCAGGTCCCGATAGCTGCGGGGCACGGGTGGCGCGCCGTGACCGTGCGCGGCCAGCACATCCATCAGTCCCGAAGAAAGGGGGCCGTAGGCCGGAGATGCGGACTCCGTCACTGCGATATCGCCATCCGATGACGCGCTGTGCTCGACGACCCCGCCTTCCGGCACCCAGGCGTCTGCGCCCGCTCGCTGCGCAGGAGCCGCGCTGCCGCTGCCGGTGCTGCTGCCGCCCCGCCCGATCGTGCGTGCCGGGCCCTGCGACGCCGCCGAACCGCTCCCGATGGATGCCGCTTCGAGCGTCATGTTGGCCCTGGAATACACCTCCGACAGAATCGCGGGCAGGCGCTTGTCGAACTGGTGGAACACCGTCGAGCGGAGGCCCGGCGGCAGATCATCCGCGCGGAACAGCTGCACGAACGCCATCACCGGCACTTCCGGCCGCAACGGGTTGGCCCGCGGCCCCTCGAGCCCCATCCGCGCTGCCAGCGCAGCCAGGCGCTCGTCCAGCGCGGCCAGCGGATGAAGGAACTGGTGATCCATCAATTCGATGATCTGCTGGGCCGCAAGCTGGACTTCCAGCTCACCCTCGGACATCAGCGACAGGCCGTCCGCGGCCGGCGGCGGCGGGCGATCGGCCAACCACTGCTCGAACTCGGCTTCGATCGACTTGCGGAAACGCGTGGCCAGTTCCAGGGCGCGATGGCTGAGGTCGAGAACGGCGACCCGGTCTTCCTGGGCGGCCATGTAGTCGTGTCCGGCCAGCGCCGCGAGGCGGACCTGCTCCTCGATCGAGCTCCAGAAGCCGGACAGCACGCCGCCGAGCGCGGTCACGGCATCGTGCCGGATCGTCTCGAGGACCCGGTCAGCAGGACGCAACGAGGCAGCGCGCGCGCCTGGAACGGCAACGATGTCGTCGAAAGACTTCATTTGAGGGAGATCGGGGGAATGGGGCACACTGCCCCGTGCATAAGATTCCGTAAGGCTGGCGCCACGTCTGTGACGATACTCGCAAATCCTGAACACGAACCGTTCGCAGCGCTGGATGCACGCCGCTCGGTCCCCGCCCGGCAGCTGACAGCGCCCGGTCCGGACGATGCCACCCTGCTGCGGATGCTGGGTGCCGCTTCGCGGGTCCCCGATCACGGCAAGCGGGTGCCGTTCCGGTTTGTACGCCTGGCGGGCGAGGCACGCGATGCATTCGGCGCGCATCTGGTCCGGCGCGCGCAGGAACGGGACCCCGCGATCGGGGCAGCGGCACTCGAGAAGGAACGTCTGCGCTTCTCGCATGCACCGCTGATCATCACCGTCGTCGCGGTGCTGGACGCGGACGACACCAAGATTCCCGAGCTGGAACGCCTGCTGACCGCCGGCAGCGTCTGCTTCGCCCTGCTGCAGGCCGCGCAGGCGGCGGGTTTCGGCGCCTGCTGGCTGACCGGATGGGCGGCGTACGACCGGGACATCCTTGCCACCCTCGGGGTCCAGCGCCACGAGCGCGTCGTCGGCTTCATCCACATCGGCACCGCGCGCATCGCGCCGCCGGAGCGGGAGCGGCCCGACCCGCGGGCGCTGCTGAGCGACTGGCGACCGGACTGACGCCGCCGGCGGACAGGCCGGGAGCATGGCGTCACAATGCACCGATGACGCCCCTGTATCTGGTCGATGCCAGCCTCTACGTATTCCGCGCCTGGCATTCGATGCCGGACGAGTTCCGCGACGCGGACGGCTGGCCGACCAATGCGGTCCACGGCTTTGCGCGCTTCCTCGCCGAACTGGTCGAGCGTGAGCGGCCGCGGCACATCGCCATCGCGTTCGACGAAGCCCTCGACAGTTGCTTCCGCCATCGGCTCTATCCGGCCTACAAGGCCAATCGCGCTCCCGCACCCGACGAACTGCGTCGCCAGTTCGCGCACTGCAAGGCGCTGTGTTGCGCGCTGGGCCTGCCGGTGCTGGCCGACAGCGAGTACGAAGCCGACGACCTGATCGGCAGCGCGCTGCAGGCGGGTCGGGCCCGCGGGCTGACCGGCGTGATCGTCTCGGCCGACAAGGACCTCTCCCAGCTGCTGCAGGGCGACGACAGCCAGTGGGACTTCGCGCGTGGCCAGCGCTGGACGGCGGCGGGCGTGAAGGCACGTCACGGCGTGGACGCGCACCAGATGGCCGATTACCTCGCACTGTGTGGCGATGCCGTCGACAACATTCCCGGCGTCCCCGGCATCGGTTGCAAGACCGCGGCGAGCCTGTTGTATCACTTCGGCACGCTGGACGCGCTTCTCGCGCGCAGTGACGAGATCCAGTTCCTGCGCTTCCGCGGCGCCGGCCAGGTCGGCGCGAAGCTCCGCCAGCACGCCGATGCCGCGCGCCTGTACCGGCAGCTCACGACGATCGCCTGCGATGCGCCGCTGGGCGATGTGCACCCTGGCTTCGTGCGGCGCGACGGAGACACGGAAACCCTGCGCGCGCTGTGCGACACCCTGCGCTTCGGACCGCTGACGCGGCGGCGCCTGCATGCCGTCGCCGGCCTCGACTACGCGCCGGCGGTCGACGTCTGAGCGACCCGTCGCACGCGTGCCGCGTTAGCATCGGCGCATGACATCCGATACCAGTTCCGACGATTTCGAAGTGCTCCATCAGGGCGACTGGCTGCGGCTGGTCCGCCACGGGAAGTGGGAGGCCTGCGAGCGGACCCACGGCGGCAGCGGCATGGCGGTCCTCGTGATCGCAGTGACGCCCGACGACGAGGTGCTGTTTGTCGAGCAGTACCGCGTGCCGCTGGGCGCCCGCACGATCGAGATGCCGGCCGGCCTCGTCGGCGATGGCGGCAGCACCGATTCACTGGAGGACGCCGCACGGCGCGAGTTGATCGAGGAGACCGGCTGGGCCGCCGGAAGGATCGACGTGCTGCTGACCGGTCCGACCACCGCCGGCATGAGCAACGAGCGGGTCGCCTTCGTGCGCGCGCGCAACCTCACGCGTGTCGGCACCGGCGGCGGTGTCGACGACGAGGCGATCATCGTCCACACCGTGCCGCGCGCGACGGCGCCGGCCTGGCTGATGCGCAAGCACGCCGAAGGCTACGAACTCGATCTCAAGCTCTGGGCCGGACTGTGGATGATCGACTTCAATCCGGACGGCTCGCCGGCCGACTGAACCAGCGGAACCTGCAGGCGCGCGCAAGCGCGCTGCCGCAAGCACCCGTCAGGCTTTCTTGACGAACTCCGTGCGCAGCACCAGGCCCTTGACCTTCTCGACGTTGCATTCGATCAGGTCGGGATCGTCGGTCAGGCGGATGTTCTTGGCCAGCGTGCCGCGCTTGAGGGTGACGCTGGTGCCCTTGACCTTGAGGTCCTTGATGACCGTGACGGCATCGCCGTCGGTCAGGCGGGTGCCGTTGCTGTCCTTTACGACGAGTTCTTCTTCAGACATCGGAGTTTCCTGTGCGGGGCGGCGGCTGTCGCCCATCGCGCGAACATGGGACGCCACACGCCGCGGCCTGGCCGCGGCGCGCGCGGATCAGGCGAAGCGATCGGTCGCGCGCACCAGCGCGTCGACGTTCTCGGCCTCGAATGCGGAGTGGCCCGAGGCCGGGGTAATGACCAGCTCGGCCTTGGGCCAGACCTGGTGGAGATCGAACGCGTTCTGCACCGGGCAGACCACATCGTAGCGCCCGTGGACGATGACGCCCGGGATGTCGACGATGCGATAGGCATCGCGGAGCAACTGGTCGTCGACCTCGAAGAAGCCGGCGTTGGTGAAGTAGTGGTTCTCGATGCGCGCGAAGGCCAGCGCGAACTGCGCGTCGGCATGGCTGTCGGCGAAGTCTTCGTCGATGTGCAGGAAGCTCGTCGCACCTTCCCACACGCTCCACGCGCGTGCGGCGGCCAGACGCGTGGCCTCGTCGTCGCTGGTCAGGCGCTTGTGGAACGCGGCGATCAGGTCGCCGCGCTCGGCCTCGGGAATCGCGGCGATGTACTGCTGCCAGGCCTCCGGGAACAGGCGCGAGGCGCCTTCCTGGTAGAACCATTCCAGTTCCCAGCGTCGCAGCATGAAGATGCCGCGCAGGATCAGCTCGGTGACTTGGCGTGGATGCGTCTGCGCGTAGGCCAGGGCCAGGGTCGATCCCCAGGAACCGCCGAACACCTGCCAGCGCTCGATGCCGAGGTGGGCGCGCAGCGTCTCGATGTCGGCGACGAGATCCCAGGTGGTGTTGTCGACGAGGTCGGCGTGCGGCGTGGAACGGCCGGAACCCCGCTGGTCGAACAGCACGATCCGGTACTTGGCCGGATCGTGGAAGCTGCGCATCTTCGGGCTGCAGCCGCCCCCCGGACCGCCGTGCAGCAGCACCACCGGCTTGCCCTTCGGATTGCCGCACTGCTCGTAATACATGGTGTGGCGATCGTCGACGGCGAGCGTGCCGGTATCGAACGGTTCGATGGCGGGATAGAGCTGGCGCATGCACATGGATCCGGGAAAAACCGGTCGCCAGTCTATCAGCCGGCTTCCGCGGCTCCTGGTGCGCGGCCCAGCGTCACGCGGTCGCGCGCTTCGAGATCGCGTTCGGTGGCGACCTCGCGCAAGCCGGCCCCGGCGAACAGTGCGCGCACGGCCGCGCCCTGGTTCCAGCCGTGCTCGACCAGCAACCAGCCGCCCGGAACCAGATGCGCGCGCGCGCCCTGCGCGAGCACGCGGATCGCATCGAGTCCGTCGGCGCCCGAGGCCAGCGCTGTGGGCGGTTCGAAGCGCAGATCACCTTGCGCGAGGTGCGGATCGGCCGCCTCGATATAGGGCGGGTTGCTGGCGATGACGTCGACACGCTCATCCGAAAGCGGCGCATACCAGTCGCCCTGCGCGAAACGCACACGCGACAGCCCGAGCGCTTGCGCGTTCGCGCGCGCGACCGCGAGCGCCACCTCGCTGGCGTCGGTCGCCAGCACCGCGACATCCGGACGTTCGCGCGCGACGGCGAGCGCGATCGCGCCGCTTCCGGTGCCGAGGTCGGCCAGCCGCCCGCCGCGGGCGGGCAGATGCGCCAGCGCCAGTTCCACCAGCCGCTCGGTTTCGGGCCGCGGAATCAGCGTGGCCGGCGTCACCGCGAACTCGCATCCCCAGAAGCCCTGCACCCCGGTGATGTAGGCCACCGGCTCTCCGGCCGCGCGGCGAGCGACCAGGGTGTCGAACCGTTCGGCCACACCGGCGGGCGCCGGGTCGCGCGCATGCGCGTAGAGCCAGCCCTGGGGGCGCTCCACCGCGTGGGCGAGCAGCCAGCGCGCATCGGTCGCATCGATGCGCGTCGCGGCGCCGCGCAGCAGTGCATCCAGGGTGGGAGTCGGGTTCGTACTCATGACTTCACATCGTAGCCGGGGCCCGGCCCGGCATGGTGTCGCACCTCCAGGAGATCCCCATGCCCCGATCGCTCCGCGCCTGTGTCGCCGCCCTGCTCGCGCTGCTCGTCACCGGCTGCCAGAGCGCGTTCTTCGGCTTCGTCAACCGGAACAGTGCCGAGCCCGACGCGACGGTGGTCTACGACGCGACCAGAAATCTCTCCCTCGACATCTACCGGCCGCGCGACGCAGGTCCCGAGGCGCCCGTGGTGCTGTTCTTCTACGGCGGCTCCTGGCAGATGGGCACGCGCGCGCAGTACCGCTTCGTCGGCAGCCGGCTGGCGGAGAACGGCGTCGTGGCGATCGTCGCGGACTATCGCACCTGGCCGGCGGCCGGCTTCCCGGCCTTCATGGGCGATGCCGCACGCGCGGTGCGCTGGACACTGGATCATGCGCGCGAACAGGGCGGCGACCCGCAGCGGGTGTACATCGCGGGCCACTCGGCGGGCGCGCAGATCGCCGCCTTGCTCGGCACCGATGCCCGCCACCTGGACGCGGTCGAGCGCCGGCCGCAGGATCTCGCCGGCGTGATCGGCTTGTCCGGCCCCTACGATTTCGTCATCAGCGGCAAGCTCGAAGAGATCTTCGGCCCGCGCAGCCAGTGGCCGGAGGCCATGGCCGTCCGCTTCGTCGACGGCGACGAGCCGCCCTTTCTGCTCGTCCACGGCGACCAGGACAGGACGGTCGATGTCGGCAACAGCCGCAAGCTCGAGTTCGCACTGCGCCGCAAGGGCATCGACGCGACACTGCTGATCCTGCCGGGCGGCAACCACTTCGTCACCGCGGCCGCCTTCTACGATCCGGACCGCGCGCCGGAGGTACTGCCGGCCGTGCTCCGCTTCGTCGGCGCGGGCAACGCGGAGGTGCGCGAAACCGGGACAAAATGAAGGCGGCCGAAGCCGCCTTCAAAGATTCCGTGGACGTGTGGGAGGGAGGTACGGACACGGAATTCGGGTCTGCGGCTGAACTGCCGCCTGGCGGGTCGCTCGGTGCCTGAAGCCCTCACGAACCGCTGTCGAACCCAACATTGCTGCAATGCAGCACACGGATCAACGTCATTGATAGAACGGTGTCGATACATTACCGGCACATAAACGATCGTCTCCGCCTATCGATAGAATTCGTATTAACGATTTTTCTTATCGATAGACGATCCCTACACTGTGTGCAGCCGAGACCCGGCCTGCGGCGCTGCAGCCGCCTCCCCCGTCACCCAGGAGTTTTCATGTCGCTCATCAATACCGAAGTCCAGCCGTTCAAGGCCACCGCGTTCCAGAACGGCGAGTTCGTCGAAGTCAGCAACGAGAGCCTGAAGGGCAAGTGGTCGGTGCTGATCTTCATGCCGGCCGCCTTCACCTTCAATTGCCCGACCGAGGTCGAGGACGCGGCCGATCATTACGCCGAGTTCCAGAAGATCGGCGCCGAGGTCTACATCGTCACCACCGACACGCATTTCTCGCACAAGGTCTGGCACGAGACCTCGCCGGCGGTCGGCAAGGCCCAGTTCCCGCTGGTCGGTGATCCGACCCACCGCCTGACCCGCGCGTTCGGCGTGCACATCGAGGAGGACGGCCTGGCCCTGCGCGGCACGTTCGTCATCAACCCCGAGGGCGTGATCAAGACCGTCGAGATCCACGACAACGCGATCGCCCGTGACGTCACCGAGACCCTGCGCAAGCTCAAGGCCGCGCAGTACGTCGCCGCCAACCCGAACGAGGTCTGCCCGGCCAAGTGGAAGGAAGGCGAGAAGACCCTCGCGCCGTCGCTGGACCTGGTCGGCAAGATCTGACGCCCCACCGCGCGGCATCGCGCCGCGCACCACGTCCACGCCCGCCCTCGCGGGGGTGGACGTGCACCGGAGCCCGCCGGCCCATCGCCAGCCGTCGCCCGCCACGCGCCTGCGGCCTCCGGTGCACGTCCCTCCCCTCATCGTCACGACGCCGGCCTTCATGCAGGCGTCGAGGCCCCGCATTGCCCGCAACAGGAGCCTCCCCCATGCTCGCAGACGATCTCAAGACCCAGCTCGCCGCCTATCTGGAACGCGTCGTGCGCCCGATCCACATCGTCGCGTCGCTCGACGACGGCGAAAAGTCGCAGGAATTGCGCGCGCTGCTCGAGGACCTGCGTGCGCTGTGCGACAAGATCACCGTCGACATGGACGGCACCGATGCGCGCCGGCCTTCGTTCGCGCTGACCTCGCCCGGACACGACATCGCGCTGCGCTTCGCCGGCCTGCCGATGGGCCACGAGTTCACCTCGCTGGTGCTGGCATTGCTGCAGGTCGGCGGGCATCCCTCGAAGACCGCCAAGGAGACGCTCGAGCAGGTCGCCGCGCTCGATGGCGACTACACCTTCGAAACCTATTACTCGCTGTCGTGCCAGAACTGCCCGGACGTGGTGCAGGCGCTGAATCTGGCCGCGGTGCTCAACCCGCGCATCCGCCACACGGCGATCGACGGCGCGCTGTTCCAGGACGAGGTCGAGGCGCGCGAGATCCTGTCGGTGCCGACGGTGTTCCTCAACGGCCAGAAGTTCGACCAGGGCCGGATGACGCTGGAGCAGATCGTCGCAAAGCTCGATACCGGCGCGGCAGACCGTGCCGCGAAGGCCATCGCCGCCAAGGCGCCGTTCGACGTGCTCGTCGTCGGCGGTGGCCCGGCGGGCGCGGCGGCGGCCATCTATGCCGCGCGCAAGGGCATCCGCACCGGCGTCGCCTCCGAGCGTTTCGGCGGCCAGGTGCTGGATACGATGGCGATCGAGAACTTCATCTCGGTCAAGGAAACCGAGGGGCCGAAGCTGGCGGCCGCGCTCGAACAGCACGTGCGCGAGTACGACGTCGACGTGATGGACCTGCAGCGCGCGACCCGTCTGGTGCCGGCCGGCGATGACGGCCTGATCGAGATCGGGCTCGAGAACGGCGCGTCGCTGCGGTCGCGCACGGTCGTGCTGTCGACCGGCGCGCGCTGGCGGCAGATGAACGTGCCCGGCGAGGACCAGTACCGCAACAAGGGCGTGGCCTACTGCCCGCATTGCGACGGCCCGCTGTTCAAGGGCAAGCGCGTGGCGGTGATCGGCGGTGGCAACTCCGGCGTCGAGGCGGCGATCGATCTCGCGGGCATCGTCGCCCACGTCACCCTGATCGAGTTCGACGCCCAGTTGCGCGCCGACGAAGTGCTGCAACGCAAGCTGCGCAGCCTGGCCAACGTCCGTATCGTCACCAGCGCGCAGACGACCGAAGTGCTCGGCGACGGCAGCCGCGTCAACGGTCTGGTCTATCGCGACCGCATCGGCGGCGACAGCCACCGCGTGGACCTGGAGGGCGTGTTCGTGCAGATCGGCCTGTTGCCCAATACCGAATGGCTCAAGGACGTGGTGGCGCTGTCGCCGCGCGGCGAGATCATTGTCGACGACCGCGGCCAGACCAGCGTGCCGGGCGTCTTCGCTGCTGGCGACGCGACCACGGTGCCCTACAAGCAGATCGTCATCGCGATGGGCGAAGGATCGAAGGCGGCGCTGAGCGCCTTCGACCACCTGATCCGCAGCCCGGTTCGCGTGGCCCAGGCCGAGGCGGCCTGAATCATGCACGGGCGCGCACCGACGCCACGATGCCGCGCGCCTGGCAGTGCCCGGGCGCGTCGCGGTGACGCGTCGTGAACCTGCGCGATCTCAAGTACCTGGTGGCTCTGGCCGACCACCGGCATTTCGGCCGCGCGGCCGCGGCCTGCTTCGTCAGCCAGCCGACGCTGTCGACCCAGATCCGCAAGCTCGAGGACGAGCTCGGCGTCACCCTGGTGGAGCGCTCGCCGCGCAAGATCATGCTCACGCCCACCGGCCAGCAGGTGGCCGAACGCGCGCGCCGCATCGTCGGCGACGTCGAGCAGATGAAGGAGGTCGCCCGACGCAGCCAGGATCCCGAGGCCGGCGTCGTCCGGCTGGGTCTTTTCCCGACCCTCGGCCCCTATCTGCTGCCGCACGTGGTGCCGTCGATCCGGCGCCGTTTCCAGCAGCTCGAACTGCTGCTGATCGAGGACAAGAGCGACCAGCTGCTCGCGCGGCTGCGTGACGGCAGGCTCGACGCGGCCCTGCTCGCGCTGCCCGTGCACGACGAGCAGATGCACGCCGAGCCACTGTTCGAAGAGCCGTTCGTGCTGGCCGTGCCGGAAGGGCATCCGCTCGCCGCGCGCACGACGATCACCCTGGACGCGCTGGCCGACCAGCGCCTGCTGCTGCTCGAAGACGGCCACTGTCTGCGCGACCAGGCGCTGGACGTCTGCCACCTCGCCGGCGCCGCGGAGAAATCCGGCTTCCAGGGCACCAGCCTGGAAACCCTGCGGCAGATGGTGGCCGCCAACGTGGGGGTGACCCTGCTGCCGATGCTGGCCGTGCAGCCGCCGGTGGCCCAGTCGCCGGACATCCGCCTCATCGGCTTCGCCGACCCCCAGCCGCCGAGCCGGCGCATCGCGATGGTTTGGCGACGCAGTTCGGCGATCGCGGGCTTTCTGCAGACGCTGGCCCGGCCCTTCGCCGCGCTGCCGCCGGCCCTGCTGCGGATGCCGTCGCAGGATTGAGGTGCATGCGGCGCGGCCGGGCATCGCCGCGGCACCCGATCCGGCACAATCGACCCGGGCGGCGCGATGCGTCGCCCGTTTCACGTCACCCGACCGGAGAATCCCGATGTCGTCCCAACCCCAGAGTGGTCTGCCTCCTTCGCAGTCCGTTCCGATCCGCTTGACCACCCGCGACCTGGCACGGCTCGATGCCCTGCTGGCCTCTCCCACCTACCGGCACCATCCCGGCGCCGCGTCGCTGCAACGCGAACTCGACCGCGCCGATGTCCTGGCGCCCGATGCCGACGCCGCCGGCATCGTCGGCATGCACGCGCACGTCGACTGTGTCGACGAGCACGACGGCAGCCGACACACGCTGACCCTGGTCTATCCCCATGAAGCCGATGCCGGCGCAGGCCGCGTGTCGGTTCTGGCCCCCGTGGGCGCCGCCCTGCTGGGACTGGCGGTCGGCCAGCGCATCGACTGGCCCGGCGTCAACGGACGCACGCTGCGCTTGCGCGTGCTCGCGGTCGCACCGCCTGCCGCATGATCGCCCCGGCGGCGCGGTTGCCGCGCCGCCCGGCGTCCGCTGTCAGAGCACCGCGCCGACCGGGCAGCTGACGCCCGTGCCTCCCAGGCCGCAGTAGCCGCCGGGATGCTTGTGCAGATACTGCTGATGCTCGTCTTCGGCGTAATAGAACGGCGGCGCCTCGGCGCGAAGCTCGGTCGTGATCGGCGGATAGCCGGCGGCCTCCAGCCTGGCCCCGTAGTCCGCCAGGCTGCGCGTGGCCAGTTCGAACTGGCCCGGCGTACTGCAGTAGAGCGCCGAACGATACTGCGTGCCGACATCGTTGCCCTGGCGCATGCCCTCGGTCGGGTTGTGGCCCTCCCAGAAGGTCTGCAGCAGTGTTTCGAACGCGACCTGGGCCGGGTCGTAGACCACCAGCACCACCTCGGCATGCCCGGTCTGGCCCGAGCACACCTCGCGATAGGTCGGATTCGGCGTGCTGCCGCCCGCGTAGCCCACCGCCGTGGTCACCACGCCGGGCAAGGACCAGAACGCGCGCTCGGCGCCCCAGAAGCAGCCCATGCCGAACTGCACCTGCTCGAGCCCCTCGAAGGCACCCTGCAGCGGGCGGCCGTGCACCGCGTGCGCGTTGTGCAACGGCAGCGGCGTGTCACGCCCCGGCAAGGCGTCCTGCGCGCGCGGCAGGCGCTGTTTCCACGCTCCGATTCCCAACATCTGCGGTCTCCTGGCGGCGCGGGACAGCCGCGCAACGCTCGATCCACGTGCGGCCACGCGCGCGTCGCTTCAAGGTGGCGCGTGCTCAGGCGGCGTCGACCGGCAGCCGGCTGCGCCCCTTCAGGCTCGCGAGAAAAATCCCGGCCAGGGTGAAGCCGAACCCCAGCCATTCGCGCGGCAGCGTCGGCCGCTGCAGCAGCACGACGTCGAGCAGGAACGCGCAGACCGGCTGCACCAGCAACAACACGCCGACCAGGGCCACGCCGAGGCGCTGCATGGCGCGCGAGATCAGGATCCAGCTGAGGCAATGGCCCAGGCCGGCCAGCACCAGCAGCCAGGCCAGCGAGGCCCACGTGGGGATCGCGAACGACACGCCCTCCGCCGCGCCGGCCAGGCCCAGCAGCAACGCCGAGCCGAGCGAGGCGATCGCCAGGATCTGCGCGATCGGCGCCGTACGCGACGCATCGTGCGCGCGTCCCACGCGCTGCACCGTCTTCAGGCCGATGTTGTAGACCGCGTAGCACAGCCCGGTCGCCAGCCCCAGCCATACGCCCCAGCGATAATCGGCCGGCAGGCTGGCCCAGTCCGCGCCGAGCAGCAGCCAGAGGCCGAAGAACGCCAGTGCGATGCCGGCCACGAAGCGTGGCCCGATGCGTTCGCCGAACAGCACCACGCCCGCCAGCGCCATGAAGAACACCTGGGCGTTGGCCAGCAGCGTCGCCAGGCCCGGGCCGACCAGCAGAATGCTGCGGTGCCAGAGCCACAGGTCGGCGGCGAATGCACCTGCCGGCAGCAGCGACCACAGCCACACCGCACGGGGCAGAGGCCGCCAGTCGCGTCGCACCACGACCAGCAGCGCGAGCATCAGTCCGGCGAACAGCATGCGGTAGAACGCGGAAATCGTCGGCGGCGTTTCGGCCCAACGCACCATCAGTCCGTTGGTGCCGATCAGCGCGGCGCCCGCGAGCATCGACAGCAGCGCGGCGCGTTGGGCGGAGCGTTCCGACATTCGCGTGCCTGTATGGCCGTGGGGCCGCCGAGCCTAGCAGCGGGACACCCGCCCTGCGCCCCGCGGCCCGCTCAGCTGAAGATCGCGGGTGCCACCTGCACGCAGTTGCGCCCCTGCCGCTTCGCCGCGTACAGCGCCTTGTCGGCACGTGCGATCGCCTCGGCCGGCGCCTGTTCGCCCGGCTGGCGGGTCGCGATGCCGATGCTCACCGTCAGGCGCACCCGCTGCCCCTCGTGCCGGACCTCGACGTTTTCGACCGCCGTGCGCATGCGCTCGCCGATCGCCCGGGCTTCCGCGCCGTCGTGGCCCGGCAACACGGCGATGAACTCCTCTCCGCCGTACCGGCCGAACATGTCGGCCTCCGACAGCACGCTGCGCAGGGCCGTCGATACCGCGCGCAGGCAGTCATCGCCGCAAGCGTGTCCGTAGCGGTCGTTGACCGACTTGAAGTGATCGAGGTCGACGAACAGCACCGAGACCGGACGCCCGGTGCGCTCGGCATCGGCGAACGTGCGCTCGACCCAGAGGTCGAGCGTGCGCCGGTTCATGGTTCCGGTGAGCGCGTCGATTTCCGCCGAGCGCCGCAGCTTGACCGCCGTCGCCGCCTGGTCGACCTGCAGCTGGACCAGACGCAGCAGCTCGCCGATCACCGACATTTCCTCGGTGGTGAATCCCTCGCCACCGGCGCGGCGCAGCAGCAGCACCGCCCAGCCCGGCGCGCGGACCTGCAGCGGCACCAGCGCCTCCATCGCCACCACCGGCCCACCGGACGAGGCCTGCACCGGCTGTTGCAAGGCGATGCCCGCCGTCGCCTGGCGGCGCAGGATCAGGCCGCGACGCTGGATCTCGTGCTCGATCGCCGGCAGCGCATCGGCCGGCTCCACCAGCAGATGATCGCGTCCCTGGTACCCGCGCAACACGGCGACACAGGACTCGTGGGGCACCAGCGGCAGCAGGTGGTCCATCAGCAGCCGGAACCCCTGCCAGGGCAACTCGCCCGGATCGAGCCCGTTGAGCTGGGTCTGCAGGGCGGTCGTCAGATTGGCCCGCGCGCGTTCGCGCTGCATCTTGCGCTCGGTGTCCAGCCGCGCGAGCCGGTCGCGGTCGCGCTGGTCGCGGTAATCGCCGATGCGGCTGATCAGGGCGAGACCCAGCCCGAACACGAACGCGACCAGCGTCCCCTGATAGGCGAAATGCAGCAGGGCGATGTCGGTCGTCAGCCCCAGGCGCACCAGCGCCATCCACAGCCCGCCGACCAAGGCGAGCGCCGCCGCGGCCAGCACCCAGGCAGCCAGCCGCACGCCGCGGCGTGTGGCGTCGAACAGCATCGCCAGCGACGCGACCCCCGAGGCGATCCAGCCCAGCACGGTCAGCGGCCACGCGAGCGGGGCCACCGCTCCCAGGTTGAGCAGGCAAACGGCCGCCAGCAACACCAGCGCGACCGTGATCGCACGCGTCGCCCGTGCGCCGCGGTGCCCGCGCGGCATCGCGTAAGCCTCGATCAGCCCCTGCACGGCCGCTGCATACAGCAGCGCCAGCGCCGCCATGCCCTGCACGCCCCAGTAAGCGAACAGCCGTCCCGCGGGCAGGCCGTACAGATGGCCGTTGGCCGCCTGCAGCAACAGCACCAGCGCGAACACCACGCCGAAGAATCCGAGAAACAGACGGTCGCGCGACGCGTAGGCGAGTGCCAGCGCCAGCGTGGCCAGCGCGAGCAGCGCGCCGTACAGCGCCGCCGACAGGGCCACGCCGGACCGCTCGATACGGCGCACGTCGCCGGCGCGGGCCAGCACCGGCGCGATGTTCGTCTGCAGCATGCCCGCGTAGCGGACGTCGAGCTGGACCGGGCCTTCCCAGTCCGCCGGCAGCACGAAGCCGTAACCGTTGGGGAACATGCCTTCGTCCTCGCCGACCCGGAAGAAGTCGCGGACCTCGCTGCGCCAGCCGTCATCACGGGTGAGATGCAGGTCCACGACCGGCTCCCGCGGAAACCACAGCGCCCAGCGTCCCTGGCTGCGTTCGGTCGGCGGCAGGTCGAACCGGAGCTGCACGGTGCGCGCCGCCTCGCCGAAGGGACCGGCGCTGTCGCCGACGACTTCGACCGGACGCTGCTCGCCCGGTCGCAGCTGGGTCGACGCCACGAGCATCGCGAACAGGCCCACCAGCAACAGCAGGCACCCCGCCAGCACGACGCGGTGCCCCGGCATCGCATCGGCCGCGTCTAGCGCCATGGACGGCCTCCGGCTCGGGCACGGCGTCGCCGGACCGGCCATCGCGCGCCGGCGATCGTGTGCGCGATTGCGCGCATGCAGCACTCCCCGAAAATCCGATGCCCTCGCGCCACCGTCTCGCGGGCGCCCCCTACCGCGATCACAGTTTTACCCGACTCCGCGTCACAGAGGCGTTGACGGCCCGGTCGCCCGCGCGCCGCCGGGCTGCAGCGGCTGTCCGTTAAACTGCGCGATTCCGTCTTCGATCCACACGAGTCCGCCATCCATGTCCTCCTCCGGTGTTTCCGATCCCGCCGCTCCGCCGTCCGACAGCTCCAGCCCGGTGCGCCAGGACTTCATCCGGCAGGTCGTCCGCGAGGACCTGGCCAGCGGCAAGCACACAGCCATCCGCACGCGCTTCCCGCCGGAACCCAACGGCTACCTCCATATCGGCCACGCGAAGGCAATCTGTTTGGATTTCGGCATCGCGGCGGAATTCGGCGGTCGCTGCAACCTGCGCTTCGACGACACCAACCCCGAGAAGGAGGACCTGGCCTTCGTGCGGGCGATCGAGGACGACGTGCGCTGGCTGGGCTTCGACTGGGCCGAACTGCGCCACGCCTCGGATTACTTCGAGGTCTACTATCTGGCCGCGGAGAAGCTCATCGGTCAGGGCGACGCCTACGTCTGCGACCTGACCGCCGAGCAGGTGCGCGAGTACCGCGGCACGCTGACCGAGCCGGGCCGCAATTCGCCGTTCCGTGACCGGAGCGTCGAGGAGAATCTCGACCTGTTCCGGCGCATGCGCGCGGGCGAGTTCGCCGACGGCACGCGCACGCTGCGGGCCAAGATCGACATGGCCAGCGGCAACATGAACCTGCGCGACCCGGCCCTGTACCGGATCAAGAAGGTGGCCCACCAGAACACCGGTGACGCCTGGCCGATCTACCCGATGTACGACTTCGCCCACGCGCTGGGCGATGCCGTCGAGGGCATCACCCATTCGCTGTGCACGCTGGAGTTCGAGGACCACCGCCCGCTGTACGACTGGGTGGTCGACCGCGTGGACCTGGCCGGCAATCCGGAACTGCTCGCCTCGCTGACCGCCCGCGGCCTGCCGAACGTCGCCGCCAAGCCGCGCCAGATCGAGTTCTCGCGCCTCAACATCAACTACACGGTGATGAGCAAGCGCAAGCTCACCCAGCTGGTCACCGAAGGCCTGGTCGACGGCTGGGACGATCCGCGCATGTACACGTTGCAGGGCCTGCGCCGCCGCGGCTACACGCCGGCCGCCCTGCGCCTGCTGGTGGATCGGGTGGGCATCAGCAAGCAGAACTCGGTGATCGATTTCTCGGTGCTCGAAGGTGCGCTGCGCGACGACCTCGACGCACGCGCGCCGCGGCGCATGGCCGTCATCGATCCGGTGAAGCTGGTGCTGACCAATCTGCCCGACGGCCATGCCGAGACCCTGACCTTCTCCAACCACCCCAAGGACGAGGCCCAGGGCACGCGCGAGGTGCCGTTCTCGCGCCAGCTGTGGATCGAGCGGGAGGATTTCGCCGAAGTGCCGCCCAAGGGCTTCAAGCGGCTGATTCCGAGCGGGGAAGTGCGCCTGCGCGGCGCCGGTATCGTCCGCTGCGACGAGGTGATCAAGGACGACAGCGGCGTGATCGTCGAGCTGCGCGGCACGCTGGATCCCGAATCGCGACCCGGTATGGAAGGCGCCAACCGCAAGATCAAGGGCACGATCCACTGGGTCAGCGCCGCGCATGCGGTGGCGGCCGAGGTGCGGCTGTTCGACCGGCTGTTCACGGTGGAAAAGCCCGACGACGAATCGACCGGCAAGACCTACCGCGAGCACCTCAATCCGGACTCCAAGCGCAGCGTGACCGGCTACGTCGAGCCGGCGGCGGCCACGGCCGCGCCGGAGCAGGCGTTCCAGTTCGAACGGCTGGGTTACTTCGTCGCCGACCGCTACGACCACTCGGCGGCCGCGCCGGTCTTCAACCGCAGCGTGACCCTGCGCGACACCTGGGCGGCGGGGACATGAGCCGCCTGCGCCGGTCGCTGTGGCTGCTGCCGCTGCTGCTGTGGCTGACCGCCTGCGCCGGTCAACACGCGTCCAGTGCGCCGACGCCGCCGTCGGCCGGCGTGCCGCACGGCGCGCCACCCGCGCTTGCCGACGCGGGCGGCTCACCGCTAGCCCCCGATACCCGCTGCAGCCGCGATGCCGACTGCACGGTCAAGAACGTCGGCAACTGCTGCGGCGCCTATCCGGCCTGCGTGAGCACCGGTGCCCGGGTCGATCCCGACGCCGTGGCCGCGGACTGCGCGCGCCGCGGCCTGGCCTCGGTCTGCGGGTTCCGCGAGGTCACCGCGTGCCGCTGCGTCGCCAACCGCTGCGAAGCGGCGCCCCAGGGCGCGCTCGAGCGCTGAACGCCCGTCCTCCTTTCAAGGCTTTCCATGCTGTACGCACAGGTCCATCTCACCCTTCCCGCCTGGGTGCACGAACACGTCGACGCCACGCGCGCCTATCCGGGCGACGCGGACAAGGTCGCGCTCGCGATCGAACTCTCGCGCCTGAACATCGAGGCGCAGAGCGGCGGGCCGTTCGGCGCGGTCGTCTTCGACGGCCAGGACCGCATCGTCTCGGCCGGGGTGAACCGGGTGATGCCGCATACCTGTTCGGTCGCGCACGCCGAAACGATGGCCTACATGCTGGCCCAGCAGCGCCTGCAGACGCCGCGCCTCAACGAGCGCATCGGCCCGGTGACCCTGGCCACGTCCTCGCAGCCCTGCTGCATGTGCTACGGCGCGACCGTCTGGGCCGGCATCGACCGGCTGCTGATCGGTGCGCGCTCGGAGGATGTCGAGGCGCTGACGCCGTTCGACGAAGGTCCGCTGCCCGCGGACTGGATCGGCGCGCTGAACCAGCGCGGCATCGAAGTCGTGCGCGACATCCTGCGCGACGAGGCGCGTGCCGTGCTGCGCACCTACGGCGAGACCGACGGAGCGAAGTACTGACATGAGCGATCCCGATCCGAGCACGGCCGACGTCGCGCCCGTCCAGTCCGACGACGCCACCGCGTCGCCGGTGCAGCCGATCAGCGGCCTGCTGTGCTACTG
The DNA here is from genome assembly GCA_002324875.1 of Lysobacteraceae bacterium NML93-0793. GTDB lineage: Bacteria > Pseudomonadota > Gammaproteobacteria > Xanthomonadales > Xanthomonadaceae > Luteimonas. The sequence continues at coordinate 281,461 of NTJG01000002.1, forward strand.
CCGTGCGGGCTTCGAATCCGACCTCGCCGCCGAGCTCACCGAACGCGCGGCGGGCGTGCACGTCGCCGGGTATGCGCAGACGAAACGCGGCGACGGCTACGTGCTGTTCCATTCCGACAACGGCCCCTCGCTGACCAGCGAACTGCCGTTCCGCGAGCTGATCTTCGCGCGCCAGAAGCTGATGTTGCTGGCCGAACTGCGCGACCTCGACCCCACCGACCGCATCACCCCGATCTTCGAGGTGCTGGCCGGCCGCGGCCGCCACGGCGAGCTGCTGGTCGAGCATCCGGATTCCGATGAAGGCAAGCAGCTCGCGGGTCTCGCCCGCAGCTTCGGCAACGCGCTGCGTCCTGCGCTGCGCAAGCGCGGCTTCCTGAGCCAGAAGGACGAGGCCCGCTTTCCGCGCCTGCACGTGTTCTTCGTCTCGGGCACCCATGCCTACATCGCGCAGTCGGTGGTGGGCGACAGCGCGCCGTGGCCGATGGGCATTCCGCGCCTGCGCACGCACGCCGATGCGCCGTCGCGCTCGGCGCTCAAGCTCGAGGAAGCCTTCATGGCGCTGATGACCGAGCGCGAGCGCAACGCCCGCATCAAGCCCGGCATGCGCGCGGTGGATCTGGGCGCGGCGCCCGGCGGCTGGACCTGGGTGCTCACACGCGAGCACATGCGCGTGAGCGCGGTCGACAACGGCCCGATGCAGGCCGCGCTGATGGACACCGGCCTGGTCGATCACCACCGTGTCGACGGGTTCCGCTACCAGCCCGTCGGCGCGGTCGACTGGATGGTCTGCGACATGGTCGAGCAGCCGCGCAAGGTCGCCGAGCGCATGGCCACCTGGTTCCGCGAAGGCTGGTGCCGCAATGCGGTCTTCAATCTCAAGCTGCCGATGAAGAAGCGCTGGCAGGAAACGCTGCTGGCGCTCGACCTGTTCGCCAACAACGCGGGCGAGCACGACAACCTGGTCATCCGCGCGCGCCAGCTGTATCACGACCGCGAAGAGATCACGGTCTACGCCAGCGTCGAGTAAATCCCGATCGGAGAGTCCGCAATGGCCGCAGGCTGGATCACCGTCGTCGCGCCGTACCTGCCGGAAATCGTCCGGCTGGCACGGCCGATCTTCACCCGCACGCCGCCGCCCCTGGTGGACCTCGGCCAGCAGCGGCGCAACGACGTGGTGGATGCGCAGATCGTCGAACTGCAGGACGCGGCGAGCCAGAACGCCGATTCGATCGGCAAGCTGGCGGCGGACATGCAGAAGACCATCGAGGCCCTGCACCTGGCCGCCGCGCGCGCCGAGACGCGCCTGGTCCGCGCCCAGGCCCTGGCCCTCGTCGCCACCACCATCGCCGTCCTGGCATTCAGCCTCGCCGCCTGGGCGCTGGCGCGCTAGAGAAGGTCCGAACTGCTCCACTTTCAACGGTCATTCCCGCGAACGCGGGAATCCAGCGCCCTGTGTTTTCCAGGCCTGAAGTTGCCGGGGTCCCGCGCGACGGGCCAGACGCTCGGCGAAAGCCGCGGGATGACAGCAGTGATCCGGACCATCCCCGGGACACGCGGAGCGCGTCGCGCCTCCAGAGCCCGGCGTTGACCGAGCACGCGCGCTTCGGCTGCGGATGCGTGAATCCATCGTCGTCCGGTCGCTCGAACACGTATCAGCCGACGCCCTTCGGGGTAGACCCGGTTGGTCCGGAGCAACCCGGGCACCGTTCCGAGATACGCCGCCGTGCTCCCGGAGGCAGCGCACGACCGGCCCGGACTCGCGCGACGCTCCGCGTACCTCATACGCAATCCACGCAGGCCGATCCGCCCGACGCCCTACGTCGGCAGGCCCCGGATCGGCACTGACGCCAAGGCCACATTCCGGCCGCATACTGCGCGCGCCCTCCCCTTCCGGATCCGCCCGCGTGGCCTCCAGCCTGCTGACCCTGCTCGACGATATCGCCACCGTGCTCGACGACGTGGCGGTGATGACCAAACTGGCCGCGCGCAAGTCCGCCGGCGTGCTCGGCGACGATCTCGCCCTCAACGCCCAGCAGGTCACCGGGGTCAGGGCGGACCGCGAGCTGCCGGTGGTCTGGGCGGTCGCCAAGGGCTCGGCGCGCAACAAGCTGATCCTGGTGCCGGCGGCGCTCGCGATCAGCGCGTGGCTGCCGTGGCTGGTCACGCCGCTGCTGATGGCCGGCGGCCTGTTCCTCTGCTACGAGGGCTTCGAGAAGGTGATGCACAAGCTGTTTCACAGGGCCGAGGACGATGCCGCCAAGCCGGGGCGCACCGCTGCCCTCGCCGGTGCCGAGGTCGATCCGGTCGCGTTCGAGCGCGACAAGATCCGCGGCGCGGTGCGCACCGACATGATCCTTTCGGCCGAGATCATCGCGATCACGCTCGGCACCGTCGCCGGCGCGGCCTTCCTGACCCAGCTCGGCGCGCTGGCGGTGATTTCCGCGCTGATGACCGTGGGCGTCTACGGTCTCGTTGCGGGCATCGTGAAGCTCGACGACGCCGGCCTGGCCCTGAGCCGGCGCCCGTCCGCGGCCGCGCGCGGCGCGGGACAGGCGATCCTGCGTGCCGCGCCGTGGTTGATGAAGGGTCTGGCGATCGCCGGCACCGCGGCGATGTTTCTCGTCGGCGGCGGCATCATCGCCCACGGCATCCACGATCTGGCGACCTGGATCCAGGACACCGCGACCGGGCTCGGCGCGCTGCCGACCGTGGGCGCGGTGCTCGGTGCGATCACGCCGACCCTGATCAACGCCGTCGTCGGCGTGATCGCCGGCGGCCTTGCGGTCGGCGCGGTGCACCTCGTCCAGCGCATGCGCGGCCGGGTGGCTGCGGCGCACTGACCGGGTCTCACCCGGCGCTCCGGTCGATCAGCCGCCGGCGGCCCGCTGCCACAGCAGGCGGTTGAGCGGCGGCAGACCACCTGCGATGCCGAGCGCATGGCTGCGCAGCAGCGTCGGCAACACCGCATCGTTCGAGTAGACCCGGTTGATGGCGTCGAACGCATGCGCGGCGAGCGTATTCTCGCTGCGACGTGTGCGCGCCCAGCGCGCGAGCCGCTGCGGCGCATCCCAGAGCGCGTCGCGCTGCAGGGCCTCGCCGACGCTCGCGGCCAGAGCGGCCACGTCGCGCAGGCCCAGGTTGACCCCCTGTCCGGCCAGCGGATGCACGACGTGGGCGGCATCGCCGACCACGAGCACACGCCCGGCCACCTGGGTGTCGACCAGCTGCCGACGCAGCGGAAACGCCGCCCGTGCCGAAGCCGGCGCCAGCGCGCCGAGCCGGCCGCCGGACGCGCGCGTGAGCGCATCGGCGAAGGCCGCATCGTCGAGCGCACGCACACGCTCGGCCTCGTCGGCCGGCAGCGTCCACACGATCGAACTCAAGCCGTCGTCGCAGGGCAACAAGGCCAGTGGCCCACCCGGCAGAAACCGCTGCCAGGCCGTGTCCTCGTGCGGATGTTCGCTGCGCACATAGCCGACGACGCCGCTCTGGCCGTAGTCGTGGCCGTCGGCGCCGATCCCGGCGAGCCGTCGCAGCATCGAGCCCGCGCCGTCGGCCGCGATCGCCAGACGCGCCTCGATGCGGCTGCCCGCGTCGAGCCGAAGCGCGACGCGGTCGTCGGCCGTCTCCAGCGCCTCGACCGCCGCCGGACTGCGCACCTCCACGCCGGCCGTCGCAAGCTGCGCCCAGAGGCGATCGACCAGCAGGCCGTGTTCGACGATCCAGCCCAGCTCGCGCAGACCCAGCGCATCGGCGTCGAACCGCAGCTCGCTGCCGCCGCCCGCATCCCAGACCTGCATCCGGCGGTAGGCGTGCGCGCGGGTCGCGCGCACCGCCGGCCAGACGTCGATCGTCTCGAGCAGGCGGGCATTGTCGTGAGCGAAGGCGTAGACGCGAAGGTCCGGCGCGGCGGCATCCCAGGCCGCCGGTGGGCGCGCCTCGACCAGCACCACGTCCAGCCCGAGCCGCGCGAGTGCGAGCGCGCAGGCCGCACCCACCACGCCGCCGCCACAGACGACCACGTCGCGCACAGCGCGGCGGCTCATGCGGCGCCTCCGCGGCACAGCGCCGGTACGTCGCCGCGATAACCCATCGCACCGCCGGCCAGCATCGCCTGCAGCGCGGCGTCACGGTCGACGGCGAGCAGACCGAGACTGCGCAGCGGGCGCAGCAGACGCGACGGATTCGAGGTCACCCGCGCCAGGCCGTCGGAGAACGCGAGCGTGCGGCTGCGGTCCTCCCGGCGACGCGCGGCGTAGCGCTCGAGCAGCGCCGATGCGCCGGGATCGGCCGCATCGGCGACGAGTTCGGCCAGGGTCAGCGCATCGCGCAGGCCCAGGTTGAAGCCCTGCGCGCCGATCGGGTGCAGGGTCTGCGCGGCATTGCCGACCAGCACCGCGCGCGGCGCCGTCGTCGCCGTCGCCACCACGCGCCGGATCGGATAGCGGCTGCGCGGACCGACTGCGATGAACCGGCCCGCACGCCAGCCGAAGGCCGACTGCACGCGCGACAGAAAGGCCGCGTCATCGAGCGCGGCGACGGCCTCCGCATCCTCCGACGCCACGCCGTGCACCAGGCCGTAGTGCCGGTCGCCACGCGGCAGCAGCGCCGTGGGCCCGCTGTCGGTCAGGCGCTCGTAGGCGACCCCGTCCGGCGCACGCGCGGCCTGCAGCCGGGCGACGAACAGCGTCTGCCGGTAATCGTGGATGTCGGCCTCGATGCCGAGGGCGCTGCGCGTGATCGAATCGGTGCCGTCGGCGGCGACGAGCAGCGCCGTGCTGGCGCGCACGACGCCGTCCGGCGTTTCGATGTCGACGGCACGGCGCCCGTCTTCCACGGGGCCGACCGCGGTCACGCGACCGGGCCGGTAGCGGGTGACGTGGGTCAGCGCCTGCAGCCGCGCTTCCAGCGCCTGGCCGAAGTCGCGGGCCACGACCACCTGTCCGAACTGCGTGCGCCCGTAAGCCCGGGCATCGAGCCGGACGCGGCCGAAATCGCCGGCGCGGCCGACGTGGATCCGGCGGATCGGCCCGGACGGCGCCTTCAATGCCTGCAGCACACCGAGCGCGGTCAATGCGTTGACGGTGGCCTCGGCGAAGCTCAGGTTGCGCTGGTCGAAGACGGCCGGCATCGCCTCCGCGGTCGCCTCGACCAGAGCGGTCCGGACGCCGGCGCGATCGAGTGCGATGGCGAGACTGGCGCCGACGAGGCCGCCTCCGACGATCAGGACCTGGTATGCGTGCTCCATGGCGCGATGATAAGCGCTGGCCGCACGTCGCCGGACGCTCCGCTAGAATGCGGGTCGTGAACCCGTTCGCCGTCTCCGGAGCCGCAATGACCCCCGTCGCCCGTCGCGCCACCATCCTCGCCCTGCTGGCCGCGCTGATGGCCGCCACCCGCGTGCACCATTTCGGCGCCGTGCCCGATGCGTCGTGGGCCGTGTTCTTCATCGGTGGCGTCTATCTCGCCACGTGGACGCGCTGGGCGTTTCCCGCGCTGATGACGCTGGCCGTGGCGGTGGATGCGTTCGTGATCACCAGCCAGGGCCTGTCGTTCTGGACCCACTACTGCGTCTCGCCGGCGTACTGGTGCCTGGTGCCGGCGTACTTCGCGATGTGGGCCGGTGGTGTCTGGCTGAAGCGGCATCTCGACGGCCCGGCGCTGACGGGTGCGTTGAAACTCGTCGCCAGCCTGGTGGCCTCGGTGGCGGTGTGCCACCTGATCGCCCAGGGCAGCTTCTACTGGATCAGCAGCAGCGTGGCCGAGCCCAGCCTGGCCGGCTGGTGGAAGAACTACACCGACTGGCTGCTGCCCTACATGCGCGCTGCTGCGCTGTACGTCGGCGCCGCCGCCGTGCTGCATGTGCTGCTGACGCGCCTGCTGCCGACGCCGGCAACGGCCCGCGCGCTGCACGCCGACTGACCGCGGCACGATGGGCAACCGCCTTTCGAAGATCTACACCCGCACCGGCGACGACGGATCGACCGGTCTGGGCGACGGTGCACGCGTCGGCAAGGACTCGCTGCGCGTCGCCGCCTACGGCACCGTCGACGAGGCCAATTCCACCATCGGTCTGCTGCTGGCGACGCAGGTGCCGGACGACATCCGCGATCTGCTGACCACCGTGCAGCACCAGTTGTTCGATCTCGGCGGCGAGCTGTGCATTCCGGGGCACGCCGCGATCGAGGATGCCGACATCGACGCGCTCGAAGCGCAGCTCGACCATTACAACGACGACCTGCCCGCGCTGAAGGACTTCATCCTGCCCGGCGGCGGCGAGGCTGCGGCGCGCTGCCACATCGCGCGCACGGTGGTGCGCCGCGCCGAGCGCGAGACGGTGGCCCTGTCGCGCACCGACGCCGTGCGGCCGCAGGCGGTGCGTTACCTCAACCGCCTGTCCGATCTGCTGTTCGTGCTGGCCCGCGTGCTGGCGCGCGCCGACGGCCACGGCGAGGTGCTGTGGCGCCACGAGCGCAGGCGCTGAGCGATGCACCCTCCGGTCACCTTCGGCGGTGATGCCCGGCAGGTGCCGGTGTTCTCGTACGCCGGTGGCCTCGACCACGACACCGGGCCGGAGCACGCCGAACGCCCCGAGCGTCTCGCTGCGGTGATCGAGGCCCTGCAGGCCGCGTTCCCCGATCTGGATCTGCGCCAGGCGCCGGCCGCCACGCGCGGCCAGTTGCTGCGCGTGCACGACGAATCGCTGCTCGCGACCGTGCTCGAATCGCAGCCGACGGGGCGCATCCCACTCGATGCCGACACCGTGCTCTCGCCCGGCTCGGCGCTCGCGGCGCTGCATGCCGCGGGCGCGGGTGTCGCGGCGGTGGACCTGGTCTTCGGCGGCGACGCACGCCGCGCCTTCTGCGCGGTGCGCCCGCCCGGGCATCACGCCACGCGCGACATCGCGATGGGGTTCTGCCTGTTCAACAGCATCGCCGTCGCAGCCGCGCACGCGCTCGACCGCTACGGTCTGACCCGGGTGTCGATCGTCGATTTCGACGTGCATCACGGCAACGGCACCCAGGCGATCTTCGAAGCCGAGCCACGGGTGCAGTACCTCAGTTCGCACCAGTGGCCGCTGTATCCCGATACCGGTCATCGCAGCGAGCGCGGCGTGGGCAATATCGTCAACCTGCCGCTGCCGCCGGGAACGGGCAGCGAGGCGTTCCGCGCCGCGTGGCACGAGCGCCTGCTGCCGGAGATCGACGCCTTCGCCCCGCAGCTGGTGCTGGTGTCGGCCGGCTTCGACGCGCACCGCAGCGATCCGCTGGCCCAGCTCGAACTCGATGCCGCGGATTTCGGCTGGATCACCGGCGAACTCGTCGCGCTGGCCGACCGCCATGCCGAAGGCCGGCTGGTCTCGATGCTCGAAGGCGGCTACGACCTGCAGGCACTGCGCGAATGCAGCGTGGCGCATCTGCGGTCTCTCAGGGCGACACCGGCCTGAGCAGGTGCGGGCACGTACGCGCGCGACGCCCCGGTATCCCGGGCATCGGGCGCACTCAGCACGCGGTTGCCGACATCCATTCATGTTCAGCGCGCTGATGGCCGACGAGGCCACGCAGCGGCACGCCAGCCGGTGAATGAACGCGGCTTGGCCGCATTGCCGCTGCCCAAGGGATACGGCATGCTGGCGCACGTTTTTGGCTGAACGGATCGACCGTGCGCCCTGCCCTACGCTTGTTGCCTCTTCCGTTCTGCATCGCCGTCTCGCTGAGCGCCCACGCCGACGAGGCCTTGCGCCCGAATTACTGGGCGCTGTGCCCGATCGAGGACGCGGTTCCCGCGTTCGCCGATGCCCAGGCTCCGATCGGCTCGGTGGAGGATCGCGAGAACCAGCCCACCAACATCGACGGCAACCAGTTCGAAGGCCTGACCGGCGTGGACAGCGACTTCACCGGAAACGTCAGCGGCGACGTGACCCTGCGCCGCGGCGACCAGTTCCTCGGCACCGACGACCTGCAGTTCTCGCAGGAGGACGGCACCTTCGTCGCCAGCGGCAACGTGCGCTACCAGGATTCGGGCATGCGCGTGGTCGCCGACCGGCTCGAGGGCGACACGCTGGCCGAGTCCTACCGCATGGACAGCGTGCGCTACCAGTTGACCGCCCGCCGCGGCAACGGCGGCGCGGACCACATCCGCATGGACGGCACCGTCGGTGCATTGCTGGGCTCCACGTATTCCACCTGCACACCGAGCGACCGCTGGTGGGAGCTCAAGGCCGGCCAGATCGACATCGACACCGACATGGGCATGGGCACCGCGCGCAACGCGACCCTGCGCGTGGGCAAGGTGCCGGTGCTGTACGTGCCCTGGTTCCGCTTCCCGATCGACGAGCGCCGCCTCTCGGGCCTGCTGTTCCCGCGCATCTCGCAGTCGGGCCGCAACGGCTTCGACTACACCCAGCCGATCTATCTCAACCTTGCGCCGCAGTTCGACATGACCCTCGAGCCGCGTTTCATGAGCCGGCGCGGCGTGCAGCTGGGCACCGAGTTCCGCTTCCAGACCGACCGCACCCGCGGCGAACTCGACGTGGCCTATCTGCCGTCGGACAAGCTCACCAGCCGCGAGCGCGAGCTCGAGGAAGAACAGGTGCCGATCGTCGAGAACCGGCGCAAGGACGATCGCGCCTTCCTGAGCTTCGGCGGGTCCTGGGACATCAATCCGACCTGGCAGGGCCGCACCAACCTGACCTGGATGAGCGATCCACGGTATCTCGAGGATTCGAGCAACAATGTCGACGGCATTTCCTCGGTCAATGCGCTGAGCCAGATCGGCGTGTTCGGCCAGGGCACGTCGGGCGACCTCGGCTACTGGAACGCGAGCGTGCTCGCCGATTACCAGCTGCTGACCGACTACACGCTGCCCGAGGCGGTGCTGCCCTACAACCGCCTGCCGCACGCCTCGTTCACCTGGCAACGTCCCTACGGCCGCTGGATCAACGCGGGCGTCGACACCACGGCCACCCGGTTCTCGCATCTCGACGACGCCGCGCGTCCGGGCGGAAGCCGCCTCGACGTCAAACCGTATGTGTCGATGCCGTTCGAGGGCGCGGCCTGGTTCGTGCGCCCGACGGTCGCTTACCGCCACACCAGCTACTCGCTCGACCGCGTGCTGGCCGACCGCATCGCCGAGCAGCGCGCACGCGCCGAACTCGGCATTCCGGGCGATGTGGCGGTACCCGCCGACACTCTCGCGCTCTACCGCAACACCTCGCCCAGCCGCAGCCAGCCGATCGGCTCGATCGACGCCGGCCTGTTCTTCGACCGCAACACCCGCTGGCGCGGCGAGGACTACCTGCACACCCTCGAGCCGCGGCTGTTCTATCTGAATTCGCCCTACCGCGACCAGTCCGCACTGCCGCTGTTCGACACCACGCCGCTGACCTTCGGCTGGGGCCAGCTGTTCCGCGACAACCGCTATTCGGGCGCCGACCGCCAGGCCGACGCCAACCAGGTCACGATGGCGGTCAGTACGCGTCTGATCCGCGAATCGGACGGCATGGAGAAGCTCTCGGCCAGCCTCGGCCAGATCGTCTACCTGTCCGATTCGCGGGTGACGATCCCGGGCGAAGCGCAGGTCGAACAGGGGCGCTCGGCCTGGGTCAGCGACGCGACCTACGCGATCAACGACCGCTGGACGGTCAGCGCCGGCTACCAGTGGGACCCCAAGTTCCGCCGCGAAGACCTGATGTCGCTGCGCACGCGCTATCTGATCGGCGACGAGGGCATCGTCAACTTCGCCTATCGCCGTCGTGCGGATCTGATCGAACAGGCCGACCTGTCGTTCCTGTATCCGATCAGCGCCGCCTGGAGCGTGGTGGGCCGTTACTACTACTCGTTCACCGACAACCGGCTGCTCGAAGCGGTCGCCGGCGTGCAGTGGGACAGCTGCTGTCTCGCGGCGCGCGTGGTCGGTCGACGCTACCTGCGCAACCGCCAGGGCGAGCTGAACAACGCCATCATGTTCGAACTTGAACTGAAGGGTCTGGGGTCCGCCGGCCCCAACACGGAGGACCGTTTGCGCCGTGCTATTCTCGGTTATTACCGCGACGACCTCTATCTCGTGCCGCCGTCCGAGCTGCGCAACAGCGACGACGTGGAAACCCTCACTCCCGGCCTGAGCCAATGAAGACACTGATCCGTTCCCTCGCGGCGGCCGCCGTGCTGTTCGCCGTCAACGCCCAGGCGCAAGACCTGCAGCCCCTGGACCGCATCGCCGCCGTCGTCGACGAGGACGTGATCCTCGCCAGCGAACTCGAGCGTGCGGTGGCCAACATCCGCGGCCAGTACGCCACCCGCCAGGACCAGCTGCCGCCGCAGCAGATCCTCGAGCGCCAGGTGCTCGAGCGCCTGATCACCCTGCGTCTGCAGACCGCACGCGCCGCCCAGACCGGCGTGCGTGTCAGCGACGAGGAAGTGGACCAGGCGATCGCCGCGATCGCCCAGCAGAACAACTTCACCATGGACCAGCTGCGCCAGCAGCTCGCGGGCGACGGCATGTCGTTCGACGATTTCCGCGCCTCGCTGCGCGACGAGCTGATGGTCCAGCGCATGCGTCAGCGCTTCGCGCAGACGCGCATCTCGGTCAGCGATGCCGAGGTCGAGGCGGCCCTGTCGGCCCAGGCCACGGGCGCCCAGTACCGGCTGGCGCACATCCTGGTCGCGCTGCCCGAAGGCGCGACGCCGGAGCAGATCCAGGTGGGCCAGCAGAAGATCGACGGCATCAAGGGCCTGCTCGACCGCAACGAGATGGAATTCTCGGCCGCGGCGGTGCGCTATTCCGACAGCCCCAACGCGCTGGAAGGCGGCGACCTCGGCTGGCGCCGCAGCGACGAGATTCCCGCGGCCTTCGCGACCGCGGTGACCTCGCTGCAGCCCGGCCAGATCATCGGCCCGATCCGTGGCCCCAGCGGATTCCAGTTGCTGCAGCTCGTCGACGTGCGCGACGCCGCGCAGGCCGGCGGCGCGACGGTGACCGAGTTCCAGGCCCGCCACATCCTGATCCGCGCCACCGCGGGCGACGACAGCGCTGCCCGTGCTCGCGCCGATGCCCTGCGCGCCCGTATCGCCGGCGGCGCCGACTTCGCTGAGATCGCGCGCGAGAACTCCGAAGACACGAGCACGCGTGGCAACGGCGGCGATCTCGGCTGGTTCACCCAGGACGAGTTCGGTCCCGATTTCGGCAGCCAGGTCGCTGCGCTCGGCGACGGCGGGGTGTCGCAGCCGTTCCGCACCCAGGCCGGTTGGCACATCGTCCAGCGCATGGCCACCCGGCAGTCCGCAGGCAACGACAACAACCAGCGCGCCCAGGCGCGCGAGGCGATCGGCCAGCGCAAGCTCGAGGACGAGTGGGACCGCTACGTGCGCGAGCTGCGCGGCGAAGCCTACGTCAGCATCCGCATCGGTCCGAATCCCGACCCCGAGGTCGTGGGCAGCGGCGGATGAGCGACACGGGCCGCCACGCACCGGATCGCGCCGCGATCCTCGCGCGGCGGTCCCGGTCTGTCCTGAAAGCGCACGCATGCCGCGCGCTCGCCGCTCGGCTCGCGGCAGAATCCTTCGGAACACCGGGCGCCCGGGCGACGATCGCGCCCTCCCGGATTCCCCCGCCCCGCGCCGCGCGTGAGGCGCCAAGCCTGTCAGCGTCGTGAATCGCCCCCGGCTGGCCCTGGTGCCCGGTGAACCTGCGGGGATCGGGCCCGAACTGTGCGTGCGTGCGGCCTGGCACGACGTCGATGCCGATCTCGTCGTCATCGGCGACAGTGCCGTGCTCCAGCGCGCCGCGGCCGCGATCGGGCGTCCGCTGACGTTCGCCGATGCCGATGCGGCAGACGTTCGCGCGGGGACGCTGCGCCTCATCGAACAGCCGCTCCCCGCCACGGCCGCGTTCGGCGCACCCGAGCCCGCGAACGCACCCGGCGTCGTCGCGGCCCTGCTGTACGCCGCCCACGGCTGCCGCGACGGGCGCTTCGACGGCATGGTGACCGGTCCGGTGCACAAGGCTGCGATCAACGCCGGCGGCGTGCCCTACACCGGCACCACCGAATTGCTGGCCGACGATGCCGGCTGTCCTGTGGTGATGATGCTCGCCAATCCGACGTTGCGCGTGGCGCTGGCGACGACCCACCTGCCCCTGCGTGCGGTGCCGGACGCGATCACCGTGGAGGCGCTCGAACGGGTGCTGCGGATTCTCGACGGCGCCCTGCGCCGTGATTTCGGAATCGCCCACCCGCGCATCGCCGTGCTCGGGCTCAACCCGCATGCGGGCGAGGACGGGCATCTCGGCCGGGAGGAGATCGAGACGATCACACCCGCGCTCGAACGGCTGCGCGGAGCCGGCCTGCGTCTGGACGGCCCGCTGCCGGCCGACACCGCGTTTCTGCCCGCTCGGCTGCGCGACGTCGACGCGGTGCTGGCGATGTATCACGACCAGGGCCTGCCGGTGCTCAAGTACAGCGGTTTCGAATCGGCGGTGAACCTCACGCTGGGCCTGCCCTACCCGCGGGTCGCAGTCGACCACGGCACGGCGCTCGAACTGGCCGGCAGCGGCCGCGCCGATCCGTCGAGCCTGTTCGCCGCGATCGACCAGTGCGCGGCGCTGGCGCGACATCGCAGGCACGCCCGATGAGCGATGCGTCGACGATCGGCTGGGACGACTTCATGCGGGTCGACCTGCGCGTGGGCCGTGTGGTCGCCGCCGAACCGTTTGCCGCCGCGCGGCGGCCGGCCTACGTGCTGCACGTGGACTTCGGCCCGGACGTCGGCGTGCGCAAGTCCAGCGCACAGATCACCGCGCACTACACGCCCGAGGCCCTGATCGGACGCCTCGTCGTGGGCGTGGTGAATTTCCCGCCCAAGCAGATCGGTCCGCTGATGTCCGAATGCCTGATCACCGGCTTCCACGATGCCGACGGCGCCGTGCGCCTGTGCGTGCCGGACGGGGACATCGCCCCCGGCACGCGTCTGCTGTAACCCGAACTCCGAGCGACGCCGACCATGAGCCGACACCCACCCCGCCCCGGTGCCTTCACCGAACCGCCGAAGAAGTCGCTGGGCCAGAACTTCCTCCACGAGCGCGGCGTCGTGGATCGCATCGTGCTGGCGATCGCGCCGAAGCCCGGCGAGCACATCGTCGAGATCGGCCCGGGCCAGGGTGCGATGACCTTCCCGCTGCTGGACCGGCACGGCGCGCTGACCGCGATCGAGTTCGACCGCGACCTGCTCGCGCCGCTCACCGCGCAGGCCGCCGCGCACGGCGCGCTGACCCTGGTGCACGCCAACGTGCTCGACGTCGACCTCACCGCCCTGGCGGCGGGTACGCCGATCCGTCTGGTCGGCAACCTGCCCTACAACCTGTCGTCTCCGATCCTGTTCCACGCACTCGCGCATGCACCGGCCATCGTCGACATGCATTTCATGCTGCAGAAGGAAGTCGTCGAGCGCATGGCGGCCGGCCCCGGCAGCAAGGTCTACGGCCGGCTGAGCGTGATGCTGCAGGCGTATTGCGAGGTCACGGCGCTGTTCACCGTGGGGCCCGGCGCGTTCCGCCCGCCGCCCAAGGTCGACTCGGCGGTCGTGCGTCTGCGCCCGCGTGCGGCGGAGACGATCGGCATCGACGATCCGGCGCGGTTCGCCGCGATTGTGCGCGCCGCATTCGGCCAACGTCGCAAGACGCTGCGCAATGCGCTCGGGGGCGTCGTGGAGGTCGAGACGATCGTCGCCGCCGGCATCGATCCGCGGACACGCGCCGAGCAACTCGGGGTCGCGGATTTCGTGCGTCTGGCCAACACCGCGGCTGCCGAACCGGGCGCGCAGTAGTCGAAGCATTCATGCCATCCCGCTACACTGGAGCGGCCATGGACGAGACCGCCGACTACACCCTCGAAATCCAGATCGCGACGCGCTTCCTCGACGAGGAATCCAGGCCCGACGACGACCGGTACGTGTTCGCGTACACGATCCGCATACGCAACGTCGGCCGCCTGCCGGCGCAGCTGGTCTCGCGCCACTGGATCATCACCGACGCCAACGGGCGGGTCGAGGAAGTGCGCGGCGACGGCGTCGTCGGCGAGCAGCCGCGCCTCGAGCCGGGCGAAGACTTCACCTACACCTCGGGCGCCGTGCTGGCCACCGCGGTCGGCACGATGGAAGGCAGCTACGACATGATCGGCGACGACGGCGCGCACTTCGATGCGCCGATTCCGCCGTTCACGCTGTCCGTCCCGCGAACCCTGCACTGATGGCTGTCTGGGCCATCGGCGACCTGCAGGGCTGCTACGACCCCACCCGGCGTCTGCTCGACGCGATCCGCTTCGATCCCGCCAAGGACCGGCTGTGGTTCTGCGGTGATCTGGTCAACCGCGGCGGGGAATCGATCGAGACGCTGCGTCTGGTGCACTCGCTGCGCGAGAACGTGGTCAGCGTGCTCGGCAACCACGACCTGTCGCTGCTGGCGATCGCCGAGCGTCGCGAAGAGGACCAGCGCAAGGTCAACGCCGATCTCCAGGGCGTGCTGTTCGCGCACGATCGCGACGTGCTGCTCGACTGGCTGCGCACCTGCCCGCTGCTCCATGTCGACCGCGCGCTCGGCTGGATGATGCTGCACGCGGGCCTCGCGCCGCGCTGGACCACGCAGCTCGCACAGAAGCACGCCGGCGAGATCGAGCACAAGCTGCGCAGCGGCGGCTACCGCAAGCTGCTGCGGAACATGTACGGCGATCGTCCGGCCTGGTCGCCGCATCTCACCGGTCCGGACCGTGATCGCGCGATCATCAACATCTTCACGCGCATGCGCTACTGCGCGCCCAAGGGCCGCATCGCGTTCGAGGAGAAGGGCGCGCCCGGCACACAGCAGCCCGGTCTCTATCCCTGGTACGAAGTGCCCGGACGCGCGGAGCGTGATCTGAAGATCGTCTGTGGCCACTGGTCGACGCTCGGCCTGTTCATCGGCCACGGCGTCCACGCCATCGACACCGGCGCGGTCTGGGGCGGCAAGCTCACCGCATTGCAGCTCGATGCCGAGAGTCTGCACGTGGTGCAGGTCGAGGGACGCGACGTGTCCGACCTGCCACCGCGCAAGCTGCCGGCCTGATCGCACGGCGGACGACGGGCGTCCTCCGCCGCGCATTGTCCGATCTGCAGCGGCGCACCCACGAACTCGCTACCTGCTCATCGGCGCGGCACCACGGCACCGCGCCAGCACCCGCAAAGTCGACGGCCATAGTCATCGCGGCAGACGGCCGGCGCGGACGCGCGCCGCCCCAGACGCGGATCAGGCGCGGCGGTACTCGACGAAATCGAAGGCGTGCGCATGGCGCGCATCCGCTGCATGCGACGTGCGCGAGACCTCGCGCCACACGGCCGCGTCCCGGTCGGGAAAGAACGCATGGGCACGCTCGACGATCGTGTCGACATGGGTCAGCTGCAGCACATCCGCCTGCGGCAGCGCGAGGCGGTAGATCTCGCCGCCACCGATGACGCACAGCTCGGCGGCCTCGCCCGCCGCGGCGATCGCATCGTCGAACGTGGCCACCGCCCGCATGCCCGCAAACGGCACCTGGCCGCTGCGCGTGAGCACCAGATTGGTCCGCCCCGGCAGCGCCCGGCCCAGGGATTCCGCGGTCTTGCGGCCCATCAGCACCGGCTTGCCGATCGTCAGCGCCTTGAAGTGGCGGAAGTCGTCGGGCAGATGCCAGGGCATCGCATTGTCGCGGCCGATCGCGCCCCGGCGATCCAGCGCGGCGACGAGCACCAGCGCAGGCCGGCTCATACCGCGATCGGCGCCTTGATCGCGGGCGCGGGATCGTAGCCTTCGATCGCGATGTCCTCGAAGCGGAACCCGAACAGGTCGGTGACCTCCGGGTTGAGCCGCAGCGTCGGCAGCGCGCGTGGCGTGCGGGTCAGCTGCTCGCGCGCCTGATCGAAGTGATTCGAATACAGGTGCGCATCGCCCAGCGTGTGCACGAAATCGCCGACGCCCAGCCCGCACACCTGCGCCACCATGTGGGTCAGCAGCGCGTAGCTGGCGATGTTGAACGGCACGCCGAGAAAGATGTCCCCGCTGCGCTGGTAGAGCTGGCAGCTGAGCTTGCCGTCGACGACGTAGAACTGGAACAGCGCATGGCAGGGCATCAGCGCCATCTCCGACAGCTCGCCGACGTTCCAGGCACTGACCACCAGACGCCGCGAATCGGGATTGCGACGGATTTCGTCGACCAGCCACTGCATCTGGTCGATGGTGCGGCCGTCGGCCGTCGTCCAGCGCCGCCACTGCTTGCCGTAGACCGGGCCCAGTTCGCCGTCGGCGTCGGCCCATTCGTCCCAGATGCTGACCTTGTTCGCCTTGAGGTAGGCGATGTTGGTCTCGCCCTGCAGGAACCACAGCAGCTCGTGGATGATCGAGCGCAGGTGCAGCTTCTTGGTGGTCACCAGCGGAAAGCCGGCAGCGAGGTCGAAGCGCATCTGCCAGCCGAACACGCTGCGCGTGCCGGTGCCGGTGCGGTCGGATTTATCGGCGCCGTGCTCGAGCACGTGCTGCAGCAGATCGAGGTACTGCTTCATCGCGATCTCCGGATCAGTCGGGGCGATGCGTGCATCGCTTACTTCGTGTCGACGGTCGCCGCAGGCGGCACCGGCTGCAGGGTCGGCGCACTCCGCGATTTCCACAACAGGAACAGGCCCAGCGCGATCAGCGGCAGCGACAGCACCTGCCCCATCGTCAGCCAGCCGAACGCCAGATAGCCGAGCTCGGCATCGGGCACGCGGACGAACTCGACGATGAAGCGGAACACGCCGTACAGCAGCGCGAACAGGCCCGACACCGCATAGCGCGGCCGCGGCTTGCGCGAGAACCACCACAGCACCACGAACATCACCAGGCCCTCGAGAAACGCCTGG
Source organism: Lysobacteraceae bacterium NML93-0793 (assembly GCA_002324875.1). Lineage (GTDB taxonomy): Bacteria > Pseudomonadota > Gammaproteobacteria > Xanthomonadales > Xanthomonadaceae > Luteimonas. Next base: position 298,359 of record NTJG01000002.1, read on the forward strand.
TAGAGCTGGGAGGGATGGCGCGCGAACTGGTCCAGCGCGCCGGTCGCGAACTCGCTCTGCAGGCGCTCGGCCGACCAGCCCCGGAATGCAGGATCGGTCGGAAACACCACGCCCCAGCCGGCCTGCGTGTACTTGCCCCACAGCTCGGCGCCGATGTAATTGCCGATGCGCCCGAAGCCCAGGCCCGGCGGCACCCACGGTGCGACGAAGTCCATGACGTCGAAGAAGTGCAGGCCCTGGCGGCGCGTCCACCACCAGGCCGCGACCAGCACGCCGAGCAGACCGCCGTGGAAACTCATGCCGCCGTCCCAGACCTTGAACAGCATCAGCGGGTTCTGCAGCAGATCGCCGAAGGCATAGAACAGCACGTAGCCGATGCGACCACCGAGAATCACGCCGAGGATGCCGTAGAACAGCAGGTCGCCGAACTGCTCGACGCTCACGCCCGGCAGTCGCCCGGCGCGGATCCGGCTGCGTCCGAGCAGCCAGGCCACAGCAAAGGCCAGCAGATACATCAGGCCGTACCAGTGGATCGACGGCTGGAAGGCACCGACCTGCGGCAGGTGGACGGCGATCGGGTCGATCTGGTGAAGAATCGTCATGGCGTCAGCGCGGCAGTGGGTGGGTGGGCGCGTCGACCGGCGGGAGCGTCTCGCCGCGCACGCGCATCGCGTTGCGCTTGGCCCAGAGGTTGAGCAGTTCCACCACGGCCGAGAAGCCCATCGAGCCGTAGAGATAACCGCGCGGGATGTGCACCCCGAGGCCGTCGAGCATCAGGTAAATGCCGATCAGCACGATGAACGCCAGCGCCAGCATCTTGACCGTCGGGTTCGCGTCGATGAACTTGCCCAGCGGTTGCGCCGCCAGCAGCATCACCGATACCGCGACCAGGATCGCCGCGACCATCACCGGAATGTACTCGCCGGCCATGCCGACCGCGGCGATCACCGAGTCGAGCGAGAACACGATGTCGATCACGGCGATCTGCGCGATCACCGCGCCGAACGAGGCCACCGCCTTGCCCGTGCCGCCGTGTGCTTCGGCATCCTCGCCCTTGATCTGCTCGCGGATCTCGAGCGCGCCCTTGCCGATCAGGAACAGGCCGCCGAGGATCAGGATCAGGTCACGCACGGAAATGCCGCGACCGAGGACCTCGAACAGCGGATCGGTCAACCGGGCCAGCCACGCCAGGGTGAGCAGCAGCGCGATGCGGGTGATGCACGCGACCGCGATGCCGAACTTGCGCGCGAACTCGCGCTTCTCGACCGGCAGCTTGGACACCGCGATCGAGATGAAGACCAGGTTGTCGATCCCGAGCACGATCTCGATCGTGCTCAGGGTGATCAGCAGGATCCAGACCTGCGGGTCGGTCAGAAGCTCCATCATCGGACACACATCCTCGATTCAAATGACGTCGGCATCGCGCCGGCCGCCCGGTTCACAGCAGGCGCGGCAGCAGGATCAGACCCCACACCGCCAGTACGTTGAGCATGGTGACGAACACCGCAGCCGAGCCCATGTCCTTCGCACGCCCGGCGAGCTCGTGGTGCTCGGGGCCGTACCGCTCGATCAGCGCTTCGATCGCGGAATTCAGCAACTCCACCGCGAGCACCAGCAGACAGCTGCCCAGCAGCAACGCGCGCTCCACCCCGGTATCGCCCAGCCAGAGCGCAAGCGGCGCCAGCACGGCCAGCAGGCAGACCTCCAGACGGAACGAGGATTCGTGCAGCCAGGCCGCACGCAGGCCCTGCAACGACCAGATCGTGGCCTTGAGCATCCGCGCCGGGCCGCGCGGCCAGTGTCCGGTCTCGTCGGCCACGGTCACGCCCCCGGTCGCGCGGACAGACCGCCCGACGACGGCGCGCGCATCGGACGGCATCGGAACGCGGACCACGGTGGAGCGGTCGAGGGCATGGGACCGGGAATTCGGGGGGGAGCAGCAGACGGGCCGGTGAATTCTGACACATCCGCCCTGCCCGCCCTCGCCGTTTGCATCGTGGCACCGCGGCTGGTTGACTGGCGGCCGCCCGTCAGGATCCAGGAGCCCCGCGTGCGCCTCGCCCTCCGCTCGACCGCCCTGCTCTGCGCCGCCCTGCTGGCGCTGGCAGCCTGCTCCACGACGGGGTCGCGTCCCGGTGTCGACCCGACCGCTGGGCTCGATCCGGTCTCCTCGCCCGAATGGGCCGCCGACATGGCACGGTTCGCCGCCGAAGATGCGGCGCGTCCGCCACCGGAACGCCCAATCGTCTTCACCGGCAGCTCGTCGGTGCGGATGTGGGACACGCTGGAACAGGATTTTCCCGAAGTCCCGGTGCTCAATCGGGGCTTCGGCGGCTCCCAGGTCCGCGATGCGGTCTGGTACGCCGACGCGGTCGCGTTGCGCTACCGGCCACGCCAGATCGTGCTCTACGCCGGCGACAACGACACCCATGCAGGCCGCTCGCCCGCGCAGGTGCTCGCCGATACACAGGCCTTCGTCGCCCGGATCCACGCGGCGTTGCCGGGCACCCAGATCGCGCTGCTGGGCATCAAGCCGAGTCCGTCGCGGCTCGAGTTGCTGCCGGTGCAGCGGGCCACCAACACGGCGCTGCGCACCTGGGCGACGGGCCAGCGCAACGTGGCCTACATCGATGTGTTCACGCCGATGCTCGATGCGGAAGGCCTGCCGCGCGAGTCGCTCTTCATCGCCGACCGCCTGCACATGAACGCCGAGGGCTACGCCCTGTGGCGCGAGATCATCGCGCCGTATCTCGTGCGTTGACGCCTACGTTTCACTCCATGCGAATGGGCGCGTCGGGACACTGCAGCGGGACCGCACCGGGAGCACGACCATGCGTCTCCGTCTCGCCACCGCCGGCGTCCTCGCCGCGTTGACCTTGGGAGCCACCATGCCACACGCCTTCGCCCAGTCCACTGTCATTCCGCAGCAGCCGGGCGATCCCGGTTACGAGCCGCTGCTCGCGGCCGCCACCGCACCACTGCGCGACGCCCTCGGCGATGCGGTGACGCTCGACATCGAACGGCTCGACCGCCTCGGCCGCTGGGCATTCCTGCAGGCCACGATGCGCAGCGTTGACGGTGGCCGCCCAGACTACGCCGGCACACCCTACGCCGAGCGCGCGGAAAGTGGCGGCATGTCCGATGTCTACGTCGCGTTGCTGCGCACCGAGCCCGAACCCGATAGCGACGACACGGACGGGCGGACCTCCGGCGCGCCATCGGTGGCCACTGATGGGAGTGACGCAGCCGAAGACGCACCCGGCGACGCGCCGGCCGTGCGATGGACGCTCGTGGACCACGCGATCGGACCATCGGACGTCGCCTGGCTGACGTGGCCGCAAGCGCATGCCGCGCCGCGCCACCTGTTCGGATTCTGAGCGGGCCGTTCCGTCAGGCGCGGATTCAGCGCGGAACCGCTCCAGACCACGACAACGCGCCCAAGGCGCGACGCGATGGAACCGTCCTCGCTACGGTTCAGCGCGACGTACACACACACAACGCGAACGGGCCGGTCAGGAACCGGCCCGTTCGCGTTGTGTGTAGGCGATCAGCGCGGGGGCGTGATGATCTCGTAGTTCCCCGACGCGCCGCCCCAGCTGATCCGCTGCGAGCCGTCGGAATTGACGTTGTTGGAGCCGATGAACCTCGGCGAGCCGTTCTCGAATCCCGCGAACAGCACCACGTGCGACTGGCCGTTCTTCTGCATGAGCACCACGTCGCCGGGGGTCGCGTCCTGCAACGACACCGTTCTCCAGCCGTCACCCTTGAGATTGTTGGCGAGCTGGTCGACCGATGCGCTGGCTTGGCCGGGCTCGATCACGCCGGCCTTCTGCAGCACCGCGGACACGAAGTTCGCGCAGTTGACGTTGTTCGGAACCCACGACTCCATCGGCAGTTCGTCGCTGAATTTCAGTTCGCCGGCATTGCGGCCGATGAACTGTTCGGCGATCGCGGCCGCATTGTTGCCCTCGACGCGCGTGCCGCCCTCGACCCCGCCGACTCCGCCGACGCCGGACGTGCCGCCGGCACTGTCGTTCGCAGCGACGCCGCCGCGCCCACCCGGTACGACCAGCGTATCGCCGGCGTAGATCAGATCGGGATTGGTGATCTTGCCGTTGCTCGCCATCAGGGCGTCGACCGAGGTGGCGTAGCGCTGCGCGAGCGCACTGAGGGTGTCACCCCAGGCGATGTTGTGGACGGCGTTGCCGACTGCGGTCATCGGAGATCTCCGGAAAGGTGGCCATGGTGTCCGGGGGGGCACGCTGCCGGACGATGACGACAACGGTCGCCTGATCGCGGGACGGCCTCAATCTGGGGCGGACCCTAGCTTCGGGCGTGCCACCTATTCAGCGCGCCCCGTCATCGGCGGGCGCTCCTGCGTCCCGCACTGCGGGGCGGCGCGCCCTGGCACTGCAACGCAGCATCGCTCGCAACCACGGTGGCGGTCGAAGTTGCGGAAGAAACGTTTTCAGCCCATTCAACTGTGCCCGCGGACACGAAGCGACTGCGCACTCGACGTCAATATCTCCGCTTCGCTTGACAGCTGCGCGCTCCTGCTCGCAGCGTCGGCCGTCCGGTCGCGGTGACGAGTGAATCGCGGACGAAGGAACAGGGGAAACATCGCCGGCGATTCCTCGCCGGCAAATCCACGCCCGATAAGGACAGTCCAATGAACCAGAAGCGCCTGCTCGCCCTCGCTCTCGCCGCCGCCCTCGCCTCGCCCGCCTTCGCCGGCGAGCTGAAAAAGGCCGACAACCCGATCCCGGGCCAGTACATCGTCGTCTTCAACAGCGCCGACATCCGCGAACGCGTGGATTCCGAACGCCTCGCCGGGCGGCTCGACAAGACCGCGGCGGCCTCGACCGACATGGCCATCGCGGCCGAGGTCGAGCGCACCGTCGTCGACGTCGCGTCACGCTACGACCTCGACGTGCGCCAGCTCTACACCCACGCGCTGCACGGCATGGTGGTGCAGGCCGACGAGCGCAAGCTGGCGCGCCTGCTCAACGATCCGCGCGTGGAGTTCATCGAGGAGGACGGCTACGTCGAACTCTCCGCCACCCAGACCGGCGCCACCTGGGGCCTGGACCGCGTGGACCAGCGCGACCGCCCGCTCAACGGCACCTACATCTACAACCCGCTGGCCGCCAACGTGCGCGCCTACATCATCGACAGCGGCATCCGCACCGGTCACACCCAGTTCGGCTCCCGCCTGCTGTCGGGCTACTCGGCGATCAACGACGGCCGCGGCACCAACGACTGCAATGGCCACGGCACGCATGTCGCCGGCACCGTCGGCGGCACCACGTGGGGCATCGCCAAGCAGGTGCGTCTGGTGCCGGTGCGCGTGTTCGGCTGCACCGGCGGCAGTGCCAACTCGACGATCATCGCCGGCATCGACTGGGTGCGCGCGAACCGGGTGCTGCCCGCGGTCGCCAACATGAGCCTGGGCGGCGGCGCGTCGACGGCCACCGACAACGCCACCAACAACCTGATCAACAGCGGTGTCACGGTGGTGGTCGCGGCCGGCAACAGCAACGCCAACGCCTGCAACTATTCGCCCGCGCGCGTGGCCAATGCGGTGACCGTGGGCTCGACGACCTCGACCGATGCACGCTCGTCGTTCTCGAACTTCGGCAGCTGCGTGAACATCTTCGCGCCCGGCTCGTCGATCACCTCGGCCTGGTCCACCAGCACCTCGGCGTCGAACACGATCAGCGGCACGTCGATGGCATCGCCGCACGTGGCCGGCGCGGCGGCGCTGTATCTCACCAACAATCCGTCGGCGTCACCGGCAACCGTGCGCAACTGGCTCTATACCAATGCCACGACCAACCGCTTGACGGGCATCGGCACCGGCTCGCCGAACCGGCTTCTTTACACCCGCTGAAGTCCGCACGGATACCGCGGAACGAAGGGCGCCTGCGGGCGCCCTTCTCCGTTGCGGGCATCCGGCCTCACTGCTGGCGCAGGGCGTCGATCGGGTCGAGCTCCGAGGCCTTGCGCGCCGGGTAGTAGCCGAAGAACAGACCCGTGGCGACCGAGAACCCCGCGGCCAGCAGCACCACCTGGCTGTTGAGCACGGTCGGCAGATCGCTGAAACGTCCCACCAGCAGTGCACCGCCGATGCCGATGCCGATGCCGAGCACGCCGCCGCCGAGCGACAGCAGCATCGCTTCGGCGAGGAACTGCCTGCGCACGTCGGTCGGGCCGGCGCCGACCGCCATGCGCAGGCCGATCTCGCGGATCCGTTCGGTCACCGAGACCAGCATGATGTTCATGATGCCGATGCCGCCGACGATCAGCGAAATCGTCGCCACCGCGCCGAGCAGCAGCGACATCAGCCGCGTGGTCGCGGTGCGCGTGGCGACGATCTCGGAGATGTTGCGCACGCTGAAGTCGTCCTCCGCGCCCGGTGCGATGCGGTGGCGCTGGCGCAGCAGGGCTTCGACCTCCCCCTGCACGTAGCCGAGGTCGTCGGCGTTGGCCACGGTCAACGCGATCTGCATCACCGCGCTCGGCGGCAGGCCGGACGCGCCCAGCAGCCGGCGCCGCCCGGTCTCCAGCGGCACCATCATCACGTCGTCCTGGTCCTGGCCGAATCCGCCCTGGCCCTTGGGTGCCAGGGTGCCGACCACGGTGAACGGCGTGCGCCCGATGCGCACGGTCTGACCGACGCCGCTGTCGTCGCCGAACAGTTCGCGGCGCACGGTCTCGCCGAGGATCACGACCTTGCCGGCGCCGGTGTAGTCCTGCGGCTCGAACAGGCTGCCGTCGGCCAGCGTCCAGGCGTTGATCTCGAAGAAGTCCGGCTGCACGCCCTGCCAGCTGCTGGCCCAGTTGCGTTCGGCGAATACCACCTGGCTGCTGCCGCGCAGCTGACCGGTGACCAGCTGCACCTCGGGAATCTCGGCGCGGATCGCCTCCGCATCGCCCTCGGTCAGCGTGAAGAACGCGCTGCCGGCCTGGCGCGCGCCGCCCCCGGCGCGGCGCGAACCCGGCGAAATGTCGAGCCGCTGCGAGCCGAGCCCCGACACCATGCGATCGATCTCGGCCTGCGTGCCTTGACCGACCGACACCATGACGATGACCGCAGCGATGCCGATGATCACGCCCAGCGAGGTGAGCATGCTGCGCATCCAGTTGCCGCGCAGCGCGAAGATCGCCGTCCGCAGCACGTCCATGTAGGTCATGCACCACCTCCCTGCACCGGACGCACCCGGGTGTCGTAAGGCGCTTCCTCGTGCAGTTCGCCGTCGCGCATGACGAAGGTCCGGTCCGCATGCGCGGCCACCTCGGGATCGTGCGTGATCAGCACGACCGTGTGCCCCTTGTCGCGCAGACGCTTGAACAGGGCCAGGATCTCCTCGCCGGTCTTGGTATCGAGCGCACCGGTCGGCTCGTCGGCCAGCAGCACCGGCGGCCGGTTGATCAGCGCGCGTGCGATCGCCACGCGCTGCTGCTGGCCGCCCGACAGTTCGCTCGGCCGGTGACCGCCGCGGTTGCCGAGACCGACCGCTTCCAGCGCCTCCCGTGCGCGATCGTGCCGCGCCTCGTTGGGCACGCGCGCATAGCCCAGCGGCATCGCCACGTTGTCGATCGCGGTCATCCGCGGCAGCAGGTTGAAGCCCTGGAACACGAAGCCGATCTTGTCCCGCCGCAATTCCGCCAGCTGTTCGCGATCGAGCGTGGCGACATCCACACCGTCGCAGTGGTAGCTGCCCGACGTGGGCGTATCGAGACAACCGATCAGGTTCATCAGCGTCGATTTGCCCGAACCCGACGGCCCCATGATCGCCACGAACTCGCCGTGGCGGATGCACATGTCGACCGCGTGCAGCGCGACGACCTCGGCTTCGGTGCCTGCCGAGTAGACCTTGCGCAGCGCGCGCGTCTCGATGACCGGCGGCCGGATGTCGGTCGCGCCCGTCATCGTGCCGCCGCGCGTTCGCCGGTGACGATCAGGTCGCCCTCGGAGAGGTTGCCGGACACCTCGGTCATGCTGCCGTCGCTTGCTCCGAGGCGGACCTGCACCGCTTCGCGGCGTCCGTCGACGAGGCGGTAGACGGTGACCCGTGTCGCGCCGACCGTGCCGGCGAGCGTGCGCGTCCACGTGGCCCGCTGCTCGGCATCGAGCGTCGCGACGAAGCCGGCGAAGGTCTGCTGGAACCGGTCCAGCATGCGCTGGCGGATCTGTGCCTGCACGGCGGGATCGCTGCGTCCGCCACCGCCCGCCCCGCCCATGCCCGGCGGCGGGCCTCCCGCGCCGGGCGGACGTGCGCCGCCGCCCTGTCCGCCGCTGCGGCCGGCCTGCTGGCGCTCACGCATGGTCGCCAGTGCCGCATCGAACGCCGCCTGCTGATTGGCGTCGAGGTCCATCGCTTCCGCCGCTGCGCTCAGATCGTCGATCAGCCCGCCGCCTCGCGGTGCGCGTTCGCCCTCAGCGCCGGTCGGCGCCGCCGCGGCGATCTGGTCCGCATCCGCCGGGCGGTAACGCAGCGCGGCATTGGCGATCCGCAGCACGTCCGCGCGGTTGCTGACCTCGATCTCGGCGTTGACCGTGAGCCCCGGCAGCAGGGTGCCGTCGGCGTTGTCGACGGACACGACCACCGGATAGGTGACGACGTTGTTGGTGGTCGTTGCCGCCAGACGCACCTGCTCCACCGTGCCCTGGAAGCGGCGGTCGTTGAACGCATCGGCGGTGAAGCTCACCGACTGGCCTTCGCGGACCTGGCCGATGTCGGCTTCGTCGACCGCCAGCTCGATGCGCATCTTGCTCAGGTCTTCGGCGATCGTGAACAGTTCCGGCGCCTGCAGGCTGGCGGCCACCGTCTGGCCCGGCTCGATCGAGCGGGTGAGGATGGTGCCGTCGACCGGCGAGCGGATCACGGTGCGCTCGAGATTGATCCGCGACGTCTGGGTCGACGCCGTCTGCTGGGTGATCTGCGCCTGGGCCGAGGCCGCCTGGGCACGCGCCTGGTCGAGCGTCGCGCGCGCCAGATCGACATCGCTACGGGCGATGAGCTGCTGCTCGACGAGATCGGACTTGCGCGCGTAATCGAGTTCCGCGTTGCGCAGGCTCGCCTGGGCCTGGGCCAGCGACGCGCGGGCGCTGCTGACCTGGGCCGCGCCCTGCTCGATCTGCGCCTGGTAAGTGGCCGGATCGATTCGCGCCAGCACCTGTCCCTGCGCGACGGTATCGTTGAAATCCACCAGCACCTCGGTGATCAGGCCCGAGATCTGGCTGCCCACCGTCACCGTCGACGTGGCACTCAGCGTGCCCGTGGCCGAGATCACCACGCGGATGTCGCCCCGCTCCACCGGCGTCGTGCGCCAGGCGTCCTCGGCGCCGGACGCGCCGCGCTGGAACCAGAACCACAGGCCACCGGCGACGACCGCGGCGACGACGATGAGAGGCACGAAGCGCGGCAGGCCGCGGCGAGGCTTGGGACGGTTCGACATGAGGTCCGGTGTCTTGGGGGCAACACAGCAGGCTAACGCACGGACCGCGCGCGAGTTGACCGGACGCGACGTTTTTTACCGGAGCGGGTCGTCCGCGCGGGAGACGCCGTTCAGAGCAGACGTTCGGCCAGCACGATCGTGACCGTGGTGCCCTCGTCAGGCGTGCTCTCGAGCGCGACCGGCCAGCCGAAGCGCGTGCCGAGGCGGCGCACGATCGACAGGCCGATCCCCTTGCCTGCCTGGCTGAAGGGATCGGCGCGGAAGAACGGGTCGTAGACGCGTTGCAGCACCTCGGGCGACATGCCGATGCCGGTGTCGCGCACGATGATCCGGTCGCGATCGACCACGATGTCCACGCCGCCACGTTCGGTGAACGCCCAGGCATTGCGCAGCAGATGGCCGAGCATCACCCCGAGCACGCGCGGCGGGGCCTCCAGCTTCGGACGCGCCTGGACGTCGATCCGCAGCGCGAGCTGCTTGCTCTCGAACAGCGGGCGCACCTTGTCGACTTCCTCCTCGACGATCTTGAGCACGTCGAAGATCTCGCTCTGCGGCATGACGCCGCGCTCGCGGGCGAGCACCAGCAGCGCATCGATCACCGCCTCCATGTCCTGGCTGGCGCGGCGGATGCGCAGCAGCGGGCGTTGCTGGTGCGGCGGCGTCGACGGGTCGGAGGCGATCATGTCGCTGGCGACGCGGATCACCGTCAGCGGCGTGCGCAGCTCGTGACTCGCATCGCGGGTGAACTCGCGCTCGCGGCGCACGAATGCCCCGATGCGCTCGCCCAGCCCGTGCAGGGCCGTCGACAACGCCTGGGCCTCGCGGCCGACACCCTCGCGCGGCTCGAGCGGTGCCGGAATGCCCTCGCCGTCACCGGACGGATCCCAGCGCCCCACCTCGTCGGCCAGCTGGTGGATCGGCAGCACCATGCGCTTCGACGTGCGGTAGGTGAGCCAGGACACGACGAAGATGGTGGCCAGCGTCAGCAGCGCCAGGCCGCCCGCGGCCAGCGCCAGCAGACGGTCGAACATCGACATCGACGTCGCCAGGTACAGCGTGCCGGCCTCGCGCCGGTCGACCAGCAACACGCCTTCGGTATCGCGCCGGTCGGAGAACCCCTCCGGCGCATTCTTGAACCAGACCAGATTGGCGATCGCCCGCTCACCGACCAGGATGCTGTCGTAGGGTCCGCCGTCGGCGGGCACGAAATAGCCTTGGATGTTGACGCCGTAGGGCGGCGGGTACGCCGCGTCCGTGCCGCGCGCGCGCCAGTAGGCTTCGGCTTCGGCCCGCAGCCACTGGCGCGCGACGACCTCGCGGCCGACCAGCGCCGCGGCCATCACGCACACGATCAGCGTGATGCCGGCGACGACCGCCTGCAGCGTGAACGCATCGCGGATGCGATTGGGAAGGCCCTGCGGCATCGGACAGCCCGTGGACGCCGGCCTCAGGCCGGCGACTGCTCGATGTCCGCGATCCGGTATCCGGCGCTCTGGACGGTGTGCAACAGCTGCTTGTCGTAGGGCTTGTCGATGATCTTGCGCAGGTTGTAAAGATGGCTGCGCAGGGTGTCGGAGTCGGGCAGGCTGTTGCCCCAGATCTCGCGCTCGATCTCCTGGCGGTTCACCACGCGGGGCGATTCGCGCATCAGGATCGTCAGCAGCTTCATGCCGATCGGCGAGAGCTGGAGCTCGGTGCCGCCGCGCGTGGCGCGCATGCTGGCCGGATCGAGCACGAGGTCGGCGACCTTCAGCACTTCGGAGCCGACCTGGCGTCGCTCGCGGCGGATCAGCGCGCGCAGGCGGGCCTCGAGTTCCTGGATCGCGAACGGCTTGGTGAGGTAGTCGTCGGCGCCCGAACTCAGCCCGGTCAGCTTTTCGTCGAGCGTATCGCGCGCGGTGAGCATCAGAACCGGCGTCGACTTGCGTGCATCCTCGCGCAAGCGCTTGCAGACCTCGATGCCGTCGAGACGCGGGAGCATCAGGTCGAGCACGATCACGTCATAGCTGTTCTCGGTGGCCAGACGGTACCCGTCCAGGCCGTCGGCGGCGTAGTCGACCTCGAAACCACGGCCTTCGAGATACTCGCCCACCATCTCGGAGATGTTGCGGTTGTCCTCGACGATGAGGACGAGCCCCCCTGGTTCCTGACCTGCACGCATAACGGCTCCGGTGACTGACATAGTGGATTAATCTTTGTGAAGATAGGCGCCGGGCGGTGCAGGACTTGTGAAGATTCGTGTCGCGGCCGCAGTATCCGCGGGCTCCGATCCTCTTCCATCCCGCCCGCCGGACTCCCCATGCACGGCTACGAACGTTTCCTTCCTATCCTGCTGCTGGTCGGCTCGAACATCTTCATGACGTTCGCCTGGTACGGACACCTGAAGTACCGCAGCGTGCCGATCCTGACCGTCATCGTGGTCAGCTGGGGCATCGCCTTCTTCGAATACCTGCTGATGGTGCCGGCGAACCGGATCGGCGCCGCGGTGTACTCGGCACCGCAGCTCAAGGGCATGCAGGAGGTGATCACCCTGCTGGTATTCGCGGGCTTTTCGACCTGGTATCTGGGTCAGCCGCTGAAATGGAACCACTGGGCGGGCTTCGCGCTGATCGTGGTCGCGGCCTGGCTGATCTTCCTCGAGTAGCGCGCCGGGACTGGGTGACGCGCGGCCGGCTCCGTCAGAAGCGGATCCGGCCGGTCAGGATGTCCTTGAACATCACCCAGTCCCCGATGAAGGAATAGACCGGGTGTTTGAAGGTGGCCGGCCGGTTCTTCTCGAAGAAGAAATGCCCGACCCACGCAAAGCCGTAACCGCAGACCAGCGCGGCCAGCAGCCACCCGCCGTTGCGCTGCCACAACGCCACGCCCAGCAGCACCAGCACGCCGCAGCTGCCGATGAAGTGCAGACGCCGCGACACCGGATGCGCGTGCTCGGCCAGATAGAACGGATAGAACTCGCGGAAGCTGGCGAAACGGCGCATGCGGTCTCCCGGTGCGTGGTGTGTGCGGAATTGATCGCACCGCCACCTGCACGCGTCAACCGCCTCAGCCGGTGCGCGGCGCGAACATGATCACCGCCATGCCGCCGAGACACAGCGCGGCGCCCAGCAGGTCCCAGCGGCTCGGCACCAGCCCGTCGACCCGCCACAGCCACAGCAGCGCGACCGCGACGTAGACGCCGCCATAGGCGGCGTAGACGCGTCCCGATGCCGTGGGATGCAGACTCAACAGCCACACGAAGACCGCCAGCGCCGCAGCGGCCGGCAGCAGCAGCCACGCACTGCCGTCCTTGCGCAGCCACAGCCAGGGCAGATAGCAGCCGACGATCTCGAAGAACGCCGTGGCGACGAACAGCAGCAGTGTTTTCACGGAGTGCGCTCGGCCTGCTTGGCGCGATTCCAGTACCCGTCCTGGGCGTCCAGCGACTGGCCGGCGAGCGCCTGCCCGTCGGCGTCGGCTATCGCCTCCATCGCACGGAAGCGGCGTTCGAACTTGTGGTTCGCGCGGCGCAGCGCCGCGCCGACATCGACCTTGGCGTGACGCGCGAGATTCGCGGCGACGAACAGCAGGTCGCCGAGTTCTTCCTCCAGCCGGTCCTGCGCCGCGGCGTCGTCGGGATCGGCCGCGACGGCGTCGAACTCGACGCGCACTTCCTCGATCTCCTCGTGCAGCTTGTCGATCACCGGCGCCGGGCCCGGCCAGTCGAAGCCGACACGCGCGGCGCGCGCCTGCAGCTTCACCGCGCGCTGCCACTCCGGCAGTCCGCGTGCGATGCCGGCCAGCGCCGAGGTATCGGTGTCACCGGCGGCGGCGCGTTCGTCGCGCTTGATCGCATCCCAGTTGCGCAGCACGGCCTCGGCATCGCCTGCAGCCGCATCGCCGAAGATGTGCGGGTGCCGGCGGATCATCTTGTCGCTGATCGCATCGACCACATCGCCGAAGCCGAAGGCGCCCTGCTCCTGCGCCATCTGGGCATGGAACACCACCTGCAGCAGCAGGTCACCGAGTTCGTCGCACAGGCCGGGCAGATCACCACGGTCGATCGCATCGGCGACCTCGTAGGCTTCGTCGATCGTGTACGCGGCGATCGACGCGAAGTCCTGTTCGAGATCCCAGGGGCAGCCGCGCTGCGGGTCGCGCAGGCGCGCCATGATGCCGAGGATGCGCTGGATGTCGCCGGGGGTATCGGTCACGTCGGAGTCCTGGGAAGCGGTCGCGGAGCGCCTCGATCGAGGCGCTCATTGTAGGAGTGTGCTCGTGCTTGCATTCCCTTTTCGGCGGGGCGCGATGCCCGGGCGCCTCTCGGCGCGCGCGTCAGCTCGCGAGCCAGTCGCGCCACGGCAGGGACGGATCGCCGAGCGCGATGAAATCCCCGTTGAGCAGCGAATCGCGCTGGTTGTAGCGGAACGGTCGACCGGACGGATCGAGGACCACACCACCCGCGCCTTCGAGAATCGCCTGCCCGGCGGCCGTGTCCCATTCGCTGGTGGGGCCGAAACGCGGATAGACGTCCAGCGCGCCTTCGGCCAGCCGGCAGAACTTGAGCGACGAGCCCAGCGGCATCGGCTCGGCCTCGCCGATGCGTGCGAGCAGCGCGGTCGTGCGCGGATCGCGATGCGAGCGGCTGGCCGCGACACGCAACGGCGCCGCGCCCTCGAACCGCCGGGCGCGGATCGCGGTCTCGGCCGCACCGTCGACGCGCCAGGCGCCCTGCCCGGGCGCGCCGTGCCACAGCGTGCCGGTGACCGGCGCCTGGATCACGCCGAACACGGCGACGCCGCGGTCGATCAGTGCGATGTTCACCGAGAACTCGCCGTTGCGCTTGACGAACTCGCGCGTGCCGTCGAGCGGGTCGACCAGCCACATCCGGGTCCATGCACGGCGCTGCCCCGCCGGCACGACGACGGCGGATTCTTCGGAGACGATCGGGATGTCGGGCGTCAGTGCGCGCAGTCCGTCGACGATGACGTGGTGTGCGGCGAGATCGGCGGCGGTCACCGGACTGGCGTCGGCCTTGCGATCCACATCGAACGCGCCGGCATAGACGTCGAGGATGGCCGCGGCCGCTGCGTGGGCGATCGCGATTACCCCGTCGCGCGTGCGCGCATCGAGTGCGACGGCGGCGTCAGCCACCGTGGTGCTGCAGCCAGTCGCGGGCCATGTACAGCGCCGCGATCGAGCGGCCTTCGGAGAAGTCCTCGCGCAGCACCAGTTCGTGCAGCGCATCGAGCTTCCACGGCACCACCTCCAGCTCCTCGGGCTCGTCGCCGGCCAGGCGTTCGGGGTACAGATCGCGCGCCAGCACCAGGGTGGCCTGATGGCTCATGTAGGTCGGCGCCAGCGACAGCATGCGCAGCGCGTCGAGTCGGCGGGCGCCGTAGCCGGCCTCTTCCTTCAGCTCGCGGTCGGCGGCCTGGATCGGCGTCTCGCCCGCATCGATGCGGCCCTTGACCAGGCCCAGCTCGTAACGATGCATGCCGGCCGCGTATTCGCGCACCAGCAGCACGGTCTCGGCATCGAGCATCGGCACCACGATCACCGCGCCGTGGCCGCGGCCGTGCAGCCGCTCGTAGAGGCGACGTTCGCCGTTGGAGAACTCCAGGTCCAGCCGCTCCATGCGGTAGGGACTGGCGTCGTGCTCGACGATGCCGTGGATGGTCGGCAGGCGACGGCTCATGCCGTCATCACCCATGCCGCACGGCCACGCCGACCATGGGATCGACGAGGAGCGATAATGCGTGGATGACAGGACAGATTCACGATCCGGCCATTCTAGCCGACGGCCACGACTGGCGGACCCGCGATCTCGCCGCGGTCTGGCACCCGTGCACGCAGATGCGCGAACACCCCGACGTGCAGCCCCTGCTGCCGATCGAACGCGGCGACGGCGCGTGGCTGATCGAGAGCGGCGGCCGCCGGATCCTCGATTCGGGCAGCAGCTGGTGGACCAATCTCCACGGCCACGCCGAGCCGCGCATCGCCGAGGCCATCGGCCGCCAGGCGCGCACGCTGGAACAGGTGATCCTCGCCGGCTGCACCCATCCGGCCGCCGTCGAACTGGCCGAACGGCTGCTGGCCGTCGCCCCGCGTGAACCGGGACGGCCGCCGCTGACCAAGGTGTTCTACGCCGACAACGGCTCGGCCGGCGTCGAGGTGGCGCTGAAGATGGCGTTCCAGTGGTTCCAGAACCGCGGCGACGAACCGCGCCGGACCAAGTTCGTCGCGCTGCAGAACGGCTACCACGGCGAAACGCTCGGCGCGCTCGCGGTCGGTGACATCCCGTTGTACCGGCGCGTCTACGCCCCGCTGCTGTGCGAGGCGGTGTTCGCGCCCTCGCCCGACGCCTATCTCGCGCGTCCGGGCCAGAGCGCGGCCGGCCATGCCGAGGACGCGGCCGATGCGCTGGCGCATCTGCTCGACCAGCATGCCGGCGAGATCTGCGCACTGATTCTCGAACCGCTGATCCAGTGCGCCGGCGGCATGCGCATGCACGATCCGGTGTATCTCAAGCGCGTGCGCGAACTGTGCGACGTGCACGGCGTGTTCCTGATCGCCGACGAGATCGCGGTCGGCTTCGGCCGCACCGGCACGCTGTTCGCCTGCGAGCAGGCGGGGATCGAGCCGGATCTGCTGTGCCTGTCGAAGGGCCTGACCGGCGGCTTCCTGCCGTTGTCGACGGTGCTGGCGACCCAGGCGCTGTACGAGGGCTTCCTCGATGATTCGCGCGAGCGCGCGTTCCTGCACTCGCACAGCTACACCGGCAATCCGCTGGCCTGCGCGGCGGCGCTGGCGTCGCTGGCGATCTTCGACAGCGACGACGTGCTCGCCCGCAACCGCGGCACCGCATCGAAGATGGCGACGCTGGCCGCGCAGATCGGCGCGCATCGCCATGTCGCCGATACGCGGCAGACCGGCATGGTGGTCGCGTTCGAGCTCACCCGTGATGGCGACAGGGCCACCCCCTTCGATCCCGCGTTGCGCATCGGCCTGCGCGCGTATCGGCACGCGGTCGAGCGCGGCGTGCTGCTGCGTCCGCTCGGCGACATCCTGTACTGGATGCCGCCCTACTGCATCGACGATGCGCAGTTGCAACTGCTGGCCGACGTCACTGCCGAGGCCATCGAGGTGGCGACGTCATGCGCGTGATCCGTGCCTTCGTCGACCGGCCGCTCGCGGTCGGCGCGACCGTCGATCTGCCCGAGGACGCCGCCGCGCACCTGGTGCGCGTGCTGCGCCTGCGCGAAGGCGATGCCTGCGTGCTGTTCAACGGCGACGGCGTCGATCACGACGCCCGCCTGGTCGCGGCCGGCAAGCGCGGCGCGACCGCGGAGATCGTCGCCACGCGCGCCGTCGACCTGGAATCGCCGCTGCACATCACCCTGGTCCAGGGCATCGCCCGCGGCGAGAAGATGGACTGGATCCTGCAGAAGGCGACCGAACTGGGCGTCGCCGCCTTCGTGCCGGTATCGAGCGACCGCAGCGAGGTGAAGCTCGACGCCGAGCGCGCCGCAAAGCGCCACACGCATTGGCGCAGCGTCGTGGTCTCGGCCTGCGAGCAGAGTTGGCGCAGCCGCGTGCCCGGGGTCGCTTCGCCTCAGCCGCTGGCCGCCGCACTGGCGGCGTTGCCGGCAGGCAGTGCGCGCTGGCTGCTCGATCCGGAGGCGACGGACGGCATCGCGACGATGCCTGCGCCGGCGGGCATCGTGGTGCTCGCAGTCGGCCCGGAAGGCGGCTGGTCGGACAACGACCGTTCGACGCTCGCCGCCGCGGGCTTCGGGGGCCTGCGCCTCGGGCCGAGAATCCTGCGCACCGAAACCGCCGGCATGGCCGCGATCGCAGCCCTGCAGGCGCGCTTCGGCGATCTGGCACTCGGTGCGCCCTGAGCGTCCGACCCGGACCTCGACGAGCATCCGCCTGTCGGCGCCGACGTCATCCAGGGGTACCCGCTCCGCCAGGCGCGCGGCGCCGCGCAGGCCCGTGAGGCCGCATGCGCGCCGGTCTGCCCAGGGTTCGGCAGGCCGCGAACGGTTTTGATCTCAGCGCGCGAACGCGCGGCGGCAGGCGTGACCGAAGAGGGCTCCTCCACCGGTCGCCCGCACCCGATGCCGGAACGCGACGACGCTGCGTCGCTTGCTAGGCGCTGCCGGCGTTGCAGTCCTTACGGGAGTCGGCGCCGGAGCTGGGGTTGGTCGGTCAGAGACGATGCGTGATTCGCGCCGCGAGGTCCGACCGGTTCGCGGTCACCAGACCAGGTCGTCGGGCACTTCGAAGCGCGCGTAGTACGCATCGTCATCGGCGTTGCCCGACGACGGCACCGATGCCGCGTGATCCAGCACGATCATCCCGGCGTCACGGGCCGCCACCTTCTCGGCCGCAGCGCGCGGAATCAGCGCGTATCCCTCGCCCGAGCGGGCGATCACCAGCGCACCGGTGGCGAGCTGCGTGCGCTGCGCGGCGTCGACCTGGAGCGCGCGGATGGCCTGGCCGTCGACGAACCGGTATTCGATCTCGCCCGTCGCACGCACGCGCTGGGTGTCGATGATCTGTCGGGCCTGGGCGCGCTGCTCGTGCAACCGGGCCTGCGCATTGCGCTCGGCGGCCAGCACGCGATCACGCTCGGCGCGTTCGATGCGCAGACGCTCGACCTCGCGCTGCTGTTCGCTGGTCGGCGCCGGGCCCTTGCCGTGGCGCTGCTTGGCCTGCTCGCGGGCCACCTGGGCGACCTGGGATTTCTTCACCAGCCCCGCTTTGAGCAGCTGATCCTGTAGTGGGTTACGCATGCCGCCAGTCTAGTGCAGCGCCGGCCCTCCGGCACTGCGCGACCGCGCGCCGGATCGATACGACGCCGAGCGGGGCGCGGGATCGAACGCCGCGTGAGCGCCCGGTCAGGCCGCCAGCGCCTCGCGCACCGAGCGCTCGATCTGGTCGAGATCGGGAATCTGCGCGGTGTCGTCGTTCAGACGCACGCGGGCACTGACCGCGAACGGCAGCGCGTCGCCTTCACCGTCCGATTCCTCGAGCAGATTGTCGGCGGCGATGGTCACCAGCCGCGGGAAGCCCTGGGTGACGAGCGCGAAGAACGGCAGGCGCGGATCGCCGCCCAGCGCCTTGAACACGACCACCTTGCTGCCGAGGCCGGCCTGCTCGTCGCCCTGACCGGACAGCACCGGGAACGCCACCAGCGGCAGGCGCCAGCCGCGCCAGCGCAGACGGCCGAGCAGCCAGTCGGGTGCGTCCTCCACCGGCTCGGGCGGCGAGTACGACAGCACTTCGGAAATCGTCGCGTTGGGCAACAGCAACTGGGTCGCGCCGACGCGGATCAGGACGCCGCGGATGTCGTCGAGGGTGGCATTCACAGCGACAGGCCTCCAGGGCCGGGTTCGGATTGACGCGCGGCCGGCATCCAGCGCGCGAGCAGCCAGTCGGCGATTTCATCGGGACGCCCCGACGGCCCGCCGCGCTCGGCGACGGCATGTGCCGCGACGGAGTCGTAGCAGCCTTCGTCGGACTGGCCGCCCACCAGCGCGCCCTGCCAGGCCGGGCTCATGGCGATGTCGACGAGCGCCACATCGGCACCGCTGAGAAACAGCACCGCACTGTCCTCGGCCGGGATCGACTCGGGAAGTGCGCCCAGGTCACCGGTCTCGGCAAAGCGCAGCTCGCCTGCGGCCATCGCCGGCAGCAGGCCGGGCGGCAGGAAGTAGACCTCGCCGGGCACCACCGACATGCCGGCTTCGGCCAGTTGGACGGGCAACGCGCTCGCGCGCTCCATCTGGCGGACGAGCCGGTCGTAGCGGCCGCCATCGAGCTGCAGCCTCACAAGAATGGGGCGCGGGAAGCCTTCGGGGATCGCGCCGAGCAGTTGGCGTACCGCGTCGGGACCGCCCAGGCCACCTTCGACCAGGACCACGCCGCGTCGCGGGCCGTGCCCGTAGCTGTTGGTGTCGGCGAGGCTGAGGCCGGAGATGCGGCTTTCGAGCGCGGCCAGGTCGAGCGCGGCATGGCGCGGCGCGCTCGCCTCGGGCGCGGCCGGTGGCGCATCGTCATCGAGCAACTGCAGACCGCCGCCGTCGAATTCACCGGGCATGATGCCGGTGGCAGGCGCTGACGTATCGAGCTCCGCCGTCCCGTCGACATCCGAATCGCGCGCTCCACCCTCGCCACCGTCCTCGGGAATGTCCTCGAGGGTGAGCAGCGTCTCCAGATCGGCCGGGGCGGCGCTGTCGGCGACCGGCGGCGCATAGGTCAGATCGTCGGCATCGCCCAGCTCGAAATCGAAATCCAGCACCGGCGCCTGCAGCGGCGCAGCATCGGCATCGGTCTGCGGGCCATCGAACTCGGCGGCCACGGGATCGAACGCGTAGGCGCGCGGCGCTTCGGGCGCGCCGGCGGACGCATCGTCGATCGAGGTGAAATCCGCTTCCAGACCCTCGAGGGTGATGCCCTCGAACGCAGGCCCGGATGTCGCGTCCTCCGGCACATACCGGTCGAACTGCAGCGGCGTGATCTCGGTCGGCGCCTCGGCGACGCCGTCGAGTTCGGCGGCCACCGGATCGAATGCGAACGGGCCCGGCGCGCCATCGTCGCGCGCAGGTGCCGTTTCCGCTGTCGTGGCGTCGTCTTCCAGGCCCTCGATGGTGAAGGACGCGAATGTGATGTCGGAGGTGGCATCGACGGACTGCGCGGCGACGTCCGCGCTGTCGATGTCGAATGCAGGCGGCGCATCCTCGGCGGAAACCCCGAACGCGCCCGGGCTGTCGGCTGGCGTCGGATCGGCGTGGCCCGCGCTCGCTGCAGCGGCGTTGCTGTCCGGCGCGTATCCGGCGACATCGGCCTCGTCGTCCTGTTCGGCGCCCGGCGGCAGCACATTGCCCTGGCCGCGCAGTTTGGCGGCGAGATGCCGCACCCAGCGCGCCGCGTCCCAGCCGGTGCGCTCGAGCACCAGCGCCGCTTCCTCGAAGATCACCGTGCGGCCCGGAGCCAGCAGCAGCGGCTCGAAGGTTTCCAGTGCGTCTTCGACCACCGGATCGAGCGCGACCACCAGCGCATCCGGGGCAAGGGCCTCGATCGCATCGGGACCGGCCTGGGTGGGATCGACGGTCTGCACCACGTCCGCGCCCGATTCCACCAGGCCCTCGACCAGGCGGTCGCACGCGGGACCGGCGCGCGCGATGACCACGGTCCGAATGGCCGGCTCAGTCATCGTCGCGCTCCAGCTTCAGCAGTTCATGCACGTGGCGCAGCAGATCGTGCTCCTGGTAGGGCTTGCCGAGGTAGCGCTCGACGCCGATCTCGAACGCACGCTGGCGATGCTTCTCGCCGGTACGCGAGGTGATCATCATGATGGTCACATCGCGCAGGCGCGGATCGGCCTTCATCTGCGTCGCCAGCTCGTAGCCGTCCATGCGCGGCATTTCGATGTCGAGCAGCATCAGGTCCGGCACGCGCTCTTCCATGCGTTCGAGCGCGTCCACGCCGTCACGCGCGGTCATGACCTCGAAGTTGTGGCGTTCGAGCACGCGGCCGGTGACCTTGCGCATCGTCACCGAGTCGTCGACCACCATCACCAGCGGCACCGGCCGCTGCTCCGCGACGGCCACCGGCTCCTCCGGCACGTCACCGACTTCGGCCATGTGGGCGAGATGGCGACGCACCAGCGGCGCGACGTCGAGGATCACGACGACACGGCCGTCGCCCATGATCGTCGCGCCGAAGATGCCGGGCACCGAGGTGACCTGCGGACCGGCCGGCTTCACCACGATCTCGCGGTTGCCGACGATCTCGTCGACCGCGACCGCAGCGCGCAGTTCACCGGCGCGGATCAACAGCAGCGGCATCTGCAGATGGCCTTCCGCGCGCGCCGGCGCGTGACCGACGAGCCGGCCGAGATCGTGCAGCTGGTAGTCCTCGCCGCCGTACTGGTAGACCGCCCCCGGCTTCGCCTGGTCGCGGGCGATGCGGCCGACGCCGCGGACCGAGGCGATCGGCACCGCGAAGCTGGTCTCGCCGATGCGCACGAAGGCCGCCTGGGTGACCGCCAGTGTCTGCGGCAGACGCAGGGTGAAGGTGGTGCCCTGCCCCTTGCGCGAACGGATGTCGAAGCTGCCGCCGAGCTGGCGGACTTCGCTGGCCACCACGTCCATGCCCACGCCGCGACCGGCGAGACGGCTGACCTCGGTGGCGGTGGAGAAGCCCGGTTGCAGGATCATCGCATCGAGATCGGCGTCGCCGATCACCGCATCGGCATGGAGCAGGCCGCGTTCCTCGGCGCGGCGACGGATCGCCACGCGGTCGAGACCGGCGCCGTCGTCGCTGACTTCCAGCACCACTTCCGAGCCTTCGCGGCGGACCGCGATCCGCACGCTGCCCTCGTCGGCCTTGCCCGCGGCGCGACGGCCCGACGGGCTTTCCAGGCCGTGGGCGATCGCGTTGCGCAGCATGTGCTCGAGCGGCGACACCATGCGTTCGAGCACGTTGCGGTCGAGCTCGCCCTGGGCGCCGTCGAGGCGCAACTGCACCTGCTTGCCGGTGTCCTGCGCGGCCTGGCGCACGACGCGGCGCAGCCGCGGCACCATCGCATCGAAGGGCACCATGCGCGTGCGCATGAGGCCTTCCTGCAGATCGGAGCTGACGCGCGACTGCTGCAACAGCAGGGTTTCGTACTGGCGGGTCTGGTCGTCGAGCGTCTGCTGCAGGCTGCCGAGGTCGGCCGCGGTCTCGCCGAGTGCGCGCGAGAGCTGCTGCAGTGTGGAGAAGCGGTCGAGCTCGAGCGGATCGAACGTCGTGTTCGCCGTATCGCCCTCGCGCTGGTAGCGCGCGATGATCTGGGCTTCGGTCTCGATGTCGAGGCGACGCAACTGGTCGCGCAGACGCGTGTTGGTCTGCGCCAGCTCGTTCATCGCACCGCGGAACGCGCCGAGCTGCTGCTCGAGACGTGCGCGATAGATCGCGACTTCGCCGGCATAGGTGACCAGGCGGTCGAGAAGATCCGCACGGATGCGCACCTGTTCCTGCGAACCGCGCAACGCACCGTCTTCGTCGTCCGCGCCCATGTCCTCGGGCAGCAGGGGCGCCGACAGCGGCGCCAGCTCGGCCTTGGCCGCTTCGACGGCAGGCCGGGCCTGACCGTCGGCGACGACGGGCGACGTGCCGCTGAAGGCGTCGACCAGCGCCTGCGAGGCGCCGATCGCACGGCGTTCGCCCGCGCGCGTGACCATCGTATGCAGACGATCGAAGCCGCGTTCGAGCAGCGCCTGGTCGGCCCGGCGCAGCGTGGTGCGCCGCTCCGATACCGACTCGAGCAGCGTCTCCATTGCATGTCCGAGGTCGCCGATTTCCATCAGCCCGGCCATGCGCGCGCCGCCCTTGAGCGTGTGCAGATCACGCTGGAGGCCGGCCACGGCATCGCGGCTGTCGGGTTCCTCGCGCAGCTGCGCGAGCAGCCCGTCCGAATGATCGAGGAGATCGATGCCTTCCTCGACGAAGATGTCGATCAGCTCAGGGTCGAGTCCTTCCAGATCCAGCGGCGCGTCCGGATCGAGCACCTCGTCCACCGGCGGCTGCCAGGCTTCGGTTACCGGCTCCGCTTCGGACGCGCCGGTCGCCGCATGGGACGCCGCATCGGCGATGGCCGCCGCGGTGTCCCCGTCGTTGGCATCGGACTCGAGTGCTTCGCCGGCGGCGCTGTCGGATTCGAGCGCAGCGTCCGGCGCAGCCTGCTCGTCTGCGACCGCGCGGGGCTCCGTGTCTTCGTGCACGTCCGATTCGGCATCGGCGTCAGTCGACACGACGGCGTCCGTTTCCTCATCGTGTCCGATGTCGGCGTCGTGCGCAGTGTCCGGCAGCGCCTCTTCACCAGCGGGGGCCGGGCCGTCCGCAACCGTGACCTCGGCCACGTCGCCCGTTCCGGGCACGCGCGTCTCGTCAGGCGACACGGCCATACCCGCCGCTTCCGCCTCATCCTGTTGCCGCGCTTCGGCATCGAAGCGCGCACGCGCGTCTTCGAGAACCTGCGCGTCGATCACATCCTGCGCCCGCTGCGCCTCCTGCTCCGCGTCGGACACCGCATCGAGGGACGCGGCCCGCGCCGCGTCTTCGGCAGTCGGCATCGCCGCATCGGCGGCATCCGGCACATCCCCCAGCGCGCTTTCCGCCTCGAGGTGTTGCCGTTCCAGTCGTTCGGCGTCGAGACGTTCCTGTTCCAGACGCTCGGCTTCGAGGCGCTCGGCTTCGGCGCGCTCGGCGTCGAGGCGTTCCTGCTCAACACGCTCGGCTTCGAGGCGCTCGGCTTCGGCGCGTTCGGCGTCGAGACGTTCCTGTTCCAGACGCTCGGCTTCGAGGCGCTCGGCTTCGGCGCGCTCGGCGTCGAGGCGTTCCTGCTCAACACGCTCGGCTTCGAGGCGCTCGGCCTCGGCGCGTTCGGCGTCGAGACGTTCCTGTTCCAGACGCTCGGCTTCGAGACGCTCGGCTTCGGCGCGTTCGGCGTCGAGACGTTCCTGCTCCAGACGCGCGGCTTCCAGGCGCTCGGCTTCGGCGCGTTCGGCGTCGAGACGTTCCTGCTCCAGTCGCTCGGCTTCGAGACGCTCGGCCTCGGCGCGCTCGGCGTCGAGCCGCTCCTGCGCCAGACGCTCGGCTTCGAGGCGCTCGGCCTCGGCGCGCTCGGCATCGAGCCGTTCCTGCGCCAGACGCTCGGCTTCGAGGCGCTCGGCCTCGGCGCGCTCGGCATCGAGGCGTTCCTGTTCCAGACGCTCTGCTTCGAGACGCTCGGCCTCGGCGCGTTCGGCCTCGAGACGCTCCTGCTCCAGACGCTCGGTTTCGAGACGCTCGGCCTCGGCGCGTTCGGCGTCGAGACGCTCCTGCTCCAGACGCTCGATTTCGAGACGCTCGGCCTCGGCGCGTTCGGCCTCGAGACGTTCCTGCTCCAGCCGTTCGGTCTCGGCAGACGAGTCGCCGTCGCCGTCCTCGTCATCGAACTGGAAGGCGAAGCGCTCGATCGCCGCCTCGGGCAGATGGTCGCGCACGGTCGCGACGCGCCCAGCCAGGGCATTGCGGACCGGAATTCTCGGCGCTTCGCCGTGCAGTGCGGTCAGCGCGGCGCGTACTTCGGCAGTGACCGCCTCCAGCACCTCGACGCCCTGGGCATCGGGTGCAACCTTCGCGGCGGCGAGCCGCTGCGCGTAGTCCTCGGCCGGACCGAGCACGAGTCCGATCGCCGGCACCTCGGCCATTGCGAACGCACCATGCATCGTGTGCAGCGCTCGCAACAGACGCTCCGCGTCGAAGATGTCGCCGTTGCGGACGGCAGCGAGGCAGACGTCGACGGCATCGAGATGGCCCTTGACCTCGGTATCGAGAATCTCGAGCAGCAAGGCATCCACCGACGCCGGTACCGATTCCACGACATCGGCCGGGACGATCTCGTCTGCGGGCGAACCGGACACCGGCGCTTCCGCGTCCGTGGCCGGCTGAGAGGCGTCGACGACGGGTGCCGCAGACGCAGGCACGTCCGCGCCCGGGCGCGGGGCAGCGGCCACTGGCGCCTCGACCGGGACATGCACCGGCGCCGGATGATCCGGCATGACGTCGTCGCCCGCCGCGATGCGCGCAGCGGATGCCTGCATCGTGTCGAGATCGGCGCGCAGTTCGGATTCGCCGCGCAGTACCGCCTGCAGCTCGGGCAGCGTGTAGAAAGCCTGATCGACCATCGCCACGACGGCCGGACTCGCCGGACGGGTGCCGTCCAGCACCCGGTTGAGCATGCTTTCGATGGCCCAGCTGAACTCGCCGAGCCGGCGTGCCCCCACCAGCCGTCCACTGCCCTTGAGCGTGTGAAAAACACGGCGGATCGGACGCAGCAGCTCCAGATTGTCCGGATGCGCGCGCCATGGCGGCAGCAGGGTGTCGAGATTGTCGATCTCGCCCGCGAACTCCTCGAGGAAGACTTCGCGGATCTCGTCGTCGATTTCGTCGCCGACGATCTCGAAGCCGCCGCTCGATGTGCGCAGCGGTGTGGCGGTCGGCGCCGGCTCCGCTGCAGGCGCTGGCGCGGGGGCTGGCGCCGCGGGTTCGACCGGCGGGCGTGCATCACCGCCGCGTGCGAGCTGGGCCACGTCGATCGACTGCAGATCCAGCGCCAGTGCATCGTGCTCGGTGTCGTCGTGCGAGCCGGCTGCGGCTTCGGAAACGGCGGACTCCGGCAGCGGCCAGTACCCGAGCGCCTCCAGGCTGCTGCGGGCGATGTCGAGGATGTCGGCACGCCCCGCACGCGGCTCACGCAGCGCCTCGAGGTAATACTCGAGACTCGCGAGCGCATCGGCGAACGTGTCGAGCTGACGCCCGTTGGGCACGCGCTTGCGCGCGATCAGTTCGCGCTCGGCGTACAGGCGGACACCGTCGAGATAGGCCCGGGCCTGCGGAATCTCGAGCATCTGCAACGCACCGCCCACTTCGGACAGAAGTCGCGGCACTTCCTGCAGTTCGGCGTGATCCCAGTTGGTCTCGACGAACGCGACCAGGGCCTGGCGCGCGTCGGAGAAGTTCGCGATCGCCTCGCGCACGAGGACGACCACCGACTGCTGCGCCTCGACGGCCAGGGTGTCGTCGCCACTGCCCTCGGGCATGTCGCTGCCGAGTCGCGAGACCTGGTCGTCGAGGGTGGCATCGACGTACAGCAGCGCGCCGGCGACGTCGAGCAGCGTGTCCTCGCTGGCCGGCGTGCTGCCGTCGACGATCGTGCGCATGACGTCGCGCTGCTGCTGGACCACGCTGCGCGCGGCACCGAGGCCGAGCATGCCGAGCGTGTCGGCGACACCGGCCAGTACCTCGACCTGCGATTTCAGCGTGCCCAGGTCGGTGGACCCCGTCCGCAGATGCAGATCGAGTGCGTCCTTGACCCGCAGCAGATCCTCCTTGACCGCCGCCGAGACCGTGTCGAGCAGCGCGCGGTTGCGACCGCTGAGGCTGCTGCGCGCGTGTTCCAGCTCCGAGGCGCTGGGCAGCTGGGCCTGCAGATCGAAGGTGTCGCGCAGATCGCGCAGCGCGGGGTGGTCGCTGTCGGCGTGGACCGCGTGATAGAGCAGTTGCCGCGTCGGTTCCTGCGCCGCGTCGGCCGCCAGCGTGGCCAGCGGCGCCTCCTGGGCCTGTTGACGGAGCTCGCGCTCGACACCGGAGAACACCTGGCGCAGCGCCTGCCGGCTGCTGCCGTCGAAGGCGTTGTCGGCCAGCGCTTCGGCGATCCGGCCGGCGACCCACAGCATGCGCCGGATCGACTCGTCCTCGAACAAAGGCGCCAGTGCCTGCAACGCGGCGACCAGCGATGTCGCATCGCCCGGCGCACCGTCGGCAGGCCAGGTCTGCAGCGCGGCGCGCAGTGCGCGCAGTGCCGCGTCCCGGCCACCGCCGGTCTGGGCCGCCGGAGCCTGGGGCGCGGCCGGCACCGGCACAGGCCGTGCGAGATCCGGCGCGAAGAGAATGCTTTCGCTGAGCCCGGATTCTCCGCGCGCGGCACGCAACTCGTTGAGCAGCGGCAGCAGCACGATCGGGATGTCGCGATGTCCACCCTGCAGGCGCTCGAGGTAATCGGGCAGCAGCAGCATGCCGCGCAGCAGCGCGGCAGACGCGGCGTCGCGGTCGGCGGTGGCGTTGTCGCGCAGCGCGTCGGCCAGCCGCTCCATTTCCTCGACGACCATCGCCGGCGCGTACAGCTCGACCATGCGCAGGGTGCCCTGCGCCTGGTGCAGATAACCGGCGCACAGACGCATCCGGCTCGGGTCGTCGGTGGTTTCGACGAAGCCCTCGAGCTCGATCCGCGCCTGGCGCAGCACTTCGTCGAGTTCGGGCTTGATCCAGCCGAGCATCGTGTGGTCGATGGCGTCGCGGAGCCCGCTCATCGCGTCGCTCCGCGACGGACGAGCCGCGTGGACGGCCCGGAAAAACATGCGGTCATGCGGGGGTCCGTGTCTGCGCTCAGGCCGGCAGCTTGAAGTCGGCGACCGAGCGACGCAGGTCGGCGGCCAGCTGTGCCAGGTTGCCGATCGACGCCGCGGTCTGGTTCGCACCCTGCGAGGTCTGCGCGGTGATCGACTGGATCGTGTGCATCGTCGCGGTGATGTTGCTCGCCGCCGACGACTGCTGGCGCGCGGCCGAGGAAATGCCCTGAATCAGGTCCGCGAGGCTGGTGGAGACGCTTTCGATCTCGCCCAGCGCGGTGCCTGCGTCCTCGGCCAGACGCGCACCGGCGACCACCTCGGACGTCGTCTGCTCCATCGATGTCACCGCTTCGTTGGTGTCGGACTGGATCGTCTGCACCAGCGTTTCGATGCGGCGGGTCGCGTTGGTGGCGCGTTCCGCGAGGCGCTGCACTTCGTCGGCCACGACCGCGAAGCCGCGGCCCGCTTCACCGGCGGAGGCGGCCTGGATCGCGGCGTTCAGCGCGAGGATGTTGGTCTGCTCGGAGATGTCGTTGATCAGTTCGACGATCGAGCCGATCTCCTGCGAGCTTTCGCCCAGGCGCTTGATGCGCTTCGAGGTTTCCTGGATCTGGTCGCGGATCGAGTCCATGCCGGCGATCGTCTCGCGCACCACGCCCGCGCCCTTGGTCGCGATCTGCACCGAGCGCTGCGCCACGTCGGCCGATTCGGCCGAATTCTTGGACACCTGGTCGATGCTGACCGCGATCTCGTTGATGCGCTCCGACGCGGAGTTGATCTCGCTGGCCTGGTGCTCGGCGGCCTCGGCCAGATGCATCGCGGTGGCCTGGGTTTCCTGCGCACTGGACGCGACCTGCACCGAGGTGTCGTTGATCGTCTGCACCAGGCTGCGCAGCTGCTCGATCGCGAAGTTGATCGAGTCGGCGATCGCGCCGGTCATGTCTTCGGTGACCGTGGCCTTGACCGTCAGGTCGCCTTCGGCGAGCGAGCCCATTTCGTCCAGCAGGCGCATGATCGCCTCCTGGTTGCGGTTGTTGAGCTCCATCGTGGTCTCGTAGCGCTCGCGCTGGGCGCGGTTGAGCGAGAACAGCAGGCCGCCGATGCCCACCAGTGCGGCGAGGCCGGCGAGGATGCTGATCCAGATGTTGCCCAGCAGGCTGGTGTCTTCCATCGAGCCGAACGCGGTGAACGCGTTGAACAGCGATTCGCTGTCGTTCAGCAGCTGGTCGGAGCCGGCCACGATCGCGGTGGCCGCCGCCTGGGCCTGGAACAGCTGCTCGCTGCTGCCGAGGATGGCTTCGAGGTCGGTGCGCATCTCCGCCCACGCCTCGTCGGCGCGGGTCAGTGCGGCGAGCGCATTGCCGTTGGTCAGCGCCTGCAGCTCGCGCGAGGGATCGCCCTCGCGCAGGCCGGTCATCACCTGCTGGAAGTCTTCGGCGTTGCGACGCAGGCCCTGGCCGGCGATCGCGGCACCGGGACCACCAGCCTGCACTTCGGTCACGCGGCGGGCCATGTCGCCGGCCACCACCACCTGGCGCAGCGCCATGTACACCTGCGACGACGGCGAGCCGCTGCTCGACATCGCACGCACCAGTTCGTCGAGCAGGGCTTGCAGCTGCGGCACGCGCTGGCTGAAGCGCTCGGCCTGACCGGCGAATGCGGTCACCGCGGCTTCGCTGTCGGCCAAGCGTTGTGCGCTGGCACCGAGCGGCTCCCAGGTCTCGCTGACCGTGCGGATCGGCCCGGCGACGCCGGCAGTGTCACCGAAGCGGCTGTTGAGCTGCTCGATGTCGCTGTCGATCTGCGCGCGCGTGGCCTTGAACGCCGTGAACGCGGCCGCGTTGCCACGCACCGCCTCGGTGCCCTGGTTGGCCAGTCGCTGGCTGTCCACGCGCAAGTTCGACGCGGACGTACTGGCGCCGCCGAGCTGCGCGGCTTTCCAGGTGCCGTAACCGGTGTTGAGCACGAGAATCGTGCCGGCGACGATCAGCAGCACGACCCAGAAGTTCGTGCCCAGGTTGCGTCGCTTGCCTGCGAGGGTGTCAGCGGCTGTGCTCATGCTCGTTCCGGTCCTGATCGTTGTTGCGTTACGCGGTACGTGGGGTGCGGCGTCAGGCCGCGGCGTGTCTGAATTCGGGTGTGCGGCCGAGGCGATCGAGGCTGAAGACGCCCCAGGTCGCATTGGCGTGGGCATAGGCGCGGTCGACGAAGTGCGCATAGCGGCCCTCGGCGACACGGTCGGCCGACACCTCGTCTTCCTCGAGGAAGCTGCGCTGGCCGAAGAGCTCGTCGATGGTCACCGCGACGTCGCCGCCAGGCTGGCGCACCAGCAGCACGCGCTGGTTCTCGTTGATGACGGTGCGCTCGCCCTCGAGGAACTGCTTGAGATCGACGATCGGCAGCAGACTGCCGCGGATGTTGGCCACGCCGAGCATCCACGGCTGCGCGCCGGGCACGGCCGACACCGGTGGCATCGGCAGGATCTCGATCACTTCGTCGAAGGCGGAGGCGAGCATGCGGCGTCCGATGCGATAGCCGACGCCGCGCCACAGGCCGGGCGCGTCGAGCTGTTCCGGCAGGCCGACCACATGCGCGAGGCTGCGCCGTTCGTATTCGGTGAGAAGTGCGAACGCACCGCCCCCGTGCGTGTCGCCCGTCTGCATGGTGGACATCAGCCGGCCAGCACCTGGTTGACCTGGCTGATCAGCGCGTCCTCGCTGGGCGGCTTGACGATGTAGCCCTTGGCCCCCTGGCGCATGCCCCACATGCGGTCGGTTTCCATGCCCTTGGTACTGACGATGATCACCGGAATGCCGGCAGTCTCGGCGTCCTTGGCCAGTGCGCGGGTGGCGTGGAAGCCACTCATGCCCGGCAGCACGACGTCCATCAGTACGAGATCCGGGCGTTCGCGCTTGCAGAGCGCGATGCCGTCCTCGGCGTTGTCCGATGCGGTCACCTGGTGCCCGTGGCGTTCGAGCCACTGGGTCAGCACGGCGGTATCGGTCGGCGAATCCTCGATCAACAGGATGCGAGCCATGTCCTGCCCCCTCAGGCGTTGACGTGCGTACGGATCGCGTCGAGGAGTTCCTCGCGCGTGAACGGCTTGGTGACGTACTGCTCCGAGCCCACGATGCGCCCGCGCGCCTTGTCGAACAGGCCGTCCTTGGACGAAAGCATGATCACCGGCGTGTTGCGGAACACCTGGTTGTTCTTGATCAGCGCGCAGGTCTGATAGCCGTCCAGGCGCGGCATCATGATGTCCACGAAGATGATCTGCGGGCGCTGGTCGGCGATCTTCGCCAGCGCCTCGAAGCCGTCGACTGCGGTCACCACGTCGGCACCCTCGCGCTTGAGCAGCGTCTCGGCGGTGCGCCGGATGGTTTTCGAGTCGTCGATCACCATCACCCGCAGCCCGTCGAGGCTGCCGGCTGACGGCTTGTCGTCACTGGTCATGTTGTCTCCCCTGGTGCACGACACACATGAAGCCGGTGTCGTCGCGAGCCGGTGTTATATCCCAGCCGGCCCTCGCAGTGTCAACAGTTTGCATCCGGAGTGTGCGCGTCGCCACGGAATGCGGCTTCCGGAGCGCACGGTCGGCCCTGTTAAGATCGTGACCCCCGCCCTGCAGGTCGCCCGCAATGCCGCTGGATGTCGTCGTGGTGATGGACCCGATCGCCTCGATCAAGATCGCGAAGGACTCGACGTTCGCGATGCTGCTCGAAGCCCAGCGGCGCGGCCACCGGCTGCACTACGTGATTCCCGGCGGACTGGGTCTGGCGGGTGGCGAGGCGGTCGCGACGTCCGCGCCGTTGACCGTGCGCGAAGACGTCCGCGACTGGTTCACGCTCGGCGAGACGGCGACGCGCCGCTTCGGCGAAGGCGACGTGGTGCTGATGCGCAAGGATCCGCCGGTGGACCCGGAGTTCATCGGCGACACCCAGATCCTGAGCATGGCCCAGCGTCAGGGCGCGATGATCGTCAACGATCCGCAGGGCCTGCGCGACATGAACGAAAAGCTCGGCGCGCTGGCATTTCCGCAATGCTGCCCGCCGACCCTGGTGAGCCGTGACGCCGTCGCGCTCAAGGCCTTCGTCGCCGAGCACGGTGATGCGGTGCTCAAGCCGCTCGACGGTATGGGCGGCCGCTCGATCTTCCGCGCCGTCGCCGGCGACACCAATCTCAACGTGATCCTGGAAACGCTGACCGACGGCGGACGGCGGTTGGCGATGGCCCAGCGCTACATCCCCGAGATCACCGCGGGCGACAAGCGCATCCTGCTGATCGACGGTGTGCCGGTGGACTATTGCCTGGCGCGGATTCCGCAGGGCGACGAGTTCCGCGGCAATCTCGCCGCCGGCGGCCGCGGCGAAGCACGCCCGCTCAGCGAACGTGACCGCTGGATCGCCGCGCAGGTGGGTCCGTCGCTCGCTGCGCGGGGCATGCGGTTCGTCGGACTGGACGTGATCGGCGACTGGCTGACCGAGGTCAACGTGACCAGCCCCACCTGCATCCGCGAGATCGACGCGGCCTACGCCACCAACATCGCCGGGCTGCTGTTCGATGCGATCGAGCGCGGACCCGCCCCGCGTCACGCTGCCTGACGCGGGGCGCGTGTCCGAACGTGCAGGCCGTCGCGCCGCCACCCCAGATCGATGACGGCGCGCGCCTCGGCGCGACGCTGGTGCTGTCGCTGCTGGTGCACGGACTGCTGGTGCTGGGCATCGGCTTCGCGACCGAAGATGCCGCGCCGCTGATGCCGACGCTGGACGTGATTCTCACCGAGACCACGAGTCCACTCACCCAGGCCCAGGCCGATTTCCTGGCCCAGGCCAGCAACCAGGGCGGCGGCGAGCACGAGCGCACGAACCGCCCGCGCGAAGCGCAGATCGGCCAGGTGCCGCAGGACAGCTCGGGTGTCGCGCCGATGGAACTGCGCGCGCAATCACCCGAGGCGCAGCCCCCCAGCCAGGACCGGGTGGTGGCGAGCACCCGCGGCGACACCGCGATGCCGGCCCCCGACCCGAGTCAGCAGACCGATCCCTCGACGCTCCCGCGCGGGCCGGAAAAGATCGAGCGCGATCTGGCGATGGCGCGGCTCGCCGCCGAGATCCACCTGCGCTCGGAGCGCTATGCGCGCCGGCCCAAGCGCAAGTTCGTCTCCGCGAGCACCCAGGAGTACGCCTATGCGGCGTATCTGCGGCAGTGGGTGGATCGCGTGGAACGGGTCGGCAATCTCAACTATCCCGACGAAGCCCGTCGCCGGCAGCTGGCCGGCGAACTGGTGATCAGCGTGGCGATCCGCCGTGACGGCTCGGTCGAACGCGCCGACATCATTCGCAGCAGCGGCACCCCGCTGCTCGACGATGCCGCGCTCAACATCGCGCGCCTGGCCGAGCCCTATCCGCCGCTGCCGGTGACCGATGAAAACGTCGACGTGCTGCACGTGACCCGCACCTGGAACTTCCTGCCGGGCGGCACACTGATCGACGACTGAGCCGCGCGGTGCGGCCGCGCGTTAGAAGGTCTGAACAATTCCGCTCTTGGCCGTCATTCCCGCGGCTCTCAACAGCCGCACGGCTGGTCAAGCGAGGATGACGGCAGTTATTCAGACCTTCCTTAGAGCCGGCGCCAGCCGGGCCCGTCGCCGCGTCGCCAGAACACGCCGCGGGCCTGGCCGTAGATCGCATCGCTGTCGACGAAACCGAAGTAGCGGCCGTCGAGACTGGCGCCGCGGTGGTCGCCCAGCACCAGCACCTGCCCGGCCGGCACCTGCAGACCGTGGATGTCGGGTCCACCGCCGGCGTCGAGATCCAGCCTGACCGCGCGGTTGCCGAACCGTTCGGGCAGGCCCGGACCGCGCGCCAGCGGCCGGCCGTTGATCGACAGATGCCCGTCGACCAGATCCACCCGGTCGCCGCCGACCGCGACCACGCGCTTGATCAGACGGGTGCCATCGCCCGGCGAGCGGAACACCACGACATCGCCAGGCGCCGGCGCGTCGCCGGGCCACAGCGTCCACGACGTGATCGGCATGC
This sequence comes from Lysobacteraceae bacterium NML93-0793, assembly GCA_002324875.1. Classification (GTDB taxonomy): domain Bacteria; phylum Pseudomonadota; class Gammaproteobacteria; order Xanthomonadales; family Xanthomonadaceae; genus Luteimonas. The sequence continues at coordinate 331,783 of NTJG01000002.1, forward strand.
GCACACCGTAGGCGCGCATGTCCACCACCACGCGGTCGCCGGGCATCAGCGTCGGTTCCATCGAGCCGCTGGGCACGTGGTAGTGATTGGCCAGCGACGAGCGGGCGACGACCAGCAGCACCAGCATCACCGCGAGCGGCATGCCCTCGCGGCGCAGCCAGCGCCGCACGCGCCCCGACGCTGCCGGGCCGGGAGGTGGCGGGGAGGATTCGGTTGCTGGGGTCATGGGCACGGCTCTTGGGCAGTGCGCGCTTGGACCTGCCGCAGGCTTCGCGAGTTCCCGTCAGCGCGCGGCGCGCCGCGCCTGCTGCTCGGCCAGCGTCAGCGCCACGTTGTCGCGCAGGTAGGCCGGCTCCACCCGCTCGGGCGCGCAGGCCTCGCCGCGCGCGCAAGCCGCGGCGGCGAG
>NTJG01000020.1 GCA_002324875.1 Lysobacteraceae bacterium NML93-0793
CCGAGCACGCCGAGCGCCGCCGCGCCCAACGCGGTCGGTGCCGGAACGCCGAGCGCGACCAGGGCGACGGCGGGCAGCACGACGGTGATGGTCGCCGCGACCGCCAGCGCGTGCCGGACCGCAGCGGCGATGCCCGGCGCGCGCAGTCCGGCGGCCTGACTCTGCAGCAGCACCAGCCGGGCCAGCCAGCCGGCCCAGACCGAGAAATTGGCGGCCATGACGAAGAACGCGAGGCCTTCGGTGCGGCTGGCCTCGCCCGGGATGAAGATGCCCAGCAGGCAGGCCACGGCCAGCAGCATGACGTAGACGACGAGCATCCAGTTCCGGTGCCGCCGTGTCGTGGCCACGCGCAACGCGGCCATCGCCGCGCCCAGTCGGCCCTGCGCGGGCGCGGGCATCGTGACGGCGTTCATGCCGACACCTCGATGAACAGATCCTCCAGCGGCAGCGCCTCGGCGCGCACGCCCGGCACCTGCACCAGATCCGGCCATGGCGCGCCTTCGCCGCGCAGCACGGTGATCGACAGGCCGCCGTAGGGATGCGGACGCCGCGAGACCTCGCCGGGCACGTCGTCGCGCAACTGCGCGGCGACCGCCTCGGGGACGTGCAGGCGCAGATTGCGCTCCTTGAGGCTGTCGAGTTCGCTGTGCAGCAGCAGCTGGCCCTCGCGCAGGAACGCGACGTGCGAGGCGACGCGTTCGAGATCGGACACGATGTGGGTGGAGAACAGCACCGTGGTGCCGGACTCGCCGGCGCGCGAGGCGATCTCGCGCAACAGTTCCCGGCGACCGACGGGATCGAGCGCGGACGCGGGCTCGTCCAGTACCAGGAGTTCCGGCTGCGGCGCCAGGGCGCGGATGATCGCCACGCGCTGGCGCTCGCCCGGCGACAGCTTCGCCAGCACGCGGTTGCGCGGCAGTTGCCAGCGCTCGAGCGTCGCGTCGACGTAGGTGGCATCCCAGCGCGGATAGAAGCGGCCGACGAAATCCAGCATCTCGCCAATCTTCAGCCAGGCCATCGCCTCGGGCTGCTGCGGGACATAGCCCAGGCGCTGCTTGGCCGCATCGGTCATGCGCAGCGCGGGCGCACCCCAGACGCGTGCGCTGCCGGCATCGGGTTCGATCAGGCCGAGCATCGCGCGGATCAATGTGCTCTTGCCGGCGCCGTTGCGGCCGATCAGGCCGAGCACCGCGCCGGGTTCGACCGCCAGCGAGATGCCCTTGAGCACGCTGCGGTGCTCGTACTGCTTGATCAAGCCGTCGGTGAACAGCGGCGCCGTGGCGGCGTCGGCCGCGGGGTTGGAAACGGCGAAGACGGAACGGTCGAGCATCGCGTTCATTGCGGATCCTCCGTGAGTCGGGTCTTGAGGCGGTCGAGCAGGGCATCGGCCGGCAGTTCGAGTTCGCGCGCCTGACGCGCCAGCGCATCGAGCGCCGGGTCGATCAATGCCCAGCGCGCGGCGAGGTCGGGCGGGGCGGCCAGATCGGCGACGACCATGCCCTTGCCGCGCAACCGCAGCAGCACGCCGTCGGCTTCGAGCTGGCTGTAGGCCTTGGAGACGGTCATCGGATTGATCGCGTGCAGCCCGGCCACCTCACGCACCGAGGGCAGCGGCTGGCCGGGCCGCAACTGGCCGCCGGCCACGAGTCGCCGGATCTGTCCGGTGATCTGGCGGTACAGGGGCTCGGCCGCGTTGGGCTGGATCGAGAGCAGGCTTGCGTCCATGTGTATCAATACAACAATACACTTGGCCGGGAGTCAAGTGCCGGCTGGTCCCGGCGCGTACGCTGGGGCGCATGCGTCGTTCCGTTGCCCTGCTGCTGTGCCTGTGCGCCGCGTCGTCCGCGCATGCCGACGACCTGCTCGAACGGCTGGCGGCGCAGGCGCCCCGGCTCGACCGCATGGTGCTGACGCTGGCGCTGACCGCGCGCGACTGCGCCGCACGCGAACGCGCGGTCGGCACGCGCCTGGCGGTCGTCGACTACACGCGCCCGTCGACCGAGGTGCGGTTGTGGGTGTTCGACATCCCGCGTGCGCGGCTGCTGCATGCCGAGCACGTCGCCCACGGCCGCGGCAGCGGCGGTGACGTGCCGCAGGCGTTCTCGAACGTCGAAGGCAGCTACCAGTCGAGCCTCGGGCTGTTCGCGACCGCCGAGACCTACATCGGCGGCAACGGCTATTCGCTGCGCATGGACGGTCTCGAACCCGGCATCAACGACGCCGCGCGCGAGCGTCTGATCGTCATGCACGGCGCCGACTACGTCGATCCGGCGCAGGCGCGCCGTCAGGGCCGGCTCGGCCGCAGCTGGGGCTGTCCGGCGGTACGCAGCGCCGCGGCGCGACCGGTCATCGACGCGCTCAAGGACGGCCAGCTGCTGTTCGCCTACGCACGCGACGGCGCGTGGCTGGACGGATCGCGCTACTTGCGCTGCGCACGCCGCTGAACGCAGGCAAGGGTCCCGGCTTCACGCGGAAGGTGCGCGGCGTCACGGCAGCATGTCGGCATCCCTTCGATGGAGACGCCCATGTCCGCAGTCCGGTTTCCCCGCTCTTCGTCGCGCGCACGGCTGTGGTGCGGCGCACTGGTCATTGCCTGCCTCGCGCTCGGTCCGTTCGCGCATGCGCAGGATGCGTTGACGGCCGACGCGGTCAACGCCGCCGCGCCCGACGCCGGTGACGCGGCGCTGCTGCGTGCGCAGGTGCTGCTCGACCGCGCGCACTTCTCGCCGGGCGAGATCGACGCCCGCGCCGGCACCAACACCACGCGCGCGGTCGCCGCGTTCCAGCGTCACCGCGGCCTCGGCGACAGTGGCGAACTGGATGCCGACACCTGGGCGGCGTTGACCGCCGACGCACCGGCCGCGCTGATCGAGCACACGATCGCCGCCGACGATGTCGCCGGCCCGTTCCGCGCGCTGCCCGACGACATGATGGAAAAGTCCCGGCTCGACGCGCTGGGCTTCGAAACCGCGGTCGAAGCACTCGGTGAACGCTTCCATGCCGCGCCGGCACTGCTGCGCCGGCTCAATCCCGACGCGCGCTTCGTCGCCGGCAGCCGCATCCTGGTGCCGAACGTGCGCGATACCGCGCCGCTGGCGGCGCCCGACCGGGTGATCGTGAGCAAGTCCGACTCGGTGGTGCGTCTGGTCGACGCGGCCGGCAAGGTCTATGCGCAGTTCCCGGCCTCGACCGGCAGCGAGCGCGATCCGCTGCCGATCGGGGACTGGACGATCGAGGGCGTCGCCACCGATCCCACCTTCCACTACAACCCGGAGCTGTTCTGGGATGCCGATCCCTCGCATGCGAAAGCGGTGCTGGCGCCCGGCCCCAACAATCCGGTGGGCACGGTGTGGATCGATCTGTCGAAGCCGCATTACGGCATCCACGGCACGCCGGAGCCGGCGAACATCGGCAAGACCCAGTCGCACGGCTGCATCCGGATGACCAACTGGAGCGCGCGCCGGGTGGCCGAGGTCGTGCGTCCGGGCATGACGGCCGTGCTCGAGGAGTAAACCGATGCGCCGGATCGGCCTGTGGTTCGCACTGGCGGCGGTGCTGGTGCTGGTGAACGTGGCGGTGTTCGTCTGGCGATCGCCGTCGCCGTCGCCGTCACAGCCAGCGGCCGCGTCATCGGCGTTGACTGCTCCCACGTCCGAACTCGCCCGCGAGGACGCAGCGGTCGATCCGGATATCGCTCCGCTGCCGACAACGCAGGCGCCGAACCCGGCGGTGCCTGTGAGTGCACCCGCAGCGCCGCCCGCTTCAGACGTGCACCCGCCCACGCTGTTGCTGCCGGTGCAGGGCATCGACATCACCGAGGTTCACGACACCTTCGACGACGCGCGCGGCAGCGAACGGGTCCACGAAGCGCTCGACGTCATGGCACCGGCGGGCACGCCGGTGCTCGCGGCGGCCGATGGCCGCATCGAAAAGCTGTTCACCAGTGAAAGGGGCGGCCTGACGATCTACCAGTTCGATCCCAGCAGCACCTGGAGCTACTACTACGCCCATCTGCAGGCCTACGCGCCGGGCCTCGCCGAAGGCCTGGAGGTACGGCGCGGCGATGTGCTCGGTACGGTGGGCAGCACGGGCAACGCCGATCCCGCGGCGCCGCACCTGCACTTCGCGGTGTTCCGCCTGACGCCGGAGCGGCAGTGGTGGACGGGCACGCCGGTGAATCCGTGGCCGCTGCTGGCGCGGGATCCCTGAGCGGACGCCCCGCGACGCACGTCCTGTGTCGCATCGTCCAGGGCCCGGGCCGCACGCGTGCGCCGCGCCGGCGACGCAACAGGGCTGTGCTCAACGCAGCAGCGGACGCAGCGCCGGCCAGACGTGATCCAGGATCTTGGCCTGCGCCTCCACCGTGGGGTGCAGGTTGTCGTCCTGGAAGTTCGCGCGGTCTGCGGCGATGGGCTCCAGCAGGAACGGCAGCAGGGCCACGTCGAAGGTGTCGGCAAGCAGGCGGTAATTCGCCTCGAAACCCCGGGTGTACTCGGTGCCCAGATTCGGCGGCATGCGCATACCGACCAGCAGCACCTGCGCGCCGACGTGCTGCGAGGCGCCGATCATCCGCGCCAGGTTGCGCCGGGCCTCGGCCAGCGGCAGGCCGCGCAGGCCGTCGTTGGCGCCGAGGGCGATGACCACGACGGCCGGCCGTTCGCGCACCACCGCCTGCACGATCCGCGACGCGCCACCCGCGCTGGTCTCGCCCGAGATGCTGCCGTTGACGACGCGCCAGCCCGGCGCCTCGCGTTGCAGGCGCTGCTCGAGCAGGCCCACCCAGCCCTGCTCGGCAGCCATGCCGTAACCGGCCGAGAGCGAGTCGCCCATGACCAGCACCGTCTTCGAGGACGTAGCGGCCGAGGGGGCGGGTGCGCTCTGCGCCTGCGCGACGAACGCGCACAGCATCAGCAGGCAACCGATGGCACATTGCATCGAGGCGCGGATGGCCTCATACCGGACGCGCTTCATCATCATTTAAACCTCGTCTTCGAAGATGGCCGCCATTCGTGCAGGCCCATCAAAGGAACATCATGGCCGATTCCAACCCAGCGCAGGCTGAAACCCGCCGCTCCCTCGTCGTCGAGGCCCTCGGCAAGCGCGTCGCGCTGCCGTCGGGCGAACTGACCATCCTGCAGGACGTGCGCTTTGCCATCGGCCACGGCGACACGGTGGCGATCGTCGGCGCCTCGGGCTCGGGCAAGAGCACGCTGCTGTCGCTGCTCGCCGGCCTCGATACGCCGAGCACCGGCACAGTGGTGCTCGACGGCGCGCCGATCTCGACGCTCGACGAGGACGGTCGCGCGAAGGTGCGCGGCGAAAAGGTCGGCTTCGTGTTCCAGAGCTTCCAGCTGCTGCCGTCGCTGACCGCGCTGGAGAACGTGATGCTGCCGTTGGAACTGCGCGGCGACCGCGACGTCGAAGGCCCGGCGCGTGACGTCCTCGCGCGCGTGGGCCTCGGCGAGCGCCTCGGCCATTACCCGCGCCAGCTCTCCGGCGGCGAGCAGCAGCGCGTCGCGCTGGCGCGTGCATTTGTCACGCGGCCGTCGCTGCTGTTCGCCGACGAGCCCACCGGCAATCTCGACACCGCCACCGGCCAGTCGATCATCGAGCTGCTGTTCGCGCTCAATGCCGATGCCGGCACGACGCTGGTGCTGGTCACCCACGACGATCATCTGGCCCAGCGTTGCACGCGCCGCCTGCGCATCGACAGCGGTCGTCTCGTTGCCGACGAGGCGATGCCCGCATGAGGACCGCCGGGCTCGCGTGGCGCCAGTTGCGCCGCGATTTCAAGGCGGGCGACATCCGCATCCTGTTCGCCGCACTGGTGCTCGCGGTGCTCGCGGTGACCGCGGTCGGCTTCGTCACCGATCGCGCGGAACGCGCGCTGGCGATCGAAGCCAACCGTCTGCTCGGCGGCGATGCAGTGGTGCGCGGCGATGCGCCGATCGAGGGCGCGATCCGCGATGCGGCCACCGCGCCCGGACTCGACTCGGTCGACACGGTGGAGCTCGACAGCATGATCCGCGTCGGCGCGGGCGATGCGGCGACCCTGCAACTGGGCGACGTGCGCGCGCTCGGCGACGGTTTCCCGCTGCGCGGCAGCTTCCGTATCGCCGGCGCCGACGGCGTCGAACGCGATGCCGACGCCGTGCCCGAACCCGGTACGGCGTGGATGAGCCGCGCCGGCGCCGACACGCTGGGCGCATCGGTCGGCGACACCGTATTTCTCGGCGACCGAAGTTTCCGCCTGACCGCGCTGGTGCTGCAGGAGCCCGATGCGTCGATCGATTACTTCAACGTCGCACCGAAGGTCTTCCTGCACCTGTCCGATCTCGAGGGCACGGGCCTGATCCAGCCTGGCAGCCGCATCCGCTATCGCCTCGTCATCGCCGGTGACGCGAACGCGGTCGACGGCTTCGCCACGACCGCGCGCGCGAACCTCGGACGCGGCCAGCGCCTGGAGACCATCGGCGACGCGCGCCCGGAAGTCCGCTCCGCGCTCGATCGTGCGGGTCGCTTCCTCGGCCTCGCCGCGCTGGTGTCGGTGATTCTCGCCGCGGTCGCCGTGGCGATGGCCGCGCGCCAGCATTCGGCGCGGCATCTGACCTCGGTCGCGGTGATGCGCTGCATGGGCGCGCAGCAGCGCACGCTGGTCGCCATCCATGTCGGCGAACTGCTGCTGCTCGGCGTGATCGCCTGCACGCTGGGCGTCGTCGTCGCCTTCGGCCTGCAGTGGGGCATCGGCCGCTGGCTGGAATCGCTGCTGGGCCTGTCGATTCCCGCCGCCGGACTGATGCCGGCGCTGCAGGGCTACGGCGTAGGCCTCGTCGTGCTGATGGCGTTCGGTGCACCGCCGGTGCTGGCGTTGCGCCGCGTGCCGGCGTTGCGCGTGTTGCGGCGTGACCTCGGCGGCTTCGAGCCGAGCGCGTGGCTGGTCGGCGGTGCCGGCTTCGTGGGCTTTGCGGCATTGCTGTGGTGGAAGGCGGGTTCGGCGACGCTCGGCGGCGCGATGCTCGCCGGCATCGCCGCGACGTTCGCCGTGCTCGCGCTGCTGGCCTGGCTGCTGATCCTGGTGGTGCGCGCGCTGCGCACGCGGCTGCGCGGCAGCCTGCGCTACGGGCTGGCCAATGTCAGCCGGCGCGCAGGTACCAGCGTCGCCCAGGTCACCGCGCTGGGCCTCGGCCTGATGGCGCTGCTGCTGCTGACCTTCGTGCGCACCGATCTGCTCGACCGCTGGCAGCTCGCGATCGGCCAGGACGCGCCGAACCGCTTCATCATCAACGTGCAGCCCGACCAGCTCGATCCGGTTCGCGCCTTCATCGCCGAGCAGGGCGTGGATGCGCCGGTGCTGTTTCCGATGATCCGTGCGCGCCTGATCGAGCGGAATGGCGAGGCGGTGCGCGGCGAAGACTACGCCGGCCGCAGCGGCGACGAGGCGCAAGACCGTCAGGCCCAGCGCCGGGCCGAGCGCGAGTTCAACCTGTCGATGCAGACCGATCTGCGCGACGACAACCGGGTCACCGCCGGCACGTTCTGGGGCGAGACGCCGCCGGCGACGCCGGAGATCTCGGTCGAAGAGAACTTCGCCAAGGATCTCGGCTGGCAGCTCGGCGACCGCATCACCTTCGACATCGCCGGCCAGCGCTTCGAAGCGCCGATCACCAGCTTCCGCAGTATCGAATGGGAAAGCTTCCGGCCGAACTTCTTCGTCGTGGCCTCACCCGGCGCGCTCGATGGCTATCCGGCGAGCCACATCACCGCGGTGCGCGTGCCGCCCGAAGCGACACGCTTCACGGCCGATCTGGTGCAGCGCTTTCCCAACCTGTCGGTCGTCGACATCGACGCGGTGCTGACCCAGGTGCGCAGTACGGCCGACCAGGTGTCGACGGTGGTGCAGGTGGTGTTCTGGTTCTCGCTCGCGGCCGGTGTGCTGGTGTTGCTGGCCGCGGTGAGCGCCAGCCAGGACGAGCGCCTGCTCGAAGGCGGCGTGATGCGCGTGTTGGGCGGCAAGCGCGCGCAGTTGCGGGTCGCACAGGCGTCGGAATTCGCGGCGATCGGCCTGCTGTCGGGCCTGGTCGCGGCGATCGCGGCCTCGGTACTGGCCGGCGTGATCGCGGTGCAGGTGTTCGATCTGCCGTGGACGCCGAACTGGACGCTGGCTGCAGTCGGCGGCGGCATCGGCGTGTTGATGACACTGCTCGCCGGGCTGTGGGCGACGCGCAAGGTGCTGGATGCGCCGCCGTCGGTGACGCTGCGCGCGTTGCAGGAGTGACGACGATGCGCGCCCGGCGGGGAAGGCCGAGCGCGCTCCAGGCTCAGCCGACGATGGTTTCCTTGGCCTCGAACCGGCGCGCGTACTCGCGCTCTTCGCTGATGCGCTGGACCTCCTCGTGGGCGATGTCCGGTCCGCCGTAGACGGCATAGACCACCTCGTCGTCGCGGCGTCCGATCGCATGCAGGCGGTAGCGCGACTGGCCGCCGCCGGTGTCGGGCGGATAGCGGTGCGGCGGCTCGGCGCCGTCGAGGTCGAGCTCGCTGTTGTCGATCGTGCCGCCAACGAACAGGGCGTGGATGGGCATGCAGGTCTCCTTTGTTGGGTGCGCGGCCATCGTGCAGACCAGGATGTTGCGGTTCCATCAATCTCGCGTTCGCGAAGCGTGGTGCCCCCGGTGTTCCGCGGCCGGCGGCGTGGCGGGCCGGTAGAATCCACGGCCGTCCCGTTCCGTGCCCGCCGATGTCCGATCCCGCACTCGATGCCCTGTTCCTGCCGCTCGAACAGCGCCAGCTCGCCTGGCCGGAGGACGGTGCACTGTTCCTGCGCGCACGGGCCGGCGTGCCCACCACCGGTGGGCGCTGGCCGGGCCTGGTCTGCGACCAGAGCTTCAAGCCGCTGCACACGGCGCTGCAGCGCGCCGGGCTGGACGTGCTCGACGGCGAGCGCGGGGACACCGCGCTGCCGCACAAACCCCTGGTGCTGGTGCTGCCACCGCGCCAGCGCGACGAATCACGCGCGGTGCTGGCGCGCGCGCTGCAGACGGTGACCCCGGGCGGCTGGGTGCTGGCCAGCGTCTCGAACGACGAGGGCGCGAAATCCGCGCAGGACGATCTGGCGAAGCTCGCCGGCAACATCGGCGCGCTGTCGAAGCACAAATGCCGCGTGTTCTGGGCCCAGGCCGGGAAGACCGTCGACACCGCGCTGGTCGACACCTGGGCCGCGCTGGACCGCCCGCGCGAGGTGCTGGGCGGCCGGTTCCGCAGTCGCCCGGGTGTATTCGCGTGGGACCGCATCGACCCGGCCTCCGCCCTGCTGTCCGCGCATCTGCCGGCCACGTTGGCCGGGCGTGTCGCCGACCTCGGTGCGGGCTACGGCTATCTGTCGGCCGAGCTGCTGCAGCGTTGCCCGGGCATCACCGCGCTGGATGTCTTCGAGGCGGAAGCCCGCGCACTGACGCTGGCCCGGCACAACCTCGCCGCGATCGAAACGGGCGCCACGGTGAGCTGCCATTGGCACGACGTCACCACCGGCGTGCCGCCGGGCTACGACGTCATCGTCAGCAATCCGCCGTTCCACGCGCACGGCCGCGAAGGCCGGCCCGACATCGGCCGCGCGTTCATCGGTGCCGCCGCGGCCGCGCTGAAGCCGGGCGGCGCGCTGTGGCTGGTCGCCAACCGCCATCTGCCCTACGAGGACGTGCTGGATGCGCGCTTCGGCGAGGTGAGCGAGGTCGCGTCCAGCGGCGCGTTCAAGGTGATCCACGCCGTGCGTGCGCGTGCGGCCGCGACGAGGGCGCGCGCATGAAGCTGGTCAAGCTGCTGGCGAACCTCGGCTATGGCAGCCGCAAGCAGGTGACGTCGATGTTCCGCGAGGGCCGGATCACCGATGCGGCGGGTGAGGTGCTGTACACGGATGACCAGGTCGGCCACGACGCCATCCACGTCGACGGCGAGCCGCTCGATCCGCCGCAGGGCCTGACCCTGATGCTGCACAAGCCCGCGGGCTACACGTGTTCGAACAAGGACATCGGTCGCCTCGTCTACGACCTGCTGCCGCCGCGGTTCCGGCTGCGCGCGCCGGCGCTGTCGAGCGTGGGCCGGCTGGATCGCGAGACCAGCGGCCTGCTGCTGTTCACCGACGACGGCCAGCTGCTGCACCGGATCATCTCGCCCAAGGCCGCGCTGCCCAAGGTCTACGAGGCCACGCTGGCCGAGCCGCTGCGCGGCAACGAAGGCGTGTTGTTCGCCAGCGGTGCGCTGCTGCTGGAGTCGGAGACCACACCGCTGAAGCCGGCCGTGCTCGAGGTGATCGACGCCACGCATGCGCGGCTGACGATCACCGAAGGCCGGTATCACCAGGTACGGCGCATGTTCGCGGCCGTGGGCAACCACGTCGAGGCACTGCACCGCAGCCGCGTCGGCGGCCTGTCGCTCGGCGATCTGCCGGAAGGCGAATGGCGCGCGCTCCATGCCGGCGATATCGAGACGCTGATGGCGGCCCATGACTGAGGTCGCTCCGCTGGCGTTCCGCCCTGCGGCGGTGATCTTCGACATGGACGGCCTGCTGCTCGACAGCGAGCGCGCCATTCTCGAGTGCTTCCGCGCCGCCGCTGCCGGGGAAGGTGCGGACATCGAACCCGACTGGTGGCTGGGCATGATCGGTCTGGGCGATGCGGTCTGCCGCGAGATGCTGGTGGAACGCGTCGGCGCGGCCGCCGCCGACGCCGTGCTCGCGCGCGGGCGGTCCGACTACGTGGCGATGGCAGAGGCCGGCCTGGCGCATCGCCCGGGCGTGGTCGCGCTGCTCGATATGCTCGCGCTGCACGCCATCCCGCGCGCCGTCGCGACGTCCACGCGCACACCACTGGCCCAGCGCAAACTCGCGGCCGCCGGCCTGCTCGCGCACTTCGACGCGGTCTGCACCAGCAGCGACGTCGAGGCGCCGAAACCGGCGCCGGATGTCTATCTGCTGGCCGCCGCGCGGCTCGGCGCGCCGCCGGCGCAATGCCTGGTGCTGGAGGATTCGCCGACCGGCGTGCGTGCCGCGCTGGCGGCCGGCATGACCGTCATCCAGGTGCCGGACCTGCTTCCGCCCGACGCCGAGGCGCAGGCGCTGGGGCACCGCATCGTCGGGTCGCTGGATGATGCGCGGGCGCTGCTGACACCGCACTTGACGATGCGCTGAGCGTCCGCGGTTCGCGGTGCCGCACGTCGCGCACACCCCTTGGGGAAGGTCTGAATAACTGCCCTCATCCCGGCGAACGCGGGGATCCAGCGACTTCAAGCCTTCGAAGACCAAAGACGCTGGATCCCGCCTGACCAGCCGTGCGGCTGTCGAGAGTCGCGGGAATGACGGCCAAGAGCGCAATTGTTCAGACCTTCCTTAGCAGCGCGCTCGCGCCCGAATGGCCGCGGCCGGACATTCTCGACCGGGAATCAGCGGCCCGTGTCGTGCGGTGACGGCCCGGATGCGTGCGGATGATGGTCATGGACGTCATGGGCATGGCCCGCACCCTGCCGCGGCACCGCGGCCAGCGCGCAATCGTCCGGTGGCGCGTGCACCACTTCCACCGTGGAATGCTGGATCGCGAAGCGCTCGGCGAGTGCGCGCTTGACCGCGGGCACCACGTGCGCCGGCTCGGCGCCCTCGACCAGAACGAGTTCCAGCGTCGCCAGGACCCGGCCTGAAGTGATCGACCAGACATGCACATGGTCCACGGCCGCGACCCCGGGCACCGCATCGAGCAGATGCCGGCGCAGCACCGCGATGTCGACATCCGGCGGCGTGCCTTCCATCAGGATGTGGAAAGAGCCGCGCAGCAGCGCCCACGCGCTGCGCAGGATCAGCAGACACACCAGCACCGAGAGGATGGGATCGATCGCCATCCAGCCGGTGAAGTGGATCACCAGCGCGGCGACGATCGCCGCGACCGAGCCGAGCAGATCGCCGAGCACGTGCAGCGTGGCGCCCTTGATGTTGACGTGCGACTGGTCGCCGCGGTGCAGGATCCAGAACACCACGACATTCACCGCCAGGCCGACCACCGCGACCGCCAGCATCGGCCCGGCCAGCACCTCGCCGGGCGCGCGCAGGCGCCGGATCGCCTCGAAGACGATCCAGGCGACCAGCGCGAACAGCGTGAGCGCATTGATCAGGCCGGCCAGCACCTCGAAGCGCATGTAGCCGAAGGTGCGCCGGGCATCCGATGCGCGGCGTCCGATCCGGAACCCCACCCAGGCCAGCAGCAGCGCGGCCGCATCGGTGAGCATGTGCCCGGCATCGGCGATCAGCGCCAGCGAGCCCGACAGCACGCCGCCGACCACCTCGACCAGCATGAAACCCGCGGTCAGCACGAAGCCGGTCAGCACCACGCGTTCGTTGGTCGACGAGACCGACGGTGCGTGGCCGTGGCCGTAGCCGTGCGCATGATCGTGGTCGTGATGGGGGTGATGCAGCGTCATGATGGGGATTCCGGGTGGCTCGGCGGACGTGCCGGCACAGGCGCATGGTGCGCCATCCCGTCGGACTGCGGCGCGTTCCGATGTCGCGACCCTTTGGTGCGCGGGCATGCGCTAGGCTGGCGGTCCGATGGCGTCAGGATGCGCGAAGGATCGGGATGACAGGGATGGATTCGAACCACAGCCGAAGGGCCGCGCGCGGGTGGGGCGGTTGGATCGATCCGGCGCGTGCCTGGCGCCTGGTGTCGGTGCTCGTTGCGGCGTTCGTGTTGTCCGCCTGTGTGCTGGCGGTGCCGTCGCCCGACACGGCGGGCGAACGCACCGCCGCAGCCCGGGCGTTCGAAGAGCGCCGCGCGCAGGCGCTCGCGGTTGCGGCGGCAACGGGCGATGCCGACGCCGTGCGCCGGCTGATGCAGGACGAAGGCGTCGACCCTGACGTGATCTTCTGGGGCCGCAATGGCGGCACTCCGATGCTCGCGTGGCCGATCTACCGCGGCAATCCCGACGGCCTGCGCGCGATGCTGGAGAACGGGGCGGATCCGAACGTTGCCAAGGCGTATCCGCGCGAAGCGGGGCGATCGGACACGAACCATTCGAACGCGATGGTCTGGGCCGCCGGGCAGGAAGATCCTGTCTATCTGCAGATTCTGCTGGATCACGGTGGAGACCCGGACACGCGCAATGCCAACAACGAGGCGTTGCTGTTTCACGCGCTGATCAAACAGAACAAGTGGCGCAATGTGCAGGTGCTCGTCGAGCGCGGTGCCGACGTGAACATCCTTGCCGGAATGGGCGGCACGATCATGGGTCACTACGCCTCGAGCGGCGAGTTCTCGAAGGTGCACTGGCTGCTCGAGCACGGCGCCGATCCGAGGCTCGACTACGCCTTTGGTGAACCGGTGCGGTCGGACAGCTCCCATACGATCGAAGGCGTCTTCTGGCATCCGGGAAATCCCGACGATCCGAGCTGGCAGATCGCCTGCCAGCGCTGGCTGCTGGCGCGGGGGATCGCACGCCCGCCGATGCCCGAGCAGTACCGCAGGATGCGACAGACGTTCGGTTTTCCCGATGAGGAAGACCGGATTCCCTTGCCCGACATGGATGACACGGAAGACACGACATGACGTCACGACACGAAGCAGCGAGGCAACAGACGTCTAGGTTTCTGTCTCGCGCCTGGCGTTTGGCGCCACTGGTCTTCGTTACCTTCTTATTGTCTGCCTGTGTGCTTGTGGTGCCGTCGCCCGACACGGCCGGCGAACGCACCGCCGCAGCCCGGGCGTTCCAAGAGCCCCGCGCGCAGGCGCTCGCGGTTGCGGCGGCAACGGGCGATGCCGACGCCGTGCGCCGGCTGATGCAGGACGAAGGCGTCGATCCTGACGTGATCTTCTGGGGGCGCGATGGCGGCACTCCGATGCTCGCGTGGCCGATCTACCGCGGCAATCCCGACGGCCTGCGCGCGATGCTGGAGAACGGGGCGGATCCGAACGTTGCCAAGGCGTACCAGACCCAGGATCGCGGTATCAGAAACAATGCGAACGCGATGGTCTGGGCGGCCGAACAGGATGATCCTGTCTATCTGCAGATTCTCCTGGATCACGGCGGAGATCCGGATACGCGCAATGCAAATAACGAAGCATTGCTGTTCCACGCTTTCATCAAGCAGAACAAGTGGCGCAATGTCCGCGTGCTCGTGGAGCGCGGCGCCGACATCGATGCCCAGGTGTCGCCGGGCAGCACGATCGTCTCGAAGTACGCGGTGCGTGGCGGCTTCGAGATGACGCACTGGCTGCTCGCGCGCGGTGCCGACCCGACGCTCGACTACTCGTACAGCCAGCCGGTGCGCTCCACGGATTCACACACGATCAGGGCGATTTTCTGGCACCCCGGAAATCCCGACGACCCGAGCTGGCAGATCGCCTGCCAGCGCTGGCTGCTGGCGCGTGGGATCGCACGCCCGCCGATGCCCGAGCAGTACCGCAGGATGCGACAGACGTTCGGCTTTCCGCATGAGGAAGACCGGATTCCCTTGCCCGACATGGATGACACGGAAGACACGACATGACGTCACGACACGAAGAAGCGCAACAATTGCTGGCAGAGCTGCGGACGCGCGGCACGGCGGACGCGGCCGAGGCCGCGGAGCGCCTGCAGGCCGACCATCACGCGCGAGAGATGGCGCTGCTGTCCCAGGACGTCTACGACGCCGCCCTGCAGGCCGGCGCGCCGCCGCCGGGATGGATTCGCGCGACTGCGGATCTCGACACGCTGCGCTCGGCGTTGCCGGGACTCGACATGACGGACGTGCAGCTGCGGGATCTGCTCTCACCAGAAAAGTCCGGCTTCCGTGCCGAGATCTATCTTCCGGACCCGGCAGTGCTGGGTCCGGGCTACAAGCCGACCGTGGTCTTCAAGGGCTCGACGGGCGAGGTCATCGAGAACGGGCAACGACGCGACACGACGCTGGAAGACTTCCTCGGCAACAACCTGCCGCAGTCGCTCGGCTTGCGCACCGATTACTACGACCGGGCCATGGATCTGGCAACGGAGTTGCGAAAGCGAGGCATCGACTTCGATCTCGCCGGCCACAGCCTCGGCGGCGGCATGGCGTCGGCCGCCGCGGCGGTCACCGGCATGCGCGCGGTCACGTTCAATGCCGCCGGTCTGCATCCGGACACCGCGGCGCACTATGCGCGCGAG
The DNA here is from genome assembly GCA_002324875.1 of Lysobacteraceae bacterium NML93-0793. Lineage (GTDB taxonomy): Bacteria > Pseudomonadota > Gammaproteobacteria > Xanthomonadales > Xanthomonadaceae > Luteimonas. Next base: position 15,157 of record NTJG01000020.1, read on the forward strand.
CGGGGTCTGCCGCTGTACGACCCGCGTGACAGCGTCACCGCCTGGCAGGTGCAGGGCGACCTGCTCAATGACGGCGTGCAGGCCGAACTGCGCGGCATGAGCGATCTGCAACGCGCGCGCATGGACACGTTGCTGCGCAACACCGTCGACGCCATGCGCACAACACCGGCGGGGCGCGACTATCTCGAAACCCGTCTGGTGGCCGCGGTGCCCGAGACCTCGCAGCCGGCCGTGCGCGCGTTTCTCGACCGGCTGCAGGAAGGCCGCATGGCGGAGCGTATCCGGGAGCTGCCGGAGGCGGCCGGCGTACGCAAGCCGGCCCTCGTGGCGATGACCGCGGACGAGCGGGCACTCGTCGAACGCGAGGACCGGGCGTCACTCGGTGAACTGCAGCAACTGGGCGGTCCCGTGCTGACGGTGCTGGCGATGGGCGCCCGTGGCGCCAATGCCGGTTCCATGTTGGGGCAGCGCGTGGCCGACGGCGGGCGCGTGGCCGGCCTCGGGATCGAAGGAGCCGGCGATGCAGCGCGCAGCGCCCTTGGCGCCGGCGGTGCGCATCTGGAGCAGACATTCCGGGGGGGCGGCCTGGCGCTCGAGCATGGCGCGCAGGGCCTGGGCGAATTCGGCGCGCAGGCGCGGATGGTGGGTGCGCAGACCGAGGCCGCCATGGCGCATGCCCGGGGCTGGGCGCAGTCGACGGCTGCGCAGGCGCAGGGCGGGCTGCTGCGGGCCGTGGGGCAGGCGGCGGGTGCGGTCTCCGGCGCGTGGCGTGAGGATCTCCAGACACGGGCAGAGCGCATCGAAGCCGCGGGCGACGTGGCGCGTGAGCGCGGCCGCGCCGATGCCGTCTCCGCGATCGAACGAGGCGGGCACGATGCGCAAGCGCGTCGCGACCTGGCAGGGGACGTCGGTGCGCACCTGAGCGCCGGCGGTGAAGCGGCCGGCACCCGCGCGCAGGGCCAGCTGGTCTATGTCGGGGATCGACTCGATGCAGGCCTGGAAGTGATCGGCGCACGCGTCACCTCGACCACGGCGCATGCCCCCACGCTGGGCGCGGGCCTTGGTGGAGTCACGGGCGTGCTGGTGGCCGGGACGTTGACCTTCGATCCGAAAACGCCGCGCGGCCAGGTGAACTGGTCCGGGACGATCGAGCTGGTGCGCGAGATGGCACCGGGCGTGGTCGAGGCGGTGGAGCGCCACGGCATGGGCTCGGCGATGATTCCGAGCCTGGAACGTCATATCGGCGAGCAGGAGGCGGAGGCCCGGGCGCTGTTGCAGCGCGATCACGTCCAAACGGGCGAACCGGCGGCCTCCCGTTCGGGCCTGTGGTCCGGCGAGAGCGGGCAGGTGCTCGATCGCCTGATGGCGGCGGTCGGTGCGGGCGATACCGCGGATGCGGGCCGGGCCACGCGCGCGCTGCTCGAAACACCGGAGGCGGCTGCATGGCTGGCCGAAGGACAGGCGCGCCTGGCAACCGACGCGCGATTCCTGCCGGAGGCCGCTGCGGCGCAGGATCTGCACGCCGCTTCGCCTTCCATCGCTGCGACGGAGCTGGCCCGCTGAATCCGCCGCGCGATACAGGGCTGCGGCGGGCAACGAGCGCCCGCTGTCACGCTTTCGCGTCGAACACCTGCGCCCAACCGGCGTGCCCCAGCCGCTCCAGCGTCTGGATGTTGCGGTCGGGAATCGAATCGGGATCCGGAAACGCATCCACCGCGCGCGCCACGCTGTCCTCGCGCAACAGGTGCAGCGTGGGATACGGCGCCCGGTTGGTGAAGTTGGTGATGTCGTCGGGCGCGGTACCGGCGAACTGGTAGTCGGGATGGAAGCTCGCAACCTGCAGCACGCCGTCGAGTTCCAGCGCCTCCACCAGCCCGTCGGCCTCGTCGAGGAAGTCGTTGTAGTCGAGGAAGTCGCCGAGCACCTGTGGATGCACGATCAGCGTGGTGTCGATCTCGGCGGCGTCCGTGTCGCGCAGGCGCAGCAGTTCCTCGCCCAGCTGTTCGAGCAAGGCCTCGGGCGTGGTCGCATCGCTCAGCACGAAGCGCACCTGGTTCTTGACCAGCACCGCCTTCGCGAACGGGCACAGATTCAAGCCGATGACCGCGCGCTCGAGCCACAGACGCGTATCGGCGATCGGATCGGCGGTGCGCTGCATGGCAGGCATCAATCGCGGAAATTGTCGAACTGCAGCGGCAGTTCGAAATCGGTGCCGCGCAGCAGCGCCATCGCCGCCTGCAGGTCGTCGCGCTTCTTGCCGGTCACGCGCAGCTTGTCGCCGTTGATCTGGCTGTCGACCTTGAGCTTGGCGGTCTTGAGCGTGGTCTGGATCTTCTTGGCCAGTTCGCGCTCGATGCCCTGCTTGACGGTCACCGTCTGCCGCGCGCCGGCGAGGTTGGTCTCGATGTCGCCGAATTCGAGACACTTGATGTCGATCTTCCGCGCTGCCAGGCGCTGACGCAGGATCTCGGTCATCTGCTGCACCTGGAAGTCGCTCGGCGCCGACTGCTTGATCGTCGACTCCTCGAGCTCGAACTTCGCCTCGACACCCTTGAAGTCGAAGCGCGTGGTCAGCTCGCGATTGGCCTGGTCGACGGCGTTGGTGAGCTCGTGGGTGTCGACTTCGGACACGATGTCGAAGGAGGGCATGGGGCACCTGCGATGGGACGAAGGCGCGCAGGGTACCGCACCCGTGGCATGGCCTGTTCCACGCGTCGGCTCGCTGCGCACGCCATCCAGGGTGACACCCGTCGGCGTTCCGCCAGGCGCCCGCGCCGTTCGACACCGCCGCCGATGCGATGTCCGATGTCGCCGCGCCGTTCGCGCGTCACGATGCTCGGCACATCCGGATTCCGGCGATGCGACGCCGCCGCTGGGCGCCGCCGCGTTCGCTGTTCGAGGTCGATGGCACGATGCCCCCGATCGACGGTTTCCGGGAAATGGCGGCGATGCGCGATCTCTGCGCCGCGTACGGCATCGTCTCCGGCCTCGAGCACCGAAGTCGCCTCGCCCGGCGCGTGACGCTTGCGTGCCGCGTCTGCTCAGGCGGGCGCGGTGTTCGCCGGCACCGGTGCCACGTCCAGAAGGCGGATCGGCTGGATGCCATGCAGCTGTTCCTGCAACTGCGCGTGCACGATCACCGAAGCGAGCTGCTGCCGGATCAGGCGCGTCAGCAGGTCCGGCAGCGGCGCGGTCGCCCGCATGTAGGACAACGGGCCATCGTCGACGCCGTCGAGATGACCGCAGCCCAGACGCAGGTGGCGGCCGACCGAGCCGGTGTCGTCCAGTGGAATCGCGTCGAGGGTCGCCATCATCGCGTCGATGCCCGTGCGGTACCGGGTTGCGGACTGCATCAGCCAGTCGCGGAGTGCGGGGTCGTCGCCCTGCAGGCCGCGCGACAGGGGCAGGCAGGCGGCCACCATCAGATGCAGGCTCGCCAGGCGCTCGGCCTGCGTGTGCAGCACCTGCAACAGCGCCAGTCTGGCGGTTGCGTCCGCGTGCTCGGGCGGGGGCATGACGGCGACCGCATGCGCAAGCCGCCGTGCGAACAGGCCGCTGATGCGTTCGAGACAGCGTGCGTCGGGCGTGGTTCCGGTCGCGACGCCGGCGAAATCGGTGCGCAGGGCGACCGCGTCCGCGTCGCGGCCGTCGGGCATGGGCATGTCGATACCGAGGTCCAGCAAGGCGACGCGCGGCGCGGCCTCGAGCTGACGCGCGCGCTGTCGCTGGCGACGCGCCCACAGCGGGGCGACGTCCGGCATCAACCTGCGCAGCTCGTCGACGCACGCCTGCCAGGTCATGTCGGCGAACGGTAGCCGCGCGGCATCGTCGGGCGCGAGGCAGGCGGGTTCGGCGAGCATGCCGGCGGTGTAGCGCTTCCAGGCGAGCTCGTCGGCATCGGGCAAGGCGTCGATATCGACCACCGCGGCGGTGTCGACGAGATTCCGCGCATCGAAGACCAGGCCCATGCTCCGGTAGTAGCGCTCGGTCACCCGGCGTGACAGCGCGGAAAAATCGGCGAACAAGGCTCGGGCCGGGCGCTCGTCGAGGAACAGCCCGGCGGCGCCGAGCTGCTCGACGTTGGCGATGCGTTCGCCGTCCGCCGGGTGCGTGGCCCAGTAGTGCGTGGTGTCGTCGGCGTCCAGGGCGTGGGTCAGATCGTCCCAGTCCCGCGGGGTGAGCCGCTGGAGATGCGACATCACCGCCTCGGGCAGGTCCGCGGCCAGACGGCCCTGCTGCCAGACGTGCGCGCCCTGGGCATGGGTGCGCTGGTAGGCCAGCATCAGCGCCCGCATCCGCAGGGCGGTGGACGCGAAACAGGCGCTGCCGGCCACCAGGGCCTCATAGCGATCGGCGTCGAATTCCATCTCCTGCGAGAGCCGTCGACTCATCCGGATGCTGATCGCGAACAGCCCGCGCATCATCCGGCGCGTGCTCCAGAGCGCGCCGCTGGCGAGCCAGGCGGCCGCGGCGAACATCCCGTTGTCGACGTCGCTGCGCCAGTCGTGCAGACGGTCGTCCCATGCGTCCCATTCGTAGCCGCGCGACCACAGCCAGCGGTTGACCCGGTTGATGAGATGCGAACTGCGCATGCCGCCGCCCTGGGCAAAATGGCCGAACTCGTGCGCCATCACCCCGACGAACTGTCGGGCGTCCAGCCCGGCGACCAGCGGCAGTCCGATCGTCAGGCGGCGATGCCCGCGCAGAAATCCCCAGAGGCCGGGCTCGAACTGCACCCAGGCATTGACCTCGTGGCTGAGGCGGATAGACGACGGCGCGCGCGTGCCGATCGCATGACACAGTGCATGGATGCCCGCGACCAGGGCCGGATCGTCGTCGGCGGTGAGTTCGATCTCCTCCGGTGCAGCGTGCCGCGGCGCGAACAGCGGCTTGAGCAGGAAGAGGATCAGGATGCCGCCCACGAACCCCGGCACCGTCCAGGCCATGAGCCGGCCCCACGAGAAGCCCGGCTGCACGTGGTGCACCCAGTCGGTGTAGTAGCGGAACTCCAGCCATCCGAACGCGGCGATCAGGCCCACGTAGAGCACCGGCATCGCCAGGCACAGGGCGGTGACCACCCACAGGCTCGCGACGTAGAGCGGTTTGACCGGCGGTCGGGAAATCGAATCGGCAGGCAGCGCCCGCAACATGTCGGCGGGACAGGACTCGGCGGTCATCATTGCTCTCCTTAGCGATGTCCGCGCATCAGAGCAGGCGTGCCGCTGGGCCGCAATCCCTCTCGTTGCAGCAAGGCCCGTGCGAGGATGCGCCACCGTCTGTTTCCCTGCGCTGCCCGCATGCCCGCTTCCGCCCCTTCGACCCAGCCACGCGCCGCCGCCCTGTGGATGCTGCTTGCGGTGCTCGCGTTCGCGGGCATGGATGCGGGCATGAAATGGATCGCCGAGGATTACCCGGCGTTCCAGGTCGCGGTGTTCCGCAGCCTCGCCACCCTGCCGCTGGTGCTGGGCTGGATCGTGCTCCGGGGGCGCGCGGGCACGCTGCTGCGCATCCACTGGCCGCTGCACCTGCTGCGCGGCGCGCTCGGTGTGGGCATGATCGCCGGCTTCGTCTACGGCCTGGCACGGATGCCACTGTCGACGGCCTATGCGATCGTCTTCGTGTCCCCGCTGATGGTGACCGCGCTGGCGGTTCCGCTGCTCGGCGAGACGGTCGGCCCGCGCCGCTGGACCGCGATCGCGATCGGCATCGTCGGCGTGCTGGTCGTGCTGCGGCCGACCGGCGAGGGGGTCGCGACGCTGGCCGGGCTGGCCGTGGTCGGGGGCGCGCTGTGCTACGCGATCGCCTCGATCGCGGTGCGTTCGCTGGCCCAGCGCGACAGTCCCGAGGCGCTGGTGTTCTGGTTTCTGGTGTTGATGGCGGTGTTCGCCGGCGTGCTGGCCTGGCGCGACTGGCAGCCGCTGCGGTTCGAACATCTGTGGGTGCTGGCGCTGATCGGCGTGACCGGCGCGCTGGGGCAGGTCGCATTGACGCACGCCTTCCGGCTGGGCGAGGCCAGCCAGGTCGCGCCGCTCGAATACACCGCGCTGCTGTGGGTGGTGTTGCTGGATCTGTTCGTCTGGCAGGTGCTGCCCGACGGCATGACCTGGCTGGGCGCGGGCATCATCGTCGCCAGCGGCTTGTACATGTTCCGCCGCGAGCGTGTGGTGGCCGTGCCGCCCTCGCACCGGCCGGACACGACACCGCCGCCGTAGCGCCGTCATCGCCCCGCACGTCGCGATCGTCGATCATCCGCTGTTCCGCCCGCATCGCCCCGTGCCAACATGCCCATCCTGCTGCTGATCGTGTTCGCGCTCGTGCTGTTCGCACTGATGCTGCTGCTGTGGCCGCTGGCGCTGTGGAACCGTTATCGCGTGGGCACCTCGCGCCGCCAGCCCATGCGCTGGCTGACCCGGCTCAACGCCTGGCTGATTCCCGCCTCGGCGCTGCTGTTCCTCGGCGGCATGGCGATCACCCAGCTGTTCGTCGCCCACGCCCTGCCGTACGCCGCGCTCGGCGTGCTCGCGGGGCTCGCGACCGGCGGACTGGGCTGGGCGCTGACCCGGGTGGAGCATCGGCCGGGCCAGGTCTGGTACACGCCGAACCGCTGGCTGGTACTGGCACTGACGCTGGTGGTCGTCGCCCGCGTGCTCGGCGCGATCTGGCAGGCATGGGAGCGCTGGCGGGGTGACCATGCGGTCCTCGCCGCCTGGGGGCCGCTCGGCGAGCCGGCCGGGCTGTTCGCCGTGGCCGGCCTGGTGATCGGCTACCACGCTGCGTACGCGGTGCTGCTGCAACGGCGCCTCGGCCCGTGGCTGCGCTGAAGCGGCCGTAACCGCTGCGGACAGCGACTGAGCTGGCGCCAAACGTACGAATGCGCGGCTGGATTCCAGGTCGCGTTCAGTAGCCGCGGGCTTGCCGGCCCTGGTTGCACGCCATTGCGACTACATCGGAGGCGCGGTCCCCTGAACACACCGCTGCCCGTGTAAAGCCGGCACGCAGGGCCTAGGCGCGTCATAAAAAAAAGACCCGCTGAAGCGGGTCTTTCCTGGTGCACGCCTCTGGAGAGAGAGGTCAGAAGCGCGCGCCGATACCGAAGCCGACGGTCCACGGGTCGAGCTTGAGCTCCTGTCCCGTGTTGACACCCGCTTCGCGCACGTCGGCGCGGCTGCGCAGGTACCGCGCGTCGGCGCGCGCGAACCAGGTCGGAGTGATGTTCATGTCGACGCCGACCGTGCCGATCGCGCCCTTGGGCGTGGTCAGCGACACGTGGTTGCCACCCGGGTTGAGGTCTTCGTTGTCGATGTTGGAGTGGTGATAGCCCAGGCCGACGAACGGACGGAAGGTGTTGTCCACGTCACCGAAGTGGTACTGGCCGCTCAGCGCCAGCGGACGCTGCTCGACGGTGCCGATCTTCGCGCCGTCGGCGCGCACGCGATGGTCGAACGAATCCAGCGCGCCCCAGAGTTCGGCGCTGATGTTGTCGGTAAAGTTGTAGGAGACGGACGCGGTCGGCGCCGGGCCGCCGTCGACCTTGATGCCGTCGTTGCGGCCGGTGTCGTTGTTCGGCTGCAGCAGCGTGGCGCCGCCAACGACGGAGAAGCGCTTGCCGGCCGCGGTGTCGCTCTGGCCGAACGAATCCTGCGCGAATGCGACGGGCGCCGCTGCAACGGCGGCGAGGGTGGCGAGGGCCAGGGCGTGGGTACGGAACTTCAGCATGGGGATACTCCTCTTCTTTTGATGTCGACGCCCGCGGCCGGGCCGGTGGGTGTCGTGTCGCGGCCGGCGGGGGCCGGCGCCGCGACCTTCCTCTGCGGGAAGGCCGGGCCATGCTAACCATCAATTCCTGAATGCGCGATTGGCGGAATCTGAAGGAATCCCGACTCTTCACCGTGTCTTCGGGAACCCGTCCGCCACGTTCAGTGCCGGTGCGGCGAGGACGCGGTTTCTGCGATCGCGGCCGCGGAATGCACCCTTGAATGCAGGCCGAACGGCGAGGGTGCGACGGAGTGTTCCAGCGGTCCGGCGGGCCGTCGCGGCGACCCGGCTGCACCAGGGTACCGGCGCACCGCGGCACGACGCCGATGACACCGGGCGCCCCATACGCCGCTCGACAGTTGGCGCGGGGGGAGGCTGGGGCCACAATAGCGGGTCACGACCTGCCCGGAGGGCCGCATGGCCGACCTGAAAGAAGCGCGCGTTCCCGACATTGGCGGGTATGACGATGTCCCGGTGATCGAAGTGCTCGTCGCCGTCGGCGATACCGTCGAGGCCGATCAGGGTCTGGTGACGCTGGAATCCGACAAGGCCACGATGGAAGTGCCGGCGCCGTTCGCGGGCGTGATCAAGGAACTCAAGGTCAAGGTGGGCGACACCCTGTCCGAAGGCGGCGTGGTCGCGATCATCGAAGCCGGCGGCGGCGACGCCGCCCGGACCGAGACGCCGGCGAAGGCCGAGACGCCCGCACAGTCCGAGGCGCCGAAGGCCGCCGCGCCTGCCGCCCCCGCTGCACGGGCCGAGGCGCCGAAGCCGTCGTCCGCGGGTGGCGGCGCGCAGGAGTCGAGGGTCCCCGACATCGGCGGCTACGACGACGTGCCGGTGATCGAGGTGCTGGTCGCGGTCGGGGACACCGTCGAGAAGGACCAGGGCCTGATCACGCTGGAATCGGACAAGGCGACGATGGAAGTGCCGGCTGCGGTCGCCGGTGTCATCAAGGAGCTGAAGGTCAAGGTCGGCGACACCCTGTCGGAAGGCGCCGTGGTCGCGATCATCGAAGCCGCGGGCGGTGGCGCCGCGGCCGAGGACACCGCGCCGGCCGCGCCGGCCAAGCCGAAGGACGACACGGCTGTCGAGCCTGTCGCGCCGCAGGCCAAGGCCGATCCGATCGCGCAGGCATCGATCGAGCACCGTCCGGCCGGCGCCGGCAATCCGCCGGTGCGGTTCGACGCCGATGCGATCCTGCCCGACAAGGTGCCCTACGCCAGCCCCGCCGTGCGCCTGTTCGCGCGCGAGCTCGGTGTCGACCTGCTGCAGCTCAGGGGCAGTGCCAAGGGCGGCCGCATCGTCCGCGAGGACGTCCAGGCCTACGTCAAGAACGCCCTGCAGAACGGGGGCGGCAAGGCGGCATCCGGCGCGACGGCGTCCGCGGGCGGCGGCCTCAACCTGCTGCCGTGGCCGAAGGTCGACTTCGCCAAGTTCGGCGAGGTCGAGGTCCAGGAACTCGGCCGCATCCAGAAGATCTCGGCCGCCAACCTCGCGCGCAACTGGGCGATGATCCCGCACGTCACCCAGCACGACGATGCCGACATCACCGACCTCGAAGCGCTGCGCGTGCAGCTCAACAAGGAAAACGAGAAGGCCGGCATCAAGCTGACCATGCTCGCGTTCCTGATCAAGGCCTCGGTCGCGGTGCTCAAGCAGTACCCGCGCTTCAACAGCTCGCTCGACGCGTCCGGTGAAAACCTGACGCTCAAGAAGTACTTCCACATCGGCTTCGCCGCCGACACGCCCAACGGCCTGGTGGTCCCGGTGATCCGCGACGCCGACAAGAAGGGTGTGCTGGAGATCTCGCAGGAGATGTCGGCGCTGGCGAAGAAGGCGCGCGACGGCAAGCTCGGCCCGGCCGACATGCAGGGCGGCTGCTTCTCGATCAGTTCGCTCGGCGGCATCGGCGGCACCAGCTTCACGCCGATCGTCAATGCACCTGAAGTCGCGATCCTCGGCGTGTCGAAGTCGGCGATGAAGCCGGTCTGGGACGGCAAGGCCTTCCAGCCGCGCCTGACCCTGCCGCTGTCGCTGTCCTACGACCACCGCGTGATCGACGGCGCCGCGGCGGCGCGCTTCACCGCGACGTTGGCCCAGCTGCTCGGCGACATGCGCCGGGTGCTGCTGTAAGCGGCCGGACGGCGTGAGCGAGCAAGCGCCCACGCGCGAGCGGGCGCGGCTGACGCTGCGTCATGCCGGCATCGCCGACATTCCGGCGATCGTCGCCCTCAGCGAGCGGGTCTACGGGCCCGACAGCGGGTACACGGCCGAGATGCTCACCGGGCAGATCGCGCAGTTTCCGCAGGGTGTGTTCGTCGCGTTCTACGACGATGTCGCCGTCGGCTACTGCGCGACCTTCCGCATCGACGAGCGCACGGCCATGGCGCCGCACCGCTGGCTGGAGATTTCCGGCGGCGGTTACGCCTCACGCCATCTGTCGACCGGCGACTGGCTCTACGGCATGGAGGTCTGCGTCGACCCGGCGCACCGCGGGCTGCGCATCGGCCGACGCCTGTACGAACTGCGCAAGCGGCTGTGCCAGGACCTCGGCCTGAAGGGCATCGTCTTCGGTGGACGGCTGCCGGGCTACGGCCGGCGTGCGAAGGCGTTCGGCAACGACGTCAACGCCTACGTCGAGGCCGTCTGCGCCGGGCGCCTGCGTGACCGCGCGCTGAGTTTCCAGCTCCGCAACGGTTTCGAACTCATCGGCGTGCTGCCGGGTTACCTGCCCAGCGACACCGAGTCGCGCGGCAATGCCGCGCACCTGGTCTGGCGCAATCCGAAGATCGACGCGCGCGCCGATGCACGGCCGTCCGCGCGCCCGCTGCCCGAATCGGTGCGCGTCGCGACCGTGCAGTACCAGCAGCGGCGCGTGGCCTCGTTCGAGGAGTTCGCCACCCAGGTCGAGTACTTCGTTGACATCGCGGCCGACTACCGCGCCGATTTCGTGGTGTTCCCCGAGCTGTTCACGCTGCAGCTGCTGTCGGTGGAGAACAAGCCGCTGTCGCCGGTCGATTCGCTGCTCGCGCTGACCGGCTACACCGAGCGCTTCGCGCAGTTGCTGTGCGAACTGGCGGTGCGCCACAACATCAACATCATCGGCGGCTCGCATCCCACGCGTACCAGCAACGACGACGACGGCCGGGTGCGCAACATCTGCTACGTCGCGCTGCGCGACGGTTCGCTGCACACGCGCGACAAGCTGCATCCCACGCCGAACGAGCGCACGTGGTGGGGCATCGGCGGCGGCGACAGCGCGCAGGCGATCATGACCGACTGCGGTCCGATCGGGGTCATGATCTGCTACGACAGCGAGTTCCCCGAACTCGGCCGGCACCTCGTCGACCAGGGCGCGATGATCCTGTTCGTGCCGTTCTGCACCGACACCCGCGAAGGCTATCTGCGTGTGCGCTACTGCTCGCAGGCGCGCGCGGTGGAGAACCAATGCTACGTCGTGCTGTCGGGCAACGTGGGCAACCTGCCGGGCGTCAACAACTTCGACATCCAGTATGCGCAGAGCTGCATTCTGACGCCCTGCGATTTCCCGTTCGCGCGCGACGGCATCGCCGCCGACACCACGCCGAACGTCGAGCAGGTGGCCTTCGCCGACCTGCGCCTCAACGATCTCACCGTGGCCCGCAACGACGGCACGGTGCAGAACCTCAACGACCGCCGCCACGATCTGTATTCGCTGACCTGGGCCCGCCGCCCCGCGTCGCGGGCGACGCGGTCCGATTCCAAGCAACAGAGCCCGGAGAACCCGTGATGGCCAAGACCTTCGAAGTGACAGTGCCCGACATCGGCGGCTACGACGATGTGCCGGTGATCGAGGTGCTGGTCGCGGTCGGCGACACCGTCGCCAGGGACCAGGGCCTGGTCACGCTGGAATCGGACAAGGCGACGATGGAAGTGCCGTCGACGGCCGCGGGTGTCATCAGGGAACTGAAGGTCAAGGTCGGCGACACGCTGTCGGAAGGCGGCGTGGTCGCGGTGATCGAGGCCGAAGGCGAAGGCGATGCGCCTGCCGCCGACGCCAAGGCGACCGCGCCTGAGAAGAAAGAAGACGCCCCGGCGAAGAAGAGCGACGCGCCCGGCAGCAATCCGCCCGTCGCGCGCTCGCATCGCGCGCCCGCCGAGCCCGAAGCGGTCAAGGCCGCGCCTTCGTCCGGGCGCACCGCCGATGTCGAATGCCGCATGGTCGTGCTGGGCTCCGGCCCCGGCGGTTATACGGCCGCGTTCCGCGCCGCCGATCTCGGCCTCGATACCGTGCTGATCGAGCGTTACGAAACGCTCGGCGGCGTCTGCCTCAATGTCGGCTGCATTCCGTCGAAGGCGCTGCTGCATGCGGCCGAGGTCATCGACCAGGCCAAGCACGCCAGTGACTACGGCGTCGATTTCGGTACGCCGACGATCGCTCTCGACAAGCTGCGCGGCTACAAGGAAAAAGTCGTCGGCCAGCTGACCAAGGGCCTGACCGGCATGGCCAAGCAGCGCAAGGTGCGCGTGGTCACCGGCGAAGGCCTGTTCGTGTCGCCGAACGAGATCGAAGTGACCGGCAGCGACGGCAAGACCCAGCTCGTGCGTTTCGAGCAATGCATCATCGCCGCCGGTTCGCAGGCGCTCAAACTTCCGGGTTTCCCGTGGGACGACCCGCGCGTGATGGACTCCACCGACGCGCTTGAACTGGCGGAAACGCCGAAAAAGCTGCTCGTCGTCGGCGGCGGCATCATCGGTCTGGAGATGGCGACGGTCTATCACGCGCTCGGCGCCGAGGTGACCGTCGTCGAACTCGCCGACCAGCTGATGCCCGGCGCCGACAAGGATCTGGTCAAGCCGCTCGCCGATCGTCTGAAGAAGCAGGGCGTGTCCGCGCATCTCAAGACGAAGGTCGTCGAAGCCAAGGCGGCCAAGAACGGCATCGACGTCGTCTTCGACGGCGAGAGCATCCCCGAGACCAAGACCTTCGACCGCGTGCTGGTCGCCGTGGGTCGCACGCCGAACGGCGGCAAGATCGCGGCCGACAAGGCCGGCGTGCGCGTGTCCGATCGCGGCTTCATCGCCGTCGATGCGCAGATGCGCACCAACGTGCCGCACATCTTCGCGATCGGCGATCTGGTCGGCCAGCCGATGCTGGCGCACAAGGCCACGCACGAAGGCAAGCTCGCGGCCGAAGTCGCCGCCGGCGAGAAGAAGGAGTGGGTGGCGCGGGTGATTCCGTCGGTCGCGTATACCGATCCGGAAATCGCGTGGGTCGGCATCACCGAGACCCAAGCCAGGGCCAAGGGCCTGAAGGTCGGCGTGGGCAAGTTCCCGTGGGCGGCCAGCGGCCGCGCGATCGGCATCGGCCGCACCGAGGGCTTCACCAAGCTGATCTTCGACGAGGCCACCCACCGCATCGTCGGCGCCGGCATCGCCGGCGTGCATGCGGGCGATCTGATCGCCGAAGCCGCGCTGGCGATCGAGATGGGCGCCGAAGTCGCCGACATCGGCCACACCATCCACCCGCATCCCACGCTGAGCGAATCGGTGGCGATGGCGGCCGAAGTGTTCGACGGCACGATCACCGATCTGTACATCCCGAAGAAGAAGTAAGGCGGCGGCGCCTCGTCGCCAGCCGAAAAAAAAGCCCCGGCATGCCGGGGCTTTTTCATGGGGGTCGCTCGGCCTGGGAACCGTGCCGACCGGTCGCGGATCAGAAGCGGAACGTCACGCCGGCCATCGGGCCGTGGACCTTCAGGTCACCGGTAACCTTGCCCGCGTACGGGAACGGGCCTTCGTCGATGCCGTCGGGCGCACGTGCGGTGCCGCGGTACTCGTCCGAGAGCTTCAGGCGGAACCAGTCGTAACCGGCATGAACGCCCACGCGGTCGCTGATCATGTACTCGACCAGCACGCCGCCGCGTTCGAAGTGGCCGCGCTCGTCGAGGAAGTCGCCCCAGCGCGTGTCGAGGTACTGGGCTTCCAGGCTGACCGTCCAGCGATCGGCCGGGATCCAGCTCAGGCGGGTGTGCAGGCCCGGCGAGAAGCCGTCGCGCTTCCAGCGCACGTTCTCGAACTGCGGATCGACCAGATCGGTGCCGGTCGAGCTGCCGTTGGCGAAGACTTCGAGTTCGGCGTAGGTGACGCCCAGGCCCAGGCCCCATTCGAAGGTCTCGTTCTTCACGACGGCGTATTCGTAGTTGAGGCTGGCGAGGCTGAAGGACAGACGGCCATCGATGCGGGCCGACGGAATCTCGATGGCGTCGCCGCCGGGGATGATGGTGCCGCTGTCGAGCACGTTGCCGCCGTATTCCCAGGTCTCGTCGCCGCGGTAGTCGTAATAGTTGCCGACCAGCGCTTGGCGATCGCTGATCCGGAAGCCGGCCGCGCCACGGGGCCGCCACTCGCGGCTCGAATCGAAGCTCTCGTTGAACCCGAACGTGGCCGAATCGGTGCCATCGGTCACCGTGCCGTTGCCCGAGAAGCCCAGTTCGGCTTCGGGATTGAACGCGCTCAGGCGCAGGACGAACCGGTCGTCGCGGTTCTGGGCTTGGGCCGGCATGGCGACGACCGCCAGAGCGAGAGCGGCCGGCAGAGCGGCGAGGGACAGACTGCGGAGGGAGATATGCGGCATCGAGGGTGCGCCAGAGTGTGGGGACGGGGCGCAATGGTCGACAAGTTACGGTCTTGTCGACGTGAAGCGATGAGCGCGCAACATCGTTCATTGCCTCATCCCACGCCTGGACGCGCATGAGGGGCCACGGCTGCGTCCATAAAAGAAGCCCTGGCGGCGGGCCAGGGCTTCGGGTGGCGATCTGCGTACGGAACCGACGAGGAAAGTGCGGCAGATCGGGCACACCAGATACGACCGCCACACTGCACGCAAGTTCCTGCCGAATGACGAGAAAATAATGAATGCGCCCGTCGCTGCCGTCCGACTACTGACGCGATCGCCCCACGGCCTCGCCCCCGACACGGCGGGACTTACGCCGGTTGTCCCGTTGGAGACAGCGCTGCTATACTTTTGCGGCTCGACAGGGCCGTTTCGGCGGCTCGGCGGTCCTTCCAAGTCCCGGGAATCTGATGTGTTGACGTCCGTCGCTGCAGGCCGGCGGCTGGCACAGCGCGCAATCGCCTGGCAGGCGGTTGCGATCGTGGTGACGGCGCTGGCGTTTCTCGCGAAAGGCGTGACCTGGTCACTGGCCGCCGTGCTCGGCGGGGCGGCGATCGCGGTCGGCGGATGGCTGTCGAGCGTGATCGCGCTCGGGGGTGGCGTCAATCCTTCGGGAGGCGCGTTGGCGCGTCTGCTCGCAGGCGTGGCGCTGAAGTGGGTGGTCGTGGTGGGCGTGCTGCTGCTGGGTGTGGGAACCGCGGGACTTCCGCCGGTGCCGATGCTCGCCGGTGTGGTCGTCGCACTCGTTGCACAGTTGATCGCGATGGCCTCCGGCCACGCGCAGAATCGTTAACAGGCAGGATTCCAGAGCTATGGCGGCTGACGCGGAACTCACCCCAACCAGCTACATCCAGCATCACCTGCAGAACCTCACGTTCTCGACGGGCGAGGGTGGCTTCTGGACCCTGCACCTGGACACCTTCATCACCGCCCTCCTGATGGGTGGCCTGATGGTGCTGATGTTCTGGATGGCGACGCGCAAGGCCACGGCCGGCGTGCCGGGCAAGTGGCAGGCGTTCGTCGAGATCTGCCTGGAGTTCGTCGACAAGCAGGCCCGCGACACCTATCACGGGACCAGCAAGCTGGTGACGCCGATCGCGATCACCCTGTTCTTCTGGATCCTGCTGATGAATCTGCTGAAGATGATTCCGGCGGATTTCATCGCCAAGCCGCTCGAGCTGCTGGGCGTGGGCTACTGGAAGCCGGTGCCGACCGCCGACGTCAACGCCACGCTCGGCCTGTCGATCAGCGTGTTCTTCCTGACGGTGTTCTTCGCGCTGCGCGCCAAGGGTCTGGGCGGGTTGTCGAAGGAATTCCTCTTCGCACCGTTCGGCAAGTGGATGGTGCCGTTCAACCTGATCCTCAACATCGTCGAGTGGCTGAGCAAGCCGATCTCGCTGGCGATGCGACTGTTCGGCAACATGTTCGGCGGCGAGATCGTCTTCCTGCTGATCTGGGTGCTCGGCGGCGCCGGCATCCTCGGCATGCTCGGCGGCGGCGTGCTCGGTCTCGGCTGGATGCTGTTCCACCTGCTGGTGATCCCGCTGCAGGCCTTCATTTTCATGATGCTGTCGATCGTCTACCTCAGCCTCGCCGAGGACGACCACTGACCGGCGGCATCGCGTCACCGTCTTTCGTTCCACCCTTCCCGCTTCATCCTTAACACTGCAATCCGTTCCGGAGAAAACCATGGAAATCGCACTGACCTCGTTCGCCCAGATCCAGGCTTCGACCGTTCTCGCCATCGGCATCATGATCGGCCTGGCCGCGCTGGGCGCGGGTCTGGGTCTGGCTATCATGGCCGGCAAGTTCCTCGAGTCGGCTGCGCGCCAGCCGGAACTGATCCCGGTGCTGCAGGTCCGCATGTTCATCACCGCCGGTCTGATCGACGCCGCGTTCATCATCTCGGTCGCGGTCGGCCTGCTGTTCGCGTTCGCCTCGCCGTTCGTCGGCCCGGTGGCCGCGCAGATCGTCGGCTGATCCAAGCCCGCCGGAGTACGGTGCGGTCGGCCTTCCGGGCGCGACCGCATCGCGGATGACAGGGGGCATGTACGCATGCCCGACCCTTCACGACAGGCAGTCCCACGACCATGAGCCTCAATCTCACCCTGCTAGCCCAGGCCCTGGCCTTCGCCGCGCTGATCTGGATCATCGCGACCAAGATCTGGCCGCCGCTGCTCAACGCCATCGAAGAGCGCCAGAAGAAGATCGCCGAAGGTCTGGCCGCCGCCGACAACAGCCAGCGTGCGCTGGCCCAGGCGCAGGAAACCGCCAACGAGGAACTCAAGGCCGCGCGTGCGAAGGCCAACGAGATCATCGAACAGGCGCACCAGCGTGCCAACCAGCTCGTCGAGGCCGCCAAGGCCGAGGCGGTGACCGAAGGCCTGCGCCAGAGGGCGCTGTTCGACGCCGAACTCCAGGCCTCCGCCACGCGGGCCCGTGAGGATCTGCGTCGCCAGGTTTCGTTGCTGGCCGTCACTGGCGCCGAGCGTCTGCTCAAGCGCGAGATCGATGCCGACGCCCACAAGGCGCTGCTCGACGAACTCGCCGCGGAGATCTGAGCCCGATGAGCCAGGCCATGACGATCGCCCGCCCGTATGCCCGTGCCGCGTTCGCGATCGCGCGCGACGACGGCCAGTTCGCGGCCTGGTCCGACGCGCTGGCATTCGCTGCGCGCGTTGCGGCCGATCCGCAGGCGGCCGCGCTGCTCGGCCACCCCGCGCTGTCGCATGACGACGCGGTGGCGCTGGTGGCGCCCGAGGCCGCCGATGAGAAGCTGTCCGGCTTCCTCGCGCTGCTGGCGGAAAACGGCCGGCTCGCGGCGCTGCCCGAGATCGCCGGCCTCTACGAAGAGCTTCGCGCCGAAGCCGAGCACGTCGTGCTGGCCAAGGTGACGTCGGCCTCCGCGCTGCCCGAAGCCGAAGTCGAACAGATCCGCGCCGCGCTCAAGCGCCGGTTCGGTCGCGAGGTCCAGGTGGAAACCGCGGTCGACGAGCGCCTGATCGGCGGCGCGGTGATCGCGGCCGGTGACGTGGTGATCGACGGCTCGCTCAAGGGCAAGCTGGCGCGCCTGCAGACCGCTCTGACGCACTGACACGATTTTCAATTGCAACGTCGGCGGCGACGCCGGCTCAAGGGAACCCCCGATGGCTACCACGCAACTCAATCCTTCCGAGATCAGCGAGCTGATCAAGACCCGCATCGAGAAGGTCAAGCTGTCCGCCGAATCGCGCAACGAAGGCACCGTGACCTCGGTCGCCGACGGCATCGTGCGCATCCACGGCATCGCCGACGTGATGCAGGGCGAAATGATCGAGCTGCCGAACAACACGTTCGCGCTGGCTCTGAACCTCGAGCGCGACTCGGTCGGCGCCGTGGTGCTGGGCGATTACGAAGGCCTGCGCGAAGGCGACGTGGCCAAGACCACCGGCCGCATCCTCGAAGTGCCGGTCGGCCCGGAAATGCTGGGCCGCGTGGTCAACGCGCTCGGTGAGCCGATCGACGGCAAAGGCCCGATCGACGCCAAGCTGACCGCGCCGGTCGAGCGCGTCGCGCCGGGCGTGATCTGGCGCAAGTCGGTCGACCAGCCGGTGCAGACCGGCTACAAGTCGGTCGACGCGATGATTCCGATCGGCCGCGGCCAGCGCGAGCTGATCATCGGCGACCGCCAGACCGGCAAGACCGCGATGGCGATCGATGCGGTGATCAACCAGAAGGGCACCGGCATCAAGTGCGTGTACGTGGCGATCGGCCAGAAGGCCTCGACCGTCGCGAACATCGTGCGCAAGCTCGAAGAAAACGGCGCGCTGGCGCACACCATCGTCGTCGCCGCGACCGCGTCCGAATCGGCCGCGATGCAGTACATCAGCGCCTACTCCGGCTGCACGATGGGCGAGTACTTCATGGACCGTGGCGAAGACGCGCTGATCGTCTACGACGACCTGTCCAAGCAGGCCGTCGCCTACCGCCAGATCTCGCTGCTGCTCAAGCGCCCGCCGGGTCGCGAAGCCTATCCGGGCGACGTGTTCTACCTGCACTCGCGCCTGCTCGAGCGCGCCGCGCGCGTGTCGGCCGAGTACGTCGAGCAGTTCACCAAGGGTGAAGTGAAGGGCCAGACCGGCTCGCTGACCGCGCTGCCGATCATCGAGACCCAGGCTGGGGACGTCTCGGCGTTCGTGCCGACCAACGTGATCTCGATCACCGACGGCCAGATCTTCCTGGAAACCGACCTGTTCAACGCCGGCATCCGCCCGGCCGTGAACGCCGGTATCTCGGTGTCGCGCGTCGGTGGTTCGGCGCAGACCAAGATCATCAAGAAGCTCTCGGGCGGCATCCGCATCTCGCTGGCCCAGTACCGCGAGCTGGCGGCGTTCGCGCAGTTCGCGTCGGACCTCGACGAAGCCACCCGCAAGCAGCTCGAGCGCGGCCAGCGCGTCACCGAGCTGATGAAGCAGAAGCAGTACAAGCCGATGTCGGTCGCGCACCAGGCGCTGACGATCTACGCCGTCAACGAGGGTTACCTCGACGACGTGCCGGTCAACAAGCTGCTGGCGTTCGAAGCCGGTCTGCACGCGCACTTCGACAATACCGACGGCGCGCTGGTCGAAAAGATCAACGCCTCCGGCGCCTGGAACGACGAGATCGAAGCGGCGTTCAAGAAGGGCATCGGCGAGTTCAAGGCCACCGGTTCGTACTGAACCGGCGGGATTGGTAATTCGTGATTGGTGATTCGTAACAGCAACAGCATGGTGCCGTGAGACCGGGATTCGCTCTGTCGAATCACGATTCACGAATCACCAATCACAGCGAGCGGAGCGAGCGAAATGGCCGGCGGCAGAGAAATCAAGACCAAGATCAAGAGCGTGCAGAACACCCGCAAGGTGACGCGTGCGCTCGAGATGGTCTCCGCGTCGAAGATCCGCAAGGCGCAGGACCGCATGAAGGCCTCGCGCCCGTATGCGAACGCGATGAAGCAGCTGATCGGACACCTCGCCCAGGCGAACTCCGAGTTCCAGCATCCGTATCTGGTCGAGCGCGAGGTCAAGCGCGTCGGCTACATCATCGCCTCGTCGGACCGCGGCCTCGCCGGCGGCCTCAACAACAACCTGTTCCGCAAGCTGCTCGGCGAGATCCGCGCCTGGCAGGACAAGGGCGTCCAGGTCGACGTGGTGACGATCGGCCAGAAGGCGACGGTGTTCTTCCGCCGCCTCAAGGTCGACATGCTCGCCAGCGTCACGCACATCGGCGACACGCCGGAAGTCGAACAGCTGATCGGCATCATCAAGGTGATGCTCGACGGCTACACCGACGGCCATCTCGACCGCGTGTTCCTGGCCTACAACCGCTTCGTCAACACGATGACCCAGGCCGGCAGCTTCGACCAGCTGCTGCCGCTGCCGGCGTCGGAGACGAAGGTGGTCAAGCACGACTGGGACTACATCTACGAGCCGGACGCCGAGTCGGTGCTCGCGCACGTGCTGACGCGCTACATCGAGTCGCTGGTCTACCAGGCGGTGATGGAGAACGTCGCGTCCGAGCACGCCGCGCGCATGGTCGCGATGAAGGCCGCGAGCGACAACGCGACCAAGCTGATCGACACGCTGAACCTGGTCTACAACAAGGCCCGGCAGGCGGCGATCACCCAGGAAATTTCCGAGATCGTGGGCGGCGCTGCGGCGGTCTGAAAGCAGTGATCAGTGATTGGTGATTGGTGATTCGAAAGGGCTGCGAAGCGCGCTTTCACGAATCACGAAGAACGAATCACCAGTCACGAAACCCATCCAGATGGCGCGAGCCGTCAGAGCAGAACAAGTTAACCGGAGCGACAAAATGAGTCAGGGCAAGATCGTTCAGATCATCGGCGCGGTCGTCGACGTCGAATTCCCGCGCACCGAAGTGCCGAAGGTCTACGACGCGCTGAAGGTCGAAGGCACCGCGATCACGCTGGAAGTGCAGCAGCAGCTCGGCGACGGCATCGTGCGCGCGATCGCGCTCGGCTCGACCGACGGCCTGAAGCGCAACCTGGTCGCGACCAACACCGGCCGCGGCATCGCGGTGCCGGTCGGCGCCGGCACGCTGGGTCGCATCATGGACGTGCTCGGCGCGCCGATCGACGAAGCGGGCGACGTCGATGCCGCGACCACGTGGGAAATCCATCGCGAAGCGCCGAGCTTCGACGAGCAGGCCTCGGCCACCGAGCTGCTCGAGACCGGCATCAAGGTCATCGACCTGATGTGCCCGTTCGCCAAGGGCGGCAAGGTCGGCCTGTTCGGCGGCGCCGGCGTCGGCAAGACCGTCAACATGATGGAACTGATCAACAACATCGCCAAGGCGCACAGCGGCCTGTCGGTGTTCGCCGGCGTCGGTGAGCGCACCCGCGAAGGCAACGACTTCTATCACGAGATGATCGAGTCGGGCGTCGTCAACAAGGACAACCCCAAGGAGTCCAAGGTGGCGATGGTCTACGGCCAGATGAACGAGCCGCCGGGCAACCGCCTGCGCGTCGCGCTGACCGGCCTGACGATGGCCGAATACTTCCGCGACGAGAAGGACGAGAGCGGCAAGGGCCGCGACGTGCTGTTCTTCGTCGACAACATCTACCGCTACACGCTGGCCGGTACCGAAGTGTCGGCGCTGCTCGGCCGCATGCCGTCGGCCGTGGGCTACCAGCCCACGCTCGCCGAGGAAATGGGCGTGCTGCAGGAGCGCATCACCTCGACCAAGACCGGTTCGATCACCTCGATCCAGGCCGTCTACGTGCCCGCGGACGACCTGACCGACCCGTCGCCGGCGACCACGTTCGCGCATCTGGACTCGACCGTGACCCTGTCGCGTTCGATCGCCTCGCTCGGCATCTATCCGGCGGTCGATCCGCTGGACTCGACCAGCCGCCAGATGGACCCGCTGGTCATCGGCGACGAGCACTACAGCACCGCGCAGCGCGTCCAGCAGACCCTGCAGAAGTACAAGGAGCTGAAGGACATCATCGCGATCCTCGGCATGGACGAGCTGTCGGAAGAGGACAAGCAGGCCGTGTCGCGCGCGCGCAAGATCGAGCGCTTCTTCTCGCAGCCGTTCCACGTGGCTGAAGTCTTCACCGGCGCGCCGGGCAAGTACGTGTCGCTGAAGGACACGATCCGCGGCTTCAAGGGCATCGTCGACGGTGAGTACGACCACCTGCCCGAGCAGGCGTTCTACATGGTCGGCACGATCGACGAGGCGGTCGAGAAGGCCAAGAAGCTCGCCGAGAAGGCGTGATCCAGGGCGGGTCCCGACCCGCCTCTGCGTCAGCACACCAAGGCGGGCCGAGGCCCGCCGCACGGGAATCGAAAGACATGGCATCCACCATCCGTTGCGACATCGTCAGCGCCGAAGCCGAGATCTTCCACGGTGAGGCGACCATGGTCGTGGCCACCGGCGAGCTCGGCGAGCTGGGCATCGCGCCGCGCCATGCACCGCTGATCACCCGCCTGAAGCCGGGCAAGGTCGTCGTCACCCAGCCCGATGGCGAGGTGCTCGATTTCGCGATCGGCGGCGGCATCCTCGAGGTGCAGCCGCAGGTCGTGACGATCCTCGCCGACACTGCGATCCGCGCCGACGACATCGACGAGGCCGCGGTCAAGGCGGCCAAGGACGAGGCCGAGCGCATCCTGGCCGGTCGCGGGGAAGCGATGGACGTCGCCGAGGCGCAGCAGAAGCTGGCCGAAGCCGTCGTCCAGCTGCAGGCACTCGAGCGTCTGCGCAAGAATCTGAAGCACTGAGGGCAGGCGGGGCTCGCCCGAGACTGCACGTTCGACGACCCCGCTCCGGCGGGGTTGTTGCGTTGTGGGTGGAGCGTTCGCGGTCTCAAGGCCCGCCTCGCGTGCGGGGCGTCGGCGCCGCGTGCCGGAAAGCCTCCGCGTCCGGACGCGATGCGGCCCGATCGCGCAGTGTCCCGGCGCTCAGTGCGGCGCCGTCCATCCGGGTGCGAACATATGGACGGACTCGCGGACGGATCAGCGCTTGTAGATCCAGTACCGCGACAGCACGAAGCCGACGATCCCCAGCGCCACTTCGACCGCCGGCTTCGCCAGCCACACCCAGCGCAATCCGAGCACATCGTCGATCTGGGTGAGCGCCCAGGTGCTCAGCAGCGTGGTGCAGACCCACATCGTCATGAAGCGCTGGAATTGCGCGGGGCCGACGGTGTTGCCGTCACCTGCGAACGTCAGCTTTCCGTTCAGCCAGAAGCCGATCAGTGCACCGGTGATGCGTCCGACCACATTGGCCGGCGCCACGATCAGTCCCATGTGGGTGAGGCCGACGACGACGCCCCAGTCGACCAGCCATTGCAGCAGGCCGATCGCCAGGTAGTCGCGTCCTTCTCGAGTCAGGCTCATCGCGGCAGGCGTGGAACGGGGGTACGAAGACGGGCGCTCATCCTAACGGCAGCCGGTCTCGGATGTGTTCGATTTTCGATGCATGCCGCCTCACGGCGATGCATTCGATGGTCCGGCCGCTGGTTCGGACCCGGCGTCGCGACCGTGTGCGACTGCCGGATCGAGCTGAGGTGACGCGCTGTCCGGACGCGCCGAGTTCCGTACCCGCTGCCACAGCGTAATGCCGTTGACCGTCTCCACGTGGTGTGTGAGCGGGTCGTCCTCCAGCGCGCGCATGAGGGCGGGTGAGGCGGTGGCGTCCGTCACCAGGATCCAGCCGGCGTCGACCTTGCCGAACAGCGCCCGCCAACGCGCCCCGCTGGCATCCTGTTCGGCCTGCTCGCGCAGTGCGGACAGAACCGGCACATGCGCGGTCATCGCGCGTCCGCGACCGCCGAGTTCGGCGATGTAGCCACGATCGGGATCAGTGGCGAGCACCGGCGCTGTATCGTCCGCCGGAAGCCGCGCAATCAGGGTGCGTTCGGCGACGTAGTACGGGAAAACGGAGGCCGGCGAGAACGGCGCGCGGACCACCCGCTTGAGCGCTGCCGAATGATGCGTCCACCCCGAATTCGCCTGGAAAATGAGATTCAGCGCGCAAAGCAGCACGACCGGCGCTAGCCAGAGACGACGGTCCTGCACCCGTTCGCGACTGCCGGCCAGCACCGGCGCGAGCACGAGCAGCAACCCGGGAAACGCATAGCGGGCGTACTGCATCGGCACCAGCGGCAGCAGCGCGATGCACGCCGCCACGAGCGCGAACATCCGCGTCGTGCGCCGGTACACGGCGAGCAGCCAGGCGCCGACGCCACCGATCCACAGGAAGCCGATTCCGCCGTCCCAGGCCTCGAGGTAGCGATGCGTATGGAATGTCATCGACCAGGGAAGCGCGGGATGGAGGCCGGTCATCCAGCGCGCGTCCGCCATGTCCTCCAGCGGATAGTCGGGCGACTCGAAGAAGGCGTTGAACAGCGGAAACAGCGGGTTGCCCGTGTGCCACCAGGCCTGCGCATAGCTCGCGCCGCCGACGGCGAGAACGATCAGCGCGAGCACCGGCAGACGCCGCAGCGCGTGGGCGGCATCCTCACGGAACGCGTACGCCAGCAGGGGCAGCGCGGCGACCGCGTGGATCGGTTTCAGCGCGGCGAGGGCGGCGAACAGCACGGCAATTCCGACCAGATGCGCGTCGCGTCGCCGATGCAGCAGCAGGATGGCGAGCGCGAACAACACCGCCATGGCCGGCAGTTCGGTCTGCATGCCCGCCGCCAGCCAGACGAGCGGAGGGAAGCTCGCCAGCAGCGCGATGGCCGCGATACGTTCCGATCTCCGGGCGCCCAATGCGTGGGCACATCCGCCCAAGGTCGACGCGCACGCCAGCAGCCACAGGGCGTTCAGTGCGCCCCGCGCCTCCTGCCCCGCCAGCAGCCAGGCGATGCCGTGACCCACATCGCCCAGCCACGGCGCGAAGGCCCAGGCCCCCTGGAGGGGTTCGCCTTGATAGCGGGCATGCAACGCCAGCTGCGCAGGCAGATTGAGGTGATAGGTGAGGTCGTCCGCCTGCATCGTCGGCAGCCATGCGCCCGTCGAGGCGAGACCGAGCAACATCACCATCCACGCCGCGCCGCGCGGGTACGCGTCGGCACACGCGGCCCACTGATTCCGCGACGCATGCCACTCGGCCATCACTGCGCGCCTGTTCGAAACCAGCAGCACCGCGAGCAGCGCAAGCCACGCCCAACCGCGATGGATCGGCCACTGCAGCACCCAGCCGGCGAGCCCGGCAATCACCGCATATCCGGATACCGCGGCGACCGCCGCCCGGGCGGGCACGCCGTCCGCCACCCAGCGCAATCCGAGCGCGAGCGACGCGGCGCCGAGCAACGCAACGGCAAGGACCGCCGACGGGCCGACGAACACGGTCAGCGCCGCGATCCACACAAGCGCCAGTGCAGAAGCCCACCGCCAGCGCCGCCAGCGTACAAGCGGCCATGCGAGCGCGAACGCGATGGTCGCGAGCACGACAGACAGACCGAACCGTTCCCACGGCGCTATGCGCCAAAGGCCGTACAGCGTGATTCCAGCGAGCACCACTAGCGGTCCGCTGCACCACAGCACGGCGGCAGTCAGGCTCGGGCGCGCACATTGCGGCTCCATCGCGTCGTCGGCCATCGTCGGTCCTTGGATGGGGACCTGCATTATCATCCAATGCCCTCACGCATTCGAACGCCATGACCGCTCCCCTGCACGTCGTCATCCTCGCCGCCGGTGAGGGCAAGCGCATGAAGTCCGCGCGGCCGAAGGTGCTGCAGCGCATCGCCGGACGTCCGATGCTGTGGCACGTGATCGAAGCGGCGCGTGCGCTGGCGCCTGCAGGAATTCATGTGGTGCACGGCCATGGTGGCGAGCAGGTACGTGCGGCGTTCGAGCACCAGGCGGACATCGTCTGGGCCGAGCAGGCGGAGCAGCTCGGCACCGGCCACGCGGTGCGCCAGGCGATGCCCGAGGTGCCGGATGGCGCGCAGGTGCTCGTGCTCTACGGCGACGTGCCGCTGTTGCAAGCCGGGACGCTGCGTCGTCTGGTCGCCGTCGAGGGGCGGCTGGCCGTGCTCGCGGCCGAACTCGAAGATCCCACCGGCTACGGCCGCATCGTGCGCGATTCCGAAGGCCACGTCGGCGCGATCGTCGAGCACAAGGACGCCACCGGCGAGCAGCGGCGCATCACGCTCGTCAACACCGGCATCATCGCCGCCGAAGCCACTGCGCTGAAGCGCTGGCTGGCCAGCCTGTCGGCCGAGAATGCACAGCGCGAGTACTACCTGACCGACGTTTTCGCGATGGCCGCGGGCGAGTACAGCGCCGCCGAACTGGTCATGGTCGACGATCCGCTCGAAGCGGAGGGTGCGAACGATCCCTGGCAGCTCGCCCAGCTCGAGCGCGCCTGGCAGCTGCGCGCGGTGCGGACGCTGTGCCTGCAGGGCGCGCGGGTCGCGGATCCGGCGCGGGTCGACATCCGCGGCGATGTGACCGTCGGCCACGACGTGGAGATCGATGTCGACGTCGTCTTCGAAGGGCGCGTGGAGCTGGGAGCCGGCGTTCGCGTCGGCCCGTTCTGCCGGCTCAAGGATGTGGTGCTGGGCACCGGCACCGAGATCCGTGCGCACTGCGATCTCGACGGCATCCGCGCCGAGGGTGCGGTGACGATCGGCCCGTTCGCCCGGCTGCGACCGGGCACCGTGCTCGCCGACGGCGTGCACATCGGCAACTTCGTCGAAACCAAGAACACCGTGATCGGCGTCGGCAGCAAGGCCAACCACCTGACGTATCTGGGGGACGCCGAGATCGGCGCCGGCAGCAACATCGGCGCGGGCACGATCACCTGCAACTACGATGGCGTGAACAAGGCGAAGACCGTGATCGGCGACCGCGCCTTCATCGGTTCGAACGCCGCGCTCGTGGCGCCGGTGCGCATCGGCGACGATGCGACCACGGCGGCGGGCTCGGTGATCGTCAATGACGTGCCCGACGGCAAGCTCGCGGTCGCGCGCGGCCGGCAGTCCATCGTCGAAGGCTGGACCCGGCCGAAGAAGCGCTGAGCGTCAATCCGCGGGCAACACCAGCGACACGCACAGGCCGCCATCGATGCGGTTCGACAGCGCGATCCGGCCGCCGTGCGCTTCCGCGATCTCCCGCGCCAGCGCCAGGCCCAGACCCGTGCCGTTGCGTTTGGTGGAATAGAACGGCAACAACGCGTTCGCGAGCACGGCGTCGCTCATGCCCGCACCGCGGTCGAGCACGTCGAGGCGCCAGCCTTCGCTCGTGCGGCGCAGGGCCATCGTGACCTGCGCCTCGGCGACGCCCGATTCATGCGCATTGCGCAGCAGATTCAACAGCGCCTGTTCCACCTGGCCGGCGTCGAAGCGGGCCGTGGCGTCGGGATCGAGGGTGCCCTCGAGCGCGAACGGAATCTGCGTGCGCAAGCGGTCGAGAAACGGGGCGAAGCGCACCGGGTCCCGACGGGGGGCCGGCAGCTTCGCGAACCGCGCATAGCCGCGGATGAACCCTTCGAGATGGCGCGCGCGTTCCTCGATCGTGCTCAAGGCGTCGGGCAGGCGCTCGAGCTGGCCGCGACGCAGCAGCTCGGCGCCCGAGTGGGCCAGCGATGCGATGGGCGCGAGCGAATTGTTGAGCTCGTGGCTGATCACCCGGATCACCTTCTTCCAGGTCTGCACTTCCTGGCGCCGCAGCTCGGTGGTCATTTCGCGCAGCAACACGAGCTCATGACGCCGGCCGTTGAGGCGGAAATGCCGGCGCGACAGGTGATACACCGACTCGGCATCCGATTCGCCGACGGTGAACAGGCCGTCGCCACCGCGCGCAAAGGCTTCCGCCATCGGCGGTGGCGCATCGACGAGCAACGCGGTGAAGGCCGCGCCCTCGAGCCGGCGTCCGCCGCCGAGTGCGCGACGCGCGGCGAGATTGGCGTGGACCACCCGGTCGACGGGGTCGATCAGCAGCATCGCGACCGGCGTGTTCTGCACCATCGTGTCGAGCAACAACTCGCGCTGCACCAGCGACTGGCGCTGCTGACGCAGCGTCTCGCCGAGCGCGTTGTGTGCCTCGACCAGCTCGCGCAGCGCGCCCCGTCCCGTCCACGCCAGACTGAAGCCGTACTCGCCGTCGCGGTAACTGGCGACGGTGCCGGCGAGTGCACGGAACAGCGCATGCGCGGGCATCAGCGCCCAGCGCACGGCGCCGTACGCGAGTGGGGCCAGCACGAGCAGCGCCAGCGCAAGCGCGGCCCAAAACGGCATCCAGCGCGACAGCAGCAGGGTGAGCCCGGTCGCGGCAGCGGCGTGAAGCAGCACGATCGCCACGAGCCAGCCCGTCAGAGGAATGCGATAGCCCGCCATCGTCAGTCGCGGCGGATGCCGAGCCGGTCGAGACGCCGGTACAGCGCCTGCCGGGACAGCCCGAGATCGCTGGCCGCCTGCGCGAGCACGCCGCCCGCGCGCGACAGGGCGGCTTCGATTTCGACGCGATCGGGTTCGTGCGTGTCCTGGTCGACGACGGCCGCGGGCGCCGCCGGCAGTGCAAGGTCGCCGGCCTCGATCGCGGCGCCGCGCGCCAGCAACTCGGCGCGCTGGATCACGTTGCGCAGCTCGCGCACGTTGCCGGGCCATGCGTGGCGCAGCAGGGCGCGTTCGGCCGCCTCGGACAGCGGCGTGCGCCCGCTGAGGAAATGCCGCGCGAGCGGCAGAATATCGCGCGGCCGTGCACCGAGCGGCGCCAGGCGCAGTTCGATGCCGTTGAGCCGGTAATACAGGTCTTCCCGGAACCGGCCGTCGGCGATCATCGCGGTCAGGTCGGCGTTGGTCGCGCTCAGCACGCGCACCGACACGCTGCGTTCGCGGTGCGCGCCGAGGCGCGCGAAGCGTCCGGTTTCCAGCACGCGCAGCAGCTTGACCTGGCCTGACGGTGGCAGCGTGCCGATCTCGTCCAGGAACAGCGTGCCGCCGTCGGCCGCCTCGAAGCGTCCCTCGCGGGCACGTGTCGCGCCGGTATACGCACCCGCTTCCGCTCCGAACAGCTCGGCCTCGACCAGCTCGTTGGGCAGTGCCCCGCAGTTCACGGCCACGAACGGCCCGTCGCGCACCGCGGAATTGGCATGCAGGATCTCGGCGTACTTCTCCTTGCCGCTGCCATTGGGCCCGGTGATCAGCACCGGCAACGACGAGGCGGCGACCTGCAGCGCCAGCGACAGCGTGGTTTCGCTCGCCGGATCATCCCAGACCAGCCCACGCAGATCGCGGCCGTCGACCAGTGCATCGCGACGGCGGCGATCACCGCGCATGCGGGCGTCGAGTTCGCGTCGCGTCGAGGACAGTTCCAGCAGCGTGTTCACCGTCGCCAGCAGCTTGCCGTCATCCCAGGGCTTGCCGAGGTAGTCGGCGGCGCCGGCGCGGATCAGGTCGACGGCCGATTCGAGATGCGTCCATGCGGTCAACAGGATCACCGGCAGATCGGGATCGAAGCGGCGGATCTCGTGGAACAGCGCAATGCCTTCCTCGCCGGACGTGGTGTCGGTGTGGAAGTTCATGTCCTGCACGACCAGATCGACACCCCCTGCGCGCAGCCGCGCGAGACCGGCGTCGGGCGTGGCGGCGTATTCGGTGGTGATGTCGTGCAGCGAGAACAGCAGCTCCAGGGCGGTGGCCACGGTGGGGTTGTCGTCGATGACGAGGATCGTGGGCATCGGGCGTGGGCAGTCCGGAATCGTCAGGGGCGTGAACGAGAGGCATGGTCGTCGCCGGTCGCGATGGACGCAACCGGCGTGACGGAAGCATCAGCCGCCGCGGGTCGCGACCGCCGGCGGCACCCGTGCGGCGCGACGCGCGGGCCAGTACACGGCGAACTGGCCGAGCAGCCACAGTGCGACCGCGCCGATCGGCAGGTACACAAGCGGCAGCCGGCCCAGCTCGTAGCGCGACATCAGCACATGGTTGAGCGAATAGGCTGCCAGCATGCCGAGCGAGATGCCGATCGTGGCCAGCAGGAAGTTCTCCACCTGGAAGTAGCGCAGGATCTGGCCGCGTGTTGCGCCCAGGGCGCGACGGATGCCGATCTGTCGCGTCCGCTGCTGCACCCAGAAGCTCGCGAGGCCGACGATGCCCAGCGCGGTGATGATCAGCAGCGCCACGCAGACGATGCCCAGCAGCCAGGCCATCGAACGCTGCGGCTGGTAGAACTCGGCGCGCAGTGCCTCGAACGTCTTGGTGGCGTCCTCGAGGATCACCCGACGGGGGCCGTTGGCCTGCAGTGCGGCGACCGCCGCTTCGAGCACCTCCTGCCGGCGTTCCGGCGTGGTGCGGATCACGTAGTTCCCGCCCAGGTCGTAGTTGGCGACGATCGGGAAGATCATTGTCAGCTCGCGCGCCGTGGGGCCGCCCTGGTTCCCGGGACGCACAAGATGCTCGACCACGCCGACCACCCGGGTCGGCGCGTCGCCGAAGACGTAGATCGTCTTGCCCAGCGGATCCTCGCCCGGGAACAGGCGCTCGGCCATAACCCGGGTGATGAGCACCGACGGAATGACCGCGGCGTCGCCTGCGGCGTTGATGGCCTCGAACGTGATGTATTCGTCGGGCAGGAAGCCGCGTCCGGCGACGAGCGTCAGCCCGAAGGTCTCGACGAACTGTTCGTCGGCCATGTAGTTCGACGCGTTCAAGGTGGGCTGCTCTTGGCCGGGACGCAGATTGACGCTGCTGTTCCAGGAGGAATTGACGAACGGCACCTGGTTCACCGACGTGGCCGCGGTGACGCCCGGCAGTCCGCGCAGCACGGCCAGGTCGGATCGGGTCTGGGCCTCGGCGTTCGCATCGCCGCCCACGGGCACGATCTGGACACGCACCAGTTCGTCTTCGGCGATGCCACTGACCTCACCCACCTGCTGGAGGCGGTCGCCGATCATGAACAGCGCGTTGCAGATGATCGCGCAGGTCAGTGCGAGCTGCAGCACGATCAGCGTGGCCGCGGTCTTGTGGCGGAGCAGCGTGGAAAGGATGGGACGGATTTCCATGGCGGGTCTCGGTCGGCATCGACGCCGCGCGTGCGCGGCGGATGGGGATGGGGACTACTGGGTCTTGAGCTGGATGGCCGGCGTGATCTGCATGGCGCGCCAGGCGGGCAGGACACCGGCGAGCAGGCTGGCGGTCACTGCGAGTGCGAAGGTTGTCAGCAGCATCGGCACGTCAAGATGGGCGAGCGACGCATAGCTCGCCGGTTGCTGGCGCACGGCCCAGAGACCGAGCAGCGACAGTGCCAGGCCGAGCACGCCTCCGGCCAGACCGATCATTCCGGCCTCGACCAGGCACTGCTGGAAGATGTCGCGGCGGGACGCGCCGAGCGCGCGGCGCACGCCGATCTCGCCGCTGCGGCGCAGAAATTTGGCCAGCAGCAGGCCCACCGTGTTGAGCAGGCAGACCAGCAGAAAGCCGAAGCCGAGCCACAATTGCATCACCACGTCACGCGGCACCACGCGGTTGTAGGTCAACCACGCCATGACATCGCTCAGCCGCGTATTGGGCTCGCGCTCGAAACGTCCCGCCGCCTTCTGCTGGGCCGAGTAGGCGTCGAGGTAGGCCTTGAAGTCCGTCGCCTGTGCGGGCGATTCCAGCTCCACCCAGTACTGGATCCACACGCAGGGCGCATTGAGGCCGGTGTCGTCGGCAGTCGTGTTCCAGCAGCTCATGTTGCCGCTTCGCCCCATCGACAGGGCGCGCGAGGTCGAGAAGGGCAGGAAGATGTCCTCACCGTCGCCGAAGGTCTGGCTGTACATGTCCCAGAAGCGCGGGGTCGGACGCCAGGCATCGAGGACACCGGCCACGCGGAACTCGTTGCCGCCGAGCATCAGACTGCGGCCGACGCTGTTCTCGCCGCCGAACACGCGCTCGTTGAGCGACCGGCTGATCACGGCCACGCGCGCGCTGCCGGCATCGTCGTCACCGCTCCACCCGGCGCCGTACTGGAAGGGGGCCGCGAACATCGCGAAGAAGTCACGGCTGGTGTAGCGCGCCGGCGCGAAGAACGGCGGCAGATCGGTCCGCTCCGGCGTCACCGACACCGAGCCGCTGGTCATCATCGCCTGGCGCAGGCCCTTCGCCTCGGCCAGCAATGTTTCCGCGTCGAAGCGCGTGAGCTGGGTTTCGGGATCCTCGCCGGGCTGTGCGCCGCGGGCGCTGCGCGGATCCAGTTGCACGTAGAAGAGGCGATCACTCTTGTCGGGAATCGGATCCCCCGACAGCACGCGGAAGACGGTGAGCGTGGTCATGCACGCCCCGATGCCCAGCGCGATCGCCAGCACCATCAGCGCGGTCAGGACACGGCTGTTGCGGAAGCTGCGCAGGGCGAGCTGCAGGTAGTAGCCGAACATGCCGCTCTCCTCAGGCCTCGGCCGGAACGTGATGCACTTCGGCGGCGGGGCGCGCGGCGTGCAGGGGCTGCACGTCGGTCGCCATGCCGTCAACGATGTGCACGTTGCGGTGCGCCCGTGCGGCCAGTTCCGGATCGTGCGTGACCATGACGATCGTGGTGCCGCGGGCGTTGATGTCCTCCAGCAGCTCCAGCACGCTGCGCGCCATCTGCGAGTCGAGATTACCGGTGGGTTCGTCGGCCAGCAGCAGGCGCGGGCTGCCGGCGATCGCGCGGGCGATCGCCACGCGCTGTTGCTGGCCGCCGGAGAGTTCCGCCGGATAGTGCTTCATGCGCGAGCCCAGGCCGACCAGCGACAGCGACTCCTCGATGCGCAGCTTGCGGTCGGCCGCGGCCATGCCGCGATAGCGCAGCGGCACGTCGACGTTGTCGAACAGGTTGAGGTCGGGAATCAGGTTGAAGCCCTGGAAGATGAAACCGATTTTCTCGTTGCGCAGCTTCGAGCGTGCGTCGTCGCCGAGACCACGGACCTCGATGCCGTCGATGCGGTATTCGCCGCCGGTGAAGGTTTCCAGCAGGCCGGCGATGTTGAGGAACGTCGTCTTGCCCGAGCCCGAGGGGCCGGTGACGGCGACGAACTCGCCCTCGGCGACGTGCAGGTCGAGCGAGCGCAAGGCATGGGTTTCGACGAGTTCGGTGCGGTAGACCTTGGCGACCTGGCGCATGTCGAGCATGGGGATGTGTCCTGGGCTTGAGCGGAAAGAAAGTGCGTCGCGATCAACGGACGCGGAAGAGCGTCGGCAGGCCGCGATCGAGCGGACGGCGACGCAGCCGCACGCCCGTCACCGGTTGCGCAGCCGAGACCTCGAGCGGGAGGCCGTCGACGAAGAGAGACGAGACCGGCCGCGGCATCGCGTCGGCGAGCTCATCGGCGGTCCAGGCGGACGGAAAGGGGCAATCGAATCGCGTGTGCATGGTCAGAGTCCCGAGATGCGGATACGGTCCGCGTTGTCGAACTGGTCGGTGCCCGCGATGACGATGCGATCACCGGGCTGGAGGCCCTCCACGATTTCCACCATGGACAGGCTGCTGGCGCCGACAGTGACCGGTCGACGCACGGCGGTGGTGCCATCGAGGACGTAGGCGACGCGTCCGCCGTCCTGATCCACGAAGGGGCCGCGCGCGACCATCAGCACGTCGTCGCGCGTGTCGAGCAGGATGCGTGCGGTCAGGCGCTGGCTCTGACGCAGGCCGGGCGGCTGGCTGCCCTCGTCGAAGCGCAGGCGCGCGACGACTTCGCCGTTGACGACCTCCGGCGACACTGCCGAGACTTTCGCCGGATACGTCGTGCCGCCGCTGCGCAGTTCGGCCGGCATGCCGATGTCGAGGTCACGCGCGAAGCTTTCCGGCACCCGGATTTCGACTTCGAATACCGAGAGATCGACGACCGACAGCACCGGCGCATTCGCCGCGACATTGCTGCTCTGCACCGCCTGCACCTGACCGACGATGCCGTCGAAGGGCGCACGCAGGGTCAGCGCGTCGACCTGGCGACGCATCTCCGTCACCACACTGCGCTGGCGCTCGGCGACCAGTTGTTTGTTGCGCGTATCGAGCCCGGCGCCGCGCCCCTGCAGGCCGAGATCTTCCGTGGCCGAGGTCACGCCGATCTCGGTCTTCTGCAGCATGTCCTGCGCGCGGGCCAGATCGACCTGGGCCACCGCGCCGCCCTCGAACGCACGCTGGTAACGCTCAAGATCGCGCTGGGCGGCGGTGCGATCGATCCGGGCCTGGTCGAGGACCTTGCGCGCCTCGGCCTGACGCAGCTGCGCATCGAGCGCGGCGCGTCCGGCCTCGGCCTCCAAGCCTGCGAGCGTGGCCTCCTCCTGGGCGAGCTTGCTGCGCAGCTCCGGGCTGTCGATCTCGGCCAGCGCCTGGCCCTTCTCGACCCGATCGCCCGCGACCACGTGGAGGGTGAGCGTGCCACCCGAGATCGCGTAGAGCGTCGGGCTGTTGGCGGCGATCACCCGACCCTCCGCCGCGATGTCGCGCACCAGGTCGCCCCGGGTGACATCGGCGAACCGCAGCCGCTGTGCATCGACCGATCGCGCGCCCGTGGCCCAGCCGCTCATCAGCCATGCAAGCCCGGCCACCAGGACCGCGGTGATGCCGCCGCCGACGATCCATGCGCGCCCCCGCGCACCGGGCACGGCCCCGCGGACGGTGTCCTGGCCGCTGGTATCCCGGATGCCGGCAGGACGGGGAGGGGAAACGGCTGTGGTGTCGGACATGCGGACGCTCTCGTGCTGTTGATGTCTTCAAAGCAGATTGCGTGCCAAACGTAAATATTTGATTTTATGGATAAAAATTTGCGCTCCCGCGCGTCCGGGGGATGTCCGGACGTCCGCTGCCGGACATCGTCCCGCCTGTCACGCGGACGTCCGCGCTCGAACTGACGCTCGATTCGCGTCATCCGCCGGACCCGCAATACCAGATGGCTCCGCGTTCGATCGCGCCGCGTGTGCATGGCGATACCGCGACGTGCGGCCGGGCCCGGCGCTGCGCACATGCGAACGCAGCGCTTTCCCCGCGTCCTGCACCCGCAGACCCGCATCTCGGTCGCGCTGAACGTCTCGGCGCGCGTGTCCGTTGCGGTCGGCGGTGCCCGATAGAATGGTGGCCCCCATCTCAGGAGCAGGCCGCATGTGCGGAATCGTCGGCGCGATCGCAGATCGCGATGTGGTCCCCGTCCTCGTCGAGGGACTCAAGCGGCTGGAATATCGCGGCTACGACTCGGCCGGTATCGCCGTCGTGGTCGGCGACGACGTCCGCCGCGTCCGCCGCACCGGTCGGGTGGCCGAGATGGAAGCCGCGGCGAACGCGGACGGCCTGACCGCCGGCCTCGGCATCGGCCATACGCGCTGGGCAACGCACGGCGGCGTCACCGAAACCAACGCCCACCCGCACATCAGCCACGACAGCCTGGCTCTGGTGCACAACGGCATCATCGAAAACCACGAGGCACAGCGCGAACGGCTGACCCAGCTAGGCTACGTGTTCGAGTCGCAGACCGATACCGAGGTCATCGCGCATCTGATCCATCACCACCAGACGCAGGGCCTCGACCTGCTTGCGGCGCTGCAGGCGGCGGTCAGGGAACTGGAAGGCGCATACGCGCTGGCGGTGATCGACAAGTCGGACCCCGAGCGCATGGTCGTTGCGCGCATGGGCTGCCCGCTGCTGGTCGGCCTGGGCGAGGGCGAGAACTTCGTCGCCTCCGATGTGTCCGCGATCCTGCAGGCCACGCGCCGCGTGATTTTCCTCGAAGAGGGCGACACCGCCGTGCTGACCCGCGCCGCGGTGCAGGTCTTCGACGGCGCCGGCGACAACGTCGTCCGCGAGGAGCACCTGTCCGATGTCTCGCTGGCGTCGCTCGAACTCGGCCCCTACCGCCACTTCATGCAGAAGGAGATCCACGAGCAGCCGCGCGCGCTGGCCGACACCATCGAAGCGATCATCGATGCGGCCGCGTTCGAGCCGACCCTCTTCGGCAAGGATGCGGCTGCCGTGTTGCGCGAGGTCGAGGGCGTACAGATCCTCGCCTGCGGCACCAGCTTCTACGCCGGCTCGGTTGCGCGTTACTGGATCGAGGCGATCAGCGGCCTGCCGTGCACGGTCGAAATCGCCAGCGAGTATCGCTACCGCACGGCGGTGGCCAACCCGAAGCACCTGATCGTCACCATTTCGCAGTCAGGCGAAACGCTCGACACGATGGAAGCGCTCAAGTACGCCAAGTCGCTCGGCCACACCCGCACGCTGTCGATCTGCAACGTGCCCGAGAGCGCGATCCCGCGCGCGAGCGGTCTGGTGTTCTACACCCGCGCCGGCGCCGAGATCGGCGTGGCGTCGACCAAAGCCTTCACCACCCAACTCGTCGGCCTGTTCGCGCTCGCGGTCACGCTGGCCAAACTCAACGACCGCCTGACGTCCGGGCAGGAGGCGGCCTTCATCGAGGACCTGCGCCAGTTACCGGGCAGCGTGCAGCACGCCCTCAATCTCGAACCGCAGATCGCCATGTGGGCCGAGAAGTTCACGCCCAAGCACCACGCGCTGTTCCTCGGGCGCGGCGTGCACTACCCGATCGCCCTGGAAGGCGCGCTCAAGCTCAAGGAAATCTCGTACATCCACGCTGAGGCCTACCCGGCCGGCGAGCTCAAGCACGGCCCCCTGGCGCTGGTCGATGCGGACATGCCGGTCGTTGTGATCGCGCCGAAGGACGCCCTGCTCGAAAAGGTGAAGTCGAACATGCAGGAAGTCCGCGCACGCGGCGGCGAGCTGTTCGTGTTCACCGATGCCGACAGCAACTTCAGTGCGTCCGAAGGCGTGCACGTGATCCGCACGCCGCGCCATGTCGGCGTGCTCAGCCCCATCGTGCACACCATTCCGGTGCAGATGCTGGCGTACCACACGGCTCTCGCACGCGGCACGGATGTCGACAAGCCGCGCAATCTCGCCAAGTCGGTCACCGTCGAGTAGCGGTACGAAGGCGTTCGCGCTGAACACGCGAGGCGCTTTAACAGGCTCCTACAAATTTTCGTGTCAGGGTCTTTGCAAACCGATTGCATCTATGCATAATTCGCGCCCCGCTTGGCGGGCTGCTCTTCGGGGCGGCGCACCGGGCGGGGTTCGAAGAGGTCGACACGCGGTTTCACGCGGTGTTGACAGACTCGAAAGCCGCGGTAAGATGTGCGGCTCGCTTCAACGAAACGCCTTCGGGCGCGACGCTGAAGCCGGCAGAAATCTCCCCCCTCACGGGGTGTTGACGAAAGCCGAAACCGCGCTAGAATGGGCGGCTCGCTTCGGAGGAAACGACGAAGCATCGGGAAGCAGGCGCTGAGGCCACTTCCGAAGATCTTTGACAGTGTGCGCAGGATACTTATGCGGACGTCTGGCTGGTGG
>NTJG01000021.1 GCA_002324875.1 Lysobacteraceae bacterium NML93-0793
GCCGGCGGGGACGGATGATCCGCACGACCCGGCGAAGGCGCACCATCGCCCGGGCTCGGGCGCCCTCCGTCCTGAGGCTGCCCGCGTGGCGGCGCGCGAGGGTCGCGTCCGGGCCCCGGCGGCGGTGTCCGCCGTCGGGCCGCCTCCACGGCCGCGCGGTTGGCTTCGGCGTCGGCCATGCCCGGACGGAGGCGCAGCGCCGCATCGTATGCGTCGATCGCCGCGTCGAGGTCGCCCTGCTTCGCCAGCGCATTGCCGCGGTTGTAGGCGGCTTCCGCGCCGGGCAGCGTCGCCCAGTGCTGCGCGGCGTCCGCGTAGCGACCCGCGCGATAGGCCTCGGTGCCCTCGGCCATGCGTGCGTGGGCCACCTGGTCGGGGCGCCGCCATGGGGTGCCCTCCGGACCGGTGTTCTGGGCGAGCGCGGGCAGCATCGGCAACAGCGCGACGCATGCAAGGGCCGCCAATGCGCCGCCGCGCCGGAAGGCCAGCAGCACCAGCACCAGCAGGGGCAGCACGAACCAGTAGCCCTGATCGGCCCAGCGCAGCGCGCCGTTCTCGCCGGCGCCCGGGACGGCATCGCCGCGCGTGGTATCGGCGCGGGTCGCCTGGACGTCGAGCGTCCGCAGATCGGTCTCGTCCGCCGTCAGGCGCGCGTAGCGGCCACCGCCGGCCGCCGCCAGCGCCTCGAGCGACGCGGCATCGAGGCGCGTGTGGGCCAGCCCGCCGGTGCTGTCACGATGCGCGGCACCTTCCGGCGTGCCGAGGCCGAGCGCCGACACCCGGTAGCCCATGCGGGCCGCCGTCGCGGCTTCGGCGATCGCGGCGCCATCGGCCTCCGAAGCCAGCAGCAGGATCGCGCCCTGTGTGGCGCCGCGCTGACGCAGCAACCGGGTCGCGTGTTCGATCGCCCGGTCCGCCCGCTGGCCGTCGGCCGGCATGATGTCGGGTGACAGCGCATCGAGATACAGCGTCAGGTTGGCGACGTCCTCGGTCAGCGGCGCGACCGTGAAGGCGTCGTCCGCGAACACCAGCAGCGCCGTTTCGCCCGCGCCGCGGGCCGTGAAGAGCGCAGCGAGTTTGGCGCGTGCCTGCAGCAGGCGCGACGGTGGCAGATCACCGGCGTTGGTCGCGGTGGACAGCTCGAGTGCGACCACCAGCGGTGTCGACGTGACGCCCTGCAGCGATGCCGGCACCTGACGCCAGCCCGGACCGGCGAGTGCGATCACTGCGCAGAGCGCCGCGAGCAGCCAGCCGAGGAGCCCCAGCCATCCGCCCCGGTCGACCCGGCGCTCGATCAGGTGCGGCAGCAGGTGTGCGTCGATCGCGCTGCGCCACACGCTCGCATTGCGGCGGCGCGCCCAACAGCACCCCACCAGCACCGGCAAGGCGAGCAATCCCCACAGCCACAGCGGACGGGCGAAATGAAGTCCCTCCAACAGCCCGCTCACGAGGGGCCGTCCTGCGATGCCATCGCACGCAACCCGCGCCGTGGCACCGCGACAATCAACAGCAGCAGACACGCGCCGGCCAGTGGAACCGGATAGCGCTCGATCCGGGGGCGCAGCGCCGGCCCCGCGCGCGCCACCGGCTCCAGCCGATCGATCTCGTCGTAGATGCCGGCGAGGCCGTCGGTGTCGCGCGCGCGGAACGCGCGGCCGCCGGTGGCATCGGCGATGGCCTGCAACGCCGCTTCGTCGATCGCGGGTTCGCTGGTGGCCGGCAGCCTGAAGCCGAACATCGACAGATCGCCCTCGTCGCTCCCGAACGCGATCGTGTGCACGCGCAGCCCGGCATCGCGGGCCAGCTCGGCCGCTTTCTCCGGACTCAAGGCCCCGGCATTGCTGACGCCGTCGGTCAGCAGGATCAGCACGCGCTGCGCCTGCGGCTGGTCCTGCAGCCGCTTGACCGCCAGTCCGATCGCATCGCCGATTGCCGTCTCCCGTCCGGCGAGGCCGACCACGGTGTCGTCGAGCTGCTGCTGCACGCTGGCGCGGTCGAGAGTCAGAGGCGTCATTGCATAGGCACGCTGGCCGAACACGATCAGCCCCACCCGGTCGCCGCTCCGGCGTTCCAGAAAATCACCCAGGACGGCCTTGGCGGCGGTCAGACGGTCGACCACGCGCGCGCCCAGTCGCATGTCGGTTTCACCCATGCTGCCCGACAGATCCACCGCCAGCATCAGATCGCGCGCCGCGCGTGGCGGCTGTTCCGGCGGGCCCCACTGCTGTGGCCGCGCGGCCGCGACGCAGAGCAGCAACCAGGCCAGCCACAGCAGCAACGACACGGGCGCCGTCGCAGGCGTCCGCCCACCGCGGTCGGGGGTCGGCAATACAGCGTAGGGCACGCGCAGCGCGTCACCGCCCTCGAGCCGCGGCGGCAGCCAGCGGTGCGCGAGCCACGGCAGCGGCGCGGCGGCCAGCAGCCACGGCCACGCGAACAGGCTGGAGAGCGCGTCCCACACGGCGGCCAACGCACTCATCGCGATCCCGTCATCAGGCTGAGGAAGCGCCTGCGCGCGAGGCTGCGGAGCGCTTCGACCTGGGTGTCCGACACCTGCCTTCGGAACGCGCCATCGCGCAGCAACGCACCGGCCCCGTCGGTGAACCCCGCGCCGTCGCCGGCGCCGCCATCGAGAAACCGCAGCCAGGCTTCGCCCTGCAGACGGTCCGCGTCCGGTTGCGCACGTCGTGCGGCACGGCGCAGCAACGACGAGATGACGGCGACCTGTGCGGGCGGGTCGCTGGCAGCCGCGACGGCCGCATCGAACAGGCGCAGCCAGCGCCGTCGCCGGCGCACGCTGCGCCATCGCCACAGACCCAGGCCGAGCGCCACCAGCAAGACGCCAGCCGCCAGCCACCACCACCCCGGCGCGGGCGGCCACCAGCCGGGCGCCGGGGTGACATGGATGTCGCGCAGGACGAGATCGGGTATCGCCACGTCACATCACCCGCGGCCGGCCGAACATCGGCAACCAGACGCCGCTCGGCATTTCGCTCGACAGCACGGTGCTGCGCACGCGCGCAGCCTGTAACAGGCCCGTCGCACGCGCGAGGGTGCCGGCGAAGGCGTCGTTCCATTGCGCTCTCAGCGCAGCCTGGGCGAGATCGAGCGCCACCGGACCCGAGGGTCCTGAAAAGCGCAGGCGCGCGCGCGGAGGCGCCTGCTCCAGCGGATCCGACAGCAGCAGCACCAGCACCTCGCTGTGCGCAGACAGGGCCAGCCAGCGACGTGCCGGCACCGTGACCACACTGCCGGCATCGGCCAGAACGCACACGCGCGACCCCGGTCGCGCCACCCGCGCCGCATGTTCGAGGGCAATGCCGAGTCCATCGTCATCGGGCGGGGGCTCGGCGTACCACCGCGCCAGCGCATGCAGCACGCGCAAGGCGCCACGGCGTCCGCTCGCCGGCGGCACCGGGGCCTCCTGTGCCGTGCCGCGCATCGCGGCCACCCGGTCGCCATCCGCGATTGCCGCCCAGGTGGCGATCGCACCGGCACGTGCCGCCTGCACGGATTTGAACCGCACCCGCGTGCCGATATAGAGCGGAGGCGTCGTGTCGGCCACCAGCAGGGTCAGCCGCTCGCGCTCGGCCTGGAAGGTCTTGGTGTGTGTCCGTCCGGTGCGGGCGGTCACACGCCAGTCGATGTGCCGCGCGTCGTCCCCGGCCACGTAGTCGCGCGACTCCGCGTACTCCATGCCGTGGCCGCGCGCGGCAGCCAGCGCCTGGGCGCGGACGCCGGACGAGGCGCGTCGCGCGGTCGAGCCACCGCCGGCGACGGCCCGCAGGGCCACGAGTTCGGCAAGCGTCGGGCGAACGCCGCTCACGCGGTCCTGCTCGATCGTCGGCGTTGCGGACTCCATGCGAAGCGCCGGCCTAGGGAAGCGGAACGCGGTCGATCAGGGCAGCCACCAGCCGCTCACCATCCCATCCCTCGGCCGTCGCCTCGTAGCTCGGCAGCACACGGTGGCGCAGAACGTCCGGCGCCACGGCGCGCACGTCGTCCGGCGTGACGAAATCGCGCCCCGCGAGCCAGGCGGTCGCGCGCGCGCACCGCTCCAGCGCGATCGAGCCACGCGGACTCGCGCCCCAGGCGATCCGCCGTGCCAATGTCGGGTCGTAGGGCGTGGCGTCGCGTGTGGCGAGGACCAGCTCGACCACGTAACGCTCGACCGCTGGCGCCATGTGCAGTTCGAGCACCGCGCGGCGCGCGGCGAACAGGGTGTCGAGCGGCATGCGCTCGATTTTCACTGGCTGCGCGTCGAGTTCCGCCAGCGCGCGGTCCCGCGCGAGCGCGAGAATGCGTGACTCGGTCGCCGCATCGGGATACCCCACGCGCACATGCATCAGAAAGCGGTCGAGCTGGGCCTCCGGCAACGGAAACGTGCCTTCCTGCTCGATCGGATTCTGGGTCGCCATCACCAGAAAGAGCTGCGGCAGGCGATACGTCTCACGACCCACCGTGACCTGGCGCTCGCCCATCGCTTCCAGCAGCGCGGACTGGACCTTCGCCGGCGCACGGTTGATCTCGTCGGTCAGCAGCAGCGGATGAAAGATCGGCCCGGGCTGGAATTCGAACCGGCCATCCTGAGGTCGCCAGATTTCGGTGCCGGTCAGATCGGCCGGGAGCAGGTCGGGCGTGAACTGCACGCGGGCGAAGTCGGCATCCAGCCGCTCCGCGAGCGCACGGATCGCGGTGGTCTTGGCGAGCCCGGGCGCGCCTTCCACGAGCAGATGGCCATCAGCGAGCAGCGCAACCAGCAAGCGCTCGATCAGTGCCGTCTGGCCGAGAATCGCCTGGGCCAGCGACTCGCGCAGCGCGGCGAAGCGCCGATGCAACGTGCCTGCGTTCTCAATGCCCTGCTCCATCCAGGATCCTGTCCACGACGCCATGCGCGCCAGGACCAGTTTGACCCAATTGCCGACCTTTGGTTCCGGCGCCCCACTCCGGGAAAAAGCACGATCGCTCAAACCAGAACGGGACCCGATCGGGTCCCGTTCTGAACGTGTCTTCGTGCTTGATCGCTCAGAGCGCCGGACGCTGGGCGACCCGCATGACCTTGGGGGTCACGAAGATGAGCAACTCTGCTTTTTCCTTGTCCCGGCCGCGGCTCTTGAAAAGATTGCCGAGGATCGGGAGATCGCCAAGGAAGGGCACCTTCGACAGCGAGGCGCGGTCCGTGAACTCGTAGACGCCACCGATGGCGACGGTCTGGCCGTCGTCGATCAGCACCGCGGTGGTGACGTTGCGCTTGCTGATCAGCGGGACCGAACCGATGTTCTCGTACTCGATCTGACCCTGGACCTCATCCTTCTTGATGTCCATTGCCAGGAACACGCGACCGTCGTTCGTGATCGTCGGCGTGACCTTGAGTTCGAGCAGCACGTCCTTGAACTCGACCGTCGGCACGCTGTTGCTCTGACCACCGGTCACAGTGATGTAACCGATCTCCTGGCCCTGGCTGATCACCGCCTCGCGCTGGTTGCTCGTGACGATCCGGGGGTTGGAGATCACCTCGCCACGCTGCTCCTGCTGCAGCGCGGAGAGCTCGACGCCCCAGTCGATCGTGTTGCCGAGAATGGTGAACGCGAGCGACGGCGCGCCCGCGACCGGCAGATTGACGTTCAGGCCGTTCGGCGAGATGAGACCGTCCTCCTCCACCAGCCGCCCCGCGACGTTCAATCGGTCCTTGGATGCGCGCAGGCCGAAACGTGCGCCGAGGTCCCGCGCGAACGACTCGTTCGCGATGACGATCCGCGCCTCGATCACCACCTGATCGACCGGCTTGTCGAGCATGTTCACCAGACGCTTGATCTCGCCCACGCGCTGCGGGATGTCGATCACCAGCAGCGTATTGGTCCGACGATCGAAGCTCAGGCTCCCGCGTGCAGACAGGAAGCCGCGATTCTGCGACGCGCCGCCGCCACCGCCGCCGCCCGTGCCGGTCTTGCTCTCCTCGGTCAGCAGCTTGGCGATGTCTTCGGCGTTGCCGTAGCTGATCGGGATGTACTCGGTGGTCATCTCGGCGCGTTCTTCGATCGCCAGTCGCGCATCCTCGCGCGCCTGCTCGAACGCGGCGATCTCGCTCTGCGGCGCCACCCACACCACGTTGCCACTGCGACGCTTGTCGAGCGACTTGGCCTGCAGCACGATGTCCAGCGCCTGGTCCCAAGGCACATTCTGCAGCCGCAGGGTCACGTTGCCGACCACGCTGTCGCTGGCGACGATGTTGAGGTTCGACTCGTCGGCGATCAGCTGCAGCACCGTGCGCACCGGCACGTCCTGGAAGTTGAACGTCACCGGCGCGCCGCTGTAGCTGCGCACCTCGGAGACGGTCGTGGACGCCGACTGGCCCATGGTGGCCGACAGGCCGGCCGAACCCACGGCGCGCGAGGCCGCGCGCGGCACGATCTCGACGATGTAGTCGCGGCCGCTCTGATACGCGAGCGGCTCGAAGTCACCGCGCGCGGTCAGCACGAACTGGCTGCCGGCGCCGTCCTGACGCGCGTCGATGCGCTGCACCGGCGTCGCGAAGTCGGTGACGTTCAAGGGGCGCTGCAACGAAGCAGGCAGCGTCGCGCCGCCCAGGTTCACGACCACGCTGCCGTCCTGCGTGCGCAGATCCGGCGTTGCGCCATCACCGTCGAAGCGGAGGATCAGCTTGCCCGAGCCTCCGTCACCCCGCTTGAAGTCCACATCGGTCACGGTCACGGCCTGCGACTGCGCCGCGACACCGGCCACTTGCAGCATCTGCAGCGGCACTCCCGACACCGCCGCCGGATCGGCGGCCTGTGCGCCGCTGAACGTCGCTACCAGGCCAATGGCGAGACCGAGCGCACCGGCACGCATCGGCGACGTCCGGCCCGCCCGAAGGCTCCCCGCTT
The DNA here is from genome assembly GCA_002324875.1 of Lysobacteraceae bacterium NML93-0793. GTDB lineage: Bacteria > Pseudomonadota > Gammaproteobacteria > Xanthomonadales > Xanthomonadaceae > Luteimonas. The sequence goes on from NTJG01000021.1 coordinate 6,885, forward strand.
TGCTCACGGTCATCTTGCTTCCCCTCATCATTGTTCGTTCAGCGCGAGCGATGCCGGACGTTCCAACCATCCGCCGGCGCCATCGGGCACGAGCTCCACCAGCTCGATGCGATTCTCATTGACCGATGTCACGCGGCCATCGTTCTGCCCCAGATAATCCCCCGCCCCGATGCGATAGGTCACCTTGTCAGGTGCCAGCACGAGTCCGACGATGCGCCCACCGGTTCCGATCGTGCCGACCATCGCCAGGCTGTCGAGCGGGAACTGCTCGGTGATCTCCTTGCGCCGGTTGGAGTCCGGACGCGGACCGCTGCCGCTGTCGGCATCGGTGAAGGCGTTGCTGAAGGGATCGCGGATGCCCTGGGCGGAGTATTCGAATGTCTCGAACTGCTGCATCACCGGCAGCGGATCGAGGGGCGGAGCCGGACGCTGTTTGACCTCGTCGACCCACTGCTCGAGATTGGGCGCATCACCGGGGGTGCTGGACACACCGCGGCCGCAGCCCGTCGCTGCGAGTGCAATCGCGAGCAGCGCAACGCCGCGCGCCATGCCTGTCTTGATCGGCATCATTGCGCCCCCCCGGCGGCCTGCTCTGCATCCGCCTGCATCTGCTCGGCGGTTTCCTCTTCGTCGAGATACCGGTAGGTCTTCACGGTGCCGGACAGTTCCAGGCTGGAATTGGGACCGATCGCGGCCAGGCCATCACCCGCCCCACCGCGTGGCTTCAGCGAGATGTCGTGCATGGTCATGATCACCACGCGCGGCAACGAAGCGACACCACTGACGAACGCGCCGAACTGGTGATAGGTGCCTACCATGCGCAGTGCGATCGGCTGTTCGGCGTAGAACTCGCGCGGCGACTCCTCGCCCGGCCGGAACAGGTCGTTCTGGATACCGGTGGCGATCGCGGTCTGCGAAATGTCGACGATCAGATCCGGCATCTCGGTCTTGCTCGGCAGCTGCCTCAGCATCTGTTGCAACTGCTGCTCCATCTGCGCGAGCTGCTGCTTCAGCGGCTCGAGATTGGCGGCCCGGCCCTGCTTGGTCTCGAAATCGCCGCGCAGCGTGCGCTCCTGTGCTTCCAGGCCTTCGAGCTGGTCGCCCTTGTCGCGCGTCAGCACGTACCAGAGCAGGCCGAACAGCAGCAGGCCCACGAGGATGCAGGCGCCGATCTTGTACTCGCGCGGCCATACGCCGGTGTTGTTGAAGTCCAGCTCGCGCAGGGACATCTTCTTCTTGCTCACGAGGCGGCTCCTTCGGCAATCGGTGCCGGCGCATCGACAGGCGCAGTGCCATCGACAGGCGTCGTGGAATCGAGTGCTTCAGCGGCCTCGGCTTCCTTGGCAGCGGGCGTCGAGAGCTGCACGTTCAGGGTGAACGCGTACGGCAGACCGGGCACACCGTCCTGGGCCTCGATGACCGTCAGCTGCGCATTGGACATCCAGCCGGACGCGTCGAGCGAGCGCATATAGGTGCTGACCCGCGCGTTCGACTGCGAGCGGCCTTCCAGCGTCAGACGCTGACCTTCCTGCTTGAGCGAAGTGAGCAGCACGCCGTCGGGAATCGTGCGTACCAGCTGGTCGAACAGATGCACCATCTGCGAGCGGTTGCCCTGCAGTTCCTCGATCACCGCCTTGCGGGCCAGCAGTTGCGCGCGCTGGCGGTCGAGTGCGTCGATCTCGGCGATCTCGCGGTCGAGCTCGACGATCTTCTGCTCGAGGAATGCGTTGCGCTCGCGCTGACCGTCGATCTGTGCGTTGTAATAGGAATTCACCAGGAACCACAGCGCGAAGCCCGCCACCGCGGCGATGCCCAGCATGAGTCCGAATTCCTTCTGCCGCTGCTTGCGCCGTTCGGCACGCCACGGGAGGAGATTGATCCTTGCCATCAGTCGAAGCTCCTCAGCGCGAGTCCGCACGCGATCATCAGCGCCGGGGCGTCCTGGGCAAGCGCGTGCGCCTGGACGCGTGGACCGAGTGTCATCTGCGCCAGCGGATTGGCCAGAACGGTCTGCACGCCGAGCTGCTCTTCCACCATGTCGGCGACGCCGGGGATCGACGCGCAGCCACCGGCCAGCACGATCTGGTCGACGCGGTTGAAATCGCTGCCGGCATAGAAGAACTGCAGCAATCGGCTGACCTGCTGGACCATCGCCTCCTTGAACGGCTCGAGCACCTCGACTTCGTAGCTCTCGGGAAGACCGCCCTGGCGCTTGGCCAGCCCGGCTTCCTCGTAGCTCAGTCCGTAGCGGCGCATCACCTCGTCGGTCAGCTGCTTGCCGCCGAACACCTGCTCGCGCGAGTAGAGGCTGCGGCCGTTGCGCAGCACGTTGAGCGTGGTCATCGTGGCGCCGACGTCGACCAGCGCCACGACGCCGTCGGACGGCATGCTCAGTGTGCTGGCGATCATCGCGAACGCGTTCTCGACCGCGAAGGCTTCGACGTCGACCACCCGCGCAGTGAGACCGCCGAGTTCGAGCGCCGATGCGCGCAGCTCGACGTTCTCCGACCGCGACGCCGCCAGCAGCACCTGCACCATCTCCGCATTGCCGGGCATCGCGCCCAGCACCTCGAAATCGAGGTTCACTTCCTCGATGGGGTACGGAATGTAGTTGACGGCTTCGAGTTCGACCTGCGACTCGAGATCGTCCTCGTCGAGATCGGCCGGCATCGGGATGGTCTTGGTGATGACCGCCGACCCGGCCACGGCCGCCGCCGCATGCTTGGCCTTCGTTCCAGACCGGGAGACGGCGCGACGGATCGCCTCGCCCACGGCCTCGACCTCGACGATGTTCTTCTCGACCACCGCGTTCGGCGGCAGCGGTTCGACCGCGTAATGCTCCACGCGATAACGATTGCCCTGCCGCGACAGCTGCAACAGCTTGACCGCAGTCGAGCTGATGTCGACGCCGATGAGCGGCACCTGGCTTTTTGTGATGAGCCCCACGGAATATCCCCTTTGCCACGGGCGCTTAGCCGCACCTCGTGTCCCGGCGCATTAAATAACGGACTTTTAAGCCGATAGCAACAAGCGCGATACATCCGAAGCGATATGGACGCCCCGCCTGAAAGCGCTTTCAGGGGTGGTACGGGCACGTGCGAGGCTCAAGCGCAGCGGCTCCCCTATACTGCGCCGCCATGAGACCTGCCCCGATGTCGCCACGCCCGTCACGGCTCCGCCGCTTCCTCCGGTGGACCCTCGTTCTGATGCTCGCTCTGGCGATTCTGGGGGCCGTAGCCGCCGGCATCCTCTATACCGCCGTGGCCTCCAAGCTGCCGGATGTCGAGGCGCTTCGCGACATCGAGATGCAGGAGCCGCTTTATGTCTATGCGCAGGACGGGCGGCTGATCGCGCTGTTCGGAGAGACGCGGCGCTATCCGGTGCAGATCGAAGACGTACCGGAGCGCCTGAAGCAGGCGTTTCTGGCCACCGAGGATGCGCGCTTCTACGAGCACAGCGGCATCGACTACCGCGGCGTGGCCCGCGCGCTCTGGCTGCTGGCGACGACCAACGACCGCCGCGTACCCGGCGGTTCCACCATCACCCAGCAGGTGGCGCGCCAGTTCTTCCTGAGTTCGGAATACAGCTTCACGCGCAAGTTCGCGGAGATGCTGCTCGCACGCAAGATGGAGCGCAACCTCTCGAAGGACGAGATCTTCGAGCTCTATCTCAACAAGAGCTTCTTCGGAAACCGCGCCTACGGCGTCGCAGCGGCCGCGGAGTTCTACTACGGCAAGTCGCTGGACGCGCTCGATCTCGACGAGATGGCGTCGCTCGCGGCGATTCCGAAGTTTCCGTCCAGCGGCAACCCGCTGAGCAATCCCGAGCGTGCGAAAGAGCGTCGGGACGTGTACGTGCTGGCGCGGATGCAGGAACTGGGCTTCATCAGCGCGCAGGAGGCGGCTGCGGCGCGCGCCGTCGAGATGCATGCCACGCCCCACGAGCGGCCGATCGAAGTCTATGCGCCGTACGTGGCCGAGATGGTGCGCCTGGAGATGGTCGCGCGCTACGGCGGCGATGTCCTGACCCGCGGCTACCACGTCACCACGACGATCGATCCGACGATGCAGGCGGCGGCCGAGCTCGCGGTCCGCAACGGGCTGTCGACCTACGACCGGCGCCACGGCTGGGTGAAGCCGGCAGAATCGTTCGATCTCGCGCCTGACGAGGACACCCCCACGATCGCGCGCCGGCTGCGCGGTATCGCGCCCCAGGGCGGCATGCTGCCCGCGATCGTCGTGCGCAGCGGCGACGGCACGGCGGATGTGGTGCTGGCGGACGGCTCGACCGTCTCCCTGGACGCTGCCAGCAGCCGCTGGACCGGGCGTTCGCCCTCCGCGCTGCTGACGCGCGGCGATCTGACCCGCGTGCGCCGCATCGAGACCCCGGCGCGGTCGGGCACGGACACCCAGGGCCACGCGCCTCCGCCGACCGTCACCTGGCAACTCGATCAGCTGCCGCGGGCCCAGGCCACCCTGGTGTCGATGGAACCGGCAGACGGCGCGGTGCGCGCCCTGATCGGCGGTTTCAGCTTCGCGGGCAGCAACTTCAACCGGGCCACGCAGTCGCGGCGCCAGCCGGGATCGAGCTTCAAGCCCTTCGTGTTCGCGGCCGCGTTCGAAAAGGGATTCAATCCCGCTTCCATCGTGCTGGACGCACCCGTGCTGTTCCGCATGCGTCACGGTCAGGACTGGCGCCCGCAGAACTCGGACGGCCGCTTCCTCGGGCCGATGCGCTTGCGCGAGGCACTCGTGCAGTCGCGCAATCTCGTCGCGGTGCGCCTGCTGGATGCGATCGGCGTCGATTACGCACGGCGCTACATCAGCCATTTCGGCTTCGAGGAATCCCAGCTGCCCCCGAACCTGTCGATCGCGCTGGGCACACCCTCGCTGAGCCCGCTCGACGTCACCCGGGGCTATGCGGTGTTCTCGAACGGCGGATTCCGGGTGACGCCCTGGTTCATCGACGAGGTCCGTGACCGCGAAGGCCGGCTGATCTTCAAGGAAAACGCGCCGCGTGCCTGCCGCGGCTGCGGCGACAACGGCACCCCCGGCCAGGTGACGACGCCGTCCCATGTCGTGGACGGCTTCAACTTCGGTCCGGCCGCCGAAGCGCGGACGGTGACCTCCGCACCGGAGACGCCGGCCGAGCCGCCCGCACCGCGCGAAGACGGCGCTGCACCGGTGATGGCGCCGCGCGCGATCGACGAGCGCGTCGCCTACCAGATGATTTCGATGATGCGGGACGTCGTGCGTCGCGGTACCGGCACGGCTGCGCGCGTGCTGGAGCGCGAAGACGTCGGCGGCAAGACCGGTTCGACCAACGAGCACCGTGACGCGTGGTTCTCGGGCTTCGGAGGGAACCTGGTGACCTCGGTCTGGGTGGGCCGCGACGACAACCGCTCGCTCGGCTTCCGCGAGTACGGCGGCCGCGCTGCACTGCCGATCTGGATCGACTTCATGCGCGTCGCGCTCGACGGCGTACCGGAAGCCGGCAACGAGCCGCCGGAAGGCATGGTCCGCGTGGCGGTCAGCGCGGGCGGCCGCCTGCTGCCGACGACCTCGGAAAGCGGCGGCATCATCGAGTACGTGAAGGCTGAAGATCTCGAGCGGATGGAGTCGGAGATCGACCTCCAGATCGACGACGTCCCCACCGAGGAAGCGTTCGACATCTTCTGAGCGCACACCGCAGGATTCGCGCCGCCCGTCTCGAGGCCGGGCGCCGCGTGTCGGCCGATACACCGCTACCGGTCTCAGGCGATCAGGGGATCAGGGGATCAGGGCCGAGCCTCCGCAAGGCGACCGCTCGTCGAGCTGCAAGCTATCGCGCCGTGGCGACGAGAGGCCGAGTCCCGCTGTCTGCTTGATGACGGAGAACGCGCGCTCGCCATGGCCGCGCTGCTTGATGCGTACATCGCGCGATCCATCGGAAGTCCCCGGGCGCGAATCGTTCGAGACTGAAGCCCGCAGGTAGCCGCGAGCAGAGGATCCAGGTCCGCCATGCCCTCGCACGTCATGGCCGTTTTCACCCATGCCTGCAGTCCAAGGCGTCCTCGCGTCCGCGAGGCACGGCGCGCGTACACCCCCACCCTCGCCTGCGCTTCACGCGGCTGAAGCTGGACCGATCCGGAAATCGTGACGTATTGACGCGTCACCCTGCAGCGGTAGAGTCGATCGCGAGGTGACCGACAGGGGACACACGCATGCGCCACGCACGCCAGCACGCCGAAACGCGCACCCGGGAGCGTCGTCATCGTCTGGCACATGAGGCGGCACGCCTGATGGCGGAGGGCGGTATTCGGGACTTCCATCAGGCGAAGCTCAAAGCAGCCAGTCGGCTGGGCATCCAGGACGACGCGTCGTTGCCACGCAATCGTGAGATCGAGGATGCGCTGAAAGCGTATCAACGGCTCTTCAGCGGACCCGAGCACGTGCTGGGTCTGCAGGAACGCCGCGACGCGGCCCTGCGCGCCATGGCGTTCTTCGCGGACTTCAGTCCCCGGCTCGTTGGCCCGGTTCTCGATGGGACCGCGGACGGGCATACGCCGGTCGCGCTGCACCTGCATGCGGAGCCGGCCGAGTCGGTGACACGGTTTCTCGACGAGCACGGCATTCCGGCCGAAGCGCGCGTGCGGCGGCTGCGCCTTGATCGCCAGCGCACTGCGGAATTCGACGTCTGGGTGTTTTCAGCCGAGGGGCTCAGTTTCGATCTGACCGTACTGCCGCCCCAGTGTCTGCGCCAGGCTCCGCTCTCTCCGATCGACGAGCGACCGATGCGTCGGGCATCACGCAGTCAGCTCGAAGCCCTGGTTGCCCTTGAGCGTGCGGATGCCATCGACGGAGCCGCGCCGTAGCGAGCCCCGCACACCCGCGGGGCCGGAACGCGGACGCCGTCCAGAAAACTCGCGCGTCACTCGGCGACGATCTGCGCATTCGCACCGCTGCCGAACACCCGGGCACGGGCGCCGACACGCAGATTGTCGACACTCGCGGCACGGATCGCCGACTCGCCGCCTTCGTCGAAGCGGAGCATCACCATGTACGCGGTCACCGTGCGTGCGCCCGCGGCCGGCGCTGCAGCGGCGGCGCTCACGAGATCGTTGGTTGCGCTGCTGGCGACCTCGTAGGCCTCGTAGGTGTACTCGCCGGTCACCCTGGCAGCGGCGCGCCCCGCCACCCGCCCGAGTGCGCGACCGAATGCGCCCGCCGAACGCGAAGCCGTCTGGGGCGCGGCGGCCGCCTCGACCTGCATGGGCGTGATGCCGGTGATCACACCGGACCGGAACGTCATTTCCTGGGCCGCCGCCGGGCCCGCGAGCAGTACGAGACCGCAGGCCATCACGGCCGCCCGAATCCATTTCATCGTCATCTGTCGTGTCCTCGACGTTGTGCGTGCTCTGCGCGACATCGGCATCGGTCCTCGATGCAACGACATCGGCGCCCCGTCAGCAGTGTCCGGGAGAGCCGGCGCGCGTGATGCCGGGAGACTGGAACACGGCGTGTCGGATTTTTCCGCCCCGGACCTCGGGCTCCAGATACGACAAGGGCGGCCCGGAGGCCGCCCTTGTCGTGCAGTCCATCGCGCGCAGATGCGCGCGAACACTCAGCGCTTGTCGTTGGCGACGTAGTCGCGCACGTCGTAGCCGGTGTAGATCTGGCGTGGGCGGCCGATCTTGGCTTCCGGATCGACCTGCTGCTCGAGCCAGTGCGCCACCCAGCCTGCGGTCCGGCCGATCGCGAACATGACGGTGAACATCTCGGTCGGGATGTTGAGGGCCTTGTAGATGATGCCGCTGTAGAAATCGACGTTCGGATAGAGCTTGCGCTCGACGAAGTAGTCGTCCTTCAACGCCGCTTCTTCGAGCTTCATCGCCACATCCAGCAGCGGATCGTTGATGCCCAGCTCGCCGAGCACCTTGTGGGTCATCTCGCGGATGATCTTCGCGCGCGGATCGAAGTTCTTGTAGACGCGGTGACCGAAGCCCATCAGGCGGAACGGATCGTTCTTGTCCTTGGCGCGCAGCACCGCCTTCTCGACGTTGTCCGCGGTGCCGATTTCGGCCAGCTGCTTGAGCACCGCCTCGTTGGCGCCGCCGTGCGCGGGGCCCCACAGCGCGGTGATGCCGGCGGCGACGGACGCGTACGGATTCGCACCGGTGGAGCCGACCAGACGCACGGTCGACGTCGACGCGTTCTGCTCGTGATCGGCGTGCAGGATGAAGAGCAGGTCCATCGCCTTGGCGACGACCGGGTTGAGCTCGAGCGGCTCGCTCGGCATCTCGAACATCATGTGCAGGAAGCGATCGACGTAGCCGAGGCTGTTGCGCGGGTAGCGGATCGGCTGACCGATCGAATACCGGTACGCGGCCGCGGCGAGCGTCGGCACCTTGGCGATCAGACGGATCGCCGCGAGGCGGCGCTGTTCGGGATCCTGCAGGTCCAGCGTGTCGTGATAGAACGCCGACATCGACGCGACCGAGGCGGCGAGCATCGCCATCGGATGCGCATCGTGGCGGAAGCCTTGCAGAAAGCTCTTGAGCGACTCGTGCATCATCGTGTGATGCGTGACCTCGTGCTCGAACTTCGCGAACTCGTCCTTGTTCGGCAGTTCGCCGGCCTGCAGCAGATAGGCGACCTCGAGGAAGCTCGACTTCTCGGCCAGCTGGTCGATCGGGTAGCCGCGGTACAGCAGCACGCCTTCGTCGCCGTCGATGTAGGTGATCGCGGACTTGCAGCTGGCGGTGGCGGTGAAGCCGGAGTCGTAGGTGAAGCAGCCGGTTTCCTTCGGCAGCTTGGAGATGTCGATGCAGGGATTGCCGAGCGTGCCGTGCAGGACGGGCAGCGTCACCGTCTTGCCGGAGGCATCGAGCGTGACCTGATCGAGCTTGGAATTGGATTCAGACACTCTGGGGCTCCTCATTTCTCCGGACGTCACTGCATCCGGCCTGGCGGGCGCGGCGAATGCCGCAACGCGTCAATTATCGCATAGGCCTCGGCGGCGACGCCGTCGTGCGGCCTTGCACGAAAGTCGAACACGGACGCACCCGCCGCATCGAAACGACGCAGCGGGCGCGGACGAACACAAATGCAGACGGCCGCCCGAAGGCGGCCGCCGGATACCATCGCTCTCGCGATTACTTGGCGTAACGGCGACGGAACTTGTCGACGCGGCCGCTGGTATCCATGATCTTGTTCTGACCGGTGTAGAACGGATGCGTCGCGGACGACACTTCGATCTTGATCAGCGGATACTCGTTGCCGTCTTCCCACTGGATCGTTTCCTTCGCCGAGGCGGCGAGGGTCGAGCGGGTCAGGAACTTGAAGCCATCGGACGTGACGTCCTGGAAGACGACTTCACGGTAATCGGGGTGGATGTCGGCCTTCATGGCGGGCACCAAAGTTGCGCAAGGGAAGAGCGGCATTTTAGCCCGCAGATGCGCTCCGCGCAAGCGTCGTGGTCAGCCCGCCTGCAGCGCCTGCCGGACCAGGGCGTGGAAGCGATCGCGGTCGTAGCGCATGAGCAGGGTTGCATTGTCGGGGCGGCCGAGCTGTCGCTGCCAGTCGACGATCGTTGCGCCACGCGCCGGACCGTGATCGATGACGACATCGATGGGACGCGTGACCGTGTCCTCGGCACCCTCAGGCGCCAGTACCCAGGCCATCGCCAGCGCGTCGGCCGAGTGCCAGTCATCTCCGCGGCGGTCGGCCGACCATTCGCGCGTCTTGCGCGAGATCGCTTCGTAGAACCCGGCCCGCTCGCCGCCCGCATGCATCCACGCCAGCACCTGATCGTGGGGCAGCCCGTGGGCCACGGTGGCCTCCCAGTCCGACAGCTCGAAATGCGGAAACGCATCGAACACGATCTTCGCGGCTTCGGGGTCGAAAAAGACGTTGAACTCGGCCGACGGCGTGATGTTGCCGTGACCGGTGACCGCGCCGGCCATCGTGACGAACCGCCCGATCCGCGTCGGCAGCGAAGGGTCGAGTTTCAGTGCGAGTGCCACATTGGTCAGCGGCCCGAGCGCGACCAGCACCAGACGCCCGGCGTGGACGTGCGACATGCGCACGATCGCCTGCGCGGCATGTTCGGTCTCGGGCGTATGGCTGGCCGGCACGTAGCCGATGTCGCCGAATCCATCATTGCCATGCACGTAGGCCGCATCCGGCGCGGGGTGCAACAGCGGCGCTGCACTGCCGGGAAAGACCGGAACCTCGGTGCGTCCGACGATCTCGCAGAGCTTCAGGGCGTTCGCGGTCGTGTGCGCCAGCCCCACGTTGCCCGCGGCGATGGTCAGGCCCACGACGTCGTGACGCGAATCGGCGAACGCCATCAGCAGCGCGAGCGCGTCGTCGACACCGGGGTCGGTATCGATGAGGAGCGGAATCGTATCGGTCATGCGCCATTATGGCGTTGCCGCCCGCGCCTTGCATCGCGTCGCCCCGGTCGCGTCCCTGTTCTCCCGGAAATCATGGTCCCCACAGCTCGCGCCAGGCGACATCAGGCGGCCGCGAATCGCGACGCACCGCCGATCCAGCGGGCGACGATCGCGTCGGCGCGTGTGGGATGGGCTTGGGCGAGGGTATCGCCCAGTTGCTGGATCACCGGGAGCAGGTCCGCGTCCCGGGCGAGATCGGCCAGGCGGAACTCGACCAGACCGGTCTGGCGCGTGCCGAGCAGTTCGCCGGGCCCACGGAGCTCGAGATCCTTTTCGGCGATGACGAAGCCGTCGGTCGTGGTGCGCATGGTGTCGAGACGCTCGCGTGCGGCCCGCGACAGCGGTGCCTGGTAGAGGAGCACGCAACTCGATGCGGCACTGCCCCGCCCCACGCGCCCGCGCAACTGGTGCAGCTGGGCGAGACCGAGCCGTTCGGCATTCTCGATCACCATCAGCGAGGCGTTGGGCACGTCGACGCCCACCTCGATCACGGTCGTGGCCACCAGCAGATCGCTGTCGCCGGCCTTGAATGCCGCCATCGCGGCCTGCTTCTCGGCCGGCCGCATGCGGCCGTGCACCAGGCCGATCCGCAATTCGGGCAGCGCGGCCGACAGCAGTTCGTAGGTCGTCTGCGCCGCCTGGGCGACGACCTCGTCCGAGTCGTCGATCAGGGTGCAGACCCAATAGGCCTGGCGACCTTCGGCGCAGGCGGCGCGGATGCGCTCGATGAGTTCGGCCCGGCGCTCGGCGCTGAGAACGACGGTGCGCACCGGGGTGCGCCCCGGCGGCAGCTCGTCGATCGCGGACACATCCAGATCGGCGTACGCGGCCATCGCCAGCGTGCGTGGAATCGGCGTGGCGGTCATGACCAGCTGATGCGGCACGCTGCCTCCGTGCGCGCCCTTGTCGCGCAGCGCGAGCCGCTGGTGCACGCCGAAGCGATGCTGCTCGTCGATGATCGCCAGGCCCAGATCGTGGAATTCGACCGCCTGCTGCATCAGCGCATGCGTGCCGACGACGAGCTGGGCGGCGCCGCCGGCGATGTCGGCCGAGACGGCCGCACGCGCGCGGCCGGTGACCTTGCCCGCGAGCCATGCCACGCGCACACCGAGCGGCGTCATCCACGCCGACAGGTTGCGCGCGTGCTGCTCGGCGAGCAGCTCGGTCGGCGCCATCAGCGCGGCCTGCGTTCCGCCATCGATCGCGACGAGGGCCGCGAGTGCTGCGACCACGGTCTTGCCGCTGCCGACATCGCCCTGCACCAGGCGCAGCATCGGATGCGGCCGCGCCAGGTCGCGCACGATGTCGCGGTAGACCCGCTGCTGCGCGCCGGTGAGCGCGAACGGCAGCGACGACGTCAGCGCCGCCGCCAATGGGCCGGGCCGCAGAGCCGGCGCGCCATGCGCCTGCAATGCGATGCGCTGACGGCGCAGGCTGAGATGGTGGGCCAGCATCTCCTCGAGCGCCAAACGACGCTGCGCCGGATGTCGGCCGTCGAGCAGCGCCGCGAGATCGGCATCGACCGGTGGACGATGCACGGTCAACAGTGCGTCGCGCAGCGACGGCAGCGCCAGGCCCGTCAGCAGATCGGATGGCAGCAGTTCCAGCGACGCATCGCCCGGCAGTCGGTCGAGTGCCGCACCGATCATGCGGCGCAGCGCGACCGGCCCCACACCGTCGATCGCGGGATATACCGGATCGAGCGCATCGCCGAGCACCGCATCCGCCGACGTGTCGACGACCCGGTAGCTCGGATGCACGATTTCCAGGCCATGCTGGCCCGGGCGCGGCGTGCCGTAGCAGCACAACCGGGTACCGACGGCGAACTGGGCGATCTGCGCGGCGCGGAAGTGGAAGAAGCGCAGCACCAGCGTCGCCCCGGAGTCGTCCGAGAGGGCGACGCGCAGCATCGGCCGGCGGCGGAACCCGCGGTCCACCGCGTCGACCGTGCCTTCCACCTGCGCCGGCACACCGCCGCGCAGTGCACGGATCGGCACGATGCGCGTGCGGTCCTCGTACTGCCGCGGCAGATGCAGCCACAGGTCGCCGACCGTGGCAAGGCCGCGAGCGGCGAGCTTTTCGGCCACCTTCGGTCCGACGCCGGGCAGCGTGGACACCGCCGCGGCGCCGGTGGCCGACAGCACGGGCGCAGCCCGGCTCACGTGATGCGCGCGCTCGGAATCAGCCGAGCACCATCACCGCGTCGACCTCGAAGCGCGCGCCCTTGGGCAGGGCCGGCACCTCGATGGTCGAACGCGCGGGATACGGCGCGTCGAAATACTCGGCCATCACCGCGTTGACCTGGCCGAATTCCGACAGGTCGGTGACGTAGAGCCCGACGCGCACGATGTCGTCCAGACGACCACCGGCGGCTTCGGCCACGGCCTTGAGGTTGTCGAATGCGCGCCGCGCCTGGGCGGTGATGTCACCGGCCACCAGTTCCCCGGTCGCGGGATCGAGCGGAATCTGGCCGGAGAAGTACACGGTGCCGCCGGCGCGCACGGCCTGCGAATACGGACCGATCGCGGCAGGCGCGTCCGGGGTGCTGATGGGCGTGCGGGGCATGCGGACATCTCCAGGAAAATCGAGACGGCCATTCTAGCGGCGCGGCGTTCGTCGCGGTCCGGGCTGTACGCCGGGACCCTGCGGAGGCGCCGCACAGGTCACATGCGCTGGACGCCGTGGACCACCGGCAGGCGCCGCGTCTTGCGGATCACGTCGGCCAGGTGCTTGCGGCCCTTGACCTCGATCGAGAAGCGGATCGCGGCGACCGTGCTGTCGCGTTCGAGATAGTCGACGCCGTCGATGTTCGAATGCGCGCGCGCGATCGCCGCGGCCACCTGCGCGAGCACGCCGGGGTGGTTCTCCACTTCGATACGCAGCGCGACGTTGTAGTCGCCGACGACGTCGCGGTCCCAGTCGATGTTGACCCAGCGCTCCGGCGACTTGCGGAACTCGGCGACGTTCGGGCAATCCATGCGGTGCACGACGATGCCGCGCCCGGTGGTGTGGTAGCCCATGATGTCGTCGCCGGGAATCGGCGTGCAGCAATTGGCGAAGGTGATGACGCCGCGCTCGTCACCGCGGATGCGGATCGTCTCGCCCGGGCGGGCGGACTGGTCCTTGGGCTGGGCGCCTTCCTGCGGCGCCAGCGCCAGCGCCACCTGCGCCGGCATCCAGTTGCCGAGCGCGATGTCGGCCATCAGCGCTTCCAGGCGCGGATACCGGGCCTCGGCCAGATACGCATCCAGTCGCGACTGCGGCAAGCGGTCGAGCGACGTCCCCAGCAACTCCAGCGCGCGATCGAGCATGCGATGACCGAGCTGCACCGCGTCCTCGTGCTGCAGATGCTTGAGCTGCGCGCGGATCGCGGTGCGTGCCTTGCCGGTCACCACGAACTCCAGCCACTGCGGACGCGGCGCCGAGGATTTCGCCGTCACGATCTCCACCCGTTGCCCGCTCGACAACGCGGTGCGCAGCGGCACCAGCTTGCCGTCGACGCGCGCGGCCACCGCCTGGTTGCCGATGTCGGTGTGCACCGAATACGCGAAATCGAGCGCGGTCGAGTTGCGTGGCAGCGACATGATGTCGCCCTTGGGCGTGAACAGGTAGACCTCGTCCGGGAACAGATCGACCTTGACGTTCTCGAGAAACTCCAGCGACGAGCCGGTCGCGCGTTGCGATTCCAGCAGACCGGCGATCCACGAATGCGCACGCGACTGCGCGCTGTTGGGACCGTCGCCACCGTGCTTGTAGGCCCAGTGCGCCGCGATGCCGCGCTCGGCGATCAGGTCCATTTCCTCGGTGCGGATCTGCACCTCGATCGGCGCGCCGTAGGGCCCGAACAGCACCGTGTGCAGCGACTGGTAGCCGTTGGCCTTGGGAATCGCGATGAAGTCCCGGAAGCGGCCGTCCAGCGGCTTGAACACCGAATGCGCGATGCCGAGCGCGTGGTAGCAGTCGGCGGCGGTGGCCACGATGATGCGGTAGCCGAAGACGTCCATCACCTGGGTGAAGGTTTTGCCCTCGCCCTGCATCTTCTTGTAGATGCTCCAGGGCGATTTCACCCGGCCGACGAGGCGGTATTGCAGGCCGGCACTGGTCAGCCGCTGCGCCAGCTGCGCCTCGATGCTCGCCAGCGCTTCACGACGCACCAGCGGCTGGTTGCCGATGCGCTTCTCCAGCACCGAATGCCGGATCGGATGCAGCGCATGGAAACCGAGATCCTGCAGCTCGGCCTTGATCTTGTTCATGCCCAGGCGCTGGGCGATCGGCGCATAGACCTCAAGTGTTTCGCGCGCGATGCGTTCGCGGGCCGGCCCCGGCTGGGCGCCGAGCGTGCGCATGTTGTGCAGGCGGTCGGCGAGCTTGATCAGGATCACGCGCAGGTCGCGCGCCATCGCCAGCATCATCTTGCGGAAGCTTTCCGCGTCCGCTTCCTGCCGGCTGTTGAAGTTGAGCTTGTCGAGCTTGGTGACCCCTTCCACCAGTTCGGCCACGGCCTCGCCGAACGACGCCGCGAGCGCGTCGCGGGTGAGCGGCGTGTCCTCGATGGTGTCGTGCAGGATGGCCGCGACCAGCGTTTCGACGTCGACCCGCTGCTCGGCGAGCACCCCGGCCACGGCGACCGGATGCGTGATGTAGGGCTCGCCGGACTTGCGCGTCTGGCCCGCGTGGGCCGCGGCGCCGACCGCCCAGGCATGACGCAGGCGGGCGCGCTGGTCGGCCGGCAGGTACAGCGTGCTGCGCTCGAACTCGCGCACGTAATCCGGCAGCGCCTCGTCACCGGGCACATCGGGCTCCAGGAGGCTGGCAGGAGGCGCTGGCGTCATCCGCGAAGCCTACGGGGCCGGTCGACATTTGGGAACCACGTCGCAGTGCAGAGGACGCGGTCACGGGCCCGTAAATGCAACGGCCCCGCACGAAGCGGGGCCGGTTCGACATGGCGACGGTTGCGGCCGTCGCACGGGCGATTCAGAGATCGTCGCCCTTGGCCATGTCCTCGTCGGCGACGACTTCGGCCGCGGCCCACTCGAGGGCTTCGCGCTCCTTGCGCTCGCGCTCGGACTTGTCGACGGCGTCGATGAACGGCTGGTCGATGCGGCGCGCAGCGATCTCGCGCAGCGCCAGCACCGTCGGCTTGTCGTCGTTCTCGCTGTTGTCGAGCTGCGACTCGACGCCGTTGGCGAGCTGACGCGCGCGCTTGGCGGCCATCATGACCAGCTCGAAGCGGTTGTCGACGACTTCCAGGCAATCTTCTACGGTGATGCGGGCCATACGGGCTCCCGGCGACCGGCACGGCCGCGCGAATCAGGAAAAGGGGTCGCGCATGGTACGGCTGCCCGAGGGCGGACGCAAGCACCGCCCCTGAAAATCAATCACTTGGCGCAGATCGAGCGGTCCCGGCGCGAGCACGCTCAGGCGCCGGACAGGAGCCGCCCGATCAATCCCGCATGACGTGCCGCCTGCAGATCCCGGCGCAGACGGCTGGCGCGGAAGATCGCGCACATGTCGGCCACCGCGACGTCGAAATCCTCGTTGACGACGACGAAATCGAACTCGTCGTAATGCGACATCTCCTCCTGCGCCGCGGCCAGCCGCTGGGCCATCACCGCCTCGCTGTCCTGACCGCGCTTGCGCATGCGCTGGTCGAGCGCCTCGCGCGACGGCGGCAGGATGAAGACGCTGACCGCATCGGGCACCTTCTCGCGCACCTGGCGCGCGCCCTGCCAGTCGATCTCCAGCAGCACGTCCTTGCCGGCGGCGAGCTGCGGTTCCACCGACTGCCGCGCCGTGCCCTTCCAGTCGCCGTGCACCCGCGCGTACTCGAAGAAGTCGCCGGCATCGATCATCGCCTGGAACACATCCTTGCCGACGAAGTGGTAATGCTCGGCATGGCGCTCACCGGGACGCGCCAGGCGCGAGGTGAACGAGATCGACAGTGCGATGTCCGGATCCTTCGCCAGACACGCGTTGACGATGCTGGATTTTCCGGCGCCCGACGGCGCCGCCACGATGAACAGCGTGCCGCGCATCGGGCCGGGATTGGGGAGCGGGGATTGGGGAGTCGGCGACACGGATGGCAATCCGCCTGTCAACGGGGCGGCCATCGTACCTGCTCTTTCGAATCACGAATCACGAATCCCGAATCCCGGCTACTCAATGTTCTGCACCTGCTCGCGGATCTGGTCGATCAGCACCTTGAGCTCGATGGCGGCCTGCGAACTGCGCCGGTCGACCGACTTCGAACCCAGCGTGTTGGCCTCGCGGTTGAATTCCTGCAGCAGGAAGTCCAGGCGCCGTCCCACCGGTTCGCGCTGGGCCAGCACCCGGCGGATCTCCACGACGTGGCTGTCGAGGCGGTCGAGTTCCTCGTCCACATCGAGCTTCTGCAGCCACAGCACCAGTTCCTGCTCCATGCGGCCCGGGTCGACCGGGTGCGGCAGGTCGGCGATCCGCGCCTGCAGCTTGGCGCGCTGACCCTCGCCGATCTGCGGCATCAGCGTGCGCACTTCGGCGGCGATCGCGGCGATGCCGTCGACGCGCTCGAGAATCGCCGCGACCAGCTTGGCGCCCTCGCGCTCGCGCGCGGCCACGAAGTCCTGCAGCACGGTCTCGAGCAGGGCCAGCACCTCGGCCTGCAGCGCCGCCGGATCCACCCCGCGCGACTGCATCACGCCCGGGAACTGCAGCAGCTCGGTCAGGCTCGCCCGCAGCTCCGGAAAACCGGGGCGCAGGTCCTGCGCCAGGCCCTGCAACTGGGCGAGCAGCGCGCGGTTGAGCTGCAGTTCGCCGCCGCCCTCGCCGCTGCGCAGGCGCAGGCCGAGCTCGACCTTGCCGCGCGACACCGCCGCCGACACGCGCTCGCGCAGCGCCGGTTCCAGGCCGCGCAGTTCTTCGGGCATGCGTGTGCCGAGTTCCAGGAAGCGGTGGTTCACCGCGCGCAGTTCGCAGGACAGCGTGCCCCACTCGGTGCTGCGCTCGCCCGAGGCGAAGGCGGTCATGCTGCGGATCATGCGGTCGGCCATGGCGGAAAATGGCGGACGAGTATGCCTGAGGGCCGGGATTGGGGATTCGGGATTGGGGATTCGGAAGAGCGGTTCTTCGGACAAGCCGGCGGGCATCCGGGCTTGCAGGCCCCGAGATACTCGAGGGCGAGGAACCGGAATCGGACATGCGGCGGTGCAGGTCCACGGGGCGCCCGACCGGGCCCGGAGACCGGCCACTGCTAAACTTCTGCGCCGTCTTCCGGCACGCCTTCATGTCCGACTTTTCCCGCCCCAGTGGCCGCGCGGCCGATCAACTGCGCGCCGTCCGTTTCGAGCGCGGTTTCACGCGCCATGCCGAGGGCTCGGTACTGGTGAGCTTCGGCGACACCCGCGTGCTGTGCACGGCCAGCGTGGAGAACCGCGTCCCCGGCTTTCTGCGCGGCAAGGGCGAGGGCTGGGTGACGGCCGAATACGGCATGCTGCCGCGCGCCACCAACACGCGTAACGACCGCGAAGCCGCGCGCGGCAAGCAGGGCGGCCGCACGCTGGAAATCCAGCGCCTGATCGGCCGCAGCCTGCGCGCCTGCGTGGACCGCAAGGCGCTCGGCGAGCGCACGATCACGCTCGACTGCGACGTGCTGCAGGCCGATGGCGGCACCCGCACCGCGGCCATCACCGGTGCTTATGTCGCCCTGGTCGATGCGATCGGCGCGCTGCGTGCCAGGCGCGAGATCACCCGCGACCCGGTGCACGGTGCGATCGCCGCCGTGTCGGTGGGCGTCTACCGCGGCGTGCCGGTGCTCGATCTCGATTACGCCGAGGACAGCGACTGCGATACCGACATGAACGTCGTGATGAACGACGGCGGCGGCTTCATCGAGGTCCAGGGCACCGCCGAAGGCCATGCATTCCGCCGCGTCGAGATGGACGCGATGCTGCAACTGGCCGAAGCCGGTGTCGCGCAACTCGTCGCCCTGCAGCGCGAGGCGCTCGCGGGATGACAGGGCGCCACGCGACGCGTCGTATCGCGCTGACCACGCTGCTGGTGGCCGACTACGACGCGGCGATCGCCTGGTACACGCGTGCGCTGGGGTTCCGGGTGTTCGAGGACCGTCCGCTCGGCGAAGGCAAGCGCTGGGTCCGCATCGGTCCCGGCCATGCGGACGATGCCGCGCTGCTGCTGGCGGAGCCGGCGACCGACGCGCAGCGCGCTCGCGTCGGTGACCAGACCGGCGGCCGCGTCGGCCACTTTCTCCACACCGACGATTTCGCACGCGACCACGCAGCGATGACCGCAGCCGGTGTGACCTTTCTCGAAGCACCACGCGTCGAGCCTTACGGCACGGTCGCGGTGTTCGTCGATCTCTACGGCACGAAGTGGGACCTGCTGGAGCCCGCCGCATGAAGACCCTCGTTCTCGCCAGCGGCAACGCCGGCAAGCTTTCCGAGCTGCGCGCGATGCTGGCCGATCTGCCGCTGGCCATCGTGCCGCAGCGCGAGCTGGGTGTGGACGATGCCCCCGAGACCGGCACCACCTTCGTCGAGAACGCGCTGATCAAGGCGCGGCACGCATCCCGGGTCACCGGTCTGCCGGCACTCGCCGACGACTCCGGCCTGATCGTCGATGCGCTGGGCGGCGCGCCCGGTCTCTACAGCGCGCGCTACGCCGGCAGTCCGACCGACGATGGCGCCAACAACGCGAAACTGCTGCAGGCGCTCGACGGCCTGCCGGAATCGCGACGCACCGCTCGCTTCTACGCCGTGATCGTGCTGTTGCGCCACGCCGACGATCCGCAGCCGCTGATCGCCGAAGGCAGCTGGGAAGGCCGCATCCTCGATGCGCCGCGCGGTCACTACGGCTTCGGCTACAACCCGGTCTTCCTCGATCCCGCGAGCGGCCTGACCGCGGCCGAACTGCCGCCGGAACAGAAGAACCGCATCAGCCATCGCGCGCTCGCCCTGCAGGCGCTGCGCGACCGGCTGGCGCGCTCCGGGCTGCTCGCCTGAGCCATCGCCGCGCACGTGCGCAGCCGACCGCCACCCTGATGTCTGCCCGATGCTGATCCCGCCGCCCCTGTCGCTGTACGTGCATCTGCCCTGGTGCGTGCGCAAGTGCCCGTACTGCGATTTCAATTCACACGAATTCAAGGGCGGCACGCCGCCGTTCGACGCCTACGTGGATGCGCTGCTCGCCGATCTCGACCAGGACCTGCCGCTGGTCTGGGGCCGCACGGTGCACAGCGTGTTCTTCGGTGGCGGCACGCCGAGCCTGTTTCCCGCCGACGCGATCGCCCGCCTCCTGCAGGGCGCCTCGTCGCGACTGCGGTTCGCGCCCGATGCCGAGATCACGCTGGAGACCAATCCCGGCACCACCGAGCACGGCCGCTTCGAGGATTACCGGGCGGCCGGCGTCAACCGGTTGAGCTTCGGCATCCAGAGTTTCGACGACGGCTGCCTGACGCGGCTGGGTCGCATCCACGACGGCCGGCAGGCGATCGATGCGATCGCACTGGCACGCGATGCGGGCTTCGACAATTTCAACCTCGACCTGATGTACGCGCTGCCGGGCCAGAGCCTGGCGATGGCCGAGGCCGACGTGATGCGCGCCATCGCACTGGCGCCGACGCATATCTCGCATTACCAGCTGACCCTCGAACCCAATACGGTCTACGCGGCCCGGCCACCCGAAGGCCTTCCCGACGACGACCTCGCCTGGGACATGCAGGAGCGTTGCCAGGCCCTGCTGGCCGACGCCGGCTACGCGCAGTACGAGGTGTCGGCGTATGCGCGCCCCGGCCGGCAGTGCGCGCACAATCTCAATTACTGGCGCTTCGGCGACTATCTGGGCATCGGCGCCGGCGCCCACGGCAAGCTGACGCTGGGCAGCGAGCAGACCATCCTGCGCCGCTGGAAGCACAAGCATCCGGCGGCATGGCTGGGGGCCGCCGGCACGCCGGCCGGCATCGGGGGCGACGAGCGCATCGATCCGGATCGACGGCCGTTCGAATACATGCTCAACGCGCTGCGTCTGGTCGAAGGCTTCACACCCGCCGCCTTCGAGGCGCGCACCGGTCTGCCGTACGCCGCCATCGCGCCGCGCATCGACGCCGCCGTGACTGCAGGCTGGCTGAGCGCCGACGGTGCACGGATCGTGCCGACCGCGCTTGGCCGCCGGTTCACCAACGATGTCGTGAGCCTGTTTCTCGACGATTGACGGCCGGGACCGCACCCCGCGCCTGCCGCAACCCGAGGACGGCGCACGCAACACTGGCTGCAACTGCCGCGCCGTGATAAGAGTGTGACGAGCACCCCATCCCGCGACAGGTATGTCCGCCCATCCGCCTCTGCGTCCACCCCGATCGCTTGCCGCTTCCGGGCTCCCGCCCCGCGTGCGCGTCATGCTGGAACGTGCGCTCGCGCTGGTGTCGGAAGAACTCGACCATCCGCTCAACGCGCTGCTGACCGAATACGAGCAGGAGCTGTTCCGGCTCGCCGACCAGGCCCGCAATCCGGGCGTGGGCGCGCGTCACATGGCCACCCTGCGCAGCTTCCGTGCGAACCGGGCCGACCTGATCCCCCGCTTTCTGCTGGCGCTGGAATCGTCGCTGGCCGCGATCCGCACGCCCGCCGCGCCCGGCGCCCGGCCGACACCGTCGGACCCCTCGCCGATCGGCGGCTTCGGCACGCTGAGCCTGGTCGAGGACGCGGTGATGGACGAGGGCACCGTGCTGCGCGAGATCGCCAGCCGCCAGGAGGGCCGCGCGAACCTCTCGCTGCATCTGCTGGGCCAGCGCTTCGGCGTGCTGGCCGGCGCGCCCGCATTCGATGCGGATCGGCTGCCGCTGGGTCCGCAATGCCTGTGCCGCGCGATCGAGAGTGCCGCCCGGGCGCTCGAGATCGAGCACGACGCCCGCCTGCTGCTGTATCGCATCTTCGACCGCGAAGTCATGGCCGGCTATGCCGGTGTGCTGGAGCGGCTGGATGCCCAGTTCGCCGACAGCGGCCTCCTGCCCGCACTGACCTTCGTGCCGATGCGCGTGCGTGCCACGGCGGCGCCGGCCGACGCGCCCGTCGCGACCGGACACGCGGCCGCCGCGGCGCCGGCCCGGTCACCGGCTGCGACCGACGCCCAGCGGCCCTACACCGCCTGGGCCGCCGCGACGCCGGCTGCGCAGGATCCCGACGACGACGACCACGAGGCGGCCTACCGCACGCTGCAGCAGTTGATGTCCGGTCGCCGCGATCTGCTGCGCAAGTTCCGCCCCGGTGGCGAGGCCCGCGCCCAGCGCCAGGAGTTGCAGACCACCGACGTGTCCCGGGCCCTGCGTCGCCTGCAGGCACAGCCGCTGGCACCCGGCAAGGCCTCGCGCAATCTCGCCGAGGTCAGACGCTCGCTGCTCGCCCAGGCGCGTCAGCGTGACGGCGAAGCCGCCACGCTCGCTCCGCAGGACGAGGACGCCTTCGAACTGCTGGGCATGCTCTACAGCCACATCGAAGACGAGATCCGCAACGAGGCGCCGGCCGCGTCGCTGGTGCGCGAACTGCAGATCCCGCTGCTGCGTGCGGCGCTGCAGGACCATTCGTTCTTCACCCGCAAGCGCCACCCGGCCCGCCAGTTGCTCAATACCGTCGCCGAGAGCGCGGCCAGCTGGCACGAGGACACCGCCTTCGATCCCCGCGTGCAGGCCGTGCTGCGCCAGGCGGTGGCGCATGTCGTGCGCAATTTCGAAAGCGACGTCGGCGTGTTCGCCGAAGGCAACGCCCAGGTCGAGGCACAGATCCAGGCGCAGTCGCGCACGGCCGAGTTGCAGGAACGTCGCCACGTGGAGGCGGCGCAGGGCAAGGAGCGTCTGGAGGCGGCGAAGCTGCGCGCCGGGCTGCTGATGCGCGAGATCGTCGGCGATCACCGCCTGCCCCGGTTCTCGCGCGCGCTGCTCGATCAGGCCTGGTCGGACGTGCTCACGCTCACGCTGCTGCGCCACGGCGAACGCTCCGACGCGTTCCGCCAGCAGATCGACGCCACGCACCGCATCGTCGACGCTGCGCTGCAGCCCGGCGATCCGGCCGACCCCGTGCTGCAGGCATACGTCGAGGCGGCGCTCGGCCAGGTGGGGTACCACGGCGACGAAGCCACCGTGATCGCGCAGCGCCTGACGAGCCACCGCGCCGACGACGACACCGATGCGGCGTCGCGTACCGAACTGGCGCTCAAGCTCAAGGCGCGCGCCCGGCTGGGGGAAGACGCCGATCGCGCCCGTCGCCCGGTGCCACCACCGCGCACGCCGGAGGAGCAGGCGCAGTACGAATATCTACGCACGTTGCCGTTCGGCACCTGGATGGAATTCACCACCAACCAGCAAGGTGATGTCGTGCGTCGCCGGATGTCCTGGTTCAGCCCGATCACCGACCACGTGCTGTTCGTCAACCAGCGCGGACAGCGCAGCGGCGAACAGTCGCTCGATGCCGTCGCGCGGCTGATGGCGTCGGGCAATGCGCGCGTGGTCACCGAGGATCGCGGTCATCTGGTCGACCGCGCCTGGCAGGCAGCGATGAGCGCCCTGCGCAGCTTCGCCGGCCGCGGCGAAGGCCACCCGTCCGGAGCGCCCGCATGATCCAGGAATTCCGCCGCGCCCGACGGCGCAAGGCTTCCGACGTCATCCTGGTCACCGATGCGATGACCGATCGCGTGGTGGGCCGCGTCGGCAATCTGTCGGAGACCGGCATGCTGTTGATCGCCAGCGAACCGCTGGTCGACGACGCGCTGTACCAGTTCAGCTTCCAGCTCCCGGACGGCTCCGAACCCGTCGAACTCGGCGCGCACCTGCTGTGGCTCGACGACGCCACGCTGGCCGGCAGCACCTGGGCCGGATTCCGCTTCATCGCCACGACCCCCGCGCTGGTGTATCGCCTGCACGGCTGGGTCAACGCGCCGGGCAGCCGTTACGAATGACCCCGGCGTGGATCGGGGGCGATGCGGCAGAATAGGCCGATCCATGAACCCACCGGGATCGCGATGTCCACTTCCGCAACGTCGACTGCCACTCTCTACGCCGATCATCTGGCCACGCTGACCGAGCGCGCGACCGCAGCGCTCGCGCGCGGCGGCTTCGATCATCTGGTGATTCCGAGCGGCACTCTGCATCACCAGGTCTTCGACGATCGCGAGTATCCCTACGCGGTGAATCCGCAGTTCAAGGCCTGGCTGCCGTTGACCCGCGCGCCCGGCAGCTGGCTGGTATTCACCCCCGGCGCCCGCCCCAAGCTCGTCTATCTGCAGCCCCGCGATTACTGGCACGTCGTGCCGGAGACGCCGAACGGCGCGTGGGTCGAGCACGTCGACATCGTGGTGATCCGCAAGCCCGAGGACGCCCAGCAGCATCTGCCGAAGAACGCCGCGCGCTGCGCGATCCTCGGCGAGCCGCAGAGCGCGCTCGGTCGCTACGACGCCTACAAGCCCAACAACCCGCAGGCCGTGGTCGACTATCTCGACTACCACCGCGCGTTCAAGACCCCTTACGAGATCGCGATGCTGCGCCGGGCCTCGGAGCGCGCGGTGCGCGCCCACGCCGCGGCCGAACGCGCGTTCCGCGCCGGCGCCAGCGAGTTCGGCATCCACCTGGCCTACTGCCAGGCCGCGGGACAGGACACGAACGACCTGCCCTACACCAACATCGTCGCGCTCAACACGCACGCGGCGGTGCTGCACTACACCGAGCGCGACCGTCTGGCGCCCGATCCGCTCCGCAGCTTCCTCATCGATGCCGGCGCCAGCCATGCGGGCTATGCGGCCGATGTCACGCGCACCTATGCGCACGACACCGGCAGCGAGTTCCAGGCCATGATCGAGGCGGTCGATACCGCGCAACGTGCGATGTGCGACCAGGTGCGCGCCGGCGTCGACTACGCGCGCATCCATCTGGACGCACACCTCGCCCTGGCCGGCGTGCTGCGCGAGTTCGGCGTGCTGAAGATCTCGCCCGAACAGGCGTTGGACACGGGCGTCAGCGCCGCGTTCTTCCCGCACGGCATCGGCCACGGCATCGGCCTGCAGGTGCACGACGTCGGCGGCTTCGCCGCGTCCGACACCGGCGGCACGATCGCAAAGCCGGTCGGCCATCCCTATCTGCGCCTGACGCGCACGCTGGAACCCGGCATGGTGGTGACCATCGAGCCGGGCGTGTACTTCATCGACATGCTGCTCGAAGACCTCAAGGCCGACGGCAAGGGCGATGCGGTGGACTGGGCGCGCATCGAGACGTTCCGCCCCTACGGTGGCATCCGGATCGAGGACGACGTGGTGTGCACCGACGGCGCGCCGGTCAATCTGACGCGCGACGCCTGGGCAGACCTCGTCGACTGACGCGCTCCCGCGTGCATCGCGGCGCGTCCCGCAGCACGCGCACGCGCCTGCGATCCTCCGGCATGCCGGGGCGCCGGGCCGCTCGACGCGCACGCGGCGCCGTTCGTGGCGGATGCCTCCGTTACGTGTCTGCGGCGGGCGGCATCGCGCCCGCGGATGGAACGCGCGCGGGTGTCAGCGCGCGTCGGCCATGAAGGCTTCGATCTCGTCGGCGGTGCGCGCGAGCCCCGCCGTCAGCACCTCGTGGCCGGTCTTCGTGACCAGCACGTCGTCCTCGGTCCGGATGCCGATACCGCGCCATTTGGCGTCCACGCTGGTGTCGTCGGCGGCCACGTACAGGCCCGGCTCGATCGTGAACACCATGCCGGGTTCGAGCAGACGCGATTCGCCCTCGATGCGGTAATCGCCGACGTCGTGCACGTCGAGCCCGATCCAGTGGCCGGTCTTGTGCCGGTAATAGCGCTTGTAGCTGCCGTCGGCGATCCGCGCCTCCAGCCTGCCCTTGAGCAGGCCGAGCCGCAGCAGGCCTTCGGTGAGCGCTTCCACCGCGGCGATGTGGCCGGCCTCGTAGGCCACGCCCGGTCGCGCCTGGGCCAGGGCGGCCTGCTGCGCGGCTTCGACGACCGCGTGCAGCGCACGCTGGGCGGGTGAAAACCGGCCGTTGACCGGGAACGTCCGGGTGATGTCGGCGGCATAGCCGCGATACTCGGCGCCGGCATCGATCAGCACCAGATCGCCGTCGCGCGCCTGGGCGGTATTGGCCCGGTAATGCAGCACGCAGGCGTTCGCGCCCGCCCCGATGATGCTCTCGTAGGCCGGCTGCGCCTCGTGGCGCCGGAAGACGTACTCGAGCTCGGCCTGCAGCGCGTACTCGTGGATGCCGGGACGCGCGGCGCGCATCGCAGCGGCATGCGCCTCGACACTGATCTTCGCCGCGCGGCGCATCAGCTTGAGTTCGTCGGCGGTCTTGAACAGGCGCATCTCGTCGAGCAGGTGCCCGAGCTCGAGAAACTCGTGCGGCGGCTGTGCACCGAGGCGCACCTGCGCCCGCACCCGGTTGAGCCAGCCGATGAGCTGCAGGTCGAACTCGGTATCGCGGCCGAAGTGGTAGTACACGCGCGTCCGGCCCTCGAGCAGACCGGGCAGGATCTCGTCGAGGTCGTCGATCGGATACGCATCGTCCATGCCGAGCGCCTCGACCGCACCCTCGGGGCCCACGCGTGGTCCGTCCCAGCCCTCGCGTTCGGGATCGCGCTCGCGGCAGAACAGCAGCGCCTCGCCGTGCTTGCGCCCCGGCACCAGCACCAGCACCGCGTTCGGTTCGGCGAACCCCGTGAGATACCAGAGGTCGGAATCGGGCCGGTACGGGTAATGGGTATCGCGGCTGCGGTTGCGCTCGGGCGCGGCGGGCAGGACGAGGATGGCGTCGTTGCCGGCCAGCCGCATCAGCTGGCGGCGCCGCTTCTGGTAGGCGGCCGCGGAGATACCGGTCGAGATCGCCATGCTCAGTTCAACCGGTTCCGGTGACGGGTGGCGAGCGCCGCATCGCCATGCAGCAGCAGCACTGCGACACGCACGAACTCCTCGATCTCGGTCAGCGCGTCTTCTTCGCCGTCGTCGCCTTCGCTGTCGGCGTCGGCCTGGGCCGCGGCCAGCCGGGCCAGATCGGCCAGCGCCTCGTCGCCCTCGGACGAGAGCTTCGCCGTCCCGGCCGACAGGCCGAACCCGCCGAGAAAGCCGCGACACCACTCGAACAGCGCCTCGCTGCGCGTGGCCAGCGAGGCCTCGCTGCCGGGCAGCAGCAGCGTGAACCCGAAACTGCGATCGTCCAGCTGCGCGGCGCTGGCCACACGCAGCCGGTCCAACGCGCCGCCCGCGACAGGCGTCGGCAAGGTGTCGTCGGCCAGCACAGGGGCCAACCAGTCGGCACGGTCCGCGCCGCCACCCGCCAGCCATCCGCACAGCCCGCCGTGCAGTTCGCTGGCGCCGAGCGCGAGCTGCAGCTCACGGATTTCGGCGTCGACCTCGGCGGGCGCAGGCAGGGACTCGGACATGGGCACTCACGACGATGGCGGATGGCACGCGATTGTATCAATCGCCTTGAATTCCACGGCCAAACTGCTTGTTGACGCATCGGCTGCATGACTACACTCGCCGAGCCGTCGTCCGGCACGGGGTTACCGCGTGATCGATTCCAGCCAGTTCGTTGTGCCCGGTGCTGCGGTGCTGCTCGCGATGCTGGTGCTGCTCGTCGTGCTGGTGGTGCGCCGGCGCCAGAGCGATCACGCCTTCACGCAGGCCCTCGACGAGCGCGGCGAGCGCCTCGCGCTCGCGCTCTGGGCCACCGGTGAGCGGTATTGGGACTATCACCTGCCGAGCGGCGCACTGCGGCGCCTGATCAGCGTCCAACGCGGCGACGACGGCGGGCTGATCGAGGACACCCTGCAGGCCACCGCCCTGATCCATCCCGACGATCTCGAGACCGCGCGCCAGGCGCTCGTCGCGTGCCTCGATGACGCGGCGAGCCGGTATCACGCCGTGCTGCGCGTCAGCGACGGCGACGCCGGCTGGTGCTGGGTTCGGGTGCGGGGCCGGGTCATCGAGCGTGACCGCGCGGGTGCCGTGGTGCGCATCGCCGGCACCGCACTGAACGTCAACGCGACCCGGGAGGCCGAGCGCGAGCGACAGATCGCCGCCGAAGTGCTGCGCAGCATGAGCGAGGCGGTCGCGGTGGTCGATGCGGAGTTCAGGTTCGTGTCGGTGAATCCGGCCTTTCTGCGCATGACCGGCTACGCCGAGTCGGACGTCATCGGGCGTACGGCGGACATGCTCGACAGCGACCAGCACGACACCGCCCTGCAGGCCCAGATCCGCCTGCAGGCCGCCGACGAGGGCCGCTGGAGTGGTGAGCTGTGGCAGCGCCGCAAGGACGGCGACGAATTCCTCGCCGCGGTCGAACTGCGCACCGTGCACGACGCCGAACTCGATACGCGCCTGCACGTGGCCGTCCTCAACGACATCACCCAGCACAAGCGCACCGAGCAGGAACTGCGCTACCTGGCGAACTTCGACACGCTGACCAGCCTGCCCAACCGGGCGCTGCTGTCGGAGCGGCTGTCGCGCGCGATCATCCGCGCGCACCGGCAGGACCGGCGGGTCGCCGTGCTGTTCCTCGATCTCGACCGCTTCAAGGACGTGAACGACTCGCTGGGCCACGCTGCCGGCGATCGCATTCTCCGTGCCGCGGCCGTGCGCCTGCAGCAGACGGTCGGCACGCAGCACACCGTGGCGCGACTCGGCGGCGACGAGTTCACGGTGGTCATCGAGGATCTGGCGCACGCACACGATGCCGAACGCGTCGCGCGCGAGATCATCAATGCCTTCGAAGCGCCGCTCGTGCTCGATGACCGTCGCGAGATCACGATCTCGCCGTCGATCGGCATCAGCCTCTACCCCGATCACGCCCAGGTACCCACCGCGCTGCTCAAGCACGCCGACACCGCGATGTACCAGGCCAAGGCCGCGGGCCGACGCACGTTCATGCGCTACGACGACAACATGGACATCGCGGTGCGCCAGCGCGCGACGCTGTCGGGCGCGCTGCGCAAGGTGCTCGACCGCGGCGAGCTGCGCCTGGTGTTCCAGCCTCGGCTGTCCCTGCCCGCGTCGCGGATCACCGGCGTGGAGGCACTGCTGCGCTGGTACAGCCCCGAGCACGGGGACATCCCGCCGAACGACTTCATTCCGCTGGCCGAGGAAAGCGGCCTGATTCTCGAGATCGGTGAATGGGTCCTGCGCGAGGCCTGCATGGTGCTGGGCCGGTGGCGCCAGCACGGACTCGATGCGATGACGGTGTCGGTCAACGTCTCGGTGCTGCAGCTGCTGCGTGGCGATCTGCCCGGCGTGGTGGCGCGCGTGCTCGAGGACACCGGCATTCCGCCGCACCTGCTCGAACTCGAACTCACCGAGAGCGTGCTGATGGCCAATGCCGAGCAGACCGCCACCAAGTTGCAGGCCTTCCGTGCGCTGGGCGTGTCGCTGGCGATCGACGATTTCGGCACGGGCTACTCGTCGCTGGCCTATCTCAAGCGCCTGCCCATCACCACGCTGAAGATCGACAAGGCCTTCGTCGACGAGCTGCCACACGACGCCGAAGACGCCGCGATCACCAGCACCGTCATCGCGATGGGCCACTCCCTCGGCCTGAACGTCGTGGCCGAGGGCGTCGAAACGGCGGCGCAGATGCGCTTCCTGGCCGACAAGGGCTGCGATGAGATCCAGGGATTCTGGATCGCGCAACCGATGGACGCGCTGCAGTGCCTGGCCTTCATCCGCAACTGGCGACCCGAGAGCCTGCCGCGGCCGTCGGCCCCGGCCCGGGTCGTGACCCTGCCTTGACCGCCCCCGGTCCCCTGCCTATCGTGCCGTGATGGACCAGCCCGACGTCATCGCCCAGTTGCACCGACTGACGTCGCGCGTCGAGACGCTGATCGAGCGCGTCCGCGTGCTCAGCGACGAGAACCGCAGCTTGCGCCAGCAGCAGGAGCACATCGTGGGTGAACGCGCCCAGCTGCTGTCCAAGAACGAACAGGCACGCTCGCGGGTCGAGGCGATGATCGCGCGCCTGAAATCCCTGGAGCAGCACACGTGACCGGAACCAGCGAAGCCGTCAGCGTGCGGGTGCTCGACCGGGAATACACCGTCGGCGTCGCGCCCGACGAGCGTGACAGCCTGATGGCGGCCGCGCGACTGCTGGATGCGCGCATGCGCGAGATCCGCGGTGCCAACCGCATGGCCGCGGTCGACCGGGTCGCGATTCTCGCGGCCCTCAACCTCGCCCACGAACTCCAGCAGCTGCGCGAGAGCGGCAGTGGCGACAACCGCGCCGTGGCGGATGCAGTAGGCGCGCTGCATCGGCGCCTCGACGCGTTCGACGCCGAATCGCGTTGAGCGTCTTCGCGATGCGCCGACACGGCTGAATCGTCGACATCCCCGAGGCGCGGCGACCGACGAACGGGCTTGGCCCGACGCGCGCACCCGCTATACTTCGCCTGCGTTCTCTGCCGTGTCCGACAGCGAGCAAAACATTCGCCTTGTCCCTTAAGAACGACACCGGGGATGTCAGGAAACCGGGAGTGCCAGTCCGCCCTCGAGCGGGAAGCCCGAAGGAATCCCAGCGTTCCCACTTGAACCTCGGGTTCAAGGTCGTTTCGCACGCATCGACACTGGCGGAGGACGTGCTTTTTCCGATTCCGCCCGCCGCGTCGCCGGCATCCGACGACGAGCCGGCCGAATGACCGCACGCCCCGAACTCCGCCGCCGCCTGCGCGACCAGCGTCGCGCGATCGCGCCCGCGGTACGTATCGCGGCAGCCGAGGGATTCGCGGCCCAGCTGTTCGCGCTTCCGTCCCTTCCGACCCGTGGCTATGTGGCCGGCTACTGGGCCAGCGATGGCGAGATCGGCCTGCACGTGATGCAGATGCGCCTTCCGGCCGGCCTGGTCTACTGCCTGCCGATCCTGCACGAGGACGCACTGCGCTTCGCGCCCTGGCGGGCGGGCGATCCGCTGGTCACCAACCGCTACGGCATTCCGGAGCCCGACGTCGAAACGTCATCGGCGCTCGATGCGCACGCGATGGCCGTCGTGGTCACGCCGCTGGTCGGCTTCGATGCCCGCGGGCACCGCCTGGGCATGGGGGGTGGCTGGTACGACCGCACATTCGCCTTCCGGCGCACGCAGGCCGCGCCGCCGCTGCTGGTGGGCGCGGCGTTCGCGCTGCAGCAGGTCGATGCGCTCGAGGCCGCCGAGTGGGACGTGCCGCTGGATGCGATCTGCACCGAATCCGCCACCCTCTTCCCGACCACCGCTGCCTGACGAGACGCGATGAGCACCCGCAAGCGCTATTGGCTGATGAAATCCGAACCCGAGGAGTTCTCGATCGACGATCTCGCCCGCGTCGGCACCGAGCCATGGACGGGCGTGCGCAATTACCAGGCGCGCAATTTCATGCGCGACGGCATGCGGGTGGGTGACGAGATCTTCTTCTATCACTCCAATACCGCGGTACCCGGTATCTACGGCATCGCCTTGGTGGCGAGCACCGCGTATCCGGACCCCACCCAGTTCAAGAAGTCGTCCAAGTATTTCGACGAGAAGGCGACGGAAGAAACGCCGCGCTGGTTCATGGTCGACGTCGGCTACGTGCGCACCCTGGCCCGCCCCATTCCGCTGGCCGAGATCCGCGAGCACGCGGCCGAGCTCGGCGAGGAATTCGCGTTGATCCGCAAGGGTGCGCGCCTGTCGGTGCTGCCGGTGTCGTCCGCGCAGTGGAAACTGCTGTTGTCCCTGGAGAAGAAGTGATGAGCGAAGGCAAGCGCCTGGCCGCCGAGAAGGCGATCGATTACGTCGAAGACGGCATGATCGTCGGTGTGGGCACCGGCTCGACGGTGGCGTTCTTCATCGACGCACTGGCGAAGATCAAGCATCGCATCGACGGTGCGGTCTCGAGCTCCGAGCAGAGCACCGAGCGCCTGCGCGGCCACGGCATCCAGGTGCTGGACCTCAACGCGACCGGTCCGCTGCCGTTGTATGTCGACGGCGCGGACGAGTGCGATCCGGGCAAGCACCTGATCAAGGGCGGCGGCGCGGCACTGACGCGCGAGAAGATCATCGCCGAGGCCAGTGCGAAGTTCGTCTGCATCATCGATCCGGCCAAGCAGGTGCCGGTGCTCGGTGCGTTTCCGCTGCCGATCGAGGTGATCCCGATGGCGCGCAGCCTGGTCGCGCGCGAGATTCTGGCGATCACCGGCGGCCAGCCGGTCTGGCGCGAAGGCATCAAGACCGACAACGGCAACTGGGTGCTCGATATCCACGGCCTGTCGATCACCGACCCGGTGGCGCTGGAAGCCAAGCTCAACCAGATTCCGGGCGTGGTCAGCGTCGGTCTGTTCGCACGCCGCAAGGCGGACGTGGTGATCGTGGGTACCGCGACTCCGACCGTGCTGGATTGACACGCGGGGCAGCGGACGCGATCGCGCCGGTCCCACCAGCGAACGCCTGGATCAGCTGTAGGAGCGCGCTCGCGCGCGAATGGCCTTTGCGAGAAAGCCGCATCGCGCGCGAGCGCGCTCCTACAGGCACGACAGTTCGATCGGCTTAGTCATGTCCGTGCGGGTCAACACCCGGCCCACGAAAAAGCCCGCCTTCCGGCGGGCTTTTCGATTGCGTCCGTCGTGCCGAACTCACTCGACGTCGAGGAAGCTGCGCAGCTGCTCGCTGCGCGAGGGGTGGCGCAACTTGCGCAGCGCCTTGGCCTCGATCTGGCGGATGCGCTCGCGGGTGACGTCGAACTGCTTGCCGACTTCCTCGAGGGTGTGGTCGGTATTCATGTCGATGCCGAAGCGCATGCGCAGCACCTTGGCCTCCCGCGGCGTCAGACCGGCGAGCACGTCGCGGACCGTCTCCATCAGGTTGGTGTTGGTGGTCGCGTCGATCGGAGACTCCACATTGGTGTCCTCGATGAAATCGCCCAGGTGCGAGTCCTCGTCGTCGCCGATCGGGGTCTCCATGGAGATCGGCTCCTTCGCGATCTTCATGACCTTCCGGATCTTGTCTTCCGGCATGTCCATTTCCTTGGCCAGCTCCTCCGGCGTGGCCTCGCGGCCGTACTGCTGGAGCATCTGGCGGGAAATGCGGTTGAGCTTGTTGATCGTCTCGATCATGTGCACGGGGATGCGGATCGTGCGCGCCTGGTCGGCGATCGAACGCGTGATCGCCTGGCGGATCCACCACGTGGCATAAGTCGAGAACTTGAAGCCGCGGCGGTGCTCGAACTTGTCGACCGCCTTCATCAGACCGATGTTGCCCTCCTGGATGAGATCCAAGAACTGCAGGCCGCGGTTGGTGTACTTCTTCGCGATCGAGATCACCAGACGCAGGTTGGCCTCGACCATCTCCTTCTTCGCGCGGCGGGCCTTGGTCTCGCCATAGGCCATCGCCCGGTTGATCTCCTTCAGATCACCCAGGGTCACGCCCATCGCCTTCTCGATCGCGAGCGTGGCTTCCTGCTCGGCGACGATCTGGTCGCGCACGTCCTTCAGGCCCGACGACCACTTCTGCTTGCGCTTGATCATCTCGTCCGCCCAGCCCGTATTGGTCTGGTTGCCGTCCCAGGCGCGGATGAAGTCCTTGCGCGGCATCTTGGCGACGCGGGTCGACAGATCGAGGATGCGACGCTCGTGGTCCTTCAGCTCCGACACCACGTCACGCAGCTTGCGCACCAGCAGATCGGTCAGCGGCAGCGGCAGCTTGAAGGTCATGAACTGGTCGGCCATCTCGCCGCGCAGCTTCACCACCGGCTTGGCGGTGGCGCCGTTCTTGGCGTAGGCCTTCTGGAACTTGTTGAACAGGTCGGCCAGCACGTCCATGCGGCGCGCGACCTCTTCCGGATCGGGACCGCTGGGGCCGGTGCTCTCTTCCTCGCCGTCGGCGTCGTCGGCATCGTCGTCGTCGCTGTCGGCATCGTCGTCGGCATCCGCGGCCGCCGGCGCATTGCCGGACGCGGCTTCTTCTTCGGCGGCGAGCTCTTCGAGCAGCTGGTCGTTGAAGCCGACCACCACCTCGGCCAGGCGCTTCTTGCCCGCCTTGTGCAGTTCGTACTCTTCGAGCAGCAGCTGCACCGACCAGGGGAAGCTGGCCACCGAGGCCATCATCTGGTTCAGGCCTTCCTCGATGCGCTTGGCGATCGCGATCTCGCCCTCGCGGGTCAGCAGCTCCACCGTGCCCATCTCGCGCATGTACATGCGCACCGGGTCCGTGGTGCGACCACCCTCGGTGTCGAGCGAGGTCAGCGCGGCGGCGGCCTCTTCGGCTGCGGTCTCGTCGACTTCGCGGTTGCCGCCGGACTGGCCGGCCAGCAGCAGCGTCTCGGCATCGGGCGCGACCTCATGGACGTCGATGCCCATGCCATTGATCATGCCGATGATGTCTTCGATCTGCTCCGGATCGACCATGTCGTCCGGCAGGTGATCGTTGACCTCGGCATACGTCAGGTAGCCCTGCTCCAGGCCCTTGCTGATCAGGAGCTTGATGTCGGACTGCTGGACGAGACGTTCATTCGCCATGTGGCGCACCGTTGTAAAAGTGAACCCGTAATTGTACCACCTGCGAGGCCGGGTTCATGCCCTGAGCAGGAAGGTGACCGGACCGTCGTTGACCAGGCTGACTTCCATATGGGCACCGAAGCGGCCGGTTTCCACCCCGGGATGTCGTGCCCGGGACGCACTGACGAGGCGCGTGAAGATCTGTTCAGCTTCAGACGGCGGGGCGGCCGTGCTGAAGCCCGGCCGATTGCCCGAGCGGGTATCGG
The DNA here is from genome assembly GCA_002324875.1 of Lysobacteraceae bacterium NML93-0793. Taxonomy (GTDB): domain Bacteria; phylum Pseudomonadota; class Gammaproteobacteria; order Xanthomonadales; family Xanthomonadaceae; genus Luteimonas. The sequence continues at coordinate 41,037 of NTJG01000021.1, forward strand.
CCGCAAGCGTGAACTGGCTCACCAGCAACAGGCCGCCACTGGTCTGCGCCAGCGCGCGGTTCATCCGGCCGGCTTCGTCGGCGAATACGCGATAGGCCAGCAATCGTTCGACCATCCGGTCCACCTGCGCGTCACCGTCGCCAGGCTCGATGCCGATCAAAGCCAGCAGGCCGGGGCCGATGCGGCCGACGATGGCGCCGTCGACGCGGACCTCGGCCCGGCTGACGCGCTGGATGAGGCTCAGCACGGGTGCGCCCCGCCTTGCGGCGCGTGGACACGTTCGCAGACGTCGCTCACCTCAACGCTCCATCTGCAGGCGCGCGCTCGTGCAGGGACGAGGCGGCCGCCCGGTGACCCGCGTGCGCCCGATCATCCCGAATACCGGTTGCTGATCGGATAGCGGCGCTCGCGACCGAACGCGCGGCGCGAGATCTTCGGCCCAGGTGCGGCCTGGTGCCGCTTCCATTCGCTGGTGCGGACCAGGCGCAGCATGCGATCGACCGTTGCCGCGTCGAATCCGGCCGCGACGATCTCGTCACGGGATTCCTCCTGATCCACGAACCGGCGCAGGATCGCGTCGAGCACGTCGTAGGGCGGCAGCGAATCCTGGTCGAGCTGGTTGGCGCGCAGCTCGGCCGAGGGCGGCCGGTCGATCACCGCCGGCGGAATCACCGGCGCGCCGCCCACGGTATTGCGCCACTTCGCCAGGCCGAAGACCTCGGTCTTGTAGAGATCCTTGATCGGCGCGTAACCGCCGCACATGTCGCCGTAGATCGTGGCGTAGCCCACCGCGTACTCGCTCTTGTTGCCGGTGGTCAGCAGCAGGCCGCCGTGCTTGTTCGCCAGCGCCATCATGATCGCGCCGCGGGTGCGCGACTGCAGGTTCTCCTCGGCCACGTCGACGTCCTTGCCGCCGAACGCCTCCGACAGCGTGTCGAGAAACCCCTGGAACGGCGGTTCGATCGGAATGGTCAGCATGCGCACGCCGAGCGCGGCGCACTGCTCGGCCGCGAGGTCGTTGCTCAGCCCGGCGGTGTAGCGCGAGGGCATGCGCACGGCGGTGACGTTGTCCGCGCCCAGCGCGTCGACCGCCATCGCCAGCACCACCGACGAATCGATACCGCCCGACAGCCCCACCCACGCCGTGGAAAACCCGTTCTTGGCGCAGTAGTCGCGCGTGCCGCGCACCACCGCGCGCCAGGCCAGGGCGTCGATGCTCTCGTCGCCATCGTCCACCCAGAGCACCGGCGAAAAGCCCTTGCGGGCCGGATCGAAGTCCACCACCAGCCACTGGTCGTCGAACGCCACCGCCGCCGGATGCACCGTGCCGTCGGCATCGGCGACCACCGAAGCGCCGTCGAACACCAGCGCGTCCTGGCCGCCGACGACATTCACGTAGGCCAGCGCGACGCCGCTCTCGCGGGTGCGCTCGGCCAGCAGCGCGTCGCGCTGGCGATGCTTGCCGCGCTCGTAGGGCGATGCGTTGGGCACCACGACCACCTCGGCACCCGCGCGCGCGGTGTCGTCGAGTGGCTCGGCGAACCAGAGGTCCTCGCAGATCACCACGCCCACCTGGACGCCGTTGACCTCGACCACGCAGGACCCGCCGTCGGGATCGGCGTGGAAATACCGCCGCTCGTCGAACACGTTGTAGTTCGGCAATTCCCGCTTGCGGTAGGTGCGCTCGACATGCCCGTCGCGCAGCACACTGGCCGAGTTATAGAGGATGCTGCCGGCCGATTCCGGCCAGCCGACCACCGCGACGATGCCGCGCACGTCCTTGGCGATCTGCATCAATGCCGCTTCACAGTCGATCAGAAAGCCCGGGCGCATCAGCAGGTCTTCCGGCGGATAGCCGCTGATCGCGAGCTCCGGGAAGACCACCACGTGCGCGCCGTACTCGTCGCGCGCATGCGCGATCATCGTGGCGATGCGTTCGGCGTTGCGGCCGACGTCGCCGACCGGGAAGTCGAACTGGGCCAGGGCGATGCGGAGCGGTGCGGTCATGTCAGATGCCATGCGTGAGGAAGTCCAGGGCCTCGATGATGCGGAGTCGCTCGCCCGCCAGATCCGCGACCTGCCGGCCGAGCATCTGCATCGGCACGCTGGTGATCTGCGCGGTGTCCATCACCATCGGCTTGCCAGCGACCGGTAGCTCCGGCATCAGGCGGGTGAGCAGCGGTCCGGCCTGCGCTGCCGGGATCAGCGGCACGACGACACGGGACTCGACGTTATCGATCAGATCGCTCTGCACGTTCAACCAGCAGGGCACGTCGCGACGTGATGCCGGATCGGCGTTGGCATAGACGCAGAACTGGCTCATTCCCCTGCCGCGCCCTTCAGCGATGCCTTGAATGCGCGCACACGGTCTCCGGCAAGCCCATCGCGCGCAATACGTGCGTTGTATGCGGCCATCGCCTCTCGGTTGTCCTCCCGCCACTGCGCGCGCCGCCGCGCACGCACTTCGGCTTCCAGCGCCTTTTCGAGCGTCGCCGAGAGATTGATCTCGAGCGCCCTGGCCTCTTCGAGCAGCCCCTGATTCACACTGACGTTGGTGGCGCGCTTGCCGTAGCCCGCATAATCCTCGCGAATGCGCATGGCAGATTCCTCATGGATGCGCATTCAAGATGCGCACCTAAACGCACTCTGTCAACTGCGCTCCGAGATCTCCCCGCTGGTACGCCCAGGGAAGGTCTGAGTAACTGCCGTCATCCCCGCGGCTCTCAACAGCCGCACGGCTGGTCAAGCGGGGATCCAGGGACTCAAGCCTTTTCAAAACCGAAGACGCTGGATTCCCCCTTTCGCGGGAATGACGGCCAAGAGCGGAATTATTCAGACCGTCCCTAGTGCGCGCAGTGAGGCGCATCCGGGACAGCGTCCTCGCGTGCAACTGAACGCCCGCCACGAAAAAGGCCGCCCGGAGGCGGCCTTCCCGAATCACGCGACTCAGCGCGATTACTTCACGAGCGCAGCGATCGCTTCGCCCAGGTCACCCGGCGAGCGCACGGTCTTGACGCCCGCCGCTTCCATCGCCTTGAACTTGCCTTCCGCCGTGCCCGAGCCGCCCGAGGCGATCGCACCGGCATGGCCCATGCGCTTGCCCGGAGGGGCCGACGCACCGGCGATGAAGCCGACGACCGGCTTCTTGACGTGGTTCTTGATGTACTCGGCGCCCGCTTCCTCGGCGTCACCACCGATCTCGCCGACCATGATGATGCCGAGCGTCTGCGGATCTTCGTTGAACAGCTTGAGGCAGTCGACGAAGTTCAGGCCGTTGATCGGGTCGCCACCGATGCCGATGACGGTCGACTGGCCGAGGCCGGCCGCGGTGGTCTGCTTGACCGCTTCATAGGTCAGAGTGCCCGAGCGCGACACGATGCCGATCTTGCCCGGCATGTGGATGTGGCCCGGCATGATGCCGATCTTGCACTCGCCCGGCGTGATCACGCCCGGGCAGTTCGGACCGACCAGGGTCACGTCCGGGTGCGACTTGAGCACGTTCTTGACGCGCAGCATGTCGAGCACCGGAATGCCCTCGGTGATGCAGACGATGACCTTGATGCCGGCCGCGGCCGCTTCGAGGATCGCGTCGGCCGCGAACGGCGGCGGCACGTAGATCACCGAGGCGTCGGCCCCGGTGGCCTCGACCGCTTCGCGCACCGTGTTGAACACCGGCAGATTGATGTGCGTGGTGCCGCCCTTGCCCGGCGTGACGCCGCCGACGACCTGGGTGCCGTATTCCACCATCTGGGTGGCGTGAAAGGTGCCCTGCTGGCCGGTGAAGCCCTGCACGATCACCTTGGTGTTCTTGTTGATCAAAACGGACATTCGTTTGAGTCCTTCGCTATCTATGGGTTGTACGACTTCGGGCCGGCGCAGCGTTCCGTGATGCGGAACGCTGCTTGCGCCACCTCTCCAGAACCCCCGCATCGCCTCGGACGATGCCGCCCCCTTGACTCAAGGGGGCTGTGGACTCCGGAGGGACTTGCCCGAAACCGTCGAAAAATCAGGCGGCTGCGGCGACGGCCTTCTTGGCGCCGTCGTTGATGTCGTCGGCGGCGGTGATCGCCAGACCCGACTCGGCCAGCAGCTTCTTGCCCGCTTCGACGTTCGTGCCTTCCAGGCGCACGATCACCGGCACCTTGACGTCCACTTCCTTGACCGCGGCGATGATGCCCTCGGCGATCATGTCGCAGCGGACGATGCCGCCGAAGATGTTGACGAAGATCGCCTTGACCTTGTCCGAGGACAGGATGAGCTTGAACGCCTCGGTCACGCGCTCCTTGGTCGCGCCGCCGCCGACGTCGAGGAAGTTCGCCGGCGAGCCGCCGTTGAGTGCGATCACGTCCATCGTTGCCATGGCCAGGCCAGCGCCGTTGACCATGCAGCCGATGTTGCCGTCCATGGTCACGTAGTTCAGGTCGTACTCGCTGGCGCGCACTTCCGCTTCGTCTTCCTGAGTGGTGTCGCGCATCGCGGCCAGATCCTTGTGGCGGAAGGTCGCGTTGTCGTCGCTGTTGACCTTGCCGTCGAGGGCGTAGAGGTCGCCGTTGTCGAGGATGGCCAGCGGGTTGAGTTCCACCAGCGCCAGGTCCTTCTCGTTGAACAGCGTGTACAGGCCGCCCATGATCTTCGCCAGTTGGTTGGCCTGCTTGGCGGTCAGGCCGATCTTGAAGCCGATGTCGCGGCCCTGGTAGGCCTGGAAGCCTTCGACGAAGCCGACGTTGAGGGTTTCGATCTTCTCCGGGGTTTCGGCGGCCACCTGCTCGATGTCGACGCCGCCCTCGCTGGAGACGATGTAGGTGATCGACTGCGTGCCGCGATCGACCAGCACCGACAGGTACAGTTCCTTGGCGATCTCGCCGGCCTCGGTCACCAGCACCAGGTTCACCGGCAGCGCGACGCCAGCCGACTGGTAGGTGGCCATGTTGGTGCCGAGCATGCCCGCCGCGGCCGCCTTCACGTCGTCGGTGGTCTTGCAGAACTTCACGCCGCCGGCCTTGCCGCGGCCGCCCGCATGGATCTGGGCCTTGACCATCCAGGGGCCATCGCCCAGGGACTTCGCTGCTTCGACTGCTTCGTCGGCGGTGGACGCGACGCGTCCGGCCGGCACGGGGATGCCGTAATCGGCAAACAACTGCTTCGCCTGGTATTCGTGGAAGTTCATGTGGGGTCCATCGGGTGGGAAATGATGCCGGCCGCGATGCGGGCGCGCGGAGCGCCGGAGGCCGACCGGGCCCGCCATTCTCGCGCATGCGGCGCCCCCGGGCAAAACCCGCCCCTCCGGGCCGGCCTATACTGGCCGCTGCCCGTCCCGCCGGAGCGACCGTTGCGCCTGCTCGCCGTACCCACGATGTCGCCGGGGCTGATGCAGCGCGAGCTGGCGCTGTTCTCGCTCTACCGGCTGCTGGAAGCCTCGCTGCTGGCGCTGCTGGTGTTCAGCCCCTGGGGCGCGCTGATGGGCGAGGTGGTGGACCCGGCGATCGCCGTCGCGGTGTGCCTGGGCTATCTGGTGGCATCGGCCGGCCTGCTGCTGCATGCGCGCCACCCGGATGTCGACCATCCCGCGCATGCGGTGGTCGGCGTGGCGGTGGACATCGCGGTGGCCGGCCTGATCAGCCATGCGATCCCCGAGGTCGCACCGGGCGTGGCGCTGCTGCTGATGTTCAACATCGGCGCGGCGTCGCTGTTCGTCAGCCTGCGGAGCAGCCTGCTGATCGCCACGGCCGCGGCGGCGGCGCTGCTGGCGGAGCGCGTCGTCAACCTGGTCGGCGGCAGCGCCTTCAGCCGGCCTCTGGCGGAAACGCTGATGTTCGCGCTGGGCTTCTTCGCCGCCGCCTCGCTGACCCGCCAGCTCGGCAAGCAGGTGCGCGACACCAAGGCCCTGGCCGAACGCCGCGGCGCCGAGGCGGCCAACATGGCCGAGATCAACGAGCTGGTGATCCGGCGCATGCAGACCGGCGTGCTGCTGGTCGACGGTGCCGGCCAGATCCGCCTGGCCAACGAGGCCGCGCTGCTGCTGCTGGGCGATGCCGATACGCCCGGCGATGACGCGCTGCACGGACGCACGCTGGCGCAGCTCGCGCCGCGCCTGGCCCTGCGGCTGGCCGACTGGCTGCGCAGCGGCAGCACCGACGATGCTCCGCTCACGCTGCGCGAGCACACCGATGTCATGCCGCGGTTCGTGCGCCTGCTGGCCAACAGTGACCACACGCTGGTGTTTCTCGACGACACGTCGCTGGTCTCGCGCCGGGCCGAATCGCTGACCCTGGCCACGATGGGCCGGTTCTCGGCCGGCCTCGCCCACGAGATCCGCAACCCGCTGGCGGCGATCAGCTATGCCACCCAGCTGCTGGAGGAATCCGAAGACATCCGCGACGCCGACCGCCGCCTGCTGCAGATCATCCACCAGCAGTGCGTGCGCACCAATGGCATCGTCGAAAGCGTGCTCAGCCTGGCCCGCCGCGAACGCGCCCGGCCCGAGCACGTGGACCTGGTCGCGGCCGCGCATGCCTTCGTGCAGGACTACCGGATGATCGTCGCCGACGACAATGCCGAGATCCGCGTGGCCTGCGACCAGGCCAGCCTCTCGGCCGTATTCGACCCGCGCCACCTGCACCAGGTGCTCACCGCGCTGGTCAACAACGCGGTGCGCTACGGACGGATGCCGGGCGCGCCGGCGCGCATCACGCTGCGCATCGAACCCGACGGCGACTGCCCGACACTGAGTGTGCTCGACCGCGGACCGGGCATTCCCGAGGCGGTGGCCGCGCAGCTGTTCCGCCCGTTCTTCACCACCTCCGAAAGCGGCACCGGCCTCGGCCTCTACATCGCCCACGAACTGTGCCGGGCGAACGAGGCACGCCTCGACTACGTCGCCGTGCCCGGTGGCGGCGCCTGCTTCCGCATCATCCTCGCTCCCCGGCAGACGCTGCTGCGTCGATGAGCGCACCCTTGCAGGCGCGCGCTGGCGCGCGATGGGGCTTTCACGGCACTCCCTTCGCGCGCAAGCGCGCTTGTGTCTGCGCGAATCCGTAGTCTTGAAGTGGAGAGCGATGTGCGGCACGCCGATGGCGCGCAGTGTTCGAGCACGTGTAGGAGCCAGGACGGCCGCACATCGACCTCGCGCCCCAGCCCGAACAGTTGAACGAGCCGAAGCTCGTACTTCACAAGC
>NTJG01000022.1 GCA_002324875.1 Lysobacteraceae bacterium NML93-0793
CGCGCTGCCGGGCGATGCCGGCGAGCGGCTGCAGCGCATGGGCGTGCGCACGCTGGCCGCACTGCGCGCACTGCCGCGCGACGGCGTGCGCCGGCGGTTCGGGCCGGCCCTGCTCGACCACGTCGATCGCCTCTACGGCGAGGCCGACGATCCGCTCGAGTGCTATGCACCGCCCGATCATTTCGAGGCCCGCGTCGAACTGGGTTACGAGGTCGAGAACCACACCGCGTTGCTGTTCCCGCTGCGCCGGCTGATCAACGACCTGTGCACCTATCTGTCGATCCGCGACGGCGGCGTGCAGCGCTTCGTGCTGCGGCTCGAACACGAGCGCACGCGCACCGACGTCGAGGTCGGCCTGCTCGCCGCCGAACGCACGCCGGCGATGCTGTTCGAACTGGCGCGCAGCCGGCTCGAGCGCGTGACGATCGACGCACCGGTGCTCGCGCTCGGCCTGGTGGCGCGGCATCTGCCGCCGTTCGTGCCGGCCACGCGCGATCTGTTCGACACCCGCCCGCAACAGGCCATGCCGTGGCCGCAGTTGCGCGAACGGCTGCGCGCCCGTCTGGGCGACGACGCGGTGTACCGCGTGGCACCGGCAGACGATCCGCGTCCGGAACGTGCGTGGACGCGCGTGTTCGGCGATACCGGCGCACCGAGTCCGACGGCGCCGCCGCGGCCCGAACGCCCCGCCTGGCTGCTGCCGGCTCCGGTGCCGCTGCGCGATGCCCGGCTGCGCATCCTGTCCGGCCCCGAGCGCCTGGAAAGCGGCTGGTGGGACGGCGACGACGCGCGTCGCGACTACTACATCGTCGAAACCACCCAGGGCCAGCGCGCCTGGGCCTTCGTGCCGCCGGGCGAGCGCAGCGGCTGGATGCTGCACGGGTGGTTCGCATGAGCTGGGACGATGCGATCGACGGCGTGGACCGCGAGACGCCCGGGGGCCGGCCACCGCGCGCCTGGACCGTCGCCGCACGCCGCCAGGGCGCCGCCAACGACGAGGTCGTGCACGAGCGCGGCGGCGATGCGCCCGCCTATGCCGAGCTGCACTGCCTGTCGGACTTCTCGTTCCTGCGCGGGGCCTCGAATGCCGAGGCGCTGTTCGCGCGCGCCGCGCAGTGCGGCTATTCGGCACTGGCGATCACCGACGAATGCTCGCTGGCCGGCATCGTGCGCGCACTGGAGGCCTCGCGTGCGACCGGCGTGCCGCTGGTCGTCGGCAGCGAGTTCACCCTCGTCGACGGCACCCGCTTCGTGCTGCTGGTCGAACATGCAGCCGGTTACACCCGGCTGTGCGAGCTGATCACCACCGGCCGCCGCGCCGCGGGCAAGGGCCGCTACCGGCTCACCCGCGCCGATGTCGAAGCGCGCTTCCGCGACGAGGCCGCGGGCGTGTTCGCGCTGTGGCTGCCTGGCGCGACGGCCGATGCCGCGCAGGGCGCGTGGCTGCGCGCGGTGTTCGGCGAGCGGGCGCGCCTGGCCGTCGAACTGCACCGCGATCACGACGACAGCGCCCGCCTGCAGACACTGCTGGCGCTGTCGCGGCAGCTGGACATGCCCGCGCTGGCCAGCGGCGACGTGCACATGGCCCTGCGCCGCGACCGCCTGCTGCAGGACACGCTGACCGCGATCCGCCACACCCTCCCGCTGTCGGAATGCGGCGCCCACCTGTTCCGCAACGGCGAGCGCCATCTGCGCACGCGGCGCGCGCTGGGCAACATCCATCCGCATGCGCTGCTGGATGAAACCGTGGCGATCGCGCAGCGCTGCCGTTTCGATCTGGGCCGCGATCTCGCCTACCGCTATCCGGTCGAACTGGTGCCCGACGGCGAAACCCCGGCCTCGCACCTGCGCGCGCTCACCGAAGCCGGCATGCGCGTGCGCTGGCCGGAGGGCACGCCGGCGGCGATCGTCGCCACGATCGACGAAGAACTCGCGCTGATCGAAGGCCTCGGCTACGAGGCCTTCTTCCTCACCGTCGCCGACATCGTGCGCTTCGCGCGATCGCGCGGAATCCTGTGCCAGGGACGCGGTTCGTCGGCCAACTCGGCCGTGTGCTTCGCGCTCGGCATCACCGCGGTCAATCCGGTGGAAACGCGGCTGCTGATGGCGCGCTTCCTGTCGCGGGAGCGCAACGAGCCGCCCGACATCGACGTCGATTTCGAGCACGAACGCCGCGAGGAAGTGCTGCAGTACGTCTACGCCAAGTACGGCCGCGAACGCGCCGCACTGGCGGCCACGGTCATCGCCTATCGCGGCAAGAGCGCGGTGCGCGATGTCGCCAAGGCCTTCGGCCTGCCGCCCGACCAGATCGCGCTGCTCGCCAACTGCTACGGCTGGGGCAACGGCGACACGCCGATGGAGCAGCGCATCGCGGAGGCCGGCTTCGATCTCGACAACCCGCTGATCGCCAAGGTGCTGTTCGTCACCGAACTGCTGCGCGATCACCCGCGGCACCTGTCGCAGCACGTCGGCGGCTTCGTGATCTGCGATGCGCCGCTGTCCACCGTGGTGCCGGTCGAGAACGCGGCGATGCCGGACCGCACGATCATCCAGTGGGACAAGGACGATCTGGAAACCATGCGCATGCTCAAGGTCGATTGCCTCGCGCTCGGCATGCTGACCTGCATCCGCAAGACGCTGGATCTGGTGCGCGGCCATCGCGGCCGCGACCACGAGATCGCGACGATTCCGAACGAAGACCCTGCGACATACGCCATGATCCAGATCGCCGACACCGTCGGCGTGTTCCAGATCGAATCGCGCGCGCAGATGGCGATGCTGCCGCGGCTCAAGCCGGCGACGTTCTACGACCTGGTGGTGGAAGTGGCCATCGTGCGCCCCGGCCCGATCCAGGGCGACATGGTCCATCCCTACCTGCGTCGCCGGCAGGGCAAGGAAACGCCGACGTATCCGTCGGCCGGTGTCGAGGACATCCTCGGGCCTACGCTGGGCGTGCCGCTGTTCCAGGAGCAGGTGATGGAGCTCGTCATCCACGCCGGCTACACCGCAGACGAGGCCGACCAGCTGCGACGCTCGATGGCCGCCTGGCGCCAGGGCGGCGACATGGAGCCGCACCGCGTGCGCATCCGCACGCTGATGGAAGGCAAGGGCTACGCCTCCGCCTTCATCGACCAGATCTTCGAGCAGATCAAGGGCTTCGGCTCCTACGGCTTTCCGCAGAGCCACGCCGCCTCGTTCGCGAAGCTGGTCTACGCCAGCTGCTGGCTCAAGCGCCACGAACCGGCGGCGTTCGCCTGCGGCCTGCTCAATGCGCAGCCGATGGGTTTCTACTCGCCGAGCCAGATCGTGCAGGACGCCAGGCGCGGCAGCGCCGAGCGCGTGCCGATCGAGGTGCTGCCGGTCGACGTGCTGCACAGCGACCACGACTGCACCCTGCACGGCGGCCGGCCGTGGCGCAGCGATGCCGATCCAGGCGAGCAACCCGTGATCCGGCTCGGCCTGCGTCTGGTCGCGGGGCTGTCGGAGGACGCGGCCCGGCGCATCGTCGCCGCACGCGCGCAGCGCCCGTTCACCGATCTGGCCGACCTGTGCCTGCGCGCCGGCCTCGACGCCAAGGCGCGCCAGGTGCTGGCCGAAGCCGACGCCTTGCGCGGGTTGGCCGGGCATCGCAACGCGGCGCGCTGGGCCGTCGCGGGCATCGAGCAACAGCGCCCGCTGCTGCCCGGCAGTCCGGTCGAGGCCACGATCGTCCTGCCCGCGCCGGCCACCGGCGAGGAGATCCTGTCCGACTACCGCACGCTCGGCCTGAGCCTCGGCCCGCATCCGATGGCCCTGCTGCGCGCGCAGATGACCCAGCGCCGCATCGTGGGCCTGCGCGAGCTGCAGCACCGGCCGCACGGCAGTGGTGTACACGTCGCCGGCCTGGTCACCCAGCGCCAGCGTCCGGCCACGGCCAAGGGCACGATCTTCGTCACGCTGGAAGACGAGACCGGCATGATCAACGTCATCGTCTGGGCGCGGCTGGCGGTGCGTCGACGCCGCGCCCTGCTCGAATCCCGATTGCTCGCGGTGCGCGGGCGCTGGGAACGCGCGGACGGCGTGGCCCACCTGATCGCCGGCGATCTGCAGGATCTCAGCCCGCTTCTCGGCGGAATGCCGCTGGCATCCCGCGATTTTCATTGAGGCCCCGCCGGGGTTTGGGATTCGCCCACGGCGCATGCGAAAATCGCCGCGTTCGGCCCCGTAGCTCAGCTGGATAGAGCGGTCCCCTCCTAAGGGACAGGTCGCCCGTTCGAATCGGGCCGGGGTCACCATCCGCGACCGCCATTGCCGGCCCTGTGCCGCGCCGCGTCGCGCCGCTTCCCCCGTATGCCGCCGGTGCCGCATCGGCCGCATGCGCTCAACAGGAGTTCCGTCCATGACCCATTCCGTCCTCACCGCGCTCGGCCTGTCCGACACCGAATCGGGCACGTATCTCGGCAACGGCGAGTGGTCGAAGACCCGCGATGCCGGCGTTCTCGAGCCCGTCAACCCGACCGACGGCGAGGTGCTCGCCCGCGTGCAGGCCAGTTCGCAGGCCGACTACGACCTGATCGTCGAACGCGCGCAGGCCGCGTTCAAGATCTGGCGCAAGACGCCGGCCCCGCGCCGCGGTGAAGCCGTGCGCCTGTGCGCCGACGCGCTGCGCACGCACAAGGACGCGCTGGGTTCGCTGGTCGCGCTGGAAATGGGCAAGTCCAAGCCGGAAGGCGACGGCGAGGTGCAGGAGATGATCGACATCGGCGAGTTCGCGGTCGGCCTGTCGCGTCAGCTCTACGGCCTGACCATGCACTCCGAGCGTCCGGGTCACCGCATGTACGAGCAGTGGCACCCGATGGGCGTGATCGGCATCATCAGCGCGTTCAATTTTCCGGTCGCGGTGTGGGCCTGGAACGCGCTGGTCGCCGCGGTCTGCGGCAACATCTCGATCTGGAAGCCGTCGCCGAAGACGCCGCTCTCCGCCATCGCGTCGATGAAAATCTGCAACGAGGCGCTGAACAAGGCCGGCTTCCCGGACATCTTCTTCCTGTTCAACGATGCCGGCAGCGATCTCGCGCAGGCCTTCGTCGACGACAAGCGCATCGCCCTGGTCAGCTTCACCGGTTCGACCAAGGTCGGCCGCCACGTCGGTGAGCGCGTCGCCAAGCGCATGGGCCGCTCGCTGCTGGAACTGGGCGGCAACAACGCGATCATCGTCGACCCCACCGCCGATCTGAAGCTGGCGATTCCGGCGATCGTGTTCGGCGCCGTCGGCACGGCCGGCCAGCGCTGCACGACGACGCGCCGCCTGTTCGTGCACGAGTCGATTTACGACGACGTGCTGGCCAAGCTGAAGACCGCCTACGCCCAGGTCGAATCGAGGATCGGCGATCCCACCGACCCCGCCAACCTGATGGGCCCGCTCAACAGCCGCGACGGCGTGCAGGCGTATCTGGCCGCGATCGAGAAGGCCAAGGCCAGCGGCGGCACGATCGAGAGCGGCGGTCGTGCGCTGGATGATCGCAAGGGCAACTTCGTGCTGCCGGCCCTGGTCAGCGGTCTGACCAACGATGCCGAGGTCGTGCAGACCGAGACCTTCGCGCCGATCCTCTACGTCATGAAGTACCGCGATCTCGAAGACGCGATCGACATGCAGAACGACGTGCCGCAGGGCCTGTCGTCGTCGCTGTTCACCACCGACCTGCGTGCGTCCGAGCAGTTCCTCTCGGCCTGGGGTTCGGATTGCGGCATCGCCAACGTCAACATCGGCACCAGCGGCGCCGAAATCGGCGGCGCGTTCGGCGGCGAGAAGGAAACCGGCGGTGGCCGTGAGTCGGGCTCGGACGCCTGGCGCGCGTACATGCGCCGCCAGACCAACACGATCAACTACTCCGATGCGCTGCCGCTGGCCCAGGGCATCAAGTTCGATCTCTGAGTCGATCCGGCGTAGCGGCGGCGCCACGTGCCGCCGCCGCGCTCCCATCGCGGGGGCGGTTCTGGAATAATCGGGGCTCCCCTGCCTCGTTCCGGGCCGCCGCCGATGGTGCTGCGCATTCCAGCCTGCCTGCCTGTTCACCGCATGCCGCGGGCGCGCCTGCAGCTGTCCTCGCCCCTCGCCCACACAGGTCCGCGTCCGTGAGTACGCCGCTGTCCGGTCCCGCACGCCAGACCAGTCCGCTGGCGATCACCAGCCTCGTGTTCGGCCTGCTCGGCTTCCTGCTGCTGCCGTTGATCGGCAGCCTGGTGGCCATCGTGACGGGCCATCTGGCGCGTGGCGAGATCCGCCGCGCGCCGGAGCGCGTCGAGGGTGACGGCCTCGCGGTTGCCGGCCTCGCACTCGGCTACGTGGCGATCGGTCTCGCATTGCTCACGACGCTGGTCGCGCTGGTGTTCTTCGGCGGTCTGTTCGCGCTGATCGCCGCGACGTCCTGACATGTACGGATTCGCACGCCCCCTGCTGTTCCGCCTCGATGCCGAGCGCGCCCACGGCCTGGCGCTGGCTTCGCTGGACGCCGCGCACCGGGCCGGCATGATGCAGCTGCTGGCCAAACCCCCGTCGCCGCTGCCGACGGAGGCCTTCGGCCTGCGCTTTCCCAATCCGGTCGGCCTCGCCGCCGGACTGGACAAGAACGGCGCACACATTGACGCCCTGTTCGCCCTCGGTTTCGGCTTCGTCGAAGTGGGCACGGTCACGCCCAAGCCCCAGGACGGCAATCCGAAGCCACGGATGTTCCGCCTGCCGCGCCACCGCGCCCTGATCAACCGCCTGGGCTTCAACAACCAGGGCGTGGATGCGCTGGTCGCCAACGTCGGCCGGGCGAAGCGCGCCGGCATTCTCGGCATCAATATCGGCAAGAACAAGGACACGCCCAACGAGAACGCGGCGGACGATTACCTCTTTTGCCTGGAGCGTGTGTATCCGCTGGCCGACTACGTCACCGTCAACATCTCCTCGCCCAATACCGCGGGCCTGCGCGAACTGCAGGAAGAGCAGGCCTTGCGGCGCCTGATCGGCACCCTGCGTGACGCCCAGGAACGTCTGGCCGCGCAGCACGGCCGCCGCGTGCCGGTGCTGGTGAAGGTGGCGCCGGACCTCAGCGACGACGACATCGAGGCCGCGGCGCGCGTGCTCTCGGACCTGCACGTGGACGGCGTCATCGCCACCAATACGACGGTCTCGCGCATCAACGTGCAGACCGATCGGCGCGCAGGCGAAGCCGGCGGCCTCTCGGGCGAGCCCTTGATGAACAAGTCGACGACCGTGCTGCGCATGCTGCGCACGCGTCTGCCGGACAGCATTCCACTGGTGGGCGTGGGCGGCATCCTGTCGGGCGCCGATGCGGTGAAGAAGTTCGCCGCGGGCGCGTCGCTGGTGCAGGTGTATTCGGGCCTGATCTACCGCGGCCCCGAGCTGATCGGCGATTGCGTGGAGGCGATCCGCCGGCGCCGCGAGGCACCGAGCCGCGGCAACGTGCCCAATCTCTGACGTGTCGACGTCCGCCGCCTTCCGGCTGCTCGAACGGGCCGACCTGACCTCGCGCAACAGTTTCGGCATCCGCGCCACCGCGCGTCGCCTGGTCGAGGTGACCGATGCCGACGCGCTGCCCGATGCGCTCGCGGCGCTGGGCGACACGCCGCCGCTGGTGCTCGGCGGCGGCAGCAACCTGCTGTTCGTCGACGACGCCGCCGACGTGCTGGTGGTCGCGGACACGCGTCGCGATGTCCTGTCCGACGACGGCGAGCAGGTCGTCGTGCGCGCAGCCGCAGGCGCCGACTGGCACGGCTTCGTGCTGTGGACGCTGGCCCAGGACCTCGGCGGGCTGGAAAACCTCGCGCTGATCCCGGGCACCGTCGGCGCGGCGCCGATCCAGAACATCGGCGCCTACGGTGTCGAGGTCGGCGATCGCGTGGTCGCGGTCGATGCCTTCGACCGGCACACGGGCGCCTTCGTGCGACTCGACGCGGCCGCGTGCCGCTTCGGTTATCGCGACAGCGTGTTCAAGCAGCAGCCCGATCGCTGGATCGTCACCGCGGTCGAGTTCGCGCTGCATCGCTTCGCCGAACCGACCCTCGACTACGCCGGTCTGCGCGACGTGCTGGCGGCGCGCGGCATCACCGCGCCGCGCCCGCTCGACGTGGCCGAGGCGGTCATCGACATCCGCCGCAGCAAGCTGCCGGACCCGGCGGTGATCGGCAACGCCGGCAGTTTCTTCAAGAATCCGATCGTGCCGGCCGCGCAGGCGGCTGATCTGGTCGCCGCGCACGCGGGCATTCCGGTGTTCGCCGTGGACGCGGGGCTGCGCAAGCTCTCGGCCGCGTGGCTGATCGACCGCTGCGGCTGGAAGGGCCACCGCGACGGCGACGCCGGCGTATCACCCGGACATGCGCTGGTGCTGGTCAATCACGGCCAGGCACAGGGCAGCGAACTGCTCGGGTTGGCGCGACGCATCGCGGCGTCGGTGCAGATGCGCTTCGGTGTCGCCCTGGAACCCGAACCGAGAATCGTCGGGGCGACGTGGTGAACACGCGCGCCCTGCTCGGCTGGCGGCCGGCGACCGTGCAGGGCCGGGCCGCGCTGCTGATGCTTGGCAGCACTTCGGCATTCGCATTGATGGCGATCGCGATCCGGTTCGCGTCGGCCACCATTCCGACCACCGAGGTCGCCTTCTTCCGCAACTTCTTCGGCCTGCTGGCCCTGTTGCCGATCCTGCTGCGCAGCGGGGGTGGCGGGGTGCCGCGGACGCGCAACCTCGGACGATACGTGGTCCGCACCCTCGTCGGCCTCGGCTCGATGCTGTGCGCGTTCTGGGCGATCGGCCACCTGCCCCTGTCGCAGGCGATCTCGCTGTCGTATGCGGCGCCGTTGTTCGCGACGATCGCCGCCGTGCTCTGGCTGGGTGAAGTCGTGCGCATCCGCCGCTGGATGGCGGTGTCGGCCGGCTTCGTCGGCGTGCTGGTGATCCTGCGCCCGGGCGTGGCGTTTTCGGCCGCGATGCTCGTGCCGGTCATCGGCGCACTGCTCGCGGCCGTGGTCGCGATCCAGATGAAGCAGCTCTCGAAGCTCGATCCGCCCGATACGATCGTCTTCTACACCTATCTGCTGTGGGTGCCGCTGTCGCTGATCCCGGCGCTGTTCCAGTGGGTGTGGCCGAGCCCGGGCGTGTGGTTGTGGCTGATCGCGACCGGTGTGCTCGGCACGCTGGGCCAGTGGCTGTGGACACGCGCGCTGCGCCTGGGCGAAGTCTCGGCGCTGCAGCCGATCAGCTTCGTGCAGCTGCCGATCGTGGTCGTCTTCGGCTGGTGGCTGTTCGGTGAGGTGATCGATACCTGGACACTGATCGGCGCGGCGATCGTGTTCGGCGCCAACGGCTACATCGCGCACCGCGAAGCGGTGCTGTCACGCCGCGCGGCGACGCAGCGTCCGGCGGAAGCGGCGAAACCGAGCGAGTAACTCGGTAGGCGCGCGCTCGCGCGCGATGGGCCTCACCAGCAACGCCTCTTCAAGCGCCCCCGAAAGCGGGATGCGAGCACGGGCGCGCTCTTGCAGATCCCGACTCAGACGTCGTCTTTCGCGACCTCGCGCAGCTTGCCCTGGTGCAACTCCAGCACGCGATCGAGCTTGGCCGCCAGGCGACGGTCATGGGTCACAAGAACAAGACTGGTGCGCTGGGCGTGGTTGAGCTCGAGCATCAACTCGAACACGGTGGCCGCCGTACGCTCGTCGAGATTGCCGGTGGGCTCGTCACCGAGCACGCAGGCCGGCTTGTTGACCAGCGCACGCGCGACCGCGGCGCGCTGGCGCTCGCCCCCCGAGAGTTCGCCTGGCTTGTGGTCCAGGCGATGCTCGAGCCCGACGGCCGTGAGCAGACCCCGGGCGCGGCGATCGGCATCGGCGTCGCGGGTGCCGTTGAGCAGCGCCGGCAGCATCACGTTCTCGAGCGCGGTGAATTCGGGCAGCAGGTGGTGGAACTGGTAGACGAAACCGAGCGACCGGTTGCGCAGCGTGCCGCGCGCGGCATTCGACAGCGCGCTCATCCGCTGGCCGGCGACGTAGACCTCGCCGCTGGTCGGCGTATCCAGACCACCAAGCAGGTGCAGCAACGTGCTCTTGCCGGCGCCGGAGGCACCGATGATCGCGACCGTCTCGCCGGCCTCCACCGAGAACTCCAGCCCGTCGAAGACCGGCGTCTTCATCGAGCCTTCGGCGTAGGTCTTGCCGAGCTGCTCGGCCTTCAGCACCACGCCCTCGTAGGGTGCGATGGCGTCGTCCATCGTCATGCGGTTCCCGGTCTCACTCATAACGCAGCGCCTCCGCCGGCGCGGTGCGCGCCGCGCGCCAGGCCGGATACAGGGTGGCGAGAAAGGCCATCGCCAGCGCGACCACTGCGATCATGACCACGTCGCTGGACTGCAGATCGATCGGCAGCCCGGTCACGTAATAGACGTCCTCGGGCATCAGCACGACGTTGAAGGTCTGCTCGATCGCACGAAGGATGTGCTCGAGATTGAAGGTCAGCAGCAGGCCGCCGCACACGCCCAGCACGGTGCCGATCACGCCGATCATCGTGCCCTGCACCATGAACACCTGCATCACTCCGCCCGGCGTGAGCCCCAGCGTGCGCAGGATGGCGATGTCGGCATGCTTGTCGGTCACCAGCATCACCTGGGAATTGAGCAGCGAGAACGCACCCATCAGGATGATCAGCGACAGCAGGATTCCGATCATCGTCTTCTCGAGCTTCAGCGCCCGGAACATGTTCGCGTTCTCGCTGCTCCAGTCGCTCACCCGGTAGACACCGCCGAGGCGTTGCACCAGATCACGGGTGACCTGCTGGGCCTGGTCCATGTCGTGCAGCTTGAGTCGCACGCCGGTCACGCCCTCGCCGATGCGCAGCAGGCGCTGTGCATCCTGCAGGTTGACCACGGCCAGACGACGGTCGAAATCCTGGTAACCGGCCTCGAAGATGCCGCTGACGTTGAAGCGTTTGAGCTGGGGCACCGCGCCCATCGGCGTGACCTGGAAGTCGGTGGTGACGATGACGCTGTCGCCCACGCCGACGCCCAGCCACAGCGCCAGCTCCCGGCCGAGCACGATGTTGAAGCTGCCGGGCTGCAGATCCGCGAGTTCGCCGACGACCATCGAGGTGCCGAGTTCGGACACCTGCACCTCGTCGTCGGGCGAGATCGCGCGCACCGCAGCCGGCTCGTTGCGACGGCCGCGCAGCAGGGCCTGCGTGTCGACATAGGGCGCTGCGCCGGCGACGCGCGGGTCTTCGCGGGCGACGTCGATCGCACGCGCCCAGTTCTGCAGCGTGTCGCCGTCGGCGCTGATGGTCGCGTGCGCGACCATGCCGAGCATGCGGTCGCGGATCTCCTTCTGGAAGCCGCTCATCACGGCCAGCGTCGTGATCAGCACGGTCACACCGATCGCGATCGCGAAAATCGACGCCAGGGAAATGAAGGAGATGAAACCGTTGCGGCGCTTGGCGCGCAGATAGCGCAGGCCGATGGCGGCGGGAATGGGTCTGAGCATGGAGGTCCGTCGTGAGGGCGGCGCGCTGTCGGCGCGTCACTCGCCGTCCGGGGCCCCGCCGGGCGACGGCTATGGTGCCATCGATTCCGTCTGCGGTGGCGCCGTCAACGCGGCCGAGGCCAGACGCAGTTCACGTCGCGGCCCCGTTGGCAGCGTATCGGGCCACCACAGCAGCGTGCGGCGGCGCCGACCCTCTCGCCAGTCGAGGCGGACGATCGGCCCGCGCCAGTGCAGGCGCGGCTCGTCGAGGCGCTGGCCGTCGAGAAACACCGCCCCGCCGGCGTCGATCACCAGAGCCCGGCGCGGGCGACGCGATTCGCTCAGGATCATCCGTGCCCCCGAGATCAGCAGGCCCGGAATCGCGATCCACGCAAGCGCCCGCGGCAGCTCGGACAGCAGCATCGACAGGCAGGCGCAGACGGTCAGCGCGGCGAGCGCAGCCATCAGCACACGCGACGGGTACCAGGTCACGCGCGCGGACGCGCCATCAGACGTCGTGCGGAAGCGCGCGGATCGATTGGACGAGGGTGTCGAGGTCGGCATCGTCGGGGCGGTCGTGGCCGAGGAACCACTTCCACAACCTATCGTCCTCGCAGTCCAGCAGCCGTCGGAAAACCGCCCGCTCGGATTCGGACGACACCGCCCAGCGCTGGTCGAGCCAACGCTCGAACAGACGATCGAGTTCACGCATGCCGCGTCGGCTGCGCCAGCGCAGGCGGCGGAGTTCGAGGGCGTCGTCAGACATCGGCGGATACTCCGTAGGCAAGCCGTGCCCGCAGCATGATCAGGAACAGGGTGCCGCAGATGAAGGCGATGAAACGCGGTACCACGCGATTGTCGATGCACTGGATCGCGCTGTGCACGACGCGCCACGCGACGAGCAGCCAGGCCAGTACCTGCACGTCCGTCGATGCCAGGCCGGTCGCATATGCGAGCACCAGCGCAACATGGAACAGAACCGGCAGTTCCAGCAGGTGGCGGAAATCAACGCTCGCGGCGCTGTCGGTCAGCTGCCGGGCGGACCGCAAGGACGTCGGCACCCCACCCGGCGTGCTCCGCTCCCGGCGCATCTGCCGGAACCGGCGACGGTACATCTCGGCCATGACCACGAAGGTCAGGCCGGCCAGGGCGAACCCCGGCCACAGCATCGCCGTCTGCGACGGCGTCACGGCCTCAGCCGCGACGCGCCAGCATCAGCCGCTTGATTTCGCCGATCGCCTTCGCCGGATTCAGGCCCTTCGGGCAGGTCCGCGCGCAGTTCATGATGGTGTGGCAGCGGTAGAGCTTGAACGGATCCTCGAGATCGTCCAGACGCGCACCGGTATCTTCGTCGCGGCTGTCGATGATCCAGCGGTACGCCTGCAGCAGCACGGCGGGCCCGAGGTAGCGGTCGCCGTTCCACCAGTAGCTCGGGCAACTGGTCGTGCAGCAGGCGCACAGGATGCACTCGTACAGACCATCGAGCTTGGCGCGGTCTTCCTTGGACTGCAGACGCTCGCGATCCGGCGGTGCCGCGCTCTGGGTGCGGATCCAAGGCTGGATCGACGCGTACTGCGCGTAGAAGTGGGTCAGGTCGGGCACCAGATCCTTGACCACTTCCATGTGCGGAAGCGGATAGATCGGCACCTCGTCCTTCTTGCAGTCCTCGATCGCGCGCGTGCAGGCCAGCGTGTTCGTGCCGTCGATGTTCATCGCGCACGAACCGCAGATGCCCTCGCGGCAGGAACGGCGGAAGGTCAGTGTCGGATCGATCTCGTTCTTGATCTTGATCAGCGCGTCGAGAACCATCGGCCCGCACTTGTCGAGGTCGATCTCGTAGGTGTCCGTGGACGGGTTGCGGCCGTCATCGGGATTCCAGCGGTAGACCTTGAAGGTACGCGTGCGCTTGGCGCCCGTGGCCGGGAAGTGCCGGCCCTGCTGCACCTTGGAATTCTTCGGGAGCGAAAATTCTGCCATTTCGAGTCCGTGATTCGTTATTGGTAATTCGTGATTCGGAAAAGCGGGATTCGCATCGTCTTTGGCATGTACGAATCACCAATCACGAATCACCAATTACGGCGTCAATACACGCGTGCTTTCGGCGGCACCGCTTCGACTTCATCGTCGAGCGTGTACATGTGCACCGGGCGGTAATCGATGGTGGTCTTGCCGGCATCGTCGAGCCAGCACAGCGTGTGCTTGTGCCAGTTCTCGTCGTCGCGGTCCGGGAAGTCCTCGTGGGCGTGGGCGCCGCGCGATTCCTTGCGGTTCTCGGCCGAAACGATCGTCACCAGCGCCTGGCCCAGCAGGTTCTGCAGTTCCAGTGTCTCCACCAGATCCGAGTTCCAGACCATCGAGCGATCGCTGACCTTGACGTCGGCGAACGAGGCATGGATCTCCCTGATCTTCTCGACGCCCTCGGCCAGCGTCTTGCTGGTGCGGAACACCGCGGCGTCGTTCTGCATCGTGCGCTGCATGTTGTCGCGGATGACCGACGTCGGCGTGCTGCCACTGGCGTTGCGCAGCGCGTCGAGATTCGACAGCGCCTTGTCGCAGGCATCCTTGGCCAGCGGCTTCTGCCGCGCGCTCGGAGTGATCGTCTCGGCGCAGCGGTTGGCGACCGCGCGGCCGAACACGACGAGATCGAGCAGCGAGTTCGAGCCCAGACGGTTGGCGCCATGGACCGACACGCACGCAGCCTCGCCGATCGCGTACAGGCCCGGCACCACCGCATCCGGATTGCCGTCCTTCAACTGCACGACTTCGCCGTGGTAGTTGGTCGGAATGCCGCCCATGTTGTAGTGGACCGTCGGGATCACCGGGATCGGCTGCTTCTCGACGTCGACGCCGGCGAAGATCCGCGCGCTCTCGGCGATGCCGGGCAGCTTTTCGTGGATCTCCTTCGGATCGAGGTGGGTCAGGTCCAGATGGATGTGGTCCTTGTGCTCACCGACGCCGCGGCCTTCGCGGATTTCCATCGTCATCGAACGCGAGACGACGTCGCGCGAGGCGAGGTCCTTCGCATTTGGCGCGTAGCGCTCCATGAAGCGCTCGCCGTTGGCGTTGCGCAGGATGCCGCCTTCGCCGCGCACGCCTTCGGTGATCAGGCAACCCGCGCCGTAGATGCCGGTCGGGTGAAACTGCACGAACTCCATGTCCTGCAGACCGAGGCCGGCGCGCAACGCCATGCCGCCGCCGTCACCGGTGCAGGTGTGGGCCGAGGTCGCGGAGAAGTAGGCGCGGCCGTAGCCGCCGGTCGCCAGCACCACACCCTGGGCGCGGAACAGGTGCAGCGTGCCTTCGGCCATGTCCAGTGCGAGCACGCCGCGGCAGGCGCCGTCCTCGTCCATGATCAGGTCGAGCGCGAAATACTCGATGAAGAAGCGCGCATCGTGCTTGAGCGACTGCTGGTACAGCGTGTGCAGGATCGCGTGGCCGGTGCGATCGGCCGCGGCGCAGGTGCGCTGGGCGATGCCCTTGCCGTAATGCGTGGTCATGCCGCCGAACGGGCGCTGGTAGATCTTGCCCTCCTCGGTGCGCGAGAACGGCACGCCCTGGTGCTCGAGCTCGATGATCGCGGGGATGGCCTCGCGGCACATGTACTGGATGGCGTCCTGGTCGCCCAGCCAGTCGGAACCCTTGATCGTGTCGTAGAAGTGGAAGCGCCAGTCGTCCTCGCCCATGTTGGCGAGCGCGGCCGAGATGCCGCCCTGCGCGGCGACGGTGTGCGAACGGGTCGGGAAGACCTTGGTCAGGCACGCGGTCTGCAAGCCCTTGTGGGCCAGGCCGAAGGTCGCGCGCAGACCGGCGCCGCCGGCGCCGACGACGATCATGTCGTAGGTGTGTTCGGTGATCTTGTAGGCGTTGGTCATGTGGTTCTCAGCCCAGCAGTGCGATGCGCGCAATCGCGTACAGCGATGCGAGCGCGCCGGCGGCGCAGGCGAATGTGACGAGAAGCTGCAGGGTGATCTCCAGCGCACGCTGGTGGATGTAGTCCTCGATGATCACCTGCAGGCCGAGCTTGGCGTGCCAGAACATCGCGATCGCGAACAGCGCGAACGCGATCGCATTGAACGGACGCGCGAGCACCGTGTAGACGGTGGCCAGATCCGCGCCGGCCAGCGACACCAGCGTGCCGATGAACCAGGCGACCAGCGGCACGAGGGCCACCGCGGTGACACGCTGCCACCAGAAATGCCCCGTGCCGGTCTTGCCCGATCCCAGACCCCGGGCGCGGCCGACGGGCGTGCGGAAATCGCGCGAACGCGCGACGTCGTCCGATGTCTTGGTCTCACTCATGCCCCACCCCGCAGCGCGATGAACCAGATCGCGGCGGTCAGCACGACAGCGAGCGCGATCACGGTGTAGCCGGAGCGGTAGACCTCCGGAAGTTCGAAGCCCCAGCCCGCATCCCACATCAGGTGCCGGATGCCGTTGAGCAGGTGGTAGACGAGGGCGAAGCTGACGGCGGCCAGCGCGAGCATGCCGAGCGGCGATGCCAGACACGCCGCAGCCGCGGCATACGTCTCGCCACCCTGGGCGACCGCGAGCAGCCACCAGGCCAGACCGAACGCGCCGATCGATGCGACGATGCCCGTCACGCGGTGCATCAGGGACATCACCGACGTGATCTGCAGGCGATACAGCGTGCCGAGCATGAACGGTGACAAGGGACGGTTGCGGTGTGCCATCGCTGGCTGCTCTCCTCGCTGGCGGCGTCTCGCCGCGTGGCTGATGGTGCGGTTCCGCTCGTCGAGCACGACGGAACGGATCAGAAATCGATACAACGCCCGTTCTTTTCCCAGTCGCCGTACCGCGTCGGCTCGGGGCCGTCGCGGCCGCCGACTTCCGGCTCGGGTGCGGGGACCGGCATCGGCGCCTGCGGCGTCTCCGCGTCCTCGCCTATGATGTCGGGGTCGATCATCCGTTCAAGTCTAGTTCCCAGCCCCATGTCAGACAAGCCGCAGGCGGCGTTCGACGCGCCTTTCGCCCTTCCGGACCTCGCCGTCGTGACACTGTCCGGCCGCGATGCGGTCGCATTCGCGCAGGCCCAGTTCATGAGCGACGTCGCCGCACTGGCGCCCGGCCACTGGCACTGGAGTGGATGGCTGACGCCGAAAGGCCGGGTGATCGCATTGTTCGCGGTCCTGCGTCGGGATGCTGAATCTCTCTACGTGCTGCTGCACGATGCGGATCCCGCTGCCTTCGTCTCATCGCTGCAACGCTTCGTCTTCCGCAGCAAGGTCATGATCGGCATCGATCGCGACGCACACGTCTCGGGTGCATTGCGAATCCCGTCGGTGGCGCGCGGACACGAGGCCCACATCGACGGCGACGCCATCGAACTCGACCTCGGCACCGATGCGCATCCGCGCACCTTGCAGGTCGGCCCCACGGCCGCGCCGTCCGATCCCGACGCCCACGCACGCTGGCGGGCGCTGGATATGGCCTTCGGCCTGCCGCGTCTTCCGGCCGACCAGGCGGACAGCTGGACCCCGCAGCAGCTGTCGCTCGACCGGCTGCGCGCCTTCAGCGTTCGCAAGGGCTGCTATCCGGGCCAGGAGATCGTCGCGCGCACGCACTTTCTCGGCCAGGTCCGTCGCGGCCTGGTGGCGCTCCGTGCTCCCGACGCGGCGCCGCGCGTGGGCGATGTGCAGCAGGACGGCAACACGATCGGCCGGCTGGTCTGCGCAGCGCAGGACCTGCGCCTCGCGGTGTTGCCCCTGGAGCGCGCCGAAACGCCACTGACTGTCGACGGCCTGCCTCTCGAGCCCGTCGCGCTGCTCGGCGGCCTCGCACGCTGAGCCCGGGCACCCGGCGCTCCCGCAGCTGCGCGCCTCGGGCCCTCAGCCGGATGCGAGCGCGCGCGCAGCGGTCACGATGTCGTCTTCGCCCGGGATCACCAGAAGCGCCGCACCGGCGAGGGGCGTGTAGGTGTCCGCGCCCACCACACGGCGCAAGGGCGTTGCTCCCAGCCCGGCTTCGACGACGGCGGTGATGATGCCCTCGCCCACCCCGGCGCTGCGCCGGCCCTCGTCGACGACGAGGATGTGCGCGCATTCGGCCGCGTGGCGCGCGATGGCCGCCTCGTTGAGCGGCAACAGCCAGCGCAGATCGACCACGCGCACCGACCAGCCCTGCTCGGCCTGGATCGTGCGCGCCGCGCGCAGGCTCATCGGCACGCCGTTGCCGAAGGTCAGGATCAGCAGGTCCGAAGCGGCATCGTCGTAGACCCGGGGCTCGCCCAGCGTCAGCGCCTGGCCCGGCGGCGGATAGGTCGTGAGCCAGGCGCCGTCGCCGGGGTACAGATCCTTGGTCATGTACAAGGCGATCGGCTCGAGCAGCGCACACACCCGGCCGTCGACCTTGGCCAGCGCCATCAGCGTGCGCAGCATCATCGCCGCATCGTCACCGCGCGATGGACAGCCGATCACCAGGCCGGGGATGTCGCGCAATGCGGTGATCGAATTGTCGTTGTGGAAATGCCCGCCGAAACCGCGCTGGTAGCCCAGCGATGCGATCCGCACCACCATGGGGTTGCGGTACTGGCCGTTGCTGAAAAACTGCAGGCTGGCCGCCTCGCCGCGGATCTGGTCGCAGGCGTTGTGGAAGTACGCCAGATACTGGATTTCCGGCAGCGGCAGCAGGCCCATGTTCGCGTAGCCCTGGGCCATGCCGAGGATCATCGTTTCGTCGAGCAGCGTGTTGAACACGCGGCGGCCGCCGAACGCCTTCTGCAGGCCCTTGGTGACGGTGTAGACACCGCCCTTCTGCGCGACGTCCTCGCCGAACAGCAGCGCTTCAGGATATTTCAGCAGCACGTCGTGCAGCGCCTGGTTGAGCTGGATCGCAAGATGCCGCGGCGGCTGCCGCTCCGGCAGGCGCGCATCACCGCCGAAGGCGGCAGCGCGCACATCGGCGTCCACACAGCGCGTCGCCTCGGCCAACACGGCGTCGGGCGAGTACGGGGCCAGCGGTGCCGTGACCTCGGCGAGCGAGGTCAGCCGCGGACGCCGATCCGCGGCTTCGGCCGCAGCGAAACAACGCGCTCGCGTGGCTTCGTACAGGCTCAGGATGTCGCCGGCTGCCAGCAGGCCCGATTCCAGTGCGATCGCGGCCGAGCGCAGCAGCGGGTCGCTCGCTTCGACCGCGCACAGCTCCTCCAGCGCCCGCCATTCGATCTCGAAGTCCGTACCCGCATGCCCCATCAACCGCGTGGTGCGCAGATGCAGAAACGTCGGGCGTCGGCTGCGGCGGCAGTGTTCGACCGCGCGCTGCACGTCGCCGAAGCCTGCGGCGAGATCGAGCCCGTCGGCAGCGATGTAGTCCACGCCCGCGCGCTGGGCGAAATTGCGTGCGATCCAGCCCTCCGGCGTCTTCACCGAGATGCCGATGCCGTTGTCCTCGCAGACGAACAGCACCGGCGCCGGCAGGCCCTGGTAGGCGGCCCAGGCGGCGGCGTTGAACGCCGTCTGCGCGGTCGCGTGGTTGCTCGACGCATCGCCGAACGAGCACACCACCAGGCTGTCGTCGGGCACGGGGAGCGGCTGGCCGATCCGCCGGGCATGCCCGATCGCCATCGCCGTGCCGAGCGCCTTGGGCAGATGCGAGGCGATCGTCGAGGTCTGCGGCAGCACCCACAACGGCTTGCTGCCCCAGACCTTGTGCCGGCCGCCACTGGCCGGGTCGTCCGCGCTGGCGGCGAACGACAGCGCCGAATCCATGACCGGATCCATGCCCGGCAGCTTGCGGAAGCGCTCGGCCATGAAGCCGCCGCTGCGATAGTGCAGGAACGCCGGATCGGTGTGACGCGTCGCCCGGGCGACCATCGCATTGCCCTCGTGGCCGCTGGAGCCGATGGTGTAGAAGACCTTGTTCTGCACGCGCAGCACGCGCGCCATCAGGTCGAGATGGCGGCTGATCAGCTGCGACTCGAACAGTTCGCGGAAGCCGCGCGCGTCGAGTGCGCTGCCCATGAGGATCGGCGCGTCGTCGGGCGGCGCCGCGCCGATCGGGCCGCCCCATTCGCGGACGAACTGCTGGAAATTCGCGTCGCAGATCTCGGCGCGGTTGAGGCCCTTCATGCGGGCGGGAATCGGATCGGGAACGACTGCGAACATCGCGTCACCTTCAGTCCGTGGCCGCGAGCCTCGCGGCGTGCACCGGCGCGGGCGCCGGCATGTCGATGAACCCCGGCGTGCCGCGCACCCGCGCGAGCCAGTCGCGGAGCGCGGGATACGGCGCCAGATCGAAGCCGCCGTCGGGCGCGACGGCGGTGTAGGCGAACAGTGCGATATCGGCCACGCCGTAGGCCTCGCCGGAGAACCACGACGCGCCCGCAGCGAGATGGCCTTCCATGACCCCCAGCGCCCGATGGCCCCGGGCCTGCAGCGCCGGCAACTCCGCGCGACGGGGCGAATCGAGCTCGGTCCAGCCGCGGATGAAGCGCGCGACGGCGATCGCCGGTTCGTGGCTGTACTGCTCGAAGAACATCCAGCGCAGCGCCTGCGCCCGCTGCCACGGATCATCCGGCAGCAGCGGCGTATCCGCGGCGAGGAAGCACAGGATCGCGTTCGACTCGACCAGCACGCGGCCGTCCTCGAGTTCCAGCATCGGCACCTGGCCGTTCGGATTCTTC
The DNA here is from genome assembly GCA_002324875.1 of Lysobacteraceae bacterium NML93-0793. GTDB lineage: Bacteria > Pseudomonadota > Gammaproteobacteria > Xanthomonadales > Xanthomonadaceae > Luteimonas. The sequence goes on from NTJG01000022.1 coordinate 20,130, forward strand.
GCGAGGTAGTCCGGCGTACGCGTCGCGCCGCGGCTGCTGTCGGTTTCGATCCACGTGTATGCACGCCCCAACTGCTCGAGCAGCATCCGCACCTTGTGGCAATTTCCGGACGGCGAATAACCGTAGACGACGGTCATCCCCGCACCGCCCTGCCCGCCTGCCACTGCGTGCGCGTCTGGCCCCAGAGCTCGACCGCCACCTCATGCGACGGCGGTGGCAGGCGCACCGGACCGCGCAGGGACGCACCCAGGCGCCGCGCCGTCTTCTGCGAGGCCGGATTCTCCGGCGCGATGCAATGGACGATCTCCTCCCAGCCGAGCGCGTCGAACGCCCAGTCGATCGACGCAAGCGCGGCCTCGACCGCGTAGCCCCGCTCCCAGGCGTCGGGATGGACGACGTCGCCGATCCCGTTCCCGGGCGAGCCCTCGGGGCGCCAGGGACCGGCCTGGCCGACCCAGCGCCCACTCGCAGTCTCGACGACCGAAAACAACGCGAAGCCCTGGAGCGCCCACGCGCCCGGCATCTGCAGGAAGCGTCGCCATGCACCCGCGCGCGGCAGATGGCCGCCGATGTACTGCGCAGCCGCAGGATCGCCGATCAGCTCGGCATACCGCTCGAAATCCTCGATCCGAGGCACGCGCAGCGTGAGGCGTGCAGTCTGCAGAACGGGCGTCTTCGATCCACAGGCCTCGCAGCCGCTGATCACTCGCTGCCGGCCTTTTCGATGACCAGGATGCGCGCTTCGCCGAGCGGGTGAGCGACGTGCGCATCGCCGGCAGCCGCATGGAACAGATCGCCCGCACCGAGGACCACCGCGTGCTCGACGCCCGCCTCCCGGTAACGCATCTCGACGCGCCCCTCGAGCACCACGAACACCTCCTCACCATCGTTGACGTGCCAGCGGTAGGGCTGGTCGGTCCAGTGCAGACGTACGCTCGCGCCTTCGATAGCAGCGATGTCGAGCGCGGCCCAGGCCCGATCCGCAGTGAATTCGCTCGAACGCACAGTCCGCATGTTCGTGTCCTCAGAACGCGTTGACGCCGGTCAGCTCACGCCCGACCACGAGCTGGTGCACGGTCTCCGTGCCCTCGTAGGTGATCACCGATTCGAGATTGAGTGCATGGCGGATCGGGCTGTGTTCGGTGGTGATGCCGGCGCCGCCGAGCAGATCACGCGCCTCGCGTGCGATGTCGATGGCCATGCGGCAGTTGTTCCACTTCGCCAGCGATACCTGCGTCGGCTGCATGCTGCCCGCGTCCTTCAGGCGACCGAGCTGCAGCGACAGCAACTGCGCCGTGGTAATGCGGCGCGCCCAGTCGGCCATCTTGATCTGCGCACTCTGGGTGGCCGCGACCGGGCGCTCGAACAGGATGCGTTCCTTGGAATAGTTCAGTGCTTCGTCGAGACAGGCGACTGCCGCACCGATCGGCCCCCAGGTGATGCCGTAACGCGCCTGCGTCAGACAGCCCAGCGGCCCTTTCAGGCCCTTGACGTTCGGCAGCCGGTTGGCCTCCGGCACGCGCACCCCATCGAAGTACAACGCGCTGGTCACCGATGCGCGCAGGCTCATCTTGTGCTTGATCGCCTGCGCGGTGAACCCCGCGAAGGCTTTTTCCACGAGGAAGCCCTGAATGCCCTCGTCGGTCTGCGCCCAGACGATCGCCACGTGGGCCAGATTGCCATTGGTGATCCACATCTTGGACCCGTTGAGCACCCAGTCGTCGCCGTCGCGCTTCGCATGGGTCTTCATGTTTGCCGGATCCGAGCCGCCGTGCGCCTCGGTCAGGCCGAAGCAGCCGATGACCTCGCCTCTGGCCATGTCCGGCAGCCAGCGCCGGCGCTGCTCCTCGCTGCCGTAGGCGAAGATCGGGTACATGCACAGCGAGGACTGCACGCTGGCGAAGCTGCGCAAGCCGGAATCGCCGCGCTCCAGTTCCTGACAGATCAATCCGTAGCTGACCGAGTTGAGCCCGGCGCAGCCGTACTCCTCCGGCAATGTCGCGCCGAGCAGGCCGAGGCCGGCCATCTCGGGGACCAGTTCGTCCGGGAACCGGGCCTGGTCGAAACAGTCGCCGATGATCGGCAGCACCCGCTCGTCGGTGAACCGCGCCACCGCATCCTGCACCGCGCATTCCTCGTCGCTGAGCAGCGAACGCACGTCGTAGAGGTCGTAGGGATGCAGGGCCATGCGCGTCGATCCTGTGGAGTCCGGCTCATTCTAGCGATCACCGCCGCCGCGACGTGGAGCACTGCAACAAAAGACGGGCCGGCGAAAGCCGGCCCGTCCAGGGATCACAACGTGCGGACGCGCAATCAGCCGCGATCGGGTGTGTCGTCGATCGCTGCGGTCATGATCCGGCCGTTGACCACGGGCAGGCGCTCGCCCGGGTCGTCCTGCATCCGGATCGTGCGCTCGGTGCCGTCGTAGCGATAGGTCACGTCGTAGCCGATGGTGCGCTGTTCGTCGCCCAGCAGGATGCGATTGCCCGGCTTGCTGTCGGTGCGCATCGAACCCGTGGTGCCGTCCGGGTTGCGATAGGTGACGTTGTAGGCCACGACGCGCGAGGACTGCGACGAATCCTGGACCGTGCGGCACTGGCGGTCGACCCGCTCGACCACCCGTCCACCGACATGGTTGCGATCGATGCGGTTGCCGACGTAGCCACCCGTCGCGGCGCCGGCGACCGTGGCGACCTTGCGGCCGTTGCCGCCGCCGATCTGGTTACCCACGAGACCACCGATCAGCGCACCGGCCACGGTGCCGCCCACGTTACCGTCGCGCTCGGGCAGACGCTCCTGCACCACCACGTCTTCGCAGACTTCCCGCGGCGAGGTGCTGGTCATCGTCTCGCGCACCGGCTCGGTGCCGAGAACCGTCGCGTAGATCTGGCCCGACTCGGTGACCGGCTGTACGGCGAGCACGTCTGCATACTCGAGCGCATCAGCGGGCGCGTCGATCGGCTCGCCGGTGACCGCATCCACCGCGAGCGCGGCGTCCTGCGCGGCCAGGTCCGAGCGCGGCGCCGCATCGCGGCTGTTGTGATAGGCGCCGACGGCGACGCCGCCCACGAGCAGCGACGCCAGTGCGATCGCGAGGGTATTGCCTTTCATGGGATCTCCTTCGGCCGCAGCGGCCAGTCGTGCTGTCGATGCCGATTCCAGCACCCATAAGCTGAATAGACGCCGCCGGACACCCCGAAAGACTGACGCGTTGTTAAACAATGCGACGCTGGGCGTCCATTCGGGGGTGGCGTGCTAGCGTGTCGCATCGCCAAACGATCGAGGAATTTCCGATGCGCAGTGTCTTGTCCGCGCCACTGATCGCCTGGCTGTCGCGGCTGAGCTATCCGCGCCTGTTCGTCGTCATCGCCACGCTGTTCGGCATCAATTTGCTGATCCCGGATCCGATCATTCTGGTCGACGAGGTTCTGCTGGGTCTCGCTACCGTCATGCTGGCCAAACGCAAGCGCGCGCCGAAGCCGGGCAACGCGACCGGGCGCGCGCCGATCGACGGTGACGCCCGACGCTCCTGATCCCGCAGATGGACACCGCCGGGCCCGTCCTGCAACTGGTCGACAGCCATTGCCACCTCGATTTCGCGCAATTCGATCCGGATCGCGACGCGGTGCTGGCGCGTGCACGGGCTGCGGGCGTCCTCGCCCACGTCGTACCGGCCACCCATCGCGCCGGCTGGTCGAAGCTGGCCGGACTCTGCGCCGCGCATTCCGATCTGCATCCTGCCCTCGGCCTGCACCCGATGTTTCTGGCCGAACATGCGCCGGAAGACCTGGAGCGCCTGGACGACTGCATCCGCTCGCAACGCCCGGTGGCCATCGGCGAGTGTGGTCTGGACCTGTTCGTCGACGGCCTGGACCCGGCGATGCAGACCCGGTACTTCGAAGGCCAGCTGCGGCTTGCGCGCCTCCACGATCTGCCCGTCATCATCCACGCGCGCCGCGCCGTCGATCAGGTGATCAGCGCGGTGCGGCGTTTCGACGGCATCCGCGGGGTGGTGCACAGTTTCAGCGGCAGTCCGCAGCAGGCACGCCAGTTGTGGGATCTCGGCCTGCATATCGGCATCGGTGGACCGGTCACCTACGACCGGGCGCAGCGGCTGCGACGCCTCGTCGCCGAACTGCCGATCGGGCAGTTGCTGCTAGAAACCGATGCCCCCGACCAGCCGGGCAGCGCGCATCGGGGCGCGCGCAATGAACCCGCCTACCTGACGGACATCTGCGCCGTGATCGCCGAGCTGCGGAGCGAAGATCCCATCGCGCTGGCCGCGCAGACGACGCGCAACGCGTCCCGCCTGTTTGGTCTAACACTGGACTGACATCGGCGCGTCCTGCAGACGCGCTGTGCGGGCATCACGCCTCGACGCGCGCGGGTTTGAGCAGAATCTCGATCGCCTTGCCGACGGCCGCGAATGCGAACGCGCCGGTGATGTGGGTCGCGGCCCCGAGCCCGCTGCCGCAGTCCAGATTCAAAGCGGCATCCGGCCCGAGCTGCGGCCGCAGGCCGCACACGGTGCCGTCGGCCTGCGGGTAACGCACGTTCTCGAGTGAATAGATCGCCGGAACGCCAAAGTAGCGCTTCGCGCTCTTGGGAAAATTGAACTCCGCGCGCAGCTTCTTGCGGATCAGCGCGAGCATCGCATCGTGCTCGGTGCGCGACAGATCGCGGACGCGCACCAGGGTGGGATCGATACGGCCGCCGGCCGCGCCGACCGTGATCACCGGGCGCTTGCGACGGCGGCACCAGGCGATCAGCTCGACCTTGCTCCGGAAGCTGTCGCAGGCATCCACCACCAGGTCGTAGCCGCGATCGAGCATGGCGTCGAGGTTCGCGGGCGTCACGAATGCTTCGAGTGCGTGCACCGTCATCGAGGGATTGATCGCCCGGCAGCGCTCGGCCATTGCCACCGCCTTGCTGCGGCCGTACTGGCCCTCGATCGCCGGCAGCTGGCGGTTGGTGTTCGAGACGCAGATATCGTCGGCATCGATCAGGGTGAGCGAGCCGACGCCGGTCCGGGCCAGCGCTTCAGCCACCCACGACCCGACGCCGCCCAGGCCGACAATCGCCACATGACAGCCGAGCAGCCGGGTGACGGCGCCCTGCCCGTAGAGCCGTTCGATTCCGGAAAAGCGTGCGCGTGCGTCTTCGTCCATGGGTGAATTCTAGCGGGCGCGCCCGCCCCCCATGCTAAGGTCGCGCGCCACGATGACCGAACCCACCCATCCGCCCGCCTTCCGCAGCGTCACGCTATGCCGTGGTCTTCGTGATCGGGCTCGTGAGCGGCCTGTTCGCACTGCTGGTGATCCTGCGCGTGGTGGAGAGCCGCCAGACCTGGGACACGCACTACCCCCGTGCCCTCATGCATCTCTATCAGGCGCAACTGGCCCAGCTTCACGGCGAGCTGGCCGCGGGGACCTGTAGTCCCGCACGCGCCCTGCCCCGGCTCGAAACGATGCGGGCCCTGTCGAACGATCTCGAACCCGCATTCCCGGACCTGCGTGACCACCGTCGCTTCGTCGCCCATGGCGACCAGCTGCGTGACGCCATCGATGTCGCCCTAGCCTCGCCGCCCGACACGTGCGCCGCACTCGAGACGCGCCTGGACGACGCGCAGCGCGCCTGCAACGAATGCCACCGCGACTTCAGACACTGAATCGACGATGCCGCGCCCCTGCGGCTCGATCTGAATCGCACCTGCATCCCGCGAGCGCCTCCGCGATCTCCTCCAGGCAATTGCTGCGTTGTTCACGCGTGGCTGCTTAGCGTCACCCCGTCGGGCATGCGCCCGTATGGCCTGTCCCAGGCCGAACCCGCCCCGGAGGATCGACATGAAACAACGCCTGCTCGCAACCGCGACCATCGCCGCTTCCCTCGCCCTCGCCGGCTGCGCGACATCCCCCGGCTATTCTTCCGGCTACGGTGGAAGCGGCTACGGCGGCGGCTACAACGCGCGCCCGGCCAACTGCTACGACTGCGGCACCGTGACGCGGATCGAAGTCGTCGGCGGCAACAACAACCCCAATATCGCCGGGCCCCTCATCGGTGGCGTCGTGGGTGCGGTCGCGGCCAAGGAGCTCGCGCGCCGCAATACCGACAGCGAAGGTCGTCGCAATGTCGCGATCGGCGCCGGTGCGGTGGGTGGCGCCGTCGCCGGCAATGCCATCCAGAACCGTGTGGAAGGCAGCGGCCAGTACAACGTGCACGTACGCATGCAGGACGGGCGCACCACCGTCGTGTCGCAGAGCGATCTGGGCGGTATCCAGGAAGGCTCGTACGTGCGGGTGCAGAACGGCCGCGCCTACGTCTACTGACGGAACGAGCGAGTCCCTAAAAAAAAACCCGGCCGCGAGGCCGGGTTTTCCATGTCACGCATGCGACGCTCAGGTCAGAGCGGCGTCACCGCGTCGGCCTGCAGACCCTTCTGACCCTGGACCACTTCAAACTCCACCTTCTGGCCTTCCTGCAGGCTCTTGAAGCCGGTGCCCTGGATCGCGCGGAAATGCACGAAGACGTCTTCGCCGCTTTCGCGACTGATGAAGCCAAACCCCTTGGCATCATTGAACCACTTCACCACACCTTGCTCGCGAGCTGCCATGTTGCTCTCTCTCCCTGGAACTGTCCGATGTTTCGATCGATGAAACGCCTGTCAGGCGGCTGGGTTGCAAGGAGAACACGGGTGCGACGATGCAGCGGACCGGTGGGACGAGCCAACACGAATCTACTCACATAGGGTCACGAGTCACGGTGACCTTGACAAACACAGCGCCTGCAAAGTACCCCGGCATTTATGAAAATGCAATCCAGATGCCGAGCCCCCATCCAGCCCGTCCGGCACCTGCAGACGCGCGTGTCCGCATGGAGCTGACCGGGCTGTTCTATGCCCTCGCGGCACTGCTGATGCTGGTCGGAATCGCCGGCGTTGTGCTGCCTGCCCTGCCCGGGCTGCCCCTGCTGTTCGCGGGCATGCTGTTGGCCGCCTGGGCGGACGGCTTCGAACGCGTGGGCACGCTGTCGCTGGTCGCACTCGGCTCGATGACAGCGGTCTCCTTCGTCGTCGATTTCTGGGCAACCGCGGTCGGTGCCCAGCGTGTGGGAGCCAGTCGACTCGCTCTCGTCGGCGCGGTGGTCGGCACGTTCGTGGGATTGTTCTTCGGCCTGCCCGGTCTGTTCGCCGGTCCATTTCTCGGCGCCGTCGCCGGTGAACTGATCAGCCGGCGCGACCTGCGGCCCGCGGGCTTCGGCCAGGCGACACGGGTGGGCTTTGGTACCTGGATCGGAATCGCGCTCGGCGTGGCGCTCAAACTCGCGCTTGCGGTCCTGATGCTGGGTGTATTCGCACTGGCCTGGTGGTTCTGACGCCACAATGGCGTCATGCCGATACGATCCGCCTTCATGCGCCCTGCCTCCTTCATTCGCGCCGCCGGGCTGCACCGCCGGACATTCCAGTCGATGCTGTTCTACGTGCTGCTGAGCGTGGGGCTGCCCTGTGCAACCGCAGCGGTGCCGGCTGCTGCGACGACGGCCGCGCCGGTCCCGGCGACAGTCGAATCCCGTCCAGCCACGGATGCCGATGTGGATGTGCGGCGACGATTCGACGCTGTCTACGACGAGGTGCACGAACGCACCGTGCGTCTGATCGCCCATCTGCCGCTGCTGCTCGCCGCGATCGTGATCGTGCTGCTGGCTGCCCGGCTGGGACGTCTGGTCTCGCAGCGCCTGCACTGGCTGCGGCTGCGGACACGCAATCCGTATCTCGACGGACTGATGCGCCGCATCGTCCACGGGGTGATTCTGATCGCGGGTGTGCTGATCGCTCTGGATCTGCTCAATGCGACGGCGCTCGTCGGTGCGCTGCTCGGTTCGGCCGGCGTGCTTGGGCTGGCGCTGGGCTTCGCGTTCAAGGACATCGCCGAGAACTACATCGCCGGCATCCTGCTGAGCCTGCGCCGTCCGTTCTCGCCCGGCGACACGGTCCGCATCGACAGTTACGAAGGCAAGGTAGCCGCGCTCAGTGCCCGTGACATGGTGCTGGTGACGATGGACGGCAACGAGTTGCGGCTGCCGAACGCGCTGGTGTTCAAGGCCGTGCTGCTGAATTTCAGCAGCAACCCCAAGCGCCGGTTCGAGTTCACCTTCAACATCGATGCGGGCCACTCGATCCGCAAGGCCCAGGAAATCGCCATCGCGGAAATCGCCGGCATCGACGGGGTGCTGGCCGACCCGGCGCCGTCATGGAGTCTCGTCGAGTTCGGCAGCGCGGGCACCGTGCTGCGCTTCTTCGGCTGGGTCGACCAGCGCCATTCGGACCTGGGCAAGATCCGCAGCGAGGCCATCCGGCTGGTCAAGGGCGCGTTCTGGCGTGCCGGCATCGGCGCCCCCCGCACCACCAATCACGTGGTGTTGTCACGGGCCGACGATGATGGCGCACCGGCTCCGGGGGATGACGCGGAGCCGGCGACCAGCATCGGCGTCGACACTTCGGTCAACCGCGATATCGACCGCCAGGTCGCCGACGTGCAGAACAGCGATCAGAATCTGCTCAATCCCAAGGAATCCACGCCATGAAGCTCTCCCGGGCCTGCCTGCCGCTCGCGCTCGCCGGCATCACCACCGGCGCGTTCGCGCAACCTGCCCCCACACCGACGCCGGCCAGCCTGGAGGCGTGTCTGGCGATCGAGAACGACGCCCAGCGCCTGGTCTGTTTCGATACCGCCACCGGGCGTCGGGCACGGCCGCCCGAAGTGGCCGACCAGCAGGCCGACGTGGCCCGCGAGCTGCGCGCCAACCCCGCCGCGCGCGCCGATGCGATGGCCGAACCCACGCGTGGCAACGCCACCCTCTACGCCCACGACAGCCAGGCCCGGCTCACCGACGCCATCGCCAACGCCGGCCAGGGCTCCCTGCTCGATACCCGCTGGGAACTCGCCAAGGATTCCAAACTCGGCATCTTCAACCTGCGCGCGTACAAGCCGGTCTATCTGCTGCCGGTGTTCTGGAGTTCGAACGTCAACACGGCGCCGTCGTCACCGAATCCCGACAACACCGTCACGACGCCGCAGGCACTCGACAGCCTGGAGGCCAAGTTCCAGCTGAGCTTCAAGACCAAGGCGCTGGAGAATCTGTTCGGGACCAACGGCGATGTCTGGATGGGCTACACCCAGAGCTCGCGCTGGCAGGTCTACAACACCGAGGAATCGCGCCCGTTCCGCGAAACGAACTACGAACCCGAGGTGTTGCTGGTGTTCCGCAACAACTACGGGCTGCCCGGCGGATGGCGTGGGCGCATGGCGGCGGTGGGCATCAACCACCAGTCCAACGGGCGCGAGGATCCGCTGTCGCGCAGCTGGAACCGGGTGATGTTCAACGTGGGCTTCGATCGCGACAACTGGGCATTGATGCTGCGTCCCTGGATCCGTCTCTCGGACGGAAACGAGGACGACAATCCGGACATCGAGGACTACATCGGGCGCGGCGATGCCACGCTCACGCATGTGCGCAACGGCCACGAGTACTCGCTGATGGCCCGCCACACCCTGCGCGGCGGTGAGCGCTCGCGCGGCGCGCTGCAGTTCGACTGGGGCTTCCCGATCCACCGGAACTTCCGTGGGCGGCTGCAGGCCTTCCACGGCTACGGCGAGAGCCTGATCGACTACAACCACAAGGCGACCTACGTGGGCGTCGGCATTTCGGTACTCGAAGGCTTCTGACCGGTCACCGGGCGCGGACCGCCGGTGCGGCACGCGTCACTCGAAGTATCCGCTAGAAAATCCGATGTTTGCGCGACACGGGCGGCAGCCTGCGCTCTGCTGACGGCCTGCTCCGCTGAGGTGGCGCAGGCGCCGCCTGCGCACAGGGATGCGGACGCGCAGGCGTGCGTGGTGGGCACGCACCGGCTGAGCCTGCAGTGGATCGACCGGGGTGATCTCGCCCGTGCCGGCCCGGTCGAGATCGGCACGCGCGGCGACATCCTCGTCGTCGACGGCAGCGAGACCCTCGGCGAACAAGGCCTGGATACCCACGGCCACATCACCTCGGCCACTGCGGACGGGTTCGGGTTCGAGGGTGCGATCACGATGCGGCTCGGCAGCGTCGCCGGCGCGGCGCCGTGCACACGCTGTGGCACCATCCACTTCCGCGCGCGCGCCCGGCGGCAGTAGTGGCGTCCGCAGCAGATTTATAGCTCCTGCGGCAGCAGCACCGATGCCGTCGACATCGACGTTCCCGGCACCCGAGCGCGACGGCAGCGCGGCCTGGACGAGGTCTGCATCACTGCCCTCGTTCCCGCGTCATGCAAAGGACGCATGTCCGGTCAGGCGGGGAGCCCGCGACCTGAAGCCTTCGAACGCCACCGGCGCTGGATTCCCGCTTGACCAGCCGTGCGGCTGTCGAGAGCCGCGGGAATGACGGCCACGCGCGCACTTCTCAGTCCTTTCCTAGAGCCAGTCCTGGATGCCTTCACGCCGGCAGGCCGTCTGGAATGCCGGACGACTCTTCATGCGCCGGGCGAACGCCGCGAGCTCGGGCCAGCGGTCGCTCGGTTGCGGCATTGCGCGCGACCAGCGCATCAGCATGGTCAGCAGAAAATCCGCCGTGCATGGGTCGCGGCCGAGCAGGTACGGCCCGCTGACGGCCAGATGTGCGGCCACCTGCTGCCAGGCCGCTTCGATCTGCACACGCGCGCGGTCGCGCACGACCCCGGTGTGCGCCGGGCCGGCAGGCTCGTCGGGATAGAACCAGGCCCGGTACGCCGGCATCAGCGTGTAGACGCCGAAGCAGATCCAGCGGTAGTAATCGCCGCGTGCCGGCGTGCCCACTGCCGGCGCGAGGCCCGCATCGGGGTACAGGTCGGCGAGATGCATCGCGATCGCGGCCGACTCGGTCAGCACCTGTTCCCCGATCACCAGCGTGGGCACGCGCCCCTGCGGATTGAGCGCGAGGTAGGCCGGCGAACGCTGTTCGCCGGCCTCGAAATCGAGCATCTCCAGGCGATGCTCGACCCCAAGTTCGATCAGCAGCCAGTGGACCACCAGCGATGCGGTGCTCGGGGCACCGTAGAGCACGGCGGACATTACGATCTCCGGACCGGAACAGGACCGCATCGCCGGCGGGATGGCCGGCGATGCGCGTGGATCAGGCGATCTCGACGACCGGAATGCCGCCGATGCGCGCCTTCCATTCGCGCGGCCCGGTCTCGTGCACCGAGGTGCCCGCCGAGTCGACCGCGACGGTCACCGGCATGTCCTGCACCTCGAACTCGTAGATCGCTTCCATGCCGAGATCTTCGAAGGCCAGCACGCGCGCGGCCTTGATCGCCTTGGACACCAGATACGCCGAGCCGCCGACGGCCATCAGATAGACCGACCGGTGCTTCTTGATCGCCTCGATCGCGGCCGGACCGCGTTCGGCCTTGCCGACCATGCCGAGCAGGCCGGTCTGGGCGAGCACCTGCTCGGTGAACTTGTCCATGCGCGTCGCCGTCGTCGGACCCGCGGGACCGACGACTTCCTCGCGGACCGGATCGACCGGTCCGACGTAATAGATGAAGCGGCCCTTGAGATCGACCGGCAGCGTCTCGCCGCGGTCGAGCATTTCGACCATGCGTTTGTGCGCGGCGTCGCGGCCGGTCAGCAGCTTGCCGCTGAGCAGCAGCACCTCGCCCGGCTTGAACGTTGTGACCTCGCCCGGCGTGACCGTGTCGAGATCCACGCGACGCGCGCCGGTCGGGTTGTAGGTCAGCTCCGGCCAGTCGGCCAGCGACGGGGGATCGAGCATCACCGGACCGCTACCGTCCAGGGTGAAATGCGCATGGCGGGTGGCGGCGCAGTTCGGAATCATCGCCACCGGCAGGTTGGCCGCATGGGTGGGGAAATCCTTGACCTTGATATCGAGCACCGTGGTCAGGCCGCCCAGACCCTGCGCGCCGATGCCCAGCGCATTGACCTTGTCGAAGAGTTCCAGCCGCAGTTCCTCGGCGCGGTTCGATGCGCCGCGCGCCTTGAGATCGACGATGTCGATCGGCTCCATCAGCGCTTCCTTGGCCAGCAGCATCGCCTTCTCGGCGGTGCCGCCGATGCCGATGCCGAGCATGCCGGGCGGGCACCAGCCGGCGCCCATCGTCGGCACGGTCTTGAGCACCCAGTCGACGATCGAATCGGACGGATTGAGCATCGCGAACTTGGACTTGGCTTCCGAGCCGCCGCCCTTGGCCGCGACGATCACGTCGACCGTGTTGCCCGGCACGATCTTGACGTTGACCACGCCCGGCGTGTTGTCCTTGGTGTTCTGGCGCTTGCCGGCAGGATCGGCCAGCACCGAGGCGCGCAGCTTGTTGTCCGGATGGTTGTAGGCACGGCGGATGCCCTCGTTGACCATGTCCTCGACCGACATCGTCGCGTCGTCCCAGCGCACCGACATGCCCACTTCCAGAAACACGGTGACGATGCCGGTGTCCTGGCAGATCGGCCGGTGGCCCTCGGCGCACATCCGCGAGTTGATCAGGATCTGCGCGATCGCGTCCTTGGCCGCCGGCGACTCCTCGCGCTCGTAAGCGGCAGTGAGGTTCTTGATGTAGTCGACCGGGTGGTAGTAGCTGATGTACTGCAGGGCATCAGCGACGGACTGGATCAGGTCTTCCTGGCGGATCTGGCTCACGGCGCTCAAGGCCTCTGGCTGGGGGCCGATAGTGTACCGTCCACGCATCGCTGCCCCCGCTTCCAGGCGGGCACGCGCAGCCGCTGTGCACAGCGACCAGGCCGGCAGCCGGCCAACCAGGGCGACACGATGATGACTGCAGTGCCAGACCCGCCCGCTCCATTCCGGCCGGACCGGACGCAGGTCGAACGGCTCTACGGCACCCTGTGGGAGACCACGACCGATGCCGTGCTCATCCTCGATACCGACAGCGTCATCGTGGCCGCCAACCCCGCGTCCGACGCCGTACTCGGCTATCGGCCCGAGGCGCTGGTGGGACGCAACCTCGACGTTCTGCAGCATGCCCATCACCGCGAAGCGCACCGTGCCGGCATGCGCCGGTATCTGACCAGCGGCGTGCGCACGCTCGACTGGCGCGCCACCGAGACCGTGGCCGTGCGCGCCGACGGCAGCGACGTGCCCGTGGACATCGCCTTCGCCGATATCGAAATCGAAGGCACGCGACTGTTCGTGGGGTTCTTCCGCGACATCAGCGCGCGCAAGCAGGCCGAGCAGGCGCTCTCGGACGAGCGCGAACGTGCGCAGACCACGCTGCGCTCGATCGCCGACGGCGTGGTGACCGTCGACCCGGGCGGCGTGGTCACCTTCATCAATGCCGCCGCCGAGCAGCTCACCGGCTGGTCGAGCGCCGAGGCCCTGGGCCGCAACTGCAGTCAGGTTCTGCACCTGGCGGAAGATGACCAAGCCGTGCAGGCGCTGGTCGATCTGGCCATGGCGGGCGGCGCACCGCGGCAGCTCGGCGATCGTGCCCTGCTCGTCCGGCGCGACGGCGACGTGTTCTCGGTCGAAGGGTCGTTCGCGCCCCTCCTCGACCGCGGTGCCCGGCCCGCGGGCGTGGTGATCGCGTTCCGGGATGTCTCGGCGGCGCGGCGCATGGCGGCGCAGCTCCGGCACCAGGCACGCCACGACCACCTGACCGGGCTGGTGAACCGGATCGAGTTCGACCGGCGCCTGCGCGCCGCCCTGCGCAGTGCCGGCGCACAGCACACGCCGCACACGCTGCTGTACCTGGATCTCGACCAGTTCAAGATCGTCAACGACACCTGCGGTCACACGGCCGGCGACGACCTGCTACGCCAGCTCTCGGCGGTGCTGCGGACCGTGCTCGGTCCGCGCGACGTGCTCGCGCGTCTGGGCGGCGACGAGTTCGGCGTACTGCTGGAAGACAGCACACCGGCGACGTCCCGCGCCACCGCCGAGGCGCTGCGTCGTGCGGCGGCCGATCTGCGTTTCGGCTGGCACGGCACCAGCTTCCCGGTGACGCTCAGCATCGGCCAGGTGGATTTCGCCGATGCCGGCATGACTCCGATCGAACTGCTCGGCGCCGCCGACGCGGCGTGTTACGTGGCCAAGGAGCAGGGCCGCAACCGCATCTACGCCTACCGCCCCGAGGATGAGGTCATCGCACGCCGGCACGGCGAGATGGAATGGATCGGCCGGCTCAACCGGGCACTCGAGGAGAATCGCCTGCAGCTCCATGCACAGCCCATCCATTCGCTGCACGATGGCCGCGTGCTGCACAGCGAGGTGCTGCTGCGACTGCGTGATGTCGACGGCAGCTGCGTGTTGCCGATGGCGTTCATCCCCGCCGCGGAGCGCTATGGCCTGATGCCGACGCTCGACCGGTGGGTGATCCGCTCGGTGCTGGCGCGACTGGCCGATCCGGCCGAAGCCGCGGACCGGGTCTATGCGATCAATCTCTCGGGTGCCTCGCTGGGCGACGAGAGCCTGGCGGCTTACGTGCGCGAGGCGTTCGATGAAGCCGGCGTCGATCCCGCGCGCGTCTGCTTCGAGATCACGGAGACGGCGGCGGTCGGCAACCTGGCCCAGGCCTCCGCGCTGATGGCCGAGCTCAGGTCGCTGGGCTGCACGTTCGCGCTGGATGACTTCGGCAGCGGCATGTCGTCGTCCGCCTACCTCAAGCATCTGCCGCTCGACTATCTCAAGATCGACGGCGGTTTCGTCCGCGATCTGCTGGTCGACCCGATCGACCAGGCCATGGTCGAAGCGATCAACCACATCGGGCACGTCATGGGCCTGAAGACCATCGCCGAGTTCGCCGAGGACGCGCACATCCTGGCGCGCCTGCGCGAGATCGGCGTCGACTACGCCCAGGGTGATGCACTGGGGCCTGCGGCGCCGCTGCACCCGGGTCTTGACCGCGCGTTGCGATGACGCGCCGCCGGGCCGCCATCCGGCGCACACTGTCGGCATGGACACGCTCGTACTCGCACTCGACCTGATCGGCACCTTCGTCTTCGCGCTGAGCGGCGCCGTGCTCGGCGTCCGCCGGCGGCTGGATCTGTTCGGCATTCTGGTGGTGGCGTTCGCCGCCGCCACCGCAGGCGGGATGACGCGTGATGTGCTGATCGGGGCGACCCCGGTGGCCGCGCTGGGCGACTGGCGCTATCCGGCGGTGACGCTGGCCGCCGGCCTGATGACGTTCGGGTGGGCACCGCTGATCGAGCGCCTGCAACAGCCCGTGCGCCTGTTCGATGCGATGGGCCTGGCGCTGTTCGCCGTCGTGGGCACCCAGAAGGCGCTGGATTTCGGCGTTCCGCCGCCGATGGCGGCCGGCCTGGGCATGTTGACCGGCATCGGCGGCGGGATCGTCCGCGACGTGCTGCTGGCCCAGGTGCCGCTGGTGCTGCGCGCCGATCTCTACGCCGTGGCGGCGCTGGCGGGTGCCGCCGTGGTCGCGTTCGGGCACTGGCTGCACTGGCCTCCGGTGCCCTGTGCGATCGCCGGCGCCCTGCTCTGCTTCGGTCTGCGGATCATGGCGCTGCGTTTCGGCTGGCACCTGCCGCTCGCCCTGCGGTCCGGTGGCGGCAGCGCGCCGCCGGATGCGCCGCGCTGATCGTCGCGGCCGCCACACGCGCGCGCCTACGATAGCGTCCATGTCGACCCCTGCCCCTCCGCGCGCCGCCGCGAACGCACAGCGCCCCAGCCTGCGCGAACGTTTCGACGCGATGCGCAACCTGCGCCCGTTCCTGAAACTGATCTGGCAGACCAGCCCGGTGCTCACGCTGACCAGCCTCGGCCTGCGCCTGATCCGTGCGTTCCTGCCGGTGGTCATGCTCTACATCGGCAAGCTGATCATCGACGAGGCGATCCGGCTCGTCGGCGCCGGCATCGCCTTCGACGACCTTGCCACCGCCTGGGCCAGCGGTGCGCTCGATCATCTGGCGTGGCTGCTGGCGCTGGAATTCGGCCTCGCGATCGGCTCCGACCTGCTCGGCCGGCTGGTCAGCTATGCCGACAACCTGCTGTCGGAACTGTTCACGAACGCGACCAGCGTGCGGCTGATGGAACACGCGGCCACGCTCGACCTCGAAGACTTCGAGGATCCCGAACTGCAGGACAAGCTCGACCGCGCGCGCCGGCAGACGATGGGCCGCATGAACCTGATGGGCCAGCTGTTCGGGCAGGTGCAGGACGCGATCACCGTGGTGAGTTTCGCGATCGGCCTGATGGTCTACGCGCCGTGGCTGATCGTGCTGCTGGCGATCGCGCTGGTGCCCGCGTTCATCGGCGAATCGCATTTCAATGCGCTCGGTTACACGCTCAACTTCCAGTGGACGCCCGAGCGGCGCCAGCTCGAGTACGTGCGTCAGACCGGTGCGAGTCTGGAGACCGCGAAAGAGGTCAAGATCTTCGGCCTGCACCGGTTCCTGATCGACCGCTACCGCACGCTCGCCGACGGCTTCTTCCGCGCCAACCGCTCACTGGCCCGGCGACGCGCGTTCTGGGGCACGCTGCTGGCCGCACTGGGCACGCTGGGCTATTACGTCGCCTACGCCTATATCGCCTGGCGCACGGTGCGCGGCGATTTCACGATCGGCGACCTGACCTTCCTGGCCGGCAGTTTCCGGCGCCTGCGCCAGCTGCTGGAGAGCCTGCTGGTCGGTTTTTCGCAGGTCGCCGGACAGGCGCTGTATCTCGACGACCTGTTCTCGTTCTTCGCGATCGAGCCGGAAATCACCTCGCCCGCCGATCCTGCGCCGTTTCCGCGACCGATCCGCCACGGCTTCGTGTTCGAGAACGTGGGGTTCCGCTATCCCGGTGCCGAACGCTGGGCCGTGCGCCATCTCGACTTCACCCTGCAGGCCGGCGAAGTGCTGGCCCTGGTCGGCGAGAACGGCGCAGGCAAGACCACGCTGGTCAAACTGCTGGCGCGGCTCTACGACCCGGATGAAGGCCGGATCCTGCTGGACGGTCGCGATCTGCGTGACTACGACCTCGACGCCTTGCGCGCGAACACCGGCGTGATCTTCCAGGACTTCGTGCGGTATCACCTCACGGCCGGCGAGAACATCGGCGTGGGGCGCATCGAGGCGATGGACGACGATGCGCGCATCCGCGACGCCGCGCGGCGCTCGATGGCCGACGACCTCATCGCCACCCTGCCCGGCGGCTACGACCAGCTGATCGGCCGCCGCTTCAAGACCGGCGTCGACCTGTCGGGCGGCCAGTGGCAGAAGATCGCGATCGCCCGCGCCTACATGCGCGAGGCGCAGGTGATGATCCTCGACGAGCCCACCGCGGCGCTCGACGCGCGCAGCGAGTTCGAGGTGTTCCGGCGGTTCAAGGAGCTGTCCGAAGGCCGCACCGCGGTGCTGATCTCGCACCGCTTCTCCAGCGTGCGCATGGCCGATCGCATCCTCGTGCTGGAACAGGGTCGTATCGAAGCCACCGGCACGCATGCCGAGCTGATGGCCCAGCGGGGCCGTTATGCCGAACTGTTCGAGCTGCAGGCGGCGGGGTATCGGGATCCCTGAGGCCGGGTGGGCGTTGGGCTGTCTGCACCGGCTTGGCGTGGCATCGGTTTCGGCCCTCGCCTCGACTCTCGCTCTGGCTTCGGCTCTGCTTTGGCTTTGGCTTTGGCTTTGGCTTTGGCTTTGGCTTTGGCTTTCAGCGTTTGATCTTCGAGCCGTAAAGCGAGCCGAGCACCGGAGTCTGGCGCGGCCGTAGAGCAGCCCATGTCTGAGCGAAGCGAGTTTGGGCGCCGTGCCGCGCCAGGCGAGGAGCGCAGGGGACCGATGCGGCTCCATCGCATCGGCGAGTGTCCGGCGAAGGGACTTTTTGGTTCCTCAAAAAGGAACTCGCACGCGCAGCGGGCGAAAGCCGTGCACTTGCCTCGTTCTGCTTCTCTTGGGTGGCCACGGCTAACCGCCAAGAACAGAGCTTCCGCGCTGTCCGCGCGGCTTACGTATGTCTTGTCAAAAGTACGCACGACAGCGCGAAGCACTGGCGAACGACGAAGCCGGCCCGAAGGGCGAGTACGGGAGGCGCGAGTCAAACCGCCGTCGCCGTACGCGATCCCCCGCATGAAGCCGCGGTGGGCCCCTGCGCTTCTCGGTCACCGGGGCACATTGGGACCTTCACGGCTCCGCAGCCCAAACTCGCTGCGCTCAGACACGGGGCTCTCCGGCCCCGCCGCCCTGCGATGCTCTGCTCGCTTGACGGCTCGAACATCAGACGCAAAAGCGGAGCGAGAGCAAAGCCGGAGCCGAAGCTGGAACCGGCACATCGCCGGGGGCCCAGCAGCGGATCTCCCCAACATCTCAATTACGTGCGCGAGCGCAGTATTCCGCGCTTGCTGACGCTTCAGACGAAAGGCGCTGGATTCCCGCCTTCGCGGGAATGACGGGCATAAAAAACTGTTTCCAGAACGTTCCTGGAGCCTGACTCGAACGGCGGTGACGCTTGCGCGCTCCGCTCAGGAGCTGCACGACAACATCGAACATCCCGCCTTCGCCCGCGCCCATTCCGGCCGACGCTCCGAGAACCGTTCGTTCCCCGGCTGATCGTCATATGGACGCCGCAACACCTCCAGCAACTCGCTGATCGGCGCCACATCGCCCTGCGTCGCCGCGTCGATCACCTGCTGGGCCAGATAGTTGCGTGGCACGTAGCGCGGATTGGCAGCCCGCATGCGCTGCCGACGCAGGGCGGCCGGCTCACCGCCCGCCTCGATCCGTGCGGCGTATGCCTGCAACCAGGCCTCGAACTCGCGCAACAACGCGTCGTGTTTGCCCGCGTCGTAGAACGCGCCGTCGACGACATCGAGCGACGGCATCGGGGTATCCAGATCGGCGAGTCCGCGGAAGAACAGCGTCATGTCGACCTCGCCGGCCTGCAACAGGCCATGCAGGCGCTGCATCAGTTGGACGTCCGCATCGTCCGCGTCCGCCAGACCCAGCTTGGCGGCGATGTTGCGGCGGTCCAGCGCGGCATAGGTCGACGCGTACGCGTCCAGCCCCGCCTGCAGCGGCGCCACGTCGCCGAACAGCGGCGACAGCGCTTGCGCCAGCCGGCCCAGGTTCCAGTGCGCGATGCGCGGCTGCCAGCCGAACCGGTAACGCCGGCCCTGCGCGTCGGTGGTGTTCGGCGTCCAGTCCGGGTCGTAGTCGTCGATCCAGCCGTAGGGGCCGTAGTCGATCGTCAGGCCGAGGATCGACATGTTGTCGGTGTTCATCACCCCGTGCACGAAGCCGACACGCATCCAGCCGGCGCTCATCGCCGCGGTGCGCGTGCAGACCTCGCCGAACCAGTCGGCATACAGCGACTCGCCCGCGCCCGTGAGGTGCGGGAAATCGCGCGCGATCGTGAACTCGACGAGCTGCCGCAGCAGCGCGACGTCGCCGCGCGCGTACGGCAACTCGAAATGCCCGAAACGGATGAACGACGGCGCGACCCGGCACACGATCGCGCCGGGCTCCGGCGCCGGATGGCCGTCGTAGAACATGTCGCGCACGACGGAGTCGCCGGTCGCGACCAGCGACAGTGCCCGGGTGGTCGGCACGCCGAGATGGTGCATCGCCTCGCTGCACAGGAACTCGCGGATCGACGAACGCAGCACCGCGCGGCCGTCGGCGGTGCGGGAATACGGCGTCGGGCCCGCGCCCTTGAGCTGCAGCTCCCAGCGCTCGCCGGCCGCGTTCGTCCCCTCGCCCAGCGTGATCGCACGGCCGTCGCCGAGCTGGCCAGCCCAGTGGCCGAACTGGTGCCCGCCGTAGTTGCCGGCGTACGGCATCATCCCGGGCGCGAGTGCGTTGCCACCGAAGACGGCGGCGAATTCCGGCGACGCCAGCGTCGCGTCGTCGAAGCCGAGCGCGGCCGCCATCTCCGCCGAATGCGCCAGCAGCCGCGGCGCGGCGACCGGCGTCGGCAGCACCGGCGACCACAGCGCAGCTTCGACCTGACGCCGGCGGCTGCCGCCCTCGGGATCGCCCAACAGCTCGCGCACGAACTGGTTGTCCAGCCGCAGACCGTGCGCCAGCGCGACCTGCGGCAAGCCGGCGTCCGACGGCGCCGGGGGCGTCATCGGCCCAGCTCGTACGGCCCGCCGGCCTCGAGCGCGCGCCGGTACGCGGGCCGCGACCGGATACGTTCGACGAAGCCGCGGATGTTCGGGCCGACATGGTCGCCGGCGCGCGCGACCGCGGCTTCGAGCGGAAAACTCATCTGGATGTCGGCCGCGGTGAAGCGGTCGCCGGCGAACCAGGCGTGTGCGCCGAGTTCGCGCTCGACGTAGCCCAGGTGCGTCGCCAGTTGCGGGCCGACGAAGGACTTCATCGCGGTGTCGGCGATGCGGCGCGCGACCGGGCGAACGAAGAACGGCATCGGTGCGCTGCGGATCCGCCCGAACACCAGCGTCATCAGCAGCGGCGGCATCGCCGAGCCCTCGGCGTAGTGCAGCCACTGGCGGTAGCGCAGGCGCCCGTCCTCGTCGCCGGCCGCGGGCGACAGCGCATGGCCGGGGTCGAAGCGCTCGACCAGCGCCTCGATGATCGCGCCGGACTCCACCAGCATCCGCCCGTCGAGCTCGACGACCGGCGACTTGCCGAGCGGATGCACCGCGCGCAGCGCGTCCGGCGCCAGCATCGTTTTCGCGTCGCGCTGGTAACGGACGACTTCATAGGGTTGGCCCAGTTCTTCGAGCAACCACAGCACGCGCTGCGAGCGCGAGTTGTTCAGGTGGTGCACGCGGATCGTCGGCGGTGCCATCGGGGTCTCGCGGTTCGGGAGGACGCCATGATGGGCCATGGGCCGCGAAGGCCTGAAGAGGCCGGTCGTTATTTCGTCGCCCGTGGCTGCACGAGATGCGTCGGCGACGGAACCAGGGATCGACCCCGGCAAGCCGCGGCCCATCGTCGCCTGTAGGAGCAACTGTCTTCTCACACAGGCAGTGTTCTCCATTCAGTCCCGTCTCGGGCCATGGCATTGAGACGGATCAGGAGGACTCGCATGCAGGCGGTTACAGCGAGCTTGGCGCACTTGCCTTGCTGGCGCAGGCGCTGATAACGGGCGGTAAAGTCGGGTTGCTTGCGGATCACCGACCAGCAGGCCATATAGAGCACCCGGCGGATCGAGGCACGCCCGCCGCGGATCCGACGCTTGCCCGAGTGCTGGCCGCTGTCGGCGTTGTACGGTGCCAGTCCCGCAAGCGCGGCGATCTGGCGCCGGTCCAGGCGGCCCAGTTCCGGCAGGTAGGCCAGGAGGCTGGCCG
>NTJG01000023.1 GCA_002324875.1 Lysobacteraceae bacterium NML93-0793
CGGCTGTGGCGGGGCCCGTTCGGCCACGGTGTCCGCAGGCGTGACCTCGTCGGGCGGCAGCGCCTCGGCCGGTTCTTCGACGCGTGTGGTCACCACGCGTGACGGGGCAGGCGCGGCCGGCGCCGGCGGCCGCGTCGGCGGCGGGCTGGGCACCGGCGCGGTGACCGGCTGCGGCGGGGTCACACCGACGAAGTCCACGACCATCGGACTGCCGGCGGACGACCCCTGCGGCGGCGTGACCACCATCGGCTGATGGGTCAGCAACAGCCAGGCCAGCAGCGCATGCAGCAACGCGCTCGCGCCGCCGGCGATCCAGCGTTGCAGGCGTTCGAGACGGGGTTCGGCACGGGCATCCGCCGGATGCGATGTCGTGCTCATGCCACCGACGGGGTGTCGGGGGTGTGGACCTTCATGCGGAATCCGGCGGTGCGGCGTGGGGACCTGCATCGTAGCGCGGGCGCGCATGGACGCACGGCCGGATCCGGACCGTGTTCACGCCTTCGTGCAGGTGCGCGGCGGTGACGGCGCGGACGACCCCGTCACCTGCTCGCGGATGGGGCGATGATGCCGGTGCCGGGCCGCTGCGCCTGCTCGATATGCGAGGCCACGCGCGTCAGAGGTGTGGCATCGGAGCGCACACGGATGGACGCGTAAGAACCCGGGCCGATGAGCGCAACACCGGCCCGGGCGTCGCGGCGTCAGTCCTTCAGATCATCGGGCACCTTGCCGCCGTTCTCGGCCAGCTTGCGCATCACCGCCTTGTGCAGGGCGATGTTCTGCTCGGCACTGCCATGGGCGCCGGCGTTGACGCCGAGTTCGGCGGCCAGCTCCTTGCGCGCGTCGAGACTGGAATCGAGATCGAGCAGCTTCAGCAGATCGACGATCGAACGGCGCCAGTCGCTCGGACCGCCTTTCTCCGCCGCCAGGCCGGTCAGCACCGCCTCGACGTCGACCGGCTCGGCAGGGGCTGCCGGGGCCGCCGCCGGTGCGGGATTCCGCGCGGGCGGCGACACCTTGGGGTCGTTCTCGCTGCCGGTGAAGATCACCGCAGCGGGCTTGGCAGGCGCGGCCGGTGCGGACGCCGGGGTCGGCTTGCGGCCGAAAATGCGATCGGAAATCTTGGAGAACAGGCCCATGCGGATCACTCCGGTGAAAGGAGCGGCGAGTGTGGGGCCGTGTTCGCAAAGGGCGCATGAAAGAATCGTGCGGTCGCGATGCCGCTTCGCAGCAGACGTTAGGCTGTGGTTCTGGCTTGCGTCTTGCTCCGGGTCGCGTAGCCACGCATCCATTGATCGAGAGGACAGGCGAATGGCGTTGGTGCAATGCAAGGAATGCGGACGCGAGATCAGCGACCGGGCGATCGCATGCCCGCAATGTGGCGATCCCAAGCGCATGGCGTCGTCATCCAAGGGCATCCTGATTCTGCTGGGCGTCCTCGTGTGCGTCTTGGTCCTGCTGCCGGCGGTGGGCATCCTCTTCGCGTTGCTCGCACCGAATGCGTCGTATCCGATCGAGGTCGAGCTGCCACAGCGGAGTGCTTCGACGAACTCGTTGCAGGCGGACTGCATCCCGCGCGACGCATGCGTATCGATGCAGATCGCGTCCCGCTAAGCCTCCGGACAGTCACAAAAACCGCGCCAGCACGGTGCCGGCAGCAGGGCCTTCACGCACCGGCGCGTCGTACGCGATGCACGGCGGGCGCGCCGAACGGGCACCATGACGCATGAGTGCACCGACGACGCGCCGAGACGCCCCCGCATGACTGCCGCGAGCGCCGCACCAAACGGCCGCACCCGCACCCTGCTGCTGATGGCGCTGGCGCTGGTGCTGGCGATGTCGCCGTGGTTCTCGGCCAGTGCGGTGCTCGGTCCGCTGCGCGCGGCCTGGGGCTTCGGTGACTCCTTCGGTGCGTGGTTGACGATCGCGGTGCAGCTGGGCTTCGTGGCCGGCGCGCTGGGGTCGGCGGCGCTGGGCCTGGCCGACCGGCTGCCGGCGCGGCGGTTGATCGTGTTCGCGGCGCTGGGCGCGGCGGTCGCCAATGCACTCGTGCTCGCCGCGCAATCGCCGACGCAGCTTCTACTCGCGCGCATGGCCACCGGCGCGTGCCTCGCGCTGGTCTATCCGCCGGCAATGAAGCTCGTGGCCACGTGGTTCGTGCAGGGCCGCGGGCTGGCGCTGGGCGTGCTGATCGGCGCGATCTCGGTGGGTTCGGCGCTGCCGCATCTGGTCAACGCACTCGGTGGCGCGCGCTGGCAGGGCGTGATCATGTGGACCTCGGCGGCGACGGTGGCCGGCGCGCTGGTGATCGCGCTGGGCGTGCGCGAGGGGCCGTATCCGTTTCCGCGCGCGCGCTTCCGCTTGGGTGATGTCGCCGCGATCGTGCGCAACCGCGGCGTGGTGCTGGCCTCGCTGGGCTATTTCGGCCACATGTGGGAGCTGTACGCGATGTGGGCCTGGTTCGCGACGTTCGTGATGACGGCGGCGGCCGTCGATGGCGACGCCACGCGCGCGTCGTGGCTGGCGTTCGCGGCGATCGCGGCCGGGCTGGTGGGCTGCATCGTCGCCGGTGGCCTCGCCGACCGCTTCGGCCGCGCACGTACGGCGATGGTGGCGTTGCTGATCTCGGGCGCGTGCTGCGTGGCCGCAGGCTGGGCACACCTGGCGCCGCTGTGGCTGCTGCTCACCCTGGGACTGGTCTGGGGCGCCAGCGTGATCGCGGATTCGGCGCAGTTCTCGGCCCTGGTCACCGAGCACGGCGACCCGCACACCGTGGGCACGGCGCTGACGCTGCAGATGGGCCTCGGCTTCCTGCTGACCGTGGCGACGATCTGGATCGTGCCGCTGCTGGCCGGTGCGCTGGGCGGCTGGCGCTGGGTGTTCCTGGTGCTGCTGCCGGGCCCGGTGCTGGGGATCGCGGCGATGTGGGCGCTGCAGCGCGGCGACACCCTGCGCGCACGCGGCGCGCGCACTCAGGCGTAGAGCACGCTCTGCGCCCCGTCTTCGACGATCGCGTGCGGCACGAAACGCGCGGTGTCGCGGGTGATCGGCGAGTCGTCCTCGCGGATGCCGATGCCGCAGGCGGCGTCGCCGACGATCCAGCTGCCGACCATCGGGAAGTGGCCGTCGAACTCCGGCAGCGGATGCAGGGCCTGGCGGATGCACGGGCCGGCGTAGGGGCCGTCGCTTTCGATCAGCCGGCCGTCGGGCAGGTGCAGGCTCACATTGGCGCCCTCGCGCGAATGCAGCGGTTTGCGCACCCAACCGGGCGGCAGTGGGCTGCCGTCGTCGAATTCGGCCGCCAGCAGATTGGGATGGCCAGGGTGGCGCTCCCACAGCAGCGGCAGCACGCCCTTGTTGCTGAGCAGCGCCTTCCACGGCGGCTCGAGCAGGCGCAGGCCGGAGCCGGGCAGCGCGCGGCCGAAGTCGTCCTCGAACAGGTCTTCGAGCGGGTACAGCTTGAACAGCGCACCGATGACGTTGTCGTCCGGATCGGTGAAGCGGCCGTCGTCCGACAAGCCGATGTCCTCGAGCGCGATCGCGGCGCCGTGCAGATGCGCCTGCGCCGCGCAGTCGCGCAGGTACTCCACCGTGCCCTGGTCTTCCTCGGAACCGCGCATCGCCGCGAACATCAGCGGCGGCGGCAGCTGCGCCGACAGCGCGCCGAAGCGGTCCACCAGCTGCTCGTGGATGGAATTGAACTGGTCGGCCGTCGCCGGCAGGCGCCCGGATTCGCGCTGGTCCTCGAGCCACTGCCACTGGAAGAACGCGGCCTCGAACAGCGAGGTCGGCGTGTCGTAGTTGAGTTCGTAGAGTTTGGCCGGGCCCTGGCCGTCGTAGGCGAAATCCAGGCGGCCGTAGAGATGGCCGTCGCGGCGGCGCCAGCTCTCGGCGATCCAGTCGCGAAAGGGTTCGGGAATCGCCAGCCGCTGCATCAGCGCCTCGCTGCCGGCGATCTCGTCGACCAGCGCCAGCGCCATCTGGTGCAGCTCGGCGCTGGGGTCCTCGAGATCGTGTTCGATCTGCTGCAGGGTGAACGCGTAGTAGGCGCGTTCGTCCCAGTAACGCGCGCCGTCGATGGTGTGGAAGCGGAAGCCGCTGTCGGCCGCGCGCGCGCGCCAGTCGCCGCGCTCGACGATCGGTACGCGGCGCATCAGCCGCCGGCGCTGCTGCGGTTGCGGCCCGAGGCGCCGAAGCCGCCGCGGTTCACCGTCGTCGCGCGGTCGGGCGTCGCGGTCACCGGGGTCAGGCCTGCGCGGCCCGCGGCCGGCGCACCGGTCGACCGCAGCCAGCCGTTGGCGTTGTCGCGGAACGCCGGCGCGGCCTGCGCCTGCGGCGCCATGCCCGGGCGATTGCGACCCATCATCTGCGACAGGAAGAAGCCGGTCATCAGCGGGCCGATGAAGGAATGCCCGGTGGAGGTGCGCTGCTCGGCGCACTGCTCGGCCGGATAGTCGCGCTCGCATTCGGCGCGGCTCGCGTATTGCGGCGCGGCGTCGGCGGCCTGCTGCTGCGCATGGTCGGACGCGGCGCGGCAGGTGGCGGCATCGCCGGTGGCCTCGGCGCAACGCTCCACCGAGGTGTAGAGGCCTTCCTGGACCACGTCCGGCTGCCCGGTCGGCGGGCCCGGCTCGCAGGCGGTGAACAGCAGCGGCGCGGCGCCCATCAGCAGCAGGGCAGTAGTCTTGGAACGCTTCATGCGCGGAATTCCGGTCGAGTCCAGCCGGACATGATGCCCGGCGAAGGGAGGGCGGGCAAAGCAGTGGCCCGATGCATCGATGCATCGGGCTTGGGCTCGAGCGCCGTCACGCCAGGCGACCGGGGCGCGCAGCAAAAAGGCGGCCCGTGACGGGCCGGCTTCCGGAACGCACGCGGTCGGACGAGGACACCACGTGGTCCCGTATGACGGAGCGCCGCATTGCAGCGCGCCGCTTGCTGCACTTACGGCATCAGCACGGTGTCGATCACGTGGATCACGCCATTGCTCTGGCGCAGGTCCGCCGCGGTCACGGTCGAGGTGCCGCCGTTGGCGTCGGTCAGCACGACGTTGCCGCCGTCGACGCGTGCGGTCAGCGTGCCGCCCTGCACGGTCGTCAGCGTGGCGCTGCCGCCGCCCGCTTCGATCTGACGGGTCAGCTCGGCCGCGTCGACGTTGCCCGCCACCACGTGGTAGGTCAGCACCGAGGTCAGCTGGTCCTTCGCGGCTGGCTCGAGCAGGCCGTCGACCGTGCCCGCGGGCAGCTTGTCGAACGCGGCGTTGGTCGGCGCGAACACGGTGAACGGGCCGGTGCCCTTCAGCGTGTCGACCAGACCCGCTGCCTGCACCGCAGCGACCAGGGTGGTGTGGTCGGGCGAGGCGATCGCACCGTCGACGACATCACCGCCGGCGGCCGGGGCGTCGGCCACGGCGTCGGGGGCGGCCATGGTGTCGGCCGGAGCCATCGTGTCGGTGGCGGCCGGGGTGGGCTCGGTCATCGCGGTCTCGGCCGCGGTGTCCTGCTGGCAGGCGGTCAGGGCGAGCGAGGCCAGCAGGCTGGCGGTGAGCAGATGCAGTTTCATTGGATGCTCCTCAGGGTGATTCGAAAGGGGAAAGACCACGGGCAACTCCGGCCGCCGGGCGGCACGTGGAGGGTCTTACGTGTGTGCCTGCGCAACTGGATTCATCACGGATTCGTCACGCCGGCGGACGCGCGACACTTACACTTGCCCGCCGTTTCCCACAGGCGTGGCCATGGCCCCCAACGCGACGATCTACAAGGCCGAACTGCAGGTCAGCGACATGGACCGGCAGTACTACGCCGAGCACAACCTCACGCTGGCCCAGCACCCGTCCGAGACGCCGGTGCGGCTGATGGCGCGGCTGATCGCGTTCGTGCTGTTCGCCGACGAGCGGCTGGAGTTCGGACGCGGCCTCGGCAACGAGGACGAGGCCGACCTGTGGCGCCGCGACTACACCGGCGACATCGAGCAGTGGATCGATCTCGGCCAGCCCACCGACACGCGCATCCGCAAGGCCGCGGCCCGTACGCGTGATATCGCGGTGGTCAGCTACAGCGGCGGCAGCGCGGCGATCTGGTGGGAGAAGAATGCGGCGGTGTTGTCGCGGCTGAAGAATCTCACCGTGATCGATCTCGACCCCGATGCGCTGGACGCGGCGACCGCGCTGCTCGAGCGGAGCATGCGCCTGACCGCGCTGATCCAGGATGGCGAGCTGCAGCTGATGAGCGACAAGGCCAACGTCGCGATGACACCGCGCGTGCTGCTGGCGCCGAAATCCGCGTCCGGCTGAGGACGCAGCGCACCTGCATCCGGAACCACGACGCGTGGTGCAGCGCACGCGCAGTGTCGACCGCACCGAGGCACACGATGGCCCGTTGATGGCGGCCGCCCGCGTTGCAAGCGGCGCCGCTCGCGTGCCGGCACATGGGTGGTCGGCCTGTTCTCAGCCTGCCGCCAGCAACCGCCAAGCCAGCCACAGCGGCACGCCGGCGTAATACAGCCAGCGGGCCCCCTGTTCGAGGCGGACACGCAGCGCCGTCGCGCGCGACGGCCAGCGCCATGCGCCGAGCAGGCAGACCGGCTCGATCGCCACACGCACTACCGCGGCGAACAGCATCAGGCCCAGCGACCACGCCGCCCACCAGATCCCCAGCGCGGCGAACCACGCGCCGAGGCCGAAGGTCTGCCATTCACCGAACG
Organism: Lysobacteraceae bacterium NML93-0793; assembly: GCA_002324875.1. Classification (GTDB taxonomy): domain Bacteria; phylum Pseudomonadota; class Gammaproteobacteria; order Xanthomonadales; family Xanthomonadaceae; genus Luteimonas. The sequence continues at coordinate 6,697 of NTJG01000023.1, forward strand.
CCCCGCCGAACGCGATGATCTGGTGCAGACGGAATGCGACCAGGGCCGGCAGCAGCGGAAACAGCCCGAACTTCAGCGCGGGATGATCGAGCACGGGGCGTCGCGCGATGCCTCGCGCATCGGCGTAGCGCGCGAGCGCGATGTCGCGGCCTGCCGCTTCGCGCATCGGAACGCCGCCCGCCTGCAAGGTGTCGCGCAGCGCGCGCGGCTGTGACGTCGCCAGCGCGGCATGCCAGGGGCGTCCGGAGGCCAGTTCGAGTTGCAGCCCGGCCAGGGGCCACGGCCATCGCCATGCACGCAAGGTCGCGATCGCGGCCAACGGCACCTCGATGCGCCGGCGCCGCTGCGTCAGCCGCAGGTGCGCGCCGTCGAGCGTCATCCGCGCGCGGCTGTGATGCAGCACCGCGCCGGCCACCAGCAGCGGCAGCACGACCATGCCTCCGAACACCTTCAACTGCGCCAGCGCGACCACCTGCAGGCCGGTCCGCTGCAGCATGTCGACTGCCAGCCAGACCAGCCCGGCCGCTGCAATCGCGTACAGCGCGAGGAGCACACCGCGGCGCCACGGCGAGAGCAGATACACGGTCGGCGCGGCCGGCGCGGCGCGACGCAGCTGCAGGCGTCGCGATGCCGCACGTATCGCGATCACGCCCGCCCACACCCCCCACAGCACGAGCGCCGCGCGGCCCATCCAGTCGCCCCAGCGCACCATCAGCGTCGGCAGCGGCGCCTGCGCGTGCACGAATGCGGTCAGTACGGCCTGGTCGCCCATCGCCGTCTGCGCTTGCACCCCGCCGGTGTCGTCGATGACCGCCGACAGGCCATTGGTGGTCACCCGCACCTGCGGCAGGCGCGTCTCGATGCTGCGGAACGCGGCCACGGTGAGGTGAAGCCGCGCGCCGAGCGGATGCGCGGTGAACCAGGAATCGTTGGACATGCCGACAATCGCCTGCGCGCCCAGCCGCGCGCCGTCGATCGCCAGTTGCGGATGCACGTCGTCGAGACAGATCAGCGGCACCACGTCGACCTCGCGCCCGTCGCGGCTGCGCAGCGGCATGACGCGCGCGCCGTGCCCGGGCTGCCAACTCCCGGTCCACGGCAGCCAGGCGCGCAGGCGCGGGCCGTCGAGCCAGCGCGGCACGTGTTCGGTGAACGGAAACGGATGGGTCTTGCGATAGGCGCCGATCAGCCCGCGACCGGGTTCGACGAACATCGCCGCGTTGTATTCCCCCGCGGCATCGCGGTCGTAGCTGCCGAACACCAGTGGCACACCGGCCGTCTCGACGAAGGCCTGGATCTCGGCATCGAGCAGCGCGCCGTCCTCGCTGCGCGGCTGGCCGAACGTGGTGGGATAGACGGTCTCCGACCACAGCAGCACATCGGCCTGGTGGTCGCGCAGCGCGGACCAGGACAACGCGTAGTGCGTGTCCAGCACGTGGCGCACCACGCCGTAGGCCCCGATCTCGCGACGCAGCCGTTCGTAGTCGGTGATGCTCGCCTGCACCATCGCCACGCGCAGCGGCGGCCCCTCCGGCGCCGCCTGCAGCGTGGTCAGGCGCCACGCACCGTAGCTGCTGAGCAGCACGACCAGCGCCGCACCGGCGAGCAGCGGCGGCGCCCACGCCCGTCTGCCGCGCTGCCGGCGCGCCAGCGCGCAGGCGATCGCGTCGTTGACCAGCAGCAGGACGACCGTCAGTCCCGCCGCGCCGCCGAGATCGGCGCCCTGGCGCAGCAGCGTCGCGCCGTGCAGGCCGTGGCCGAGCGTGTCGCCGAACAGCTTGGGCAAGGCCGCCTCGCAAGCCACCCAGGCCGCGGCCGCGCCCAGCGCGCGCAGCATGGCGCCGTGGCGGCGGGCCAGCATGCGGCGCGCCAGCGCGTAGGCGATCAGCTGCGGCTGCAGCAGCGGCGCCAGCGCGAGCAGCGCCGCGGTGGCCCATCCGGCACCCACGTCGATGTAGGCGGCGATCGCCGCACCGAACCAGCCCAGCACGGCGGCGACAAACGCGACCGCCATCGCCGCGCCCGACAGCAGTGCGCCACGCAGCCGGCGTCCGCCGTCCAATGCCCACAGCCACGGCACCAGCGCGACGGCGCCCAGCGCCCACGCCTGCGGCACGCGTGCATAGATCGCGAGCAGGACCGCGGACAGCAGAATGCCGCCGGCATGACGCATGCCGGCGCTGCGACGCAGTGCTGGATTCACGGCCGGGCGATCCGGTCGTCCGGGGTCATTGCCCCGGAATGCGGACCTGGCGCAGCGGCAGTCCCGGGGGCGCAAGCTCGGCGGTCACCACCCGGTTGTCGGGCAGGTCCACGGGCTGGCCGTTGGCGTCGGTCAGTTCGAAATCCGGCGCGAACATCAGGATCGGCTCGATGACCTCGCCGTCGTCGGTGGCCTGGTGGTGGCGCACGTAGCCTTCGGGCAGTTCGAAATCCTCGGGCACCGCCAGGCCCTCGAGCGGCGGACTGGTGCCGGGCGGGTTGAACGCGGCGATACCCGTATGCACGCCGGCCTCGTTGAGTGCGGTGATCAGTTCGGCGCCGGTGGGTTCGGGATCGCCGGGGTGGAAATACGCCGCGATGTCGTTGCGATCGTCGCCCGGCAGCGGGCGGGCCTTGCCGACCGCGGCCATCGCCGTGGCGGCATAGCCCGTACGCATGCCCGCCTCGGTGGTGGCCGGCGCACGCGACGGTGCGTCGCCCGCGACCGCCGCCGCATCGGGCGTACTCAACCGCCACAGGGCCAGGCCACCGACGACCGCGACCGCGGTCGCCGCCAGCATCCAGGTCGAGGTGCGCCCGCGCGCGGTGTCGGTGATGTGGATGCCGTCGGTCTCGGGCGGGGTCGGCGTCTGGTGTGCGGTCACGGGTGTCTCCTCGGATGCGGTCACGGAGTGGCCGGGTTGTAGACCGACAGCGCCCAGCCCATGCGCTCGTGGCCGAACTGGTTCCAGATCGGGCTGCGGCCGTTGCTGAAGCTGCTGTAGCGCGCCGCGCCGGTGCCGGTGGTGCCGCCCCAGAGACCGGCACTGACGGTGCCGCCGGTGTAGGTCGGGTGCACGTCGTCGGACTGGATGTAGTCGTAGGAACTCTGCGCGCTGACGAACTTGGTGTTCGCGTCACGCAGCGTGCCGCGCAGGCTCACGGTGATGCGCTGCAGGTAGCTGGCTTCGCTCTCGCCCGGCACCCAGCGCAGCGCGTCGGCATCGACGATGCCGTCCCCGTTGCTGTCGTAATCGGCGCCCATGTACTGGGCGAAGCTGTCCGCGCACTGGAAGCCCTTCTGCCGCGCGTATTCGCACATCCAGTAGTTCATCCGCGACAGTGCCGGCAGGAAGCGGTCGCGCAGGTTGACCGTCTGCCCGGTGCCCGCGTCGCGGCACGAACTCTGCACGTTGTCGGCGGCGTAGCCCGGGTAGTAGACGTTGGAGATGATCTTCAGCCGCGTGTTCGGATGCGCGTTGGCATTGATGTAGTCCATCGATTGCGCGACGTAGGTCTTGCATGCATTCACCGCGGCCTCGAGCCCGGCGTAGTTGCAGGTGCCGGTCTGCGACTTGAATGCCGTACGCGCCTGCAGACCGTCGTTGCCGCACATCTCGAACGTCACCACGCGCGTGGACGCGGCCTGCATGTACGAGCGTTCGGCGACGATCTTGTTCTCGAAGACATCGCGCGCGACCGCGCCGGACTTGGTGCGGCGGATGGTCTCGATGTCGGCGTTCCAGCGCGCGGCCAGATACTCGCCGTTGACGGTCGGCGCGGAATAGCGCGCGGCGTTGCTGATCGAGCCGTTGTAGCCGGCGTAGATCGAATCGCCGTAGGCGACCATGCGGTACTTCGCGGTGGTGCCCGGGCGATCGATCGTCCACGAGACGTTCTGGTTGAGCGTATTCGCCGCGGCGGGCGCACACAGCGCCATCAGCACGGCGACGGGCAGCGCGCGACACGCCGCGTTGCGGAACCGGGTCTGCATCCTGTTTCCCCTTCGACTGTGTCCGCCGGAGCGGCTGCCCCGGACGGTGACGCACATCGAACTGCAACTGCCGCGACCGGAACCGGGCCGATGGCCGGTGCCCCCCTTGTCGTCGCGCACCGGACGCTAGCGTACGGCGCAGCGGCGCGCATTCTGCGCTGCAGCAGGCGCACGGCCGGGACCGGCGCGTGCGCACGTTGTCCGAAGAGATGCCCCGCTGCCGGCGCGCTTGATCCAGATCAATGCCTGCGCGCGTGCACGCGCGCAGGCTGGAGGCTCTCAACCCGATGGAGTGGTGATGATGGACAGCACCATGAAAGCCGCTGTCGTGCGCGCATTCGGCGCGCCGCTGGTGATCGAGGAGGTCGCGGTGCCGCGGCCCGGGCCGGGCGAACTGCTGGTCAGGATCGAAGCCTGCGGCGTCTGCCACACCGACCTGCACGCGGCCGAAGGCGACTGGCCGGTCAAACCGGAGCCGCCCTTCATTCCCGGCCACGAGGGCGTGGGGCACGTCGTCGCGGTCGGCAGTGGCGTGCAGCACGTGCGCGAAGGCGACCGGGTCGGCGTGCCCTGGCTGTATTCGGCCTGCGGCCATTGCACGCACTGCCTCGGCGGCTGGGAGACCTTGTGCGAATCGCAGCGCAACACCGGCTATTCGGTCAACGGCGGCTTCGCCGAGTACGCGCTCGCCGACGCCGCGTACGTGGGCCATCTGCCGGCGTCGGTCGGCTTCGTCGAGATCGCGCCGATCCTGTGCGCCGGCGTCACCGTCTACAAGGGACTCAAGGTCACCGACACCAGGCCCGGCGACTGGGTGGTGATCTCCGGTGTCGGCGGCCTCGGCCACATGGCGGTGCAGTACGCACGGGCGATGGGCCTCAACGTCGCCGCTGTCGACGTGGACGAGGCCAAGCTGCGGCTGGCCGAACGGCTCGGCGCCGCGGTGACGGTCAATGCGGCGACCACCGATCCGGTGGCGCAGCTGAAGAAGGACATCGGCGGCGCGCATGGCGCGCTGGTCACGGCGGTGTCGCCGAAGGCCTTCGAGCAGGCGGTCGGCATGGTGCGGCGCGGGGGCACGGTGTCACTGGTCGGCCTGCCGCCGGGCACGTTTCCGCTCGACATCTTCGGCCTGGTGCTGGGCGGCGTGACCGTGCGCGGTTCGATCGTGGGCACACGCCTGGACCTGCAGGAGTCGCTCGATTTCGCGGCGCGGGGCCAGGTGCGCGCGACCGTGGCGACCGAACGGCTGGAGACCATCAACGACGTGTTCGCACGCATGCGCGCCGGCACGATCGAGGGCCGCATCGTGCTCGACCTCGCCGCGTGACCGCGGCGCCGCGCAGACTTACATCCGCGCGACGCGGAAACGCCGGCCCTTGATCTTGCCGCCCTGCAGGTGGCCCAGTGCGCGGCCGACCTGGCCGCGTGCGATGGCGACGTAGCTGCGCGTGGCGAAGACGTCGATCTTGCCGACCGCGTCCTTGTGCAGGCCGGCCTCGCCGGTCAGCGCGCCGACGATGTCGCCCGGGCGCAGCTTGTCGGTGCGCCCGGCATCGATGCGCAGCGTGACCATCGGCGCGGCCGGTACGTCGCTGCCCTTGCCGCTGAGCGGCAGCAGTTTTTCCCAGCGCAGCGGCGTGCCGAACTGCGCCTCCACAAGCGCGGTGCGCGGCAGCTCGCGCGGCGTGACCAGGCTCAGCGCCAGGCCGCGGCGCCCGGCGCGGCCGGTGCGGCCGATGCGGTGCACGTAGGTGTCGGCGTCGTGCGGCAGTTCGTAGTTCACCACCGCGCCGATGTCCTCGACATCGAGCCCGCGCGCGGCGACGTCGCTGGCCACCAGCACGTTGCAGCTGCGGTTGGCGAAGCGCACCAGCACCTCGTCGCGGTCGCGCTGCTCCATGTCGCCGTGCAGCGCTAGCGCGTCGAAACCGTAGTGCGCGAGCGAGCCGGCCACTTCGTTGACGTCGGCGCGGGTGTTGCAGAACACCACCGCCGAGTCCGGGCGGTGCCGCAGCAGCAGCGCGGCCAGCTGCGGCGCGCGGCGCGCCGGTTCCACCTCGTGGAAGATCTGTTCGATCCGCGGTGCGGGCGCGCCGCCCTCGACCCCGATCTGCACCGGCTCGCGCAGCATCGCCACGCCGAGGTCGCGGATCGCATCGGGGAACGTGGCCGAGAACAGCAGGCCCTGGCGGCTCGGCGGCACGCGTTTGACGATGTCGCGGATCGGCTCCTCGAAGCCCATGTCGAGCATGCGGTCGGCCTCGTCGAGCACCAGCGTGCGCACGTGACGCAGGTGCAGCGCCTTCTTCTTCGCCAGCTCCTGGATGCGACCCGGCGTGCCCACGACGACATGCGGCGGATGGGTCAGCGAGGCCAGCTGCGGGCCGAGCGGAATGCCGCCGCACAGCACCGAGACCTTGAGGTTCGGGATGCCGAGCGCGAGCCTGCGCAGCTGCTTGCCCACCTGGTCGGCCAGTTCACGCGTGGGGCACAGCACCAGCGCCTGGGTTTCGGTCAGCGCCGGATCGATCCGGTGCAGCAGGCCGAGGCCGAAGGCCGCGGTCTTGCCGCTGCCGGTGGGCGCCTGGGCCAGCACGTCGTGACCTTCGAGGATGGCCGGCAGGGCCTGCGCCTGGATCGGCGTCATCGCGGTGTAGCCCAGGGCATCGACGCCCTGCAGCAGGGCGGGCGTCAGCGCGAGGCTGGAGAACTCGGTGGATGCGGTCATGCGCGCATGATCGCAGGTGGGGCGGCGCGGTGTCCGGCCATGCGGCAGCGGTGTGTCCCCCGGGCGTCGCGCGGACGCCCGCGCTCACCAGATCCGGGCGAGCAGCCAGCTGTCGAGCGCGGTGCCGGGCAGCAGGAACGCCGCGCCCAGATGCGTGACGAGGAAGAACGACGCGCCACAGACGGTTTCCCGATGCGGCCGCCGCCGCACGACGACGTCGTGGACCGGCAGTGCACCGAGCATCGCCAGCAGGCCGAGCAGGGTCAGCAGCATGCCGTCGAGGCCGGCGAACGCGGGCGAGGTGGCGATGCGGATCAACGCGGGCGACACGATCGCGAACGACGCCAGCAGCATCATCCGCGCGTGCACGTCGGCACGGCGACGCAGCACGATCCCGCGCACGACGAACGTCGCGTATGCGGCCAGCGCACCGAGATTTCCCCAGACCACCATCGACACGAAGCCGCGCAGGGCCTCGACGTCATCACCGCGCGCGCGGAACGCACCCACCGTGCCCAGTACCGCCAGCGTGGCCGTGACCAGCGTGGCCACCGCGATCGCCACGCCCAGCAGCCCCAGCCGGCGGTGCAGCGCGACGCGGTCGTGACGCACCAGCAGCGCCTGGACCAGAAACACCGCGAACCAGCCCGTGACCACGACGCCATGGACCGCCTGCGCGCTGGACAGCGGCGGCGCCTCGAACCACGCCCGGAAGAAGAACGTACGGTCGAATCCGGCGACGACACACAGCATCAGCACGGCGGCGAAGGCGGGGAAGAACCCATGGGTGCGCGTGCGGCGCGCGCGCGGCGCAGCGGTCGGATGCGGGGTGACGGCGGCCTGTTGCATGGGAACGCCCTGTCGAAGGCGGATGGCCGACCGCCCGCAGACGCCTGCCCCTGACTCTCAACGCGGGGCCCGGCACGCGGCGGCCATCGTGCGCGCGCGTGCACGTCCGCGGTGCGGGAACGCTCTTCGTTTATTCGAGCCTGGAGACGACACGGGCCAGGCGATGCCTGGCCCGTGCGGGGCAGTCGTCCCGGCGCGTGCGCGCGGTCAGCCGGCCTTCTTCGTCGCGATCCACTGGTCCACGCGCTGCTCCAGCAGGTCGAGCGGCATCGCGCCGCCACCGAGGATGGTGTCGTGGAAGCCGCGGATGTCGAAGGCCTCGCCCAGCTCGGCTTCGGCCTTGGCGCGCAGCTGCTGGATCTTGATCATGCCGACCTTATAGGCCGTGGCCTGGCCGGGCATGATCAGGTAGCGGCGCACTTCGGAGCGGATCGCGGCCTCGGGGATCGACGCGTTCTGCTGGAAGTATTCGACCGCCTGCGACTCGGTCCAGCCCTTGGCGTGCAGGCCGGTGTCGACGACCAGTCGGATCGCGCGCCACATCTCCGACATCAGCCGGCCGTATTCCGAATACGGGTCGGTGTAGGTGCCCGGCATCTCCTTCGCCAGCCATTCCGAGTACAGGCCCCAGCCTTCGGCGTAGGCGGTGCTGAAGTACTGGGTGCGGAAGGTCGGCACGCCCTCGAGTTCCTGCGCGATCGAGATCTGCATGTGATGCCCGGGCAGGCCCTCGTGGTAGGCGATCACCTCGAGTTCGGTCTTCGGCATCGCGCCCATGTCCGACAGGTGCGCGTAGTAGATGCCGGGACGCGAGCCGTCCGGCGTGCCGGGGAAATAGTGCTGCGCGGCGCCGTCCTGTTCGCGGAAGGCCTCGACGCGGCGCACTTCCAGATCCGCCTTCGGCAGCAGGCCGAAGTACTCGGGCAGGTGCTGCTTGATGTTGGCGATCGCCTCGCTGGCGCCGTCGATGTAGGCCTGGCGACCGGCATCGGTGTTGGGGAAGCGGAACTGCGGATCGGTGTTGATGAACGCGAAGAACGCCGTGAGATCGCCATCGAAGCCGACCTGGTCCTTGACCGCCTCCATCTCGCCGCGCAGGCGCGCCACTTCGTCGAGACCGAGCTGGTGGATCTCGTCGGCGCTCATGCCGGTGGTGGTGTTCTCGCGCAGTTGCCAGGCGTAGTACGCGGCGCCGTCGGGGTGGGTGGTGCCCACGCCGGCCGGATTCTCCAGCGCGTTCGGCAGCTCACGCTCGCTCCAGGCGATGACGCGCTCGTAGGCGGGCCTGACCTGCTCGAGCAGCGCGGTGCGCGCCTCGGCCTTGAGCGCATCGGCGCGCGCGGCATCGATCGTGCCGGCCTCGACCAGCGCTGCAGCCTTGGCCTCGAGATCCGCCCACAGCGCGCTGGGCGCGCCGTCGTCGAAGGGCGCACCGGCGATGACCTTGCGCGACTGGTCGATCACGCCCTCGAACGCGAACTTCGGCGGCCGGATGCCGTCGGCCGCCGCCGCCTCGCCACGCGCGATCAGCTGGTCGAACAGCCGCGGCGCGGCGTTGAGCCGGGCGATGTAGGCGCTGTAGTCCTGCTCGGTCTCGACCTTGTGGAAATTGATCAGGAACGTCGGCAACAGGCTGTGCATGCCGTTCATCTGGTCGAAGACATAGCGGTCGGCGACGAAGGCCTCGCCGTCGCGCGCGCTCTCGTACTGACGCTTCCACAGATCCCAGGACAGGCGGGTCTCGTCGTCGAGCGCATCGCGGTCGAAGGTCGATTCCATCGTCTCGACCGAGGTCTTCAGCCAGGCCAGGTGGCGGGCCTCGGCCTCGGGGGACATGTCGTCGAGCTCGTCGTAGCGGTCCTTGCGGCCGAGCACCGTCATCTGCAGCGGGCTGAACTGCAGGAATTCCTCGTACTGGCTCTCGAACCAGGCATTGAGGCGGGCGGATTCGTTTTCCGCCTGCTGCGTGGCAGCGGTGCCGGCGGGCGCGTCGGTCGCGCCGGGGGCGCAGGCGGCCAGCGCCAGGGCGAGGGCCAGGGTGCTGCAGGCGAGAACGGGACGCATCGGACACTCCATCTACGGTTCGAAGCGCCATTGTGCGCGGGCGGGACGCCTGGGTGCCCCTGCTGGATGTCACGGCCCGGTGAAGCACGGGCCGGGTGGAGATGGCATGAACGCCGGCTGCACGCCACCCGTGGACATGGCGTGTTTTTCACCTGCATCGCATGGGCCGCGCCGTAGCGTTCGACCTCGAAGAGCAGCGTTGCGCCTACGCCCCTACGCCCCTCCGCCCCCCACGCGCCGCCCTGCAGGATGTCTCTCCCATGTCGCCCTCCCATCGCCAGCAACAGCAACTGAGTCCCAACTCCCGCGGACAGCGCCAGGTCGACAGCGACGAGGCCCTCGCGGCGCGGTTCCAGGACGGCCTGCTCGAGGCGCCGTACTACTCCGTGGGCCGGCTCTGGGACGATTACCTGCCGGCGTACCGGTTCGGTCAGCGCAGCCAGCGTCGGCATTCGGGCTTGCGATTCGAGGATGTCGAATCCCAGCTCGAGCGCGAATGGGCGACCGCGCGCGGCCAGTCCCGACTGGGCTGGGTGGAAGCACGTGGCGCGGTCGAGGACGCATGGACCCGCTCCGAACTCGGCCAGACCTTCCAGGCCTCGGACCAGCACGAGGCGGAATCCGCCGGCGATCGCAGCTGAATGCCCGGCCGGCCGGCGCGTTACCATAGCGCCCCCCTCGGCCGTGAGCAGTCCCATGCGCGATTCCAACGACGACGCCCGCCACGGTGTGAGCCGCGCCGATGCGGAGTCTGCCGTGCGCACACTGCTGCGGTGGGCCGGCGAGGATCCCCAACGCGAGGGCCTGCTGGACACGCCGCGACGCGTGGCCGAGGCCTACGGCGAGTGGTTCGGCGGCTATGCGATCGATCCCGATGCGTATCTCGCGCGTACGTTCGAGGAGGTCGAGGGCTACGACGAGATGATCGTGCTGCGCGACATCGAGTACGAAAGCCATTGCGAGCACCACATGGCGCCGATCATCGGCCGGGTACACGTCGGCTATCTGCCCGCCGGCCGCGTGGTGGGCATCAGCAAGCTCGCGCGCGTGGTCGAGGCCTACGCCAAGCGCTTCCAGGTGCAGGAGAAAATGACCGCGCAGATCGCCGGCTGTATCCAGCGCGCGCTGGCGCCGCTGGGCGTCGGCGTCGTCGTCGAGGGTGCGCATGAGTGCATGACCACCCGCGGCGTACACAAGCGCGGCGTGAGCATGGTGACCTCGCGCATGCTCGGCAGCTTCCGCGACGATGCGCGCACCCGCGCCGAGTTCCTGCGCTTCGTGGAGTCCGGCGCGCCGCGGCGCTGAGTTCAACCGGCGACGGTGTCCCAGGCCATCTTCGCGATCAGCACGACCACCAGCAGCACGAACAGCCTGCGGATCACCGGCGTGCCACCGCGCAAGGCCAGGCGCGTACCGGCGAAGGCGCCGCCGACATTGGCCAGCGCCATCGGCACCGCGAACGCCAGCAGCACGTGGCCGGACGGCACGAAAAACGACAGCGCAGCCAGATTGGTCGCGATGTTGACGATCTTCGACGCCGCGCTGGCGCGCAGAAAGTCGAGTCCGAAGAAGCGGATGAACAGGAAGATCAGGAAACTGCCGGTGCCCGGCCCGAACAGGCCGTCGTAGAAGCCGATCGCCGCGCCCATCACCAGTGCCAGCGCGAGTTCGCGCCGGCCCACGGACCGTGGCCGGTGCAGGGCGCCGAAGTCCTTCTTGACGAGCGTGTAGACCAGCATCGCGACCAGCAGCACGAGGATCAGCGGCCGCACCGCATCCCGCGGCAGCAGGCTGACCGCCGTCGCGCCGACGAAGGCGAAGACGAAGGCCGTGGCCGCGGCGAACAGCACCGGCGCCCACGGGAAGCGCACGTTGCGGGCGTAGCGCCAGCCGGCAGCCATCGTGCCGAACACCGCGCTGAACTTGTTGGTGCCCAGCAACGCGGCCGGCGCCTGCTGCGGCAGCGCGGTGAACAGGCCGGGCAACTGGACCAGTCCGCCACCGCCGACCGCGGCATCGACCAGACCGGCCATGAACGCGATGCAGACCAGCCAGACCAGTTCGGGAAACAACGCGTCCACGGCGGGCGCCGACGAAAGGGGGCGGCAAGCATACCGGCGGCACGCGCGCCCGGAGCCCGCGCAGCGCCTCGCGTACAATGTGGGGCCGTGATCTGCGACACCGCCCACCCGTGAATGCCCCGCTCCGCGACCTGATCGAATCGCTCGTCGGCCAGGCCATCGCCCGCCTCCGCGACCAGGGCACGCTGCCCGCCGACCTCGCCACGCCTGCCTTCGTCGTCGAACGGCCCAAGGATCGCAGCCATGGTGATTTTTCGACCAATGCCGCGATGCTGCTGGCCAAACCGGCGAAATCGAATCCGCGCGCGCTGGCCCAGGCGCTGATGGACGCCTTGCCAGCCAGCGATGCGGTGGCCCAGGTCGAAATCGCCGGTCCCGGCTTTCTGAATTTCCGTCTCTCGCCGACCGCCTGGAGCGCGCAGCTGCTCGCCGTGCACACGCAGGGCGACAGCTACGGCCGCAACGAGAGCGGCGGCGCGCACACCGCCGGCATCGAGTACGTCTCGGCCAATCCGACCGGGCCGCTGCACGTCGGCCACGGCCGCGCGGCGGTGATCGGCGACTGCATCGCGCGCGTGCTCGATGCCAACGGCTGGAACGTCAAGCGCGAGTACTACTACAACGACGCCGGCGTGCAGATCGAGAACCTCGCCCGCTCCACCCAGGCGCGCGCCAAGGGCCTGGCACCGGGCGATGCCGACTGGCCGGCCGATGCCTACAACGGCGACTACATCGCCGAGGTCGCGCGCGCGTATCTGGACGGCGCGACGGTCGAGGTCGAGGGCCAGGTGGTCACCGGCCGCCCGGACCCCGACGATCTCGACGCGATCCGCCGCTTCGCCGTCGCCTGGTTGCGCCGCGAGCAGAATGCCGACCTCGCCGCGTTCGGCGTCGGTTTCGACGTGTACTTCCTCGAGTCGTCGCTGTATGCCGACGGCAAGGTGGAAGAAACCGTGCGCGAACTCGTCGCCCACGGCCACACCTACGAGGACGGCGGCGCGCTGTGGCTGCGCAGCACCGATTTCGGTGACGACAAGGACCGCGTGATGCGGAAGTCCGACGGCACCTACACCTACTTCGTACCGGACGTGGCCTATCACCTGTCGAAGTGGCAGCGCGGCTACACCCGTGCGATCACCGAGCTCGGCGCCGATCACCACGGCTCGCTGGCGCGGGTGAAGGCCGGCCTGCAGGCGCTGGACGCGGGCATTCCGCAGGGCTGGCCGGAATACGTGCTGCACCAGATGGTCACGGTGATGCGCGGCGGCGAGGAAGTGAAGCTCAGCAAGCGCGCCGGCAGCTACCTCACGCTGCGCGATCTGATCGACGAGGCAGGCCGCGATGCGACGCGCTGGTTCCTGGTGGCGCGCAAGCCCGACTCGCAGCTGGTGTTCGACATCGATCTGGCGCGCAGCCAGTCGCTCGACAATCCGGTGTACTACGTGCAGCTCTCGCACGCGCGCATCTGCGGCCTGCTGCGCCAGATGGCCGAGCGCGGGCTGACGTTCGATCTGCAGAACGGCCTGGCCCAGCCGCTGGATCTGGACGATGCGGCGCTGCGCGACGTGCTGATCGATCTTTCGCGCTGGCCCGAGATCGTGGCCGCGGCCGGCACCCAGCTCGAGCCGCACCTGATCGCGACCTATCTGCTGGAACTCGCCCAGGTGTTCCAGACCTACTACAACGATCACCAGTTCCTGGTCGACGATGCGGCAGTGCGCGATGCGCGCCTGGCGCTGGCCACGGCCGTCCGCCAGGTGCTGTGCAACGGTCTGGCGCTGCTCGGCGTGCAGGCCCCGGAGGCGATGTAATGGCGGCACGACGCAGCAAGTCACAGGCACGGCGCAACGGTGGCGGCTCCGATGGGCTGCCCGGCTGGGCGTGGATGATCATCGGCGTGGTGCTCGCGCTGGGCGTGGTGCTCGCCTTGCCCCGGCTGTTCAAGCGGGACGCCGAGGACGGCTTCTTCCGGCCGCGACCCAATCCCGATGCACAGCCCGCCGTCGCCACGTCGGACGATGCGGATCCGCCCGCACCGGTGTCCGAGCCGCGGCCCGCGCCCGCCGGCCAGGCCCCCGCGTCCCGTTCGACGGACTACGACTTCTACACGATGCTGCCGGACCAGGAAGTGCCGATGACCGACGCCGAGCTGGCGGCCAGCGCGCGCGCCGAAGCCGAGCGCCAGCGTCAAGCCGAAGCGGCGCAGCAGGCGCTGCAGGCACGTCATCCCGACGCGGCCGATCTGGCCGGTGGTCCCACCGGACCGACACCGCTGCGCGAGGATCGCCCGGCACCGAGCCGCACGCCCGAAGCCGCGCCGGCCACGGCTGCGCGCACCGCCCCGGCTGCCGCGGCGGCTGACGCCCGCTATCTGCTGCAGGCCGGCTCGTTCAGCGCCTCGGGCGATGCCGAAGCCTTGAAGGCGCGCATCGCGCTGCTCGGCCTCAGCGCGCGGGTCGAATCCGGTGAAGCCGGTGGACGCACCGTCTACCGCGTGCGCATGGGGCCGTACTCGAGCGCGACCGAACTCGCCGAAGCCAAGCAGACGCTCGGCAACGGCGGCTTGCCGGCCTTGGCGATCAAGGCGCAGTAAGCCACCCGCCGGACCGGTCGTCGCCGGTCTTCGCGAAGCGGCGCGACGCGCTCGCGTCCGATCCCGGGGCACGCCGCCCTGAATGGCGCGCGTCACGCGGCGCCGGGCGGACGACCGCACGGATCCGTGCGGCCCGTCCCAGTGCGGTCGCAGCCCGCGCGATGCCGCCGCGGAGAATGGAGGGCCAAGGGAGACATGCCATGGCCATCGAAGCTGCACTCGTGAAACCCGTCGTCGACGTCCTGCTGGCGCTGTTCCAGCAGGGCAGCGAGCTCAAGCTCAAGAGCAACGCGCAGGCTGCGCTGCGTGAGGCGATCCGCGAACTGCTGCAGGCCAATCCCGACGAGAACCGGGCCGCGGCCCGGATCGCGGTCGCGCGCGCGGCCGGCATCCTCTCCGAGGACGTGGTGCTGGCCGAAGACATGCTGCAGAAGCACCGGGCGACCAAGGCGCGCACGCGTGGCAAGTCGACCACCGGCCGACGCCGCGCACGGAGCGACCCCGGCGAGGCCGACATTCCGGCGCGCAGGCCGGGAGCGAAATCCCCGGCCGGCACCCCGACCTCACATTGAGCCTGCAAGGCTGGTGCTCCCCGTGTTCCGGAGCTCGTCCATGACCGGCGTCCTCGTGTTCGCGGCGTTGAGCGCGCTGTGGTGCCTGAGCGAACTGTGGATCGGTCTGCGCCACCGGGCGGCCGATCGCAGCCGCGACGACGGCACGCTGGTGCGGCGGGTGCTCGTGGTCGGCGGCGGCATGGTCGTCGCGATGCTGGTGTCGATCTGGCTGCCGGGGCGGCTGCCCCCTGCGTGGCAGCCGACGCTGCTGTGGGGCGGATGCGCGCTGATGCTCGCCGGCATGTTGCTGCGCGCGTGGTCGATCCGCGTGCTGGCCGGCTTCTTCACCGTCGACGTGACCATTGCGGCCGATCACCGGCTGATCCGCAGCGGGCGGTTCCGACGGGTGCGGCACCCGTCCTACACGGGGCTGCTGCTGACGGTCCTGGGGCTTTCTGTGTGCGCTCGGCAGCTGGCTGGCGCCGCTGGTCGTCGCGGTCCCGCTGTGGCGGGCCGTTCGCCGGCGCATCCACGTAAAGGAACGCGCATTGAACGCCGCGTTCCCGGTCGAGTATCCGGCCTATGCGCGCGCGACGCGGCGTCTGCTGCCGGGCCTGTGATGACGTCGCCTCGGGGCGTCGTGGCCGACCGACGCGCGCCGTGACACCGTGGCCAGGCGTTAAGCTGTCCCCCCCCGCGCACAACCCCTTCGCATGACCACGCCCTCGCCTCTGACCGATGCCGAGCTCGACCGGCTCGATGTCCTGCTCGACCGCTGCACCGATCCCGAGACCGGGCTGGGCAACCTGGAGATGCTCGACGGCTTCCTGTCCGCGCTGGCGGTCGGCCCGGTCGAGGTCGAGCTGCCGACGGTGTTTCCGGCGATCTGGGGCAGCGGCGAGGTCGCGCGTCGTGACGAGCGCCAGACCCGCGAAGCCGAAGCCCTGATCGCGCGACTGGCGGCCGAGGTCGAACAGCGCATCCGTCACGATCCCGCGGAGGCGGGTGACCGCGACGCATTGATGCCCCTGCTCGGTCTGCCGCCCGAGCCGGAAGACGGCGATGCGCGCACCGACGCGGCCGATGCACTCGACGGCATTCCCGCCGATTTTCCGTTCGCGGCCGCCTGGGCCGCCGGTTTCCTGCGCGGCGCCGCGCGATTCGAAGACGCGTGGACGACGTGGATGGACGACCATCCGGCCATCGACAACGATCTGGGCGTGATCACACGGCTGGCGATCGTCGATGCCGCCCAGCTCGACGCGGCGGAGATGTCGGCCGAGGACATGCTGACGCTCGACGAGCGCTTCGATCTGACCTACGACCTGCCCGACATGCTCTACGACATGTATCTGCAGCGTCTGCACGATCGCCGTCCGGCGCCGGCCAGGCGGGCCGATGTGCCCGGCCGCAACGATCCCTGCAGCTGCGGCAGCGGGAAGAAGTACAAGAAGTGTTGCGCGGACGCCGCGTCCGCATAAGGTCGCCGCGCGGACACGCCGCGTCCTTTCCGTTCCCCATCCGAGCGCGCGCCGCACGTCGGTGCGCATCGCGCCCAGGAGAGCCTGCATGACCCGCACCATCCTCGTCACCGGCGGCACCTCCGGTTTCGGCGCCGCCGCCGTCACGCGCTTTCTCGCCGGTGGCTGGCGCGTGATCGCGACCGGCCGCCGCGCCGAACGTCTGCAGGCGCTGGTCGACGCGCACGGCAGCGAGCGTCTGCACACCTGCGCGTTCGACATCCGCGACGAAGGCGCGATGCATGCCGCGCTCGATGCGCTGCCGGCGGAGTTCCGCGCCATCGACGTGCTGGTCAACAACGCCGGCCTGGCGCTCGGCACCGCGCCGGCGCAGCGCGCGGATCTGGCGCAGTGGCGGCAGATGATCGACACCAATGTCACCGCCCTGGTCACGCTGACCCATGCACTGCTGCCGACGCTGATCGAACGCCGCGGCGCGATCCTCAACGTCAGTTCGATCGCCGGCAGCTATCCCTATCCCGGCGGCAACACCTACGGCGGCACCAAGGCCTTCGTCACCCAGTTCTCGCTGGGCCTGCGCAGTGATCTGCACGGCACCGGCGTGCGCGTGACCTCGATCGAGCCGGGCCTGGCCGAAACCGAGTTCACCCTGGTGCGCACCGGCGGCGACCAGAGCGCGTCCGACACGCTCTATGTCGGCAGCCAGCCGATCGTCGCCGACGACATCGCCGAGACGCTGTGGTGGGTGGCCAACCTGCCGCCGCATCTCAACATCAACCGGCTCGAAGTGATGCCGGTCAGCCAGTCGTTCGCGGGCTTCCAGATCCACCGCGAGGGCTGACCCGCACCGCCCCGTGTCTCCGCGGGGCAGTCGGGGATGCGTCTGCATGGACACGCGCTTCGCGCCGACCACGTCGATCGCGCGCATTCCGACATGCCCCGGCGCTGATCCGCAGCGCGGCGTCAGCGTCGTATCGGCCACCGTCGCACGCGTGTTCTTCGCGCCGCAGCGCCATGCAGGGGCGGGTCACCCGCAAAACCCTTGGCCGAGCGCCGTGTCGCCCGGCATCGCAGTTCGCCCGACATCACGCGCACATCGGATTCCCGCGTTCGCCGGGATCACCGGGTCGATGTGCCGGGCGCGGCGCGCGTCACCCCGCGATGCGCGACGCCGGTACCCGGTCGCGCCTGCCGTATTCGCCTACTGCAGCGGCGCCCAGACGAACGTGCCGTCGCGACGCACGATCCGGCCCAGCCCGGGGTACGGAAAATGCGGCGAAGCAACGGTGACGCCGCTGTCCGCGATCCGCGCGAGCAGCGCCTCCCGGCTGGCCTCGGCGACCGGCGCGTCGCCATCGAATGCGATCGTCCATTGCGGGCGCTGCACCGAGACCGCGAAATGGTGCGCGGCGTCGCCGATGTAGAGCAGGCGCGCGTCGCCGTCGACGATCTCGAACGCGCTGTGGCCCGGCGTGTGGCCGTCGACCGCGACGGCGGTGACGCCGGGCACGATCTCTGCGCCCGGCGCGAACGCATCGACGCGCGGTGAGATCGCCGCGACCAGCGCGGCATTCGCCGGCGCGGCCTGCACCGCCTGCCATTCCGGCGCCGACAGGTGCACGGTCGCGTTGGCGAACACCGCCTGGCCGGCGCCGTCGGTCAGACCGCCGACGTGGTCGGGATGCGCGTGGCTGATGAAGATGTCGGTGACCTGCGCCGGCTCGACACCCGCCGCACGCAGCGATGCGGGCAGGCGGCCGGCATCGGCGAAGTCGGCATCACCGGCGCCGGTGTCGAACAGCAGCACCCGGTCGCCGCTGCGCACCAGCATCGCCTGCACCGCCAGATGCACGGTGTCGGTCGGCTCGCCGGCCTGTGTCAGCACCGCATCGACCTCGGGCTTGGGGACGCCGACGGCGAGCGTCTTGCCGTCATTCGGCACCCTGATGTCGCCATCGCGCAGCACCGCGGCGTCCAGGCGGCCGATGGTGAACCGGTGCACGTCGGTGCTGGTGTCGGCAGGCGCGGTATCCGCGGTCGCCATCGGCGGCGGCGGTGCATCGACGGTGGCCGGCGGCGACGCAGGCTCGGCACAGCCCGCGAGCAGGGCCGCGAGGGCAATGGGCAGGACGGCACGGGTGGACGTGAAACGACGCATGGCGGATCTCCTGTCGACGTGGAACGCGGCACGCCGCGTCAGCGCTGAAGCATAGACCCGACGTCGCGCCCGATTGCCGACACTCCCGGGCCGCTGCATGCCATCCGGACGCGAACAGATGACGCCGGATGCAGGAAATTCCCATACGACGACGCGCCCCTGCGGGCGCAGCGGCATTGCTAACGTGTCCCCATCCCAGAGGCAGGACGCCACCCAGATGAAAGGACCCTACGTCGCGGCACTCGCGTTGCTGTTGCTGTCCGGCGCCGTGCATGCCCAGGGCAACGCACGCGGCGCGGCCCACGTCGCCAAGATGTTCCGCGAGAGCGATACCAACCGCGACGGTGTGATCACCCAGGCCGAAGCACGCGCAGCGGCCGCGCGCGAATTCCGCACGCACGACCTCGATGGCGATGGCCTGCTGAGCCACGCGGAAATCCGCAAGATGCAGCTCGATGCCGGCGCGTCCCAGCTGCCGCGTGCGCTCCAGACGACGGTCATCGACGCCGCATTCGCCTACTTCGACGTCGACGGCGACCGCCGGATCACGCCGGCGAATGTCCAGCACACCCAGGTCCAATTGCTGCTGCAGGCCGATTTCGACCAGGATGGCCAGGTGACGCTGCAGGAAGCACGCCAGCTGCACGGGCTCGGGGGGCCATGACGCCGCGCGTCACTCCAGCGGCGTGTCGTCCAGGTAGGTGTAGCCGGTGAGTCCCGCTTCCAGCGCCGCCTTGAGCCGCTGCGATTCGTCCGTGCCGAGCGAGGCAGCGTCGACCAGCGCGGTGTAGCGCGCGCGCAGATCGTCGAGGCGATAGCCCACGTAGTCGAGCATCACATCGGTCGTGTCGCCACGGCGCTGCTGCGCGACCGCGATGCCGTCACCCTGGATCTTCACTTCCACCGCGTCGGTATCGCCGAACAGGTTGTGGATGTCGCCGAGGATTTCCTGGTAGGCGCCGACCATGAAGAAGCCGAGCCGGTACTGCTCGCCGGGGCGCAGCGCATGCAGCGGCAGCGAGGTGTCGAGGTCCTCGTTCTCGACGTAGGTGTCGATCTTGCCGTCCGAGTCGCAGGTCAGATCGGCGATCACGCCGCGCCGCTCCGGCGCCTCGTCGAGGCGCTCGATCGGCACGATCGGAAACACCTGGTCGATTGCCCAGACGTCGGGCATCGACTCGAACACGCTGAAGTTGACGAAGTACTTGTCGACCAGGCGCTCGTTGAGTTCGTCGAGCAGCGGACGGTGGCTCTTCTCGTCGAAGCTCAGGCGCGCACGCACCGCATGCGCGATCGCGTAGAACAGATCGTCGATGCGCGCGCGATGCACCAGATCCATCTGCCCGAGCGCATACAGCGCCAGGCCTTCGGCGTGATGGTGCTGGGCCTCGTGGAACAGTTCGACCGCCGGGCGCGAGCTCAGCTCAGCATGCAGATCGCGCAGGTTCGAGACCACCGCCGGCTCGTCGTCGTGCACGTCGGGCACGCGGCCTTCCGGCGCGCGCTCGACTTCCGACACGTTGGCGACCAGCACCGCATGGTGCGCGGTCATCGCGCGGCCGCATTCGGTGACGATGCGCGGCGGCGTGAGGCCGTGCTCGGCGCAGGCCTGGGCCAGCGGCTGCACGATCGAACCCGCGTACTGGCGGATGCCGTAGTTGACCGAGTTGTAGCTGCGCGAGCGCGTGCCTTCGTAGTCGACGCCGAGACCGCCGCCGACATCGACGTGGCTGATCGTCGCGCCGAGCTTGGTCAGCTCGACGAAGTAGCGCACCGCCTCGCGCATGCCGTTGGAAATGTCGCGGACGTTGGAGATCTGCGAGCCCATGTGGAAATGCAGCAGCTGCAGGCAGTCGGCCATGCCGGCGTCACGCAGCTTCTTCCACAGGTCCAGCAACTGGCGCGGGTTGAGCCCGAACTTGGCCTTGTCGCCGCCGCTGTTCTGCCACTTGCCGGCGCCGAGCGAGGCCAGACGCATGCGCACGCCGAGACCCGGCTTCACGCCGAGCGCCGCGGCTTCTTCCATCACCAGCGCGAGTTCGGACGGCTTCTCGACGACGATGAAGGTCTCGAGCCCGAGCTTGCGCCCGATCAGCGCCAGACGGATGTACTCGCGGTCCTTGTAGCCGTTGCAGACGATCAGCCCACCGGGCCGCGACAGCGCCAGCACCGCCATCAGCTCCGGCTTGCTGCCCGCTTCGAGGCCGAAACCGTCGCCGTGGTGCGAGGCCAGCGTGCCGGCCACGCCCTGATGCTGGTTGACCTTGATCGGATAGACGGCCGTGTAGCCGCCCGGATAGTCCCACTCGGCCTGGGCCTGGGCGAAGGCATCCTGCAACCGCGCGAGGCGGTCGCCGAGGATGTCGGGGAAGCGCACCAGCATCGGCAGCTGCGCGCCGTTCGCGCGCGCGGCGTCGACGGCCTCGGAGAGCGCGATCGAAGGCCCGTTCCTGCCGCGCGGCGAAACCACGATACGACCGGCATCGTCGACGTCGAAATACCCTTCGCTCCAGTGCGGGATCGAGTAGGTCTTGCGGGCGAGGTCGGTGGACCAGGCGGTCATCGGCGGCATTCCGGTCGAGCGTGAAGGCCGGCTAGTTTAGGGCCTGCGTCCTGTCGCCGAGTAAACGGGCGCAGCGCTTCCCCTCCACATGCCGGCGCATGTGCTCAGAGTGCCCGCGTCGCGCCCTTGCGATAGACCGGTGCGCCGCACAGCCGGCGCACCTGCCGCGCCAGCGACGCAGCGCCGCTGCCGGTGAACACCGTGTGGCTGCCGGGCAGATGGATCCCGTCCGAGACCGTACGCAGGCCGGCGGCTTCGCTGGCGACGGAGCCGCGCCAGTCCAGCAACAGCACGTAATGCGCCGCCTGCTCGACCATCGCCACCTGCTTGCGCACCAGCCATGCCTGCTGGATGCGCGCGTGACCGGCGAGCGTGGCGGCCAGGCGTGCGAGGCCGGCCGCGTCGAGATCGTGTGGCTGCAGCGCGTCGTCATCGAAGACCGCATCGCGATCGCGCAGGTCGTCCGCGCGCGGCGCGAGTGCGTCGCGCAGTGCCGTGGCAGCGCGGACGGTGTCGCCGTCGAGATCGGGATCGCGCAACAGCGCCGCCAGCGCCTCGCCGATCGGGCCGACCGCCCCGGCGTCGCGTGCCACCGCGTGGCGTAGATATTCGATGCCGGCGACATCACCGGCCTGCAGCTGACGCAGGCCGAGCCGGAACGCGGCCATCGCGCTGTCGGGGTGTGCGGCCTGCGCGCGCGCCAGCACCGGCAGCGGATCGCGATCGATCTCGAGCAGTTCGAACAGGCGCGCGTGTTCGACCGCGTCCTCGGCCTCGCGCTGCGACATCGCGTCGAGCGGGCGGAAGCGTTCCCGGTCGGGCGCCGCGGCGGCGTGCACGGCCTGCCATTCCGGCCTCAGCTGCGCGCGCCACTGCTGGTCCAGATCGCGTTCGATACCGGCCAGCGCATCGCCCAGCCATGTGGCCGCGGACGAACCGGGTGTGCGCAGGACGGCCGGCACGCCCAGCGCGTCGAGACGACGCGCCAGCGTCGGGTGCGTGTCGAAGGGGTCGACCTCGCGATCGGCGATCGCGAGCAGCCGTGCCGGCTCGGGCCCAGGTGGCGCACGCAGGCGATCGATCAACGGTGCGAGCAACTGCGCCGGCGGGTGCGACTGCACACGGGCACGGGCCAGCACGCGCGGCCACACATTGGACTGCCACCGCCCGCCTGCATGCTCGAGCCGCAACAGTGCACTGGCCAAGGCGTCCCGCCCGGCGAGCCGCGCCGCCGTCGCGTCGGCGCTGAACTCGTGCGCGCGCGCGAGCACGAAACTCCATGCATCGAACAGCGGCGCATACCACGCGTAGAACCGCGCGATCGGCATCGACAGCAGAAATCCGCTGCGGGTCAGGCCTTCGACCGCGCGATACCAGGTGAAGCGCACGCGGTAGAGCCAGCCCGTGAGCCGGCCGTGCTGCTCACCGAAATGCCCGAACTCGTGCGCGATCACCGCGGCCGCCTCGTCGCGGTCGAGCAGGTGCAGCAGCGGCAGGCCCAGCACGAGGTAATGCCGATGGCCGGCCAGGCCGAGCAGCCGCGGCAGGCTGGCCGCGGCCGCATTGAGCCGGGCATCGATAACGATCCCGGCAAGCGGCGGGGCGCTCGCGGCCGCACGCAGACGCTCGACCTCGGCGTGCAGGGCCAATGCCTCGTGCGGGGCGAGCAGTCGACCCTCGGGCGCGTCGAAGCGCACCCACAGCGCACGCACGAGCGCCGCGATGCCGGCGCCGGCGAGCAGCAGCACGATCGTCAGCTGCGGCTCGAAGCGCGCGCCCTCCACCAGCATCCGCCATGCGATCGCCAGCGGCGCGGCAGCGAGCAACAGCAACAGACCGATCAGAACGCCGTAGCCGGCGAGCGCGAGCAGCACGACGCGAACGAGATAGGCCTGCGGCGCCGCCGCGGCCAGGGCTTCGAGACGGTGGACCCGGGCACGGTGGCGGGCAGTGGCGGCCTGCGCCGCGCGGCGATCTTGCATGGGCTCGGGCGGCCTGGGCAGCGGTGGGCCGCAGTATCGCACCGCCCCGGACACGAAGCCGACACCCGGACTTCGCTACAATTTCGCCCCTCGCGCGCGTCCGTGCTGCCGACAATCCGCGCCCGACTCCCCTTACCCGCTTCGCAGGACACCTCATGACCGCGCCCGACTGGCTCTACGAAAACTTCGACACCGCCGGATCGGCGATCGGCTTCCGCGTCAGCAAGAAGCTCGACGAAGTGCAGTCGCCGTTCCAGAAGATCGAGATCTATGAATCGACCGACTGGGGCAACGTCATGCTGATCGACGGCGCGATGATGGTCACCTCGCGCGACAACTTCCTCTATCACGAGATGATGTCGCACCCGGCGCTGTTCACCCATGTCGCGCCGAAGACCGTCGTGATCATCGGCGGCGGCGACTGCGGCACGCTGCGCGAAGTGCTCAAGCACCCCGGCGTCGAGAAGGCCGTGCAGTGCGACATCGACGAGCAGGTCACGCGCATGGCGGAGAAGTATTTCCCCGAGCTGTGTGAATCCAATGGCGATCCGCGCGCCGAGATCCTGTTCGACGACGGCATCGCCTACATGGCCAACTGCGCGCCCGGAAGCGTCGACGTCGTCATCGTCGATTCGACCGATCCGGTGGGCCCGGCCGAAGGCCTGTTCAACAAGGCGTTCTTTGAAAGCTGTCACCGCGCACTGAAGGACGACGGCATCCTGGTGCAGCAGTCCGAGTCGCCGCTGGTGCTGCTGGATCTCATCAAAGCCATGCGCGCCGAGATGGGCAAGGCCGGCTTCACCACGTTCCAGACGCTGCCCTTCCCGCAGCCCTGCTACCCCACCGGCTGGTGGAGCTGCACGCTGGCGCGCAAGGGCCAGGGCTTCGACTTCCGCGAAGCCGACGCCCGCGCCAAGCCGTTCGAAACGCTGTACTACACCGCTGACATCCACAGGGGCGCGCAGTCGCTGCCGCCGTTTGTGGCGAAGGCGCTGGGCGAGGGCTGAAGAAGCAGCGGCTCAGCAGCCGCAGCTGCCCGTCACTGGACGGGCCGTGCGTGCACCATCTTCGCGGACGACCGAGAGGCGTCCGCGGAACTCGAAGTGTTCGCACCCCTCGTTCTCGTAACAGGTGCGCGTGACGAAGCCGGCGAACCAGACGACGTAAGGCGCGCCCGCAAAGCGGGCATTGACCGGCATCCCGCACGACGCGCCCCAGACGTTCAACGCGCCGGTGACCATGGGCAGGACACGGTCCGCGCCGTCGAGCCGGAGCACGGCGGGCGCTCCGTCGTCCAGCTCCTGCATCAGCAGCGGCGGTACGAAGGTCAAGACCCAAGGCTGTTCGCCTTCCGTCAGTGAACAGCCGCATTCGGGGCTGTATGCCGGCTGCGGGTCGATCCGCAAGGGACCATCGGCAGCTCGGCTCGCGCCGCCCGAAAGCAAGCCGAGCAGCGCTCCAAGACCGAGGACGCTAGAGCGCATCTCCATCGAGCTCGCCGGTCCGGATCCGCACCGCGCGACCGAGGTCGTAGACGAAGATCTTGCCGTCGCCGATCTTGCCCATGCCGGCCGATTTCAGAATCGCCTCGACCACGGTGTCGACCAGATCGTCGGTGACCGCGATCTCGAGCTTCACCTTGGGCAGGAAGTCGACCACGTACTCGGCACCGCGGTAGAGCTCGGTGTGGCCCTTCTGGCGCCCGAAGCCCTTGACCTCGGTCACCGTGATACCGGTGACGCCGACATCGGCGAGGGCCTCGCGCACGTCGTCGAGCTTGAAGGGCTTGATGATCGCCATGACCATTTTCATCGGCGGTCTCCGCTGGATATGTCGCTAGGATACGCCACCCTCACGCGCGTCCCCACACGATTCGCCCGGTTGCCCGTCGCGCGTCATGAGATCGGCATCCGCATGCTGTGGTGTGCCGCGCCATCTCCGGGCGGACGCGCTTTCTGGACTAACCCTACCTCCGGCCGCGGCCGCGCCCGACTGCCCATGTGAACACCGCGGGCGAGGCTGGCCGCCTATCGACAAGGAACCACCGTGATCGATCTCAACAACATCGACGAACTCGCCCGTCGGCTCAGCGGTCTGGTCCCACCGGGACTGCGCGAGAGCCGCGAAGAACTGCAGGAGAACTTCAAGGCCGTGCTGCAGTCCGGCCTGTCGAAGCTCGACCTGGTGACTCGCGAGGAATTCGACGTACAGCGCGCGGTGCTGCTGCGCACGCGCGAGAAGCTCGAGGCGCTCGAGGCGCTGGTGCAGCAGCTCGAGCGCCCGCCGGGCGCCCCGACCGACGCCGCCGGCGTCGACGCCACGCACTGACGGCCCCGCCATGGGACTTGCGCTCGTGCACGGACGTGCGCGCGCAGGCATCCGGGCCCCCGAGGTCAAGGTGGAAGTGCACCTGGCCGGCGGCCTGCCCTCGATGTCGATCGTCGGCCTTCCGGAGGCCGCGGTGCGCGAAGCGAAGGACCGCGTACGCGCCGCCATCCAGTGCGCGCAGTTCGAATTTCCCGCACGTCGGATCACGGTCAATCTCGCGCCTGCCGACCTGCCCAAAGGCGGCGGGCGGTTCGATCTGCCGATCGCGCTCGGCATCCTCGCCGCGAGCGGCCAGATTCCCGCCGAGGCCCTGCGCGACTGGGAGTTCATCGGCGAACTCGGCCTGACCGGCGAACTGCGCGCGA
This sequence comes from Lysobacteraceae bacterium NML93-0793, assembly GCA_002324875.1. GTDB lineage: Bacteria > Pseudomonadota > Gammaproteobacteria > Xanthomonadales > Xanthomonadaceae > Luteimonas. The sequence goes on from NTJG01000023.1 coordinate 32,422, forward strand.
CCGACGGCGTGTTGCCGGCCGCGCTCGCCGTCGCGGCCACCGGCCGTCGCCTGCTGGTGCCTGCGGCCAACGGTGAGGAAGCCGCACTCGCGTCCGAGGTGGAAGTGCGCACCGCACGCACCCTGCTCGAAGTCTGCGGGATGCTCGGCGGGCAGAAATCGCTGCCCGTTGCCGCGGCGCCGGCACAGCGCGTGAGCGCCGGCCCTGACATGCGCGATGTCCGTGGTCAGGCCCAGGCCCGCCGCGCGCTCGAGATCGCGGCGGCCGGGGGCCATCACCTACTGCTGGTCGGTCCGCCCGGGTGTGGCAAGACGCTTCTGGCATCGCGTCTGCCCGGCCTGCTGCCGGACGCCAGCGAGGCCGAAGCGCTGGAGTCGGCCGCCGTGCAGTCGATCAGTGGCCGCGGGCTGGACCCCACCTGCTGGCGCACGCGGCCGTTCCGCAGTCCGCACCACACGGCGAGCGCGATCGCGCTGGTCGGCGGCGGCAGCGAGCCGCGACCCGGCGAGATCTCGCTGGCGCATAACGGGGTCCTGTTCCTGGATGAACTGCCCGAGTGGGACCGGCGCGCCCTCGAAGTGCTGCGTGAGCCCCTGGAATCAGGGCTCGTCACGATTTCGCGCGCCGCGCGACAAAGCGAGTTTCCGGCACGGTTCCAGCTCGTCGCCGCGATGAATCCGTGCCCCTGCGGATGGGCGGGTGACATCTCCGGCCGCTGCCGCTGCAGCAGCGACGCCATTACCCGCTACCGGGCCCGCATCTCCGGCCCGCTGCTGGACCGTATCGACCTCCACGTGGACGTCCCGCGCCTGCCACCGGCCGCTCTTCGACCGGATGCGCCCGAAGGCGAATCAAGCGGCCACATCCGTCAACGGGTGATCGACGCGCGGCAGCGCCAGATCGATCGCGCCGGGGTGACCAATGCCGCCCTCGACCAGGCCGCCACCGCGCGCGATTGCCGTCTCGCACCGGGTGACCAGGCCCTGCTCGAGCGCGCGATCGACGCCCTGCACCTCTCCGCCCGCGCGATGCACCGCATCCTGCGCGTCGCGCGGACGATTGCTGATCTGGATGGACAGACGTCGATCGCTTCCATCCATCTCACGGAAGCACTGACCTATCGTGGGGCCAGCGTTTGTGACCGCGTCATTAACTAGAAACAGGTTCCGTTTCTGAAGGTGGCATCACTGCACGCCCGGGGACGCCCGACCTCCTGTTCAACCGAAATCCGGTCAGCCTTGAGCTGGGCGACCGTACGGCAAGTCGTGGTGGGCCGATTGCTGCCAGTCGGCCGGTGACGACGACAGACCAGTCGTTCGTCCTCGGCCCGGTTGACGATTGCGCTGATATGTTCGAGTGCGTTGAGCAGTTCGACCTGCTGCGCCTCTCTCAGCTCGGTCGTGCGGTTCACGTCACGCGTCAGACGTTCGACGATGTCCTGCTGCCTCGACAATTCAGCCCGTTCCGATTCACCTATGTCTTTGAACGCGCCGCGGCGTGCCTCGGCATCGCTTCTGAGCTGAGCCTGCTGCGCGCGGATCGTCGCAGCGTCGAAATTGTCCGAGCCCGTGGCAAGTCCCGGCGTCAAGCCAGCGACTCCCAGCACCATCACAAGCACTGCCACCACGTGCATTCGGGTCATAGTACGCATGATCCCCACCTCGCTCATCTTCCATTCAGCCCGAGCGTAGCGCCATTTCGGCGTAGCGTCCAGCCAGCGGCTTGGCCCCCCGCGAGGGGGCCAACACGGTGCTCCACCTAAGGCACGAAGTCACACACGTGTCCGTCCCCAGCCTGCTTCACCCGTCGAGGCATTCCCCGCACATACGTAATGCTGAACGCATACGCAAACGCTTCTGAGACGATGATCTTCGCTGCGCGAAGATTGCGAGATTTTTGAGCAAGCAGCTCGCGCGGACGATCGTCCGCGAGCGGATGCACTTAGGCTTCAGCAGCGCTCCTTCGCTCCTGGCCTTGCGTGCGTCAGGGACCTAGCTTCAGTAATGCGCCTGATAACAGCTGAGCGTATTACAAGGAACCCGCCTTTCTGACACGGAAAGTGAACGATCAGGGTCTTGTCAGAGCCCATTCAGAGTGTCGCGATCGGGTTGGCTGCGCTTGCGCCGCATCGACTCCTCTGCCGCCCTGCGCTCGACGCGTGCCTCTTCTATGGTTCGACAGACACGCATTACGCGATGGCTGCCGGTGTGTCGCGTCCTGGAGCAGACCAGGCGCTCCTCTTCGGGTTTCGCCGTTTCGACAGGCGTGGCCACGCCACTTTCCAACGAGTTCATCGCAGGAGGTGACGCCTTCGAACCATTCGAAAACACCAGAAGCGCGACCATTGCCATCGCAGACGGGGATCGGGTCATCCTGGACTCCATAAAGATGTTCTTCTCTGCACAATATCCGGCGTCAAACCTTTCGACGGTGCCGAATCGGGCGTTTGGTCTTCGATTGGCCAGGTGATGTCAAGCCGCTCGAGACGTCTGGAACTGTGCCTCTTCGGTCGAGCCCGTCAGTGCGGTGACGCTGGACGCGCCGCCCTGGATCACCGTGGTCACGTCGTCGAAGTAACCCGCGCCGACTTCCTGCTGGTGGGAGACGAAGGTGTAGCCCTTGTCGCGCGCGGCGAATTCGCGTTCCTGCACCTGTTCGACGTAGTGCTTCATGCCTTCGCCGCGGGCGTAGTCGTGGGCGAACTGGAAGCTGTTGAACCAGTTGATGTGGATGCCGGCCAGGGTGATGAACTGGAACTTGTAGCCCAGCGCGGCCAGATCCTCCTGGAAGCTCGCGATCTGGCGGTCGTCGAGGTTCTTCTTCCAGTTGAAGCTCGGCGAGCAGTTGTAGCTCAGCAGCTTGCCGGGATGCTTGGCGTGCACGGCCTGGGCGAATTCGCGGGCGAAGCCGATGTCCGGCGTGCCGGTCTCGCACCACACCAGATCCGCATACGGCGCGTAGGCGACGCCGCGGCTGATCGCCTGCTCCAGGCCGTTGCGGACCTTGTAGAAGCCCTCCGCGGTGCGCTCGCCGGTGACGAAGGGCTGGTCGTTGGCATCGAAATCCGAGGTCAGCAGGGTCGCGGCCTCGGCGTCGGTGCGCGCGAGCACGATCGCCGGCACGCCCAGCACGTCCGCGGCCAGGCGCGCGGCGACCAGCTTCTGCACGGCCTCCTGCGTCGGCACCAGCACCTTGCCGCCCATGTGGCCGCACTTCTTGACCGCGGCCAGCTGGTCCTCGAAATGCACGCCCGCGGCGCCGGCGACCAGCATGTTCTTCATCAGTTCGTAGGCGTTGAGCACACCGCCGAAGCCGGCCTCGCCATCGGCGACGATCGGCAGGAAGAAGTCGATGGCCTCCGACTCGTCGAGCTTGCCGTCGGCGATGTTCTTCCACTGGATCTCGTCGGCTCGCTGGAATGTGTTGTTGATCCGGCGGACCATCGTCGGCACCGAGTCGTAGGCGTACAGCGACTGGTCCGGATACATGGTCTCGGACGTGTTGCCGTCGGCGGCGACCTGCCAGCCTGACAGGTACACCGCTTCCAGGCCGGCCTTGGCCTGCTGCATCGCCTGGCCGGCGCTGATCGCGCCGAACGCGTTGACGTAACCCTTCTTCGCCTCGCCGTTGACCAGCGCCCAGAGTTTCTCGGCGCCGCGTTTCGCGAGCGTGTGCTCGGGTTGCACGCTGCCGCGCAGACGCACCACATCAGCGGCGGTGTAGGGGCGCTGGATGCCGCTCCAGCGCGGGTTGTGGGTCCAGTCCTGCTGCAGGGCGTCGATCTGGTGCTGGCGGGTGGTCATGGCGGACTCCTTTGGAGTGTGATTCGTAATAGGTGATTGGTGATTCAAAAAAGCGGCTGATCGGCGTCGGTCCGTGCCTTGGATGTCTCCAATCACGAATTCCGAATCACCAATCACGGCGCCTCAAAGGCGCACGTACGCCGGCAACGTCAGAAAGTCTTCGAGCACATCGCGCCGGGTCAGCGCTTCGAGCAGCGCGATGGCCTCGGCTACCCGGGCCTGGCCGGGGATGTCCTGGCGCGCGAGGCGCGACGGCAGCGAGAGCAGCACGCGGTCGAACAGGGCGTCGTCGATCGCGGTGCCGTCGTCGAGGTACAGCGGCGCGTGGCCGTCGTCGGCGTGATGCATCCACTGCCACAGCTGCGCGCGTGCGATCTCGGCGGTGGCCGCGTCTTCCATCATGTGATGGATCGGCACGCAGCCGTTGCCGGCCAGCCACGCAGCGATGTAGCGCACGCACACCTCAACATTCGCCGCGAAGCCGGCGTAGGTGATCGTGCCCAGCGACGGCGCGATCAGATCGTCCGCGTCGACCAGCACGTCGTCACGGGTCATCGCGTGCTGGTGCGGGCCGTGCATGCGCTCGTCGAAAATCTGCTTGGCGATCGGAATCAGCGCCGGATGTGCGACCCAGGTGCCGTCGTGGCCGGCGGTGACCTCGCGCAACTTGTCGGCGCGCACGCGGGCCATCGCGGCGTCGTTCGCGGCGTCGTCACCGGCGATCGGAATCTGCGCGGCCATGCCGCCCATCGCATGTGCGCCGCGCCGATGGCAGGTCTGGATCAGCAGCTCCGAATAGGCCTTGAGGAAGGGCTGGGTCATCGTCACCTGCCCGCGCTCGGGCAGCACCCGGTCGCGGTGGCGGCGGAAGGTCTTGATGTAGGAAAAGATGTAGTCCCAGCGGCCGCAGTTCAGGCCGACGATGCGCTGGCGCAGCGCGTACAGGATCTCGTCCATCTCGAACGCGGCAGGCAGGGTCTCGATCAGCACCGTCACCTTGATCTGCCCCGCCGGCAGGCCGAGGCTGCGCTCGATGTGCGACAGCGCGTCCTCCCACAGCTGCGCCTCTTCCATCGACTCCAGCTTGGGCAGGTAGACATACGGCCCACGGTCCTTCGCCGCCAGCGCGTGGGCGTTGTGGAACGCGAACAGGCCCGCATCGAACAGCGCGCCCGACATCGGCGCGCCGTCGATGCGCACGTGTTTCTCGTCGAGATGCCAGCCGCGGGGCCGGACGATCAGCACCGCGCGCTGGTCTTCCGGCTTGAGCGCGTAGTGCTTGCCGGCCGGCGTGGTGAATTCGAGCGTGCCCGCGATCGCATCGCGCAGCGCGCGCTGGCCGGTCAACAGGTTGTCCCAGGTCGGCGAGGTCGAATCCTCGAAGTCGGCCATGTAGCAGTTCGCGCCCGAGTTCAGCGCGTTGATCACCATCTTCGGATCCACCGGCCCGGTGATTTCGACCCGGCGATCGCGTAGCGCCGCCGGCAGCGGGGCGACGCGCCAGGCCGATTCGCGGATCGAGCGGGTGTCGGTGCGGAACCCCGGCACGTCGCCGGCATCGAACGCGCGCTGGCGACGGGCTCGGGCTGCCAGACGCGCCTGACGCTCCCCTTCGAAGGCCGTGTGCAGGTCGGCGAGGAAGGCCTGGGCGCCGGCGTCGAGCAGATCGGACGGCGCATCGGCGGGCAGATCGACATGCGGGCTTGAACGCGGGGCGGGCGGCTTGATCACGGCATTCACGGGTGGTGGCCTCTGCTGTCACGGCGTTATTGCGTTGCAGCAGACCGTCCGCCTCTCCGTCCTATTTGACAACCTAGTTTTGTCAATCCGATATATAAGCAGAGCTGATACGGAGAATCTGATGGACGGCAAGTCCTTGTCTGCGCTTCGGTTTCCCTACAAGTCCGATCGGCTGAAACCCCTGCGCGCGTTCTGCCAGACCGCGCGCCTGGGATCAGTCTCACGGGCGGCCGAGGCGCTGTACGTCAGCCAGCCGGCGATCTCGCTGCAACTGCAGGCGCTGGAGCGCGAACTCGGCGTCGCTCTGCTCGAGCGCAGCGGCCGGCGCCTCGTGCCGACGCGGGAAGGCCATGTGCTCTACGAACTGGCCGTGCCGCTGGTCGAGGCACTGGACGGCCTGCCGGCCGCGTTCCGGCGTGAAGTGGGCGGCCTGGATGCAGGGGAGCTCACCATCGCCGCCAACAGTTCGACCATCCTGTACCTGCTGCCGAAGATCGTGGACCTGTTCCGCCGCCAGCATCCGGACGTGCGGCTGACGCTGCAGGACGCGATCACCGCCGACGGCACGGACCTGCTGCGCGGCGACGCGGTGGATCTCGTCGTCGGCTCGATGGTCGACGTCCCGGCCGACCTCGATTACGCGCCGGTGTACCGCTTCGAGCCGATCCTGCTGACCCCGCGCGACCATGCGCTGGCGCGCGCGAAGCGGCTGACGCTGGAGGAGATCGCACGCTACGGCCTGATCCTGCCGCCGAAACGGCAGGTCACCTACCGCCTCGTCGACCAGGTGTTCCAGCAGGCGCGCGTGCCCTACACCGTCGCGCTGGAGGTGGGCGGCTGGGAGGTCATCAAACAGTACGTGGCGATGGGCATGGGCATCTCGATCGTCAGTTCGATCTGTCTCGACGACGCCGACAACGAACGCCTGGCGACGCGCCCGGTGTCGGAATGGTTTCCTGCGCGCAGCTACGGGGTCGTGGTGCGCAAGGGCAAGGTGCTGTCGCCGCAGGCGCGGGCGTTCGTCGAGCTGATCCGGCCGGATCTGTTCGTGCGGCGGGATTACCAGGACAGCGGGCATTCGGAGCGTTAGGTCGGGGGCTTGCGGTTGCCGTTGCCGTTGTGGCTGTGGTTGCCGTTGCCGTTGCCGTTGCCGTTGCCGGGACAATGATGAGCCAACGCTGACACCAGACCCGGAGGGCGGCGGGCATGGATGCCCGCCGTTTTTCGACCGAGCCAGGATGGCGAGTCGAAAAATCCCGGAACGACCGACTCGCCGGATTTGCTCCGTCGGGGAGGCCCTTTCTTTTGGTTACTTTTCTTTGGGCCAGCAAAGAAAAGTGACCCGCTCGCCGGCAGGCGAGCGGAAACTGTGCTTCTGCACTTCGGAGCGAAGATCAAACGCTTTCGTCCGCTGTCGCGGCCGAGTTCATTTCTTTTGAAAATCGTCAAAAGAAACGAACCAAAGAAAAACGATTCCCCGACGAAGCAGCCCCACGCCGGAATTCGTTCCGGGATTTTCCGACTCGGCATCCTGCCTCGGTCGGAAAACGCCGCACATCCATGTGCGGCGCCCTACGGGTCTGCGTACCTATGCGAGTCGTCACGAAAAGCAGAAGCGCAAAGCAGAAGAGCGGAAGAGCATCGCGAACCGCAGCGCGGCACTCTGGCGAGCATCACTCCCGCCCCGCGTGCACCACCTCGTCGCCTTCCGGCGCCACCGCCGCCACCGCACTGCGACGTGCCGCCTTCTCCAGCTGCGCCAACGCCACCGCGCCAGCAGCCTTCGCTTCCATCGCCTGCTTCTGCACCATGCACAGCGTCTGCATGTGGTTGGCGTCGAAGTTCAAACGCTCGATCAGGAAGTCGACGAACGCGCGCACCTTCGGCGAAACCAGCCGGCCGCCGGCGAACACCGCGTTGAAATCGACCTCCGGCCCGGTCCATCCGGCGAGCACGCGCTGCACCATGCCGGCCTCGACGAAGGCCTTGGCCATCACGTCGCCGGTCAACAGCAGGCCTTCGCCCTTGATCAGGGCCCAGTTGAGCGCGGCCGGATCGTTGGCCACCAGCTGCGGATTGACCGGAAATTCGCGCAGCGCCTCGCCGTCGGTCAGTGACCAGACGTAGCGGTTCTGCGGATTGCGGCTCTTGCGCATCACCAGCGTGCGGTGGTGCTGGAGGTCGTCGGGATGCAGCGGCTCGCCGTGTTTCTCGATGTAGCCGGGGCTGGCGAACACCTGGGTGCGCAGGCTGCCGAGCTTGCGCGCGACGAAGTTGGAATCGGGCAGCGTGCCCACGCGCAGCGCGAGATCCGCTTCGCCGGCGATCAGGTCCAGCTTCTCGTTGCCCATGTGCATGTCGAGCAGGATCTCGGGGTACTGGGCCTGGAAATCACCGAGCAGCGGCGCGATCCAGGTGATGCCGATCGAGTACGGCACGGTGAAACGCAGCCAGCCGCGCGGGCCGCCCTGCAGCTGGCCGACCGCGCTCTCGGCTTCCTCGAGTTCGCGCGCGATGCGCTGGCAGTGCTCGTGGTAGACGCTGCCGGCCTCGGTCAGGCCGAGGCGACGCGTGGTCCGGTGCAGCAGGCGTGCGCCGAGGCGCTGTTCGAGTTCCTGGACCTTGCGGCTCACCGTGGTCTTGGGCAGGCCGAGCGCGTTGGCGGCGGCGATGAAACTGCCCTGTTCGACCACCTTGACGAAGATCAGGGTGTCGTTGAGATCGTGCGCCATCGTCGGCTCCTGGGACGCCCGGTGCGATTGGACCGGAGAAGGGACAATTATTCCCTGCAAAGCGGACTAATCAAGTCCCGATTTGGCGCCTATCGTCTGCGGCCTGTCTTCATGGAGGTCGCCGATGGCCATCCCCCGTTATCGCTTGGCCGCCCCCGCAGCCGTCGTCGGCCGAGCCGCTTCCGGTGCCGGCGCACGGCTGGAAATCCCGCCGAATCAGACGTCTATCGCCCGGGTGCGCAGCCGGCACCAGACCGGTGGCACGCCCCTGAACTGGGGCCGGCTGTGGCACTGGCTGGGCACCGAGCGTGACGCCACGACCTCAGTGCAGACCGTCGAAGCCCGGTTTTCGGGAGACAAAATCCCGTGAACGGGACAATAAAACCCGCGGTCATCGTGCTCGGCGCGACCGGCACCATCGGTTCGCACGTCGTGGCGCGGGCCGTGGCCGACGGCCGCCGCGTGGTGGCCGCGGCCCGGGATGCCGATGCATTGGCCACGTTGCGCGCCGCGCACGGCGCGCGGGTGACCCCGCTGGTGGCGGACATCACGACCGACGCCGACGCCGCGGCGCTGGCCGCTTCGGTACAGCGCCTGCCCGGGCCGCCGCCGGGCG
>NTJG01000024.1 GCA_002324875.1 Lysobacteraceae bacterium NML93-0793
GCAAGGCAAGTGCGCCAAGCTCGCTGTCACCGCCTGCATGCGAGTCCTTCTGATCCGTCTCAATGCCATGGCCCGAGACGGGACTGAATGGAGAACACTGCCTGGGTGAGAAGACAGTTGCTCCTACACAGGCAGGTTTGCGGTCATCGCACGCGTCCGGGCATCACGGCGGGCACCGCGGGGCCTGGGTGAGCATCCGGCCGCGAGCATCGCCGCACCGTTGATCGGGCGCCCGCGGGATGCGGCGTCGATCCGTTTCGGTAGTCCCTGCCCGTAGACGCGGACTCGCGCGATGGGCGTTGCAGTGAACGCGTCATCGCGCGATGCGCGTATCCACCGAGCTCCAGTCACGCGCGGGCGCGCGCCACCAAGCGCGAAGCTCAGTTCCAGCCGGGCATGCGTGCGCGATCGAGCCCGGCGACCTCGAATACCGCCGTGCGGGTGCCGCCGGCCTTGACCGGGAATTCGATCGCGACCGTCGTCGCCCCGTCGAGCAGGCGCCACAGCGCGCGCTCGTCGTCGATGAACATCGCGATGGCCTCGTCGGTCTGCGGGCGGTTGGCGGCCATGCGCCGCGGCTCGCCATCGTCGACGCGCACCGGCACGCGGCAGCTCGGGTAGCAGTCGAAATCGCCGGCGTCGAGCACGAGATAGCTGCTGCGGCCCCATTCCGGGTGATCGCGGAAGATCAGCCGCACGCGCTTGGCGCCGCTGCCGTCGACGTCGACCGCGTCGCGGGCGTAGATCATCGCCGACACCTGCTGGCCGCCGCCCGCCGGGCGCGTGTCGTAGCTCCACAGCGCGGCCGTGCGTGCGGTCTCGCGTTCGGCATCGCCCTTGGCTTTCACCGCGTCGAACTGCGCGCGCACGCGGTCGGCGGCATCGGTACCGGGATGACGGGCCAGCAGCACGTCGGCCTGGGCCCTGGCCAGCGGCCAGTTCTCCGCGGCGACGGCGGCTTCGAAATCACGTTCGGCGGCTTCGGCCGCCTGCTCGGCCGCGGCGGCCTGGGCCTGCGCCTGGGCGGCGGCCTGGGCCTCACGGTCCTGACAGGCGGCCAGGGGCAACAGCGTGACGAGCAGCGCGGCAGCGCGCAGGGGGCGGGATGTCATGGCAGGCGTCCTCGTTGAAAGCGGATCGGTCGACGGGCCGTGCGCGATGGCATGCCCCGCGCGCGGTGATGGAGGCCGCCAGCGTAGCGTGTGGCGCCCCGATCGTCCGCGACGCTCGGTGCATCACGCGCGTTCACCGCCGCGGTGTCGACCGGACACGCGCGGCCCGCAGCGCGGAGGCCGCGAACGCGAACGGCCGCCCTGAGGCGGCCGTTCATGCGTGTCGTCGATGTGCGATCAGTTCGCGGGTGCGGACGTCGTGTCGTCGGCCACGGGCACTTCGGCCGGCACCGGCGCAGGTACAGGCGTCGCTCCGTTGATCACCGCTTCGACCGACGCGGTCGTGATCGGGTGATAGCCCGGACGTGCACGCGCGAAGATCTCCTTCGCCAGCGCCAGGCCCGGCTCGGTCTGCACCAGCGCGGTGTAGATCGGCATGATCAGCTTGCGCCGGCCGACGCGCGCGGTGAACTCGGCCAGCGCCTCGTTGGCCTGGGTGTACCCGCTGCGCACGGCCAGCGGATACCAGCGCATCGCGATCTCGCCGTTGTCGGTGCCGGTGAAGCCGTAGGCGGCGTCGAGCTGGGCCAGCTGCTCGACGGTCAACGTCTGCGGCAGGCTGTCGAGGAAGTGCAGCCATTCCTGGGTCGACCACGCGTCGGTGATCTGCCGCGGCGGCAGGCTCGGGCTGCCAAGCCAGGCCAGGCGTGCGGAATCGACGATGCCGAAGTTGCGCGACATCACCTGCGGCGCATAGGCCGGGATGCCCGGCGCATAGACCCATTCCTGGATCTCGGCGTCGGTGACGGTGTCGGGAAACTTGTCGAACAAGTTGGCCTTCGCGTATTCGAGGAACTGTTCGGTGGTGATGCTCTGGAACGCGAAGTGGTCGAAGTAGCCGCGCAGGAACGCGTCGAAGTTCTCGCGGCCGAAGCGCTGCTCGAGGAACTGCAGGAACCATGCGCCCTTGTCGTAGGACACCGCGCTCAGCGCGTCGTCGGCGTCGAGCTCGGTGCCCGGCTTCACCGCCAGCGCCTGCGTGGCCTCGGGCATGCCGGCGATGCTGTCGCGCAGCGCGTTGCGCGCGATCACGTATTCCATGTCGCTGACGTCCTTGCCGTACACCGACTCGACGATGCGGTTCTCGACGTAGCTGGTGAAGCCCTCGTTGAGCCAGCCGTGCTTGGCGCTGGCGAAGGTCACCAGGTTGCCCGACCAGCTGTGCGCGAGTTCATGGGCCACCAGCGACACCAGCGACTTGTCGCCGACGATGACGGTGGGCGTGATGAACGACAGGCGCGGATTCTCCATGCCGCCGTAGGGGAACGACGGCGGCAGGATCAGCAGGTCGTAACGCTCCCAGCGGTACGGGCCGTAGAGCTGCTCGGTGACCTCGATCATCTTCTCGGTGTCGATGAATTCCGCCACGGCGCGATCCACCATCGCCGGCTCGGCCCAGACACCGGCGCGGCCGGAGATCGGCTTGAACACCAGGTCACCCGCGGCGATCGCCATCAGGTACGACGGGATCTTCTGCGGCATCGAGAACGTGTACTCGCCGTCACGCTGGGCGGCCGGATCGTTGTCGGCGCTCATCAGCACCATCACGTCCGGCCGCGCGGTCACGCGCGCGGTGTAGGTGTAACGAATCGCCGGCGTGTCCTGCAGCGGTACCCACGAACGCGCGTGGATCTGCTGCGACTGGCTGAACATGAAGGGCAGCGTCTTGCCTTCGGTCATCTCCGGCGTCAGCCACTGCAGGCCGGATGCACCGGGCGACGTCACGTAGGTCACGCGGACCTTCGGGTTGCGCCCGGGGGTTTCGATCGTGAGCTTGCTGCCGAGCGTGGGGTCGGCATCGGCCAGCGCGTACTGCAGCGGCTGCCAGCCGCCGCCGGCCTCGCCTTCGACCTTCGAAATGGTCAGATCGCGCGTGTCGAGCACCAGCTGGGTGGCGGTCTGGTCCTTCCACTGCAGCGTGTAGGTCGCGGTGCCGGCGATCGTGCGCGCGTCGAAGTCCAGCGCGATGTCGAGCGCGAGGTCTTCGGTGATGACCTTTTCCGGTTCGGCGTAGGAATGTTCGTCGCGGTCGGCGGTCGCGGCCGGCGCAGTGCCGGTGCGGGCCGCGGCGGCGGGGGCATCGTCGGCGCCGCGCTGGCAACCGGCCGCCAGCAGTGTCAGTGACAGGAGCAGCAGCGGAGCCAACTGCGGAAAACGGGACAGGGGAACTCGGATCACGGGGCCATGCTCTCGGGGGAAAGACATCCGCACAGTCTAGCGCTTCGCCCCGCCGGCCCGCGGGGCGCCGCGGGCGATCTGCACGTTGCCGCCACCCCGCGGACCGCAGGATCGGGCCGGTGACGACCTTCGACTTCGACGGATGGGACGGCAGCGTGGCGCAGGCCCGCGCGCTGCAGTCACGGCTGGCCGGGCAGGTCGTGCTCGAGGACCGGCTGCCGGCGGAGCTGCGGTTCCTGGCCGGATTCGACGTGGGCTTCGAGGACGACGGGCGAACCACGCGGGCGGCGGTCGTGCGGCTGGACGCGGACACTCTGGAGCCGGTCGAGCACCACATCGCACGCGTGCCGACGTCGATGCCCTACGTGCCCGGCCTGCTGAGCTTCCGCGAGCTGCCGGCGCTGCTGGCCGCGCTGGCGCTGCTGTCGCGGCCGCCGGACCTGGTGTTTGTCGACGGCCAGGGCATCGCCCACCCGCGCCGGCTCGGCATCGCCGCGCATTTCGGTGTCGTCACCGGCCTGCCGAGCATCGGCGTGGCGAAGAAACGGCTGCACGGACGTTTCGAGCCGCCGGGGCCGGAACGCGGCGACCGCAACCCGATTCTCGATGGTGGCGAACGGATCGGCTGGGCACTGCGCAGCCGGCCGCGCTGCAATCCGCTGATCGTCTCGCCGGGGCATCGCGTCTCGGTCGACGGTGCGCTGGACTGGACGCTGCGCTGCCTGCGCGGCTGGCGACTGCCGGAGCCGACGCGGCTGGCGGACCGGCTGGCTTCGCGGCGCGGGGAGGTCGAGGTGGTGCCGGGGCTGTTCTAGACGACGAATCCGCGGGGCTTCTTCCGTCATCATCCCCGCATTCGCGGGACCGACGACATCCGGCGCGTCCCGAACGGCATTTTGGAGATCCCCGCATTCGCGAGGATCCGAGGCCCCTCAGGCCTTGAACCCGTCGTGGATCGCGACGATGCCGCCGCTGAGGTTGCGGTAACGGCAGCGGGCGAAGCCGGCCGTTTCCATCATGCCCTTGAGCGCGTCCTGCGGCGGATGCTTGCGGATCGATTCGGCCAGGTACTGGTAGCTGTCGCTGTCGCGCGCGAACAGCCTGCCGAGGCGCGGCAGGATCTGGAAGGAATGGAAGTCGTAGATCGGCTTGAACCAGTCGGCCGTGACTTCCGAGAACTCGAGCACGCGCGCCTGGCCGCCGACCTTCAGCACGCGCAGCATCTCGCGCAGCGCAGCGTCCTTGTCGGTGACGTTGCGCAGGCCGAAGGCGATCGTCACCAGGTCGAAGCTGGCGTCGGGGAACGGCAGCGTCTCGGCGTTGCACTGGACGTACTCGAAGCCGCGTACATGGCCGCGGTCGGTCATGCGGTCGCGGCCCACGCGCAGCATCGCGGCGTTGATGTCGCCGAGCACCAGTTCGCCGGATGCGCCCACGCGGTCACGCAGCAGCGCGGCGATGTCGCCCGTGCCGCCGGCCAGATCCAGCACGCGGTCACCGGTGCGCACCTGGGCGGTGGCGACGAAATAGCGCTTCCACACGCGGTGGATGCCGAGGCTCATCAGGTCGTTCATCAGGTCGTAGTTGCCTGCGACCGAGGAGAACACCTGGCCGACGAGCTTCTGCTTCTCGCCCGTGGGCACGTCGCGGAAACCGAAATGGGTGGTGCCGGGCTTGCTGGAATCGTCGTTCATGGGCCCGATTATCCCTCATCCGCCCGCCCGCGCTGCGTGCACGCGGCTCGACCGCGCGGGCGGTGACCGTCAGACTCGTCGGCCGCCCCTCGTTGCCGCCGCCCATGATCGCCACGCCCGACTACCGCGCCCTGCTCGACACCGCCATCGCCGAAGCCCGCCAGGGCCTGGCCGAAGGTGGCATTCCGATCGGCGCGGCGCTCTACCACCGCGACGGCCGCCTGCTCGGCTGTGGCCACAACCGCCGCGTGCAGGAAGGCGACCCGTCGATCCACGGCGAAACCGACGCCTTCCGCAAGGCCGGACGCCAGCGCTCGTACCGCGACACGATCATGGTGACCACGCTCGCGCCGTGCTGGTACTGCAGCGGGCTGGTGCGCCAGTTCGGCATCGGCACCGTGGTGGTGGGCGAATCGCAGACCTTCCAGGGCGGGATCGACTGGCTGCGCGAGGCCGGTGTCGAGGTCATCGACATGCAGAACCAGGACTGCGTGGATCTGCTCGGCGGCTTCATCGCCGCGCATCCCGAGGTGTGGAACGAGGACATCGGCGAGGACTGAGCCGCGTCGCGACGCGCCAGCCGTCCCCCGCCGGGCTACACTGCGCGCCCTGCACGATGCCGCGATGCCCGCGGCGTGCACGCCCGAAGTGCCCACCTCGATGACGATCACGCCGCCCTAGCGCCCGACGCATGCCGCTGATGCGGCGGTCTCCTGCTGGCTGCACTCCGATCTCATCCCCCCGGATCCGTATCCGGGCGACTCAAGGGTATTGCTGTGATTCTTTCTCCCACGCTGCGCCAGGAATGGTTCGGCAACGTCCGCGGCGATCTGCTGTCCGGACTCGTCGTCGCGCTGGCGCTGATTCCCGAAGCGATCGCGTTCTCCATCATCGCCGGCGTCGATCCGAGCGTCGGCCTCTATGCCTCGTTCTGCATCGCGGTGGTGATCGCCTTCGCCGGCGGGCGCCCCGGCATGATCTCCGCGGCCACCGGCGCGATGGCGCTGGTGATGGTCACCCTGGTCCGCGACCACGGCCTGCAGTATCTGCTGGCCGCGACGCTGCTCACCGGACTGCTGCAGATCCTCGCCGGCGCGCTGAAACTCGGCGCGCTGATGCGCTTCGTCTCGCGGTCGGTGATCACCGGCTTCGTCAATGCGCTGGCCATCCTGATCTTCATGGCGCAGATTCCCGAGCTGATCGGCGTGCCCGCGCTGGTCTATCCGATGGTCGCGCTGGGGCTGGCGATCATCTACGGCCTGCCGTGGCTGGGGCGGCTCACGTTTCCGGGCGTCGGCCTGGTGTTCCTGGTGATCGGCCTGGCGCTCACCTTCGGCAGCATGGACGCTCGCCTGCTGTATCCGGTGGCGATCGTCGGCCTGGGCGCGGCGGCGGCACTGTTCCGTTGGACGCGCCATCTGGTGATTCCAGCGCCGCTGGTCGCGATCGTGCTGCTGACCGGCCTTGCGTTGTACTTCGGCGCCGTGGTGCCGACCGTCGGCGACAAGGGCGCGCTGCCCGACAGCCTGCCGGTGTTCCTGTTTCCCGACGTGCCGCTGACGCTTGAGACGCTGTGGATCATCCTGCCGGTCTCGGCGACGCTCACCGTCGTCGGTCTGCTGGAATCGCTGCTGACGGCGCAGATCGTCGACGACCTCACCGACACGCCCAGCAACAAGAACCGCGAATGCGTGGGCCAGGGCATGGCCAACATCGCCGCCGGCTGCCTCGGCGGCATGGCGGGCTGCGCGATGATCGGGCAGTCGGTGATCAACGTGAAATCCGGTGGCCGCGGGCGGCTGTCGTGCCTGGTCGCCGGTGTGGTGCTGTTGATGCTGGTGGTGTTCGCCGGGCCGTGGGTGGCGACGATCCCGATGGCGGCGCTGGTGGCGGTGATGATCATGGTGTCGATCGGCACCTTCAGCTGGAGCTCGATCCAGCAGCTGCGCACGCATCCGGGCACGTCGAGCATCGTCATGCTGGGCACGGTGATCGTGACCGTGGCGACGCACGATCTCGCCAAAGGTGTGCTCACCGGCGTGCTGCTGTCGGCGCTGTTCTTCGCGCGCAAGGTGAGCCGCGTGCTGCACGTCGGCTCGCACGCACATGCGGATGGAACGGCGCGCACCTACGTGGTCACCGGTCAGGTGTTCTTCGCCTCGGCCGAGCGTTTCGTCTCCGCGTTCGATGTCCGCGAAGTGCTCGAGCGCGTGACCATCGACGTCTCCGCGGCCCACTTCTGGGATCTCAGCGCGGTCGGCGCACTCGACAAGGTGGTGCTGAAGTTCCGTCGCGAGGGCGCGCACGTCGAGATCGTCGGACTCGACGCGGCAAGCGCCACGCTGGTCGACCGCCTCGGCGTGCACGACACACCCGATGCCGAACGCCTGATGGGCGGCCACTGAGGCGCCTCTGCCGATGAGTGACATCCCGTTGATTCCGGATGGCGGCCGCGTGATCGCCGCCGTCGATGCGTCGGCCCACGCACGCGGCGTCGCCGATCTCGCCGCCTGGGCCGCGCAGCGCCTCGGTGTACCGCTCGAGGTGCTGCACGCGATCGAACGCGACGCCACCCGTCCGCCCGCCGACTTCAGCGGCAGCCTGTCGCTGGGGAGCCAGGAGACCCTGCTCGCCGAACTCGCCGCGCACGACGAACAGCGCGGCCAGCTGGCGCAGAGGCAGGGCCGCGCCATGCTCGACCAGGCGCGCGCACATCTGCGTGCGAGCGCCGGCGTCGAGGCCGAGGCGCGCCTGCGCCACGGTGCGCTGGTCGACGCACTGACCGATGTCGAAGCCCACGTGCGTCTGTTCGTGATCGGGCAGCGGGGCGCCCACGACGACGGCACACCGCTGCATCTGGGGCGCAACCTGGAGCGTGCGATCCGCGCGGTGCAGCGCCCCGTGCTCGTCGCCGCCCGGCCGACCGGCACGATCCGGCGCTTCGCGATCGCGTTCGACGGCAGCGCCACGGCGCAGCGCTGCGTTGAGCTGGTGGCCGCCAGCCCGCTGCTGCAGGGTCTGGACTGCCATCTGGTGACGGTGGGCGCGGACGATCGCCATGCGCCTGCCCGCGCGGCGGCGCTCGCCATCCTGCAGGCGGCCGGCTTCCGGCCGACGCCCATCGTGCTCGGTGGCGCCCCGGACGAGGCGCTGCGCGTACACGTCGCCACCGAGCACGTCGACCTGCTGGTCATGGGCGCCTACGGGCACTCGCGTCTTCACCGCCTGATCGTCGGCAGCACGACCACCCGGGTACTGCAGACCACACGCGTGCCGGTGTTGTTGTTGCGCTGACCGGTGCCTGCACTCGCGCGCACCGGCGGGGTCAATCCGCGGTGCGCCAGAGACTCGGCCAGTCGCCCGGTGCGGCGCCGCCGCATCGTCTCAGCGCCGCATAGCTCGCCAGATGGAAGGCCTGGCCGTCGTAGCGCCAGGTGGCGGCTTCGCCGCAATCCCCGAGGCCCCGCCCCTTGGCCAGGTGCGACAGCGTGCCGGTGGCCGGAACGTACCCGGCGTTGGTAAGCAGGCCGAAGCCGGGCGCCGCGATCACCGCGTCGAGACCGGGCGGCGACGGCAATGCGACCGGCTCGGCCGCGCCGCCGGCACGCGCGACGCGGAACGGAATGCTGGAGGTCTGGTAGGCGCCGCTGTAGCAGGCCACGAAGACCAGCACGTGGTCGGCATCGAGCGGATGGGCATCGTCGTGACGGCGGATGTCGTAGGCGTCGCGCGGTGCATCGCAGTCGCGCGCGCGCAACGCGTCGGCCTGGCGTTCGCGCACGCCGTCGGCGAACGTGCGCACTTCCTCGCCGGTCAGCGACGGCTGCGGCGCCGGCGCCGGCGGCAGGCGGGGCAATGACGGCGCGGACGGCACCGCGGCCGCGTCGCGTTCGCCGGTCCGGGCCCAGGCGCCGGGCGTGTCGAGACGTTGCTGATGTTCGTCGACCAGCAGCAGTGCGGCGGCGAGGCCCGACAGCGACACGTCCGTACGTGCCTGCCCGGCGCCGCTCGACAGACGCGCGCCGTTACGCACCAGGGCGATGAACGCGGCGATCGCGGCGGGGTCATCGAGCACCAGGGCGCCGGTGTCGGCATCGCTGCGCCACGGCAGCGCACGCAGCGGCGCGAACGCCTGGCCGTCGAGCTGCAGCGTGGCCGCATCCATCCGTCCGTCGTAGGTGCCCAGCCGCACCTGCTGCGCACCGTCCGGCCCGGCGTCGCGCGACAGGCGAAGCGTCAATCCGAACCGGGCGTCGTCGGCCACGCCGATCACTTCGCAGTGGCGGCCGTTGTCGCAGGCGACGAGCACATCGCGCAGTTCGCGGTACAGCGGCTCGGCCGCGGGACCGGCTGCGGTGGCCGGGTCCGGCGTTGCCGTTGCATCCGGCGCCGCGTCCGGGTCGCCAGGCGCCTCGACGGGCGCGTTCGAGGCCGAGTCGTTGCTGCAGCCTGCGACCAGCAATGCCGTGACAACCAGGGAGAGCAGCGCGCGGGATGGTCGGATCATCAGCACTTTCTGAAGGCGGAACGAACACGCATGGTGCGGCATGCCGCGCTGCACACGGTGAAGGGCTCAGCGGCGCAGCGCCGCACCGACCAGCGGCTGCGCCCACGCGGGTGTCGCCTGCAGGGCCTTCGCATCGTGCGCGGACGGCTGCACCAGGTGACCGTCGACCATCTCCAGCAGCAGCTGTGGATCCGGCACGGCGGCGCCGCGGGCTACATCGCGGCTGTTGTCCCAGACCTGCAGCCGCGCGAGGTGCGGCATCAGCAGGGCGAGGTTCTCGCGCGCACGCACCCAGCGCGTGCGGATGGCGGCTTCGGGAATCGCATGGCCGCCGACCGCGACCCGGGCCGCGACGCGCGCGATGTGCTGCTCCACCGAGCCCAGCCCGCAGAACCACATCAGCACGTCGTGCGTGCGCGCAGCCAGCGCGATCCGCGCCGGTACGGTGTGACCGCCCAGCGTGGTCTCGAATGCATGGTCGTGGCCGGCGGCCAGCGCATCCTCGAGCCGGCGCATGCCCTCCTGCCACGCGGCGCCGTTGGCCTCGGGCATCGTGCAGCCGGTGCGCGCGGCGAGCGCGCGGGCGAAGTCATCGGGGTTGAACCAGCTCAGGCCAGCGCGTGCGAGCAGATGTCCGCCGACCGAACTCTTGCCGGCGCCGTTGACGCCCGCCAGCACGTACAGCACCGGTCGCGTCGGCGCCTCGCCCGCGATGTCGCGGGTGACGGAAGACGATGCCGCCGCCGGCCTGCGCCGGCTCAATGCGAGGCGCCGGCCTTGACCTTGCCGCGCAGCGCCACCGGCGCGTCCATGACCGCGCGCAGGCGCGCACCGGCGTCGGCGCTGCGCAGGGCGGCGAGCGTGCTGTCGAACTCGGCCTGCAGCGCCTCCAGCGCCGAGCGCTGCGGGGCGCTGGCCGCCTCCAGCGCGCGCAGGATCGCGGCATAGGCCTCGGCCGAGAGGATCACCGCTTCCGGCGTGTCGTGATGGGTGACCAGCACCTGGCCGTCACGGGCCACCGACTTCATCACCCCGCGCCAGCCCAGTTTCTTCACGTCCGAGGCCGGCGTGCGCGGCAGCGCGTCGAGGGCATCGAGCTTGAGCGCGAGGGTCATGGCGAAGCCTCCGGGAAGCGGACGGCCAATATACCCAAATTGGCCATTTTTCACGTGAACCGGCGGGCGCCTTCGCTCGCCGGTCACCTGCGTCAGAGGATGTAGCGGCTCAGGTCCTGGTCCTGCACCAGATCGCCCAGCTGCTGGTCGACGTACGCGCGGTCGATGACCACCGCGCCGCCCTTGTCCGGCGCCTCGAAACTCAGCGAATCCAGCAGCCGTTCGAGCACCGTGTGCAGGCGACGCGCGCCGATGTTCTCCTGGCGCTCGTTGACGTGCGCGGCGATCTCGGCGAGCCGCTCGACGGCGTCCGGCGCGAACGTCAGGTCCACGCCCTCGGTGCGCAGCAACTGCACGTACTGCGTGGTCAGCGCGGCCTTGGGCTCGGTGAGGATGCGGACGAAATCGTCCTTGGTCAGCGCGGTCAGTTCGACCCGGATCGGAAAGCGGCCCTGCATTTCGGGAATCAGATCGCTGGGCTTGGCGAGGTGGAACGCGCCCGACGCGATGAACAGGATGTGGTCGGTCTTCACCGAGCCGTACTTGGTGCTGACCGTGCTGCCCTCGACGAGGGGGAGCAGGTCGCGCTGTACGCCCTCGCGGCTGACGTCGGCGCCGCTCGACCCGCCCTCGCTGCGCTTGGCGACCTTGTCGATCTCGTCGATGAAGACGATGCCGTGCTGTTCGCAGGCCTCGATCGCCGCCTCGCGCACGTCGTCCTCGTTGACCAGCTTGCCGGCCTCGTCCTCGATCAGCTGCGGGCGCACGGCGCGGATCGTGAGTTTGCGCTTGTGGGTCTTGCCGCCGCCGAGGTTGGCGAACATCTGCCGCAGCTGCTGGCCCATTTCCTCCATGCCCGGCGGGGTCATGATGTCCATGCCCTGCCCGGCGCTGAGTTCGAGTTCGATCTCGCGATCGTCCAGATCACCGGCGCGCAGCTGGCGGCGCAGCTTCTGCCGCGTGTCCGATTCCTTCGAAGACGGTTCCGCGCCGATGTCGACGGTCGCGGTCTGCGCACCGAAGCCGAACGCCGGCTGCGGCGCCTCGCGCTTCGGCAACAGCGCATCGAGGATGCGGTCCTCGGCGCGCTCCTCGGCCTGCGTGCGCACGCGCACCTTAGCCTGCTCGCGATACAGCTTGACCGCGGTGTCGGCGAGGTCGCGGATGATCTGCTCAACGTCCTTGCCGACGTAGCCGACCTCGGTGAAGCGTGTCGCTTCCACCTTGACGAACGGCGCATTGGCGAGCGTCGCCAGGCGACGCGCGATCTCGGTCTTGCCGACGCCTGTCGGGCCGATCATCAGGATGTTCTTGGGCATGACCTCGTTGCGCAGATCGTCACTGAGCTGTGCGCGGCGCCAGCGGTTGCGCAGCGCGATCGCGACCGCGCGCTTGGCCGAGTTCTGGCCGACGATGTGGCGGTCGAGTTCCTGCACGATCTCGCGCGGGGTCATGGTGGAGGAGCCGTTATTCGTCATTGAGTGCACACCGTGATTCGTCATTGGTGATTCGTGATTCGAAAGAGCGCTGCGTGCCGCGATCCGTGAGAGATGTCCGCTGTTACGAATCACCAATCACGAATCACCAATCACAGCTCTTCGACCACGACGTTGCGGTTCGTATAGATGCAGATGTCGCCGGCGATGTTCAGCGCTTCGGTCGCGACCGTGCGTGCATCGAGTTCGGTGTGCGCGAGCAGCGCGCGTGCGGCCGACAGCGCGTAGGAGCCGCCCGAGCCGATCGCGATGATGCCGTCGTCGGGTTCGATGATGTCGCCGTTGCCGCTGATGATCAGCGAGGTCTCGGCATCGGCGACCGCGAGCAGCGCCTCGAGCTTTCCGTAGCGGCGATCGGTGCGCCAGTCCTTGACCAGCTCCACCGCCGCGCGCACCAGCTGGCCGCCGTGCTGCTGCAGCTTGCCTTCGAACAGTTCGAACAGGGTGAACGCATCGGCCGCAGCGCCGGCGAACCCGGCGAGCACCTTGCCCTCGCCCAGGCGCCGCACCTTGCGCGCGTTGCCTTTCATGATGGTGTGGCCGAGCGTGACCTGGCCGTCGCCGGCGACGACCACCTTGCCGCCGCGGCGGATCGAGACGATGGTCGTGGCGTGGAACACATTGGGATTCTGGCTGGGGTCCATGCGGCCTCCGTGGATCGAATCCACTGGATGGGGCCGCCCGGCGGCGGATCAAGCCGGCACGGTGGGCGGCGGCTCAGGCTTTGCGCTTCGCCCGCGGGTGCGCGGCGTCGTAGACCTTGGCCAGATGCTGGAAGTCGAGGTGGGTGTAGATCTGTGTGGTCGCGATGTCGGCATGGCCCAGCAGCTCCTGCACGCCGCGCAGATCGCCCGAAGACTCGAGCACGTGGCTGGCGAAGGAATGCCGCAAAAGGTGGGGATGCACGCGCTTGAACAGGCCCTGGCGCTGGGCGAGCACGCGCAGGCGCAGCTGCACCGCACGCGCGGTGATCGGGCCGCCGCCGCGTCCGGGAAACACCGGGGTCTGCGCCGTGCCGCCGCTGTCGGCGCGCCAGTCCGCCAGTGCCTTGCGGGCGTGGCTGCCGACCGGCACGCTGCGCTGGCGGCTGCCCTTGCCGAGCACGGTCACCAGGCCGGCATCGAGGTCGAGATCGCGCCAGCGCAGGGCCACCAGTTCCGACAGGCGCAGGCCGGACGAATAGAACAGTTCGAGCAGCGCGCGATCACGCAGGCCGAGCGGCGCGTCGACCGGCACCTCGACCAGCTGCGTGGCCTCGTCGACGTCGAGCACCTGGGGCAGGTTGCGCGGCGCCTTGGGCCCGCGCACGCCGGCGGCGGGATTGGCGACGATGTGTCCGTGCTTGAGCAGCCACTGGTAGAAACTGCGGCAGGCCGAGAGCCGCCGCTGCAGGCTCTTGGGCGACAGCCCCCCACGATGCCCCGCGGCGACGAACGCACGGATGTCGTCGCCCTGCAGGCCGCGCAGATCGCCGCGCGCCTGCGCACCGGTCCAATCGACCAGCGCGCCAAGATCGCGGCGATACGCGTCCAGCGTGTGCACCGACATCCGCCGCTCGACCTGCAGATGCGCGAGGAAGGCGTCGACGTCGGCGTGCATCGTCGGGCTCAGACCGCGGCGAAACGCCGCATCGCGGCCGCGAACGCCTCGCCCATCATGCGCAGGAACAGCGTGCCCATGCCCGGATAGAAGCGGTTGCCGTCGCGACTGCCGACGGCGATCAGGCCGATGCCCTCGAGCGGCAACAGTGCGCTGGACTGCACCTCGTCGACGCGCGGCCCGTAGAGCAGCGACTGCTTGTCCGGATGCAGGCGCCCGCACAGCGGCTCGTCGTCCCTGAGGCAATCGGCGAAGGGCTGCAGCGCGCGGTCGTCGCGCGCGACGATCTGCACCCAGTCCTCTTCAAGACCAGGCACCGGCGCGAACAGCACGATGCGCACCAGATCGCCGTTGAAATCCTCGGCCAAGGTCGCGGCCAGCGCGCGCACCGTCGATGCGGCGTCGGACTGGCGCATCAGCGCCAGCGTGAGCTGGTGGGTGCGCACGGCGAGGCGCTCGTTCTCCTGCGAGATCGCGTACAGGTCGCGCAGGCGCTTGGAGAGCTCACGATTCTTGTCGCGCAGCACCTCCAGCTGGTAACTGGCCAGCGATGCGGCCGGCCCGTCCTCGCGCG
Organism: Lysobacteraceae bacterium NML93-0793; assembly: GCA_002324875.1. Classification (GTDB taxonomy): domain Bacteria; phylum Pseudomonadota; class Gammaproteobacteria; order Xanthomonadales; family Xanthomonadaceae; genus Luteimonas. The sequence continues at coordinate 14,336 of NTJG01000024.1, forward strand.
GGACCACGAGGGTCAGCGCAAGATCCGGGAACTGCTGCAGGAACTTCGGCTGGCGACGCAGCCAGGCCGCGACCTCGTGGGCACCGAGCGTCTCGGTCGTCTGGCTCATGCGTGCGTCCTCATGTCGACCACTCCCCTTCGAAAACGAATGCAGCCGGCCCGGACATCGCCAGCGTGGCGGTATCGTCGGGCCAGTCGATGCCGAGCGTGCCGCCCGGCAGTGTCACGGCGACCGACCGTGCGGTGCGCCCCCGCCGCACCAGCACCGCAACCGCGGCGCAGGCACCGCTGCCGCAGGCCAGGGTTTCCCCGACGCCGCGCTCGTACACCCGTAGGCGTACCCGGCCGGCCTCCAGCACCTGGACGAAGCCGACGTTGACCGACTCGGGAAACCAGGGCGAGGCCTGCAGCGCGCGGCCGACGCGCTCGACCTCCGCGGTCCCGATGTCGTCGACCTCGATCACCGCATGCGGATTGCCCATCGAGACCGCGCCGAAGGCCAGCGTGCCGATGCCGTCGACCGGCAGCGTGTACAGCGGCTGCGCCGCGTCGACGCCGGCCATCGGGATGTGTGCCGGCGCGAAGTCGGGCACGCCCATCGCGATGCGGTAACCACTGCCGGCGCGCGTCACCGCATGCAGTCCGGCCGGGCTTTCCAGCACGAAATCACCGTCGGCGGCACCGTCGCGCACCAGCCACGCGGCCACGCAGCGCGCGCCGTTGCCGCATTGCTGCGAGGCCGATCCGTCCGCGTTCCAGATGCCGTAGCGCGCGACCGCGCCGGCCGCCGACGGCGGCTCGATCGTGAGGATCTGGTCGCAGCCGACGCCGGTGTGGCGATCGGCCAGCGCGCGGCACAGCGCGGCGTCCGGGGCGGGCGCGCCGTGGCGCAGGTCCAGCACGACGAAATCGTTGCCGGCTCCGTGCATCTTGGTGAAGCGCATTGGCGGTCGGGACGGTGACATCGGACTGCAGCCGGACTCGGGCGCTCAGGGCGTTCCGATTGGCGCGGGCACGTCGCGGATCAGGGGCACCGGCGGCGCGGTCGGCTCGACGACCTCGTCGGTGGCGTCCACGTCCTCGTCCTCGTCGTCCCAGCCGGCCTCGTCCTGGGCATCGAGCTGTTCCTGGGTGGGAATCGAGCCCTTGAAGAGGTAGCGGCCCCGGTCCTCGGGCGGCACCTGGCCGGGCTGCAGAAGATCGGCCTTGTTGCCGCAGGCGGACAGCAGCAGCGCGGCGGCGAGGGTCAACGGAAGACGGGTGTGCATGCCGCGGAGTGTAGCCCGGCACGTGCGCGCAGGACATCTCCGCGCGCCGCGTCGCAGGCCGTGCGGACGCCCCGTGCACCAAGGGTCGCCCCCAGATTGTGGGCACGGCTCGTGCTGCCGACACTGGCGCCGTCTCCCCCGGCAGAACCGACAATGGGCATTCTCGATGGACTGGGCAACGCCGCCGCGCAGGCCGGCGGGTTCTTCAAGGGGGCCGGCGAGGTGCTCTGGGAGACCGGCGAAGGTGTGGTCACGCTCGGCGGCAACGCGCTCAAGGCCGGGTACGACCTGAGTCCGGCGGGTTACGCCGTCGACGGCGTGGCCGGCCTCTACGCACGCGCCACCGGCGATACCCTCGATGCGCCCGACTGGCTGCCTTCGGCCGCGCGCGGCGGCGAGCGCATGGAAGCGGCCGCGGAGGTGGTGGTCACGCTGGCCCGCAATCCGGAGCTGCTGGTGGACGCGGTGGTCGATCCGATCCAGGCCGACTGGCAGGCCGGGCACTACGGCGAGGCCATCGGCCGCGGCGCCACCGAGCTGGTACTGGCGCTGGTCGGCACCAAGGGCATCGACAAGGCGGCCAAGGGCGCGAAGGTCGCCGATGCGGCCGACACCGCCGCCGATGCCGCGCGCGTGGCCGCGCAGGCCGACGATCTCGGGGATGCAGGCCGCACCGCGGCACGCGCCGCGGACGACGCGGACCTGGCGAAGATCGTCGCCGATGCCGAAACCGGCCGCACCGTCGGCGGCCGCCCGGTGCTGGCCTTCGAATCGATGGACGACTTCAACGTCGCGGCGAATGCGGCGCGTCCCGACACGGTCTACGAGTTCGGCGACTACCGCTGGACGACCGATGACGCCGGGCGGGTGATCAAGGCCGAGGGCAGCGTGTCGCTCGAGCCCGTCGGCCGCAACGATCCCGCGCTGCAACGCGCGATCGGCAACGAGGGCTATGCCACCGACGTCGGCTTCCATCTGATCGCCGACTCCTTCGCCGGACCGACCAATCGCCTGAACGTCGTGCCGGGCAACGGCAAGCCGCTGGCGGACGGCACCAGGAACCTCAACACCGGCGATTACGGGCACAGGTTCGAAGGCCAGATCCGCGCGCTCAAACGTGATCACCCCGATCTCGACATGCAGATCCGGATCGAGCCCGTCTACGACGCCGGCAACACCAGCAACCGGCCGGACAGCTTCCTCGCGGCCTACAGACAGGAAGGCGGAAAGTGGGTCGAGTTCGATTTCGATAACATCCACTGATCCCCGACCGGTCCATGTGTCCATGATCGACGCCGTCGCCATCCAGCAAGCCCAGCAACAGGTCGTGCGCGAAGTCGCGGCCTGTGTCACCGACGTCATGGACGGCGAATGGGGCGACCGCGAGTGGAAGCGCATCGGTCTCCATGTCGAGATCGCCACCGACGGTGGACGCCGGATCAGTTCGCAGACATCGGCCATCGCCTCGTCGCCCGGCCAGCCCCTCGAGGACGTGGACTTCCGCCTGTCGCGCGCGGCGAAGGACGCGCTGGTCGCCCTGCGCGAGGCCATGCGCGACGACCGCGGCGCCTGGTCGAGCACGCTGCTGACGATCGAGCCGAGCGGCGCGTTCGCATTCGACTTTTCCTATGAGCCGCCGCGTCGACTCGACGGCGATCTGCTGTATTCGCCGCTCGACGGCTTTCTGGACCGCTACAAGGCCGACACCGGCATGCCGTGACGGCGCTCAGCGCGGCGGCGGTTCCGGACGGAACCACAGCCACGTCGCGACCGCGACCATGCACGCGACCGGCAAGGCGGTCATCCACCAGCGGTGGGCGGGGATCCACAGCATCAGGGCGAGCAGGACCGCGGCGCAGACCGTCATCGTGCCGGTGGCGAGCCACTTTGCGCGGCGACTGACCGCACCGTGCGCCTGCCAGTCGCGGATCGACGGGCCGAACCGCGGATGGGTCAACAGCCAGTGGTGCAGGCGATCGGAACCGCGTGCGGCCGCCCAGGCAGCGATCAGCACGAAGACGGTGGTCGGCAAGCCCGGCACGAAGACGCCGACGAGCCCCAGCCCGAGGCTGGCATAGGCCAGCACCCACCAGGCCCAACGGAAGCGGACGGGACGCGACATGCGGGCATTCTAGGCACGCGCGCCGCCGCGTCCGCGTCACGGCGCGGGCATCACTCCACCTGCGGCACCCCGGGCAGCCGCGCCGGATCGGCCGCCGATTGCGGGACACGCCGGATCTTCGACACGTCGTAGCCGAGGTCACGGATGCGCTCGATGTGCGCGGCGTAGTCGTCCTCCGGGATCGAAGGCGTCCGCGCCATCAGCCACACGTAATCGCGCTTGCTGCGGCCGACGATGGTCTGCTGGTAGTCGTCGTCGATGTAGACGATCACGTACTCGGCCTTGATCGGCCAGACGAACTGCATGCCCCAGATCGCGTTGCCGGTGCCTTCGCGCACGGTGCCGGTGGGGTGCAGCGTCTTGATCTTCTCGTCGAAGCCGCCGTCGCGGTAACGGAACGTGGTGTCCACCTTGCCGTCGTCGCGCAGCGTGTAGGTCTCGACCGAATCGTAGGCCTCGCGTTCGAGCCGGGTCGGGATCTGCGCGATGACGTACCAGTCGCCCATGAAGCGCGGCACGTCGACATGGGGCACGGGGGGAATCGGGTCTTTCACGTTGGCGCCTCCGCAAGCCGCGAGCATGCCGGCGGCAATGCCCGCGAGGATCAGGCCGGCTGCGTGGCGCCGGTTCGGTGTGGTCATGGAAACGCTCCCGTCGTGGATGCGACGTCGTCTACGGCTTTAGGCATCGCGGGCAAAGCGGTAATGCGCGACCAGCCACTCGCGCCCGTGGTCGTAACCGAACAGTTCCGCGCACGACATCCAGAACATGCGCCAGCGCTGGAACCAGAGCTTCGCGCCGTCGGCGCCGTAGGCCTGCTCAAGCACGGCCATCACCGCGTCGCGGTTGCGGTCCTGGTTGGCCAGCCAGTGATTGGAGGTCTTCTCGTAATGGGTGCCGTCAAGCAACCAGCGCTGCTGCAGCGACAGGCCCTGCTGGAAATGCAGCAGCGTGTCGGCCGCCGGCATCAGGCCGCCGGTGAAGAAGTGCCGGCCCATCCAGTTGTCCTCGCCCTCGGTCTCGTAGGGATACATCAGCGTGCGATGGGCGAAGATGTGCACGAACAACTGGCCGCCCGGCTTGAGCCAGCTGCGGATGCGCTGCATCAGGATCTGGTAGTTGCGCATGTGCTCGAACATCTCGATCGAGACCACGCGGTCGAAGCGATCGGTCTCGAGTTCGAGCTGGTTCACGTCGCGGGTGATCACCCAGACATTGCGCAGGCCACGTTCCCGACACTGGGTTTCGATGTGCTCGCGCTGCGGCGCGGAATTGGACACCGCGGTGATGCGCGCGTTGGGATAGCGCTCGGCCATCCACAACGTCAGCGAACCCCAGCCGCACCCCAGTTCGAGAATCTCCTGGCCATCGGCCAGCGCCGCGCGTTCGCCGTACAGGGCGAGCATCGCGTCCTCGGCCTGGTCGAGGGTCTCGCTGCCCGTGGGGTAGTAGCAGCTGCTGTACTTGAAACGCCGGCCCAGACACAGCCGGAAGAACGCCGGCGGCAGCTCGTAGTGCTGCGCGTTGGCCGCGTCGGTGTGGATGGCGACGGGGCTGGAGCGCAGCGAGTCGATCAGCTCGGCATAGCGCCGCGACTGCGCCTCCAGGCCGCCCTCGCACTCTTCGGCGAGCCGTTGCGCGCACATCCGACGGATGCCCTGGCGCAGCAGGGCGTCGGGCACCAGCCCGCGTTCGGCCAGGCCGAGTACGCCGGGGGCGGGCGCGTCGTGCGCCAGTTCGGCGCGTGCGATCGTCGTCATGCGGAACGTCCTTTCGAATCCTTGGGAAACCACGGGAACAGCATCGGCGTGCTGCGCTGATAGTCACGGTAGTCGTCGCCGCGGCTGCGCAGCGCCTGCTGCTCGGTGTACGGAATGCCGCTGACGTAGCGCAGGAACACGTACATCACCAGCGGCCCCGCCAGCGCCAGCCACCACAGCGGGCTGCCCGCGGCCAGCACCACATACGTCAGCCAGTGCACCCATTCGAAGAAATAGTTCGGGTGTCGCGAGTACCGCCACAGGCCGTCACGGCAGGTCCGGCCCTTGTTCGCGGGGTCTGCGCGGAAATCGGCCAGTTGCCGGTCGGCCACCGCCTCGCCACCCACGCTGATCAGCCAGACGGCGATCGCGCCCAGCAACCAGGGCGCATCGGTGGGATTGGCGGCCACCGCGACGAACGGCAGCGAGAACAGCACGATCAACACGGCCTGGGCCTGGAAGAACAGGAAGAACTTGCGCTGGTCGCCGTTCCAGTGCGCGCGCAGATACGCGTAGCGGCCGTCCTCGTCCTCGCGGCGCACACGCTTCCACAGATGCACGGCCAGCCGCGCGCCCCAGAGCGCGCCGAGCACCGCGAGCAGGATCCGCGGCAGCGCTGCACCCTCGCCCATCGCCGCGGCGAGCACGGCCGCTCCGCCGACGCCTGCCGCCCAGACCACGTCGACGATGCCCGCATTGTCGCGCGCGCGTTGCCAGCGCCAGGCCAGCGTCATCGCGATCGCCGCGGCGACCCACACCACCACGAGGATCAACCAGGGCGCACTCATGCCGCACCGCCCTGTGCGCGCACATGACCGGGCTTTCCGAGCAGCAGGTGGGCCACGCCGATCGAGCGCTCGCGGAAGCCGCCTTCGCAGTACGCGAGGTAGAACTCCCACATGCGCACGAAGCGCGTATCGAACCCCTGGGCGCGCACCTCGGGCAGTCGCGCCATGAAGCGCTCGCGCCATGCCTGCAGCGTCCGTGCATACGAGGGACCGAAATCCTCGAGCTGCAGCAGCTGCAGGTCGCTGGCCGCGGTCTTGGCCTCGAGCATCGCGCTGATCGACGGAATGAAGCTGCCCGGAAAGATGAAGCGCTTGATGAAATCCACCGAATCGCGCGCCTGCACGTAGCGGTGATCCTCGATGGTGATCGCCTGCAGCAGCGCGGCGCCGTCGGGTTCGAGCAGGCTGCCGAGCTTGCCGAAGTAGGTCTCGAGGTACTGCGCGCCGATCGCCTCGATCATCTCGATCGACACCAGCTTGTCGTAGGTGCCTTTGAGATCGCGGTAGTCCTGCAGCAGCAGGGTCACCCGGTCCTGCAGCCCGGCCTCGGCGATGCGTGCGCTGGCCAGCGCGTGCTGTTCGCGCGAGATCGTGGTCGTGGTGACGTGGCAGCCGTAATGGCGCGCCGCGTGCAGCGCGAACCCGCCCCAGCCGGTGCCGATCTCGATGACGCGGTCGCCCGGCGTCAGCGCGAGCGTGCGGCAGATGCGGTCGAGCTTGCGGGTCGAGGCGGTTTCCAGGGTGTCGTCGTCGCGCTCGAACAGCGCCGACGAGTACATGAGGTCGGGCGAGAGAAACAGCGCGAAGAAGTCGTTGCCGAGATCGTAATGCGCGGCGATGTTGCGACGGCTGCCGGCATGGGTATTGCGACGCAGCGCATTCCAGCCGCGCAGCGCCAGACCACCGGCGCGCGCGAGCCCGGTTTCCATGCCGTCGAGGAGATCACGGTTGCGCACCAGCAGGCGCACCAGGCCCACCAGGTCGTCGCACTGCCAGTGCCCGTCCATGTAGGCCTCGCCCGCGCCGACGCTGCCGCTGGCCGCGAGCATCCGGTAGAAGGCCGGCGCGTGGACGCGCACGGTCACCGGCCGGCCGGCCGATCCGTCGCCGAAGGTGCGCACACCCAGGCCGTCCTCCACGCGCAGGCCACCGCCGCGCAGTTGCGCGAACGTGTCGAGCAGGCGGTTGCGGAGCAGGCGGTCGAGCGCGCCGTAGATGGCGGGCGCCGTGCCGGCGACGATGTCGTTCATGGGCGGGTATCCGGGCGCGGCATGCGCGCGAGGCTCGGGTGATCGTGGACCGGCGTGCGCTTGAGCCAGAGCTTCAGTGCCTGCCAGTGGATGGCGCCGACCACCTGCGCGGTCATGGCCGGATAGCGCCACAGCACGCGCGCCAGCGACGCCCCGTCGAGCGGGCGGCGGTGCAGGCTGAGGGTCGCGTCGAACTCCGGGGTGTCGCCGCGCAACACGTCCATGTGCACGTACAGGTCGTCGCCCGGCGCGGTGAAGCGCCACCGGTAGACCCGCTCCATGGCCATGAACGGCGAGACGTGAAAGCGCTTGTCGAAGTGCCACTGCAGGGCGCGGCCGCGGCACTCGGCGGTCTCGACCGGCAGCACGTAGGCGTGGCGTTCCTTCCACGGCGTATTGGTGATTTCGGCGACCACGGTGTCGAGCGTGGTGCCGTCGGCGCGGTAGCAGTAATAGAAGCTCACCGGATTGAACACGTGGCCGAAGTAACGCAGATGGGTCAGCAGCCGGATCGGGCCGTCGGGCGTGCGGCCGGTCGCGCTCTGGACGCGGCCGCGCACCGCATCGGCCAGCGACAGCGTGGTCGGCCCCATGTAATCGCTGCGCCGGAACTGCGCGAGGTTCGCGCGGCGGCTCGACCACAGCCAGCGGCGATCGAACAGGTGATCCACCTCGTCCAGATCCAGCCAGAGCTGGGCCATCCGGTAGCGGAACCCATGCGCGCGCGGCGCATGCCGTCGATGGCGGACGACGCCTTCGTATACCGCGCTGGCGGTCGCGTCGCGATGCGCGGTCATGCGGACGCCCACGACGCCTCCGGTGAAGTTGCAGGCGCGGAGCGTGTCAGGGCGGCTGTCTGCGCGGCGTCCACGTGCGGCCCGAGGCCGAAGGCCTGCGCGACGCGTGCAGCGCTGCGGATGCCGTCCTCGTGGAAGCCCCAGCCCCAGTACGCGCCCGCGAACCAGGTGTGGCGCACGCCCTGGATCTCGTCGGCGCGCTGCTGCGCGGCCACCGCCGCGGCGTCGTGGATCGGGTGCGCGTAGTGCATGCGGCGGAGGATCCGCTCCGGATCGATCGCCTCGCTGCGGTTGAGGGTGACGATGAGCGGCTCCGGCGCGTCGATGCCCTGCAGCAGGTTCATGCAGTAGCTCACCGTGCAGGCCTGCGTCGGCGATGCCGGCACGTGGGCGTTCCACGCGGCCCAGGCCTTGCGCCGACGCGGCAGCAGGCGCGCGTCGGTGTGCAGCACGACGTCATTGGGCTGGTAGCGGATCGCGCCGAGGATCGCGAGCTCGTTCGCATCGGCGTCCGCCAGCAGGCCCAGCGCCTGGTCGCTGTGGCAGGCCAGCACCACGCGATCGAAGCGCTCGGTGCCGGCGGCCGAGGCGATGTCCACGCCGGTCGCGTCGCGGCGTACCGTCTGCACCGCGCATCCCACGCGCTCCTCGACGCGCCAGCGCGCGCGCAAGGCGTCGATGTAGCGCGACGAGCCCCCCTGCACCACGCGCCATTGCGGACGCCCGTCCACCTGCAGCATCTGGTGGTTGGCCATGAACTGCACCAGGTAACGCGCGGGAAATTCGAGGATCCGCTGCGACGGCGACGACCACAGCGCCGACGCCATCGGCACGAGATGCTCGTCGCGGAAGGCCGCGCCGTAGCGGTTGGCGACGAGCCAGTCGCCGAGCGACGGCCCCGGGCCCGGGCCTTCGAGCAAGGCCGGCGCCTCGCGGTAGAACCGCGTCAGGTCGCGCAGCATGCCGAGGAACCTGGGCGAGACCAGATTGCGCCGCTGGCAGAACAGGCCGTCGAGCGAGGTGGCGTTGTATTCCACGCCGCTGGCCTCGCTGTGCACCGAGAAGCTCATCGTGGTCGGCCGCGAGGCCACGCCCAGGGTCTCGAACAGGCCCGACAGCAGCGGGTAATGATCCGGATTGAAGACGATGAAACCGGTATCGACCGCGTAGTCACGGCCCTGCAGATGGATGTCGTGGGTGTGGGTGTGGCCGCCGAGCCGTGCCTCGGACTCGAACAGCGTCACCGCGTGCCGCTGCGACAGCCACCACGCGGTGGCGAGCCCGGCGATGCCCGAGCCGACGACGGCGATGCGCTGGCTCATGCGCGTGCCTTTGCATGCACCCAGGCCGGCACCGGCTTGAGATCACGCACCAGCCCGCACCAGGACATCAGCTTCAGCCCGTAGAAGGTCAGGTCGATCTCCCACCAGCGGAATCCCTGACGCACGGTGCCCGGAAAGAAATGATGGTTGTTGTGCCAGCCCTCGCCGAAGGTCAGCAATGCCAGCCAGAAGTTGTTGCGGCTGTCGTCCCCGGTCTCGAAGCGGCGGCTGCCATAGCGGTGCGCGAGCGAGTTGATCGTCACGGTTGCGTGGAACAACACCGTGGTCGAAATGAAGAAGCCCCAGACCAGCATCTGTCCGCCCGTGGTGCCGAGTCCCGGCGCGACGCGTTCGAGCAGCACGCCGAGGCCGTAGAGACCGACCGCGAGCAATACCGGCACCAGGGTGTCGTAGCGGTCGAGCCAGCGCAGCTCCGGATATTTCGCCAGGTCCGGAATACGCGACCAGTCGGTGCGGAAGCCCTCGCGGGTGAGAAACCAGCCCATGTGGCTGCGCCAGAACCCGTGCACGCGCGGCGAATGCGGATCGAGCGTGGTTTCGGTATGACGGTGGTGATTGCGATGGTGCGCCGCCCACCACAGTGGCCCCCTCTGCACGCTGGCCGCACCGACCAGCGCGGCGAGAAACTGGACCACGCGCGAGGTGCGGAACGTGCGGTGGGAGAAATAGCGATGGTAGAAGCCGGTAATCGCGAACATCCGCAGCGCATACAGCGCGAGCGCGACCAGCACCGCGACAGGAGAGACACCGACCCAGAACACCGCCAGACAGGCCAGGTGCATCGCGAAGAACGGCACCGCGCGCAGCCAGTCGATCCGGTCGCCGTCCTGGCCATCGTGCGCCACCGCGTCGGTATCGAACCAGCGGCGCACGTCAGCCCAAAGCGTACGCGGCGAAGACGGCGGGCTGCCGGCGTGCGGGTCGGACATGGGGGTTCCTGCGGGGGACGTTCCGGATACCTTACGGGTTACGCCGGCATTCGGATGCAGCGCGCGAGCGCGACCACGTACGCATCCCGGTACGCGGGCGGCGATGTGGGCGCGCACGCGCTTGGCTGCATCGACGCGGGTCGGGCATCGGGTATCGGCGACGATTGCCGCGCCGGCGGTCACCCTCGACAATGCGGCATGGATATCTTCAAGGTTTTCACCCTCGAGGCCGCGCACCGGCTGCCCAACGTGCCGCCGGGCCACAAATGCGCGCGCCTGCACGGGCATTCGTTCCAGGTGGAAGTCCACGTGTCGGGCACGCCGGGTGCCGAGAGCGGCTGGATCATGGATTTCGGTGATCTCAAGGCCGCCTTCGCGCCGCTGTATGCGCAGCTGGACCATCACTATCTCAACGACATCCCCGGACTCGAGAACCCGACCAGCGAGATGCTCGCCATCTGGATCTGGGACCGGCTCGCGCCGACGCTTCCGGGCCTCAGCGCCATCGTCATCCGCGAGACCTGCACCTCGGGCTGCCGGTATACGGGCCCTTCGAAATCAGCCTAAGCGCCTGATTCGAAAGATTTATTTCGAGTAGGCCTGAACAGGCGCCGACCGTTCGTCGGGGTTTTGTTGCACTGCACCATGAGTGGGTTATGCTGCACCGCACAAACCCGGCAGTCCGCCGGCCCACGCAGGTAACCGCCATGTCCTACCAGTTCAACGAGCAGTTCACCGCCGCGTCGCGCCAGTTCGCCGATGCCGCATCCCACATCAACCACCTCGCGCTGCAGAACGTCGAGAAGATCGTCGGCCTGCACCTGGCGACGTTCAGCGAGAACGCCAACGCCACGTTCGCCTTCGCCAACGAAGCGATCGACGTGCGTGACCTCGACGGCTTCAAGGCCCTGTGGCCGAAGGGCGCGCAGGTCGCGCGCGAGAACGTCGAGCGTCTCGTCAGTGCCGGCCAGGAAGTCATGGGCCACACCGTGAAGACCCAGGAGGCGATCGCCGAGCTCGCGAAGGCCCAGATCGAGGCGACCACCGCCGACGTCCGCGCCGAGGCCGAGAAGGTCGCCAAGAGCGCCTCCAAGGCCACGAAGCGCTGAGTGCACCGCGGGGCCGATACCCCGCACATCGAATGACCGGGCGCTCCCTCCCTCGCCCGGTTCGGACCCGGCAGCCGCGTGCTGCCGGGTTTTTTTATGCGCCGGCCGGCGCCGTCGGCGGCAGCACCATGCGCGCGAGCAGGCGATCGCAGAGGCCGTCGGGATCGCCGGTCCGCCCGGTGTGCACCGGCGAGACCTGGATGATCGAGCTGCGTCGTGCGGTGAGCCAGTGGAAGCGTGCACGCGCCGGCAGTGCCGCGATCGGGCCGCCGTCGGCATCGCCGCGACAGATCCGCACGATCGCATCGAGATGGCGCGCCACGGTCTCCACATCGACATGCGGATCGAGCGCGCGCAGGCGCGCCGGGTCCAGCGCCATCGCCGCGACCAGCGTGCGCGTGGCCTGGCACGAGATCAGCACACCCGCATTGATGAACTCCTCGCGCTCGACCCGGGGCACGACCCGGATCACCGCGTAGTCATAGACGACCGGCGTGCGCACGTTGCGCCTCCTCGACGAACACGCTGCGCTGCGCCAGCCGCTGGCAGAAGAATGCGACGTAGGCCTCGCGATGCGCCGCGCCGTCGGCGAATCCCGGCTCGCTGCCCAGCCAGGCGTCGGGCACCAGGCCGACGATGCGCCGGATGTCGTGCTCGCCGATGCGCGCCGACAGCTCGGCATCGGCCGAGGCCAGCGCCGAAGCGAAGGGCAGCAGCACGTGATCGGCGATCCGCGAGAACGGCGACACTGCAATGCGCGCCGCGCTGTCCCAGTCGTGGTGGAAGTACAGGGCCGCGCCGTGGTCGATCAACGTCAGCCGACGGTGCCAGACCAGCAGGTTGGTGTTGCGCGGCGTGCGGTCGACGTTGCAGGTGAAGGCGTCGAACCAGACGATCCGCGAGGCCAATGCCGCATCCGGTGCATCGACCGCGGGATCGAAGTTGATCGCGCCGGGCAGGTAGTCCAGCGCGAGATTGCAGCCGGCGCTGGCGCGGATCAGGTGCTGGATTTCGGAATCGGGCTCGGTCGCGGCCATCGCCGGGTCGAGATCGATGAAGACGATCTCCGGAATCGGCAGGCCGAGCAGGCGCGCGAATTCACCCGCGACGAGTTCGGCGACCAGCGCCTTCGCCCCCTGCCCCGCGCCGCGGAACTTCATCACGTACATGCCGTCGTCGTCGGCTTCCACCACCGCCGGCAGCGAGCCGCCTTCGCGCAGCGGCGTGACGTAGCGCGTGGCCTCGACGCTGCGGATCATGCCGGCAGGTCCGCGCGTTTCGGCAGCGACCAGTCGATCTGCGCGATGCCGCGCTTGCGCAGGAACGCGTTGGTCCTGGAGAAGTGCTCACTGCCAAGGAAGCCGCGGTGCGCCGACAGCGGCGAGGGATGCGTGGTGCGCAGCACGCAGTGCCGGCGGGCATCGATGACCTTGCCCTTGGCCTGGGCGTAACTGCCCCAGAGCAGGAACACCAGATCCTCGCGTTCGCGATTCAGCACGTCGATGACGTGATCGGTGAAGCCTTCCCAGCCCTTGCCCTGGTGCGCGCCGGCCTTGCCCTCTTCCACCGTCAACACGGCGTTGAGCAGCAGCACGCCGCGCTGCGCCCACGGCATCAGCCACCCGTGGTCGGGCCGCACGAAACCGGTATCGCGCTGCAGTTCCTTGTAGATGTTGTCGAGCGACGGCGGCACGCGCACGTCGGGCCGCACCGAGAAACACAGGCCGTGCGCCTGGCCGGCGCCGTGGTACGGATCCTGGCCGAGGATGACCACCTTCACCGCATCGAAGGGTGTGGCATCGAAGGCGGCGAAGATCTCCGGACCCGGCGGAAAGATCCGCGCCCCGTCGGCCTTGCGGGCGCGCAGGAACGCCGACAGCGCACGCATGTCGTCGCGCAGCAGCCAGTCGCCCACGCGTGCCTTCCACGACGGTTCGAGCCTGATCTCGGACATGCGGGTTCCTGCAGTGGGGGCGCACAGGGTAGCGGCCGCAACGGGCGCGCCCCAAGCGCGCCGGGCGGTCAGCCGCCGGCCTGCATCGCCGACAGCCGCAGCTGGAACAGCGCCTTGCTCGCCAGCACGCGTTCGTCGGCGGGCTTGACCACCAGATCGTTGGCGCCGGCGTGCAGCAGGTCGATCTGGTTGTCGCGATTCCCGTCGCCGGTCATCACCAGCACCGGCAGCCGGCGCTTGCCGTAGCCGAAATCCCGGCGCACCGCGCGCAGCAGATCGTGGCCGCTGAGATCGCCCTTCAGATAGACATCGGTCAACAGCAGATCGGCGCCGGGTGCGCCGGGCGTGTCGCGATAGGCGTCCAGATAGGCCAGTGCATCTTCCGCGCTCACCACGTGGGTGACGCGCATCTGTTGCGCCTCGAGCATGCGCCGGGTGGCCAGCGCGACCGTGCGGCTGTCCTCGACGTAGAGCACGTGGGCGTCGGGGATCGGCGCCGGGTGCACGTAGCCGCGCACGAATTCGGCCAGCGCGCGATGCCCCAGTGCCTTGTCGAAGTGGTCGGTGATGTCTTCGTTGAACCGGCGCGCTTCCAGATGCGCCTGGGCATCGCCCGAGACCACGATCACCGGCACGTAGCGCTGACCCGCGGCTTCGCGCACGGCGCGCGCCAGGTGCAGCCCCTCGCCGTCGGGCAGCAGCAGCGAGGTGCTGACCAGATCGACCGGTGCCCGGGCGAGCGCGGCGCGCGCGTCCTCGAGCCCCCCGCATTCGACGATCTCGACCTCGCTCAGCGCCTGGCGCAGCACGTCGCCGATCAGGCGCCGTACCAGCTTCGAGCCGTCGACCACCATGATGCGCGGCGAGGCGCTGACGACGTGGCGGAAATCCTGCACGGGCATCGGAAGGCTCAGGTGTCGGTGGGACGCGTCTGACGCAGGAAGTGCCCGGTGACCAGGCCCGCACCCAGCCACCCCAGTGCCGCCGCGCCGCCGAGTACCGTCGCCAGGCCCAGCGGCCCGAAGCCGCGCAGGGCGAATCCGGCACCGTAGCTCGCGGCGAGTTCGGCCAGCGGCGCCTGCAGCGCATAGGCGGCGCCCGCCAGCAGCGCCAGCGCCACCCCGCCGGCCGCCAGGCCGTACCACGCGCCGAGGTAGAGGAACGGTCGACGGATGAAGCCGTCGGTGGCGCCGAGCAGCTGCAGCACGCCCAGTTCCTCGCGCCGCGACTGGATGTCCAGGCGCACGGTGTTGCCGACGACCAGCAGCGCGCCGAGCCCGAGCAGCGCGCCCAGTACCCAGACCACGCGGCCACCGAAGCGCAGCCAGCCGTCGAGCCGGTGACGCCACTCGATATCGTGTTGCACCAGTTCGGCTTCGGGCAGCGCGCGCAGCGATTCGGCCAGCAACAGCTCGTCGCCGCCGGGCGTGAGGATCAGCACGTGCGGCAAGGGGTTGGCGTCGAGCGCATCGATGGCGTCGCCGAACTGGCCGCGTTCGCGCAGTTCGGCCAGGCCCTCGTCGGGCGTGCGATGGACCACGCTGCCGACATCGGCGCGTCCGCGCAGCTCGCCGGCCAGTGCTTCGGCGCGCGCGGCGTCGACGTCCTGGTCGAGAAACACGCTGATCTCGCGCGAGGCATCGATGCTGCCGCCCAGACGGGCGAGGTTGTCGAGCACCAGCCACAGGCCCAGCGGCAGCGCGAGCGCGACCGCCATGACGCCGATCGTCAGCGCCGTCGACCACGGACGATGAAACAGGCGGCCGAGGCTGGCGACCACGCTGTAGGCATGGTGGTCGACCCAGGTGCCGACCGGCGAGGCGGCGGCGCGGGCGGGTGTGTTGCGGGGCGCCTCAGGCATCGGCGAGGTCCTCCGGCGCGATGTCGTCGGCCAGCGTGCCGTGGTCGAGCACCAGCGTGCGCTTCTTCATGCGCTTGACCAGGCCGAGGTCGTGGCTGGCGATCAGCACGCTGGTGCCGCGCTCGGGCAGTTCGGCGAACAGATTCATGATTTCGGCCGACAACGTCGGATCGAGATTGCCGGTCGGCTCGTCGGCGACCAGAAGGGTCGGCTCGCCGACGATCGCGCGGGCGATGCCAACGCGCTGCTGTTCGCCGGCCGAGAGCTGGGTCGGCAGCGCACGCTCGCGGGCGCCGAGTTCCAGCCGCTCGAGGATGGCGCGCACCCGCTTGCCGATCTCCGGACGGCGCATGCCGCGCAGGATCAGCGGCAGGGCGATGTTGTCGAACACGCTGCGGTCGGGCAGCAGGCGGTGGTCCTGGAACACCACGCCGACCTCGCGCCGGTGCATCGCGACCTTGCGGCCGCGCACCTTCAGCAGATTGCGCTCGGTGAACAGCACCGCGCCGCGGCTGGGCCGCTCGGCGAGGTGGATCAGCCTGAGCAGCGTGCTCTTGCCGGCCCCCGAGTGCCCGGTGACGAACAGCATCTCGCCGGCGGCGACGTCGAAGTTGACGTCCGACAGCGCGACGTGGCCGCCGGGGTACTGCTTGCTGACATTGTCGAATCGCAGAACGCTCATGCGCGCAAGTATCGCAGGGAATGGCGCGTGCACGACGTCATCCGGGCGCCGCCGCGCGACGACGAGCCGGGCAGCGCCTTCGTGATGCGCGATTACCGCGTGCTGTCGATGGACCGCATCGGCGGGCCGGTGACGGTGCACCCGCCGGGTCTGCGGCTGGAGGATGTGCCCTGG
>NTJG01000025.1 GCA_002324875.1 Lysobacteraceae bacterium NML93-0793
CCACAAGAACGCGATGCGCTGCGCGCGCAGTGGCTGGCGGTCGCGCCGGACGCGCGCGATGCGTGGCTGCGCGCACGCGTGGATCCCTAGGCGCGTGCCGGCCGAGCCTCGCATCCACGCCTGACCCCGGCGCTGCCGTCGCCCGGCGCCCTGGTCCCCCGGCCAGCGGGCGATGCCCGCCACGCGGTCAGAGCGCGTAGAGCGCGTAGCCGGCCATGGGGATCGCCACGCTGAGAAACAGCGCGAAGTACAGCTGGCCGATCACCGCGAACTTCAGCAACGTCCACGGCCAGGACTGGCCGTAGACGCGTTTCTGCATCAGCAGCAGGTACACCGGCATGGCCCACAGCAGCAGGCCGCGCACCCAGCCCAAGGGCTGCACCGCCCACGCCGCGTGCGGCGCCAGCCAATGCGCGAGCAGGGTGCAGGTGAAGGCGAGCAGCAGGCCGAGCATCGATGCGGCGTGGCTGTAGAGGCCGACGACGACGTGTTCCAGATACAGACGTCGCTGGAACAGGTAGAGCAGCTTCAGCAGCACGGCGAACAACGGCACCAGGATGAACAGCGCGGTCGGTGCGACGCCGAGCACGGCGCGGGCATAGGCGCCGGGGTCGTCCCTCAGACGCTCGAGATTGCGTTCGATGCGCTCACCCACCGGACCGCCCGCGACGGGTGCGTCGCGACGTGGCGCAGACGCCGCGTCGTCGGCGGGGGACGATGCGGTACCGGGCGGCGTGGTGCCCGGGTCGGACGCGGCGTCCGCGGTGTCCGCGGCGACGGATGCGTCGGGCGTCGCGGTGTCCGGCAACGCGGCCATCCGCGTCTGCGCGCGTTGCCGGACTTCGGCGTCCGCTTCATCCAGCCGCGGCGACACGCCCGGAAGCGCGCCGCTGATGCGACGGGCCTCGGCGATGTCGGCCAGCGCGGCATCGCGGATCGCGACGACGTCGGCCACTGTCTGCGCCTGTTCGAGGTCCCGGGTCGTGTCGGTGGTCTGCACCATCCCATCGGGGTC
Source organism: Lysobacteraceae bacterium NML93-0793 (assembly GCA_002324875.1). Classification (GTDB taxonomy): domain Bacteria; phylum Pseudomonadota; class Gammaproteobacteria; order Xanthomonadales; family Xanthomonadaceae; genus Luteimonas. The sequence continues at coordinate 1,016 of NTJG01000025.1, forward strand.
GAAACCGAGCATCGCGTCCTGGACGACGAACTTCGCGACGAAGAAGGTCAGCAGGGTCAGGATGACGAACAGCCGCATCGGCGCCACGTAGCGCACGCGGTGGCCGGCGAGGTAGCGGTTGGCGATGCGCCCGGGCACGAACAGGTCGCGCACGGTGCGGAAGATCCGGCCATCGAGATGCCAGAACGACTCGAACACTTCCTCCACCGCATGGCCCACGTGGCGGACCGGACTGTGCGTGGACTGGCCGCAGGCGTGGCAGTAGTGGCCCTGCAGCGGCGTGGCGCAGTTCTCGCAGACGGCCGGCGCGGCGTGCGCGTCGACCACGGGCAGGGGCGGCGGACCGCTCCCCGGAACAGGATGTGACATGACGTGTCTCGGTGGGTGTCGGTCGATGCGCGGCGCTCCCCGGCGCGCATCGCGGGCGCGGGCTAACATACCGGCCCTCCGCGCCCCGGCGCCAGCGCACGCATCGGGTCGTTCGCGCGGCCGCAGTCGCAGGCGTCGTCATGTCCAGCCCCGTTCCCGTTCCGCGCTTCGGCCACGAAGTGCGCAGAACCGCCGTCCTGTCCGCGCCTCTGGTGCTCGGCCATCTCGCCACCGGCCTGATCGGCTTCGTCGACAGCGTGATCGCCGGCCGCCACAGCACCACCACGCTGGCGGCGGTGGCGGTCGGCACGGCGATCTTCTGGCTGCCGATGATGGTGCCGATGGGCACGCTGATGGCGGTGCCGCCGTCGGTCTCGCAACTCGACGGCAGCGGACGGCGCGCCGAGGTCGGCCCGCTGTTCCGTCAGGCGCTGTGGCTGGCGGCCGGTCTGGGCGTGCTGCTGTTCGGCCTGTTGACGCTGCTCGCCGGCGCGCTGGGGCCTTTCGGTATCGCGCCGGAAATCGTGCCGGGCGCCACGTCCTTCCTGCACAGCATCCGCTGGGGCGTGCCGGCGCTGACCCTGTACTTCTGCATGCGCTATCTCAGCGACGGTCTGCACTGGACGCTGCCGACGATGGTGTTCGGCTTCGGCGGCCTGCTGGTGCTGGTGCCGATGGGCTACGCGCTGGCCTTCGGCTGGGGCCCGCTGCCCGAGCGCGGCGCGGGCGGGCTCGGTCTGGCCTCGGCGCTGATGATGTGGATGCAGGCGCTGGCGTTCGCGCTCTATCTGGCGCGCTCGCGGCGCTTTCTCCCCTATGAACTGTTCACCCGCTTCGATGCACCGCAGTGGCCGGCGATCCGCTCGCTGCTGCGCACCGGATTTCCGATCGGCGTGACGGTGACGATGGAGGGCAGCCTGTTCGTCGTCACCGCGCTGTTGATCGGCCGGCTGGGCGAGGTGGAAGCGGCGGCGCACCAGATCGCGATCAACGTGGCCGCGCTCTGTTTCATGATCCCGTTCGGGCTTGCGGAGGCGACGACGGTGCGCGTGGGCCACGCGCTCGGGCGCGGCCTCGGCAGCAAGGGCGTCCGCCGCGCCGGCTTCGCCGGCCTGGCGCTGGTGCTGGGCACGCAGACGCTGTCGGGCATCGCGCTGCTGCTGGGCCATGACCACGTGGTGCGGATCTACACCCAGGACGCGGCGGTGGCCACGCTGGCCGGCACCCTGTTGCTGTACGCGGCGGCGTTCCAGTTTCCCGACGGCATCCAGGCGCTGTCGGCCGGCGCGCTGCGCGGCCTCAAGGACACGCGGGTCCCCATGTATCTGGCGGCGGCCGCGTACTGGGGTGTCGGCATGAGCCTCGGCGCGGGGCTGGGCCTGGGGCTCGGCTGGGGGCCGCAGGGCATGTGGCTCGGCCTGATCGCCGGCCTCACCGTGGCTGCCGTGCTGCTGGGCGGGCGCTTCCTGCGCAGCAGCCGGCGGGTGACCGTGCCGCTGCTCACCGTGGCGGACGATGCGCCGCGGAGCTGAAGCGCGCCGCTCCCGCGCGGCCCTGTGACCTCCGGCGCATGCATCCGGGCGCACCGGCGGGTTAGGCTGCCGACGTTGCCGGAACACGGGCACTGCGGCCGGCGCGGTTCCGCCGCAATCACCGCCCCCTTATTTCTGTTGGAGTCGTATCGAGCATGAGCACTGTGCAGCCACGCGCGCCGTTGACGCGCGTCTTCGTCGGCCTCTGGGACGGGATGAACTTCATCCGCCGGCTGACCCTCAACCTGCTGTTCTTCGGGTTTCTGCTGTTGATCGCACTGGTGGTGCTGGTGGCGATGTTCGGCCGGGGCTCGCGGCCGGCGCCGCTGCTCGAGCGCACCACGCTGGTGATCGCGCCCGAAGGCGCGCTGGTGGAGCAGTACCGCACCGATCCGCTGATGCGCGCGCTGGCCGAGAGCGGCGGTGGCGGTGTGGGCGAGGTGCAGCTGCGCGACGTGCTGCGCGCGCTGGAAGCGGCGAAGAACGACGATCGCATCGAACGCGTGCTGCTGCGCACCGACCGCATGACGTTCTCCGGCTACGCGTCGATGCGCGAGGTGGCCGACGCCATCGGCGAGGTGCGTGCGGCCGGCAAGCAGGTGGTCGCGTTCGGCGAGTACTTCGGCCAGCAGCAGTATTTGCTCGCCGCGCAGGCCGACGAGGTCTATCTCGACCCCGAGGGCGGCATGATGCTCGAAGGCCTCAGCGGGTACCGCCAGTACTACCGCGAGGCGCTCGAGGACAAGCTCGGCGTCGACATGCACCTCTTCAAGGTGGGCGAATACAAGTCGGCGGCCGAGCCCTACATCCTCGACGGCGCCTCGCCGGAGGCCAAGGAAGCCGACCTGTACTGGATGAACGACATCTGGCAGCGGCATATCGCCGATATCGCGACCGTGCGCGGCACCACGCCCGAGGCACTCAATGCCGGCGTCGCCACGCTGCCGCAGGGCATCGCCGCGGCGCAGGGCGACCTGGCGCAGTACGCGCTGGCACAGAAGTTCGTCGATGGCCTCAAGACCCGCGAGGAAGTGGAACAGCTGCTGGTCGAGCGCGGCGTCGCGGACGAGGACGCCGACGGCGGCTTCCGCCAGGTGTCGATGCGCAATTTCCTCGCGCACGTCACACCGGCCGGTGCAGCCGCGGAACGCCGCGCCCAGGTGGCCGTGGTCGTCGCCGAAGGCGGCATCACCGGGGGCGAGCAGCCGCCGGGCACGATCGGTGGCGAGTCGACCTCGGCCCTGCTGCGCGAGGCGCGCGAGGACGAGCACGTGCAGTCGGTGGTGCTGCGCGTGGATTCGGGCGGCGGCGAGGTGTTCGCCTCCGAACAGATCCGCCGTGAGGTCGACGCGCTCAAGGCCGCCGGCAAGCCGGTGGTGGTGTCGATGGGCGACGTGGCGGCATCCGGCGGCTACTGGATCAGCATGAACGCCGACCGCATCTACGCCGATGCGTCGACGATCACCGGCTCGATCGGCATCTTCGCGCTGGTGCCGACCTTCCCGCGCACGCTGGAGAAGATCGGCGTGCGCACCGATGGTGTCGGCACCACGCCGTACGCCGGCGCCTTCGATCTGACGCGCGAACTGCAGCCCGAAGCCGGGCAGGCGATCCAGGCGATCATCGATCGCGGCTACCGCAACTTCATCGGCAAGGTCGCCGATGCGCGGGGCCGGACGCCGGACGAGGTGGATCTGGTCGCGCGCGGTCGCGTGTGGAGCGGCACCCAGGCACTGGAGCGCGGTCTGGTCGACGAACTCGGCGGCCTGCGCACCGCGATCGCCAAGGCCGCGGAGCTGGCCGGTCTGGAACCGGACCGCTTCCGCGTGCGCTACGTCGAGAAGACGGCCACGCCGTTCGGTCGCCTGCTCAGTGGCTTCATCTCGAGTCGCGCAGGGGGGCTGCTGGTCGGTCACAGCGATCTCGCGCGCACGCTGCTGGCGCGCGCCGTGCCGCGTGCCGAGCAGGACCTGCGCCTGCTCGAGAGCGTGATGACGCCGCAGCCGGGCCGCCCGGTGAAGGCGGTGGCGTACTGCTTCTGCGAGCTCTGAGTTCGCACGCGCGTCGAAATGCGAACGGCCCGCCATTGGCGGGCCGTTTCGCGTTCTGCGGGTACGCCGTCGTGCGGCGCGCGGATCAGCGTTTGACGTCGAGACGCCCGCTGTCGACCAGCGCGGTCACGTCGTCGGCGCCGACCAGATTGAAGTCGCCGGGCACGCTGTGCTTGAGCCGCGCGGCCGCCAGACCGAATGCGAGGGCGCGGCCGTCGTCCATGCCGCTCAGCACGCCGTGCAGCACGCCGGCGGTGAAGGCGTCGCCGCCGCCGATGCGATCGACGATGCCGTCGACCGGCTGCGGCTCGATCCGGTGCACCTGCCCCGCGCGATGGATCAACACCGCGCCCAGCGTGTGCGCATCGACGCTGCGCACCTCGCGCTGGGTGCAGGCGATGCGCTGCAGATGCGGAAATGCCGCGAAGGCCCGCGCGGCGGCGGCGAGCGTGCGTTCGACTGCCGTGCCCGCGGGCACGGCATCGCCCTCGGCACCGAGCACCAGATCCACATCCCGATGATCGATGAAGGCGATGTCGGCCTCGGCCAGCAGTGCATGCAGCAGCGGGGCGGGGCGGTCGTTCCAGGTCGCCCAGAGCTTCGGGCGATAGTTGCCGTCGAACGACACCAGCGTGCCCGACGCGCGCGCCGCGCGGACGGCATCGGTGGCCGCCTCGGCCGTGTGCGGGCCGACGGCGGGCGTCACCCCCGACACGTGCAGGCAGTCGATGCCCGCGAGCAGTGACGGCCAGTCGTAACCGGCCGCCGGCGCGACCGCGAAGGCCGAGCCCGCGCGATCGTAGACCACGTCGCTCGGGCGCACGCCGGCGCCGGCGGCGAAGAAGTAGAGGCCCATCCGCCCGGCGACCTGCCGGATCCGCGAGACATCGACGCCGTGGCGTCGCAGTTCGCCGAGCGCTGCCGTGCCCAGTGCGTTGTCGGCCACAGTGCCCGCGAGCGCGCTCTCGTGCCCGAACCGGGCGAGCGAGACGGCGACATTGGCCTCGGCACCCCCCACATGGACCTGCAACCGGTGCGACTGCAGCAGCAGCTCGCGGCCCGGGGCGCCGAGGCGCAGCAGGAGTTCGCCGAAACACAGAATGCGCTTGCCCATCGTCCTGCCGTCCTCGCCTCGTGCCGCCGCCGCGGCGTTAAAAATGTGTCGCGCCGCAGCATGCTTCTCAGAAAACGTTCTGATAGCGTTTGGCCCGCGGTGTCATTCCGGGCACCGGCGGCCACCTTAGCAAGCGCGCCCTCGCAGTCAAGACGCGCCACACGACACGCTCCGCACCCTGGGAGGGGACGAGATGACGCAGTTGCTCCGCAGCAAAAAGACACCGGTTACCGTACTCGCGGCGAGCATCGCCGTCGCCCTGCAGGTGACCGCCCTTCCGGCACTCGCGCAGACCGCCGCCAGCGACGACGGGCTGGCACAGACCAGCGAGGTTCCGGCCGGTCAGGCCTCCGAGCTGGATACGGTCCGCGTCGTCGGCTACCGCGCCAGCGTCGAGCGCGCGCTGGACATCAAGCGCGGCGAAGCCGGCGTGGTCGATGCGATCGTCGCCGAAGACATCGGCAAGTTCCCCGACCTCAACCTCGCCGAATCGCTGCAGCGTATTCCGGGCGTGGTCATCGCCCGCGACGCCGGCGAGGGCCGGCAGATCTCGGTGCGCGGCCTCGGCCCCGATTTCACCCGCGTGCGCATCAACGGCATGGAAGCGCTGACCACGGTCGGCGCGTCCGACCAGAGCGGCGGTTCCAACCGCGGCCGCGGCTTCGACTTCAACGTCTTCGCCTCCGACCTCTTCTCGCAGCTGATCGTGCGCAAGACCGCCTCGGCCGATGTCGAGGAAGGTTCGCTGGGCGCCACGGTCGACCTGCGCACCGCGCGGCCCTTCGACTATGACGGCCTGACGATCGTCGGCAGCGGTCAGGCGAGCTACAGCGACATGGCCGAGAAGGCCGATCCGCGCGTGGCGGGCCTGATCGCCAACACCTGGGCCGACGGCACCTTCGGTGCACTGCTGTCGGTGGCCTACAGCGAGCGTCAGGCGCTCGAGGAAGGCAGTGGCACCGGCCGCTGGGCGAACGGCCCGAGCAACGGCGGCTTCAGCGCGGCGTCGCCGTTCGCGGCTGCGCGTGGTGCCAACGTCTTCCACCCGCGCTTCCCCCGCTACACGCTGATGGAGCACGACCAGAAGCGCACCGGCGTCACCGCCTCGCTGCAGTTCAAGCCCAGTGACCGGGCCGAGTTCGCGCTCGATGCGTTGTATTCGAAGATCGATGCGGTGCGCGACGAGAAGTACATCGAAGCGATCTCCTTCAGCCGCGGCAACGCGAATCCCAATCCGGCGACGAACCCGCTGACCGGCAAGCCGCAGACCATCGTCCGCGATGGCGTGATCGACGGCAACGGTGCGCTGGTCTACGGCCTGTTCGACGGCGTGGACATCCGCTCCGAGAGCCGCCACGACGAGTGGAACACCGTCTTCAAGCAGTTGACCCTCGATGGCAAGTTCGATGTCACCGACGATTTCACCCTGTCCGGAAAGATCGGCAGGTCGAGTTCCGTGCATGAGAACCCGATCCAGACCACGATCATCATGGACAAGTACAACGTCAATAATTACAGCTACGACTACCGCGGTGATTTCTACAGGCCGGTGTTGAACTACGGCATCGATCCGCTCGATCCCAATGGCTGGACGCTGGCCGAGATCCGCATCCGCCCGCAGTACGTCGAGAACGAGTTCGACAACGCGCAGCTGGACTTCAACTGGTACTTCAGCCCGGGCTTCCGACTCAAGGGTGGTGTGCAGGCGAAGGACTACACGTTCTCGACGCGAGAGCTCCGTCGCGGCTCCGAACTCGCCGTGCCGACCTTCGCCGACGGCACCCGCTTCGTGCCCGTGGATCTGACGAGCCAGGCCGCGCTGAGCGGTATCGACGGCTCGCCGGGTCGCTGGGTGATCCCGAGCTACGACCGCATCGCGGATCTGTTCGACATCTACAGCAACACCGGCACGTTCGCAGTGACCGAGCGCGCGGTGAACACCCGTACCGTCGAAGAGAAGGACCGTGGCGCGTATCTGCAGGGCGAGTTCTCGACCGATCTGGGGTCGATCCCGTTCTCCGGCAACTTCGGCGTGCGCTACGTCGAGACCGAGCAGACCTCGACCGGCACCGCGACCGCGAGCGGTACGCCGATCGTGTCCAGCGTGACCCGCAAGTACAGCGACACGCTGCCGTCGATGAACCTGGTCGCGGAGATCGCGCCTGATTTCCTGATCCGCTTCGGCGCGGCCAAGGTGATGTCGCGTCCGGGTCTGGGTTCGCTCACGCCGGGCGTGACGGTCAACGTCAGCGGCGGCGCGCGTACCGTGAGCGGCGGCAACCCGAATCTCGATCCGATCCGCGCCAAGACCGCGGATCTCGGTTTCGAGTGGTACTTCGACGAAGGCGCGATGCTGGGTCTGGGCCTGTTCTACAAGGACATCGACACCTTCGTGCAGACCACCCGCGAAGTGCGTTCGTACGCTTCGAGCGGCCTGCCGGCCAGCTTGCTCGACGGCACCGGTGCGAACGTCAATGACGACTTCGTCTTCACCGTGCCGGTCAACACGCCGGGCGGCCCGCTGAAGGGCTTCGAAGCGAACTACGTGCAGCCCTTCACGTTCCTATCGGGCGTGTGGAGCAACTTCGGCGTGCAGCTCAACTACACCTACGTCGATTCGCAGATCCAGTACCTGACCTCGAGCGGTGCCAATTCGCTGCGCACCGACCTGCTGGGTCTGTCGAAGCGGTCCTGGAACGCCACCGTGTTCTACGAGGGCGAGCGTTTCTCCGGCCGCGTGTCGGCGACCAATCGCGACGACTACCTCATCCAGGTGCCGGGCACGGAGCAGGGCTTCACCGAGGACGTCCACGGCCAGAACGGCACGACGATGCTCGACGCCTCGCTGCGCTACAAGATGAGCGAACAGATCGAGATCAGCTTGGAAGGCATCAATCTGACGAATCAGCCCCAGGAATCGTGGGTCGGTGCGAACTCGCGTCTGCCGCTCGACTACAGCGAGACCGGCCGCCAGTACCTGCTGGGCCTGCGTTACAAGTTCTGATCCCTCTCTCCCCCGGGATCGTGTGCGACGCCGGAGCGGGCAACCGCTCCGGCGTTTTTTTGCGTGCGGATGCGAATACGCCCGGCGCCGCCGCATGACCGCCTGTGCGAGCGCTGCATCGCGGCGGCAGCCTGCGAGTCGCGATCGATCTGCGACGAAACAGGCGATTTCTGCTGCGCTGCAAGATGCCCGCCGCGCACGTGACTGTTACGTTACGCGCCACTTTGACCATCGGTGTCATCCGGTGGATGCGCAGGCACGAACGCCGCTGTCCGCGCACAGTCCGCAATGATCCAACCAGAAGGGGATGCTCTATGGATCGCACACGCACACTCGGGAAGACACCGGTTACCTTGCTGGCTGCCGGCATCGCCATCGCGCTCACGCAGCCGGTGTTCGCCCAGCAACCGGCGGGCGATGATGCGCGCGCGGTCGATATGGCCACCGTCACCGTCACCGGCTACCGCGAAAGCCTGCAGAAGTCGCTCGACGAGAAGCGCTACAGCGTCGAGCAGGTCGACGCGATCTTCGCCGAGGACATCGGCAAGTTCCCGGACCAGAATCTCGCCGAATCGATGCAGCGCATCGCCGGCATCTCGATCGATCGCGAAGGCGGCGAAGGCCAGCGCATCTCGGTGCGCGGCCTGGGCTCGGACTTCACCCGCGTGCGCCTCAACGGACTCGAAGCGCTGGCGACCGCCGGCAGCGGCAGCGCCGGCGTGAACCGCTCGCGCGGTTTCGACTTCAATACCTTCGCCTCCGAACTCTTCAGCCAGGTCAAGGTCAACAAGACCCAGTCGGCGCAGATGGACGAAGGCTCGCTGGGTTCGACGGTCGACCTGCGCGGCTCGCGCCCGTTCGATTTCGACGGCTTCCGCGCCTCGGCCAGTGGCCAGCTCGGCTACAACGAACTTTCGCGCGAAAACGATCCGCGCGTGTCCGGTCTGATCAGCAACACCTGGGCCGACGGCCGCGTGGGTGCGCTGCTATCGGCATCCTACAGCCAGCGCACGATCTTCGAGGAAGGCTACAACCCGGTGCGCTGGGAGCACGGCAACCACCGCAATTCCAACCAGTCGAACGCGGCCAACAACGGCACCTACGGCTTCTGCTCGCCGCTGGGCTACAACCCGCAGACGCCGCGCAACCCGGTCGCCGGCGAGCTCTCCAACCGGAACACCAACAACGGCTACGGCACCTGGGGCGTCGACGCCGCCAACTGCGGCACCGGGCTGCCGCGTCCCGCAGCGACGCCTGAGAACATCGCCGCCTACGAGACCGCGACCAACGCATGGATTCCGCGCTATCCGCGCTACATCCGCACCCAGCACGACATCGAGCGGCTCGGCGTCACCGGCGCGTTTCAGTTCCGCATCAGCGACGACACGCTGCTGAGCTTCGACGCGATGTATTCCAAGCTCGACAAGGACCAGCGCGAGGATTCGCTGGGCGCCAACCTGCACCGCGCGGCGAACCTCGGCGGCAAGACCCAGATCGTCGTGCGCGAGGCGCAGGTCGACGATCGCAACCGCCTGCAGTACGGCGTGTTCGACAATGTCGACTTCCGCACCGAGTCGAGCCAGATCGAGGAATCGACCGAGTTCAAGCAGTTCAGCCTGCAGCTCGAACACCGTTTCAACGACGCGGTGCGCCTGGATGCGACGCTCGGCCGCTCGACGTCCGATTATTCGCGCCCGGTGTTCTCGATGGTCAGCTTCGACAACTCGAACCTCGACGGCTTCGTGCTCGATCTGCGCGGCAATCCCGAGATGCCGAGCATGACCTTCCCCTTCGACACCAGCAGCGCCGATGCCTGGCAATGGCTGGGCTACGGCGCCGTGCCGGTCAACAGCAACGGCACCGCGCGCGGCGCCAACATCAGCGAAGTGCGTCTGAACCCGAACTACGTCAGCAATGCCTTCGACACCGCGAAGGTGGATCTCGCGTTCGACGTCAATCCGAGTCTCACCTTCCGCACGGGTCTTGCGTGGAAGGACTACGACATGAGCACCGAGGAATACCGGCACATCAGCTACGGCCGCCTGCCGCAGGCGCTGCCGGCCGGCGTGACCCTGGGCGATCTCAGCACCACGCTCGACGGCTTCGGCCGCAATCTCGACGGCAGCATGCCGGCCTCATGGCTGATTCCGGATTTCGACCGCATCGCCGAGGCGCTGAACATCTACAGCAATGCCGACAACGGCGTGCCCGGCGGCGACTATCGCCTGGCGGGTATCGGCCACTTCGGCGCGTCGAACAACAACTTCGCGGTCAACGAGCGCAGCCTGGCGACCTACGCACAGTTCGACTTCAACACCGATCTGTTCAATCGTGCGCTGCGCGGCAACGTCGGTGCGCGCCTGGTCAAGACCCAGATCTCGGCCTCGGGCTGGGCGCCGTGCCCGACCGGCGGCGAGGCCAACTGCACGCGCGTGTTCGGTGTCGCCAACGCGACGTCGGCCGCCGGTGACCGCTTCGTCGTCGGCACCACCGTCGATCACAGTTACACCGACGTGCTGCCCTCGCTGAACCTGTCGTGGGATGTCGCCGACAGCGTCGTGCTGCGCTTTGGCGCGGCCAAGACCATGGCCCGGCCGACGCTGGCCTACATGTCGCCGTCGGTCAGTGGCGGGCCGACCAACTTCTTCGACGATGGCCGTTTCTACTCGATCAATCTCGGCAATCCGAAGCTCGATCCGTTCCGCTCGACCAACTACGACCTCAGCGCGGAGTGGTACTTCGCCGATGGCGGCCTGCTCTCGGCGGCGGTGTTCTACAAGGACATCGACAGCTACGTCCAGCGCACCCGTCTGCTGACCACGTGGTCGGAGCTCGGCTATTCTCTGGACCTGCTGCCGCCGGGCTTCACCGCCGACACCGTGTTCAACGTGCAGAGCTACTACAACACGCCGGGCGGCCCGCTGAAGGGCTGGGAGCTGACCTACCAGCAGCCCTTCACGTTCCTGCCCGGTTTCTGGAGCAAGTTCGGCGTGCAGATGAACTACACGCATGTCGATTCCGAGATCGAATACCTGTTCAGCACCGCGGCCAGCAGCAACACGCGCATCGTCACCACGGTCACCGAGAACCAGCTGGTCAACCTCTCGCCGAACTCGTACAACGCCACGCTGTACTACGACGACGGCAGCTTCAGCGTCCGCGTGTCGACCAGCTACCGCGACGGCTACATCGGCGAGGTGCTGAGCCGCGAGAACGTGTTCGACCTCGACGGCAACCAGTTCGCGACCGCCGACGTCACCGGCAAGCACAGCGTGCGCAACGTCGACTTCAACATGTCGTACCGGATCAACAGCAAGCTCAGCCTGACGTTCGAGGCCATCAACCTGCTCGATACGCCCGACCGCCGCTATGTCGACTCGGACCTGATGCTGCCCGACCGCTACACCGTCACCGGACGCCAGTACTACGCCGGTGCGCGCTACCGCTTCTGAGCCCTCCCCGCGTCGCCCGCGGCCTCCGCTCCGGCGGTGGTCGTGGGGGCGTGTCCTGTCGCTCGCGTTGCCGGTCCTGACGGGCTGCGCGAGTGCACCGCCGCGTGCGCCGATCGCCGAGTACGAAGTGCACACGGACGGCCCGTTCACGAGTGTCCAGGCGGCGGTGGACGCGGCCGTCGCCGGTGGCGTGCCCGCACGCATCCGCATCGGGCCCGGCACCTGGCGGGGTGTCGTCGATGTGCCACCGGGGGCGCCGCCGGTGCACGTCGTGGGGGCGGGCATGGCCTCCACCGTGCTGGTCGACGGCCGTTCCGCTTCGCACATCGACCCGCGCACCGGTCGGGCCTACGGCACCTACGGGTCGGCCACGATGACCGTGCGCAGCGACGACTTCCGCGCCGAACGCCTGACCATCGAGAATGATGCCGGACCGGTCGGCCAGGCCGTCGCACTGGTCGTCGACGGCACGCGCGCCGCCTTCGACCAGGTGCAGATCCTCGGGCACCAGGATTCCCTGTATCTGCGCACGGCGGGAAGCCGGGTCTGGTTCCGCGACTGCCGCATCGAGGGCAGCGTGGACTACATTTTCGGCGCGGCGACCGCGTTGTTCGACGGCTGCGCGCTGCTCTCACTCGGCAACGGGTATGTCACCGCGGCCTCGACGCCTGCGGACCAGGCGTACGGCTTCGTCTTCCGGCGCTGCCGCCTGAGCGCGGCGGTGGGGGTCTCGCGCGTGTATCTCGGACGGCCATGGCGCCCGCATGCGGCCGCGCTGTTCGTGGACTGCGCACTCGACGCGCCCGTGCCCGATCCGGGCTGGCACGACTGGGACAAGCCCGATGCGCGCGCAACCGCGCGCTTCGGCAACGTGGACGGGCGGGGGGCGAATGGCGCGTTTCTGCCCGAGGCGCCCTGGGCGCCCGATGCCCCGGATGTGCCCACACCCGAGCAGCTGTTCGGCGACTGGAGACCCTTCGAATGATGCGATCCGTAGCGGCCGCCCTGTGCGGCCTCGCGCTGTGGCTGGTTGCGGGCGTGGCATCGGCCGCCGTGCCCGCACGCACCGAGCCGGCCGCCGAGCGCATGCTCGCGGCGCAGACCGCATCGGGCGGCTGGCCCAAGCATCTCGCCGGCCGCGCCATCGCCTACGACCGGCCCTTCGACGCCGCCACCCGCGCCGCGCTGGACGCGCCGGATCGCGCCGACGACGCGACGATCGATAACCACGCCACCACGCGCGAGATCCGCTGGCTCGCGGCGGCGTTCGCGACCACCGGCAACGCCGCGTATCTCGATTCCGCGCGCCGGGGCGTGGACTACCTGCTCGCGGCGCAGTATCCCAACGGCGGCTGGCCGCAGTTCCATCCGGACCGGTCGGGCTACCGGGCGCAGATCACGTTCAACGACGACGCGATCGTGCACGTGGTCGAGTTGCTGCAGGACATCGCCGAGGCCAAAGGCGCGCTGTCCGCATTGACGCGCGATCGCGGCGAGCAGGCGGCTGATGCCGTCGCGCGCGCGCTGGCGCTGATCCTCGATCTGCAGGTGATGCTCGATGGCACGCCGACGGTCTGGGCCGCGCAATACGACCCCGACACCCTGCAACCGGCGACCGCGCGCAGCTACGAGCTGCCGTCGCTGGCGAGCAGCGAGTCGGTCTCGATCGTGCGCCTGTTGCTGCGCCAGCCGACGCCGTCACCGCGCCTGGTCGCCGTGGTCGATGCGGCGGAGACCTGGTTCCATGCGCACGGGCTGGCCGATCTCGCGTTTGAGCGCAGCGGTCGCGGCGAGACCGCCGATGGCCGCCTGCGGGCGCAGCCCGGCGCGGTGCTGTGGGCGCGCTTCTACGATCTCCAGCACCAGCAGCCGCTGCTCGTCGATCGCGGCGGTATCGTCGTACCGACACTCGCGGCGATGTCGCGCGAGCGGCGCGGTGGCTACGCCTGGTACGGCACCTGGCCGCAGCGCCTGCTCGAGCGCGATCTGCCGGCGTGGCGCACCCGCCACGGTCTGCCACCCCCGCCGTCACACGCCGTGCGCTGAACACGCAGGCGGTCGCCGTCCCGGGCGACCGCGCCATTTGCCGAAACAGGGAGATCCGATGTCCAGATTCCACCGTCGCCGCATCCTCGCCACCAGCGTGCTGTCACTGGCGATCGCCGCCGCACACGCCGCCGATGCACCGCGTCTGCTGTTCCATGTTTCGGCCGATCAGGATTTCGTCGCCGACACCGCGCTCGGCGATCCGGTGCCGAACTTCAAGGACAAGGTGCGCCTGGTCGATGACGGCGCGAGCGGCCGCGCGATCGAATGGGACGACGACGGCGTGCTGTCGTGGAACGCGCCGGGCAACATCGATGCCGCGCGCGGCACGCTGAGCTTCTTCTGGCGATCGCGTGATCCGGTCGGCGAGGCGCCGTTCGTGATCTTCCGCGTCGGCTATGCCGACCATTCCAGCTGGGACATGGCCTGGCTGCGCATCGACTGGAACGGCGAGGGCTTCGACGCCTTCGTCACCGATGCCAACCTCGCGCGCTCGCGCGTCTCGTTCCGCATGGACACGCCGCCGGCCGCCGATGCGTGGACCCATATCGCCTTCGCCTGGGACGAGACCGTCGGCGTGCGGTTGTACGTCGACGGCCGCGAGGTCGCACGCGAGGACCAGCCGGCCAGCGGCCAGGCCGCGTTCGACTTCGATGCCGGGCTCGACCAGTTCGGACTGGCCGCGCGCGTGCTCGCGCCACACCAGGTGCAGAGCCGCTACAACTTCCTGCGCGGCAGCGATTTCGACGACATCCGCATCCACGATCGCATGCTCGACACCGCCGGCGTGCAGGCGGTGCGCGCGTTCCGCGCCCCGACGTCCTTGATCGCGCCGCAGGACCGCCACGATGCCTGGCTGTTCCGCCACGGCTGGCAGGACGGTGTCGCACCGCCGCGGCTGACCACGCCGGTGACGAGCATCCGCAAGGTCGAGTTCGCCGACGTCCGCGACATCAAGCAGTGGATGTGGAAGGGCACCGACGGCATCGCCGAGACCACGTGGCCGGGCGTGTACAACCGCTCGCGCCTGCGCGGCCGCGACGACTACTTCCAGCTGCCCGACTGGGACACCTATGTCGACGGCGGCAAGGCGATGGACCTGTCCCTGCCCGACGAGCCGTGGAACCGCATCGAGATCCGCGGCGCCGCATTCGGCCGCGCGTTGGCCGGTGACGATGCCGACGCGCTGTCGCCGGTGTTCGAACGGCCGCAAGGCATCGTGCGCAGTGTCGACACGTTCGACGCGCGTCGCGGCGGCCACCTCCGCTTCGAGAACAGCGCACAGGAAACGCCGATCCAGGAAATCTGGGCCTATCACGTCAGTGACGCGGCCGAGCCGGAGGGCTCGGTGAAGCAGAGCTACACCGTCCGCGCCGATGCCGAAGTGGACTTCACCAACCTCGACGCCCTGCGCGGCTTCATCGAGGGCCGCTTCGCCCCCGACGAACGCACGGCCGTGGTCGCCCTGCCGGGCCGCGCGGTGTCGCGTGCGCGCAGCGCGCCACGCGCGGGCGGTGCGCAGCCGGTCGTACACGTGCTGATTCCGTCGGGCGTGAGTGCCGCGCCGGCCGCGCAGCCGCTGGTGCGCAGCTGGGCACACAGCTGGGAGAACATGTACGACGGCCTCGACGGCGTCGCGATCGACATCCCCGCGCTCGACCTGCCGGCCACGCACACCGTCGACGGCGCCGGCGTGATTCCACTCAACATCCGCATCAAGGATCCGATCTGGCCGGCGCGCGACATGATCGACGTGTCGGTCTCGGTGACGCCGGGCGAGGCACGCACGCTGTGGCTGGACCTGCGCGACCGCATCCTCACCGAGGACAGCCTGTGGATCAGCATCGCCTCGGCAGCGCCCGGCTTCGATGCCGGCGCGCTCGACGGCGCGCAGATCCGCATGGTCTACAAGCCGCGCGCCGAGGCCATCAAAGAGCACGTCGCCGACCGCTTCAACCAGGTCCGCGACAACTGGGGCTTCCTGGTCGAGGAACACACCACGTCGCGTCGACAGCGCCTGTACGCGCGCGTTCACGCCGACATCAGCGATCTGCTGCGGGTCGACCCGGATCACGAACTCGGCCGCCGTTACTGGAACTACATCAGCTACAACAGCCAGGGCCTGCCACCGTTCGAGCAGCCCGAGGCGCCGGCCGGTGTGCCGCTGTGGGCGTTCCGCCAGCTCGAGGACCTCAAGGCCGTGCGCCGCTTCATCGAATGGTGGATCGACCAGCGCCAGGCCGACTTCGGCGATTTCGGCGGCGGCATCTCCGACGACAGCGATCTGTCCCAGCAGTGGCCGGGTCTGGCGCTGATGGGTGTGATTCCGGACAAGGTCAACGATTCGATCACCCGCCTCGCCGACGCCGCCTACGCCAACGACATGTTCGTCGGCGGCCTGTCGACGATCGAGACCGACGAGCTGCACGCCTACGAGGAAGGCATCAACACCAACAGCGCGATGGCCCTGCTCAACTGGGGCGATCCGCTGACGATGACGCGGCTGATGGAGACCGTGCGCGATCTCGACGAGAAAATCGTGCTGCGCAATCCGCAGGGCCATCTGCTGTTCTCCAGCAACTGGTTCGGCGGCAACAAGGTCTACCGCGAGCCGCGCTGGCAGTGGCAGAAGCCGTATTCGTTCCCGGTGCTGCATCCGGCGTTCCTGCTCGGCGTATTCAATGCCGACCCGACCAGCCGCGGCATGATCACCGGCCTGGCCGACGGCTATCTCGCCCACGCCTACACTGACGAGAAGGGCGCCTGGCAGCTGCCCAACGAGATCAACTGGGCGACCGGCGAACGTCGCGGCGGCGATCTGTTCGACGGCTCCGGCGGCGCCGACACGATGCATCTGTACTGGGCGGCGTGGCGCTGGACCGGTGACGACAAGTATCTGCAGCCGCTGCAGTACCGCGTGGACCGCAGTGGACCGGCGGGCCTGTCGAACCTGTCGGAGAATTACGTCGACGTGCTCGGCAGGCGCGAGGACTGGGGCACGCGCCTGCAGCAGTCGGCCGACAAGGGCGACACCGGCGTGCAGAGCGTGTTCGCCTGGCAGCAGACCGGCAACAAGGCCTACCTCGAGGCGCTGCATGCCGACGGCATCCGGGCCAAGGCGATGCGCGAATACATGAACACCGAAGGTCACTGGTGGTCGGACCGCGTCGAGGCGCCCAGCGAATTCCTGCAGCGCGTGCGGCTCGGCGGCCTGGGGCTGAAGCGCAACTCCACCTATCCGGGCCACACGGTGAGCTGGCGATTCGCAGACGACGCCCAGGCCGAACAGGTCGCACTGCTGGTGTCGGCGCCGTCGCGCGAAGCGTTCAAGGTGATTGCGCACAACACGGGCGCGCGCACCGCGAATGCGGCGATGACCGGCTGGAACGTCGCGCCCGGGCGCTGGCGCATCACCAGCGGCGTGGACCGCAACGGCGACGAGACCATCGACGGCCGCGCGCAGACGCGCGAGGTCGTGCTGGAGTCGAGTGCATCGGTCGACCTGGCGTTCGCATCGGGCCAGACCCAGGTGTTCGAGTTTGAACTGATCGAAGCCGGTACGCCGGTCGAGACGCGCGCCGACATCGGCATCGGTCGCGGCGACGTGCGTGTGGTCGACGGTGCGGTCGAGGTGACCGTGCACAGTCTCGGCCATGCCGATGCACCGGGCGGCGTCGCGGTTCTCGAGGACGCGCGCGGTCGCGAACTTGCGCGTGCCGACATTCCCGCGCTCGAAGCGCCGCGCGATCTGCGTCCGCGCAACGCGACGCTGCGCCTTGAACATGCGGCGGGCCTCGATCCGCGCGGCGGCCGCGTGCGGATCGCACTGCCGGATGACGGCGAGGAAGTGACGCGGCTCAACAACGTCGCCGACGTGCGGTGACGGGGCTGTGCCTGCGGCCTTCGGGCCGCGGGCCTGTCATCAGGAATACCGGATCGATGCGGCGGCCACGGCGGCATGCCGGCGCTGTGGATGTGCCCCGCGCCGTCTCCAGCCTGCGTGGGCGCCAGCTTGACGCGCGGTCGAATGTGTCCGGCAGGACCGCCACCGAGGACGGCCTCGCGCCTTCGCCAGCCTCCGAAGGCGCGCGCTCACGCGCGATGAGGCTCTCCCGGGACCCCTCGTTCGCGCGCGAGCGCGCGTCTACCGGGAGGCTGTTGACCGGTTGAGGCCGCATGCGGGGATGCTGTCTGTCGACGCACGCTCTGCGCGCCAACGGCTACGGAATCAGATTGCGCCGCAGCGCCGGCACCTGCTGCGCGAGTTCATCGGCGACGATCGCCGCGAACAGCGCCGCACCCTCGGCGCCGAGATGGGTGTAGTCGAACGCGAGCTTGGCCTGGCCCATCGGCTCGACCGCGGCGTTATCCTGCGCGGTGGCAGGCGCAGTCGCGATCGCGGCGGATGCGGCGGATGGCGGCGTGCCGATCGTCGTACCCGCCTGCGCGGCAACGACCTGTTCCGGCATCGCCGGTCGCTGTGCGGTGCGCATCGCCAGCACCGGCCCCATGCCCTGCACGAGGGCGCGGCTGCGCGCATGCAGATCGACCAGCGGCACGTCGAGTTCGCGCGCGACGGCGCGAGTCGCCTCGGCCCACGGCGCGAGGTCGTCGAGCAGCACGCCGTTCTCGAACTGGCGCCGTGTCAGCGGGGTGACCAGCACCGGATGCGCACCGGCGGCGCGGATCTCGGCGACGTAACGGCGCAGGTTGTCGGGATACTCGGTCGCCAGATCGGTCGATCGGCCGGGCTTGCCCGGCTGGTCGTTGTGTCCGAACTGCACCAGCACGTACACCGCCGCATAAGGCCCGCTGCGCATCTCGTGCAGGGCGATGTCCCAGGACCCCTCGGCGCGGTAGTTGTAGGTGCTGCGGCCGCCGCGGGCGAGATTGGTGCAGGCGAGGAACGAGGCGACGTGGCGATCGCAGAACGCGCCGCCCCAGCCCCCCTGCACGGCGGTCGTGGAATCGCCGACCAGCACGATCTTGCTGGCCTGGATCGGCGTGACCGGCGGGCGCATCGGATCGTCCGACGCGATAGCGGCGAGTGGCTGGGACAGCGACAGTGACAGCGCGAGGGCGAGCAGGCGCGGTGAGCGCATGGAGAAAGGGCTCCGGTGAAAAGTGGGACGTGAGAGCGACGACTATGGATGTCAGCGTACGAAGGGATCGACGGTCCGGATCCGTCCGTCGGCCTCGTGAACCAGTTCGGCCACCTTGGCGCTGCGCAGGTGGGTGCGGTCGCTCAGTTCGGTGTCGTGATAGAACAGCCACCAGCGGCCATCCGCTTCGACGATCGAGTGGTGCGTGGTCCAGCCCTGCACCGGGGTGAGCACGACGCCACGATGGGTGAACGGTCCGTACGGCGAGTCGCCGGTCGCATAGGCGATGGTGTGCGTGTCGCCGGTGGAATAGCTGAAGTAGTAGCGCCCGTCGTGCTTGTGCATCCAGGCCGCCTCGAAGAAGCGGCGGTCGAGATCGCCGCCGAGCAAGGGCGCGCCGGCGTCGTCGAGCAGCACCACCTCGCGCGGCGTCTCGGCGAAGGCCAGCAGATCGTCGGACAGCCGCGCCACGCGTGGCATCAGCGCAGGCGCATCCGGTTGCTGCAGATCCGTCTCGCCCATCGACGCGTCGTAGGTGCCCGAGACCCAGCGCTGCAGCTGGCCGCCGTGGATGCCGCCGAAATACATGTAGCGCGCGCCGTCGTCGTCCACGAACACGGCCGGATCGATGCTGTAGCTGCCGGGAATCGGCTCGGGCTGCGCGGTGAACGGGCCTTCGGGCCGGTCGCCGGTGGCGACGCCGATGCGGAAGATGCCGTCGCGATCCTTCGCCGGGAAATACAGGTAATACCGGCCGTCGCGGTACGTCGCGTCGGGGGCCCAGAGTTGCCGGTCCGCCCAGGGCACATCCTCCAGCCGCAGACCCGGCGGGTGCACCGTCACCGGCCCGCCGATGCGGTCCATCGACAGCACGCGGTAATCGCGCATCACGAAGGCGCTGCCCGGCTCGTCGTCGCGCGGCGGCTCGTCGACGTCGTGCGAGCCGTAGACGTAGATCCGGCCGTCGAAGACGTGCGCGGACGGATCGGCGATGAAGGCTTCCCGCACCAGCGGCGCGTGCCGGAACGTCGGGCTGCCGGCGGGCGGGGTCGTCATGCAGCCGGCGAGCAGCACGGCGGCGACAACGGCGGGAACGGAGCGGCGTGCGTTCACTGGGTGCCTCGCTGGAGGAAGGGCGCCTGCCGGTAGAGCCTGCGTTCCCCACCGCGCGGGTCGTGCTCGAGGCGCGGCGCGGCGTCGAACACCATCGTCTCGCGCGCCGCGATCGAGTACGGCGCCCAGGCCGGCATGCCCGCGTGGTTGGGGTCGCCGTTGCGTGCGAACGCCAGCAAGGCGTCGCGCATCGAGGCCGCGACCGCGCGTGCGTCCTCGCCGTCGCCGGTCTTTGCGCCGCTCACGCCGGTATTGCCGAACACCAGCGGAATGTCGAGCGTGTGGAACGCGCGCAGGCGCGCGCCCTCGTCGGTGCGCGGGTACCAGTCCAGCTGGTAGGCCCAGGTGTTGCGGCCTTGCGCGGCGCGCACTTCGAGTTCTTCGACCGCACCGCGCCACGAGCGACCGGCGGTGGTCGCGGCGAAGAACACCTCGGACGGCGTGTAATCCGGATACAGGCGCCGGTATTCGGCGACGACGACCGCGGGGTCGAGATCCACGAACTGCTGCGTGCGCAGCCTGGCGGGCAGGGTGTCCCAGGTCAGCGCGAAGTTGTCGGGATCGTTGCCGAGGAAGGCGCGCGTTTCGTCGCGCGTGTTGCCGATCACCATCGGGATGTGCGCCGACTGCGGCGGTGCATCGGGCCAGAACGGGTGCCGCGGCAGGTTCACCGTGTCGACGACCGGTCCGAAGTACAGCGCGCTGCTTTCCACGCGCGAGGGGTCGCGCACGCTCTGCGCATCGAGCAGGGCCTGCATCGGCAGGCTGCGCAGCCGCGCGAGCTCGCCCGGCGCGACGTTCAGTGCACCGAGAAACAGGTCCGCGCGCTGGGTGGCCGCGCGCGGGCCCGCGGCCGTGACCTGCTGCCCGCTCATCGTCCACGCGCGGTGGAACAGGCCGCGCGCGGCCGGCATGGCCATCAGCGTGGCGATCTTGGCGCCGCCGCCGGACTGGCCGAACACGGTGACGTTGCCGGCGTCGCCGCCGAACTCGTCCGCGTGCTGTTGCACCCACTCCAGGGCCTGGATCAGATCCAGCTGCCCCACATTGCCGGCGTGCGCGAACGACGCGTCGCCGAGATCGCGCAGGTGCAGATACCCGAACGCGTTGAGCCGATGGTTGAGGGTGATCACCACCACGTCGCCGTGGCGGCACAGCGCGCCGCCGTCGTAGAGCGGATCGCTGCCCGAGCCGGTGCTGAACGCGCCGCCGTGGATGTAGACCAGCACCGGGCGCTTCGCGCCGTCGCGCAGGCCCGGCGTCCAGACGTTGAGGCGCAGGCAGTCCTCGCTGCCCGGCCCTTCGCCGCCACGCTGGGGCGCGGACGGGCCGTAGTCGAGGGCGTCGCGCACGCCGCGCCACGCGGATTCCCGCAGCGCGGGCTGCCAGCGACGCGATGCGGTATCGGCGCCGTAGGGCACGCCGCGGAACACGTGCACGTGCTGCTCGATACCGCCCCCGATCCGGCCGCTGCGCACGCGCGCGATGGTGGTGCGGGGTGACGGCGCAGACGGGAACGCGACGGGCACCGCGGACAGCGCGGCGACGCCGATGCCCACGCGCAACCAGTGGCGACGGGCGGGATGCGAGGGACGATCGGTCATGGCGTGGTCTGTTCCTGGATCCAGTCGAGGGCCAGCTGCGGCCAGCGGGCGAGGGCACCGCTGGCGCCACGGATGCCGAAGCCGTGGCCGCCGTGCGGGAAGACGTGCAGCGACACGGGGACGCCGGCGCGCAGCGCGGCGGCGTGCATCGCGAGCGTATTGCCGACCGGCACCGCGTCGTCGTCCTGCGCATGCAGCAGGAACAGCGGCGGTGTTCTGGCGGTGAGGTGCCGGTCGGGAGACAGGCGTGCCACGGCGTCGGTCTCGGCTGCGTCACCGGCGGCCAGCAGCCGTGCGCGCGAGCCGGGGTGCGCCAGCGGCGGCTGCATCGTGATCACCGGATAGACCAGCAGCGCGAAATCCGGGCGCGAGGACAGCGTGTCTGCGGCATCCACCGCGGCGTAGGCCGCGTCCGTCGTCGTCGCCAGGCGCGCCGCGACATGACCGCCCGCGGAAAATCCCATCACGCCGACCCGCGCGGGATCGATGCCGTAGCCGGCTGCGTGCGCGCGGATCAGACGCATCGCGCGTTGCGCGTCGGCGAGCGGTGCGTCGGCGCCTTCGGCGTGCGCACGATCGGGCAGGCGATAGCGCAGCACGAACAGGGTGATGCCTGCCGTCTCGACGAAGGCCGGCACCAGCGCGGTGCCTTCCTTGTCGAGCACGATGCGTGCGTAGCCGCCGCCCGGCGTGACCAGCAGCGCGGTGCCGTTGGGACGGGGCGGCGCATGGACCACGAGGTAGGGCGCACGCACGTCCTCGACGATGCGATCGGGCCGCGTCGGATCGACACTGCGCTCGGTCAACCGGCCGGGCGACTCGGCGGAGCGCGCCGGCCACAGCGGCAGGACCGGCGCCGCGTCCTCGTGTGCCACCACCGCCCGGGCGACGCCGGGCAGTGCGAGCAGGGCAGCGCAGAGCACCGCATTGAAACCGCAGATCCGCATCACATCCGCTCCGTATCCGCGTGGCCGCCTCGCGTTTTTGCCGCACTGCACATTGAAGATGACACCGGTTTACCATACAAGACACCCCCAGGCACCGCGATCTGCGGTGCAGCAAACGGACCCGGCCAGGAGCATCGAGTTGAACAACGCCACCGCGCACCCGTCGTCGCACGCGACGCCGTCCGACGACACCTCCGGCATCGTCGACGCCTTTCTCGACGCGCGGCGCAACGGCCGATCGCTGCCGGATTTCCCCGGCGTGATTCCCGACGATCTCGAAGCCGCCTATGCGGTGCAGGACCAGGCCATCGCGCGCTGGGCCGATCCGGTCGTCGGCTGGAAGGTCGGCTATATCGCCGCCGAGAAGCGCGACGCCTCCGGCGACGACCGCCTGCTCGGTCCGGTGTTCCGCTCCCGTCTGCAGCAGGCGGAGACGGCGACCGCATTCGAGATCTTCGACGGCGGCTTCGGCGCGATCGAGGCCGAGTACGTGCTGCGTCTCGATGCCGATGCTCCGGCGGACAAGACCGACTGGACGCCGGAAGACGCCGCCGCGCTGCCGTCGACGCTGTTCATCGGGCTGGAGGTGGCCAGCAGTCCGCTGGCGACGATCAACCAGCTCGGGCCACGCGTGGTGGTGTCGGACTTCGGCAACAACAACGGCCTGGTGGTCGGCGCCGAGATTCCCGACTGGCGGTCCCACGACGAAGCGGCGCTGACCGCCGAGAGCTGGATCGACGACGCGCGCGTGGGCTCGGGCGGTGCGACCACGCTGCCCGGCGGCCTGCGCGCCGCGATCGCGTTCGCACTGGGCCGTTCCGCACGGCGCGGCCGGCCGCTGAAGGCCGGCGACCTGATCGCGACCGGAAATGCCACCGGTATCCACGACATCCTGCCGGGCCAGCGCGCCCGCGTCGTCTTCGCCGGTTTCGGCGAGATCGCACTGACCGCGCGTGCAGCCGGCCCGGTCGAGGGGATCGCACGATGACCACGCGCCGCGCCTTCCTCGCCGGACTCGGCGCGGCCTGCGCCGCGCCGCTGCTGCCCGCTGCGCTGCGTGCCGACGACGGCGCGACGGTGCTCACCGCGACCGACGTCCACGTCTACAACTACCCCACCGTCGAGGCGGTGCGCTGGATCGGCGAGACGATGGAACGCGAGACCGGTGGCCGCGTGCGCCTGCGCCAGTACCACTCCGGCCAGCTCGGCCGCGAGGCGGAGGCCATCGACATGGCGCGCTTCGGCGCCATCGACATGACCCGCGTCTACGCCGGTGCGCTCAACAACGCGTTTCCGCTGACCACGGCGCTGTGCCTGCCGTATGCGTTCGATTCGGTCGCGCACATGCGTCACGCGCTGGACGCCGGCGTCGCGCAGACCGTGCTCGACGGCTTCGGAACGCGCGACCTCGTCGGCCTGGCGGTCTACGACAGCGGTGCCCGCTGCTTCTACAACACCCGTCACCCGATCGTCTCGCCCCGGGACCTGCACGGCCTCAAACTGCGCGTCGCATCGTCGGACATGTTCATCGATCTGGTGCGCCTGCTCGGTGCCAACCCGACGCCGATGTCGCTCGGCGACACGTTCTCCGGCATGGAGACGCGGATGATCGACGGCGCGGAGAACAACATGCGCAGCTTCCATTCGAGCCGGCACTTCGAGGCGGCGAAATACTGGTCGCAGAGCGAGCACTCCTACGCGCCCGACATCCTGCTGATCTCGCGGCGCTCGCTCGATGCGCTGCGCCCGGGCGACCGGGACCTGCTGATCGACACCGCGCGCGCGTCGGTGCCGGTGATGCGCGCGCTGTGGGACGAGTCGGAAGGCGCCGCGCGTGCGTCGGTGGCCGAGTACGGCATCGCCTTCAACGAGGTGGACATGCCCGCCTTCCGCGCTGCCGCCCAGCCGCTGCGCGAGCGCTACCTGCGTCAGCCCGAGCTGCAGACCCTCGACCGTCGCATCCGCGACCTCGCCTGATCCGAATCCGCCACACGGAACCCACGATGTCCGAAGACACGACCCTCGCGCCCGACGGCGCCCCCAGGAGCGCGCTCGACCGGCTCGCCGATTTCGTCATCGCCATCGCGGCGACCGCCCTGTTCGGGCTGGTCGTCGTGCAGGGATGGCAGGTGTTCGCGCGCTACGTCATCAACGACTCGCCGAGCTGGACCGAGCCGGTCACGCTGCTGCTGCTGAGCATCGCCATGAGTCTCGGTGCCGCGGCCGGCGTGCACACGCGCCGGCATTTCGGCTTCTTCCTGCTGCAGGACCACATGCGGCCGGGCGTGCGCAAGCTGGTCGACCTGCTGATCCCGCTGGTGATCGCCTCCATCGGCGCGGTGATCGCCTGGTGGGGCGGCGTGCTGCTGGTCGACGGCCTGCACATCAAGGCCGCGGGCGCGGCGATGCCGCAGAGCATCAACTACCTGCCGTTGTCCGTGGGCGGTGCGCTCATGGTGCTGTTCGCACTCAACCAGTTCGCGCAGGTGCTGCGCGCCGCGTCGGCCGGGGAGGGCCACTGACATGGCCATCGCGATTCTCTTCCTCGTCTTCGCGGTGTTGCTGGTACTCGGCGTGCCGGTGGCGTTCGCACTGGCGGCGGCCGCACTGGCGACGCTGCTCTATCTCGACCTGCCGTCGATCGTGCTCGTGCAACAGGTCTCGGCCGGCATCGGCTCGGCCTCGCTGATCGCGATCCCGCTCTTCATCTTCGCCGGCGAGATCATGATGCGCGGCGGCATCTCCGAGCGCCTGATCGCGCTGGCCTCGTCGCTGGTGGGGCGCATGCGCGGCGGCCTGGGCCAGGTCTTGATCCTGTCCTCGCTGTTCTTCGGCGGCGTGTCGGGTTCGGCGATCGCCGACGTGTCCGCCGTCGGCGGCACGATGATTCCGCAGATGGTCAAGCGCGGCTACGACCGCGACTTCGCAGTCAACGTCAGCATCACCGCCGCGCTCGTGGCGCTGCTGGTGCCGCCTTCGCACAACCTGATCCTCTACACCGCGGCAGCGGGCGGCGGACTGTCGATCGCCGACCTGTTCGCGGCCGGCATCATGCCCGCACTGCTGATGACCGCCGCGCTGATGGCCACCGGCTATTTCGTCGCCCGCCATCGCGGCTACGGCGTGGAGATCTTCCCCGGCTGGCGCGCGGTGCTGCTGCGTCTGGTCTCGGCCCTGCCGGGCCTGGGTCTGGTCGCGCTGATCTTCATCGGTATCCGCGCGGGCATCTTCACCGCGGTCGAGAGCGCGGCGATCGCCGTGGTCTACGCGCTGCTGGTGACGATCGTGCTGTACCGCCAGCTGCGTTTGGCCGAGTTCAAGGCGACGATCGTGCACGCGGCGCGCAGCACCGGCGTGATCCTGTTCGTCATCGCGACCGCCTCGGTGTTCGGCTGGCTGCTCGCCTACCTGCAGGTGCCGTCGGCCGCGGTCGACTTCCTGCAGTCGTTCGCGCACAGCAAGCTCGCCGTGCTGCTTATGATCATCGTGGTGCTGTTGCTGCTCGGCACCTTCATGGATCTGGCCCCGCTGATCCTGATCTGCACCCCGATCTTCCTGCCGGTCGCGCGCGCCTACGGCATCGATCCGATCCACTTCGGTCTGGTGCTGGTGCTGACCGGCGGCCTCGGTCTGGTGACGCCGCCGGTGGGCTCGGTGCTGTTCATCGGCACGGCGATCGGCAAGATCACCGTCGGCCAGAGCATGCGCACCATCTGGCCGTTCTGGCTGGCCGGCCTGTTCGTGCTGCTGATCGTCGCGCTGTTTCCGGGCCTGTCGTTGTGGTTGCCGGGGGTGCTGCGGGCCTGATCGGGCGGCAGCGCGCTGGAGTTGTCGAAACGGCCCCGCTTCGGGGCCGTTTTCGTTTTGCGCACTGCGCCGCCGTTGCGGTTGTCACCCTGGCTCCCGCCCTGGCTTCTGCCATTGCTATTGCCATTGCCGTTGCTCTGGCTTGGTTGGGTGCTGTTGATTTTGACCTTGATCTTGATTTTCGAGCCGTAAAGCGAGCCGAGCATCGCAGGACGACGGGGTCGAAGAGCAGCCCATGTCTGAGCGCAGCGAGTTTGGGCTGCGTCACCGTAAAGGTGACAATGTGCCCGGTCGCCCGAGAAGCGCAGGGGCCCGCCGCGGCTTCATGCGGCGGATCGCGTCCGGCGATGGCGGTTCTGCTTACTTTTGACAAGACAAAAGTAAGCCGCGCGAACAGCGCGGAAGCTCTGTTCTTCGCGGTTTCGCGTGGCCACGCAAGACAAGTAAACGAAGTAAGTGCACAGCTTTCGCCCGCTGCGCGTGCGAGTCCCTTTTTGAAGGACCAAAAAGGAACCAAAAAGTCCCTTCGCCGGACACTCGCCGATGCGATGAAGCCGCATCGGTCCCCTGCGCTCCTCGCCTGACGCGGCACGCAGCCC
The DNA here is from genome assembly GCA_002324875.1 of Lysobacteraceae bacterium NML93-0793. Classification (GTDB taxonomy): domain Bacteria; phylum Pseudomonadota; class Gammaproteobacteria; order Xanthomonadales; family Xanthomonadaceae; genus Luteimonas. The sequence continues at coordinate 27,756 of NTJG01000025.1, forward strand.
AAACTCGCTTCGCTCAGACATGGGCTGCTCTTCGGCCGCGCCAGGCTCCGGTGCTCGGCTCGCTTTACGGCTCGAACGTCAAACGCCGGAAGCCAAAGCCAAAGCCAGGACCAAAGCCAAAGCAAACGCAACAGCCAAGGAGGAGGTGGAAGCGGGTGCCAATGCGGAAGCGACAGCCACCAGTGAAGCCGTAGGCGGTGCGGACAGTCGACGCTGCTTAAGGGAACAGGGGGGCGAGTTCGTGTCCGGCCTCGCGCGGTCGGCTGAGCCCGCAACGCCGGCGACCTGCGCATAGGCGCGAGCCGTGAACCTGGCCAATGCTGTTCGCGCGCGAGCGCGCTTGTGTCTGCGCGAATCCGTAGTCTTGAAGTGGAGAGCGATGTGCGGCACGCCGATGGCGCGCAGTGTTCGAGCACGTGTAGGAGCCAGGACGGCCGCACATCGACCTCGCGCCCCAGCCCGAACAGTTGAACGAGCCGAAGCTCGTACTTCACAAGC
>NTJG01000026.1 GCA_002324875.1 Lysobacteraceae bacterium NML93-0793
GCTGGCACGATCCGGATTACCCCGACCTGCTGCGCCGCGCCCCCAATCCGCCGCTGGCGCTGTTCGTCGAAGGCGATCCGCTGCTGCTGTGGCGGCCGGGGGTCGCGATCGTCGGCAGCCGGGCGCCCACCGCCGGCGGGCGCGACAACGCGGCGCAGTTCGCCCGGTGTTTCGCCGCCAGTGGACTGGCGGTGGTCAGCGGCCTCGCCAGCGGCATCGACGCCGCCGCGCACGAGGCCACGCTCGCCGCCGGCAGCGCCACCGTGGCCGTGCTGGGCAGCGGCATCGACATGCCCTACCCGCGCAGCAATGCCCGCCTGCACGCCCGCATCGCGTCCGAGGGCGCGGTGGTCAGCGAATATCCGCCCGGCACACCGGCACGGCGCGAGCAGTTTCCCAGCCGCAACCGCATCGTTGCCGGCCTGACATTGGGGACCCTCGTGGTCGAGGCGGCGTACCGCTCGGGTGCGCTGATCACCGCGCGTGTGGCGGCGGAGTCCGGACGCGAGGTGTTCGCCATCCCCGGCTCGATCCACAACCCGATGGCGCGCGGATGCCACCGGCTGCTGCGCGACGGCGCCCAGCTGGTCGAATCACCGGACGAGGTCATCGCCGCGCTGGGCCCGCTCGCCGCGTCGCTGGCCGGCGCCTTGCGCACGCGCCTCGACGCCCCCATCCAGTGCGTCGGAACGACATCGCTCTCCGGCTCCCAGCCCGCGCACATCCCCGACCCTGACTACAACCGGTTGTGGAACGCCCTGGCCTTCGACCCAAGCGGTATGGATGACCTCGTGGCCCGCAGCGGATTGACGGTGGCCCGTGTGTCGGCCATGCTGCTGGTCATGGAGCTGGATGGACGTGTCGAAACCGCACACGGTCGGTATTCCCGAAAGTCCTGACACACCGCGCCCGAGGGCGCAGGCCGGGGGAAATGAAAGAAAGCATCCTGGATGTCCTGCTCTACCTGTTCGAACACTATTTCACCGAAGACGCAGATCTCGCGCGCGATCGGGATTCGCTCCAGAGCGGCCTGCTGCAGGCCGGCTTCAGCCCCGCCGAGGTCAGCAAGGCCTTCGACTGGCTCGATGCGCTGGCCGACCAGCGCCCCGCCCTGCCTGCCGTGCGTGCCGACGGTCCGACCCGGATCTATGCCGGCCCGGAACTCGATCGTCTCGACGTCGAATGCCGCGGCTTTCTGCTGTTTCTGGAACAGCACGGCGTGCTCGATGCCGACCAGCGCGAGCTGGTGCTCGACCGCGCGATGGCACTCGACCAGGACGAGCTGGACCTCGACGATCTGAAGTGGGTCGTGCTGATGGTGCTGTTCAACCAGCCCGGCAGCGAGGCGGCGTATGCGTGGATGGAGACCCAGATGTTCGTCGACGAGCCCGAGCCCGTGCACTGAGCGCGGCCCGGATGTATCCCCAAGGCGCCTGCGGGCGCCTTTTTGCTGGGCGCATGGCCTCGGGGCGTCAACTGAACAGGTAGGATGGCCTCGGGGAACGGGCGATGGCCCGACGAACGCGCTGCGCATCGGGTGACCGGCACGGTCGCCGCGCCGCGACCGTGCGAGCACGGTCCCGACGCATGGGTCGCCTTCTTCGGCGTCGACGGGGGCATCGCGCCCGGCACCCCACGTGTTGCCCCACCTCAGCCGACAGGACGAATCCGATGACCGAGTGGTACTACGCCGATGCTTCCAACGTCCGCCAGGGTCCGGTGCCGACCGCGGCGCTGCTGCGTCTGCGCCAGTCCGGCCATATCGGCGACACGACGCTGCTGTGGCGCGACGGCCTGACGGACTGGCAGCCGCTGCGCGCCCTGGTCGCGGAGCTCGATGCCGACGGGTCCACACCGCCGCCGGCCGACGCCTGGACGCTCGAACCCACCGAACCCGCGGCGCACGACGACGCACCGGTGGCCGAGGGCACCGATTCCTGGCGCCCGGTCACGGAACGCGACACGCCATCCGCACCGGTCTTTGCCCAGGCGGCCACGTCGCCCTACGCGCCGCCGGCTGCGCCGGTGGAGCGCCCCGACACCGTCGTCCACGGCGGCGACATCGTCTACGCCGGCTTTCTGAAGCGGTTGGCGGCCTACGTCATCGACGGCCTGATCGTCGGCGTGGCCGGCATGGTCGTCGGCGGCCTCGTGGGGGGCGTGATCGGTGGCCTGATGGCGGTCAGCGGCGCCGGCGGCGACGTCGGCTTCCTGCTGATCCAGGTGGTCGCGAACCTGCTCTCGATCGTCATCAGCGCCGGCTACTACGCCTGGTTCCACGCGTCGCACTCGATGGCCACGCCCGGCAAGATGGCCGTGGGGATCAAGGTGGTGCGCCTGAGCGGCGAGCGGATCTCGCTGGCGCGCGGCATCGGCCGCTACTTCGCGACGATCCTCAGCGGCCTGATCCTCGGCATCGGCTTCCTGATGGCCGCCTTCACCGACCGCAAGCAGGCGCTCCACGACATGATCTGCGACACCCTGGTGGTCGACAAATGGGCCTTCACCGCGACACCGGACCTGCAGCGTCGGGAACTGGGTACGGTCACCGTGGTGGTGCTCGCGATCTTCGGCGTCCTGCTGGCACTGTCCGTGCTGTTTTTCATGGCCGCGGTCGGGTGGGCGATCACGTCCCGCTGAACCGCGGCGGCGGGCATCGCTTGACACGTCGACCCGCGCGTGATTCCACTATAAAAGCAACCGACCGCCCGGGGCCTGTCCCCGGGCGTCGTCATCTTCACCTCATTGACGGGCGCGCCGGCCTCGGCGCACCCCCGGGACCTCGCCCGCCATGGCCAAGAACCTCCTCATCGTCGAGTCGCCCGCCAAGGCGAAGACGATCAACAAGTACCTCGGTGCCGATTTCCAGGTGCTCGCCTCCTACGGGCACGTGCGCGATCTGATTCCGAAGGAGGGCGCGGTGGACCCGGCGCACGGCTTCGCGATGCGCTACGACCTGATCGAAAAGAACGAGAAGCACGTCGAAGCGATCGCCAAGGCGGCCAAGGCCGCGTCGGGTATCTATCTGGCGACCGACCCGGACCGCGAGGGCGAGGCGATCAGCTGGCACATCGCCGAGATCCTCAAGGAGCGCGGCCTGCTCGAAGGCCGTGACCTGCAGCGCGTGGTGTTCACCGAGATCACCCCGCGGGCGATCAAGGAAGCGATGCAGAAGCCGCGCTCGATCGCGGGCGATCTGGTCGATGCCCAGCAGGCGCGCCGCGCGCTCGACTATCTGGTCGGCTTCAACCTGTCGCCGGTGCTGTGGCGCAAGGTGCAGCGCGGGCTGTCCGCCGGCCGCGTGCAGTCGCCGGCGCTGCGCATGATCGTCGAGCGCGAGGAAGAGATCGAAGCCTTCATCGCGCGCGAGTACTGGTCGATCGAGGCCGCCCTCGCCCACCCCTCGCAGCCCTTCAGCGCGCGCCTGACCAAGCTCGACGGGCAGAAGTTCGAACAGTTCACCGTCACCGACGGCGACACCGCCGAGAGCGCGCGCAGTCGCATCCAGGCCGCGGCCCAGGGCGCGCTGCACGTCACCGACGTCGGCGCCAAGGAGCGCAAGCGTCGTCCCGCCGCGCCGTTCACCACCTCCACGCTGCAGCAGGAAGGCGCACGCAAGCTCGGCTTCACCACGCGCAAGACCATGCAGGTCGCGCAGAAGCTCTACGAGGGCGTGGCGATCGGCGACGAAGGCACGGTCGGCCTGATCACCTACATGCGTACCGACTCGGTGAGCCTGTCGCAGGATGCGCTGGGCGAGATCCGCGACGTCATCGCGCGCGACTACGGCACGTCCTCGCTGCCGGACCAGCCCAACGTCTACACCACCAAGTCCAAGAACGCGCAGGAAGCGCACGAAGCCGTGCGTCCGACCTCCGCACTGCGCACGCCGGCCCAAGTCGCACGCTTCCTCACCGACGACGAGCGCCGCCTGTACGAGCTGATCTGGAAGCGCGCCGTCGCCTCGCAGATGATCCCGGCCACGCTCAACACCGTGTCGGTCGATCTGGCCGCCGGCAGCGAACACAGCTTCCGCGCCAGCGGCACCACCGTCGTCGTGCCGGGCTTTCTGGCCGTGTACGAGGAAGGCAAGGACACCAAGGGCAAGGACGACGACGACGAGGGCCGCAAGCTGCCGCAGATGAAGCCCGGCGACCGCGTGCCGCTGGACCGCATCATCGCCGAGCAGCATTTCACCCAGCCGCCGCCGCGCTTCACCGAAGCGGCGCTGGTCAAGGCGCTCGAGGAATACGGCATCGGCCGTCCGTCGACCTACGCCTCGATCATCCAGACGCTGCTGTTCCGCAAGTACGTCGAGATGGAAGGCCGCAGCTTCCGCCCGAGCGACGTCGGCCGCGCGGTGTCGAAGTTCCTGTCCAGCCACTTCACGCGCTACGTCGACTACGACTTCACCGCCAAGCTTGAGGACGAGCTGGATGCGGTGAGCCGCGGCGAGGAGGACTGGATCCCGCTGATGGAGAAGTTCTGGGGTCCGTTCAAGGAACTCGTCGACGACAAGTCGGAATCGGTCGACCGCAACGAGGCCACCGGCGCACGCGAGCTCGGCACCGATCCCAAGACCGGCAAGCCGGTCAGCGTGCGTCTGGGCCGGTTCGGGCCGTACGCGGCGATCGGCAGCACCGCCGAGGATGCCGAGGACAAGCCGAAGTTCGCCTCGCTGCGGCCGGGCCAGAGCATGCACACGATCACGCTGGAGCAGGCGCTGGAGCTGTTCCTGATGCCGCGCGCGCTCGGCACCGACAAGGGCGAGGACGTCAGCGTCGGCATCGGCCGCTTCGGCCCGTTCGCCAAGCGCGGCAGCACGTATGCCTCGCTGAAGAAGGAGGACGATCCGTACAAGATCGACCTCGCGCGTGCGGTGTTCCTGATCGAGGAGAAGGAAGAGATCGCGCGCAACCGGATCATCAAGGAATTCGAAGGCAGCGACATCCAGGTGCTCAACGGGCGCTTCGGCCCCTACATCAGCGACGGCAAGCTCAACGGCAAGATCCCGAAGGACCGCGAGCCGGCGTCGCTGACGTTCGAGGAAGTGACCAGGCTGCTCGAAGAGACCGGCAAACCGGTGCGCAAGGGCTTCGGCAAGAAGGCGCCCGCCAAGAAGGTCGCAGCGAAGAAGGAACCGGCTGCGAAGAAGGCCGCGACCAAGAAGGCACCGGCCAAGAAGGCCACGAAGAAAGCCGCCAAGAAAGCGACGAAGAAGGTCGCGAAAAAGGCGGTCGCGCCGGCCGCCGAGCCGGCGAAGCCGCTGTTGACCGCCGCCAAGGTCACGCCGGGCAAGAAGCGCGTGGTCAAGGCCGGCAGCGATGCGTCGGCCGCGGACGACGCACCGTTCTGAGGCCCCGGCCTTGAGCGCTCCGGAGCTCGATGCGATCGCCGCCGCCGCGCTGCTCGCGCGCGGCGGGGTGATCGCCTATCCCACCGAAGGCGTGTGGGGTCTGGGCTGCGCCCCGTTCGACCGCGAGGCGGTGATCCGCCTGCTCGACATCAAGCAGCGCCCGCTCGACAAGGGCGTGATCCTGATCGCCGGCGCACTCGCGCAGCTCGATCCGATCGTCGACTGGACACGTCTCCCGGAAACTGCACGCATGCGCGTGACCGACAGCTGGCCGGGCCCGAACACCTGGGTGGTCCCCGCTCGCGCGGACGTGCCGGCCTGGATCACCGGCGCGCATGCCAGTGTCGCCGTGCGGGTCAGCGCACATGTCGATGTCGTCGCGCTGTGCGCGGCGTTCGGCGGGGCGCTGGTCTCGACCAGCGCGAACCTGAGCGGCGAACCCGCGGTCGCCGAGCGCGACGCGCTCGACCCGCGCCTGCTCGCCCGCATCGACGCAGTGCTCGCGGGACGCACCGGCGGACGCACCGGGCCCTCGACGATCCGGGATGCGCGGACTGGCGAACTGCTGCGCGCCTGAACCGCCGGGCGCGCATGCCGGAATGGCCGCGGGCACGGCAGCGGCAGATGGAACACGGATCGCCGATGCGCATCTCCTTTTGTCGATGCGTGCATCCGGCGGCGCGCGCATGCGGTTGCAGACGCAACTGAAATCCCGGCAAAAACCGGGTTGTCGCACTGCACAAACTATGCTCTAGTCGAAGGCCGGCGTGGACGCGTTGTCGCGATGCAAGGACCTTGGCGCTCCGATCCCCGCGCCGGCCATGCACCTCTCGACGGACTGCGATGACGACGATGCGGGAACACCCGGATCGGGGCCTCTACGACCCCGCCGACGAACGCGATGCCTGCGGCTTCGGACTGATTTCGACGATCGGCGGCGACGCCTCGCGTGCCATCGTCGACGGCGCGCTGCAGGCGCTGTCGCGCATGGCGCATCGTGGCGGCATCGCGGCCGACGGGCTGTCGGGCGACGGCTGCGGCGTGCTGATGTACGGGGCCGACGCCTTCGTCGACACGCTTGCCGCGGAGGCCGGGTTCGACTTCGGCGCTGCGCGACGTGCAGCGGGCATGGTGTTCCTGCCGCACGAGGCCGAGGCGGCCGCGCAGTGTCGCGCGGTGTTCGCCGAGCGGCTGCGTGACGTCGACATCCGTGTCGCCGGCTGGCGCGAGGTGCCGACGGACGATGCGGCACTGGGCGCGCTGGCGCGCGGTTCGAAGCCGCGCATCGAGCAGGTTTTCGTGACCGCCGACGGCGACGACGTGCACGCGTTCGAGCGGGCGCTGTACCTGGCGCGGCGTCGAGCCGAACAGACACTGCGCGAGCACGAGGACTTCTACGTCGTGGGTCTCACGCCCGGCCTGCTCGGTTACAAGGGCATGGTGCTGCCGGGTCATCTGACGCAGCTGTTCCCCGATCTCGGGCGCGACGACCTCACCGCCAGGACCGTCGTGTTCCACCAGCGCTTCTCGACCAACACCCTGCCACGCTGGAAGCTCGCGCATCCGTTCCGGCGCCTGGCGCACAACGGCGAGATCAACAGCATCGAGGGCAACCGGCGCTGGGCGCAGGCGCGCCGCGGCGTGTGGGCCTCGCCCGAACTGGACATCTCCGAGTTCGACGACACCGTGACCATGCACGGCTCCGATTCGCAAACGCTCGACAACATGCTCGAGTGGATGCTGCTCGGCGGCATGGACCTGCTGCAGGCGATGCGCATCCTGATGCCGCCGGCCACGCAGTCGCTGGAATACAAGGACGCCGACCTCGCCGCGTTCTACGAGTACTACGCGATCAATTCCGAGCCGTGGGACGGCCCGGCGGGCGTGGTGATGTGCGACGGCCGCCATGCTGCCTGCACGCTCGACCGCAACGGCCTGCGCCCGGCGCGCTGGACGCTGTCGCGCGACGGCGTCTTCATCATCGCGTCCGAGGCCGGCATCTGGGACGTTGCCCCCGAGCGCGTCCAGGCCAAGGGCAAGCTCGGCCCCGGCGAGATGATCGCGATCGATCTGACCACCGGCACCCTGCTCGACAACGACGCGATCGATGCGGTCAACCGCGTGCGCGCGCCGTACAAGCAGTGGCTCAAGCGCGGCATGAGCTACCTGCACACCGAACTGATCGATCCGGCGCTCGCCGCCGAACCCTTCGCGCCCGACACCCTGCTCGCGTTCCAGAAGCTGTTCCAGCTCACCCGCGAGGAGCAGGAATCGGTGTTGCGGCCGCTGGCCGAAACCGAGCAGGAAGGCATCGGCTCGATGGGCGACGACGTGCCGATGGCCGCGATCAGCCAGCGCGTACGGCCGCTCTACGACTGTTTCCGCCAGGCCTTCGCCCAGGTCACCAATCCGCCGATCGATCCGCTGCGCGAAGGCGCGGTCATGACGCTGTCCACGCAGATCGGCCGCGAGGGCAACATCTTCCTCGACCGCCCCGAAAACGTGCACCACGTGCTGCTGAACTCGCCGGTGCTGTCGCAGCGCAAGCTGCGCCAGCTGCTGGCACTGCCACGCTTCGCCGATTCGAACCGGCTGTTGCATCTGTACTTCGACGCCGACACCGAAACGCTCGAAGGCGCGCTGCATCGCCTGTGCGCCGAGGCCGAAGCCGCGACGCGTGCGGGCATCGAGATCCTGCTGCTCAGCGACCGCTACCCCAGGCGCGGCACCGTGCCCGTGCACGCGCTGCTGGCGACCGGCGCGATCCACCTGCACCTGGTGCGCGCCGGCCTGCGCTGCGACGTGAACCTGCTGATCGAGACCGGCACCGCACGCGACCCGCATCACTTCGCCTGCCTGATCGGTTTCGGCGCGACCGCCGTCTATCCCTACCTCGCCTTCCAGACGCTGCATGCGCTGGGTCGTCGCGGCGTGCTCGCGACCAAGGTCGGCAACGAGCATCTGCAGCTCGGCCGCAGTTACCGCCGCGGCATCCGCAAGGGGCTGCTGAAGATCATGTCCAAGATGGGCATCGGCAGCATCGCCAGCTATCGCGGCGCGCAGCTGTTCGAGATCGTCGGCCTGGCGCCGGAAGTCGTCGACCTGTGCTTCGAAGCGACCCCGTCGCGGATCGGCGGTGCCGGCTTCGCGCGCCTCGAAGCCGATGCACGCCATCTCGCCGAACAGGGCTGGGACGACGCCGCATTGCCCGAACCCGGCGGTCTGCTGCACTACGTGCACGGCGGCGAGTACCACCAGTTCAATCCCGACGTGGTGACCTCGCTGCAGCGCGCGGTGCTGACCGGCGATCGCGCGGACTGGAAGCGGTATGCGGATCACGTCGATACGCGCCCGCCGGCCGCGCTGCGCGATCTGTTGCGTCCGAAGGCGGGAACGCCGATCCCGCTCGACGAGGTGGAACCGGTCTCCGCGATCGTGCGTCGCTTCGATTCGGCGGCGATGAGTCTCGGCGCGCTGTCGCCCGAGGCGCACGAAGCGCTGGCGATCGCGATGAACCGTCTGGGCGGCCGCAGCAATTCCGGCGAAGGTGGCGAGGACCCCGAGCGCTACGGGACCGATCGCCGCAGCAAGATCAAGCAGATCGCCTCGGGCCGCTTCGGCGTGACGCCCGAATACCTGATCAACGCCGAGGTGCTGCAGATCAAGGTCGCGCAGGGCGCCAAGCCCGGCGAAGGTGGCCAGCTGCCCGGCAGCAAGGTCAATCCGCTGATCGCGCGCCTGCGCTACGCCAAGCCGGGCATCGGCCTGATCTCGCCGCCGCCGCACCACGACATCTATTCGATCGAGGATCTCGCGCAGCTGATCTTCGATCTGCGCCAGGTCAATCCCGAGGCGCTGATTTCGGTGAAGCTGGTCAGCCATGCGGGCGTCGGCACGATCGCCGCCGGCGTGGTCAAGGCCGGCGCGGACCTGATCACGATTTCCGGCCACGACGGCGGCACCGGGGCGAGTCCGCTGGGCTCGATCCGCTACGCCGGCGCGCCGTGGGAGCTCGGCCTGTCGGAAGCGCGTCAGGCACTGCAGTACAACGACATGCGTGGCCAGGTGCTGCTGCAGACCGACGGCGGTCTGAAGACCGGACTCGACGTGATCAAGGCCGCGCTGCTCGGCGCCGACACCTTCGGCTTCGGCACCGCGCCGATGATCGCGCTGGGCTGCAAGTACCTGCGCATCTGCCATCTCAACAACTGCGCGACCGGCGTGGCCACGCAGGACGAGCGCCTGCGCGCGAACCACTACAAGGGCCTGCCCGAACGCGTGGAGACGTTCTTCCGCAACGTCGCCGAGGACGTGCGCGAACATCTGGCCGCGCTGGGCGTGCGTTCGCTGGGCGAGATCACCGGCCGCACCGATCTGCTCGAACAGCACCTGCGTCACACCCGCGACGCCGTCGACATCGATCTGGCCATGCTGCTGCGCCGCGATGCGGACAAGCCGCTGGCCTATTGCGGCGCGCCGGCGCTGCAGGCGTCACCCGACGGCCTGGCCGCAGCGCTCGATGCGAGCGTGTCGAAGGCGATCGAACGCGGCGAAGGCGGCACGTTCGACTTCGATATCCGCAACACCGACCGCAGCATCGGCACGCGCCTGTCGGGCCTGATCGCCCGCCACCACGGCAATACCGGCATGAGTGACCGGCCGGTCACACTGAACCTGCGCGGCACCGCCGGCCAGAGCCTCGGCGCATTCAACGCCGGTGGCCTGCACATCGATCTCGAAGGCGATGCCAACGACTACGTCGGCAAGGGCATGGCCGGCGGCCGCATCGTGCTGCGCCCGCCCGCCGGCAGCGTATTCGAATCGCGCGAGACGCCGATTCTCGGCAACACCTGTCTCTACGGCGCCACCGGCGGCGAACTGTATGCCGCGGGCCGCGCGGGCGAACGCTTCGGCGTGCGCAACTCGGGCGCGGTCGCGGTCATCGAAGGCGCCGGCGATCACTGCTGCGAGTACATGACCGGCGGTGCGGTCGCGGTGCTCGGCCGCATCGGCCTGAACTTCGGCGCTGGTTTCACCGGCGGCATCGCCTACGTGCTGGATCTGGATCGCGATTTCGTCGACCGCTACAACCACGAACTCATCGACATCCTGCGTGTCACGCCCGAAGCCTTCGACAACTACCGCTCGCACCTGCGCGATCTGATCGACACCCACGCCCGCCTGACCGGCAGCGCGTGGAGCGCCCGCCTGCTCGACGAGTTCCGCGATTTCGTCGGCAAGTTCTGGCTGGTCAAGCCGAAGGCGGCGAGCCTGGAAGCGTTGGCCGAGGATCTGAGGCGGGCGGCGTGAGCGAGAGCCGGGATTGGGGAATCGGGATTGGTGATTCGAAAGAGCGCGCTGTCGTCACCTTAGCGATCCCAGCGTGTCCTCAGCACGCTCGTTGGCGATGCGCTGTCAGTCGACGCGCAGCTGCTCATTCCAATCACGAATCACCAATTACGAATCACGCCCCATGACCAAACGCGACGTCTTCCGCTTCCTCAACGAGCCTCGTGAGATGCCGGGCAAGGTGCCGCTCGCGCTGCGAACCGACGGCGACTGGAACGAGCTCTACGGCCGCTTCGAGGACCGTGAGGCAGCGCGCCAGGCGGATCGCTGCCTGGACTGCGGCAATCCGTACTGCGAAGCCAAGTGCCCGGTGCACAACTACATTCCGAACTGGCTCAAGCTGGTGCAGGAAGGCCGCCTGCTCGAAGCCGCGGCGCTGTGCCACGAGACCAATCCGCTGCCCGAGATGTGCGGCCGCGTGTGTCCGCAGGACCGGCTGTGCGAGGGCGCGTGCACGCTCGACGACGGGTTCGGCGCGGTGACCATCGGTGCGGTCGAGAAGTACATCGTCGACACCGCGTTCGCCCAGGGCTGGCGGCCCGACTTGTCCAAGGTGGTGCCAACCGGACAACGCGTGGCGGTGATCGGCGCCGGGCCTGCCGGTCTCGCGTGCGCGGACCGCCTGGTGCGCGCCGGGATCGGCGCCGTGGTGTTCGACCGCTACGAACAGATCGGCGGGCTGCTGCAGTTCGGCATCCCCAGCTTCAAGCTCGACAAGTCGGTGATCGCCACGCGCCGCGAGGTGCTCGAAGGCATGGGCGTGGAATTCCGGCTCGGCGTCGAGATCGGCCGCGATGTCGAACTCGCTGCGCTGCTGACCGAGTTCGACGCCGTGTTCGTCGGCACCGGCGCCTACCGCTACACCGACGGCGGCCTGCCCGGACAGGATCTGCCGGGTGTGCTGCCGGCGCTGCCGTTCCTGGTGCACAACGGGCGCATCGTCACCGGCGGCGACACCTGGGGCCGACCGATCGCCGGCTGGGAAACCACGCTGACGCTGCCGGCACTCGAAGGCCGGCACGTCGTCGTGCTCGGCGGCGGCGACACCGGCATGGATTGCGTGCGCTCGGCCGTGCGTCTGGGCGCGGCCAGCGTGACCTGCGCCTACCGTCGCGACGAGGCCAACATGCCCGGCTCGGCGCGCGAGGTCGGCAACGCGCGCGAGGAAGGCGTGCGCTTCCTGTTCAATCGCCAGCCGCTGGCGATCGAGGCCGATGGCGCAGGTCGCGTCGCGGGCGTGCGCGTCGTGCAGACCCGGCTCGGGCCGCCGGACGCGAACGGCCGCCAGCGCGCCGAACCGGTCGAGGGCAGCGAATCACGGATCGACGCGGACGTGGTGATCATCGCCTTCGGCTTCTCGCCCGCGCTGCCGGACTGGCTGGCCGCGCACGACGTCGCCGAACAGGGCAACGGGCGCATCCGGGTCGGCGGCGAACGTCGCCTGCCCTACCAGACCACGCATCCGAAGGTGTTCGCCGGCGGCGATGCGGTCCGCGGCGCGGACCTGGTGGTGACCGCGGTGCAGGAAGGCCGCGACGCCGCGGCCAGCATCGCGCGGATGCTGCGCCGCGCCGACGCGACACGCGGCTCCGCGCTCGACGCGGCCTGAGCCGCACTGCCTGAATCGTCCGGGCCGCCAACCGGCCCGGATTTCCCTCCGGCGGGCAGACATCGCATGATGCGGGCATGCGCGCCCTCACCGCCCTCGCCCTCGCTCTGACGCTCGCGCCGGCCTTCACCGCAAGCGCGAGCGCCCAGGACGACGTCCGCGTCTACCGCTGCACCGATGATCGCGGCCGGGTCGCGCTGCGCGATTCGCCCTGCGACAGCGGCCAGCAGCAGGAGGTCCGCACGATGCTGCGGCCGGTCGACGGCACGCCGCTCGAACGTCCGGCGCCGCCACCGCCTGCGGCGCCTCCCGCACCCGCGCCGCAGATCGTCGTGGTCAATGCACGGCAGCCCATGTACCGCTGCGTACGCCCGGACGGCAGCAACTACACCAGCGATTCCTCCGACGGCAATCCGCGCTGGGTGCCGCTGTGGACGCTCGGCTACGGGCCGCCACGCGGGCGCCCCCCGCAGAGCGGTCAACCGCCGGATTACGGCGGCGGCGGCCGGCCGCCGCGTGCCGGCATCGGCTACGGCGCAGGCACCTGGGTGCGGGACGAGTGCCGACCGATGCCCCAGGGCGAGGTCTGCAGCCTGATCACCGAGCGTCGCGAGGCGATCCGTCAACGGTTCTTCAACGCCCAGCCCACCGAGCGTGCCGAACTGCGGCGCGAGGAAACCGCGATCAACGCGCGCCTGGCCCAGGATTGCCGGCGATGAGCGCAACGTGGCACCCGGCCGCGCTCGGACTCGCGCTGGGCGTGACGGCCCTGCTTTCGGGGCCGCTGCCTGCGAGTGCGGAGCCCACCGTCATCTACCGCTGCACCGCGCCCGATGGTGAGGTGATCTTCCAGAACGGCACGCCGTGCACGGCCGGTCACCAGCAGCAACGCCGGGTCATCGACATCGCCGCGCCGCTGCCCGCGTTCGTGCCCGCGCCGCCGGCGCCGGAGCGGGTGCCGGCCGTCCCGTCGATCTCCACACTGCCGGCAGCCGTGCCGGCGACCCCGGATGCCGACGGCGAGGCGCTTGCGAAATCGCCGCCGCCCGCGCTCTACAGCTGCCGGGTCTACGACAACAGCACCTACTGGCGCGAGGACGATGCACCGCCCGCGCGTTGCCGTCCGCTGCAGACGGTGGGCATCGGCGGCGTGCCGGGCATGGGCGCCGGCGAGGCCTGCGAGCGGCACGAGGACGTGTGCACCGCCGTTCCCGCCGACGACCTGTGCCGCGCCTGGGATGCCCGGGTCCGCGAGGCCGAATTCCGTTGGCGTTTCGGCGACAGCGGTACGCGCGAATCGGCCGGCGTGGAGTACGAACGTCTGTTCAAGCAGCTGCAGGCCAGTGCCTGCGCCACCTGAGCGCAGGCCTCAAAGCCAGCGGCGCACCGTCCGCGCGTACGCGGCATAGTCCGCGCCGAAGCGCGCCCGCAGCCGGCCCTCCTCGAACGGGATGATCGCGTACTGCAGGGCCAGCACCGGCAACGGCAGCAGGGCCAGCGCCCACGGCAGATCGAGCATCAGTGCCAGGCCGACATAGGCCATCACCTGGCTGACGTAGATCGGGTTGCGCGTAAGCTGGAACGGACCGCCCAGGATCAACCGGGCAGGCGTATGCGCCGGAATGATCGTGGTGCGCCGGCGCACGAACAGCGCGAACGACCACAGCGCCAGGACCAGCGAGGTGTTGGCCAGCACCGTGCCGGCCATGTACAGCGCCGGCCGGATCCACTCCGGCGGCAGCGGCAGGCCCAGCGCGTGCTGCAGGCCCGCACCGGCGAGAAATGCGAGCACGCACTGCACCGGCGAGGTGCTGCGCACGAGGAACGGCGCGCGCGGCGCCGCGGACGCGGACTCAGAAACCATGGCGCAGGAACCCGCCGTCGACGGCGATGCATTCGCCGGTGATGTAGGACGCCGCGGGCAGGCACAGGAACGCGACCGCGGCCGCGACTTCCTCGGGTTCGCCGATCCGGCCCATCGGCGTGCGCAGCAGCACCTCGTCGAGATAATCGGGATCGGCCAGCGGCTCGGACGTGCGGCGGGTGCGGATGTACCAGGGCGCGACCGCGTTGACGCGCACGCCGTCCTCGGCCCACTCGACCGCGAGGTTGCGGGTCATCTGGTGCAGCGCGGCCTTGCTCATGCCATAGGCGGCGCCGGTGCGCACGTGGGTCAGGCCGGACACGCTGCCGACGTTGACCACGCTGGAGGTCGCGTGCTGGGCCAGCAGCGGATGCGCGTAGCGGGTGAGTTCGAACGCGCTGAACACGTTGACCTCGAAGATCTCGCGCCACTCGTCCTCGGTGTAGTCGGTGGCGGCGCGCTGGGCGTTGCCGCCGGCGTTGTTGACCAGGATGTTCAACCCGTCGCCCTGGTCCTCGACCCAGTCGAGGATTTCCCGGCGCTGGTCCTCGTCGACGACGTCGGCGATCAGCGCGCGCACGTCGCCGTCGGGGCGCTCGTCGAGCAGATCGTTGCGGGTCGCCTCGAGCGCATCGCCGTTGCGGCCGACGATCAGCACGGTGGCGCCGAACCCCAGCAGTTCACGCGCGATCGCGCGGCCGATCCCGGCACTGCCGCCGGTCACCAGTGCCAGTTGCCCGTCCAGGCGCCAGCGGTTCGGATCCATCGAATTTCCCCGGTTTGCGTCGGCGTTAGGATAGCGCCGAGCCTGTCTGCTGGAGTGCCCATGCCCATGTCGTCCCTGATCTGGCGCGCTCGCCGTCCGTGTGCGGCGGTCGCGGTCGCGGCCTTCGCCTGCGCGGCGTGCACGCCGCCGCCGGACGCGCCGACCGAGAAACCGGTGGAGCCGCAATCCACGCAACTGCGCGATGCGATCCGCGAGCCGCTGGATACCGCACGCGACGCACAGCGCACCCTCGACGACAATGCCGCGCGTCAGCGCCGGGCGATCGACGACGCCGGCGGCTGAGCGCGGACGCGGCGGCTCACCAGTCCGTCGGTTTGTAATCCTTGAGGAACTGGCCCCAGACGTGAGTGCCGGTGTTGATGCCGTCGATGATCGGATCGACGATGCGGGCGGCACCATCGACGATGTCGAGCGGCGGATGGAAGCGCTCCTCGACGATCTTGCGCGCGGCGATCTCCACCGGATCCTCGTCGGTCACCCAGCCGGTGTCGACGGCGTTCATGTGGATGCCGTCGCCGTGGTAATCCGCGGCCGAGGTGCGCGTCATCATGTTGAGCGCGGCCTTGGCCATGTTGGTGTGCGGATGCCTGGTGGTCTTGAAATTGCGGTAGAACTGCCCTTCGACCGCGGACACGTTGACGATGTGCTTGTCGCGCTCCGGCGTCCGCGTCATCAGCGTCTTCAGGCGCGCGTTGAGGATGAACGGTGCGACCGCATTGACCAGCTGCGTCTCCAGCAGTTCGACCGCCGGCACCTCGTCCATCTGCAGGCGCCATGAATTGCGGCCGCGCAGATCGACCTGCTGCAGGTCCTTGTCGACGCGACCTTCGGGGAACAGATGCGCCTGGCCGACGAGTTCGTCGGCGAGCAGCGGCACCTGCGAGAGTTCCGCGGCGCGTGCGAGGCCGGCGCGGCCCGCGCTGCGCTCGATCAGCGACTGGCTGCCGCCCGGCAGCAGATCCGCCGCGCGCAGGCCCTCGTAACCGCCGACCAGCTTGCGCACGTGTTCGGGCAGCGTATGCAGCGCGGCGGTTTCGCCGGCCATCATGTGCGCGTAGAACGCGGGCGGCCGACGCACGGTCTGGCAGGCGTTGTTGACGATGAAGTCGAGCCGCTCGCGCGTGGCGACGAGTTCGGCGCAGAACGCCTCGACACTCGGCGTGTGGCGCAGATCGAGGCCGAATACTTCCAGCCGGTGGCCCCAGTCACCGAAGTCCGGTTCCTGCGCGTAACGCTGCGCGGAGTCGCGCGGGAAGCGCGTGGTGACGATCAGCGCGCAGCCGGCGCGCAGCAGCTTCAGACCGGCCTGGTAGCCGATCTTGACCCGGCCGCCGGTCAGCAGTGCGACGCGTCCGGTGAGGTCGGCGGTCTCGGTACGCTTGAGGAAATTGAAGTCCGCGCAGCTCGGGCACAGCTGGTCGTAGAAGTGGTGGATCTGCGTGTACTTCCGCTTGCAGACGTAGCAGTGCAGCAGCTCCGGTGATTCGGCGAATCGCGGTTCCTCCGGCGCTGCATTGCGCGGGTCGTGCTGGCCCGGCGGCTGCGGCGGGAAGTAGTTCGGCGTGGTGAACACCGGCTTGCTGCGCAACACGCGGATGCCGGTCTGGTCGAGCAGCGCCTCGGTGCGGCGCGCCTTCTCTCGGTTCGCCTCGCGCAGCGCTTCCTTGGCCTGCTTGCGGCGCGCGCGCGGCTCGGGATGGTGGACGACGGCGACCGCCTGCAGCAGGCGGATGCGATCCTCGTCCGGCAGCCCCTCGAGCACGCTGCGGTCGTCGCGGATCGCCTCGAGCAGTTCGTACGCGATGCGAGCACGCTGGTGCAGGGAGTCGTCGGCATCGGAGGCCGGAGGCGGTGGGGCGGTCGAGTTCAAGAGCGTGTCCATGGGCGTGCGCGACACGTCGGACGCGAGGCGCCGGTGTCGTGCGGGGAAGCCGTGCGATGCATCGGCGGGTCGGCCGTCGCGGGCGTGGGGCGGTCGCGATGCCGGCGCGGGGCGCCTGGTGCGTGACCGTGCCGGGATCGGATGGGATCCACGACCGGGACATTTTCGCCGATTGGCGGAGGCGGTGCCATCGGGGGCTGGGCGAGGCCGCGACGGCGCCGGCGACCACCGGCTGCGAGCGTCGGACGCCCGGCCTGGAGTTCACGTTTGATCCGCCGAGAATCCGCTCCGCGGTCGGCTGAACGCCTTGCTGCACGGGCCCAGAAACGAGGGGCTTGCTCCGCCCGGCACACGGCCGTCATACCCGCGCAGGCGGGAATCCAAGGACGTTGCACCTTGCTAGGCGAAAGTCCCTGGGATGATCGGACATTCGTCCGTTGAAAGCCCCGCCTGCGCGGGAATGACGACTTCAGGGATGCCGGAGGCGTTCGAGAGCCTGCCGGCCCCGGCCGACCACCAAGAACGATGCGTATGCGTGGATGGCCCTAGCGCTTCACCGGCTGATACACGATGAAGATCACCAGGTCCTCGTCGCCGATCTGGTCCAGTGCATGGCGGTCGCCGTTGCGGGTGAGGATGGCGTCGCCGGGGCCGACCTCACGCACCGTGTCGTTCAGGGTCAATCGACCGCGGCCCGACAGCACGTAGTAGATCTCGTCCTTGTCGTTGACGTGGTCGCCGATGGTCGCGCCGGGGTGGAAGACGCGCTTGCGGAAGATCAGGTCGAAGCCGGTGGCGTCGGCGAAGAACGGATACGCCGTCGTCGTGCCCTGCCCTTCGTGCGGACCGGGCTGTTCGATCGCGATGTCGCGTTCCTGCACGACGACCGAGGGCGACACGGGCGCCAGAGGCGGCGCCGGCAAGGCGTTGCACTCGGCCGCGGTCACGGCCTTCACCGGCGCGCCGGCATCGATGCCGCGCCAGCCGGCGGCGACGAGACAGGCGACCGCATCGGCGCCGGCCTCGCTGAAATGGGTGCCGTCGGTCTTGCCCTGCGTGAACATGAAATAGGGCTTGGCGCCGTCTTCCCCGTGCACGCGGATCCAGTCGCTGGATGTGGCGTCGAGATCGATCAGCGCGACGCCCTCGCGTTCCGCCAGGGCCTGCATCGCCAGCGTGTAGCGGCCATGCGTGTCGACCAGCGAACGGAAGTCGTAGAGCAGGCGCGCGACCGGGGTGATCAGGATCGGCGTGGCGCCTTTCCGGCGCGCGACTTCGATGTAGCGCTGGAGAAAGCGCGGGTAGTCGGTCGCGGGATCGGTATAGCGCGTGGCGTCCTCGCGCTTGGCATCGTTGTGGCCGAACTGGATCAGCAGCACGTCGCCTGCGCGGATCTCGGCAGCGATCGCGTCGAGCCGGCCTTCGTCGATGAAACTGCGCGTGCTGCGCCCGCCCACCGCGTGGTTGCGGACTTCCCAGCCGTCGCTGATCCAGTCGGGAAACTTCTGGCCCCAGCCCGCCTGGGGTGCGCGCTCGGCGCCGTAGGTCGCGGCGGTGGAATCGCCGGCGATGAAGATGCGGTGCGGTGCGGGCGATGCGGCGAACGCGGTGCCTGCGGCACCCGCCAGCAGCAGCGACAACAGACGTTTCATCATGCGGGCGCTCCGCGAACAGTCCGGGTTGAAACCGCAGGTCGCCGCGCATGGCGGCGACCTGCGTCGTACAACGGTGTCGCGCGGGGCTTACTTGCCCAGCACGCTCTTGACGTAGGCCACGATGGCCTCGTCCTGGGCATTGTCGAAGAACGCCTTCTGGAAGCGCTCGCCGCCGACGGCCTGCTTCACCAGGTCCTGGTCGATCGCCTTCAGGCCTTCGACGAAGTCCTTCGAGGCGCCCTTCTTGACGTCGGCCAGGATGCCGGCGTTGGTCATCTGCGACTCCTTGCGCTCGGCCGGGTAGCCCTGGCCGCGCTCGCCGTCGAACGCCTTCTCGAAGATGTAGCGGATGTTGATTTCCGCGCCCCAGCCGTAGCCCTTGGCGAACGGCAGCGCCAGCGCGTTGCCGTTGTTGACCTGTGCGAACAGGAACGCGTCGGTCGGCTCGATGCAGTAGCCGCAGTACACGCCCGGCCATGCATTGAGCGACATCATCGCGCCCTGGCCCGTGCCGCAGCCGGCGACGACGAAATCGACGGCCTTCGAATTCAGCAGCAGCGCGGCGCAGATGCCGAGGTGGATGTAGGTCAGGCGGTGGTCGTTGTCGCCGTCCATGCCGACGTTGAAGATCGTGTGGCCCTTGTCCGCCGCGACGGTCTCGAGCTGCGCCAGCACGACCGGGTTCTTGGCGGCCTGGCTGAATTCCTGCATCAGTGCGATTTTCATGTGTGTCTCTCTTGCGTGTTCGAAGGGGAAGAAGCGGCGCCCGCCGACGAGGCGGGTCCGCCGGACAATGTGTGACTCAGCGCGCGAGCCAGCCGCCGTCGACCGGGATCACCGCGCCGTTGACGTAATCGGACGCGCGGCTGGCGAGGAACACCGCCGTGCCGCCGAGATCCGAGGGCTCGCCCCAGCGCGCGGCCGGGATGCGGTCGAGGATCGACTTGTTGCGGTCCGCGTCGGCGCGGAGCTGCGCGGTGTTGTCGGTGGCCATGTAACCCGGCGCGATGGCATTGATGTTGACGCCCTTGCTGGCCCATTCGTTGGCGAGCAGACGGGTGATGCCGGCGATGCCCGACTTGCTGGCGGTGTACGACGGCACGCGGATGCCGCCCTGGAACGACAGCATCGAGGCGATGTTGATGATCTTGCCGCTGCCCTGGGCGATGAAGTGCCGGCCGGCCGCCTGCGACATGAAGAACGCGGACTTGATGTTGACGTTCATCACGTCGTCCCAGTCCTTCTCGCTGAAGTCCACCGCGTCCGCGCGGCGGATCAACCCGGCATTGTTGACCAGGATGTCGAAGCCGCCGAGGCCGTCGAGTGTCTCCTTCACCACGCGATCGATCGGCTCGACCGTGATCAGGTTCGCCTCGATCGCGACGAAACGGCGCCCCAGCGCCTCCACCTTGGCCTGGGTTTCAGTCGGCGCCTGGATGCCGGCCGCGGCGATGTCGGCGCCGGCTTCCGCCAGCGCCACCGCGATGCCCTGCCCCAGGCCGGTGTTGGCGCCGGTGACCAGCGCGACCTTGCCTTCGAGACTGAACGGATTGCTCATTGCGTTGCTCCCTGTTGCGATGCGTGAGTTGGCCGGGCGGCCGGTCATTTGAGCTGGCAGATGTCCAGCACGTGCATGTCGGTGTAGTCGAGGTTCTCGCCGCCCATCGCCCAGATGAAGGCGTAGTTCGAGGTGCCCGCGCCCATGTGGATCGACCACGGCGGCGAGACGACGGCCTCGTTGTTCCGGATCACGATGTGGCGCTGCGCGTGCGGCTCGCCCATGAAGTGGTAGACGCGGTCGTTGTCGCCGAGATCGAAGTAGAAATAGACCTCGCTTCGGCGGTCGTGCAGATGCGGCGGCATCGTGTTCCAGACGCTGCCCGGCTTGAGGATCGTCAGGCCCAGCAGCAACTGCGAGGACTGACAGGTGGCCGGCACGATGTACTGGTAGATCGTGCGCTCGTTGCTGGTGTCGAGCGCGCCGCGCTCGAGCGGCACGGCATCGGCGATCGAGATCTTCCTGGTCTCGAAGCGTGCATGCGCGGGGGTCGAGGCGAGATAGAACGTCGCCGGTGTGGACGCGTCGTCGGACGCGAACACGACCTCGGCGCTGCCCATCGCCACGTACAGCCCGTCCTTCGGCGCCAGCACGTACGCCGTGCCGTCGACGGTCACCGTCCCGGCCCCCGCGCCCACGTTGACGACGCCGAGTTCGCGGCGCTCCAGGAACGAGCGCCCCGCCGCGGACGCGGGCTCGGTCTGCACCGGCAGCGACAGCGGGCCGGCGACCGGCGACGCGCCGCCGATGACGAAGCGCTCGTAGTGCGTGTAGCGCAGGCGCACGGTGTCGTCGGCGAACAGGCCGTCGAGCAGGTAGAGATCGCGCAGGCCATCGTTGTCGATGCCCTGCATGACCCCGGGATGGGTCGCGTAGTGGGTCTTCTGGTACATGGCGGACTCCGGCGCGGATGCGCGGACGCGGCGCGGCCCACGATTCTAGAACCTTCGGTAACCGGTGTCATACCGCGCCGCCGCAAACGGGAATCGCAGGCGTGGCGCGCGGCGGAACGATGGCCCGTGCCCGCCCCCCGATGGGCCATCGGGCGTCGTCAGAACGCGCAAAAGACCGCCGGCGCCGGTAGGCAGGCAGGCGGTGCGTACAGGACGTGAAGGCGTCGACCCGCCGAGCCGTCCCACGGCGTGGAGCGCTGCCCCGTCGAGGACCGGAGGGCCGCGGCCCGCCGCCATCGGGAGACTCGCGGCGGGGTTTCAGCCCGGCGGCTGGCAGGAGTCGCGCACGATCAGGTGCGGCCGCACGCTCGCGAGCGGTCGCGGCGCGCCTTCGGCCTGCAGCAGCATCGCCGCCGAGATCCGGCCGGTGTCGCGGGTGTCGCGGCGTACCGAAGTCAGCGGCGGCCACAGGCGCGACGCCAGGGGACTGTCGTCGTAGCCCACGACCGACAGCTGACGCGGGATGCTGATGCCCGCACGCATCGCGACGCGGTAGACGCCCGCGGCCATCTCGTCGTTGCCGCAGAAGATCGCGGTCGGGCGTTTCCTGGCACCGAGCAGGGTCTCGGCTGCGGCCACGCCGGACTCGAACGTGTATCCGGCCTCCACCACCCGCGCCTTCGGCAGTTCGATGCCGCGCTTCTGCAGCGCGGTGACGAAGCCCTGCGAGCGCTCGATCGAGGACCGGTAGTCGGCAGGGCCCGTGATCATCGCGATCTCCGTGTGCCCCAGCGACTGCAGGTAATCCGCGACCTCCGCCGCGCCGTCGTGGTCGTGGGTCACCACCATGCGCTCGGGCGCATCCATCGACACCGCCGCGATGCGCACGTAGCGCACGCCGATCTCGGCCAGCATGTCGGCCAGCGCCTGATCCTCGGACACGCGCGGCACCAGCATCACCCCGTGCAGCTTCTGCTGCTGCACGAACCGGCGCACGCCGTCGATGTAGTTGGGGCTGCGGCTGTCGCAGGGATGCACCACCAGCTCGAAGCCCGAACCGCGCAGCGTGTCCAGCGCGCCGTACTGCATGTTGACGATGAACTGCGCGGTCGGGTTGTCGTAGACCATGCCGATCAGGAACGAGCGCCGGAACGCGAGGCCGCGTGCGAGCGGATCGGGCACGTAGCCGACCTCGCGCATCAGGGTCTCGACCTTTTCGCGCGTGTCCTGACGCACCAGCGGCGAATTGTTGATGATCCGCGACACGGTCTTCTTCGACACGCCGGCCAGACGCGCGATGTCGTTGATCGTGGCCGCGCGCGCGGGTTCGCCCGGCTTCGGAATCTTGCTCTTTGCGGGCATTCGGGTCCCCGGACCGTTGTCGTGCGGTGTCCATAATAGGCGAAGACCGGCACCGCACCGGACGGCCGGCCTGCGGGCCGCGCTCAGTCCAGTGCGCGGTAGCGGAAATTGTGGAAGCGTACGTCGCCCTCGCCCGCGGCGTAGATCGCGGGTTTCAGCGCCAGAAAGCCGCCGGCCACGTTGTGGTGGTAGCCCGAGACTTCCATCTGCACCGGGTACTTTTCCCAGGTGCGACCGTCGCGGCTGGTGTGGATGGTGACGATATGGCGGTTGTTGGTGACCCGCAGCCACAGGCGTCCGCCCGGCCCGGGCGGCAGGGTGGTCGGCCGTTCCAGGCCGTAGCGGTGCATCACGAACCGGTCGCCGTTGCTGCCGACGCCCGCATAGAGCCGGTCGCTGTAGAACAGGAGCGCCCCGCCCTGCGCGCCGGGCGCGATCTCCATCTCGACCTCGAACTGGTAGGCCTTGTCGCCCGCGATCGCGGTGAGCGGCGAGCTGTCGCGCGGTGACGTGCCCTTACCGCGCAGGGTCATCGCACCGCCGCCGAAGGACAGCCGCGCGTATTCGTCCTGGGCCGGGTTGAAGAACGACCACTGGTGGCCCAGCGCGTCGCCGTCGAAGCTGTCCGACAGCGCCATGCCGTGTTCGCCGACCGACTCGCCCGCCGGCATCGCCAGGGGCTGTCCCAGGTCCCCGCCCCTGGCGACGTACCAGCCGTCGTCGGTCCACTCGATCGGCTCGAGCAGCGCCTGCCGCCCGAGCGTCCAGTACCCGTTCTCGTAGCCGTGGTAGATCATCCACCAGCGGTCGTCGACGCCTTCGACGATCGTGGCGTGGCCGCGCGACCACCACGGCTCGTCGCGGCTGACCGTCCGCACGATCGGGTTGTGCGGCGAGTTCTCCCACGGGCCGTGGATGGAACGCGAGCGCGCGGTGATCACCATGTGGCCGGTCGGCGGACCGGCGGTCCCGCCCACGGCGGTGGTCATGTAATACCAGCCGTCGCGGAAATTGATCTTGGGCCCTTCCTGAGCGTAGGCCTCGACGTCCCAGTCTTCCGGGTAGCGCCAGCCGTCGTAGACGTGCCGGATCTCACCGACCACGCTCAGGCCGTCGTCGGCCAGTTGCACGTAGTCGCCGGCGCTGAGGAACAGGTACCGCTTGCCGTCCTCGCCCACCGCGTGACCGGGATCGATGTGGCCCGGCAGCCCGATGTCGATCGGCTCGCTCCAGGGGCCGCGGATGTCGTCGGCCCAGACGACGAAGTTGCTGCGGGTGCTGCCTTCGGTGCCGCCCTGGCGCGCGGGGAAATAGATGTAGTAACGGCCTGCGTGCTTGACGATGTCCGGCGCCCAGATCGAGCCCACGTTCTTCGTGATCGCATGGCCCAGCGGCTGCCAGTTCACCAGATCGCGCGAATGCCAGACCGGGAGGCCCGGATAGGCATCGAACGAGGACTGGGTGAGGTAATAGTCGTCCCCGTCCTTGAGCACCGACGGATCCGGACGGTCGCCTGCGAACACCGGATTGAGGAAGGTGCCGTTGCCCAGATCCGCCTTGCGCTGATGCTCGATGCCTCGCGCCCATGCTTCGGACGCGGCGCCCGCGGTCTGCGCCGCGGCGCCGAACGCGGCGGTCGCCAGGAGGGCCGCGCACAGCGTGGCAGCGAGCTTCGGACGGGTGGACGTCATGTGGATCTCCGGAAGAAAGACTTTACGGCGGACCGGCCGAGCGCCGATGACACCGATGGTCATTCACCGTAGCAAAGCCCCGCAGTTCGAACATCTTGCAATGCAGCAGTGGGGCTGCCGCCGACGACGTCGCGGGATCGAAGCCGCGTCGTCGGCGCCGCGTCCATCGCAGATGCAGCAAGCACGCGACGCGACGCTGCGCTACGCTCCGACCTCCTGCGCAGCAGCGGCGACGCGAGGCACGATGCATCCGTCCACCGGTGTACAGCGCACGAACATGGGGTCGTTGCCGCAGTCGCGGAGCGGCATGGGAGACGCGGCGCATCGCCGCGAACGCATCGGGAACCACAGCACATGGGCAACAGCACCAGCGAACGCGTGACGGACGCGCCGCGCGGCGAAAACACCGGCTTGATCATCCTCATCAGTTGCGTCGCGACGATCGGCGGCTTCCTGTTCGGCTTCGATTCGGGCGTCATCAACGGCACCGTCGACGGCCTGCAGCGCGCGTTCGACTCCGACTCGGTCGTCACCGGCTTCAACGTCGCCTCGATGCTGCTCGGCTGCGCGGTCGGCGCCTTCTTCGCCGGCCGCATGGCGGACCACTTCGGGCGCCGCAACGTGCTCGTCATCGCCGCGGTGTTCTTCCTCGTGTCGGCCTGGGGCTCGGGCATCGCGACCGGCTCGCTGGAGTTCGTGCTGTATCGCGTGCTCGGCGGCTTGGCGGTCGGCGCGGCCAGCGTGATGTCGCCGGCCTACATCAGCGAAGTCTCGGCGGCGCAATACCGCGGGCGCCTGGCGACGGTGCAGCAGATCGCGATCATCTGCGGCCTGTTCGCGGCGTTCCTCAGCAACTACCTGCTGGCGAACTTCGCCGGCGGCTCGACCGCGATCTTCTGGTGGGGCTTCGAAGCCTGGCGCTGGATGTTCTGGGTGGAGATCCTGCCGGCGGCGGTGTTCCTGGTCGCGTTGCTGTTCATTCCCGAAAGCCCGCGCTTCCTGGTCGCCAAGGGCCGCAAGCAGGAGGCACTGGCGGTACTGACCCGGCTCTACGGCGACGTGGAGGGCGCGCGCAAGCTGGCGGAGATCGACGCGTCACTGGCCACCGACCACCATCGCCCCCGGCTGTCGGACCTGATCGGCAAGGCCACCGGCAAGGTCCGTCCGATCGTCTGGGTCGGCATCGGGCTCGCGGTCTTCCAGCAGCTGGTCGGCATCAACGTCGTGTTCTATTACGGCGCGGTGCTGTGGCAGGCGGTCGGCTTCTCGGAGAACGACGCGCTGCTGATCAACGTGCTCTCGGGCGCACTGAGCATCGGCGCCTGCCTGGTCACCGTGGCGCTGGTCGACCGCATCGGCCGCAAGCCGCTGCTGTGGATCGGCTCGGCCGGCATGGCGGTCTCGCTGACGCTGGTCACGATCGCGTTCGCGACCGGCACGCTGGGCGAGGACGGCCGTCTCGCGCTGTCGGACAACATGGGTGTGCTCGCGCTGGTCGCGGCCAACGTCTACGTGATCTTCTTCAACATGTCGTGGGGCCCGGTGATGTGGGTGATGCTCGGCGAGATGTTCCCGAACCAGATCCGCGGTTCGGGCCTCGCGGTCGCCGGCCTGTTCCAGTGGGGCGCGAACTTCCTCATCACCTGGACGTTCCCGATGCTGCTGGCCGGCATCGGCCTCGCCGGCGCCTACGGGTTGTATGCGGCCGCCGCCGCGTTGTCTGTGGTGTTCGTGCTGCGCTACGTGCACGAAACGCGCGGCCGCGAGCTCGAGCAGATGGAAGGCTGATGCGGATCGGGCTCGCCGCGAACCGGCTGCATCATGCCGAACCCGACGCCGCGCTGTTCCGCTGGCTGCGCGCCAGCGGCGACGGCCTGCGCGCGCTCGACGTGACGTTGCATGCCGTGGGCCGCACGTTCGACGCGATCGTCGAGCAGCGCGCACTCGACGGCCACGCCGGCCTGGTGCGCTATCCCAACGGCCGCGACGGCGGCCTGATGAAGCTCGTCGCCGAGGTCGTCGGCCTCGGCGACGGGCGCACGCTCGACGGCGTGGTCTATCTGATCGATCCGGTCGATCCGTCGTCGATCTTCCCCGAGGCCGTCGCGCTCAAGCGCCAGTGCGTGATCCAGGGCAAGCCGTTCCTGTCGACGGTCGCCTCGGCGCGCGACTGGGTGGAGTGCGAGCGCATCCACGCCGGCCTCGCGCCCGATCCCGGCGCCGACGGGTTGCACGCATTCGAGACGCAGACCGTGGCGCTGATCGCGCACGACGCGATGAAGCCGCAGATGCTCGATTTCGTCGACCGCCACTTCGCGCTGCTGTCGCGCTTCGCCGGTCGTGTGGCCACCGGCACCACCGGCCAGCGGCTCAACGAACTCGCGTGGCGCCACGGCTGGCCGTCGGACCAGGCGTGGACGCAGCGTTTCCAGAGCGGCCCGCTCGGCGGCGACGCGCAGATCGCCGACCGCGTGCTCGACGGACGCTGCCAACGCGCCGTGTTCTTCGAGGATCCGCACGTCGCGCGCCAGCACGAGGCGGACATCCAGCTGCTGGAACGCGCGGTGACGACGGTGACCGACACGGTGGCCTGTCTGACCTCACCAGCCGTCGCAGATCGATGGGCGCAGGCAGCCGCGCGCCGCGCGGCGATGGTGTGAACCGATACGTGCGCTGAGACCTCCTTTCTCTGCAGCAGCGTCCGGCCTTTCTTCGCGCGCAGGCCGCTGCTGCATCCGATCATCCCGAGCCGCGTTGTAGGCGAGCGCTCGCGCGCGAAGGGGGTCTGCCGAGATCGTTGCGCGCGTGCGGCGCGCATATGGGACGGCCCTCGCGCGCAAGCACGCTCCTACACATCCACCCGCCCTAGAACTGTTGTAGGAGCAACTGTCTTCTCACCCAGGCAGTGTTCTCCATTCAGTCCCGTCTCGGGCCATGGCATTGAGACGGATCAGAAGGACTCGCATGCAGGCGGTGACAGCGAGCTTGGCGCACTTGCCTTGC
>NTJG01000027.1 GCA_002324875.1 Lysobacteraceae bacterium NML93-0793
GCCGGCGGACTGGTGAACAGCACCACGTCGGCCGCGAGCGCGGCATGCAGCGCTCGCCGGGTGACGGCGTCGTCGCGCTGCAGCAGCCGCCACGGCGGCAGCGCGAAGGTCCGCGCCCCCAGGCGCGCCCCCGCACGCCGCAACCCGTCGTGTGCCCCGGCCGGTCGCAGCGAGATGACGTAGTATCCCGCCAGAAGCGAGGAAGCCGGCGCAGCATGCATGCGCCCAGCTTGGTGGCTGCCGGGAGACGGCGCAAGCCGCATCACCCTACCCCCAGGACCCGCATGACCCACGATCCGCTGCACGCCCTCGAGGCGCATTACCGTTCGATGCCGCCCGTGGTCGCGATGCAGATCCGCATCGCCGGTTTCGATGGCGAGCGGCTCCGGCTGCAGGCGCCGCTGGCCACGCACGTCAACGACAAGGGCACCGCGTTCGGTGGCAGCCTGACGTCGCTGATGACGCTGGCGGCCTGGGGCCTGACGACCCTGCAGGTGGAAGCCGCCGGACTCGATGCCGAGGTCTACGTCGCCGACTCCGACATCCGCTACAAGGCGCCGCTGCGCACCGATCTCGAAGCCGAAGCCAGCCTGGCCGCAGGCGACTGGGCCGCGTTCCTGCGCACCCTGCGTCAGCGCGGCCGTGCGCGGGTCACGCTGCGCGCCCGGGTGCCCCTGCCCGACGGCGGTGTGGCCACCGAGATGCAGGCCCGCTACGTCGCGATCCTGCGCCCGTCCGCCGCGGCCTGAGCGCCGCGGCGGCGGCACTTGCGCGCGGCGCGCGCGCTGGCACACTTCCGCGCCGTCCCCTGTGCCTGCTGGCCTCCATGTCGCATCCCTGCCTGACCTGCGGTGCGTGCTGCGCGTTCTTCCGTGTCAGTTTCCATTGGAGCGAGGCCGAGCCCGCGACCGGTGGGCGGGTGCCGATCGAGCTCACCGAGCCCTTGCGCGCCCATGAGCGCGTGATGCGCGGCACCTCGCAGGCGCAGCCGCGCTGCATCGCGCTCGACGCCGACATCGGCCGCTACTCGCGATGCTCGATCCATCCGGTGCGGCCGTCGGCCTGCGCGGCCGTGTCCGCGTCACTGGAATTCGGCGCGCGCAGCGCGCAATGCGACAAGGCCCGGATCGCGCACGGCCTGCACGCGCTCGAGGCCGAAGACTGGCTCTGGCGCGACGCTGCGGCCGGCGCGATGCAGGGCGATGCGCACATCGCGACACACGCCGTCATCGCCTGAGGTCAGGCGGCCGGCACCACCATCGGGTTGCGGTCGAGAAAGCCGCGGATGGCCGGCACCAGGTCCGCATGCCGGTCCTCGAGCACGTAATGGCCGGCATCCTCGAACGCGATGACCTCGGCCTGCGGCAGCGCCGCGCGGAAACCGTCGAGGAAGTGGCGGTCGAACACGAAATCCTTGAGGCCCCAGCCGATGAAGGCGGGGCGGTCGGCGTAGTCGGGCAGGCGTCGGCCGGCGGCTTCGAGCAGCGGCCAAGCGCGGTCCTTCGGCCCGAGCGGAATGTCCTGCATGAAGCGGATCGTGCTGATGCGGTTGGCCCAGCTGTCGTAGGGCGCGACATAGGCCGCACGCACGTCGGCCGGCATCCGGCGTTCCACCCCGAACCGGGACGCGCCTGCCGAGAATGCGTTGAATCCGCGGATGATCCACTCGCCGATCGTGTAGTCGCGTCCCAGCGCGATCTGCCATGGCATCGCCTTGGCGGCAGGCATCGGAAACGCCGCGGTATTGGTGATCACCAGCCGCCCGACCTGCGCCATGTGTTCGAGCGCCCAGCCGAATCCGATCATGCCGCCCCAGTCGTGGACGGCCAGCGTGACCGGGCCGTCGATGCCCAGATGACCCAGCAGGGTCTGCAGATCCTCGATCCGCGACGCCAGGGTGTAGTCGTAACGCGGAGACGCGCGCTTCGCGTCGTCCGGCTTGTCCGACAGTCCCATGCCGATGTGATCGGGCACGATGCAGCGATAGCGGTCGCGCAGGCCCAGCACGAGATGGCGCCAGTAGTAGCTCCATGAGGGATTCCCGTGCAGCATCACCACGATCTCGCCGTCGCGCGGGCCTTCGTCGAGGTAGTGCATGTGCACACCCGGGCGCACTTCCAGACGGTGTCGAGTGAAGGGGTAGTCAGGAAGCTGCACGGTCATTAACGCCCGGATTTGGAAATCTGAGACGTGCATTGTAGTCAGCCGCCAGCGGAGCCACCGGATGTGGCGGATGACCGCGCAAAGTCCTGAACAGAACGCGCGGAACATGCGTTGTTCATAAGCGGGAAAATGAACAGAAGGCAGCGCCACGCACAGGTAGAATCGTCCGGTGAAAATGAATGCGTCGATGTCGCCGAACGACTCCATGCCCGCATCCGGCGGGGCACGTGCGGTGCTGCGTGACGCGACGGCTGCGCAGCATGCACGCGTCGACGAGGCGTTTCCGACCGGCTTGAACACGCCGCACGCCTACGCGCGCTATCTGCGCGGCATGCATCGCTTCGCGCTGGATTTCGAACATGCGACGACGCGCGCCCCGCGTCAGTCCCGCTGGCTCGAGCGCGATCTCGATGCGGTCGGTCTGCAACCGCTGATGGCGCCGTGGGCCTCGCCATCGCCACTCGCCGACGACGACGCGGTGATGGGCTGGGAGTACGTGATGGCCGGCAGCAGTCTGGGCGCCCGCGTGCTCATCCGCGCCGTGCGCCGGCTCGGTCATACCGGCGAGCACGGCGCACACTTTCTCGAGTGTCAGGGCACCAGTGACGACTGGCGTCAGGTCCAGCAGCGGCTCGCGGCCGTCGACGTCGCCGATGCCCCGCGTCTCGCGCGCATGATCGATAGTGCACGCACCGCTTTCACCCATGTGGCCGTGTGTCTCGCACACGGCGCCGGTTCGGCCAACGAGGAGCACGCCCTGTGAACCCAGCCCTTGAACGCGCCCTGGAGGCGTGTGCCAGCGAGCGGATCCACCTGTCGGCCGCGATCCAGCCGCACGGCTATCTGATCACCTGCCAGTTGCCCGACTGGACCATCCATCACGTCTCGGCGAACATCGAGGCGCTGCTCGGTGCGCCCGTGCAGGAGATGCTGCGCAGTTCGCTGCGCGAGTTCCTCACCGACGATCTGATCCAGGCCATCGCCGAAACCATCGGCTTCAGCGAGCCCGGTGCGCCGCCGCAGCGTGCGGCCGTGTCCAACATCGGGCCGATGGCGCATCTGTGCGACGTCAGCGTGCACATCGCCGACAGCCTGGTGCACATCGAGATCGAGCCGCAGCTGCGCAGTGCGGGCGAGCGTTCGCCGACGGTCGTGGCGCAGACGATGATCGCGCGCGTCGCCAACAGTGCCGACATCGTCGATTTCAACCAGCGCGTCGCCGAGCAGGTGCGCCAGCTCACCGGCTATGACCGGGTCATGGTGTACCGCTTCCGGCACGACGATGCCGGCGAGGTGGTGGCCGAATCGCGCGCGTCCGAATTGCCCGCGTATCTGGGCCTGCGCTATCCCGCTTCGGACATCCCGGTGCAGGCGCGCGCGCTGTACCTGCGCAACCGCATCCGGGTGATTCCCGATGCGCGCTACGTGCCGGTGCCGATCGTGCCCGAGCGCGACACCCGCGGGCAGCCGCTGGACCTCAGCCAGCATGCCCTGCGCAGTGTGTCGCCGGTGCATCTGGAATATCTGGCGAACATGGGCGTGGTCGCATCGATGTCGATCTCGATCATCTCCGGCGGCCGCCTCTGGGGGCTGATCGCCTGTCATCACCGCAGTCCGCGTCGGGTGCCGCCCGGCGTCCGCGCGGCGGCCGATCTGTTCGGCCTGTTCGTCTCGATGCGCGTGGCCTCGCGCGAGCAGCAGCAGGCCGCAGCGCTCGAGGAAGAGGCCCGCAACGTGCGTGATGCGCTGGCACTCCGGCTCGACAACGCCAGCGAGCCACGACTGGCGCTGACCGCCGAGCTCGATCTGCTGGTGCGCGCGATCGATTGCGACGGTGTCGGCCTGCTCCAGGGCGGCCACTGGTACAGCGCCGGCCGTGCGCCGGACGGCTCGTTCGTGCCGGGTCTGCTCGGCTGGCTGCAGGGCTGCAATGCGGCCACCGGACCGGTCAGTACCGATCATGCCGAGGAATGGGCGGGCACGGTGGATGCCGCCGACGGCCTGGCCGGTGTGCTTGCGCTGCCGCTCGATCTGGGCCGCGACGAATGGGTGTTCTTCTTCCGCTGCGAGCAGGTGGACGAGGTGCGCTGGGCCGGCAGCCCGGACGAACCGTTCCTGCTGACCGAGGACGGCACCCGGATCGGCCCGCGCGCGAGCTTCGCCGCCTGGCACGAGACCGTACGTGGCGTCAGCGCGCCGTGGACCGATGCCGACCGCCGCATCGCCGGACGCCTGCACTTGATGCTGCGCGAGCGCTACCGTCGGGGCTCACTGCCCGACCTCGGCGACATCCGCGCACAGGGCACCCGCCTCGACGTGCGCAGCCAGCGCGACCGCCTGCAGCAGCTGTCCGAGCTGCTGGACGGCATGGTGCACGTCAGCCCGCAGGACGCCGCCCAGCTGTCGGACCGGATCGACCGGCTGGAATCCGACCTGCAGGGCCTGATCGACAACGCCGTGGTCGAGGAAGACTGAGCGCGGCTGGCACGACGCTCGTGCCATGACGCGGAAAGTCGCTCTTCGGCATCGGGTCGCACGTGCCGGCGCTGCGGACACCGGAGACGCGGGTTTCGATGACACACATCGCCGGGAGGTGCCGGCCCGCGGCAGCGGGCTCGGGCCTACAGGCACGCCTCTCGGCGCTCCGGCTACGTGCCGAAATCCTTGAGAGAGTGACCCGGTACGCCGCCGACAAATGACGAGGTCGATGTGCGGCGGAGGCGTACGGCGCTCGTCACCATGCGCGATGCGGCCGCCCCGGTCCGCGCCGGTCGACCGCTCTATGCAGGCGAGGGGGGCTGTTCGCTCATGTCGACGCGATCGGCATGAGGCCCCGATGTGTCGAAAAATGGATGAAATGTCGACATGAACAGCCGCCGCGGTGTGGCGAGCAGGAAAAAGGCCGGCAATGCCGGCCTTTTTCCTGCTCACGCGTGCACCAGGTGGCTTACCACTCCACCTCGGCCATCGTGCAGTTCAGGCCCGAGCCGATGCCCAGCAGCGCGATGCGGTCGCCCTTCTTCAGGCGGCCCAGTTCCTTGAGCTTGCTCAGCACGATCGGCACCGACGCCGGGCCGATGTTGCCGTGCTCGCCGAAAATCGTGTGCACCTTCTTCGGATCGATGCCGAAGCTCTCGACGAACGCGCCGGTGTGCACCTTGCTAACCTGGTGGATCACGAACTGGTCCAGTTCGTCGACCACCCAGCCCATCGCCTCGCGCGCGGCCATGAAGGTCTTCTGCGCCAGCTTCATGCCTTCCATCAGCAGCATGCGGGTGTCGGTGACCATGCGGTCGAGGTTGCCGCGGCACAGGGTGTTCCACTCGGTCGCCGAGCGCGTGACACCGCCCTTGTAGCGCGGCGCGTCGGGCAGCAGGTCGGCGCGTGCGAGCACCATCGCAGCCGAGCCGCAGCCGAGCGTCAGCGTGGCCAGCTCGTTGCGGAAATCCTCTTCCGTCGTCTCCGGGCGCAGCAGGCGCTCGATGGTCTTCTCGTAGGCGAGGTTCGCCGTCTCGCCGTCGACGACCAGCGCGTAGTCGATCTCGCCCAGTTCGATCATGCGGCTGGCGACATCCATGCCGTTGACGAAGGCGAGGCACGCATTCGCCAGATCGTAGTTCTGGCAGGTGTCCGGAATGCCGAGGTTGCCGCCGACGATGCTGGCCGTGGACGGCTCGAGGTAGTCGCGGCTGACCGAAGTGTTAACCAGCAGGCCCAGCTTGCCGACGTCGATGCCGGCATCGTCCAGCGCCTTGTGGCCGGCCATCGTCGCGGCGTCGGAGGCCTGGACCTCGTCGTCCCAGAGGCGGCGGGCATGGATGCCGGCAATGTCCTTCAGCACGTCGGTCTTGATGCCGAGACGGTCGATGGTCGGCTTCAGTCGCGCATTGATCTCGTCGCTGGTCACGCGGTGCGGCGCATCGACATGGGCGAGGCCGGCAATGGCGACGTTTTCGAAGAGCATGGGCAGGCGCCGGATCTGGCAAGGGAGCCGCATAGGGTACCCGCTTCGGCGGGGCGACGCATGCTGCGGGACGGTCGGACGCGCGCCAACGCCCCGCCCATCACGCGGGACACGCCTCCGGAAGAACGCAGACCGGCCCTGCGGCGCGCGGCGCGGGCGTGCGGATCAGCGACTGCAGCGCCAGGCCGCGAACCGCTGGGTACCACCGGACGGCTCGCCCAGCGGGTGGATGGTGTCGGCGTTGAGGCCGGGTGCCTCGTTGCGTGCCAGCGTTTCCAGCTCCTCGCGCACCCGCAGCGGGTTGCGTTCGATGAACGCAATGCTGTGCTTGACCGACACCTCCACCTCGCCGCGCTTCTCGCAGCCCGACGGCGCCGCGCTGGTGACGCGCACCGCGCTCGCGCCGGGCGCCATGTGCACCCAGGTGCAGCCGGTGACGGACAGGGACAGCAGCAACACCATCAGGGACGTGCGCATGGGGGCTCCGGAAGACAGGGGCAGGGCGATGCCGCCATTGTGGCGGGCATCGCAGAGCGGGACCACAACGGGGGCTTACTTCGTCCGCGGCGTGACCGGCGCGCCGTCGGCATCGATGACCTGCACCTCGCCCAGCCCGAGTGCGCGGATCGGCGCCTCGATCTGCCCGAGATCGCCGACGACCACCCAGGTCAGCGCCTCGGGATCGATCGTCGTCGCCACGCCGGCGAGATCCTGCACCGTCATCGACTCGATCTCGGCCTTGCGCTGGAACACGTAGTCGTCCGGACGGCCGAAGCGCACGTTGCCGCCGATCGTCGACATCACCGCCCAGGCGGTCTCGTAGGCGCCGGGCAGGCTGAGCGTCTGGATCGCCCGGGCGCGAGCGAGTTCGGCCTCGGTGGCCGGTCGCGTGCCGCCGGCGAAGTCCGCCAGCTCGCGCTGGATCTCGGCCATCGCCTCGGCCGTCTTGTCGATCTGCACCGGCGCCGATGCCATCCACGGGCGCTGGCCCAGCGTGCCGCTGGCCGAACTGCGCGCGCCGTAGGACCAGTGCTTGTCCTCGCGCAGGTTCATGTTCAGACGCGCGGTGAAATCCCCGCCGATCACGGTGTTGGCCATGTCGAACCGGGTCGACGATGCATCGCCGGTGGGCGGAATCACCTGCGCGGCGAAGATGTTCGCCTGCACCGCGCCGGGCTGGTCGATCAGGAACACGCGCGCAGTGTGAGGACGTGCAACCGCGGGCACCTCGATGGCCGAGGGCGCCGGGCCGGTGCCGCGCCAGTCGCCGAAATGCGTCTCCAGCATCGGCACGATCTCGTCCAGCGTGGTGTCGCCGACGACGATCAGCGTCGCGCCTTCCGGACGCACCCAGTCGCGGTGGAAGGCGACCAGCTCGTCGCGCGTGAGCTTCGCGATCGCGTCTTCGGTGCCGCTGCCGGTGAACGGAATCGCATACGGATGACCGGCGCCGTAGACCAGCGGCGGAAGAACACGCATCGCCACGCTGGCCGGGCGCGCCTTCTCCTGCGCGATACCGGCGAGCCACGTCGCCTTGATGCGGTCGACTTCGGCCTGGTCGAAGTTCGGCCGGCGCAGCATGTCGGCGAACAGCGCGAGGGTCGGATCGAGGTTCTCCTTCAAAGCCGACACGTAGGCATTGCTGCCGTCGAGCGACGCGCTCGCGCCGATGCTCGCGCCGAGTGCCTCCACGCGATCGGCGAAGTCGAGCGCGCCCAGTCCGCCGGCGCCCTCGTCGAGCACGTTCATCGTGAAGCTGGCGGTGCCCGGCGTGCGGCCCTGGTCGGCGGTGTAGCCGCCCTTGAACTCGTAGCTCAGCTGCACCACCGGAATCTCCGGCCGGCGCGCGAGGATGACCTGGGTGCCGTTGGACAGCGTGGCGCGCTGCTGCTCGGGAAACTTGAGTTCGGGGAACGAGGTGGTCGGCGGCACACCGGTGCTGCGATCGACAGTGCTGCGCGTGGTGCGGTACTTGCGGTCAGGCGCCGGCGGCGTGAACGGCGCCGGTGTGACCGCGGGGTCTTCGGCCAGCGGCGTGCGCGTTCCGGGGACCACCGTGAGTGTGTGGCTGCCGATATCGAGCCACGTCGCGCCGGCCGCCTTGACGTCGTCGACGGTGGTCGCGGCCACGTTCGCCAGCGAGGTCCGGAAGCAGCCCGGATCACCTTCGTAGACGGTGCACTCGGCCAGCGCATCGGCCTTGCCGCCGAAACCGCCGATGCGCTCGATGCCGCGCACGAAGCCGGCGCGGAAGGCGGTCTTGGCGCGCTCGAGTTCCTCGGCGCTCGGGCCTTCGGCGATCAGGCGCTGGAGTTCCTCGTCGATCGCCGCTTCCACCGTGGCCGGGTCCACGCCCTGCTTCACGGTCGCCATCACGATGAACGTCGAGCCCAGCTGCGAGCCATAGGCGCCGGCGCTCACGTTGTCGACCAGGCGGTCGCCGTGCAGCAGGCGCCGGTCGAGGCGCGAAGCCTTGGCGCCGCCGAGGATGCTGCCCAGCACCTGCAGGTGGTCGATGTCGGTCGTGCCGAGTTCGGCCACGTTCCAGGCGCGGTAGATGCGCACCTGCGGCACCTGGTCTTCCAGCGTCTCGCGCGTGTCGGCGGGGCGCCTGGCCACGTCGACCGCGGGCTGGGCCATCGTCGGGCCGGCCGGGATGTCACCGAAATACTGCGTCACCTTGGCCCGCGCGGTGGCGACGTCGATGTCGCCCGCCAGCACCAGCACGGCGTTGTTCGGGCCGTACCAGGTGCGGAACCACTGCTTGACGTCGTCGAGCGACGCCGCGTTGAGGTCGTTCATCGAGCCGATGACGCCGCGGTGATACGGGTGGCCCGCGGGATACAGCGCGCGGGTGAGGCGGTCCCAGACCTGGCCGTAGGGCTGGTTCTCGCCCTGGCGCTTCTCGTTCTGCACCACGCCGCGTTGCTCGTCGAGCGCGGCCTGGTCGACCGCGCCGAGCAGGTGGCCCATGCGGTCGGATTCCATCCACAGCGCCATGTCGAGCGCGGTGGTCGGCACGTTCTGGAAATAGTTCGTGCGGTCGGTGTTGGTGGTGCCGTTCTGGTCGGTCACGCCGACCTGCTTGAACGGGTCGAAGAATTCGCCCGGATGATTCTCGCTGGCCTGGAACATCAGATGTTCGAAGAGGTGCGCGAACCCGCTGCGGCCGGCCGGCTCGTCCTTGCTGCCCACGTGGTACCAGATGTTGACCGCGACGATCGGCGCCTTGCGATCGGTGTGCACCACCACGCGCAGGCCGTTGGGCAGGGTGAAGGTCTCGTACGGAATGTCGACGCCGGCAGCCGCGGCAGGCGGTGCGGCCCAAGCCATCGGCGCGGCGGCGATGCCGGACAGGGCGAGGCCGCAGGCCAGTGCGAGCAGGGCCGCACGCGGGCGGGTCGGGACGGTACGGAGGCGGTCAGCGGACATGCCGGTCCTTGGAGTGCGGGCAGGGTTGGACGCGCATCGTAGCCAGCGGTGGTCCGTGCGGCACGGGCCGCAGGTCATGGTCTGCCGCAGGAACCGCGTCGGTCTCCCCCGTCCGGTAGAGGTGCCCGGAGGCGGATGGGGGGTTCGACACACGAGCGGCGAAGTCCACGGCCCTCACCCGACGCGCTGCCGCTCGTCGAAGTCTCCCGCAAGGAGGATGCGGATCGAAGGTCCCCGCCTGATCCTCACCCCGGCGCGGCTAGCATCGAACTCCGTTTCCGCCCGAGAGCCACGTCATGACTCACTGGACCCTCGTCACCGGCGCCAATCGCGGTCTCGGCCTCGAATTCGTCCGTCAGCTGCTGGCCGACGGCGCGCGCGTCGTCGCCACCTGCCGCCAGCCGGGCAAGGCGACCGCGCTGAACACTCTGGCCGCCGAACATCCGGGCCATCTGAAGGTGCTGCCGCTGGATGTCGGCGATGCCCGATCGCGGGACGAACTGGTGCGCGAATGGCCGCTGGCCGCCGGCGAGGATGCGCGTATCGGCCTGCTCGTCAACAACGCCGGTGTCCTGCACAGCGGCGAGCGCTTCGGCACGCTGACCGCCGGCACGCTCGACGACAGCCTGCGCACCAACGTCACCGGCCCGCTGCTGCTGACCCAGGCGCTGGCGCCGCTGCTGCGCGATGGCGCGCGCGTCGCCAACCTGTCCTCGCAGCTCGGTTCGATCACCAATACCGGACGCTTCGGCACGCCCAGCTACGCGATCAGCAAGGCCGCGTTGAACATGGCGACCGTGCAGCTCGCGCATGCCCTGCGCGAGCGCGGGATCGTCGTCGTCGCCCTGCATCCGGGCTGGGTACGCACCGACATGGGCGGCGCC
Organism: Lysobacteraceae bacterium NML93-0793; assembly: GCA_002324875.1. Classification (GTDB taxonomy): domain Bacteria; phylum Pseudomonadota; class Gammaproteobacteria; order Xanthomonadales; family Xanthomonadaceae; genus Luteimonas. The sequence continues at coordinate 10,444 of NTJG01000027.1, forward strand.
CAGGCCAGCGAGGCGCCCGAAGAATCGGTCACCGGCCTGCGCACGGTGATCGATGGTCTCGGTCCCGACGACAGCGGCCGGTTCCTCGACTGGACCGGCGCGGCCCTGCCCTGGTAGGCCGGAGGGCATGATTCGCCCTCCGGCGCTGCTTGCTCAGAAGCGGTAGTCGAAACGCACGGCGACGTTGCGTTCGGCGCCGTAGCGCTCGCTCAGGGCTTGACGCGAACTGGTGCGCGAACGCGCCGACCGATAGGTCAGATAATCCTCGTTGAAAACGTTGTTGACGTGGACGCTGACCACCGCGTTGTCGTTGAGATGCAGGCGCCCCGACAGGTTGACGGTCTCGTAGGCGGGTGCCACGTCCTCGGGGCGGGTATTGAAGTGCGACTTGAATTCACCGAAGGCGGCGACATCGGCGCGCGCGAACGCCTGCAGACCGAACAGGCTGAACTCCTGGTCGACCGCGAGGTAGCCGTTGTACCTGGGCACCATGGTCATGTCGTCGCCGGCTTCCGAACCGAGTGCCTCGTTCGCCACCAGCATTCGCGAATCGGTATAGCCGGCATTGAAAGTCAGCATCGTGCGCTCACCGAGCATCAGTGAGCTTTCGAACTCCACACCTTCCGAGCGCGCCGATTCGCCGGGCGTGTTGGTGGTGTAGCTGAATCCGCACGACGGCATGTACACCGAGGCCCAGGTGCCGCTCCAGTCGATGCGGTAGATCGCCGAGCTCACCCGGAACCGACGATCGAACAACGCCGCCTTGAAGCCGAGCTCGTAGTTGTCGATCGCATCGCTGTTGTAGCGCGCCTGGTACGCCCCCGCGAAGTCGTCGCCGGCGCACGATGTCGGCAGCGGCGCGTTGTTGCCGCCGGGCCGGTAGCCCTCCGAGTACACGGCGAAGAGATTGAGGTCCCGGTTGGGCATGTACGAGAGACTGAACTTGCGCCGGCTGCCCGACTCCTCGCCGGAATAGGCCTCTTCGAACACGGGCGAGCCGTCGGCATTGGTGCCGAACCAGATACCGCTGCGCTGGAAGGCGGTGGAGTCCTCGAATTCGAACGCGCGCAGTCCCGCCGTGAGCTCGAACGCGCCGATTCCGGTGTCGAGCAGATAGCTGAGTTCGCCGAACGCGGCGCGCTCGCGCGAGTAGTCGTACAGGGTGGTCAGGTTGTAGTTGATGCTCGGATCGCCGTAGAGCGTCTGGCCCAGTTCGGCGATGTTGCGGATGCCCAGATCGGTGAAGCCGTAGTCGAAGAAATCGTTCCAGGCCGAAAAGATCGCCACGCTGCGCGGATCGGTCCGGTGGTACTGCCACTGCTCGTCGGGCGTGTAGCCCTGCCAGGAACGATCCTGGAACAACCCGATGGTCCAGTCGAAGCCGCCCATGCGCTCGTTGTTCTGGAAGCGCAGCTCGTGCGTCGTGCGATAGGTCGACGAGCGGTTGACGATCCACGTCTGGGCCATGTCGTCGAGGTCCAGGCGCGACCAGTTGTCGAGCGAATTGGAAAAGTTCTTCCGGTAGGAACCGGCGTAATGCAGCGAGCCGATCCCGAACACGTCGTCGACATCGGTCCGCAGCGAGAACAGGTTGGTCGTGTTGCGCGCCCAGCCGTCGAGCTGCTCGTAGATCCTGTACCTGGGATCGACCTTGCTGCCTGCGCCGGGCGCAAGGCACGCCGGACGCTCCGCTCCTGCAGGACAGTCCACCGTGTCGAAGTCGACGTCGTACCCCCACGGCGAGGCAGGGTTGGGGCTCAGCGTGGGCACATAGTAGAAGCCGGCGATCGAGCGATCCGCATTCACGGTGCCGACGCTGTCGGTTGCCGTCCAGATGTGGCCGAGGGTGACGTCCACCGTGTCGGCCGGCTGCCAGCGCAACTGCGTGCGGATGAACTCGCGTTCCGATTTCTGCGGGTTGCCGGTGGCCACATTGAAGATCTTGCCCGGCGCGTCACGCTTGCTGGCTGCGATGCGCAGCGCCAGCGTGTCCTCGACGAGCGGTATGTTGACGCTCGCCTGCAGACGCGCGCCCGTGCCGGTGCCGCCCTTCTCCCGGCTGGCTTCCAGCGTCGTGGCGACTTCGGCCTCGTCGAACTGGGGTGCACGGGTGCGCAGCTGGACCGTGCCGCCGATGGCGTTGGAACCCCACAGCGTGCCCTGCGGGCCGCGCAGGACCTCCGCCTGCTCGATGTCGAAGACATCGCCGAAGGCGAACGGGATGCCGTCGACGAACTGGCTGGTCGTGCCCGGCGTGGGACTGTTGCCCCCGGCCAAGCCGCGAAGTACGAGCTGTCCTGTCGGGCTCGCACCACCCGCGAGTGTCCGGTAGATCTCGCTGACCGTGGTGATGTTGCGATCCGTGAGCTCCGTCGCCGACACGACAGAGATGTTCATCGGCACCTCGAGAATGGTCTCTTCGCGCTTTCGCGCGGTCACCGTGACGCGATCCAGATCGGTGGCCCGGTCCGTCTCGGCGGCGCCGGCGTCAGCCGGGGCGACCTGCGCCTGTGCGTACACGGGCGCGGACAGAACGAAGCACAGTGAGGCAGCGAACGTCTTGCGGCGCAGGCGGCGGTCGGCGGTTGTAAGCGTCATCGGAACCCCCTCGGACTCAAGAAAGAAATCGTGTGGCAGACGGACGCACGCCCGTCCTGCGCCGGTGGCCGGCGCCGTCTTCACTTCCTCCCCCCCCGGCCCGATGTTAGGCATACGTTCAGCCCCGTGTCATCCTCGCGGCCCGCCCACCCACTGCGCAGCCGCATGTACGACGTGGTCCTCCACACCCCCGAGATCCCGCCCAACACCGGCAACGTCATCCGCCTGTGCGCCAACACCGGCGCGCGGTTGCATCTGGTGCGGCCATTGGGCTTCGACCTCGACGATCGCAACCTGCGCCGCGCCGGCCTCGACTATCACGAATACGCCACGCTGCAGGTGCATGACGATCTCGATGCCGCGCTGGCGGCGATCCAGCCTGCGCGCCTGTTCGCCCTGAGCACGCGCAACAGCGTGCGCTACGACCAGCCGGCGTTCGCGCCGGGCGATGCGTTTCTGTTCGGAAGCGAGACCCGCGGCCTCCCGGACGACGTGCTCGGCCGCGTGCCCGACGGCCAGCGCCTGCGCCTGCCGATGCGGCCGGGCAACCGCAGCCTCAACCTGTCCAACGCTGTCGCCGTGGTCGTGTTCGAGGCATGGCGGCAGCAGGGCTATACCGGCGGCGCCTGACCCCGGCGGCAGGGCGAAGTTCCTGTACTTCAAAGTTCAATATTCAGCGCCGGTTGTCGGCATGGACCGAGAATGCAGTCCTCGGCCCGGGCAGCCGTGCTTCCCCTCCCCTCGAAGCATCCCCTCCCCCCGCTGTCCGGGCCGACATTTCTTCCACTCCGTGCGACGACCGACCCGATGAAGCGTGTACTGACCCTCGCAGCCCTGGCTGCGGCCCTTCCGTTCACCGCCCAGGCGGCCGAAGGGCTGTCGTACACCTATATCGAAGGTGGGTATTCGGCGAGCAGGTCGGACCTCGCGCCGGTCAATCCGGGCGCCGATTCCGATGGCTGGTCGGTCCGCGGCGCCGCGGCCTTCCATCCCAACTTCCACGCCTTCGGCGATTACACCCGTGAAAGCATGGATCGCAGCCCGCTCGAGCGCGACCAGTGGCGTCTGGGCGTGGGTTACAACCACGAGATCAATACGCGCACCGATCTGCTGACGCGCGTGGCGTATCAGTCCATCGACTTCGGTCGCGGCCTCGACGCCAGCGGCTATGCGGTCGAAGTGGGCGCGCGGAGCGCGCTGCTGCCGGCGCTCGAGGGCTACGCGCTCGCCGGTTACGAGGACTACGGCAGCGGCTTCGACAGCGAGTTCTACGGTCGCCTCGGCGCGCAATGGACATTCACGCCGAACTTCGGCGTCGCCGGTGACGTCAAGCTGGTCCGGGGCGGCGACCGGCAGTGGTTCGTCGGGCCGCGCCTGCGCTGGTAATTCCGTCTCCGTGGCATCCGGTCCGCGCTCCCCCGGCGCGTCCCCTCTCTCCCTCCCGGATGTCGCACCCGCCCCGGCCTGTGTATGCAGGTCGGGGTTTTTATTGTCCGGACGATCGGATCCTCGCGCAGCGGAGCGCCGCGCAATGCACGACGCCCGGGCTCAGCCGGGCGTCATCGGAACCGTCGAGAGCACCGGGGCCGCTGTCAGCCGAACAGGGCCTCGGGATATTCCGGCTTCTGCTCGCGCGCCATCAGGCGCTCGAGACCTTCGGCCGGCGAGATCTCGCCGTGCAGCACCGCGCGCACGTTGCTGGAAATCGGCAGTTCGATACCGTGGCGCTCGGCCAGACGCATGACCTCGTCGGCCGTCTGCACCGATTCGACCACCTGGCCGATCGCGCGCACCGCATCCTCGAGTTTCTCGCCGCGGCCCAGCGCCAGCCCCAGCCGGCGATTGCGCGACAGATCGCCCGAGCAGGTCAGCACCAGATCGCCGAGGCCGGCCAGACCCATCAGGGTTTCCGGGCGGCCGCCGATCGCCCGGTTCAGGCGCAGCATCTCGTTGAGGCCGCGGGTGATCAGGCCGGTGCGGGCGTTGAGGCCGAGTTCCATGCCGTCGGCCGCACCGGTGGCCACGGCCAGCACATTCTTCATCGCGCCGCCGAGCTCGGCGCCGCACATGTCGCTGCCGGTGTAGGCGCGGAACGTGGGACCGTGCAGCACGTCGGCGACGGTCTGCGCGAAGGCCTCGTCGTCCGACTGCACGGTGATCGCGGTCGGCAGGCCGGATGCGACTTCCTTGGCGAACGAGGGGCCGGTGACGACGGCCAGCGGCACGTCCTCGCCGACCAGGCCGCCGGCCACTTCATGCAGAAAGCGGCCCGAGCCGGGCTCGAAGCCCTTGGTGGCCCAGGCGATGCCCACGCCGTCCGGGCGCAGCGGCGCCAGCAGTTCCAGCGTTTCGGTGAAGGCGTGCGAGGGCACGACGACCAGGATCAGGCCGACGCCCTCGACGGCGCGGGCCATGTCGGTGGTCGCGCGCAGCGTCTCGGGCAGGGGAATGCCCGGCAGATAACGCGGATTCTCGTGACGCTGGTCGATCGCCTCGATCTGCTCCGCATTGCGGCCCCACAACGTGGTGGGGTGACCGTTGCGGGCGATCAGCGAGGCGAGCGCGGTGCCCCAGGAGCCCGCGCCCAGCACCGCGACCGCGGTCTTGCGATCGGTCACGCTCAAGCGTTGCCGATCTGGTCGGTCGTCGGCTGCTCGCCACCCTGCTGCGCGCGCTGGCGCAGGCCTTCGGCGTAGAGCGCGTCGAAGTTGATCGGCTGCAGCAGGAACGGCGGGAAGCCACCGGCCTGGATCAGGTCACCGATCAGCTGGCGGGCGTACGGGTAGAGCACGTTCGGACACTGGGTGCCCAGCAGTGCGTCGAGCGTGTTGCCGTCGAAGCCGGCCAGGCCGAACACGCCGGCCTGCTTCACTTCGGCCACGTACACGGTGTTGGCGTTGTCCTCGCCCAGGCTGCAGGTCAGGGTGATCGCCAGCACCACTTCATAGGCGTTGTCGCCCACGCGCTGCACGCTCTGGTTGAGGTTCATGTTGAGCTGCGGCTGGGTCTGCTCGTTGAAGATCGCCGGCGAACGGGGCGACTCGAACGAGACGTCCTTGACGTAGATCTTCTCGACGCTGAACTGCGCGCCGGTCGGGGCGGGGGCCGCGCCGTTGGCGCCGTTGGTGGCCTGTTCTTCGGACATGAAATCAACTCCAGCAAGGATGGATGAAGGCGGATGGCCGATTATGGCAGCCGCCGGAATGCGGGCCTGCGGCTCAGCCGCGACCCTTGACCAGGGGCAGGTCGGCCTGCTGCCAGGCGCCGATGCCGCCGTCGAGCACGAAGACGTTCTCGAACCCGGCCTTCTTCAGCCGCTTGGCCGCATCGCTGGCCGTGCTGCCGGTCTTGCACACCAGCACCACCGGCAGGGCCTTGGCCGCGGTGAGCTGCTTGCTCTCGGGGTCGAACTGGCTCATCAGCACGTTCTTCGAGCCCGGGATGTGGCCCTTGCCGAAATCCGCGCTCGGGCGCAGGTCGACCACCAGCGCGTTCTCGCGGTTCATCAGGACCGTCAGCTCGGCCGGGCGCAGGGCCTTGAAGCCGCGGAACAGACGGGCGATCTCGTTGTAGATGATCGCCACCGTCAGCACGGCGAGGATCAGCGACAGCATCTGGTTTCGGCCCAGGAAGGCCAGCAGTTCTTCGAAATTCACGAAACGGTTCGCGAAGCGGCAGCGGGCGGCGATTGTCGCATACCGGGCCAGGCGAACCTATCGGCGCCGGGCAGGGGGCGGGGCGGGCCTCGATGCCCGCCCGGTGGTCACTCGCCGGCCCAGAAATCCGGCAGGCCATCGACGATCCACCAGCGGCCGGCGGCCGCGTCCCAGCGCCAGCGCTCGGTGTGACGCACGGTGCGCTCGGCCATGGTGTGGCGATTGATCACGCCGATCTGGATCTCGCGCATCGCCTCGTCCGGGCCGGCCGTGGCGCTGGTCTCGCGATAGCCGGTGACCTGCACCTGCTCGTAGCGGGCGAAATCCAGTTCGCTGAGCGGATGCGCAGTGCGGTAGTCCGGGTCGACCAGTTGCCAGGCGGTCTTCATGTCGTTCCAGCGCACCGCGCCGGTCCATGCGTACTGGGCGCGCTCGAGTGCACTGGCCTGCTTGCCGGTACTCGCGCAGCCGGGCAGCAGGACCAGCAGCGCGAGCATCAGCAGGGCGACCTGCGTGCGGAACGGGAACGGACGGCCGGAAGTCGCGCGCATGGCAGGGTCTCGAATCGTGAGGCCGCCATCGTAGCCGCCGCGGCCGGTGCGCGGGCGGCTGCCGGTATCCTCTGCGTGATGGATGTCGCCACTTCTTCCCCGGCCGTCACGGTCAACATCGCCGCGGCCTTGCCGCGCCTGGCGCAGTCCGCGCCCGATCGCATCGCGATGCGCTGCCCCGGGCCGGATGGCCGCTACGGCGATGCGCATGCCTTGACCTATGGCGCGCTCGATACGCGCAGCGACGCGATCGCCGCCGGACTCGCCGCGCGCGGCATCGTCCGAGGCACGCGCACGGTGCTGATGGTGCGGCCGACGCCCGAGTTCTTCCTGCTGATGTTCGCGCTGTTCAAGGCCGGCGCGGTGCCGGTGCTGGTGGATCCGGGCATCGACAAACGCGCGCTGAAACAATGTCTCGACGAGGCCGGCCCCGAGGCGTTCATCGGCATTCCGCTGGCGCAGTTCGCGCGCGTGCTGCTGGGCTGGGCCAAGTCGGCGCGGGTGCGCATCACCACCGGGCGCTGGGCGCTGCTGAGCGATGCGACGCTGGCGGACGTGGAACGCGCCAGTACCGGCGCCGGCCCGCAACTGGCGGCGACGGCCGGCGACGACATCGCCGCGATTCTCTTCACCAGCGGCTCGACCGGCGTGCCCAAGGGCGTGGTCTACCGGCACCGCCACTTCGCCGCGCAGATCGACATGCTGCGCGAGGCGTTCGGCATCGGCGCCGGCGGTGTGGATCTGCCGACGTTCCCGCCGTTCGCACTGTTCGATCCCGCGCTCGGGCTGACCTCGATCATCCCGGACATGGACCCCACGCAGCCTGCCAGGGCCGATCCGCGCAAGCTGCATGCGGCGATCGAACGCTTCGGCGTCGACCAGCTGTTCGGCTCGCCGGCCTTGATGGGCGTGCTCGCTAAGCATGGTCAGCCACTGCCGGGCTTGCGCCGCGTGACCTCGGCCGGCGCGCCGGTGCCGCCCGATACGGTCGCGAAAATTCTCGAACTGCTACCCGACGACGCGCGCTTCTGGACGCCCTACGGCGCGACCGAATGCCTGCCCGTCGCCGTCATCGAAGGTCGCGAGCTGCTCGACCTGCGCACGCGCACCGAGCACGGCGCCGGCACCTGCGTCGGCCGCCCGGTGCCGCCGAACGAAGTGCGCATCATCCGTGTCGACGACGCCGCGCTTCCCGAATGGTCGGACAGGCTGAAGGTGCAGGGGGGCCAGGTCGGCGAGATCACCGTGGCCGGCCCCAGTGCCACCGACACCTACTTCAACCGCGACGCGCAGACGCGGCTGGCGAAGATCACCGAAACGCTGCCCGACGGCAGCACGCGCATCGTGCATCGCATGGGCGATCTCGGTTACTTCGATGCCGAAGGCCGGCTGTGGTTCTGCGGCCGCAAGGGCCATCGCGTGGTCACGCCCACCGGCACGCTGTGCACCGAACAGGTCGAACCCGTGTTCAACGTGCATCCCGAGGTGCGACGCACGGCGCTGGTGGGGGTCGGTGCGAAGGGGGCACAGACCCCCGTGCTCTGCGTGGAGCTGGAAGCCGGTATCGCGAAGACGGAGCAGTCACGCATCGGCGACGAACTGCGTCACATCGGCGAAGGCTTCGTCCACACCGGACGCATCGAACGGGTGTTGTTCCACCCCGGGTTTCCGGTCGACATCCGCCACAACGCCAAGATCGGCCGCGAGACGCTCGCGGTCTGGGCGGCGAAACGCACACAGGATCTCGCATGAATCTTCTCGTCACCGGCGGCGGCGGTTTTCTCGGACAGGCGCTGTGTCGCGGCCTGGTCGCCCGCGGCCACAGCGTCACCAGCTTCAACCGCGGGCACTACCCCGAACTCGATGCGCTCGGCGTGCGCCAGGTCCGCGGCGATCTGGCCGATGCCGCTGCGGTCCGCGCCGCTGCCCAGGGCATGGATGCCGTCTTCCACAACGCGGCCAAGGCCGGGGCCTGGGACAGCTACGAGAGTTATCACCTCGCCAACGTGGTGGGCACGCAGAACGTCATCGACGCCTGCCGCGCGCACGGCATCGGCCGGCTGGTCTACACCTCGACGCCCAGCGTGACCCATCGCGCCACGCATCCCGTAGAAGGCGGCACGGCCGACACCGTGCCCTACGGCGAGGGTTTCAAGGCGCCGTATGCGACCACCAAGAAGATCGCCGAGCAGGCCGTGCTCGCCGCCGACAGCCCGGACCTCGCGACGGTGGCGCTGCGTCCGCGACTGATCTGGGGCCCCGGCGACCAGCAGTTGCTCCCGCGCCTGGCCGAACGCGCGCGAGCGGGCCGGCTGCGCTTCGTCGGCGACGGCGAGAACCGCATCGACACCACCTACATCGACAACGCCGCGCAAGCGCACTTCGACGCCTTCGACCATCTGGCGCCGGGCGCCGCCTGCGCGGGGCGCGCGTACTTCATCAGTAATGGCGAGCCGAAGACGGTGCGCGAGATCGTCAATGCCTTGCTCGCCGCCGCCGGGGCGCCGCAGGTCACGAAGACGATCCCGTTCGGCGCGGCGTACGCGGTCGGCGCCGTTTGCGAAACGCTGTGGCCGTTGCTCCGCCTGTCGGGCGAGCCGCCGATGACCCGCTTTCTCGCCGAGCAATTGAGCACGACGCACTGGTACGACATGGCGCCGGCGACGCGCGATTTCGGATACGTGCCCCGCGTCTCCATCGCCGAGGGTCTGCGCCGGCTGCAGGCGGCGGGCTGAAGCCGCCGGCGCGACAGGTGCAGAACGGAGGCCACAGGAGCCTTCACGGCTGAATCACCCAGCTGAAAGGCGGAGAAAATCGCGCGTCACGTCGTCACCTGATCGCGACCTGACTGGGCATACGGTGTCCCCCACAGCCGCTACCGGCCCCAGCCACGGAGACCGCACCATGCTCAGATATGCCGTCATTTTCCTCGTCGTCGCCATCATTGCCGGTGTTCTCGGCTTCAGCGGCGTCGCCGGCGCCGCGACCAACATCGCCTGGATCCTGTTCGTGGTCTTCCTGATCCTGGCCGTGATCTCGATGCTGCGTGGCCGTGGACCCTGACGTCCGGTCTGCGCTTGCAGTCTGAGAATCGACGCCCGCCTTCATGGCGGGCGTTTTGTTTGGGCGATACGTGCCCGTCTGACCGACGGCTCGGGACGAGCGCGCGCGGGTCCGGGAGGCATGCAGCATCCGACCCGTTTCGCTCCGCGCGGCTGCCGGCCGCTCCCCTACAATGCCGACATGCCTGCCTTCCCGCCTTCCCCGTTCTCCGTGCTCAAGCCGATCGCCGGCCGTGCGCTCGAAACCGCGCTCAACCAGGCGCTCGCACTGGACGCCGATACGCGCGCCGCGTTGCGCAGCCTCGACGGTCAGCGCATCGCATTGACGCTCGCCTCTCCGCCACTGGCGCTGGAGCTGCGTGTCGATGGCGACCGCCTGCGTGTCGGGCCGGTCGACGAGGCGCTCGAACCCGATCTCGCCGTGCGCACCACGCTGGCCGGCGTGCTCACCCAGCTGCCCTTCCTGCGCCGCGACGATGCGCCGCCGATCGGCAAGGTGCGGGTGTCCGGCGATGCGGAACTCGCACGCCGGCTGCAGACGCTGGCGTCGCGCTTCGATCCCGACTGGCAGAAGCCCTTCGTCGCCGTGTTCGGTGAGGTGATCGGCGTGCAGATCGCCAACGCCTTCGCCGCGGCGCTGCGTCAGGCCCAGGACCTCGGTCGTACGGTCGCCGGCAGCGCGGCCGAGTACATCACCGAGGAATCACGCGACGTGGTGCCGCGCGCTGAACTCGATGCCTTCCACGACGACGTCGACACGCTGCACGACGCGGTCGAACGCCTGTCGGTGCGGGTCGCGCGCCTGCGCCAAGGCCCGGCGGCATGAGGCAGGCGCGATGAAGGGCGTGCTGCGCGCCTCGCGCATCGGCCGGGTGCTGTTGCGGTACCGGCTCGACGATCTTCTCGACGGCACACCCGCCGAGCGCTGGCTCAAGCTCGCACGCCCGTTCGTGCCGCGCGCCTCGGCCGACATCGCCGTGCAATCACGCGGTGCGCGCTTGCGCCTGGCGCTGCAGGAACTCGGGCCGATCTTCGTCAAGTTCGGCCAGATCCTCTCCACCCGCCGCGACCTCGTGCCGCCGGACATCGTCGACGATCTCGCCCTGCTGCAGGACCGCGTGCTGCCGTTCGACGGCGCACAGGCGCAGGCGATCGTCGAGCGCGAGCTCGGCATGCCGATCGGGGCCGCTTTCGCGACGTTCGATCCGGTGCCGCTGGCCTCCGCGTCGATCGCCCAGGTGCACGCGGCGACGTTGCCGGCCGACGACCGCCACCCGCAACGCGAGGTCGTGGTCAAGGTGTTGCGGCCGACGATCGAGAAGCAGATCGCGGCCGATGTCGCGCTGCTGAGGAACCTCGCCGCGCTGGTCGAGCGCACCCATCCCCGCGCCGACAAGATCCGGCCGCGCGAAGTCGTCGCCGAGATCGAGAACACGCTGGCCGCCGAACTCGACCTGCAACGCGAGGGCGCGAACGCCTCTGTGCTGCGACGCTTCTGGGCCGAATCGCCGGATCTCTACGTGCCGGCGCCGGTGTGGGAGCGAACCACCCAGCGCGTGCTCACGCTCGAACGCGTGCACGGCATTCCCAGTGACGACATCGCCGCCCTCGACGCTGCCGGTATCGACCGCAAGGCGCTCGCGGCCAAGGGCGTGCGCGTGTTCTACACGCAGGTGTTCCGCGACAACTTCTTCCATGCCGACGCGCACGCCGGCAACATCTGGGTGGATCCGGAGCGCACGACCAATCCGCGTTTCATCGCGCTGGATTTCGGCATCATGGGCCAGCTCTCGCGCGAGGATCAGTACTACCTCGCCGAGAATTTCATGGCGATCTTCCGCCAGGATTACCGGCGCATCGCCGAGCTGCACATCCAGGCCGGCTGGATGCCCGCGCACCTGCGCATCGACGAACTCGAAGCGGCCGTGCGTTCGGTGTGCGAGCCGTACTTCACCCGGCCGCTGTCGGAAATCTCGCTCGGCGAAGTGCTCGGCAAACTGTTCCGCACCGCGCAGCGCTACCAGCTCACGCTGCAGCCCCAGCTGATCCTGCTGCAGAAGACCCTGCTGAGCATCGAGGGCATCGGCCGGCTGCTCGACCCCAAGCTCGACATCTGGGCCGTTGCGCGCCCGGTGCTCGAACGCATCCTGGTCGAACGCTACAGCCCGCAGCGCCTCGGCCGCGAGTTCCGCGACCGCTTGCCGGAACTGATCACCCAGGCGCCGGACATGCCGCGCCTGCTGCACGGCTGGCTCAAGCAGCAGGTCGAGGGCCGCCACGAACTGCGCATGCGCTCCGATGACCTCGCCGCACTCACCGCGACGATGCAGGGCATGCAGAAGCGCGTCGTCGCGGCGATCCTCGGTGTCGGCCTGCTGATCGTCGCCGCGGTGCTGTACGCGCTCGAAGCCGGTGGGCCTGCGCTGCTCGGCCTGCCGGTGGCGACGTGGGTGGCGGGTGTGGGTGGCGTGTGGGCTCTGCTGGCAGCGTGGCCGCGGCGGTAGCGGGCGCTGTTCGTCCAGGAAGGTCTGAACAATTCCGCTCTTGGCCTTCATTCCCGCGGCTCTCGACAGCCGCACGGCTGGTCAAGCGGGAATCCAGCGTCTCGGACTCTCAAAGGCTTCAAGCCGCTGGATCCCCTCTTTCGCGGGGATGGCGGCAGTTATTCCGACCGTCCCCAGGTGGTTGTTGAGAAGCATCTCCTGGAGGAGCGGGCGAGCCTGCCGTTGCCGTTGCCGTTGCCGTTGCCGTTGCTCCAGCTGAAAGATGACACGCCTGCATCGTCGGCAGACCCGGAGGGCGCCGCCCATGGATGGGCGGCGTTTTCCGACCGAGCCAGGATGGCGAGTCGGAAAATCCAGGAACGAACGAATGGCCGGGTGAGCTTCGTCGGGGAGGCCCTTTCTTTTGCTTACTTTTCTTTACTCGCATCTTCGATGCTCGCCCTTCGGGCCGGCTGCGCCGTTCGCACTGCGTGCGTGGGCCAACAAAGAAAAGTGAGCCGCTCGCCGACAGGCGAGTGGAAGCCCTGCACCTGCTCTGCGCACGCAGCACCAACGCAACATCAACCGCTTTCGTCCGCTGGCGCGGCCGAGTTCATTTCTTTTGTCAATCGACAAAAGAAACGGAACCAAAGAAAAACGATTCCCCGACAAGGCAAATCCGGCCATTCGTTCGTTCCGGGATTTTTCGACTCGCCATCCTGGCTCGGTCGAAAAACGCCGCCCATCCATGGGCGGCGCCCTCCGGGTCTGCCGACGATGCGGGCGCGTCGCTTTTCAGTAACGGCAACGTCAACGACAGCAGCAACAACAACAGCAACAACAACAAAAACAACAAAAACAACAACAACAACAACAAAAACCAGGGGCGCGGAGACCGTAGCGACGACGCGTTCTCTACGCAGCCATTGCTCAAGCGCGCATCCCGCTGGCTGGCGCCGTCAGTGGGGCGGATGATCACCCCAGCCCGAAGAACGCCACCGCCGTCGCCGTCGTCGCGGCCGCGGTCCCGGCCACATCCTCGCCCCGATCCCGCGCCAGCTCTTCGACGATATGCGGCAGGAATGCCGGCTCGTTGCGGCGGTCCTTCGGCATCGGCTTGAGCGTGCGCGGCAGCAGATACGGCGCGTCGGTCTCGATCATCAGCCGATGCGCTGGGATGTTGGGCACCAGTTCGCGCAGGTGCTGGCCGCGGCGTTCGTCGCACAGCCAGCCGGTGATGCCGATATGCCAGTCGCGGTCGAGATAGTCGAACAGCTCACGGCGCTCGCCAGTGAAGCAGTGGACCACGGCGGCGCCGATGCGGCCCTCGAAGTCCTTCATGATCGCGATGAAGTCGTCGTGCGCGTCGCGCTGGTGCAGGAACAGCGGCTTGCCGGTGTCGACCGCGATCTGCAGCTGGCGTTCGAAGGCCTTGCGCTGCGCCGGGCGCGGCGAGAAGTCGCGGAAATAGTCGAGACCGCACTCGCCGACGGCGACGACCTCCGGATTCGCGAGCAGCGCGCGCATTTCGGCGTCGCACTCCTCGGTGTATTCGACCGCGTGGTGCGGATGCACGCCTGCGGTGGCGTAGAGCACACCCCGGTGCTGCTGCGCCAGCGCCAGCGCTTTGGGCGAGTGTTCGCGGCTGGCGCCGGTAACGACCAGCTTCGCAACGCCGGCCGCACGTGCGCGTTCCAGCACCGCGTCGCGGTCCCGGTCGAAGCTGTCGTGGGTGAGGTTGGCGCCGATGTCGATCAACTGCATGCCGGATACCGCGCGTGGAGGGCCGTGCATTGTAAAGAGGCGCCCGCCGTCATCGACGGCCGCACGATGCGCCGCTAGCCTGTGCGCCGTGAAGACCGCCGCGCCCGCATCGCCATCGACCGACACCCTGCCGATCGCGGCGTTGCTGCCGGATATCCTCGCCAGCCTCGACGCCCATCCGCGGCTCGTGCTCGAAGCGCCGCCCGGCGCCGGCAAAACCACGCAGGTGCCGCTGGCGCTGCTCGAGGCCGCCTGGCTCGACGGCCGCCGGATCGTGATGCTGGAACCGCGCCGCGTCGCTGCGCGCTCGGCCGCGACGTTCATGGCGCGCCAGCTGGGCGAGGACGTCGGCGCGACGGTGGGCTATCGCATCCGCTTCGAGAGCCGCGTCTCCGCGCGCACGCGGGTCGAGGTCGTCACCGAAGGCATCCTCACGCGCATGCTGCAGGACGATCCCACGCTCGAGGGCGTGGGTGCGCTGCTGTTCGACGAGTTCCACGAACGCCATCTGGCCGCCGATCTCGGCCTCGCGCTCGCGCGCGACGTACAGGCCGGCCTGCGCGAGGACCTGCGTCTGCTGGTGATGTCGGCCACGCTGGATGGCGCACGCATCGCCGACTGGCTGGACGCGCCGCGCCTGTCGAGCGCCGGTCGCAGTTTTCCGGTGGCGGTGTCGCACGTGCCGCCGCGGCGCGACGAGGCGCTCGAACACCAGATCCGCCGCGTCGTCGTCGAGGCGCTCGACGCGCACGCCGGCGATGCACTGGTGTTCCTGCCGGGCCAGCGCGAGATCGCGCGCTGCCAGGCGCAGCTGCAGGCCGCGCTGCCGGCGGAGGTGGAACGGCTCGCGCTGCACGGCGAACTTCCGGTCGAAGCGCAGACGCACGTGCTGCAGCCCGCACCCGACGGACGGCGGCGCGTGGTGCTGGCGACCAATGTCGCCGAAAGCAGCGTGACGCTCCCGGGCGTGCGCATCGTCGTCGACAGCGGTCTGGCGCGCGAGCCGCGCTTCGATCCCAACAGCGGGTTTTCGCGTCTCGAGGTCGTGGCGATCAGCCAGGCCTCGGCCGACCAGCGCGCCGGCCGCGCCGGGCGCGTGGCATCGGGCGTGGCCTTGCGCCTGTGGCCGGAATCGCAGCGGCTGGAGCCGCAGCGTCGGCCCGAGATCGCCCAGGTCGAACTCGCGGCGCTGGCGCTCGAACTCGCTGCCTGGGGCGATGCCGCGCTGGCGTTTCCCGATCCACCGCCGGCCGGCGCGATGGCCGCGGCGCGCGATCTGCTGCAGCGCCTGGGCGCGTTCGACGACCGCGCGACGATCACGCCGACTGGCCGCCGCATGCTCGCGCTGGGCACGCATCCGCGGCTCGCGGCGATGCTGCTGGCTGCCGATACACCGGATGCGCGCGCGCTGGCCTGTGACCTGTGCGCCCTGGTCGAAGCGCGCGATCCCGTCCGCGGCGCCGGGCGCT
>NTJG01000028.1 GCA_002324875.1 Lysobacteraceae bacterium NML93-0793
CGTGCGGCGGCGCGGCGCGCGTGCTTCCCGGCGCCCGGCGCCGATGCCGTTGCGGCTCCGGTTTCCGCGCGGACGCGCGGCAGGCGAAAATGCACGGTCCGCCGGGCCGCGCCCGGTGCCAGCCCGGTTCCGATGTCCGCCTCCCCGCACCTGCACCCCGACGAGATCCGCCATCTGTTCGCCCAGGCCATGTCGCGCATGTACCGCGACGAGGTGCCGCTGTACGGCGACCTCATGGACCTCGTGGCCGAGGTCAACGCCGCCACGCTCGGCGCCGATCCCGCACTCGCGGCCCGCCTGCAGCGCAGCGATGCGCTCGACCGCCTCGACGCCGAGCGCCACGGTGCGATCCGCGTGGGCACCGCGCGCGAGCTGGCCACGCTGCGCCGGCTGTTCGCGGTGATGGGCATGCAGCCGGTCGGCTATTACGACCTGGCCGTCGCCGGCGTGCCGGTGCACGCGACCGCGTTCCGTCCGGTCGAGGACACATCGCTGGCGCGCAATCCGTTCCGGGTGTTCACCTCGCTGCTGCGGCTGGAGCTGATCGAGGATGCCGCGCTGCGCGAGACCGCCGCGGCGATCCTGGACGCGCGCGAGATCTTCACCCCGCGCGCGCTGGCGTTGATCGAGCGCTTCGAGCAGGCCGGCGGCCTGACCGCCGACGAGGCCGCCGAGTTCGTCGCCGAAGCACTGGAAACCTTCCGCTGGCACAGCGAGGCGACCGTGTCGCATGCGACCTACCAGGCGCTGCTGGCCGCGCACCGGCTGATCGCCGACGTGGTCTGCTTCCGCGGCCCGCACATCAACCACCTCACGCCGCGCACGCTGGACATCGACGCCGCGCAGGCCGCGATGCAGGCGCGCGGCATCGACGCCAAGGCGGTGATCGAAGGCCCGCCGCGTCGGCGCTGTCCGATCCTGCTGCGCCAGACCAGCTTCAAGGCACTGCAGGAGCCGGTGCGGTTTCCCGCCGGCGACAGCGCCGATGCCGGCACCCACACCGCGCGTTTCGGCGAGATCGAACAGCGCGGCCTCGCACTGACGCCGAAGGGCCGTGCGCTCTACGACACCTTGCTTGCCCGTGCACGCGAAGCCGACGGCGCCGGCAGCACCGGCGATTACGCATCGCGTCTGGCGGCGGCGTTCACCGCGTTTCCCGACAACGACGACACGCTGCGCCGCGAGGGCCTGGGCTATTACCGCTACGCGCTGACCGAGGCCGACCGCGCCGAGCCGTCGGCGGTGACGCGCCTCGGCATCGACGCTGCGATCGCCGCCGGCCTGGTGAGCGCCGACCCGGTGGTCTACGAGGATTTCCTGCCGGTCAGCGCGGCCGGCATCTTCCAGTCCAACCTCGGCGGCGACGAGCAGCGCGCCTATGCCGCGCAGGCGAACCAGGCGGCGTTCGAAGCGGCGCTGGGCGCGCCGGTGCAGGATGCCTTCGCCCTGTACGCGCAGATCGAACAGGCATCGCTCGCGGCGGTCGGGCTGGCGCGCTGACGGGGCCGCGTCCGGGCCGGGCGCGGCATGCTGCGCCCGTCTACAGCCAGCCCTTCTGACGCGCCAGGCGGTAGGCCTCGATACGGTTGCCCACGCCCAGCTTGCCGAACGCCTCGGAGAGATAGTTCCGCACCGTGCCGTGCGAGAGGTGCAGCTGCGCGGCGATTTCACTGGCACTCATGCCCTGCCCCGCCAGGCGCAGGGCCTGGCGCTCGCGATCGCTGAGCGGGTCGGGTTCGCTCCAGGCATCGAGCGCCAGCTGCGGATCGATCGCGCGCCCGCCCGCATGCACGCGCCGCAGTGCATCGGCCAGCTGCTCCACCGGCGCGTCCTTGAGCAGGTAGCCGGCAACACCTGCATCCAGCGCGCGGCGCAGGAAGCCGGCCCGCGCGAACGTGGTGACGATGACCACGCGCACCTGCAGTGCGTGGCGCTGGATGCGTTGTGCGAGTTCGAGCCCGGTGAGACCGGGCATCTCGATGTCGGTGACCAGCACCTCGGGCGAGAGCCGCTGCAGTTCGCGCCATGCCGTTTCGCCGTCGCCTGCGCTGCCGACCACGGTGAGATCGTCTTCGAGATTCAGCAGCGCCGTCAGCGCACCGCGCAGCATGGCCTGGTCCTCGGCGATGAGGATGCGCAGGGGGTCGGCGGCGGTGGGCAGGCGGGACATCGCGCGGACGTTAGCAGCCGGTCGCGCGGATGGCGACGGCGGTGCTAGCGACGGTGCTCAGGCCGGCCGCCCCTGCACCGGCACGAAGGCTTCGAGACAGGTGCGCCCGGGTCGACCGTCGATCTGCAGCCGGCCGCCCAGTGCGGCCACACGCTGGCGCATGCCGGCGATGCCGGTGCCGGGCACCATCGCCCCCCCACGTCCGTCGTCGACGACGCGCAGACGGATGCCGTCGTCGTCGCGCGCGAGCTCGATCCGCGCCCGGCGCGCCCGCGCGTGGCGTTGCACGTTGGTCACGGCTTCGCGCAGTACCAGCGCGAGTGCACATTCGACCTCGGGGGCGAGATCGTCACCGAGTGCATCCTGCGCCATGGCGACATCGAGACCGATGCCGTCGGTCTCCAGCAGCAGGCGCGCGGCGGCGAGTTCGGCCGCGATGCGCGCGGCGCGGATGCCGCTGACGGCCTGACGCATCTGCGCGAGGGCATCGCGTGCGATGTCGCCGACCTCGCCGATCTCGCGCCCGGCCGCTGCCGCGTCGCGGTCGACCAGCTTCGCCGCCAGGTCGGCCTTCAAGGCCACCATCGCCAGCGTGTGGCCGAGCAGATCGTGCAGGTCGCGCCCGATACGCTCGCGCTCGGCCACGGCCGCCAGCCGCCGCACCTCGTCGTGCGACAGCCGCAGCGCGGCGTCCTGGCTCTGCTTCAACCGTTCCACGTGCACCAGCACGCCGATGACGAGCGTGGTCACCGGCATCCACGCCAGTGCCGTCCAGGGATAGCCCAGCCACCGGGCCCAGACCACCAGCAGCAGGTTGAGCGCGGCCAGCATCAGGAGATAGCGCCACAACGCGTTGCGGGTGACCGCGCCGAGAAACACGCACCCGAACACGAAATAGCTCAGGCCCGAGACATACCAGGGCAACAGCACGATGCACAGCGCGATCATCGCCAGCGCGCACCACGGCGCGCGCCGCCGCGGCCACAGCAACGCGCCGCAGAACAGCGCGAGGAAGACCGGATACGACAGCAACGTCAGCAACGCCCAGCGCAGGTCATAGCCGTAGGGCGAGAACATCGGCACGACGAACACCCACACCGACCACATCGCGTGGATCAGCTCGCCCCATGCGGGCCGGCCCTGGGCGAGGGCCAGGCCGAGTACCGAATCGGGCGCCGGCCGGCGCGCGCGTGCCCACCACGTGGCGACGTGGCGATTCATTCCACCGCCACGTCGTCGAGCGCGAACTCGAATGCGCCGGCCGGCACGCCCGCCGTCCACGCGATGCCGCGCACCCGGGTCAGATCGGCACCGGCGAAGTCCGCGAGCGACAGGCGCACCTGCGTCCATTCCGGACCGGCGACGAAGGCCTGCACGGCCGGCATCGCAGCGTCCGGCGCGCCGGAGAACAGCATCGCGCTGTACGTGCGCCCGTCGCCGCGCACACGGAACACCAGCGTCCCGCGTGCCGACAGATCCACCGGCTGCATCGGCTGCGCGGCGGGGAAGAACATCACGCCGGACCACGGGAATGCGAAGCCCGGACGCACCTCGCCGCGCACCTGCAGCGCGCCGTCGACGACGGCGTGGGCGACGGTCGAGGCACCGCCGGCCATCCGATCGGTCGTCGGCGTCCAGCTGCCGAAGCGCGCGGACAGGCCGTCTTCGAAATCACTGACCCGCCCGTGCGCCGATGCCACCTCGGCCCCGGCGGCCTCCGCGGCCGGTGCGTCGAGCGCCACCGCATGCCCGTTCTTCCACACGCCGGCGATGCGCCGCGTGGCGGTGATGTCCTGCAGCGGGTCGCCGTCGACGAGCAGCAGATCGGCACGCTGCCCGGGCGCGATGCGACCGCGGTCGCCCAGGCCGAAGCGCTCGGCCGGCGACGCGGTCGCGGCCGCCAGGGCCTCCTCGGGCGCCAGGCCGGCGCGTACCAGAAGTTCCAGTTCCCCATGCAGGCTGGCGCCCTGGGCCGTGCCGGGGTTGGGCGCATCGCTGCCGGCGAGGATCGTGATGCCCGCCCCGTGCAGGCGGCGCACGCTGGCGATCGCGTCGTCCAGCCGCCGCGGCGCCGGGGGCAGCGGAAACGCCGCGTCGAGCGTGCCGCGCTGGGTGACCGAAAGACGGGCGGCGATCGCCGGATCGGCGCCGAGTCGCGCCGCCTCGCCGGCGCCGGCCACCGAAGCGATCACCACCAGCGTCGGCACCACGAAGACATCGCGGCGCGCGAGCGCCTGGACCAGTCCGGGCTCGACCGGCGCATCGTCGAAGATGTGCACCAGGCCGTCGACGCCGGCCGCGACCACCGCCCGCGCACTGTCCTGCGTGGAGACGTGGGCGACGGCGAGGCGATCACGCGCGTGCGCCGCCCGTACGGCGGTCTGCACCTGGTCGGCATCGAGCGTGGGAATGCGCCGGTCGCCGTAGCCGCGCATGTCCTCGACGATGAGCTTGATGAAATCCGCACCTTCGTCGATGCGCTGCGCAGTGAACGCCTCGACATCCGTCTCGGCCGTGACCGCCGGCACCGCGAAGCCGTACTGCGTGCCGTGCCCGCCCTCGGCGGTGACCGCCGTCCCGGCCGCCCACAGGTCGGCGAGGCCCGCGTTGCCGAGGTCGTCGCGCTGCGCGCGCAGTGCAGCGAGCCGGTCGGACACGCCGTGCATGTCGAAACCGCTGGTGACGCCGAAGCGCAGCATGTCGGCCTGCGCCTCGCCCCAGGCGTGCACGTGCGCGTCGATCAGTCCGGGCAGCAGGGTGCGGCCGCGGCCGTCGATGCGGTCGATGCCGTCCGGCACGGCGACGTCCGCGCCGACCGCGGTGATTCGGCCGTCCTGCACGAGCACGGTGCCGCGTTCGATCACATCCGTGCCGTCGAAAATGCGCACGTCGCGAATCGCGAATTGCGGGCCGGCACTGGCCCGGGGGGCCGCATGTGCGTCCATCGCGGACGCCCCGCCCAGCAGCGTGACCAGGACGCCGGTCGCGATGCTGCCCAGCACGTGTCGCCGTGCACGCGTCGTCTGTCTGTGCATGTCCGTCTCCCTTCCATTGATGCGCGTGTGCGGCACGCGCGGCCGTCAACCCGCGCGCGTGAGTCGCCGTATCGCCAGCGCGGCGGCGCCGACGCCGACCCCCGCGAGCACCCCCGCATGCGCCCAGATCGCGCCCCCGCTGCCCTGCCCCACCACCTGCAGCGCGATCTGCGCCAGATGATAAGCCGGCCACACCGGCGCGAGCCGGGCGAACACGTCCGGCAGCATCGACAGCGGCAACCACAACCCGGACAGGAAGGCCATTGGCAGGAACAGCAGGTTGACCCAGGCCGGGGCCGCGTTCGCGCTGGACACGCTGCCCAGCAGCAGGCCGATCGCACAGAACGGCAGCGCGCCCAGCACCGTCACCGTCCACAGCAGCGCCCACTGCGCCGCGGGCAGCGACACGCCGCCGAAAACGCTGGCCAGCAGCGCGAGCTCGAGCACGATGCAGAGCGCGAACAGCATCGCGATCAGCATCCGCGCCACCAGCCATGCGCTCGGCGGCGCCGGCAGCGCGCGGCGCAGGGCGAAGAAGCCGCGTTCGCGATCGATCGCCAGCGTGACCGAAAAGCCGAACAGGCCCGCGCCCATCGCCCCGAACACGCCGTAGGTCGCCAGCAGGTAACGCGCGGCCTCGGCGCTGCCGCGCGCACCGAGCAGCAGGCCGAACATCGCGTAGAACAACGCCGGGAACACCAGCGTCGGAATGATGTACATGGGCTCGCGCAGCAGACGCAGCAGCTCGCAGCGCGTGTCGAGCAGATAGCAGCGCCACAGGGCGACGCGTGCGCCGGTGTCGATCGTCACGTCCATCAGGCGGCCTCCCGGTCCGAGATGGGCATGGTGTCGGCGGGCGCCGTCATCGCGACGAAGGCGTCGGCGAGACCGGCACGCTGCACGTCGAGATCCGCGAGCTGCGGGTCGGCGTCGAACAACCGGCGCAGCACCGGCTCGGCCTGCTCCACGAGCGCGACGAGATGCCCGTCGGCGGTCTCGGCGCTGCGCACACCCGGCCAGCCCGCGACCACGTCGGCCGGCAGGTGCGTGACGCAGCGGATGCGCCGGTGCGCGACCTGGGCACGGATCGCGTCGACCCGGCCGTCGGCACACACCCGGCCTGCGTGGAGCACGACGACACGATCGGCCAGCGCCTCGGCTTCTTCCAGATAGTGCGTGGTCAGCAGGATGCCGACGCCGTCGGCGACCAGGCTCCGGATCGCGCGCCACACCTGCCGGCGCGCGGCGATGTCGAGGCCGGTGGTGGGTTCGTCGAGAAACAGCAGCTGCGGCCGTCCGCACAGCGCGAGCGCGAACTGCACCCGGCGCTGCTGCCCGCCCGAGAGCCGGCCGTACCGCCGGTCGAGCAGACCGTCGAGCCCGGCCAGCGCCACGCAATCGGCCACGCTGCGCGGCTGCGGATACCAGCTGCGCGCCAGCGCGAGCAGTTCGCCCACCTGGAGGCGCTCGGGCAGCTGCGCCTGCTGCAGCATCACGCCGACCTGGCGTCGCGCCTGCAGTTCCGTCGGCGCGCGGCCGAACAGCGTGGCCTCGCCGCTGTCGGCCGGCTGCAGCCCGAGCAGGATCTCGATGGCGGTGGTCTTGCCGGCACCGTTGACACCGAGCAGCGCGGTCACGACGCCGGGGGCGAGGGTCAGGTCCACGCCGCCCAGCGCCTGTACGGTGCCGCGGCGGCGGTGGACGTCCCGCAGCCGCGCGAGCGGTTGCGGGTGGGCATCGGGACGGGATGTGGCTGGATGCATATCGGGTCCTCCGTGTGTGGCGGCCAGTGTCGGCAGACGTGCGCGGCCCGGGCAGTCGCGGGTGTCATTCCGCTGGGGTGACAGTCGTCAGATGACCCCCGAAGCGGATGCGCGCAGACTGGCCCTCACCCGGCCGGCGCCGGCCGACGAAGTTGACTTCCGGCAGGTTGGATCGCCCGCAGCGCACGGTCACACTCGTGCCCGTTGTCCCGTCCTGCTCGACATGGAACCCATGAACACCAAGGCCGACCTGCTCAACGAACTCCGTATCGACCGCAAGGCGCCGCCCGAGCCGCCACGTCGGCGCGGCCTGTGGATCGCGGTCGCGGTCGTCGTGCTGCTGCTCGTACTGGCGGCCGCCTGGGCGCTGTTCGGACGCGATGCCGGCGTGGAGGTACGCACGGCGCCCGTGCTCGCGATCGCGGCCGGCGGCGCGAGTGCCTCGGTGCTCGACGCCACCGGCTACGTCGTCGCCCGTCGCACTGCGACGGTGTCGGCGAAGATCACCGGCCGCGTGCGCGAGGTGCGGATCGAGGAAGGCCAGCGCGTGGAGGCCGGCGACATCATGGCCACGCTCGATCCGATCGATGCCGACGCGCAGCGCGCGCTCTCGGCCTCGCAGCTGGCCGCCGCGCGCAGCCAGACCGGCAGCGTGCAGGCGCAGCTGGCCCAGGCCGAGGCCGATGCGGCGCGGCTGGCGTCGCTGGTCGACCAGCAGCTGGTCTCGCGCGCGCAGTACGACCAGGCCGTCGCCCAGCGCGACGCGCTGCGCGCGCAGCTGGTCACCGCGCAGCGCAACGCGCGCGTGGCGGCGGATTCGCTGGCGATCGCCGATCTCGGTGTCGACAACACGGTGGTGCGCGCGCCGTTCTCCGGCGTGGTCACCGCCAAGGCCGCGCAGCCGGGCGAGATCGTCTCGCCGCTGTCGGCCGGTGGCGGTTTCACCCGCACCGGCATCGGCACGATCGTCGACATGGATTCGCTCGAGATCGAAGTGGACGTCGGCGAAGCCTTCATCGGCCGCGTGCAGCCGAAGATGCCGGTCGAGGCGACGCTCAACGCCTATCCGGACTGGAAGATTCCCGCCGAGGTCATCGCGATCATTCCCGCCGCCGACCGCGGCAAGGCGACGGTGAAGGTGCGCATCGCGATCAAGGAAAAGGACGCGCGCATCGTGCCCGACATGGGCGTGCGGGTGAGCTTCCTGGAGGCGCCGAAGGCCGAAGCCGCCGAACAACCGCGCGGCGTGCGCGTGCCCGGCGCGGCCATCGTGCAGCGCGACGGGGCCGAGGTCGCCTTCGTCCTCGGCGAGGACAACACGGTCGCGCAACGCGCGCTCGAGACCGGCATCGCGCTCGGCAACGACCGCCAGGTGCTGTCGGGCCTCACCGCCGGCGAGACCGTCGTGCTCGACCCGCCCGACACGCTGGCCGACGGCGCGAGGGTGCGCATGGCCGACACCGCCGGCCGCTGAATCCACACATCCACCGAGCAGCATCCATCCGGAGTGCGCCATGTCGTCCCTCGTCAGCATCCGCAACCTGCACAAGACCTACCAGCGCGGCCCGGAGAAGGTCGACGTGCTGCACGGCATCGACCTCGACATTCCGCGCGGTGATTTCGTCGCGCTGATGGGCCCGTCGGGGTCGGGCAAGACCACGCTGCTGAACCTGATCGGCGGGCTGGACACGCCGACGTCCGGCGAGATCGAGATCGAAGGCGAGCGCATCGACCGCATGAGTGCCGGCCAGCTGTCGAACTGGCGCAGCCGGCACGTCGGCTTCGTGTTCCAGTTCTACAACCTGATGCCGATGCTCAACGCGCAGAAGAACGTCGAGCTGCCGTTGCTGCTCACGTCGCTGGGCGCGGCCCAGCGCAAGCGCAACGCCGAGATCGCGCTCACCCTCGTCGGCCTGGCCGAACGGCGCACGCACAAGCCCAACGAACTCTCGGGCGGCCAGCAGCAGCGTGTGGCGATCGCCCGCGCGATCGTGTCCGACCCGACCTTCCTGATCTGCGACGAACCCACCGGCGATCTCGACCGCCAGAGCGCGGAGGAGATCCTCGGCCTGCTGCAGGAACTCAACCGCGAGCACGGCAAGACCATCGTCATGGTCACCCACGATCCGAAGGCCGCAGAGTACGCCACCCACACGATCCATCTCGACAAGGGCGAGCTGGTCGACGCACCGCTCGGCGCGCACTGACCCGCCGCAATCCGGAGACGGCACGATGAAATACCTGTCGCTGGTGTGGGCCCAGCTGTTCCGCAGCAAGACGCGCACGCTGCTGACGCTGTTGTCGGTGGTGGCGGCGTTCCTGCTGTTCGGCATGCTCGACTCGGTACGCGTGGCGTTCAACTCGGGCGGCAGCGTCGACGGCGCCAACCGGCTGATCGTCGCCTCGCGGCTGTCGATCACCCAGTCGCTGCCGGTGCGCCTGCAGGCGGAGATCGAGGCGATCCCCGGCGTGCAGCAGGTGACGTACGCGATGTGGTTCGGCGGCATCTACCAGGACCAGCGCAATTTCTTTCCGAACTTCTCGGTCGCGCCGAATTTCTTCGACGTCTACGGCGAGTACGAGGTACCGCCCGACCAGCTGCAGGCCTTCCGCGACACGCGCACCGGCGCGGCCGTGGGCGAATCTCTGGCGAAGAAGTTCGGCTGGAAGATCGGCGACACGATTCCGCTGCAGGCGACGATCTTCCCGCGCGGCGGCAGCAACGACTGGCCGCTGGAGCTCAAGGCGATCTTCCGCGTCAAGGACCGCAGCAACGTCGGCGCCGAGAACCAGCTGATGATGAACTGGGCCTACTTCGACGAGTCCAACGACTACATCAAGAACCAGGTCAGCTGGTTCACCGTGCAGCTGGCGAACGCCGACCAGGCCTCGCGCGTGGCCCAGGCCATCGATGCGCTCTCGGCCAACTCCGACCGCGAGACCAAGTCGCAGACCGAATCGGCGTTCCAGCAGGCCTTCGCCAAGCAGTTCGCCGACATCGGCCTGATCGTCACCGCGATCATGGGCGCGGTGTTCTTCACCCTGCTGCTGCTCACCGGCAACACGATGGCGCAGGCGGTGCGCGAGCGCATTCCCGAACTGGCCACGCTCAAGACGCTGGGCTTCAGCGATGCGACGGTGCTGGTGCTGGTGATGGTGGAATCGGTGCTGCTGGTGGTGATCGGCGGCCTGGTCGGCCTGGGCCTGGCGTCGGCGATCATGCCCGGCGTCAGCGCGGCCAGCGGCGGCGTGATCGCGCTGCCCACGGTGCCGGCGCAGACCTGGCTGATCGGGCTGGCGCTGATGATCGGCATCGGCATCGTCGTCGGCGTGCTGCCGGCGCTGCGCGCGCAGCGGCTGAAGATCGTCGACGCGCTGGCGGGGCGCTGACGCCATGACCCTGCGCATTTCCTTCCGTGGCACGACGAACCGGATCGGACCGACATGAAAAGCCCGTGGCTCTGGAATCTGCTGTCGATCGTTGCGCTGATCGTCGGACTCGTGGTGTGGGTGCTGCTGCCCTGGTACGGCGTGCTGGCGATCACGGTCGCCATCGCGCTGTGGCTGGTGCTCACGCGCGGCGGCCGTCTGGCACTCGCCGCGGCGCGCATCGGCATCAGCAGCCTGCCCCAGCGCTGGGGCGCCTCGTCGGTGATCGTGGTCGGCATTGCCGGCGTGGTCGGCGTGCTGGTGGCGATGCTGGCGATGGGCGAAGGCTTCAAGGCGACGCTCGAGAGCACGGGCGACGACACGTCCGCCATCGTGCTGCGCGGCGGCTCTCAGGCCGAGACCAACTCGGTGATCACCCGCGACCAGGTGCCGCTGATCGGCACACTGGCCGGCATCGCGCGGGATGCGGACGGCCGGCCGCTGCTGTCGCCCGAACTGTCGCAGGTGGTCAACCTGCCGTCGAAGGCCGACGGCAGCGACGTCAATGCACAGTTCCGCGGCGTCGGCGAACGCGCCTGGGCCGTGCGTGACAAGGTGCGGGTGATCGAAGGCCGCGCGTTCTCACCGGGCCTGCGCGAGATCGTCGTCGGTCAGGGCGCGCGCGGCCAGTTCCGCGGGCTCGACGTCGGCAGCGTGCTGACGCTCGGCAACCAGCAATGGACCGTGGTCGGCGTGTTCGCATCCGGCGATGCACATGACTCGGAACTCTGGACCGACGCCGAAACGCTCGGCTCCACCTACAACCGCAGCGCCTACCAGTCGATCACCGTGCGCACCGAGGGCACCGACGGCTTCACCGCGTTCAAGGCCGCGATGGATGCCGACCCGCGCCTGAAGCTCGACGTCTCGACCACGCGCGAGTACTACGGCAGGCAGTCCGGCCAGCTCGCCACGCTGATCAATGTGCTGGGCACGGTGATCGGCGCGATCATGGCGGTGGGCGCGGTGTTCGGCGCGCTCAACACGATGTACGCCGCGGTGACGACGCGCGCGCGCGAGATCGCGACGATGCGCGCGATCGGCTTCCGCGGCCTGCCGGTGGTGGTGGCGGTGATGCTGGAGACGATGCTGCTCGCCCTGCTCGGCGGTCTGCTCGGCGGGCTGCTCGCGTGGAGCATCTTCAACGGCTACAGCGTCAGCACGCTGGGCAGCAACTTCAGCCAGGTGGTGTTCCAGTTCAAGGTCTCGCCCGAGCTGCTGTGGAACGGGCTGAAGTGGGCGCTGGGCATCGGCCTCGTCGGCGGCCTGTTCCCGGCCCTGCGCGCGGCGCGCCTGCCGGTCACCGCGGCGCTGCGTGCGACATGAGCAGCGCAGCGCCCGAAACCCTGTCGAACGCGGAAATCGCACGCGAAATCCAGGCGCTGCAGGCGCGCGCCTTCGAGCGCTACGAGGACGCCGCGCTGCAGGCCGAAGCCGATCCGGCGCGGTCCGAGGCCATCTACGCCCGCGCCGAACGCGAGACCGCGCCGTGGATCGCACGCGCGTCCGCGCTCAACGACGAACGCGTCGCACGCTACCGACGCCGCGCGCAGCGCTGGCGCAGGGCGGCGATGTCGGTCGGACTCGTCGGCGCGTGTGTCGTCGTCTGGATGATGGCGCGCACGGCCTGAGCACCTCGCGTCGAGCGCTGTGCCCGACTCCTCGGGTCATCACGTGCGCCGGACGCCATCACGCATCCCGATCGAGCAGGCCTTCCGCCTGCGCCGCGCGCAACGCGTCGGGGGTGTCGACGTCGCGGGCCAACGCCGGTGCGTGCAATCGGAACAACGCGTCGTCCGGCAACGCGGCGAGCAGCGCCCCGAAGCCGCGGTCGCCATCGAGTCCACCGGCCCGTGCGAACAAGACAGGCGACAGCACCGCCGGCGCACCGGGCCGCGCGCCGTGCATCAGAGCCGCGCAGCCGGACGGCGCCGCGCGTGCCCCGTCGAGCAGCGCGCGCAGATGCGCTGCGTCGAGCGCGGGCTGATCGACACCGGTGATCAGCACCGGTCCCGAATGCCCCCGGAGCACGTGCGCGGCGGCGCGCAGGCTGGCCGACAGCCCCGTGCGCCACGCTGCGACGTCGTGCAGTTCGGCGCCCGGCGCCGCATGCAGCTCGGCCGCCACCGCGTCACGCGATGCACCCAGCATGACCACCAGCCGAGACGGTCCGGTGTCGCCCACCAGCCGCACGGCACGTGCGACCAGCGCCTCACCCTCGCGCCGCAGCAGTTGCTTGGGCCGCCCGAGCCGCGTGCTGCCACCGGCGGCGAGCACGATCGCGGCATGCGGCGTGGTCACGGCCGGCGACCGTGGCGCCAGGCTTGCAGCTGCGCGGCGATGCTCAGCGCGATGGCCTCGGCGCCGCGACCGCCGAGGTCGAGCCCGATCGGGGAATGCAGACGTGCACGCAATGCGGCGTGCGATGCCGTCGTCAGCAGCCGGAACAGATCCTCGCAGCGCCGTCGCGGTCCGAGCAGACCGACGAAGGGCACCGAGGTTGCGGCCAGCGCGTCGAGTGCATCGAGGTCGAGTTCGAAGTTGTGGTGCATCACCAGAGCGGCGTCGTACGCCCGACCATCGACGAGTGCAGCCGCGACGCCATCCGCGCGATGCGTATCGGCGAGCACAGCGAAGGGGCGCCAGCGTCCACGCGCTTCGACGAGCGTGGTGCGCCATCCCAGGTTGCGCAACAACGGCAACAGCAGCGGCGTCTCGGGGCCACCGCCGCACAGCAGCAACTGCGGCCGCGCGGCGGACGACAGCGACCACGTGTCGGCCGACACCCAGTCCGGCTCGGTGGCATCGAGATACCAGGCCTGCGCCTGCGCGCCGGCCTCGAGGGTGACCTGGCCGCCCCGCTCGATCGACCACTGCATGTCGCCATCGGCGTCCAGCCACGCCTGCAGCGGCGCCTGCACGCCCGGCAGCTGTGCAACCGGCAGCAGCACCAGGCGCAGACGTCCGCGACAGCCGAGCGCAGCGCCGGACAGCAGCGCGGCATCGTCGCGGGTATCGACTTCCATCCAGCCGATCCGCCCGTTGGCGGCAACGTCGGCGGCGCGACGGGCGATCTCCGGCTCCAGGCAACCGCCGCTGAGCCAACCGAGCTGTGCATCTCCGGGCCCGAACAGCGCCATCGCCCCGGCGCCCGCGTAGGTGGACCCGTCGGTTTCGAGCACCAGCGCCAGCGTGGCGGGATCGCCCGCGCGCGCGGCGTCGCGGACGGCGGCGACGACCACGTGGGCGGGTGCGGGGGGTGGCACGGCGTCGCCGGGACGCGCGTGCGTATCGGTGAAAACGGACATCGGCGCACTGTGCCAGAGACGTCGTCGCGACGACGCAACCCCCACGGGGCTCGCCGCTTGGATGAACGGCGCCCGGCTGTCATGCCAGTGTCATCCGCCTGCGATAGCGCGGCCGGTGCGCCCGTCGCTAGCCTGCCCGGCCCTTCGCGGTCTCCGCCGATGCGTCGCCTCGCCGTTCTCGCCCTGCTCTGCCTGCTGCTGGCCGGCTTCTCCTCCTGGCCCGGGCTGCCCAATACCCTGGCCGCGCATCTGGTCGCGCCGTCGGGCGCCTCGCCGTTGCTGCCGGTGGAGCGCATCGAGGCCGCGTACACGCGCCTGCCCACACGCAGCGGCCACGTGACGACCGCGGCCGGAGTCCCGCTGTTCTGGCGCGCGCTCGATCCCGGCGACTACCGCATGCAGTACACCTGGTCCCGCCCGGCCGACGATCCGCACGGCATCGCCTTCGACCTGGATTTCGACACGCCCACCGCGCCCGCATCCGCGCCGCGCGGCACCGTGCTGCTGCTGCATGGCTGGATGATGGACGGCGGCTCGCTGCTGCCCTGGTCGCTGGCGCTGGGCCAGGCCGGCTATCGTACGATCACGATCGATCTGCGCAACCACGGGCACTCGGGCGCAGGGCCCTCGGGCTACGGCACGCGGGAGGCGCACGATGTCGTCGACGTGGTGGCCGCGCTGCGCGCACGCGGCGAGATCACCGCGCCGCTGCACGTGTTCGGCGTGTCCTACGGCGCGGCGACCGCGCTGTTCGCCTCGGCCGATCCGCGTCTCGGCGCCGCGCGCATCGTCGCGCTGGAATCGTTCGACAACGCCGGCGACGCGATCCGCGACATGGTGCCGCACATGCTCGACGAGACCGGCGGCCCGTGGACGACCCGACTCACCCGCCGCTGGCTGCGCTGGCGCATCGATGCGCACGTGGTCGACGCGGCCGTGGTGCGTGCGGGCGAGACGCTGGACCTGCCGCTGGACCAGGTGGACGTGGGCGCGGCGCTCGCCCACAGCCCGGCCTGCGTGCTGCTGGTGCACGGCAGCGCCGACCGCCACGTGCCGGTGGCCCACGGCCGCGCGCTGGCGGCGGCGGTGCCGGACGCGCGCTATCTCGAACTGGCGGGCGAGGACCATCTCAGCCTGCCGATGCAGCTCGAGCGTCTGGCGCCCGCGGTGATCGACTGGTTCGGCGCGCCGGCCTGCCCGGCCGCGGCGCTCGCCGCGGCCGGTTGAAGGCGCCCCGCGTCAGGCCTGTTGCGCGACGATCCGGCGGCGGGACTGCAGATAGCCGTCGATCGCGAATACCGCCAGCCCGGCCCAGATGAAACCGAAGCCCGCCGCGCGGTCCACGCCGAAGGCCTCGCCGAAGAAGAACACGCCCAGCAGCAGCTGCAGCGTCGGCCCGATGTACTGCAGCAGGCCGATCGTGGTCAGCGGCACGCGGCGCACCGCGTAGGCGAAACAGATCAGCGGAATCGCGGTCAGCGCGCCGCCCATGACCAGCAGCGCGTCGGTCCAGCCGCCCCAGCGCAGCGAAAAGAACCCGCCGCCGCCCTGGCTCTCGAACCACGCCAGTGCCAGCACCGCCGGGCCGAACACGAAGAGGTTCTCGACGCCGAGCCCCTGCACCGCCTCCACCGCCGCGAACTTGCGGATCAGGCCGTACAGCGCGAACGAACCCGCCAGGCACAGCGCGATCCACGGAAAGCTGCCGTAGTTGAAGGTCAGCCACAACACGCCGCAGCCGGCCAGCACGACGGCGATCCACTGCGGCGGCGACAGCCGCTCGCGCAGGAACAGCACGCCGATCACCACGTTGAGCAAGGGATTGATGAAGTAACCGAGGCTGGCCTCGACCACGTGGCCGCTGTTGACCGCCCAGACGTACAGGCTCCAGTTCGCCGCGATCAGCACGCCCGACATCGCCAGCATGCCGGCGAGCCGCGGCTGGGCCAGGATCTCGCGCAGCCAGCCACGTCCCTGGCGGATCGTCAGGAACGCGGCGACCAGGATCGCGCACCAGATCGAGCGGTGCAGCACGATCTGCAGCGACGGCACGTGCCGCAGCAGATGCCAGTACAGCGGCATCAGGCCCCAGATGACGAACGCCGCGACCGCGATCCACAGCCCGCGGCGACTCTGCGCGGCGTCGATCATGCATCCTCTCCGGCAACCGCCGCAGCCGGCGTCGGCGCCGGCTTCTTCGCGCGTGCGCGGCCGAGCGTGATCACGACCACCGCGAGCAGGATCACCGCCATCGCGCCGAGGTCGTTGACGTGGAAACGCTCGGACGCGAGCCACGCGCCGAGCAGCACCGCGATCGCCGGATTGACGTAGGCATAGCTGCCGGCGAGCGTCGGCCGCACGTTGTGCAACAGCCACACATAGCCGGTGAAGCCGATGATCGAGCCGAATGAAGTCAGATAGGCCAGCGACAGCGTGCCCTTGAGTGTCGGCCACGCCTGGAAGCGCTCACCGACGAGCAAGCCGGCGGCGAGGATGATCACGCCACCGGCGAGCATCTGCGCCGCGGCCGCCATGAACGGCGACGGCAGATCGCGCCCCCGGCTCCACACTGAACCGAACGCCCAGGCCAACGGCGCGATCAGCAGCGCGATCAGCCCGACCGGGGTGCCGGTCAGCGAGCTGCCGGCGTTGAGCCACAGCACACCGACGAAGCCGACCGCGAGGCCCGCCCATTCGATCTTCGAAGGCCGGTCGCCACGCATCGCCGAGAACAGCGCGATCCAGATCGGCGCCGAGGCGACCGCCACCGCCGCGAGGCCCGACGACACGCTCTGCTCGGCGATGCAGACCATGCCGTTGCCGAGGCCCAGCAGCAGCACGCCCATCGCGACCAGCGTGGGCCACTGCGCGCGCGTGGGCGCCGGCACACCGCGCAGGCGCAGGGCCGCATACATCAGGCCGCCGGCGACGACGAAGCGCGCACCCGCCATCAGCAGCGGCGGATATCCGCCTTCGAGCGCAAAGCGGATCGCGAGATACGTCGACCCCCAGACGAGGTAGACCGCCGCCAGCGCGAGCGCGATGGACAGGACGGAGGCGGAGCGGGACACCGGCGCGACGCTCATGGGGATTCCGGGGAGACAGGACGACCGCACGGGGCGGAAGACGACCGCGCACGTGGGAGCGGAATTCTACGCCCGCGCCCCGTTGCAGGGCTGGAACGGTGATGGTGCAGTGGGTCGGCGGCACGGGGTGCGCGCGCCTGTGAGCCGACCCAGCGGGATCAGCGTGTCCGTTCCGCTACCGCCGTGTCGGCACCACCGCGCCGGGATGAGCGCGTGGAGATGCCGACGCCCATCCCGCGCCGGATGCTCCAAGCCGCAACAGCGCGCACGCGCGCGAAGGGCTTTCCCGGAACACGCTCCATCGCGCGCGAGCGCGCTCCTGGCGCGAGCGTTCGGCTGCGGCACATGCCCGGTGCGGCGACATTCGCCTGCATGCCACGACCATCGCGCCGTCTGGGTCATCGACAGCCCTGAACGTGCAGGCCTGTGCTTGCGCGAATGCGTTCCCGGTGCTGGGACAGCGCGCGCCTGCCCTCGCGCGCGATCGGCGAAAGGTTCCGAATGCCGCGCAATAAAAAGCCGCCGCGATCGCTCGCGGCGGCTTCTAGGGCGCACGGTCCGTGGCTCAGCGCGCCCAGCGACCCGGAGCGGTGGAGACCGGCAGCACGGTCGCCGAGAGCTGGCGATCGGCATTGAGCAGGCGCACCGCGTCGGCCAGGATCGCGGCCGATTCGCGCAGCAGCGGATCCGGGCGGTCTTCCGCGGCCTTCTCCAGCCGGTTCTGCTGGGCGATCGCACGTTCGCTGGCCTGCAGGCCATCGTCGCTGGAGTCGTCGGCCAGCGGATCGAGTTCGAGCCCCAGCGCGCGACGCTCTTCCTGGCGTGCCTGGCGCCGTTCCGCCTGGCGGTCGCGCTCGGCGCGGCGCTCGGCCTCGTTGAGCGAGACGTACTTCTTCTCGCGCTCGGCGCGGAACTCGGCGATGTCCTCGGCCCACCAGACGAACTCCTTGTCGGTGGCCACGCGCGCCTCGTGCGAGGCCTCGAGCTTCGGCAGCAGCGGCGAGAAGTCGCCGTATTGCGTATGCGGCACCGCGGCGATGCGGGTCCACGGCAGCGCGTTGTCGTAGGTGCTCTCGCCGAACTCGGTCGCGTCCACGGTCACCGGGAAGTGGATGTCCGGCTCGACGCCCTTGTTCTGCGTACTGCTGCCGCCCGGGAGGAAGAACTGTGCGATCGTCAGCTTGACCTGGCCGTAGCGCTGGGTCTCGTTGGCCGGCCAGCGGTCGAGGTCGACCAGATTCTGCACCGTGCCCTTGCCGAACGTGGTCTCGCCGATGATCAGGCCTCGGCCGTAGTCCTGGATCGCACCGGCGACGATCTCCGACGCCGAAGCCGAGCCACGGTTGATCAGCACGGCCAGCGGGCCGTCCCACGCGACGCCCGGGTCGCGATCGCCCTGCACGCCGACGCGGCCGCCCGATTCGCGCACCTGCACCACCGGGCCCTGGTCGATGAACAGACCCGTCAGTTCCACGGCCTCGTTGAGCGAGCCGCCGCCGTTGTTGCGCAGATCGAGCACGACGCCGTCGACGTTCTTGGCCTTGAACTCTTCCAGCAGGCGCGCGACATCGCGCGTGGCGGAGGCGTACTCGCCATTGCGGCTGCGACGGCCCTCGAAGTCCTGATAGAACGCCGGCAGCTTGATCACGCCGATCTGCTTCTCGCGGCCGCCCGCCTCGTCGGCCGGCAGGGTCAGCGTCTGCGCCTTCGCGGCCTGCTCTTCGAGACGCACGCGCGCACGGGTGAGCGTAATGCGCACCGGCTCGCTGTCGAGCGTGGCCTCGGCCGGCACCACGTCCAGACGCACCTGGGTGTCCTTGGGGCCCTTGATCTTCTCGACCACGTCGTCGATGCGCCAGCCCACGACGTCTTCCATCGGGCCGCTGGTGCCCTGGCCGACGCCGACGATGCGGTCGCCCGGCTTGAAGCGGTTGCTCAGCGCCGCCGGACCGCCGGCGATGACCTCCCGGATCACCACCACGTCGTCCTGCTTCTGCAGCTGCGCGCCGATGCCCTCGAGCGACAGCGACATGTTCTGGTTGAACAGGCGCGCCGCGCGCGGGTTGAAGTAATCGGTATGCGGATCGATGGCACCGGTATACGCGTTGAGGAAGCTGCTGAAGGCGTCCTCTTCATTGAGCGAGGCGACCGTATTGCCCATGTTGAGATAGCGCCGGTCGAGCGTCTTGCGGATGTCCTCGGGCGTCTTGCCGGCCAGCTGCAGGCGCAGCCAGTCGTTGCGCACCGACTGCCGCCACAGCGCGTCGAGTTCGGCCGGATCGGACGCCCACTCGGCGTCCTTGCGGTCGTACTCCCAGCGGTCGTTTCCGGAGAAGTCGAAGATGTCCTGGCCGAGCAGGTCGCGCGCGTACTGCGTGCGCTCGGCCACGCGGGTCTTGTACAGCGCGAAGATTTCCAGCGCCGGCGCGATCTCGCCGTTGCGCACCGCGGCGCCCATGCGCGAGCGCAACGGCTCGAATCGGCTCACGTCCTGGCGGGTGAAGAACAGCTTGCCCGCATCGAGGTTCTCGAAATAGCCGTCGAAGATCTCGCTCGACATCGTCGCGTCCATCGTCCGCGGCCGGTAGGCGTAGCGGCTGTCCGACAGCAGGCCGTAGACCAGCTTGGAGGCGGTGACCTGATCGGCACTCGGTGCCGCGGGCACATTCGTGATCGCGTCCGGACGCGCCATCAGGGCGAGCGGCACGGCCAGCGCCAGGGCGATCACGGATGCGGAAACGACGCGGGAAGCTTTCATTCGGAATCCTGGGATACGGCTGCGGTGATCATGCGACATGCGATCGAGCCTGTCGCGTGAACAGACGCTCCGACAGTGCCGAAAGTTTCAGATCGCATGCCACCGACTGTACGGGCGCGGCCCGGGCAGGACATGAACCGCCCTGATCCGGGCGGCGTTCACCGGCGCGTCAGGCGCGCGGCGCTCAGGCGGCGACGCCTGCGCCCATCGCCTGCTGATCGGCGTGGTAGGACGAGCGTACCAGCGGGCCGGAGGCGACGTGGCTGAAGCCCAGCGCCATGCCGTAGTCCTCGAGCGCCTTGAATTCCTCGGGCGTCCAGTAACGCAGCACAGGATGGTGGTGCGCCGAAGGCTGCAGGTACTGGCCGATGGTGACCATGTCGACATCGTGCGCGCGCAGGTCGCGCAGCGTGCCCTGCACCTGCTCCATGGTCTCGCCGAGGCCGAGCATGATGCCGGACTTGGTCGGCACGCCCGGATGCTGGGCCTTGAACTTCTTCAGCAGATCGAGCGACCACTGGTAGTCCGCGCCGGGGCGCACGTTGCGGTACAGATCCGGCACCGTCTCGACGTTGTGGTTGAACACGTCGGGCGGATCGGACTTGAGGATCTCCAGCGCGCGCTCCATGCGGCCCTTGCCGCGGAAGTCCGGCGTGAGGATCTCGATGCGGATCCCCGGCGACTGCGCGCGGGTTTCGCGGATGCAGTCGACGAAATGCTGGGCGCCGCCGTCACGCAGGTCGTCGCGGTCGACCGAGGTGATCACGACGTACTTCAGGCCCATGTCGGCGATGGTGGCCGCGAGCTTGAGCGGCTCCGCCGCATCCGGCGGCCTGGGCCGGCCGTGGGCGACGTCGCAGAACGAGCAGCGGCGGGTGCAGACCTCGCCGAGGATCATGAAGGTCGCGGTGCCGTGGCCGAAGCACTCGTGGATGTTCGGGCAGCTGGCTTCCTCGCACACCGTCACCAGGCGGTTCTCGCGCAGCTTGGCCTTCAGCGCGGCGACCGCGCCGTTGGACGGGATGCGCACACGGATCCACGACGGCTTGCGCAGCACGGGGGCGTCGGCGAACTGCACGGGCGAGCGCGCGATCTTGTCGCCGGCCACCTGTTTGACGCCGGTCTGCAACGTCGGCGGCGGCGCGGCCACCACCTGCAGCGGAATCGATTTGTCGGCGGGACGGGACATGGCGCACCAGGGGTCGGGCGGAGGGTCATTGTAGGCGCCCGGTCCGGCACTGTCTTGCCGGCGCCGGAGACGCTGCGTGTCATTCAGCGGGCGCGAGCACCGGTGCGGGCGCATCCGACAGCGCGAGTCCGAACTGCGCAGCGAGATGCTCGAGCACCTGCGGCGCGACACCGTCGATCGAGGACGGCCCACCCAGATCGCCCAGTGCCACCACCTGCAGGCCCTGATAGCCGCAGGGATTGATCCGCCGGAACGGTTCGAGATCCATCGCCACGTTGAACGCCAGGCCGTGGAACGTGCGGCCGCGGCGGACGCGGATGCCCAGCGCCGCGATCTTGGCGTCGGCGACATAGACGCCCGGCGCGCCGTCGCGGCTCACGGCCTCGATGTTCCAGTCGGCGAGGGTGTCGATGATCGCCTGCTCGATCCGGCACACGTAGTCGCGCACGCCGATCTTCAACCGCGGCAGGTCCAGCAGCGGATAGACCACCAGCTGGCCCGGGCCGTGATAGGTCACCTGGCCCCCGCGATCCACCTGCACCACCGGGATATCGCCGGGCGCGAGCACGTGCTCGGCCTTGCCGGCCTGGCCCAGGGTGAACACAGGCTCGTGTTCGACCACCCAGAGCTCGTCGGGCGTTGCCGCGTCGCGCGCGTCGGTGAAGCGCTGCATCGCACGCCACACGGGTTCGTAGGGCTGGCGACCGAGTCTGCGCACGCGTGCGGGACGGATGTCGGGCGCCACGCTCATCGTCCGTGCACCAGACGCAGGCCACCCACGCCGCAGGCCTCGACCGCCTCGCCGCGCAGAAACGCGCGCAGGCTGGCGGCGACCGCATCGGCACCCGCGTCCTCGAGCACGCGCAGCGCGGCCCGATCCGTCTCGATCCCGACGAAGTCCAGCGCGCCGTCGCCCAGCGGCGCCTCGGCCCAGGCCATGCGCCAGTCGGGCAACAGGCGCGCGGCACGCTCGCGACGGCTGAGCAGTTGCACCCCGCAGTGACGCGGATCCTGCGCGATGCGCGCATAGAGCGCCTCCACCGCGGCCATCGGTCCTTCGAGCAGCTGCATGAACAAGCCGTCGCGCAGCAGCAACATGCCGCCCACGCCGCTGCCGGCGTTGTGCGTTCGCGAGGTCTGCAGCAGGCGGATCATGTCGGCCGCGGTGAATTCGTGCAGCTGCCCGCTGCGATAGACGAGCTGGCGGATCATGCGGCAGGCACGGCGCCTAGAGCGTCCATTTGACCTCGGGGTGCTCACGCAGGGCGATGTGCGCTGCGTCGTACTGCGCGCGGGACTCGGCCTTGAAGCTCAGCTTGATCGACACGTAGCGGCCGCTGCTCGAACCGCGTGTGGTGACGGTTTCGTGCAGCACGGTGATGCCGGCCGCCACCAGCAGGCGCGGGATCTCCGCCTCGAGCCCGGCGCCGGCCGGCCCCATCGCGGTGATCTCGAAGACGCCCGGAAACTGGAAGCCGTGCTCGGGATTGTCGGAGGAAATGTCCATCGTCGGATTATCGGGGCGTGCGTGCGGGAACCCAAGCGGGCCCGGAAACGACGGAGGCCGGCGAATGCCGGCCTCCGGGCTGCAAGCATGAGCGCGCTTGCGGTCAGGACTTCCACCACATCATGAGCTCGTGCCACAGGCGCTTGAAGAAACCGGCTTCTTCCACCGCCTCGAGCGCGACCAGCGGCCGCTCGGCGATGACCTTGCCGTCGAGCTCCACGCGCACGGTGCCGATCTGCTGGCCCTTCTCGATCGGGGCGACGAGGGTCTGCGGAATGTCCATCGACGGCTTGAGCTGCGCGTACTTGCCACGCGGCATCGACACCAGCATCGGCTCGGCGACGCCCAGCTGCACCTCGTTGGCCTTGCCCTTCCACACCTGCTGCGTCGCGACCGGCTCGTCCGCGTCGTAGACGGCGTGGGTCTCGAAAAAGCGGAAGCCCCAGTTGAGCAGCGCCAGCGAATCGGTGGCGCGCTGCGCCTCGCTGGTCGAGCCCATGACCACCGAGATCAGGCGCTGGTCGCCGCGCAGGGCCGAGGCCATCAGGCAGTAGCCGGCGCCGGAGTGGTGGCCGGTTTTGATGCCGTCGACGCTGTCGTCGCGCCACAGCAGCCGGTTGCGGTTGTGCTGGGTGATCGGGCCGACGGTGAACTCGCGGATCTTGTTGTGGGCGTATTCCTCGGGGAAATCACGCACCATCGCGCGGCCCAGGATCGCCAGATCACGCGCGGTCGAGTAGTGCTCGGGGCCCGAGAGGCCGGTCGCGTTGGTGAAGCTGGAGTTCTGCATGCCGATGCGCTTGGCATAGGCATTCATCAGCTGTGCGAACGACTCCTCGCTGCCGGCCACGTGTTCGGCCAGCGCGATCGCGGCATCGTTGCCCGACTGCACCACCATGCCGATTTCCATGTCCAGCAGACGCGCGGTCTGGTTGACGGGGAAGCCGCTGTAGCTGCCGTCGGTGCCGGCACCGCCCTTGCGCCAGGCGTTCTCGCTCATCATCACCTGGTCGTCGACGGTGATCTTGCCGGCGGCCAGCTCTGCGGCGATGACATAGCTGGTCATCACCTTGGTGATGCTGGCCGGCTCGACGCGCTCGTCGACGTTCTCGCCCGCCAGCACCTGGCCGGTGGCGTAGTCCATCACCAGCCAGGCGTTGCCGGTGACGGTCGGCGGCGGCGGCGTGGGCAGCGCCTCGCTGAGCGCCGGCGCGGCGCCGGATTGCGCGGCGGGAGTGGGGGTCGCCGGGCGAGGCGTCGGCGCGGGATCCTGGGCGACGGCGATTCCCACCGTCGCGACGGCCACCGCGGCCAGCAGCATGCGCGAAACGACTACAGACACGTTCATCGGGTAGAGCACTCCGGAGGGCCGGCCGATCGGGCCGGCGAAATGACGGGAAACCTGGGTTCAGTCGCGCACGACGGTCGGGGCACCGAAGCCCAGCCCGGCGACACGCGAGGACAGTTCGGCCACGCGCGCGGCCTCCACCGGCCCCACGCGCAGCCGCCAGACCGGTTTGCCGGCGGCGGAGCCGTCGTGCAGCTGCGCGGCGGTGATGCCGGCACCCCGCAGGGTGGCCAACGCGCGCTCGGCATTGGCCCGTGCACCGAAGGCCGCGACCTGCAGGGTCACGCCGCCGGCGACGGCTGTCGCCACGGGCGCCTGCACCGGGGCGGCGGGCGCGGCGGCCTGGGGCACCGCGGCGGTCGACGTGGCGATCGGGTCTATGGGCACCTGGCGGCCGTTCTCGAGCTTGAGCCCGCGCGCGGCGAGCCAGGCGTCGAAGTCGTCGGCGGTCATCACCCGGCCGTTCTGGTACATGTTGAAGCGGCCGTCGGCCGCACTGGCCGGCGCCGGCGCCGGGCGCTCGCCGGCGCGCGCACTGGCGATGG
>NTJG01000029.1 GCA_002324875.1 Lysobacteraceae bacterium NML93-0793
AAGGCGCCTCGGCCGTGGGCAGCGGGGCCTTTGCACAAGGCGACCAGACCACGGCCCTGGGCTTCAACGCCGTCGCCGACGCCGACGGGGCATCGGCGCTTGGCGCATCGGCGCAGGCCTCCGGCCCCTACGCGACGGCCGTGGGCGCCGAATCCGACGCGTCGGGCCAGCAGGCCTTGGCCGGCGGCTTCCGCGCGATCGCTTCCGGCGACGGCGCGACGGCCACCGGCAGCTACAGCGAGGCGACGGGCTTCCTGTCGACCGCGCTCGGCTACGGCGCGGAAGCGTCGGGCACCAACACGACCGCCGTCGGCGTGGGCGCTGCCGCCAGCGGCGCGAACGCGCTGGCCGCCGGCAACAACGCGCTCGCCAGCGGTTCGAATGCGATCGCGCTCGGTAACGGGGCGAGCGCCAGCGGCGCGACCAGCCTGGCGGCCGGCAGCACTTCGCGCGCGACCGGCCTCAACAGCACCGCGCTCGGCGGCTCGGCCTGGGCGACGGCGGACAACACCACGTCGGTGGGCCAGTTCGCGTGGGCGACCGCGGTCGGCACGACGGCCGTGGGCCGCGATTCCTACGCCTATGCGCAGAACGCGACGGCGCTCGGTCTGAGTGCCTGGGCGAACGGCGTCAACAGCGTGGCGCTGGGCGCGGGCGCACGGGCGCCCGAGGCGAATGTCGTCTCGATCGGCAACGGCACCGGCGCGGGCGGCTACCCGGCGACACGCCGGATCACCAATCTCGCGGCGGGCATCAATGCCACCGACGCGGTCAACGTGGCCCAGCTCGAAGCCGTGGCGGATGTCGCGGAAGAAACCAGCCGCTACTTCCAGGCCAGTGGCGACGGCGAAGCGACGGTCACCGGCGCCGAGGCACTGGCGGCGGGCTCGGACGCATCGGCGGATGGCGACTACAGCACGGCCGTCGGCTCGGCGGCGCTGGCGCTCGACGCGGGCGCTTCGGCGTTCGGCAGCGGCGCATTCGCGCTCGATACGAACGCGACGGCGCTGGGTTTCAATTCGGTGGCATCGGCCGCCAATGCGGTCGCGGTCGGCGCGCTGGCCGACGCCAGCGGCGAGTACGCGGTGGCGCTGGGTGCGGAGAGTCTGGCGAGCGGCGAACTGTCGACCGCGACCGGTGCTGCGGCCGTCGCCAGTGGCGACGGTGCGTTGGCGAGCGGCGCCCTGGCCGAGGCCAGCGGCATCGAGGCCACGGCGGTGGGCTTCTTCGCCGAGGCGAGTGGTGATGTGTCGACGGCGGTGGGTGCCGAGAGTGTCGCCAGTGGATCGGAGGCGGCCGCGTTCGGCTTCCGCGCCGAGGCCTCGGGCGATTTCGCCACCGCCGCAGGTGGCGGTGCCTCGGCATCGGGCTTCAACAGTTCGGCCTACGGCAACGCCAGCACCGCGTCGGGCGCGAGCAGCGTGGCGCTGGGCTCCGACTCGACGGCCGCCGGCAGCTACAGCACCGCGGTCGGCCAGGCGGCGACCGCGACCGGCATCAACAGCGTTGCCGTGGGTGGCGCGCTGGCCGGCTTCATTCCGACCGAGGCATCGGGTGACTACTCGACCGCGGTCGGCGGTGCGGCCTGGGCGGCGGGCTTCAACAGCACGGCGGTGGGCAATTTCGCCGAAGCCTCGGCCGCCAACAGCGTGGCGCTGGGCGCGGATTCGATCGCCGATCGCGCCGACAGCGTGTCGGTGGGCAGCGCCGGCAGCGAGCGCCAGATCACCAACGTCGCCGCCGGTACCGAGGCGACGGATGCGGTGAATCTCGAGCAGCTGGAGGAAGCGACGGCCAGCAACCGCTACTTCCGCGCCAGCGGTGAAGGCGAGGCGTTCGCGGTCGGCGCGGATGCCACGGCGGCCGGTTCGGACGCGTACGCCGAAGGCGACTACAGCACTGCGCTGGGCGCGAGCAGCAGCGCCTTCACGCAGGGCGCCACGGCGGTGGGCAGCGGCGCGCTGGCGCAGAGCCAGAACGCGACCGCGGTCGGCTTCAACGCGGTGGCCTTCGGCCAGAACAGCGCGGCCTTCGGTGCCGGCGCGCAGGCCGACGGTGCGGGGAGCGTCGCGATCGGCGGCAACGCGGTCGACGAAGACGGCAACCCGCTGCTGACCCTCGGCGGCGTGCCGGTAGAGACGGCGGCCACCAGCGCCGGCGTGGCCGGCACCGCAGTGGGCGCGAGCGCCGATGCCTCCGGCTTCGCCGGTTCGGCCTTCGGTGTCGGTGCCACCGCGTCGGGCGAGGTGTCGTCGGCGTTCGGCGCGGTCGCGACCGCCGCCGGCGATGCGTCGACGGCGATGGGCTACGCCTCGGCGGCGAGCGGCGTGGACTCGACCGCGATCGGTTCCTACTCCGTGGCTTCGGGCATCAACAGCGTGGCGGTGGGCGGCGGCGCGGGCTTCTTCAGCCTGTTCCCGACCGAGGCCTCGGGTGATTACTCGACCGCCGTCGGCGGCGCAGCCTGGGCCAGCGGCTTCAACAGCACCGCGCTCGGCAATTTCTCCACCGCATCGGGCGACGACTCGCTGGCACTGGGCTCGGATGCCGTCGCCACGGGCGCCGGCAGCGTGGCCCTGGGGCAGGGCGCGCTGGCCGATCGCGACAACACCGTGTCGGTGGGCAGTGCCGGTGGCGAGCGGCAGATCACCAATGTCGCCGCCGGTACCGAAGCGACCGATGCTGTGAACCTGTCCCAGCTCGAAGCGGTGACCTCGGATACCCGTTACTTCCGGGCGACCGGCGAGGGCGAGGCCTACGCGCAGGGCGAGGATGCGACCGCCTCGGGCTCGAATGCCAATGCCGAGGGGGATTACACGACCGCGGTCGGCGCATCGAGTGACGCGTTCGGTGAAGGCGCCTCGGCCGTGGGCAGCGGGGCCTTTGCACAAGGCGACCAGACCACGGCCCTGGGCTTCAACGCCGTCGCCGACGCCGAAGGGGCATCGGCGCTTGGCGCATCGGCGCAGGCCTCCGGCCCGTATGCGACAGCCGTCGGCGCCGAATCCGACGCGTCGGGTCAGCAGGCCCTGGCCAGCGGCTTCCGCGCGATCGCGTCCGGCGACGGCGCGACGGCCACCGGCAGCTACAGCGAGGCGACGGGCTTCCTGTCGACCGCGCTCGGCTACGGCGCGGAAGCCTCGGGCACCAACACGACCGCCGTCGGCGTGGGCGCTGCCGCCAGCGGCGCGAACGCGCTGGCCGCCGGCAACAACGCGCTCGCCAGCGGTTCGAATGCGATCGCCGTCGGTAACGGAGCGAGCGCCAGCGGCGCCACCAGCCTCGCCGCCGGCAGCACTTCGCGTGCGACCGGCCTCAACAGCACCGCGCTCGGCGGCTCGGCCTGGGCGACGGCGGACAACACGACCTCGGTGGGCCAGTTCGCGTGGGCGACCGCGGTCGGCACGACGGCCGTCGGCCGCGATTCCTACGCCTACGCGCAGAACGCGACGGCGCTCGGTCTGAGTGCGTGGGCGAACGGCGTCAACAGCGTGGCACTGGGTGCGGGCGCACGGGCGCCCGAGGCGAATGTCGTCTCGATCGGCAACGGCACCGGCGCGGGTGGTTATCCGGCGACGCGGCGGATCACGAATCTCGCCGCCGGCATCGATGCGACCGATGCGGTGAACATGGCGCAGTTGCAGGAGGTGGCCGACGTCGCCGAGGAAACCGGCCGCTACTTCAAGGCCAGCGGCGATGGCGAAGCCTTCGTCAATGGACAGGACGCCGTGGCGGCAGGTTCGGATGCGATGGCCGATGGGGACTACGCCACGGCGG
Source organism: Lysobacteraceae bacterium NML93-0793 (assembly GCA_002324875.1). GTDB lineage: Bacteria > Pseudomonadota > Gammaproteobacteria > Xanthomonadales > Xanthomonadaceae > Luteimonas. The sequence continues at coordinate 3,778 of NTJG01000029.1, forward strand.
CCGGTGCCTCCAGCAGCGCCTACGGCGAAGGCGCCTCTGCGTTCGGCAGCGGTGCGACGGCCAACGGCGCGAACGCCGTGGCGGTCGGCATGAACAGTTCGGCCGGCGCCGACGGCGCCGTCGCCATCGGTGGAATGGGACAGGCCTACGACGAGTTCAACTCTCCGATCCTGGACGGCGATGGCAACCCGGTGCTCGTCTCGACCCAAGCAGAGGTCAACGGCACGGCAGTCGGTTCCGGCGCGCTCGCCACTGGCCTGAACGCGTCGGCCTTCGGAAGCGGTGCCCAGGCCCTTGGCGACAACAGTTTTGCGGCCGGAATCAAGTCGCGTGCGACAGGCAACTGGAGCACCGCGATCGGCAGCAACGCCTGGGCCAGCGGCGGCGATGCCACCGCCACCGGTGCCTACGCATGGGCGACGGCCAACGGCGCGACGGCGTTCGGCACCTCGGCCTGGGCAACAGCGGCGAACGCGTCGGCGTTCGGCTACGGCGCCTGGGCGTCGAGCAACGGCGCGGTTGCGGTCGGCATGGATACCTGGGCGGACGGGACCAGCGCGGTCGCGCTCGGCCGTGGCGCCCTGAGTACCGCGGACTACGCGATCGCCATCGGTTCGGCCAGCCTCGCCGACGGCACCAATGCCGTCGCACTGGGACGCGGCAGCCTCGGGCTTGGCGCCAGTTCGGTCGCGCTCGGCTGGCGGGCGATGACGGGGCGCGAGGCATCGGATGGGCTCGCGCTCGGCGCGAATGCCAATGCGCAGGCCGCCGACAGCGTGGCACTCGGCGCGGGTTCGCTTGCCGACCGCGCCGGAACGATCTCCGTCGGCGCGTCTCAGGCCTTCACCGACGACTATGGTGTCGTGCACCAGGCGCGGCAGCGGCAGATCACCAACGTCGCGGCGGGTACCGAGGTCACCGATGCGGTCAATCTGGGACAGCTCAACGCGGTTGCCGACGACCTGTCGGAGATCGCCGATGGCGTCGTGTCATATGACGACGCGAGTCGCAGCACCGTCACGCTGGCCGGCAGCGGGGGCACCCGCCTGACCAACCTGGCGGCGGGTCGGGTCACGGCGACGAGTTCGGATGCCACCACCGGCGCACAGCTGCACGCGGCGCTGTCGAGCGCTGCGGACGTGATCGGTGGCGGGGCGACGGTCACCGCGTTCGGCACGATCAGTGCGCCTGCCTACAGCATCGGCGGTGCGAACTACTTCAGCATCGGTGACGCGCTGGGTGCGCTGGATGCGCAGATCGGCGGGCTCGATCAGCGCATGGCCGACATCGAGGCCGCCAGTCGACCGGCGGCATCGTCCATGTCCAGGATGGCGTCGGCTGCGGCTCCGCTGGTCGTCGAGGACGCTACGGCCGCTCGGATCGCGGTGGATGGTGTCGATGCCGACGTCAGCGTCGCCGATGTGGCGCCGGCCGTGCCCGCCACGTCTGCAGCGCCTGCAGCGACCGGTGGCGGCACCGCGCTCGGCGATGGCGCGGTCGCGAACGCGAGCACCGGAACGGCCGTCGGTAACGGGGCGTATGCGCACGGTGCCAACGACACCGCCATCGGCAGCAATGTGCGCGTCGATGCCGATGGCAGCACCGCGGTCGGCGCCAACAGTTCGGTGTCGGCCAATGCCACCAATGCGGTCGCGCTCGGGGAGGGCACGTCGGTCACCGCCGCCTCGGGGACCGCGATCGGGCAGGGCGCCAGTGCCACGGCCGAGGGCGCCGTCGCGCTTGGACAGGGCGCCGTCGCTGATCGTGCCAATACCGTCTCTGTCGGCAGCGCGGGCAATGAACGCCAGATCGCCAACGTCGCCGCCGGCACCCAGGCCACCGACGCCGCCAACGTGGCACAGGTGCAGGCCAGCGCCGCCGAAGCGCGTGCCTATGCCGATACCACGGCCACGCAGGCGGTGTCGTCGGCGAACGCTTATACCGACCAGAAGTTCGCGGCCTGGGGCGAGAGCCTCGACACCTTCCGCGGTGACGTGGAGCGCCGGTTCTACGACACCGACCGCCGCATCGACCGCCAGGGCGCGATGGGCGCGGCGATGCTCAACATGGCCACCAGTGCCGCCGGCATCCGCACCCAGAACCGTGTGGGCGTGGGCGTCGGGTTCCAGGGCGGGGAGAGCGCGCTGTCGGTGGGTTACCAGCGGGCGATCAACGACCGCGCGACGGTGACCTTCGGCGGCGCACTCAGCGGCGACGAGAAATCCGTGGGTGTGGGTGCCGGCTTCGGCTGGTGAAGCAGGACGCGACGCGTCGCCGGCCCGGCGACGCGTGCGGCGAGACGACGTAGAACCCGGCTCCAGGCTGTGAGCCGGTCGATTTTCCGGGTGTCACGAGCAGTACCGCTCATCATCGAATCGAGGAGAGTTCCATGCGTTTGACCAAGCATCCCATCACCCTTGCCGTCGCCAGCGCGATCGCGCTCGCCACAGGCGCCGCCGCGGCAGCCGGTCCGGCGCAACAGGCGCCGACGCTGCACGCGCCGGCCGACGTCGACGGCGGTGCCCGGATCATCGTGAAATACCGCGCCGGCACGGCGGAGGAACGTGACGTGCAGCGCCGCGTGGCGTCGATGGGCTCGGCCGTGAGCCGCGCCGGTGTCGTGCGCTCGGCCTCGGCTCGCGGCAGCGTGCAGACGAGCGCCAGGCACCTGCGCCGCTCGGCCCTGGGCGCCGACGTGTTCACGCTGTCGCGCCGTCTCGACAAGACCGAGATGTCCCGCCTGCTCGGCGAGATCGCCGCCGATCCTGCGGTCGAGTTCGCCGAACTCGATCGTCGGGTGTATCCGCTGCTGACACCGAACGATCCGCTGTATGCCACCTACCAGTGGAATTTCTTCAACCCCGCCGGCGGCGTGAACGCGCCGGCGGCCTGGGACATCAACCGTGGCGCCGGCGTCGTGGTCGCGGTGATCGACACGGGCATCCTGCCCGATCATCCGGACATGGCCGGCAACACGCTGGAAGGCTACGACTTCATCACCGATGCGTTCGTGTCGCGCCGTCCGACCGACGAGCGTGTGCCCGGCGCGTTCGACTACGGCGACTGGAACACCGATGCCGCCGAATGCCGGGTGAGCAACAGCTCCTGGCACGGCACGCACGTCGCCGGCACGGTCGCCCAGGTCACCAACAACGCAGTCGGTGCTGCCGGTCTGGCCTACGAATCGAAGGTGCTGCCGATCCGCGCCCTCGGTCGCTGCGGCGGCTACACCTCCGACGTCGCCGACGCCATCGTCTGGGCCTCGGGTGGCAGCGTGCCGGGCGTCCCGGACAACACCAACCCGGCCGAGGTGATCAACCTCAGCCTCGGCAGCGGGCAGACCTGTCCGTCGATCACCCAGCAGGCCGTCAACACCGCAACCGCCAACGGCAGCCTGGTCGTGGCCGCGGCCGGCAACAACAATGCCAACGTCGCCAATTTCAGCCCGGCCAGCTGCAACAACGTGGTGGCCGTCGGCGCCACGCGGATCACCGGCGGCCGCGCCTCGTACTCCAACTACGGTGCGCGCATCGACCTGTCCGCGCCGGGCGGCGGTGGCAACGAAGACACCGGCAACGACGGGTGGGACGGCTTCATCCTGCAGGCGGTGTCGGCCAGCACCACGGCACACGCCGGTACCTACAGCTACGGTGGCAAGGCGGGCACGTCGATGGCGGCACCGCACGTCGCCGCCGTGGCGGCGATGGTGCAGAGCGCACTGGTCGGGGCCGACCGTGACACGCTGGCCCCCGCCGAACTGCGCGACCTGCTGGTGGCGTCCGCGCGTCCGTTCCCGGTCACCATTCCAACGGCGACGCCGATGGGCAGCGGCATTCTCGATGCCAAGGCCGCACTCGACACCGCCCTGGAAGAGCCCTGCGATCCCGAGGTCGAGGAATGCGCGCCGCCGGCCACACCGGTCGTCAACCAAGTGCCCGTGCGCGGCCTGTCCGGCACCGGCGGTGACACGCTCTACGCGATCGACGTGCCGGCCGGCGTGAGCGGCCCGCTGAGCATCACCACCAGCGGTGGCACGGGCAACGTTTCGCTGCACGTCAGTCGCGATGCCGTGCCCTCGGCGTCGGATTACGACTACCGTTCGATCCGTCCCGGCAATTCGGAAACGGTGCGGATCAACGCGCCGGCGGCAGGCACGTACTACATCCTGCTGTCGGGCACCTACGGCAACGTCACGCTGCAGGCGCGTCACAACTGACGATCTGTGCGCCGCGGCCTCATGCCGCGGCGCATGGTTCGAACCCACGGCCGTCGTCGGCGGTCGTGGGTTTTTTCGTATCAGGGCGTTGGACTGCGCGAGAGAGGACCCTCTGCAACCGCCCAGTGCGGCCTATCGCGCCGCGACACGCGTCGCGTCATCCCCTGCGCTCTTCGGCGATCTGCCGGGATGCGCCGGGCCGTATTCCGGGATCAGGCTCACCCTTCGGAGGCGGGCGCGGCGAGGACCGTATCGCCGAGTGCGCGGCCGAAGGCCTGGAAGGCCTGCTCGGCCTGGCCGAGGGCGTCGAAATCTTCCGCACAGGCCAGAACGACGGTGGCGCCCTCGCGTCCGGCGTCGGCATCGACGATGCCGACATTGCAGGCGCGACGCACCTGCGTGCCGGTCTTCTGGGCGAAATCGGTGCCGGGTGGGAGGCCGGCGCTCAGACGGCGATCGCCGGTGCTGATACCGCGCATGTGCTCCAGCATCCGGGCCGTACTGTCGGCCGACAGCAATTCGCCGGCGGCCAGCCGCTCGAGCAGGGTCGCGAACGCCGGCAGCGTGGCCTGGTTGCGGTCGCCACGGTAATAGGCGTCGAACACCGCCTCCAGCGACTCGGCCTTCAGCGCGCTGCGCGGAACGCCGAGTGCGCGCGCCAGTGCCACCAGGCGTTCCTCGCCCGCCGGCGCGTTGCGCAGGCCGACGATGGCCATGTTGTCGAGATCCGCGACGCCGGGATGGACGGGGCCATAGGCGTCGTAACGCACCTGCAGGATCGTGGTCACCGGGCCGAAGCCGGGACCGGCCCAGTCGCGGATGCGCCGGTTCAGATGGTCTTCGCCGACCGCGCGGATCAGCATGTCGGTCGCGGTGCTGTCGCTGTCGCGCAGCGATTTCTCCAGCAGGGCCGCGATGGTGAAGCGGGCACCCGGCTCGAACGACAGCATGTCGCCGGACCCGTCGACGAAATCGCTTTGCGCAAGTACCAGTTCCTGGTCCAGGGACAGCGTGCCGGCATCGACCTGTTCCAGGACTGCGATCGCCACCGGGATCTTGATCGTCGAAGACAGATACCAGGCACGATCGTCGCCGCGGTCGAGGGTGCCCGGCGCAGGGCCGAAGTGCCGCACATAGACGCCGAAATCGCCCGGCATGTCTGCATCGATGCGTTCGGCCTCCGCATCGAGCGCCGCGATCCAGGGCGCGTCGGTGGACGCCGCCGCGTCGGCTGCGGCGGCCTCGACGGGATCGTCCGGTGTCGGCGCCTCGCCGCGGCACGCGGTCAGCGACAGCAGGACGAGCAGGGCGGCGGCACACGGGCGTAGGCGGATCATCGGCGTGGGGTCGGCGTCGGATCGGCTGCCCTCAGTACCCCGGCTGCAGTGACGGCTGCGCCAATGTCGCGCAGGGCGCGTTCGCCCGCAGCGCCGGTCGCGCCGCGTACGCAGGCGGCGATGACCACGCGCACCGGCGGCGCACCCGCGGCCGATGGCATCGTCACGATGCCCGAGTCGCACAGACGCCGGTACTGGGTGCCGGTCTTGTGCGCGAACGTCGCGCCCGCGGGCAGGCCGGCCCGGATGCGTTGACGGCCGGTCTGCACCCGGCCCATCACGTCCAGCAGATAGCGGGTGCCTTCGGCATCCAGCGCACGGCCCTGCTGCAAAGCGGCCAGCATGCGCCCGTAGTCGCGCAGGCTCGCGCTGTTGGCGTGGGTGGCGTAGTAGGACTCGAACGCGCTGTCGAGGTCGGGCAGCAGCAGCTCGGTCGGCGTCACGCCGAGGATCTGCGCGAGCTTGCGCACGCGCGCCTCGCCGACGCCGGCGCGCTGCAGGGCGAGCAGGTCGGCCGACGACAGGCCCGCCGCGCCGGAATGCAGCATGCCGTAGGCGCGGCGACGCACATCGGCGAGCGAGGTGATGTGCGCGCCCTGCGCCGATATCAGTTCGGCGGCGACGGCGTTGACCTGGCCCAGGCCCACCGTGCGGATCAGCATGTCGGTGGCGGTGTTGTCGCTGTAGATGATCATCTGATCGATCAGATACGCGATCGTCAGCCGGGTGCCGGGGCGATGGGAATTGGTGTGTCCGGCGCCGTCGACGACATCGGTCGCCTGCAGCGTCACCCGGGTGTCCAGCGTGAGCCAGCCCTGTTCGATCTCGCGCATGACCGCGATCGCCACCGGCACCTTGACGCCGGACGCCAGATACCAGATCTCGTCCTCGCGCAGCCCCCAGGCCTCGTCGCGACCGAGATGGTGCACGTAGACGCCGATGTCGCCCGCGTAGGCGGTATCGATCGCGTGCAGTCGACGCGCCAGGGCCTCTGCCCAGGGTGGCGCCGCTGCCAGTGCGGTCTTGGTGATCGGTGCCTTGGTGGGTTCAGGGGACGATTGCGCCGGCATCGGCGGCTGCGCGGTGGCCATGCCACACGCCAGCAGGGTGCAGACGAGCAGGGCGGCAAAAATGCGGCGAAACATCGGCGGGGCTCCCGTGCGATGACCGTCGGCGCTGCGGCGTGTCCGCACGTCGGCGGGCCGGCGCGCGCGGCCGGGGTATGGAGGGCGTGGAGGCGTCACGTCGCTATCGGGCGCCACGACCCTACACGTCACCCCCATGATTGGCGCTGAACTGCCGGCGCCATCGCGCGCTTCATCGCCTGCCACAGCGAGATCCACGTCGCCGTGGCCGCGATCAGCAGCACCGTCAACAGCAGTGCACGTTCGTAGGACACGGCCTGGTAGTAGCCCAGGGTTTCGCGGAACAGCACGAAGATCACACTGATGTGGACGATGAACGCCATCAGCGCATCGCTGCCGATGACCGCGATCGGCCGCAGCGTCCTGGCGAGCCATTCGCCGCCGGCCACCGCCAGCGCCAGCAGCGCGAACGCGCCTCCGGTGCTGAACAGCATGAACATCAGCTGCGGTGGATGCTTGCCGGCATTGCGCCCGATTTCCACCAGCAGCGGACGCACTGCGTCGGCGCGCACCAGGAACCATGCGAACAGCAGCGCGGCCACCAGCGCCAGCGCGCCGGCCAGCGCCAGGCGCGTACGCGGATCGCCGTACCAGCGCAACAACAGGCCGCCGAGAAGCAGACCGACGAGAATCAACGGCCCACGCGCCAGCTGCCCCCAGGTGTAGTAGTCCGGGTGTTCGACCAGCAGGGCCTGCAGCTGCGGCACGCCCCAGAAATCGAAGTTGTGCAGCAGCCACCACGAGGCGAACGCCACCGGTATCGGACTCGACCAGCGCAACCAGGCCGGCATCTTCGCCCACAGCGGCAACAGCCACGGAATCCACAGCAACGCGATCGCGTAGAAGTCGAGAATCTCGACGAACGACGGGAAATTCCGGTACAGCAGCGTGTCGACGATGGCGTCGCGGTCGTGGCGGCCGTACATCTCCACCACGGTCAGGACCTTGTACCAGAACAGCACCACGATGCCGCGCCAGAGCAACCGGTTGCGTCGCTGCGGCCAGTCCGGCGCACCGGTCTTGGGGACGAAGGCCACGGCCAGGGCGATGCCGAACACGATCACGAACAACGACGAGGAGAACTTGGTGATCGCATGCACCGGCACCTGGCCCCAGTCGGGAAACTGGTCGTACGGCAGCAGGCCGTTGGTGCCGTGACTGAGGATCATCAGACACACCGCGAAACCGCGCGCCAGATCGATCGCGCCGATGCGACCCACGGGTCGCGAGAGATCGGGTGGAACCGCGGCGGCGGCCGGGGTGGCGTGGGACTCGGCGGACGTCACGTCGACAGCACTCCTGCAGCAGGGTGGATCGGGGCGGGAACGGTTGGGCCGCGCCGCTCGTCCGGTCGTGGACCATGTGATACGCAACGTCAGCGCGTCCGATCGGGTCGATCGGGCATCGAGTGCGGCACGCATGGAGTCCGTGGCGACTCGCATCGCATTGCAGCAGCGCGTGCGTGACGAAGGAATCACCGCATCGCGCCGGCGTGTGGGGCCGGCGTGGTGATCTGGGATACTGTGCCGCCGTCGAGTTCGCCGCCGCGCCCATGTCCAAGCCGTCCCGTCCGCGCCGCGGCGCCCCAACGCAGACGCCGTTCCGCCGCCGAGGCGACACGCCGCCGGTCCACGCCCAGCTGCGCGATGGTGAGGGGCGCGTGCTCGCGGGCGCGCTGCTGCAGGATGGCGAGTGGACCCTGGTGCTCGGCGGATCGCCGGTGGCGAGCACCGCCAGTGCGGCCATGGTGATCGCGATGCTGCGCCATACGGCGGCCGTCCGCGCGCAGGCCGGCGTGCGCACGCGCCTGGCGGTTTCCAAGGCGCTGGACGCCGCCGCGAGCGCTGAAGCCGAGGCCGAGGGGCGCACGCTCGCCGCGCATCTCGACTGGCTCGAGGCCGAGCGCCGCACGCGCAACGCGCCGCCGCCCGCGATCAACTGAGTCACCGGCCTGCTGGGTCATGAATCCGTGCAGGCCGCGTCGAAAGCCACGACGCGGGCACCGGTATCATCCGACGGCTTCCGTCACGATGTCCGTTGCCATGCGCCGCGTCCGTACCGTTTCCGTTCTGATCGTGCTTCCGCTCGCGTTGGCGGTGCTCGCCGGCTGTGGCCGCGGTGCACGCGCCGACTTGCCGTTCATGGGCGAATCCTTCGATTCGGACGACATCTACTCGCGGATCTACGACGTGGCGCCGGCCCAGGCCTGCGGCGCGGCGCGGCTGGCGTTGCTGGGGCAGGGCTACGCGGTGGGCAAGGCCAGCGACGACGCGGTGGAAGCGACCAAGAACTTCCAGCCCGAGGACGAAGTGCACACCCAGCTCTCGGTGCGCGTGTCCTGCGTGCCGCGCGGCAACGAGCGCACGCTGCTGTTCGTCAGTGCGCTGCTCGACCGCTACGTGCTGCGCAAGAGTTCCAATTCGGCCAGTGTCGGCGTCGGCGGCATCGGGTCGCTGTCGCTGCCGGTCGGCAGTCGCGAGGATTCGCTGGTGCGCACGGCCAGCAGCACCGTGCAGGACACGGGTTTCTACCGGCGCTTCTTCGAGCGTGTGGGCTATTACGTGCCCGCGCCCAGTCCGCGCGACCGCACGCCGTCGGCCGATGAAATGCGACGCGAGGATCCGCCGCCGGCGGACCTTGGTTCCGCGGGCGAACCCGGCGACACACCGCTGCCGCGCTGAGTCCGTTCCGCTGTGAGCGGGCGCGCGTGACCCGGCGTCGAGACGCCCGCGCGTGGTGCCTCGAGGCCCATGGCCGGCATGCCCTGAACTGCTAAAGTCGGGCGCTCCGCCGTCGATGGAGTGATCCTGCGTGAATGCGGTGCTCGAAGCGTCCGATGCGTTGCCCGAAGCGCCCGAGGCGCGCATCGTCGCGCGCCTGCGCGCGAACGGCCGGCTCAAGGAGGTCGACCTGGCCCGTGCCCAGCGTCTGCATGCCGAGGCCGGCGGCAGCCTGCTGAGCCTGCTCGGGCGTCTGGGCCTGGTGTCCGAACGCGATCACGCCGAGGCCTGCGCCGCGGAACTCGGTCTGCCGTTGCTCGGCGCGAAGTCCGTGCCCGAAGATCCGCCGGAACTGGTCGACGGCGCACAGCCGGTGTCGGTGCGGTTTCTGCGCCAGTTCCACCTGCTGCCGATCGGCGAGCACCGCGGCCGCCTGCAGGTGTGGATGTCGGACCCGCACGACGGCTACGCACTCGACGCGGTGCGCCTGGCGACCGGCTGCGAGGTCGCCCCGGCGGTCGGCCTGCGTTCGGAGATCGACGACCTGATCGAGCGCTGGTACGGGCAGGGCCGCAGCGCGATGGGCACGATCGTCGAATCGGCCGACGGCGAGGGCGGCGGCGATGTCGACGACGTCGAGCACCTGCGTGATCTCGCGTCCGAAGCGCCGGTGATCCGGCTGGTCAATCTCGTGATCCAGCGGGCCGTCGAACTGCGCGCCTCCGACATCCACATCGAGCCCTTCGAAAGCCGATTGAAAGTCCGCTACCGCGTCGACGGCGTGCTGATCGACGGCGAGAGTCCGCCGGTCAATCTGACCGCAGCGGTCATCAGCCGCATCAAGATCATGGCCCGGCTCAACATCGCCGAGCGCCGGCTGCCGCAGGACGGCCGCATCATGCTGCGCGTGCAGGGCAAGGAACTCGACCTGCGCGTGAGCACCGTGCCGACCGCGCACGGCGAGAGCGTGGTCATGCGTCTGCTCGACCGCGAGACGGTGGTGTTCGATTTCTACCGGCTCGGCTTCACCGACGAATTCCTGCCGCAGTTCAACAAGGTGCTCGACCAGCCGCACGGCATCCTGCTGGTGACCGGGCCGACCGGTTCGGGCAAGACGACGACGCTCTACACCGCGCTGTCCCAGCTCAACACGCCGGACGTCAAGATCATCACCGTCGAGGATCCGGTCGAATACCAGATCGAAGGCATCAACCAGATCCAGGCCAAGCCGCAGATCGGGCTCGATTTCGCACACGCGCTGCGCTCGATCGTGCGCCAGGACCCGGACGTGATCATGATCGGCGAAATGCGCGATCTGGAAACCGCGCGCATCGCGATCCAGTCCGCATTGACCGGCCATCTCGTGCTCAGCACGCTGCACACCAACAACGCGGCCGGCGGCATCACCCGCATGCTCGACATGGGCGTCGAGGACTACCTGCTCACGTCCACCATCAACGGCATCCTCGCCCAGCGCCTGGTGCGCAGGCTCGAGCCGACGCATCGGATGGCCTATGCCGCATCCCCCGAGGAGATCGAGCGCTTCGAGTTGCGCCGCTTCCAGCCCGAAGGCGACATCGTGCTGTATCGCCCGGGCCCATCGGCCGCGGCGCCGACCGGCTATCTGGGCCGCACCACGATCGTCGAATTCCTGGTCATGAACGATGCGCTCCGCCGCGCGGTGATGCGTCACGCCGGCATGGGCGAACTCGAACAGCTCGCACGCGAATCCGGTATGCGCACGATGTACGAGGACGGCATCCTCAAGGCGCTGCGCGGCGAGACGACGATCGAGGAAGTGCTGCGGGTGACGGAGGAGGCGTGATGTACGGTGCGTCGACACGAAAGGCGCTGGATTCCCGCCTGCGCGGGAATGACGGGGCATGGCCGGGGCAGACAGGTATCGGTCACTTCGCTGATCATCGTCATTCCCGCGCAGCCGGGAATCCAGTGACGTTGCGTCCCGGACACATCGCGGCGGGAGCGCGTCCCCACCTCAAGGAAGAGGCCCACGGACATGGGCAGGCAGCCCGCCGTCTATCTGCTCGCAAGCGGCCGCAACGGCACTGTGTATCTCGGCGTCACATCGAACCTGGTGCGGCGTGTCTGGCAGCATCGGACGTCTGCGGTGGACGGCTTCAGCGCCCGCTACGACGTCCATCTCCTGGTCTGGTTCGAAGTGCACGACACGATGGCGTCTGCGATCGCTCGCGAGAAGCGGATCAAGAAATGGCGGCGAGCGTGGAAGGCGGATCTGATCGAGTCTGCGAATCCGTACTGGCGCGATCTGTGGAGCGAGATCATTGGATAGCCGGTGGAGATCACCGGCGATGCTGGAATCCAGTGTCTTGGACCTCTGGACCCCAGGTCGGCGAAGAGTTCTCTTGCCTCCCTTTGCTTGTGCGTATCGCGCCGCCCCGATGACCCTCTACCGCTACAAAGCCCTCAACACCCGCGGCGAAACGCTCGACGGCACGATGGACGCCGCCAGCGAAGCCGAGGTCGCACTGCGGCTGCAGGAACAGGGCCATCTGCCGGTCGAGGCGCGGCCGGCCAGCGAGGCGCGCGCGGTCGACGACTGGAAGGCGCTGTTCAAGCCGAAGCCGTTTTCCGGGCAGCGCCTGGTCCAGTTCACCCAGCAGCTGGCGACGCTGCTCAACGCCGGCCAGCCGCTGGACCGTGCGCTGACGATCCTGCTCGACCTGCCGGACGAGCCCGAGGCCAGGCGCACGATCACCGAGTTGCGCGATGCGGTACGCGGCGGCGTGTCGCTGTCGACGGCGCTGGAGCGCCAGCACGGCACGTTCTCCCGCCTCTACATCAACATGGTGCGCGCGGGCGAGGCCGGCGGCGGTCTCGAGGAGACGCTGCAGCGCCTGGCCGACTACCTCGAACGCGCCCGCACCCTGCGCGGGCGCGTGGTCAACGCGCTGATCTATCCGGCGATCCTGATCGTCATGGTCGGCGCCTCGCTGCTGTTCCTGCTCGGCTACGTGGTGCCGCAGTTCGCGGCGATGTACGACAGCCTCGACGCCGAGTTGCCGGTGTTCACCCGGCTCGTGCTCGGCATCGGCGAGTTCGTCCGCGACTGGTGGATCGTGCTGCTGGTCGTGCCGGTGCTCGCCGCGTATGCGTTCGCGCTGAAACTGCGTGACGCGAAGTTCCGGGCGCGCTTCGATGCGTGGCTGCTCGGGCGCCGGCTGGCCGGACCGCTGGTCGCGCGCATCGAAACCGCACGGCTCGCGCGCACGCTGGGCACGCTGCTGCGCAACGGCGTGCCGCTGATCGCCGCGCTCGGCATCGGCCGCAACGTACTCGGGAATCGCGCGCTGGCGGCCGATGTCGAGGCCGCCGAGGCGGAGGTCAGGAACGGTGTCGGCCTGTCCAGCGCGCTGGGCCGAAGCAAGCGCTATCCGCGGCTCGCGATCCAGATGATCCAGGTCGGCGAGGAGTCCGGCGCGCTCGACACGATGCTGCTCAAGACCGCCGACACCTTCGACCAGCAGACCAGCCAGTCGCTCGACCGCATGCTCGCCGCGCTGGTGCCGGCGATCACGATGCTGCTGGCGCTGGTGGTGATGCTGGTGATCCTCGCAGTGCTGGTGCCGATCTATGATCTGACCAGCGTCATCGGTTGAGGCATGGCGATACGGCCATCGCGGAGGAAGGATTCGATGTGGAAACGGGTATCGAGCTGTCTGGTGGCGTGCGTGCTGGTGTTCGGGTCGGCCGCCTGCAGGCCGACCCCGGAGCCCGGCGCGTCCAGTGACAGTGAGGCCACGCCCGGAACGACGATCCCGGCGGATGCCGGCGCCGAGGCGGCGTCACGTCCGGACCGCGACGAGGCGACACTCTGGCGGGCCGCCAGCTACGAGCGGATACGGCACGCCGCGCAGCAGCCCGATGCGCCGTTCGGCACCCTGATGCTGGCGTCGATCGGCACGGATGTGTGCATCGCCGATACGGTCGCGATGCACGAGGTCTACAACGCGCAGCGGAACGATCCCGATTTCGCCCGCTCGCTCGCGGAACTGCGCGCATTCCAGGGTCGGTTCTGTCCCGCTGCGATGCCGGTCGACGAACGGGCGCACGAGAGTGCGGAAATGCTGCGCCGGGTCGAGGCCGGTGACCCGGAAGCGCGCCTGATCAGTACGTTGCTGGAGGCCGATGCGAGCCTGCCCCACGAAGACCGCAAGACGCTCCGCCAGGCAGTCGAGCGGATGAGCATGGAGACGCGCAGTCCCGCGCTGTACGAAGCGCTTCAGCTTTCATTGCTCGAAGAGGCATTCTTCGATCCCGCAACGGTCACCGACAGGACTTTCGGCATGGGCGACGAGGCGCTGCGCGATGCCTGGGGCTACGGTGTGCTGCTGGCCAGCTGCGCGCGCTTCGGCCATTGCGCTGCCGGCTCGCTGATGGTCTACCGGTTCTGCCTCCCGCAGCATTGCCGGCCCGGCCTCGACGGAACGGGGTACGTGCGCGATCGCCTGTCCGCGGAGGGCTATGCCGAGGCCGAACGCCGTGCGAGGACCCTGCTGGCGCAGGGCTGAGGCGCGTCCGTTCAGTGCGCCCGGGCATACAATCGCCGATCCCCCGAAGCGAGGTCGTCCCGATGCAGATGCAGTTCCGCTCGCGTTCCCTCGGTCGCCCGCGCGTGTCGCAGGGCGGCTTCAGCCTGATCGAAATCATCCTGGTCGTCGTGCTGATCGGCGGCATCGTCGCGTTCGCCGCGACCCGGATCCTCGGCGGCGGTGACCGCGCGCGGGTCAACCTCGCCAAGGCCCAGGTGCAGACGCTGGCCGAGAAGGTGCACCAGTTCGAGATGGACACCGGGCGCCTGCCGAATGCGCTCGGCGATCTGGTGGTGCAGCCCGGCGATGCCGGCGGTTGGCTGGGCCCGTACGCGAAAGAGGCCGAGCTGCGCGATCCGTGGAACACGCCCTACGAATACCGCGCGCCGGGCGAGCAGCAATCGTTCGAGATCGTCAGCCTGGGCGCCGATCGCAAGCCGGGCGGCGACAGCGTCAACGCCGACATCCGCTACGAATAAGCCGGCGCGTCGCGTATGGGCGCATCGGCGGCAGAGCCGGCGTGGCGGCCGCGGTGATCGTGCATGGAGATGCTAGATTCCGGGCTCGTTCCGTGCCCCGGAAGTTGTCGCGTCCGATGCCCCCCCACGCCGCCAGGATCCGCGGATTTTCGCTGCTGGAAGTGCTGCTGGTCGTCGGCCTGATCGCGGTGACCGGCGTGCTGGCGGCGGCTGCGATGGGCGGCGGGTTCGAGCGCATCGCGCTGCAGTCGACCGCGAAGGAGCTCGCCGCGCAGCTGCGCTACACCCGCGCGCAGGCGATCACCACCGGCGAGCCGCAACGCTTCGCACTCGATCCCGTCGCGCGCACGTGGCGTGCGCCGAACGGACGCCACGGCACCATTCCCGATGCGCTGGAGATCGAATTCACCGGTGCCCGCGAGGTCCAGGACAGCGCGGATGAAGGCGCAATCGTGTTCTTCGCCGACGGCGCGGCCACCGGCGGGCGCATCCGCGTGCTGCTGCGCAGCGCCGCGTGGCAGATCGACGTGGCCTGGCTGACCGGCGAGGTGCGACTGGCGCGTGCGGGCGTGCCGCCATGAGGGCCGGCTTCGCGCCGCGGCAGCGCATCGGCCGTCAGCGCGGCTACACACTGATCGAGGTCATCGTCGCATTCGCGGTGCTCGGGCTCGGGCTGATGCTGCTGCTCGGCACGCTGTCCAACGGCACGCGCCAGGTGCGCTGGGCAGCGGACTCCGGGCGCGCGGCGCTGCATGCGCGCTCGCTGCTCGACGATGTCGGCATCGCGGTGCCGATCACGCCGGGGCAGTCGGCGGGCACGTTCGAGGACGGCCGCTATCGCTGGACGCTGGACATCGCACCGTTCGTCGATCCCGATGCGCCGCCGGCGCTGGCCGCGCCCGACGGCGGCGGCCTGTTCGAACTCACCCTCGCGGTGGACTGGGGCGAGGCCGGGCCGCGCGAACGCCTGCGCCTGCAGACCCTGCGCCTGCGCGCCCCCGACGCCGCGCTGATGGCGGTGCCATGAGCCGGCGCGCAGGCGGCTTCACGCTGATCGAAGTGCTGCTGGCGACGGTGCTGCTGGCCGCAGGCCTGGCATTGGCGTTGACCACTCTGCGCGCGGCCACGGTGACCGTCGAACGCGGCGAGGCACTGGCCCAACGCAGCGAACGCATGCGCGCGGTCGAGGGTTTCCTGCGCCGGCGTATCGCTTCGGCCCAGCAGATCGCGTTCGAAACCGACGCGGCCAGCGGCCAGTCGCGCCTGTTCATCGGCGAGCCGGCGCGCCTGCGCTTCGTGGCGGACCTGCCGAACTATCTGGGCCAGGGTGGCCCGCATCTGCACGACATCGCGGTCGAAGAGTCGAACGGACGCCGGCGCCTCACCGTCGCCTTCGGCCTGGTGATGACCGGGCGCACGATCGAGGCCGACGATCCGCGCGCCCCCGAGCCGCTGGTCGACGGGCTCGAAGCGCTGCGCTTCCGCTACCGCGGCTTCGACGAGACCGGCGCGCTCGGCGACTGGCAGGACCGCTGGGGGCCGGCCGCGTTACCGTTGCAGGTCGAGATCACGCTGACCACCGAGCGCGACGGCGCGTGGCCGCCGCTGCTGGTGACCTTGCCGCAGGGCACCGGCCAGCCGACGGCGCCGGAGCCGCTGCCGTGAACACGATGCGCGGTGCGGCCCTGCTGCTGGTGCTGTGGCTGATCACGCTGCTCGCGGCGCTGGTCGGCGCGTTCGCGCTGACCGCACGCATCGAAAACCAGCAGGGCCGTCTGGTGAGCCGCGGACTCGTCGCCGACCAGGCCGCGCGGGCCGGTCTCGAGTACGCACTGACGCGCCTCGCGTCTTCGGATCCCACCCTGCAATGGCAGCCTGACGGCCGGCCGTATGCGTGGCGGTTCCACGATGTCGAGGTCGAAGTGCGCATCGTCGACGAGACCGGCAAGGTCGATCTCAATGCCGCCGACGGCGAATTGCTGGCCGCGCTGGCACGTGCGGTCGGTGCCGAGCAGGATGTCGCCGTGCGCGTGGCCGGCGCGATCGTCGACTGGCGCGACGGGGACGATTTCGTGCAGGTGGCCGGCGGCGCCGAGGCCGCCGACTACGCGGCGGCCGGGCGCCCGTACGGGGCCAAGAACGCGCCGTTCGAAAGCGTCGCCGAAGTGGAGCAGGTGCTGGGCATGACGCCGGCGTTGTTCGAGGCGCTGGCGCCGCATCTGACGATCTACAGCCGCCTGCCGGCACCCGATCCGCAGTTCGCTGCCGCCGAGGTGCTGCAGGCGATGGGCGTGGACGCCGATCCGCTGCTCGCTGCGCGCCAGGCCGGCGCCGCGCAACTCGCCGGTGCGCTGCTGGGCAGCGGCAGTGGCACGTATAGTATCGACAGTCGTGCGCGCCTGGAGGAGGGCCGGAGCGCGCGTTTGCGGGCAGTCGTGAGGACCGGCGGAGGCGCCGTCCCGGGCACGGCCTACAGCGTGCTGCGTTGGGAGGAGGGAGCGTCACCACGATGATGTCCGCGACACCTGTATCGACCGGCGACGCGACGTCCGGCCGCCGTCGCGGCTGGCGCGCGGACGGCCTGTCCCTGCGCATCCGCAACGGCCTCGCCTGGTGGGGCGCCGCGCTGGCGACCTGGCTGCCGGCGCGTGTGCGCGAACTCTTCGGCCTCGCCGGCCGCCGGCTGCTGCTGCAGCACGCGGGTGGCGGGAACGTCGCGTTGTCCCTGCACGAGGGGGGCGCGACGCGTGCACTCGCCCAGGTGCCGGTGGACGCGCTGGCGGCTGCGGGCACCGATCCCCTTTCCGCGCTGCTGGCGCCGCGCGTGGCGGAAGCGCCGCGCTGGCTGCTGTTGCCGGCCGAGGCCGGCCTGCGCCGGCAGCTCGTGCTGCCCGCGGCGGCGGCCGATCGTCTGCGTGACGTGCTGGGGTTCGAGATCGACCGGCAGACGCCGTTCGCGCCCGCCGACGTGCGCTACGACCATCGCCTGATCGGCCGGCGCAGCGACGGCCAGCTGGAAGTGGAGCTGGTCGTCGTGCCGCGCGCCGCGCTCGAAGCGCGGCTCGCGGCGCTCGGGCCGCTGGTGCCCACGCTCGCCGGCGTGGATCTCGACAGCGCGGACGGTCCGTTGGGCGTCAACCTGATCGGCGACGCGCGCAGGCGCGAGGACCCGCAGCGCCGCTACCAGTGGCTGCTGGCGGCGGTCGCCGTGCTGTTCACCGCATTCGCGCTGTGGCAGATCCGCGAGAACCGCGCGGCGGCGGCGGATGCGCTGGAAGCGCGGGTCGAGGCGGAGGCCACGCGCGCACGCGCCGCATCGGTGCAACGCCAGCAGCTCACCGACCTGCGCGAGGGCATGGCCTTTCTGCAGGCGCAGCGCGCGGCGCGGCCGACCACGGTGGCCGTGCTCGACGAACTCGCGCGGCGCCTGCCCGATTCCACCTCGCTCGAGAAGGCCGCGATCGAGGGGGATCGCGTGCTGCTGATCGGGCTCAGCACCGAGGCCTCGGCCCTGGTCGGGTACCTCGAGGGCTCGCCGCTGTGGCGCTCGCCCGCACTCGCAGGCGCGTTGCAGAACGATCCACGCTCGCGTGCCGACCGTTTCACGCTCACCGCCGAACTGGTGCCGGCCCCGGCCGCCGAGCCACAGGAGGCCGCGCGTGCGCCGGCCCGCTGACACCGTGTCCGCGCGCGATCGCTGGCTGGCGCTCGCCCTGCTGCTGGGCGCGGTGCTGGCGGCCTATCTGCTGCTGGTGCATCCCTGGTTCACGCAGCCGATGCGCGCGCTGGGCGAGCACATCGACACGCTGCAGGAACGCGAGCTGCGGATCCGCCGGGAGCTCGACCAGGCGCCCGAGGTCCGAGCGGCGCTCGATCAGGCCCGGGATGCGATGGCGACCATGCCGGGCTTCATGCCCCAGGCTAGCGTCGAGCTGGCGACCGCGGCGCTGGTGCAGCGCCTCGAGCAGGCCGTGGTGGAGGCCAGCCCCGGCAACCGGAGCTGCGCGATCAGCAACCGCTCGCCGATAACCGGGGGCCGTGCCGAGCGCTATCCGCGCGCCAGCGTGCAGGTGCGCCTGCGCTGCGGCAATCCGGAGCTGGCGGCCGTGCTGCACTCGCTGGAAACCGGCACGCCGCGCCTGTTCGTCGACAACCTCAACATTCTCAGCCAGCGGCATACGGTGGCCGCCGGCGCGGCCAGCGGCGGTGTCGACGTGAGCTTCGACCTCTCGGGTTACGTGCTGCCGCAAGCGGGTACGGGAACACCTGCCGGCGCAGCGGCGTCCGCGGCGACTGCAGGAGGGCGCGATGCGGATTGAAACCGCCAATGCGCGGACCTGGCTGGCCGCGGCGGTCGCGGGCTGGGCGCTGCTGGTCTGGGGGCTCGCGCTGGCGGGCCTCGGTGGACGCATCGGTGCGATCGATCCCGACGGCGAGACCGCCGCGCCGATTGCGGCAGCGATTCCGGTGCCCGGCGCCGAGCCGCCGCTGTCGCGTTATTCCGAGATCGCGACGCGCCCGCTGTTCTCCGGGGACCGTCGCCCGCATCCGTTCTTCATCGATCCCAACGATGCCGGCGACGGCGCTTCGACGGGCTTCGACTACGTGCTCACCAGCGTGCTGCGCACGCCGGATTTCGCGATGGCGATCCTGCAGCCCGCCGGCGGCGGCGATTCGATCCGCCTGCGGGTCGGCGAGGCGCCGCCGGAGGCGTCGAACTGGGCGCTCGATTCGGTGGACGCGCGCAGTGCGGTCTTCATCGGTCCGGAGGGCCCGCGCACGCTGGAACTGCGCGTCTACGACGGCGTGGGTGGGCAGCCACCGACGCCGATGCGTACGCCGGTTGCCGGCGAGGACGCTCGCGCGCAGGCCGAACGCGGCGCGTCGGGCCGCAATCGCGCGCCACCTCCGCCGCCGCCGACCATGCCGCGCGTGGCCCCGCCCACCCGCGCGGGCAGT
>NTJG01000003.1 GCA_002324875.1 Lysobacteraceae bacterium NML93-0793
GTCGGCGAGTGCGGCGTAGACCGCGATCGTGCGCCCGGCCGCCGGTTCGGCCGCCAGCCACTCGGCCAGCGCGCGGGCCGCCTGCGGGTTGTGGGCGACGTCGACGACGATCTCGATACCGTCCTGCGTGTGGCGCTGCAGACGCCCCGCCACCTGCGCACCGGCGATGCCGGCCGCGAGCGCGGCGGCGTCGACCTCGCGACCGCCATCGACATCGAGCGCGCGGATCGCCGCGACCGCCACGGCCGCGTTGCGCAGCTGCACCGGTGCGGCCAGCGCCGGCAGCGGCAGCTCGACCTCGTAGCCGACCTCGCGCCAGATCCAGCGCCCCTCGCCCGACGGCGCATAGAGGAAATCGCTGCCGCCGCGCACCGCGACCGCGCCGATCCGGTAGGCGTGCTGCAGCACGCTGGCCGGGGGATCCGTGTCGCCGAGTACCAGCGGCTTCCAGGCGCGCGCGATGCCGGCCTTCTCGAAGCCGATGGTCTCGACGTCGTGACCCAGCCAGTCCTGGTGGTCGAGATCGACGGTCGTGATGACCGCGACGTCGGAATCGACGATGTTGACAGCATCGAGCCGGCCGCCGAGTCCGACCTCGAGTACCGCGAGATCGAGCCCGGCGCGCGCGAACAGCCACAGCGCGGCCAGCGTGCCGGTTTCGAAATACGTCAGCGGCGTATCGCCGCGCGCGGCTTCGACGGCCTCGAAGGCCTCGACCAGCGCCGCATCGTCGACATCCGCGCCGTCGATGCGCACGCGCTCGTTGTAGGCCAGCAGATGCGGCGAGGTGTAGGCACCCACGCGCCAGCCCGCCGCGCGCGCGATCGCCTCGATGAAGGCCACGGTCGAGCCCTTGCCGTTGGTGCCACCGACGGTCACGACCTGCGCGGCCGGGCGACCGCAGTCCATGCGCGCGTAGACGGCGCCGACGCGGTCGAGACCCATCTCGATTTCGGTGGGGTGGCGCGCTTCGATGCGCGCGAGCCAGTTCGCTAGCTCATTCACTGGCGGATTCATTGGCGTGGGTGGATTCCTGCAAAGGTGGACCGACGAAACCCGAGACCACGGCGAACCCAAGGGGGCTCGCTTTTCCGATCAGCCGCACCTGAACCTCACGATCGGGATATGCGTCATAGACGCGAGAACCCACACAGAGATAGGCGGGCATCGTGTCCGCGAAAGGCCCCCCGGTGAGCCGGTAATCGCAGCTTCGGCGCGAGGACATGTGTGCGGTCCACATCGTGGCCTGAATCGATCGATCGTCTCCGAAGAATCGGGTGAACGACCACGGCAGCGCCTTTGCCAGGACCAGCCAGCAGACCCATCCCAAGAAAAAAGGCGCGAACGGAAATGCGGCCCAGAGTTTCAGGTTCTCGCGAAAGGATTGCCGCGCCATGTGTCCGCGGATGATCAAAGCCCCGTAGAGCAGGATCGTCAGACACAAACCGATGAATCCGAACATGTGTCGGATGCGACCACGATGGCGAAGCCACTCGGCCGGAATGAAGTCGACGAAGAGGCCCAGACACATCAGTGCCACGAGCAAAAGCACCGACACGGTGACGATCACCTGCCGTTGCCGAGGCGTTTCCGAGCCGAACCACAAGGTCCGCCAAGTGATCACCCCTCATCTCTCCGATGGGACTACAGCGCCCGATGCACCGCCTCGCCGAAGAACGCAGTGTGATGCGCGCAGTCGTTGAGGCGCACGACGTCGAGGCGATCCGCATCCACGCCCTCGAGCAGGTTCAGCGTGGTCGGCGCCTGGCGGAAGGTCCACAGCTTCGAGAACGGGATGCCGAGGATGCGGCAGAGGATCACGCGGTTGACCGCGTCGTGGGCGACGATCAGCGCGGTGTCGTCCGCGCCCAGCCCGTCGATGGCAGTGACGAACGCCGGCCACGCGCGGTCGAACACCTGCTGCAGCGATTCGCCGCCGGGCATCTGCACGGTATCGGGCGCGTCGCGCCACGCGGCCAGGCGATCGGGATCGCGTTCGCGGATCTCGCTGGCCAGCAGGCCTTCCCAGGTGCCGTGGGCGATTTCGGCCAGGCCCGCGTCGGTGCGCAGCATCGATTCACGCGTGGCACCGAGGGCGAGCCGCGCGGTGCGGTCGGCGCGCGACAGCGGCGAGGCGACGGCGCGGTCGATGCGCACATCGGCCAGACGCTGGCCGAGCAGCGACGCCTGACGCTCGCCCACCTCCGACAGCGCGATGTCCTCCTGCCCTTGGTACCGGCCTTCGGCATTCCATGGCGTTTCGCCGTGTCGGGCAAGCAGGATTTTCATCAGGCGGATTCCGTGTTTCGTGGGCGCACCAGTTTAGCGAAGGACGGCCGGACGACGGACGCCTTCGTCCGGACGCCCGCGTTTTTGCGAAAGACTGCACTCCGTTGGAGCGCGCGCCGGAACCCGTAGACCGCTTCACGCGGATCGAAGTCGCCGGATCCCCGCGTTCGCGGGAATGACGGCGTCGGGGAACACCCCCTGGCTGCGCGTCCCGACTCAGTTGCGCGGGGCGACGCCCATTTCCTGCAGCAGCCGCGGCGCGGGCTCGACTTCCTGCATCACCCAGCGGATGTAGCGCTGGTCGACCGAGATCGTGCGCGTCATCGCGGGGTCGAACACCCAGTTCGAGACCACCGCTTCCCAGGTCATGTCGAACAGCAGGCCGGTCAGGCGGCCGTCGGAATCGAGCACCGGCGAGCCGGAATTGCCGCCGGTGACGTCGAGATCGGACAGGAAGTTCACCGGCACGCTGCGCAGGCGGCGATCGGCCAGGCCGGCGTGCCGGCCTGCGGCGATCGCGTCGAGCTGCGCCTTGGGCGCGTCGAACGGCTCGGTGCCGGTGGCCTTGGGCGGAATCTCTTCCAGGCGGGTAAACGGCGTGTGCGCGGTGCCGGCCAGATCGGTGTAGCCGGTGACGTTGCCGAAGGTCAGACGCAGCGACGAGTTCGCATCCGGATACACCGCCTCGCCGCGGCTGGCACGGTAGTCGGCCACGGCCTGCAGATAGACCGGACGCAGCTGCAGCAGATCGCCGGCGCGGGCCTTGGCGGCCTGCTCGATCTGCACCAGCTCCGGCACGACGGCCGCGGCGTACTGCAGCGCCGGATCGCGGCTGCGCAGGAAGGTGTGGCGGTCGGCGGCGAACCAGGTCAGGCGTTCGTCGCTGTTCTTCAGCGCACTGCGGTCGAGACGATCGAGCGCGCGCTCGATCGCGGCGGCGTCGTTGCCGCCGAGGAAGGCGTCGATCGCCGCGACGCGCTGGTCGGCCGGCAGCTGCACGTACTGCTGCAGCGCATAGCGCGTGATCGCACGATCCATCGCCGGCACGTAGCGCCGCTCCATCTGGCGCAGGCCACCCTCGATCACCGGCAGGTCGCGCTGCTGGAAGCCCTGCTCGCGCATCGCGTCCGGGCGTTCCTTCTCGATCGACAGGCGGTAGAGCCGCACCGCGGTCGACAGCAGGCCGCTGTTGTCGAGCAGCGACAGCACCAGATCACGGTCGCGCGTGGCGCCAGCCTGGGCCTCGAGCGCGGCGATCTTCGTGTGCGCGTCCAGCGCGGCCTCGCCCTCGGCACCGCGGCTGCGCAGCCACTCCAGCACCGCGGCTTCCTCGGCCTGCTTGCGCTCGAGTGCGCCGATGCGCTCGAAGCCCTGCAGCTGGCCGTCGTAATTCTTCAGCGTGTTCTGCCAGCCGCGCACGACGCTGGCGTAGCGCACTTCGGTCTCGGGATCCGTCTGCCCCTCGACCTCGACCAGATCGATCAGCGCGCGGTAATGCCGGCTGATCTGCGGATAGCGCCAGTCCACGGTTTCGGCGAACTCGCCGGCGGACGCATAGCGGCTGGTGCGCCCCGGATAGCCGGCCACCATGACGAAATCGCCCTCCCGCAGCGGCTTGTCGGCGATGCGCAGCACGCGGCGCGGGGTGTAGGGAATGTTGTCCTCGGCGTAGTCGGCCGGGCGCCCGTCGGGGCCGACGTAGGCGCGATAGAACGCGAAGTCGCCGGTGTGACGCGGCCACATCCAGTTGTCGACATCGCCGCCGAAGCTGCCGATGCCGCCGGCCGGCGCATAGACCAGGCGCACGTCGCGGATTTCGATGTTGCGGAACAGACGGTAAGTGTTGCCGCCGAGGAAGCTGTACAGGCGGCAGCGGTAACCGGGCTCGGCCTCGCAGGCGCCGACCAGGGATTTCTCGATCGCGTCCAGCGCCGCGGTGCGGCGGGGCGCGTCGGGGGCGGCGGCAATCGCGGCCTGCACCTGCTCGGTGACATCGTCGATGCGTTCCAGTGCGTAGATGCGCGCGTTCGGGCCGGCCGAGAGTTCATCGCCGAGCGACGCGGCGTTAAAGCCGTCGCGCATCAGGTTGGCCTCGGGCGTCGAGTTCAGCTGGATCGCGCCGTAGGCGCAATGGTGATTGGTCAGCACGAGGCCCTGGTTCGAGACGAAGCTCGCGGTGCAACCGCCCAGCGAGACCACCGCGCCCAGCGGATCGCCGGTGAGATCGGCGAGCTGCTGCGGATTGAGCTTCAGGCCCGCCTTGCGCAGTGCCGGCGCGATCTCCGGCAGTTGTTGCGGCACCCACATGCCCTCCCCCGCCACCCCGGGCGCACTGCAGCTGTAGAAGACACCCAGCAGGGTCGCGGCCAGAAGCGGTCGGCGCATGGTGGTCCTGTTCGATCGAGACGGGGCGCCAAGTCTAACCGCAGCGAAACGGCGCTCCGTTGCGCCGCAGCGCAGCAGGCCCGCAGCGGACGGCACCGTATAATCGCCGGCTCTTTTCGCCAACGGCAGGCTCCCCACGATGACCCGGACAATGAAGGCGCTGGTCAAGCGCGACGCCACCAAGGGCATCTGGATGGCCGAGGTGCCGGTCCCCACGCCGGGCCCGAACGACGTGCTGATCCGGGTCGAGAAGGCCGCGATCTGCGGCACCGACCTGCACATCTACCTGTGGGACGAGTGGAGCCAGCGCACGATCACGCCGGGCCTGGTGATCGGCCACGAGTTCGTCGGCCGCATCGTCGAGCTGGGCTCGGCGGTCACCGGCTACGAGGTCGGCCAGCGCGTCTCGGCCGAGGGCCACCTGGTCTGCGGCCACTGCCGCAACTGCCGCGCCGGCAAGCCGCACCTGTGCCCGAACACCGTCGGCATCGGCGTCACCCGCAATGGCGCGTTCGCCGAATACGTGGTGATGCCGGCGACCAACCTGTGGCCGATCCCCGACCAGATCCCGAGCGAACTGGCCGCGTTCTTCGACCCCTACGGCAATGCCGCGCACTGCGCGCTGGAGTTCGATGTCGTCGGCGAGGACGTGCTGATCACCGGCGCCGGCCCGATCGGCGTGATGGCGGCCGGCATCTGCAAGCACATCGGCGCGCGCAACGTCGTCGTCACCGACGTCAATGACTTCCGCCTCAAGCTCGCCGCCGACATGGGCGCCACGCGCGTGGTCAACGTGTCCAACACCTCGCTCAAGGAGGTGATGAAGGACCTGCACATGGAAGGCTTCGACGTGGGCCTGGAGATGAGCGGCAACCCGCACGCCTTCAACGACATGCTCGACTGCATGTACCACGGCGGCAAGGTCGCACTGCTCGGCATCCTGCCCAAGGGCGCCGGCATCGACTGGGACCGCATCATCTTCAAGGGCCTCACCGTGCAGGGCATCTACGGCCGGAAGATGTACGAGACCTGGTACAAGATGACCCAGCTCGTGCTGTCGGGCTTCCCGCTCGGCAAGGTGCTGAGCCACCAGCTGCCGGCCGACGAATTCCAGAAGGGCTTCGACCTGATGGAATCGGGCAAGTCGGGCAAGGTGGTGCTGGACTGGCGTTGAGCGTCGAGTGCCAGTCCGCAGGTGCCAAACGCCGATTCACTCCAGACCAAGGAAGGTTATGCGCGTCTTTCGACTGTTTCTGCTTTCGGCGTTGTTGACCACAACGGGAGCCGCAACCGCGAGCGTTCCGGAATGTCCCCAGGTCGAGGCTCCGCCGGCTCCGGTTTGCGTTTCCACACCCTACGGCCTGGCGTATGCCGATACCGAAGAGGAAGCCAATGGGGCAGCAGGGGCACTGCGAGAGGCAGCGCAGCGCTATGAGCTGTACTTCGGTCGCGTTCCCGCCGGCGCGTTGATTCTCAGCACGACTCTGGATCCGCTCGTCGCTCGGGATTTCGCTAAATCCCAGGGCCTGGAATATGCCCAGGTCTGGTTGCCCGCGAGTGCAAAGCGGGCGATGACCGAGCGAGCCATGCGTCAGGCCGGGCTGGATCGCGGACGGATCAGCCGGGCTCTGGCGGGCGCTGCGGAACAGGAAGCGGTCACGCTGCGTCATGAGGTCGGCCACGCGATGTATGGCGCCATGTACTGGCCCGATGCGGAAGGTTCGCTTCAGGTGCGTTACGGCACACCGGCTCCCGATTGGCTGGATGAGGCGGCAGCGATCCTCATGGAACCGCCCGAGGCTCAGGCGCGCCACCTTGCCTCGTTCATCGACGCCGCCAAGCAGCGACCGCGCACCATCCCGGCTCTGATCGACTTCCTCCAGGCCGAACATCCTGTACGCTCGGCCGCGCTGAGCCGCGCGCTCGCCCGTGGTCCCAAGTCCGACTCGGGCGTACAGATGACGGTCACTACGGGCGCCGGGTTTCCGGGTCTCGACAGCTTCTACGGGCAATCGCTGTTGCTTGCCCTGTTCCTGACGGAGACCAGCGGAGACCCGCGCATTCTTGTCCCGATCAGTAGCGCAATTGCGGGCGGCGCCACGTTCAACCAGTGGCTTGCTTCGAACGGCGAGCGACACGGCTTGCCGAACGATCTCACTGCGCTCCAGTCGCTGTGGGATACCTGGCTGCAAAACCAGGTGGTGCAGCGGGGTCGCGGCAAACGTTGAAGGCGACACGTAGAATCCGGGGTCCGTTCCCGAAGGCCTCCTGACCATGTCCAACACCCAGCGCTACGCCGACACCCTCGACGAGATCCGCGACGCGGGGTTGTTCAAATCCGAGCGCATCATCACCGGTCCGCAGTCCGCCGAGATCACCCTTGAAGACGGCCGCACGGTGCTGAACTTCTGTGCCAACAACTACTTGGGCCTGGCCGACCATCCGGACATCATCGCCGCGGCCAAGAATGCGCTGGATACGCACGGCTTCGGCATGGCCTCGGTGCGCTTCATCTGTGGCACGCAGGACCTGCACAAGCAGCTGGAAAAAACCATCGCGGAATTCTTCGGCAAGGACGACACGATCCTCTACGCCGCGTGTTTCGACGCCAACGGCGGCCTGTTCGAGCCGCTGCTGGGCGAGGACGACGCGATCATTAGCGACGCGCTCAACCATGCCTCGATCATCGATGGCGTGCGCCTGTGCAAGGCCAGGCGCTACCGCTATGCCAACTGCGACATGGCGGATCTCGAGGCGCAGCTGAAGCAGGCGCGCGCCGACGGCGCGCAGACGATCCTGATCACCACCGACGGCGTGTTCTCGATGGACGGCACCATCGCGCCGCTCGACGCGATCACCGCACTCGCGGCGAAGTACGACGCCCTGGTGCACATCGACGAATGCCACGCGACCGGCTTCCTCGGCGACACCGGCCGCGGCTCGGCGGAAGTGAACGGCGTGCTGGAGAAGATCGACATCATCACCGGCACCCTGGGCAAGGCGATGGGCGGCGCGCTCGGCGGCTTCACCACGGCCAGGCGCGAGGTCATCGAACTGCTGCGCCAGCGCTCGCGACCCTACCTGTTCTCGAACTCGCTGCCGCCGCACGTGGTGGCCGCCGGCATCAAGGCCTTCGAGATGCTCGATGCCGCCGGCGACCTGCGCTCGCAGCTGGTCGAGAACACGCGCTACTTCCGCGAGAAGATGACCGCGGCCGGCTTCGACCTGCGCCCGGGCACGCACCCGATCAGCCCGGTGATGCTCTACGACGCCAAGCTCGCGCAGCGTTTCGCCGAGCGGTTGCTCGAGGAAGGGATCTACGCGATCGGCTTCTTCTTCCCGGTGGTGCCGAAGGACCAGGCGCGTATCCGCACCCAGATCAGCGCCGCGCATACGCGTGCGCACCTGGACCGCGCGATCGACGCCTTCACCCGCATCGGCCGCGAGCTGGGCGTGCTGAAGGCCTGAGCCGTGTCCAGGGTGCCGCGGCGTTTCCCGGCAAGCGTGCACGCAGGCATCGGAGCGCGTCCGGCCGTTGATCGGCATTGCGCGCTCCACGCGTCGCACGCCGCGCCCTCGTCCTCACGGCCTGAATCGGGCACGGTCTGAGCGATGCGCGCCGCACTGCGACGGCGCCTGCGGCTCGCGGCGCTGACCGATGCCCTCGCCGTCCTCGACGGCGACATCTGGTCCACCCGCTGCCTGCATTGCCGCCGCACGCTGCAGTTGCGCGACGACGGCGAGCCGCTCGGCCACACGACGCTGGAACACGTCGTCCCGCAGGCCTGGTTCGGCCGGCACGCGGCCGCCGCGCTGACTGCCCGCGTGGGCGACGATGCCGACGATCCGCGCAACCTCGCACTGGCCTGTGCGCGCTGCAATCACGACAAGGGCAAGGGGCACGACGCCCGCGGACCCCGCGATGCACGCGCGCGCGAGGTGATCGGCGCGCTGCTGGATACCCGCCTGTTGCGTTGGCGACCACCGCCCGCCGCTGTGTGACGGGCGTGCACCGGCGACTGAGCGAGCTTGCCGCGACGCCGTTGCGGCGAGTCGCGCCGCGCGGTGCGTTGCGCGTGCCGTTGTTCAGTACGCGACGCTGAAGCGCGCCCGGCGGTGGCGCGGCCGCTCGATCTCGTCGACGAACGCGATCGCATAGTCATCCATCGACACGGCGCTGTTGCCTGCGACATCGACCAGGAGCGCATCGCCGCCGATGCGGAACGCGCCGGTGCGGGCACCGGGTTCGAACACCGCGCCGGGCGACACGAAGGTCCAGTTCACGTCCTCGCAACCGCGCAGCGCGTCGAGAAACGCGCGGCCCGCGCCGGCCTCGGCCCTGTAGGCGTCGGGAAACCCGGGTGTGTCGATCAGGGCGACGCCCGGCGCCACCTCGAGACTGCCGGCGCCGCCCACGACCAGCAGGCGCGGCACGCCGGCCTGACGTACCGCGGCGAGCAGCGTGTCGGCGTCCGGTCCACCGTCGAAGCGTGCCGCGCTGACGACGACATCGTGGCCTGCAAGCAGCGGCGCGATCACCTCGCGGCGCGTCGCATCGGCCGAAACGGTGGTCAAGCCGTCGCGGGGCGGAACGCTGCTGGTGTCCCGCGCGATGCCGGTCACCCGGTGACCCCGCGCCAGCAGTTCACTGGCGATACGTGAGCCGGCGCGGCCGGTGATGCCGATCAGGGCGATGCGCTGCATGGACGGAGGACCCGGTGACGGAGAGGCCGCCATGCTAGGCCCGCGCCCCGACCGCGCGCACGATCCGGCGGTGCAACCCAGCGTTCCGCGACCGGGTCAGCGGCGGCGGTACGCCCAGGCCTGCACGATGTCGGCGATCTGCCGCACGCCATCGGTCAACGCCGCCGGTCCCGGCTGCAGGATCAAGGGCGACTTGATCTCGTGCAGCTCGCCGTCGCGTACCGCGGGAATCGCCTCCCAGCCCGGGCGCGCGGCCACGCGCTCGGGGCGGAACTTCTTGCCGCACCAGGAACCGAGAATGATGTCCGGCGCGCGTTCGATCACCGGATCGCCGTTGGCGAGAATCCGCGCCTTGGCCAGCGGCTCGGCCGACAGCTCCGGAAACACGTCGTCACCACCGGCGATGCGGACCAGTTCGGCCACCCAGCGGATGCCGGTGATGATGGGTTCGTCCCATTCCTCGAAATAGACGCGTGGCCGCAGTGGCAGACGGGCGCTTTGCGCCTCGATCTCATCCAGTCCGCGGCGCAGTTTGTCGGCATAGGCGTCGGCGCGCGCCGCGCAGCCGACCAGCGCGCCCAGCCGGCGCACGTAGTCGACGATGCCGTCGACGCTGCGATGGTTGCTGATCCACACCTCGACACCGCGGCGCACCAGTTCGGCGGCGATGTCGGCCTGGATGTCGGAAAACCCGACGACGAAATCCGGTTCGAGCTTCAGGATCTCGTCGATCTTCGCGCTGGTGAACGCGCTGACCTTGGGCTTGTCCTTGCGCGCCTGCGGCGGCCGCACAGTGAAGCCGCTGATGCCGACGATGCGGTCCTGCTCGCCAAGCGCGTACAGCACTTCGGTCGGCTCTTCGGTCAGGCAGACGATGCGGCTCGGCCCGGTGGGCCGACGGGATTCGGAATTCGGGGGTCGGGATTCGAACGCGCGCGCGCGCTCGACCTTCTCCGAATCCCGATTCCCGATTCCCGAATCCCCGCCGGTCACGGATACAACATCCGCTTCCTGCAGTCGCCGGCCATGTCGCATTCGTAGAGCCAGCGCTCGTGCAGGCGGAAGTCGGCGCCGTACCAGAATTCCATGCGGTCCGGACGCACGCGCAGGCCCGACCAGCGCGGCGGCCGGGGCACGTCGCGGCCTTCGAACTCGGCCTCCGCGTCCGCCAGTCGCTGCTCGAAGGTCGCGCGTGCGTCCAGCGGCTCGGACTGCTTCGAGGCCCAGGCGCCGAGCTGGCTGCCGCGCGGACGCGAGGCGAAGTAGGCGTCGGCCTCCTCGTCACCGACGATCACCACCGGCCCTTCGATCCGCACCTGCACGCCCTGACGCACGCGCGGCCAGTGGAACAGCAGCGCCGCATGCGGGTTTTCCTGCAGCTCACGCCCCTTGCGGCCGTCGAGGTGGGTGTAGAAGACGAAGCCGCGCGCGTCCCAGGCCTTGAGCAGCACGGTGCGTGCCGAGGGGCGGCCATCGAGCGCGGCGGTGGCGACGGTCATCGCGGTGCGGTCGGGCTCACCGGCCGCCAGGGCTTCTTCGAACAGGGTGGCGAACGTGCCGAGGGCTTCGGACAGCAGGGCGGGGCTGGCGTTGGTCATGGCCGAATGATCGCGCCGGCGCGCGGGGATGTCGAACGGCGCTGCAACATCGCACGGCGCCCGCTAAGGTGCGGCCATGACGACGTCAGCTTCCGACGCCCGCTGGCCTGATCCCCTGGTCGCACGCGTCCTCGACGACGCCGGCGCCCACGATGTGCGCGTGCTGGGCATCAGCGGCCTGCAGGGCACCGGCAAATCCACGCTGGCCACACAACTCGTGGCCGCCGCCGATGCACGCGGCCTGCGCGCCGGCGTGTTGTCGCTCGACGACATCTATCTCGACCACGACGCCCGCGCACGTCTCGCCCGTGAGGTACACCCGCTGCTGGCGACGCGCGGGCCGCCGGGCACGCACGAGGTGGCACTGGGCGTGGCGATCCTGGAGGCCGTGCGCGCCGGTACGCCGGTGCGTCTGCCGCGCTTCGACAAGCTCGGCGACCGCCGCCTGCCCGAGCGCGACTGGCCGACCGCCGATGGGCTGGAGTTGCTGGTGTTCGAGGGCTGGTGCGTCGGCACGCCGCCCGAGCCGGCAGCGCAACTGGTCGAGCCGGTCAACGCGCTGGAGCGCGACGAGGATGCGGCCGGCACGTGGCGCCGCTGGTGCAACGCCGCGCTCGCCCGCGATTACCCGGCGTTGTGGGGCGCGATGGACCGGCTGCTGTTCCTGCAGCCGCCAGGCTTCGATGTCGTGTTCGACTGGCGGCTGCAGCAGGAACAGGCACTGCAGGCCGCCGCACCGGGACGCCCCGGCATGGACGCGGCCGGCATCGCGCGCTTCGTCCAGCATTACGAGCGGATCAGCCGTCAGGCCCTGCGCACGCTTCCGGATCGCGCGGACTTGGTGCTGCCCCTGGATGCGCAGCGGCGCGTCGTGGCCGGCTGAGATCGCGAGAGCCCATCCTGGCGCGGTCGATCCGCCGATTCTTGTCCAGCCGGGTGAGACATCCGGGCGTTGCGACGTCCGACCCGGACAGCCGATCGCGGCATCGTGCCTGCTCCCGCACCGCCGCGTCTGGACCGCCCCGGTGCGCCACGCGTCGAACACCGGGCACGCGCGTCTCCACCCAGCGAATGCTCAGCCGCATTTCGCATACGGCGAGGCCGCGACCCAGGGCCGATAGCGCGCGGGCAATGGCGGGCCACCCGGGTAGTCGAAATCCTCGCTCTGTACCGTCAGCCGGCCCGGCGTCTCATCGGCATTGAAGGTGAGTAGCAAAGGCCGGGGTTCGTCCGCATACGGAAAGAACGTCAGCGCGATGCCGGTGTAGGCCGGGCCCATGAACGTGGCGGCGTAGTCGGGGCGGTCGGCCCTGGGCAGGGACGGTCCTCCGGTGAAGGCGATGCCCGCCGCATCCACGACGATCTGCGGTTGCCGGCGGCAGTCGCCGCCCGGGGCATAGCGGCCATGCAGGGCCTCGAAGTCACGCAGGTGGGTCAACGGCACGGCGGCTGCGAACGCGGCGCCCAGCAGCAGCGCGATCACCACGGCCGCTCGAATCGAAACGGAACGGGTCCTCATCGGCAGTGTCCAGAACGGGCTGTCTCCAGATCACGCGGATACCACGGCAACGCGGACATCCGCCGCGCGCGCGGACCGCCCACCTGCGCCCCGCTGCTAGGATTCGCCTCATGCAGTCCGCCCCCAACCTCGTGCTCGTCGGTCCGATGGGCGCCGGCAAATCCTCGATCGGCCGCCGCGTCGCGCGCCGTTTCGGGCTGGTGTTCGTCGACGTCGATCACGAGATCGAAGTGCGCACCGGTGCCACGATCGCCACCATTTTCGAATGCGAGGGAGAAGCCGGCTTCCGCGCCCGCGAGTGCGCGACGCTCGCGGAGATTCTGGGCGGCGAACGGCAACTGGTCGCCACCGGTGGCGGCGCGGTGCTCGATGCCGGCAACCGCGACCTGATGCGCGCGCGCGGCTTCGTGGTGCACATGCATGCCGACGTCGACACCCAGCTGGCGCGTCTGGCCCGCGACCGCACCCGCCCGCTGCTCGCCCGCGGCGATCGCCGCGCGGTGCTCGAGCGCCTCGCGAACGAACGCGCCGCGCTCTACGCCGCTGCCGCGCACGTGCGCTTCGAGACCGGCCTGCATGCCTGCGGCGAGGCAGTGGTGCAACTGGGTCGCCTGGTTCAGGCGCACTGGCAGCCATCCCCGGCCGCCGCGCCCGCTGCGGCCGTCGAATGACGGCATGCCGATTCCACTCCGGCGCGTTGCCGGTTCCGCCACGCACGCGCCCCACCCTGTCCGGATGTCCGTCATGACCGCCCGCTCCCACGAGGTCGCCGTTGCCGGCGACGCGCCCTACACCATCCACATCGGTGCCGATCTGCTCGGCGACGGCGCGCTGCTGGCGCGCAGCCTGCGCGGTCGCGACGTGATGCTGGTCAGCGACCGCAACGTCGCCCCCCTGTACGCGGACCGCGTCGCCGCCGCGCTCCAGGCCGCGCGCCCGGAGGCGCAAGTGCACCGCCACGTGTTGCCGGCCGGCGAGGCGGCGAAGACGCTGGCGCATTTCGCCGAGGTCACCACCGCGCTCGCCGAGGCGCGCATGCGCCGCGACGCGACGCTGTTCGCGCTCGGCGGCGGCGTGATCGGCGATCTCGCCGGCTTCGCCGCGGCGTGCTGGATGCGCGGCATCGATTGCGTGCAGCTGCCGACCACGCTGCTGGCGATGGTGGATTCGTCCGTCGGCGGCAAGACCGCGGTCGATCTGCCCCAGGGCAAGAATCTCGTCGGCGCCTTCCATCCGCCGCGCGCTGTGATCGCCGACACCGCCGCGCTGCGCACGCTGCCCCCGCGCGAACTGCGCGCCGGTCTGGCCGAAGTGGTCAAGTACGGCGCACTGGGCGATGCGGACTTCCTCGACTGGCTCGACGACCACGCCGACGCATTGCTGGCGATGGACGACGCGGCCCTTGCCGAAGCCATCGCACGCAGCTGCGCGCACAAGGCGGCGATCGTCGCGCGCGACCCGTTCGAGCACGGCGAACGCGCGCTGCTCAATCTCGGCCACACCTTCGGCCATGCCATCGAGACCGAGCAGGGTTACGACGGCCTCAACCACGGCGAAGCGGTCGCGGTCGGCATGGTACTGGCGGCGCAGCTGTCGGAGGTGCTGGGGCTGGCGCCGGCGGCCGATACGGCGCGTCTGCGCGCGCTGCTCCAGCGCCTCGGCCTGCCGGTCGCACTGCCGTCGGGTCTCGACCCCGACCGGCTGCTGGCGCACATGCGCCTGGACAAAAAGGCACAGGCCGACGGCCTGCGCTTCATCGTCTGGGACGGCATCGGCCGCGCGCGCGTGCTGGCGGGGGTGCCCGAAGCCGCCGTGCTGGACGTGCTGGGACGCTGACGATCAGGGCGTATCGGCGGCGTCGCGGCGACCTGCGTCCATCCCCGCTCCGCCACCTGCTCCACCGCCCATGCCGCCACCGCCACCACCGCGCCCGCCCTGGGCGCCGGCCTTCCTGGCGCCCGTATCGCCGCGCACCGGCCCCTGATCGGGCACGGCGAGATCGGCAGGCACCGGATCGAGATCCAGCGCCTGACGGATGAAGTTGCGCAGCGACACCACCAGCGCCGACATCCGCACCGGGCGGCCCGCGACCATGTCACCGGCGGCCTCGGCGGCGAGCCGCACCTGGTCTTCGGTGCCGAGCAGGATCACATCGGACAGCGCGGCCTCGACCGCATCGCGCACCCGTCGGCGTCGAACCGCGGCGTCGGAGTCGAACGCGGTGTCCGGCGCGGGGCCGTCCGGATCGCCTGCCGCGCGCCATGCCTCCGCCAGGCGACGCAGCTCGCGCAGATGGCGCGGATCGACCTCCAGCTCGCCGGTGAACGAGCCACCGAGCGTCTTGTACGCGGCGATCAGGGTCTTCAGCCGCTCGTTGATCTGCCGGTTCTCGCGTTCGCGCCGGCGCTGCATCCTCTGCATGAACACCAGGCGGATGCCGACCGCGATCAGCGTGAACACCACCAGCCCGAGCAGGGTCGAGGCGGTGGTGCCGAGCGAACTGAAATCGAGCATGCGCATCGTCGACGCCGTAGCCGGAAACGGACCCCGATGGTACGTGCGGCGCCGTGACCGGGCCGGCCGTACAATCGACCGCCATGCGCCTGTTCCTGCAGCAACGTCCCGACGGCCACGAATCCCCGCGCTTCGTGCAACTGACCCTGCAGCCCGATCTGCTGGGCGGCTGGACCCTGCTGCGCGAAAGCGGCCAGGTCGGCGGTCGCAGCACGCTGCGGCGCGACCAGTTTCTCGACCAGCCCAGTGCGCTCAAGGCGCTCGAGGCCGCGCGCGATGCGCAGCTCAAGCGCGGTTTCCAGCTGATGTTCGCCCGCGGCAGCGACGCGCCGGCCTGAGCGCACGCCCCTTCACCAGGAATTCCAGTCCAGATGTCCGCCGTCCTCAAGAACGACCGTTTTCTCCGCGCCCTCCGCCGCGAACCCGTCGACCGTACCCCCGTCTGGCTGATGCGCCAGGCCGGCCGCTATCTGCCGGAGTACCGCGCCACGCGCACACAGGCGGGCAGTTTCCTGGCGATGGCGAAGAATCCCGATCTCGCCTGCGAAGTCACCTTGCAGCCGCTCGCGCGCTTCGATCTCGACGCCGCGATCCTGTTCTCCGACATCCTGACCATCCCCGATGCGATGGGCCTGGAGCTGTATTTCGTCGAAGGCGAAGGCCCGAAGTTCCGCCATCCGGTGCGTGATGCCGCGAGCATCGCGAAGCTCGGCGTGCCGGACATGGAAGGCGAGCTGCGCTACGTCATGGACGCGGTGCGGGTGATCCGCCGCGAGCTCGACGGCCGCGTGCCGCTGATCGGCTTCTCCGGCAGCCCGTGGACGCTGGCCTGCTACATGGTCGAAGGCGGCGGCAGCAAGGATTTCGCGCGCATCAAGGCGATGGCGCTCAACGACCCGAAGGCGCTGCACGCGCTGCTGTCGGTCAACACCGATGCGGTGATCGCATATCTGGCCGCGCAGCGCGCCGCCGGCGCGCAGGCGCTGCAGGTGTTCGACACCTGGGGCGGCGTGCTGAGCCCGGCGATGTACCGCGAATTCTCGCTGCCGTACCTGACCCGCATCGCGCAGGAACTGCAGCGCGGTGAAGGCGCGGACCGCACACCGCTGATCCTGTTCGGCAAGGGCAACGCGGCGTACCTCGACGAGCTCTCTCGCTCCGGCGCTGAAGGCGTCGGCGTCGACTGGCTGATCGAACTCGGCGACGCCGCGCGCCGCACGCAAGGCCGTGTCGCGCTGCAGGGCAATCTCGATCCGACCACGCTCTACGGCTCACCCGACGCGATCCGCGCCCAGGTCCGCCATGCGCTCGACAGCTACCGCGACGGCAACAGCGGCTCGCGCGACGGCCACGTCTTCAACCTCGGCCATGGCATGTCGCCGGACATGAACCCCGACCATGTCGGCGTGCTGGTCGACGAGGTGCACGCCTACAGCGCGCGCTGACTGCAGCTCTTCCGTAGGAGCGCTGGACCCGACGCTTCGGTTCGTGGCCGGGTTCAGGCGCCTTCCGTCGGCGCCGCCAGCCGCTTCTGCACGTCGTCGCGCAGGCGGGCGAGTTCGCCTTCCGCCTCGCGGCGCTGCTGCATGCCGTCACGGTGGATGCTGCGCACTTCCTCGACGGTCTGGATCAGCTGCTCGTGCACATGGCGCAGCGTGGCGATGTCGATGACCGCGCGCTGGTTGGCCTTCGCGGTCTCGACCGAGGTCTGACGCAGCAGGTCGGCATTGCTGCGCATCAGTTCGTTGGTCGCGTCGTCGATCGCGTTCGAAAGCTCCACCGCGTTCTTCTGCTCGCCCAGCGACAGCTGGATCGCGAACTGCCGCTTCCACGACGGAATCGTGATGTTGCGGACGGTGTTGAACTTCTCCACGAGCTGGATCGCATTGGCCTGGATGAGCCGGATCATCGGCAGCGACTGGTCGGCGGCGTGCTGCATGACCAGCAGATCGCCGACGCGCTTGTCGAGCAGGCGGATCGCATTTTCGATGTCCGCGCGCCGGGTGCGCGACTGCGGATCCTCGGCACCGGCCAGCGTCGCCTGTTCGGCGGCCAGCGAGGCCAGACGTTCGCGCCCGGCGACCACGTGCACGCCAAGCGCACGCCGCTCTTCGACCACGATGTCGTGCATCCGGTCGAAATCGGTGATCCGGCGCGTCAGCAGGTCCTGCTGGCGCCCGACATCGCCCATCAGGCGCTCGATCTGCTGATTGGTGTTGCTGAACTTCTGCACCAGCTCATCGCGACCGGCACGCATGCGATCGATCAGGCGACCGAGCAGGGGCACCTTGGAGCGTCCGGCGAAACTGCCGAGATCGAGCGAACGCGCGATGCGCACGACTTCGCCCAGCTTCTCGCCGGTCGCGTCGAGATCGCTGTTGCGCACCTGGTCGAGCAGCTGGCTGGAGAACGCGGCGGTCTTGCTCGCGGCGTCACGGCCGAAGACGTGCAGGTTGCCGGGCGTGATGTCCGCGAGACTGCGGCCGACGACCTCGATGTCGGCGCGATCGGCGGGCACCAGGCCCAGTGACTGCAACGCGGCATCGTCGGTCACCGGCGTTGCCGACGGCAGGGGCGTGGGATAGGCGGTGTCCTGTGTCATGCGTCGGTCTCCTGGGGCCGGTCGGCGCGATCGGGCGCGCGTCGGGCGAGTGTAGCGGTCATGGCGTCGAGTTCATGGGCCACGTCGGCTTCGATGTCAGCGGCGGTGACCGCGTGCGCCGCGCCCTGTGCGGTCAGCCCGCCGACAGCGCGTTGTCGCCACAGCGGCAGCAACACGTCGCGGATGTTGCGGTAATGCGCGAGAACGGCGTCGTGCTGCTCGGCGATCAGCTGCAGCTGGCGGGACGACAACGCGTAGGTGGCGCGTACGGTCTCCAGATGCTGCGCGCGCCGGAGGCGCAGATCACGGTGGACAAAGGTATCGGCGTCGCCGGCGCGCAAGGCGGTCACCGCCTGATCCAGGCGATCGAGCGCAGCGGCCGACGCCGCGATACGCGCGCGATGCGCGGCGAGATCCGCGCGCAGATCCGCAGCGGCCCGATCGGCCTCGATCAGCAGCACGCCCAGGCGCGCAGCGAGCGTCTCGGCCTCATGCTGGTCGACGACGTCGCGGCCTGTCAGGCGTGCGAACAGGCCGGCGCGCGGTCGTGCACGCGCCGGCAGGACCGCGCGCATCGCGCTGTGCAGGTCGCGCAGCCGCGCGACGAGCGCAGCAGCCGCTGCGGCATCGAGCGTGTCCGCGACGTCGACGGCGGCCAGCGCGTCAATGAGCGCGTCGCCATAGGCGGCGATACCGGCTGCGTCGCCGGGCACCGCATCGACGGTGGCGTCGCCGCTCGCCATCAGTCCGGCGTTCCCGGGCGAGGTTCGGCCGCGCCGAGACGGTCGAGCGCGGCATCGAGACGACGCTCGGCCGGCGTGCGTTCACGGCGACGCGCCGGCGTACTGCTGTCGAGCGTTGCGCCGCGTGTGCGCAGCCATTGCGCCAGCTCCGCGAGCGCGGCATTGAGTGCGGCCTGCCCTGCGACCGATTGGCCGAGCTGCGCGAGCAGCGGCTCCGCAGTTTCGCGCAACACCGTCTGCAGTTCGCCCGCGACCGCCTTCGCCGTGGCGTCGGGCCCGGCCTTGGGCGAGGCCTCCACAGGCAAGGGTGCAGCGGGTGCGCGCAAATCGTGCAGCGCGGCGAGCAGTTGGTCCCAGGGCGCAGCACTCGCCGGCGTCTCGCTGCCCTGCCCCATCGACTGCAGGCCGGCCGCGATGTCGGCCAGCTGCGCGACCACGCGCGCGCCGGTGTCGGCGTCTTCGCCCCCCATCGCCTTGTCGCGCATGAAGTCGCGCTTGATCTGCGCCCAGCGCGCAGCGGCGGTCTCGTCGAGCGTGCCGCGCAGCTCCGCCAGCTTGAGCAGGTTTTCCTCGGCGCCCGTGGTCAGCAGTTGCGACTCGCCCATGTAGTGGTCGTCGAGCAGTTGTTCGAGCTCGGCGGCATTCATCACCGGCGAGATCTTCTCGGCCAGCTTGTTCATGTTGCGGTAGCTGCCCTGCAGGCGGAACGCCGGCTCGGTGCGGTAGCGGTCGGCCTGCGCGGCGCTGGCGATGTACTGCTGGTTGACGCGATAGACGATCTCGCTGACCTGCAGCAGGCGCTGCAGCGTGGCGGTGAGTTCGTTGACCTCGGCGCCGCTGTAGGCGTGCGAGAGATCGTTGGTCGAGACCTCCTTGCCCGCGGCGCGATCGGCCAGCAGGTAGAGATCCGCCATGTCCCGCGTCGCCAGCGGCGCCAGCACCGGATTGGAGGTCAGGCTGTTCTCGATGTAGCTGAGCTTGAACGCATCCTCCATGCCACCGAGCACGTCAC
Organism: Lysobacteraceae bacterium NML93-0793; assembly: GCA_002324875.1. Taxonomy (GTDB): domain Bacteria; phylum Pseudomonadota; class Gammaproteobacteria; order Xanthomonadales; family Xanthomonadaceae; genus Luteimonas. The sequence goes on from NTJG01000003.1 coordinate 19,367, forward strand.
CGAGGTTGTAGATGTCGGCGCGGTTGGCGAGCATGTCCGGAATCTTGAACACTTCGCCGGACTCGGTATACGGATTGCCGGCCATGACCACACAGAACTTCTTGCCGCGCATGTCGTAGGTCTTCGTGCGGCCCTGCCACACGCCCTCGATCCGTCGTGTGCCGTCGCACAGCGAGATGAACTTCTGCAGGAACTCGGGATGTGTGTGCTGGATGTCGTCGACGTACAGCATGGTATTGCTGCCCATCTCCAGTGCGAGATTCAGCTTTTCCAGCTCCTGGCGCGATGTCGCGTCGGGCGCCTGCGCCGGATCGATCGAACGCACCTCGTGACCGAGCGCCGGGCCGTTGATCTTCATGAAGACGAGACCCAGGCGGCTGGCGACGTATTCCATCAGCGTCGTCTTGCCGTACCCCGGCGGACTGATCAGCATCAGCAGACCCATCAGATCGCTGCGCTTGTTCTCGCCGACCGTGCCCATCTGCTTGGCGAGGTTGTCGCCGATCAGCGGCAGATAGACCTCGTTGATCAGCTTGTTGCGCACGAACGAGGTCAGCGGCCGCGCCTTGAACTCCGACAGACGCAGTGCGTCGCGTTCGCGCGCGGCAATGCGCTGGCGCACCGCCTGGTAGCGGTGGAAGGCCGGCACGAAATGCAGGCGATGGTCGTCGAAGCGCTGCAGGAAACCGTCGAGCGACAGGCGCAGGCGCCCTTCGTGCACGCGCGGGTGCTCGCCGAGCAGACCATCGACATCGGTGATCAGCGTGACCTCGCGCACCGCGTGCGGCAGCGTGTCGGCGGCGAGCAGCAGCACGATGGCCTCGGGCACGTAACCGGCGAGCGCGGCATGCGTCTCGCTCGCACCTAGCGCACCCAGCCACTGCGCGGCCAGCGACCAGCGCTGCGCCAGCCGGGTGTCGGCGTCGGCCAGCGCCTGCTCGACCTCGGCGGTCAGGCCGGCGCTGTCCAGCGCCTTGCGCAGTGCGTCGCGCAGATCACGCGCGTAATGACTGATGCCGAACGTCGGCGCGCCTTCGCGCAGCTCCTCCAACAGGTAATCGGCTGCGACGGGCGCAAGCGCCGTATCGAACGGCAGGCCCTGCGCCGTGACGAACGCCAACAGTGCGTCGGCGATCTCGGTCCGTAACGCATCCACCCCGGCATCGGAGCCGAACAGCTGGCGGATCGCACGTGCCCCCGCGCTGCGCTCGGGCCACCGCTCGGCGGCGGTTCCGTCTCGGCCGAACGCCCAGAACGCCAGTGCCAGCGCACGCGCCGCAGGGGGTTTCGAGAGCGGGCCGGCCTTGGCATGCAGCGGCAGCAACGCGCGCAGGATCCGCGCCGCGTCATGGTCGTGGATGCCCTTCTCGTAGCCTTCGCGGTAGCGCGGCGCGGCGAACGCGCGGACGCTTCGCTCCAGCGCGTCGGGTTCGGAGCATGCGCGCCGCAGCGCGTCGAGATCGAGACCTTCGCGCCCCTCGATCGCAGCCTGCAGCACGAGTCCGGCGAGGTATTCGGCGCGGGCGATGTCCGGTGATTCGGAATCCAGCGTCACCTGCCAGTAGGGGCGCAACGCTTCGAGTTCGGGATCATCGATCGGCGCGTAGAAGTCGGTGCCGGTCAGATGGATGTACAGGCTGTCACCGCGCGGCAGGATCGTCAGATCCAGCGGCTGGGTGTTGACGCTGAAGCGGTGCCGCGGCCCGAGCCGGATCACCTGGCCGCTGCCCTCGAACAGATCGCTGCGGTCACGCAGGCTGCGCACGGACTGGTCGCGCACGTCCTTCAGGCGCGCCTCGACATCGTCGGCCTTGACCGTATCGCGGTAGTCGCGCAGTCGGGTGGCGAGTTCGCGCAGCTTGAGGATCAGTGCGTCGCCGGCAAAGAAGGCATTGAGCTCGTCGGCGGTCTCGAAGCGCTCGGTGCGCCGCGGCAGGCCGTCGAGGATGCGCGCCGCAGCGTCGAACACCGCCTGCGCCTTGCGCTGGCGCGCGTCGAGCAAGGCCTGCTTGTGCGCCTCGAAGGTCTCGAGCAGTTCCTCGCGCTTGGCGAGGATGTCGCCGAGAAACTGCTCGTGTTCTCCGAACTGGCCTTCGATCTCCTCGAGCTGGACCATCAACCGCGACAGCTGCTCGTCCGCGCGCTCGGGATCGGTCGCCAATGCCAATGCACCGGCGATCGCCTGGCCGAACAGCGCGAACTGCGCGCCGAACTGCGCCACGGCTTCGGCCGAGCCGAGCGTGCGACGACGCTGGTCGGCGCGCGCACGGGTCTGGTTGAGCCGCGCGTAGAGACCGGAGATCGCATCGACGACGCGCGTGCGCTCGGTGGCATCGTCGACCTTCAGCGTCGCCATCAGTTCCGACAGCATGTCCAGGTTGCCGGACAGCGCCTGCATCTCGGCGATGGACGCGGCCAGCGTCTTCGCGGTGGTCGCGGCCTGGGCCTCGGTGTCCAGCGCCTGCAGGCGCTCGGACACCGGCTTCAGGGCACGTTCGCCGGCGAGAAAGGCGCCCGTCGCCGCGCCGACGCTGTCCTGCGCAGCCTGCAGCGCCTCGCCCATCGCATCGATGGCGTCGGTGTCCACGTAGCGCAGCTCGCGGATCGTCAGCAGATGACCGCGCTGCTTCGAGATCTCGTTGAGCGCCTCGACGAACTCCTCGATGCGGTTCCAGCTTTCCGGCTGCAGCCGGCCCAACAGGGTGCGATGCGCCGTCTCGGCCTCGCGCATCGCCGCATCGGACTGGCGACGGATGCCTTCGACCTTCTCGTACTCGTCCAGTACCGACTCGCCGGTCGCGGCGATCTCGTGCAGCAGCGCGCCCGCGCCCCCGCTGTCGACGTCGTCCAGCCAGTGATGGGCGTCGAACAGGCGACGGGTGTCGTGCACCAGCAGCTGGTAGCGCTGCAGCGACACATCGCGCCCGTCGATCGTGCGCGCAAGATCGAGCAGGTTGGAAATGCCGCGCACCAGCTCGGGATTGCCGATGCGGCCCATGAATCCGCTGCCCACCGGGGCCTGCGCCGCGAACTCGTCGCTGGTGAACGGTGTCTGCCACACCTGCATCGGATGCACGCGGGTCGGCGCGTCGCCCTCGGCGTGGAACAGCACCATGCGCCCGTCGTGCAGCAGCGCGTAGCCGTGCCCGAACACCGGGTTCTGCAGCGCGCGCTGGATGGTGTTGTAGACGAACAGCGCCGATCGCCCCGCTGCCCGGTCGTAGAACACGTACATCACGTCCTCGCCGTTGGGCGAGCGGATGGCGCGCTTGAACTGCATGCCGTCCATCTGCGCATCGAAGGCACGATGGTCGCCGTTCTGCAGGTAGTAGCCACCGGGGAAGATGATGCCGTGGTCTTCGGGCAACTGGACGCAGGCCTGCACGATGGCGTCGTTGCGGACGATCCTGCCGGTGATCGTGTTGTAGATCAGCCCGCGCCAGTGCTGTTCGCGATACGGCAGGACCTTCAGCAGGATGAGCGTGCCGACGCGCGCGAAATCGAAGGTGGCATCGTCGATCGACTGGGTGCGGTCCTCGACCGGCTCGTCGAAGATCCCGGCGCCGGTTTCGGTGTTGTTCTCGACCTTGACGGTGAGATCGCCGCCGGTGGTGTCGACGAACAGCGTGTCGAGGATGTTGAGATGCGGATGCCGGCCGTCGACCGCGAGCTCGCGGGTGGCGCGCGTCCATTCGAAATCGAACGGCGGGGGCAGCGCGATGTCGCGCTCGCCGCGGGAGTCGAGATAGCTCAGCTCACCGGTGTTGGCGATCGACCAGCGGAACACGCGCACGTCGGTGCTGCGCTCGCCGATCTGGAACGTCGCCAGCAGGCGGCTCTCACGGACGATCAGCTGCAGCAGACGTGCGTGCTTGTAGTAGGCGTAGAGCTCGGTGAAATCGTGGACGAAGCCGGGCTGGGCGAGGAACGTGCCGGCATGGTCCACCGGCACCACGTCGTAGCCGCCGTCGGCCTCGACCAGACGGTAGAGGCCGAACACATCCTCGATCCGCGTCTGGCTCTTGAGTCCGATGTAGACGTTGTAGCCGAACAGCACCTGGTCGCCTGGAATCTGGACGATGTCGCGGCCGACACAGTTGTTCTCGGTGCGAATGCGGAAACGCCCGATGACTTCCATGCGGCTGTTGCCGAACTCGGCGAGGCGCCGTGTGTTGAGCGACTCGGCGAGCGCGCGCAGGCGCGTGCCCTGTTCCAGCAGGCGCCGGCGCAGTACCTCGTAGGCACCGCCGCGGGCGACGGCCTGATCGATTCGGGCGTCTTCGGGGGACGCCGTCGCGGCGTCCTGGGTCTGTTCGGTCATCGGCTCACGATCCGGGCTGGCGCGGACGCGCGCTCACGGCGACGTCCTGCGTTCGAGATGGCGACCTGGGCCGCATGCGGGTTCAGGCAGGATCGCCCTCGACGACGCGAGACGCCGGCGTGATGCCGCCGGCCGCTGCCGGCAGTGCCGAGCCCGAAACACCGAGATAGCGCTGCAGCAGATCCTGGAGGATCGGGCTCTTCTCGGTCAGGCCCTCGATGGAGCGGCCCAGCGAGACCGCCCTGACCACGTTCTCGAACATGCCGCCGTCGCCGCCGATCAGGTCGATGTCGGCATTGCGCAGGGCGGTGGCGATGACCTCGGCATTCTCCTTCGACACTTCCTTGCCGGCCTCGAACGCCGCCAGCGCCTGCTTGAGGCTGGTGTCGAGCGTCATGCGGAACTCCTCGTGGCCGCGCGCGGTGTCGCTGAGCGCATCGATCGCACCGAACTTCTTCGTCAGGCCCTCCGCCTCGGCGAAGAGCTTCTTCTCGATGACGCTGGCTTCCGCCAGGCCCAGCGATTCGGTCGCCGCGGCCTTGGCGCGGCCCATCTGCTCCTCGCCCTGCGCACGCGCAGCCAGCTGCTCGGCCAGCACCTTGGCCTCGGCCGCGCCCTGCTTGAGGTTGGCATCGGCCATCGCATCGACCACGCGGGCCTCGGCGATACCGACCTTCTCGATTGCCGATGCGCCGGCTTCCTTGACCTGGGCCTCGGCCAGACCGGGGGCTGCACGTTCCGCGCGTACGCCCTCGGCCAGCAACTTCTTGGCCTCGGCCTGCCTGCCGGACGCATCGAACTCGGCCTGGGCCAGCGTGGTGATCTCGACCGCGCGGTGACGGGCTGCGGTCTCGCGCGCCTCGGCTTCCTTGACCTGGCGCACCATCGACTCCTGGGCCTTCGCCTCGGCATCGAGAATGGTGATCTGCTTCAGGCGATCCGCCTCGGAAACCTCGCGCAGCTCCTTGATGCGCTCCTCTTCGGCCGCAACGGTACGGTCGATGGAGATGCGCTCGCGTGTGATGTTGGCGACATCCATGCGGCCCTGCTCGACCACCTTGTCGCGCTCGACGCCCTGCAGCTGCACTTCGCGATCCGTCGTGACCTGCTCGAGCTTGCGCGCGCGCTCGACGCGCTCGGCCTCGATGGCGACGGCGCGCTGGCGGTTCTGCGCGGCCACTTCGACCTCGCGCAGGCGGTTTTCCTCGCGGATGTCGATCAGCTGCTGGGCCTCGATCCGCGCATTCTCCGACATCTGGCGCTGCTCTTCCTGCACCTTCTGGGTTTCCGCGGTCTCGCGCGCCTGGATGGTCTCGATCTCGCGCTTCTGCCGCGCCTCGGCCTCGGCCTGTTGGCGCTCGAGCGCGAGCGTCGCCTCGCGGGTCTCGACGTTCTTCTTGGTGATCGCCAGCCGCTCGTTCTGCTCGAGCTCGTTGGTGACCACGTTCTGGGTCGCGGTGAGTTCGGTGATCTTGCGGATGCCCTCGGCGTCCAAGATGTTGTGCGGATCGAGCACGTTCTTGGGCGTCTGCTCGAGATAGTCGATCGCCACGTCCTCGAGTACGTAACCGTTGAGGTCGTTGCCGATGACCGTGCTGACCGCGTCGCGGAATTCCTGGCGCTTCTCGAACAGATCGGTGAAGTCGAACTTCTTGCCGACCGTCTTGAGCGCCTCGGAGAACTTGGCGTTGAACAGCTCGTCGACCGCATGCTTGTCGGACGCGCGATCCGCGCCCAGCGCCTTGGCCACGCGCAGCACGTCGGCCTGGGTCTCGTTGACGCGCAGGTAGAAGGCGACCGCGATGTCGGCGCGCATGTTGTCGCGACAGATCAGGCCTTCCTTGCCGCGGCGGTCGATCTGCAACGTGATCAGGCTGATCTTCATCAGCTCGGCGCGGTACAGCACCGGGATGATCAGCGCACCGGTGAAGTGCACCTTTGGAGTCGCGCTCATGTCGTTGACGATCAGTGCCGTGCCCTGATCGACCTTCTTGTAGAAGGCCTTGAACAGGCCCGCGATACCGAGCACGACGACCAGCAGGATGCCCACACCGATCAGGAAGGGGGCGATCGTGGCAACGCTCATTGCAGCTCCTTGCACATGAAGCCCGCAGGCGCGGGCCGTGGGATCAAAGGGTTCGGTAGTCGGTTTCGGGCAGCACGCGCCAGGCGTGTGCTGCGGTATCGAACGCGACGAGTACGACGCGGTCACCGCGATGCAATTCGGCGCCGGGTTCGGCGCGCACCTGCAGGATGAGACCGGCGCCGCCGTCGTCGAGGTCGGCCATGCCCGCGCGCTCGGACACCTGCGCGGTCCGCACCACGGCCACCTGCCCGAGCAGCGACTGCTGGGCAGGCGTGCGCCGCGACAGCAGCCATCGGCGCAGCGGGCGCAGCACGGCCGAGGCAACGAACACCGCCGCGACGAACGCGAGCAATGCGACGCCGCTGCCGACCAGCCAGCGCAACCAGCCGGCCCACTGGCCGAGCACGAACAGATGCGTGAAGTAGGTCAGGAACCAGGCGATGAAGGCGACCAGGGTGACGACCAGCATCAGCGGCAGGCGATCCAGCCCCAGGCGGCCGAGCATGCCGGCCAGGCCGGACGTATCGCCCAGCTCGACGGCATCGAGACCATCGAGATCCAGATCGACGAGCCCGGTGGCCGCAAGCAGCCAGTAGATCGTGCAGAAGGCCAGCACGACGCTGTAGACCAGCGTGGGATAGCCCAGCGCCGTGCTCACGAATTCCGCCATCCCCGGTTCCCGTTCCCTGTTGCGGACCGCCTCCGCGGCCCTCCCCATCCATGCGTCCTATCATGCCAGCGCGGGCGGGCGCCGCGCCATCGCGACCTCAGGTCACCAAGGCAGGCCCGGGCCCCGCGTTCGGTGCGCGGTATTCGATCCGGATTTCGCGATGCCCCTCCGGCACGTCAGGCTCGAGCGGCGTCTCGCCGGCGCAACCGGGATACCGGGTCTGGCGCAAGGCCTTGCCGGCCGCTTCGAGAAGCGCCACCGCCGGATCGTCCGGATCGCGTGTGACCAGCTCGAAGTCCTGCGTCAGCAATGCGCGCACCTGCTCGTCGCGCGTGACATCGGCCAGCCGTGCGTCCGGAAAACCGGACCCGGCGTCGATGACGACGAGAGGCAACGGCGCACCGCAGCTCCCGGTATTCACGATCTCGATCTGCTCGACCAACTGACCGACGAGGGCTGCAAGCGTGGAGCGCACGCTCGCCTCGGACGTCGTATCGGCAGCAACGCTGTAGCGCGCTTTGACGAAGTGATACTGGCGCACCGCGATTGCGAGCGCGGTGTGGTACGTCGCGTCGCCCGAGCGCATCCACCCCGACGCGGACCGCATCTCACCGTCCGCGCTGTCGGCATCCACACCTTCCAGCGCGATGCGCTCGGCATCGACCGCGCCGAAGCGGATCGTCCGGCCGTCGCGCTGTCCGTCGAGTCCGTGCAGTTCGGAGATCGTCTGCGCCATATGGGCATCGAGCGAGGCCGCCATCACCTCCCCGGCCGGGTAGACATACACATCGAGATGCCTCGCCTGCGCTGGATCGCCGGCATAGCGCACCGAAACCCCGAACTCCGGCTGCTCGTAACGCCGTTCGTCCTGCGCGTGCCAATCGGCCAGCACCAGCGGGTACACGATGCGGGTCTCGCGCACGTAGCCGCCGAGAAACGGGCGCTGCGCGACGTCGGACGCGACAGCCCACAGCGGGGATGCACATGCGGCCGAAAGCGCGATCCACATCGCGCACCGTATCCTCCAGCCTGTCCCTCCCCGTCTCCCTGTCATGCCGAGCTCCGTGCTGTCGACCGAGGCTGATCGTATCGCTCCGGGTCACGGTCCCCGGCGCCACGGATTGCCGCCACAGGCCTCGCTCAGCGCGACACGTCGACCACCACGTCCGGCGCGCAGGCGAACAGGCGCGTGCCGGGTTCGCGGTCCACGCGCCAGCCGCCGGCGAAGGCGGTGAAGGCCGGCAGCACGCCGGCGGTGTCGTCGAAGCGGAACGCAGGCAGTCGCGGCACACCGGGCAGACGCACCACCGGATGCAGATGGCCGCCGAGCCGGTAGCCGGCGGCATCGGCGGCATCGGCGGGGTCGTGGACGAACACGAACGGCGCGAACGCCAGCAGCGCGCCATGGACATGCAGGCCCAGCGTTTCGGCAAGGCCGGACTGCGTGCGCAGCGCGCGATCGTGGTTGCCACTGACGAGCTCGACCGACAGCGCCGCGCGTCCGGCCCGCCAGCGTGACCACGCAGTGCGCCATGGGGCGTCGTTGACCGCCGCATGCAGCAGGTCACCGAGGACAAGCAGTCGCGTCGCGCGTGTGGCCTCGAGCAGCGCATCGAGCCGCTGCAGATCGAGCGCGGTACCGCCGCGCGGCAGCGCGATCCCGGCCCGGCGGAAATGATCGCCCTTGCCCAGATGCAGATCGGCGATCGCCAGCAACGACATCCGCGGCCACCACAGCGCGCGCTCGGGCAGCAGCACCACGGTTTCGCCGGCCAGCGCGATCTCCAGCGCGCCCGGCAGCGACGGCTCAACCACGGTTGCGTTTCTCCAGCTGCGCGGCGGCGCGCTGCACGCGCGTGCGCCAGTCCTCGGTGCTGAGCTGGCCGCGCAGCGACTCGGCCCACAGCGGAAACGACATCGGGGTGAAGGTCTTCATCGGATGCAGGTCCAGCGTGCGCCGGCTGCAGTCTTCCAGCGTCTCGCGCAGCCGCACGACCTCGAGCTGGGCGGCGAAAACCTCGCGTTCGGCCAGCGCCAGCAGCATGTGATCGGGATCGTGCTGGCGCAGCACGTCGAACAGCAGACCGCTCGAGGCCTGCAGCTGGCGCATCGAGCGCGGCGCACGGCCCGGCAGCGACGGCGGCAGCAGGCCGGCGACACGGGCGATGTCGCGGAACTGGCGCCGCGCGAGTTCGGCCAGATTGAGACTCTCGCGCAGATCCTCCAGCAGCCGCTCGGGCGTCAGCAGTGCGGTCACCTCGGCAGCATCGATCTCCACCGCCTGCGCCGGCGAGACCACCAGGCCGTAGTCGTTGACCGCGAACGTGAAGCTGTTGCGCACGCGCCGGCCCCAGCGCAGCGCGAGCAGGGCAGCCAGGCCCTCGTGCACGTGGCGGCCGGCGAACGGAAACACGAACAGATGCCGCCCGCCGCGCGCCTGCACCCATTCGACCAGCAGGCGGTCCGGCGCCGGCAGCGCGGAGAGGTGATCCTGGAGATCGAGCAGACGTGCGATCGCCTGCATCTCCGGCGCGCGCCTCGGGCCGTCGAACACGCGTTCGACCTCGTGCGCGAGCGCGCTCGACAGGGGCATGCGCCCGCCGTTCCACTTCGGCACGGTGCCGCTGCCGGCCTTGGCCACGCGGACGTAGGCAGTCATGTCCTCCAGCCGGACCAGCTCCAGCGTGCGGCCGGCGAACTGGAACCGGTCGCCCGGACGCATGCGGCCGATGAAGCTCTCCTCCACCGCGCCCAGTCCGCCGCCGCGCATCAGCTTCACGCGCACCGCGCCGTCGCTGGTGATGGTGCCGATCGACAGCCGATGACGCAGCGCGACCCGCCGATCGGTCACGCGGTAGAGGTCACCGTCGCGCTCGACCCGGCGGAAATCCGGGTAATGCGCCAGCGCCTGACCGCCCTGCACGACGAAGTCGAGCACGGCGCGCCAGCTGGTGTCGTCCAGCGCGCGGAAGGCCTGAGTGCCGCGCACTTCGGCCAGCAGGGCATCGCCCGCGAAGCCGCCGCCGAGCGCCAGCGTCACGCAGTGCTGGGCCAGCACATCGAGACTGAGGCGCGGCGCGGGCCGGGATTCGATCGTGCCCTGGGCCACGGCCTCGCGCGCGGCGGCGTACTCGACGAGTTCCAGCGCATGCGTGGGCACGCAGACCACGTGACCGGCCTCCCCCGGGCGATGCTTCGCGCGCCCGGCCCGCTGCAGCAGGCGTGCGACGCCCTTCGGGCTGCCGATCTGCAACACCTGGTCGACCGCGGGGAAATCGACGCCGAGATCCAGACTGGAGGTGGCGACCACGCAGCGCACGCTGCCATCGCGCAGACCGTTCTCCGCGTCGCCGCGCAGCTTCGGATCCAGCGAACCGTGATGCAGCGCGAGCGTCTCGGGCGCCTCGGGCCACACCGCCGACAGCGCGCGGTGCCAGAGTTCGGCCTGCGAGCGTGTGTTGCAGAACAGCAGACTGGTGCGTTCGGCCATCAGCCGCTCGAGCACGCGCGGCAGCTGGGCCAGCCCGAGGTGACCGCCCCAGGGAAAGCGCTCGTCCTCGTCGGGCAGCAGCGTATCGATGGTCATGACCTTGGGCGCGACGCCGGCCACGGTCGGCGCCTCGGGCAGGTGCGGCAGCAGCGCATCGCGCGCCTCGTCCAGATTGCCGAGCGTCGCCGAGACGCCCCAGATCCGCAGCGCGGGATTCAGGGCACGCAGCCGCGCAAGTGCCAGCTGCAACAGCACGCCGCGTTTGTTGCCGAGCAGTTCGTGCCACTCGTCGACGATCACGCAGCGCAGCGTTGCAAGGCGCGGGCCGGTATCGGGATAGGACAGCAGCAGCGACAGCGATTCGGGCGTGGTGATCAGCGCATCGAGCTTGCCCTCGCGCGCCAGCCGTTTGTCGCGTGCGCTGGCGTCGCCGGTGCGCAGGCCGATCTGCCAGTCGAGGCCCAGTGCCTCGATCGGAGTGCGCATCGCGCGCAAGGTATCGGCGGCGAGCGCGCGCAGCGGCGTGATCCACAGCAGCGAGAGGTCGCGCGGTGCATTGCGGGTGCGTGGCGTGCGGGCCGGCGAACACGCCGCGGTGTCGGTCGGTTCGAGCGTCGCGTCTCCGGTGACGGCCATCGAAACGGATGGGGACTTCGACGACAGGCGAGCAGCGGCATCACCCGCACCGGCGCGCCGCGCTGCAGCCTTGACCGGCGCGGGTGTCGATGTCTTCGCCTTTGACGCCGCGCGCGGCGTCCGTTTCGCCGCAGCGGCTTCCAGTGCCAGCGCTTCGAGCAGCGGGCCACCGAGTGCCGCGAGCGTCTTGCCGCTGCCGGTGGGCGTCTGCAACAGCCCGGATTCACCCGCCAGATACCGGCGCCAGACCTCGCGCTGGAACGGCGCAGGCGTCCAGCCCTGGGCCTCGAACCAGGCGCGCAGCGGCGCATCCGGGCCACGCAGGCGCTTCATGCGACCTCCACGCAGGCGCGCGCTCGCGCGCAATCGGCTGTTCCTGCCGGTGTTTTTCCGCGCGCGAGTGCGCGCCTGCGGACGCAGATCACCGCGCCAAGGCCTTCAGCGTCTCGAGCCTGTCGGCCTCGGCCATCGGCTTGTCGCGGCGCCAGCGCAGGATGCGCGGGAACCGCACCGCGATCCCCGATTTGTGTCGCTTCGACACGTTGACGGCTTCGAAGCCCAGCTCGAAGACGTGATGCGCCTTCACCGAGCGCACCGGCCCGAAGCGCTCCAGCGTGTGCGCGCGGATCCAGCCATCCAGGGCGAGGATTTCCGTGTCGTCCAGTCCGGAATAGGCCTTGGCGACCGGCACCAGCGTGTCGCCATCCCAGAGGCCGAAGGTGTAGTCGGTATAGAGCGTGCTGCGTCGGCCGTGGCCGGCCTGCGCGTAGAGCAGCACCGCGTCGATGGTGAGCGGGTCGATCTTCCACTTCCACCAGTCGCCGCGTCGGCGGCCGGTCTGGTAGGGGGCATCGGCGCGCTTCAGCATCAGGCCCTCGACGCCGCGCTCGCGCGCCTGTGCGCGCAGGTCGGCGGCGGCCGCCCAGTCCGGCACCTCGACGCGCGGTGAGACCACGATGCGCGGATCGTCATGCGCGTCGATCAGTGTCTCCAGCGCGGCGCGTCGCGCGTGCTGCGGCTTCGCGCGCCAGTCGTCGCCGTCGCGCTCCAGCAGGTCGTAGACCTGAAGACGCACCGGCGTGTCGGCCAGCGTCTTCGGCCCGGGCTTGAGCCGCTGGATGCGCGTTTGCAGCGCGGTGAACGGCAGCGGCGCATCGTCGTCCGCGCGCCACGCGAGCAGTTCGCCATCGAGCACCGTGCCGTCGGGCAGCGCCATCGCGGCCGCTTCGATTTCGGGAAAGCGGCCGTCCAGGCGCTCCTCGCCACGTGACCACAGCGCGACTTCACCGTCTCGGCGCAGCAGCTGCAGGCGGATGCCGTCCCATTTCCATTCCAGCAGCCAGTCCTCGACCGGGCCCAGCGCACGTGCGACGGCATCGGGGTCGTTGGCCAGCGCGACGATGTCGGGCGCGGTGTCGGTCGCTTCGTCGCCCGCGGGTTCCGCCTCCGGCAGGCCCGCCTCGGCCCGCAGCGCCGATTCCAGTGGCGATGCGAGAAAGAACGGATACGGCTGCTGGCGATCCCCGGGCAGTTCCTCGACCGTGAGCAGATCACGCAGGAAATCGGGCGTCGGCGTCCAGGCGCCGAGCATGCGCTGGGCGAGCCGCGCGATGTCGATGCCGGTGAGCTCGGCCAGCGCCTGCTGCACCAGGCGCTGCGACACACCGACGCGCAGCGCCCCGGTCAACAGTTTGTTGAACAGCAGCCGCTCGTCGAAGCGCAGCGTGCGCCAGGCCTCGACGATGACCGCGCGGCGGAGCTCGATGTCCTTGTTGGCCACCGGCAGCAGACGGATCTCGATCCAGTCGGCCAGCGCGACGTCCGGCGCCGCCTCGGCGGGATCGTCGAGCAGCAGCGCCAGCGTCTCGGCGAGATCGCCCACCTGGTCGTAGCTGTCGTCGACCAGCCAGTCGGGCGTGCCGGACTCGATCGCGATCCATTCGCGCAGCTCGCGGGTGTTGGCGATCTTCTTGCGCGCACCGGCCACCTTGCCGCCCGAGAGCAGATACAGCGCCCACGCCGCATCACGCGGCGGCGCCTCGCGGAAGTAGCGGATCAGTGCGGCGCGCTTGTCGAGCGTGGCGGTGCTCTGGTCGAGCTCGCGGTAGAGCTGGGCGAAACGCTTCATGCGTGGACCTGCGCTGTCGGGCGGCCGGCGGTGACCGGACGGCCAGGCCCGACCGAACGCGCAAGCCTGGTCGAATGGCCGAGCCTGCTCGAGTCTCCCAGTGCCGTTCGACTGCCGACGCCTCCCGGATTGCCATGCAATGCGCGTGATCCGTCATTCCCGCGCAGGCGGGAATCCATTCGCATGGGCGCTGGACGGCGCGGAGTCACTGGATCCCGGCCTGCGCGGGAATGACGGCGCTGGGGTATCGCCGACACGGTGACGGCTGCGGTTGCGGTTGCGGTTGCAACAGCCGTCGCCCTTGCGTCGGCTGCTGCACGCGCAGCACCGCACGCCGAAGCCGAGCTGACAGCGCTCACTCCTCACCCCCGAAATCCGTGCGGAACGCCTCGGCCGCGATCCCGTCCTCGTTGAGCGCGCGGATGATCGCGTCGGTATTGCCGTGCGTCGCGATCACGCGCGAGGCGCCGGTCTCGCGCACGGTGCGCATCAGGTCCGGCCAGTCGGCGTGATCGGAGACCACGAAGCCGCGGTCGTAATTGCGTCGCCGCCGGTTGCCGCGCAGGCGCATCCAGCCCGACGCGAAACCCTGCTGGGCACGGCGGAACCGCCGGATCCAGGCACTGCCGGCGGCCGACGGCGGCGCGAGCACCAGCTTGCCGGCGAAATCGGCGGCCTTGTCGGTGTCGGCCACCGGCAGCGTGTCGATCATCGGCACGCCGGCGCGGCGGTAGACGTCGACGCCGTTGGCGACCGCGCCGTGCAGCAGCACGGGGGCATCGGTGTGCGCGGCGAGTTCGGCGAGCACGCGCTGGGCCTTGCCGAGCGCGTAGCAGTAGAGGATCGCCGCCTCGCCGCGCTCGGCGCAGCGGTCGCGCCAGACCACGATCTCGCGCGCGACCTCGGCCGTGTCCGGCCAGCGGTAGATCGGCAGGCCGAAGGTGGCCTCGGTGATGAAGGTGTCGCAGCGCACCACTTCGAACGGATCGCAGGTCGGATCGTGCTGGCGCTTGTAGTCGCCCGATGCCACCCAGACCTCGCCATCCACTTCCACCCGCACCTGCGCCGAACCCAGCACGTGGCCGGCCGGATGCAGCGACACGGTCGCGTCGCCCATCCGGAACGGCGCGCCGTACTCGTGCGCCATGTAGATCTGGTCGCCGAGGCGCCATTCGAGAATCGGCAGGCCGATCCGGGTGGTGTGGTAGGCGCCCATGCCGGTACGCGCATGATCGCCGTGGCCGTGGGTGATCACGGCGCGTGGCACCGGCCGCCAGGGGTCGATGTGGAAATCGCCCGCGGGGCAGTACAGGCCCTCGGGGCGCAGCTGGATCAGGTCGCCCGCGGCACGGCCACGCGGCATCGGAGAGGAAACCATCGGCGGAGTCTGGGCGGGCGCGCGTGCAGGACACGGCAAGCCTGGGACGCCCGCGTCTCAGCCGGTGAGAACGGCCGCCGACGCGTCCGCGATGCGGTCGCGCGGTTCAGGACGGATCTTCGATCCCGTCGTCGGAGCGGGCGGGTCGCCAGGTCTGGGCGATGACGTCGGCCAGCATCTCGCCGGTCAGCGGCTTGCGCAGGAAGCCTTCGAACCCGGCCGTGCGCGCCGCGGGCTCGGCATCGGCGTCGGCGCGCGCGGTGACCGCCACCAGCGGACGATGGAACCCCAGCGCACGCAGCATGCCGGCCAGCGCCAGGCCATCGACGCCCGGAAGATCGAGATCCAGCAGCGCGATGTCGAAGGTGCGCGCCGCCACTTCGGTCAGCGCGGCCAGGCCGTGCAACGCGTGCACCACGGTGTGGCCCTGTGCCTGCAGCAGGCCGGAGATCACGTCGGCCACGGTCTGGTCGTCCTCGACCAGCAGGATGTCCAGGCCCACGGCCGCGGTGAGCCGCGCGTGGCTGGCCGGCTCGCTCGCGACCGGGGGCGCGTCGACGGCGACCAGCGGCAGGCGCACGTCGAACCGCGTGCCCTGCCCCAGTGTGCTGTCGACATCGATGCGCCCGCCCATCGCGGCTGACAGCTCCTGGCTGATCGCCAGTCCCAGACCGCTGCCGCCGTAGCGTGCATTGGTGCGCGCACCGTCGGCCTGCTCGAAGCGGCGGAACAGGCGCCCCACCTGCTCGGCGCTCAATCCGGGACCGGTGTCGCTGACGGTGAACACCACATCCGCGCCGCGGCGCTCGACGTGCAGGGCCACACGACCGGAATCGGTGAACTTGAGCGCATTGCCGATCAGGTTCAACAGGATCTGGCGCACCCGCGTCGGATCGCCCTGCACCCACTGCATCGTGTCCGGAGCGAGCGTGACGTCGAAGTCGAGCGCCTTCTGCCGCGCCATCGGGGCGCACAGCGACACGATGTCCTGGACCATGCCATGCAGGTCGAAGGTCTGCGGATCGAGCTGCAGCTTGCCGGCCTCGATCCGCGCCAGGTCCAGGGCGTCGTTCACCAGCCGCATCAGATGGTCGCCGGCACGCCGGATGGCCAGGGTGTAGTCGCGCTGGCGCGGGTCCAGCTCGGTGTCGAGCAGCAGCTCGCTCATGCCCAGCACGCCGGTCATCGGGGTGCGGACCTCGTGCCCCAGCGTGGCGAGGAAGCGGGTCTTGGCCTGCGAGGCGTGTTCGGCGAGTTCGCGCTTCTCTTCGGCCAGTTGCCAGGCATGCCGCCGGCGCAGGCGTCCGCGGTAGGCATACGCCGCGCGCCACAAGCCCAGCGCCAGCAGTACGAGCGCGGCGATCCAGGCCCAGACCGTCCGCCACCACGGCGGCGCCTGGTGGATCGCCAGCGGCGCGAGTGCGATCCAGTCGCCGCTTTCCGTACGCGCCTCCACTTCGAGCGTGTAACGGCCGGGCGCGAGCCGCGGAAACCGGCGTACCGCGCCGGCATTCACATTTACCCAGTCGGTCTCGTAACCGTCGAGCCGGAGGCGGTAGCGGTGCGCGTGCGCATCGGTGAACGACAGCAGGCGCGCGACCACGCGCAGATCGCGATCCCCGTGCTGCAGCCGGACCGGCCCCTGCGGCGGCAGCTGGATGACGTCGTCGCCGCGGCGCACCTCCAGCGTGCCGATCAGCAGTGGCGGCTTTGCGTCGTGCTGCCGCACCTGCAGCGGATGGAACAACAGCAGACCGTCCCCGGTGCCGGCGGCGAAATGGCCGTCGCGCGAGACGCCCATCGGCCGGTCGTTGAATTCCTGGCTCAGAAGGCCGTCGCGCACGCCGTAGACACGGATGCGCGAGGTCTCGGGGTCGAGCCGCAGCAGGCCACGCACCGTCGTCAGCCAGACCGCGCCGTCCGCGTCGATACGCACGTCGCCGGGAAACACCTGCGGAAGCCCGTCGTCCGCGTCGAAACGTCGCGCCGGCACGAGCGCGGTGCCGTCCCAGCGGTACTCGTCGAGCTGCCCCATACCGGTGAGCCAGACGGTATCGGCGCCCTGCTGTCCGATCGCGCTGACGTGTGTCTGCGGACCGCCCGGGACGGGCTGGAACCGGGCGTCGTCGCCGTTCCACCGGAACAGGCCACCCGTGGTGGCCAGCCACACGCCGCCGTCCGGGCCGCGGACCAGGCGCGTGGGACGCACCGATCCGGGCAGACCGTGGCCGGCGCCGGGTCGGATCGAGACGATCACATCGCCATCCGCTGCACGCGCCTGGAGCCCGCCCGAGTCGGCGATCCAGAGCACGCCATCTGCCGCCTCGACCAGACCGGCGATTCCGTTGCTGGGCGCCGCGTGTACGCCGCCGGTCTCGTTCCAGGCGCGACGCTCGCCGGTGGCGGGGTCGTAACGGACGAGGTGGTGTCGCATGCACGCGACCCAGATGACGCCGCTAGTCATTTCGACCACACCCGAACTCACCTGGGTGCCGCAGACCCGCGTGAGCCGGTGGTCGATCCTGCCGGTCCTGGGGTCGAGATGATCCAGCGCGCCGCCGCTGCCGACGAGCCACAAGCCGCCGTCCGCGGCCGGGGCGATCGCATTGACGATGGCGTTGCCCAGCGTCGCGGGATCTGAGATGCGCCGTTGCAGCACGGTGAAATTGCGCCAGTTCGCGGGCAGGTACCACAGCCCGGTGTCGTTGCTGGCGAACCAGAGGCCGCCCTCACGATCCTCGAACGCCGACGCCCAGGCCGGCCGCACGGCTCCCCGGCTGGCCACGCTGTACAGCGGCACGTCCTCGAGCCGGCCGCCGATCTCCCGCGCGAGACCACTGCGCGAGTCGTACCAGCGCGCGCCCTGCCGGTCTTCTGCCAGCATATGCAGTACGGGCTCGCCCAGCACCGGATCGGACAGCGGGATGAGCTCGGTACGCCCGTCCGGATGGCGGATGACGCCGCGGCCTTGCACGCCGATCCAGAGCTCGCCGGCGCTACCCACGGTCAGACCTTCAACGAGGGCCCCGGGCGGCGTCGGCAATGCCACCGGGGCGAAATCCTGTCCGGTCCACGCCGCGACCCCGGTCTTGCAGCCCACCCACAGCGTGCCGTCCTCCTGCACCACCAGATAGCCGACCGCATCGCCCGGCAGGCTGCGCGGATCCGCCGGATCGGCCCGGAAACGCTGCATGTACCCGTCGTCGTCGATGCGGTACAGCCCCGACTCCGCAGTGCCGAACCAGATCGCGCCATCGGGCGTCGAGGTCACTGCCCACACGTCGTCGACGCCCATCTCCGGGTGACTGGATCGCGTGTAATGGGTGAACCGCGTGCGATCGACATCCAGCATCGAGACGCCGCCGCGACTGGTGCCGATCCAGACCCGGTCGCGTGCATCGACGTGCACGCTCCACACGCTGTTGTCGTGCAGGCCGTCCTCGGTGCGCCAGACCCGGAAACCGACGCCGTCGTAGCGGGCCAGGCCGTCGCGGGTGGCGATCCACAGGTAGCCCTGGCGGTCCTCGGCGATGGCGTGCACGCGGCTGGACGGCAGGCCGTCGAGCACACCGATCTGACGCGGCTGCGGGTTGCCGGCCGTCGGCGGCGCGTGATCGTGCGCCCACACTGTGCAGGCGATCAGACTCAGCCACAGCCCCACCAGGGCGATCCCTGCGCAACGCATTCCCTGTTCCCCGATTGAACACCGTGCGCTGGGCACGGCTTCCTGTCCGGCATCCTCGCAACGCAGCGTTGACACCGCAAGTTGCGCCCGCGCGGTGTGACGTGCCTAGAATCGCGCGATGCGACGCAGCCGCCCCCTGGATGTCCACCTCGCCCTCCTCGGGCTCGTCCTGTCGGCATGCGCCGGCCTGGTCGCGGCGCAGCCGGCAGAGCCGCATCGCCTGGATCCGGTCCACACCCGCGTCGTGCTGGCGATCGACCACGCAGGCTTCTCCAAGGCCATCGGCACCGTGTCGGGATCGACCGGCACGGTGTGGACCAACGGCGAAGACTGGACCGATGCCCGGGTCGACGTGTCCGTGCCGCTGGATCGGCTGGACTTCGGCGATGCCGACTGGAATCGCGCCGTCGCCGCGCGCGGCCTGCTGGATACCGCGCGCCACCCGGTGGCGCGGTTCGTCTCCATCCGCGTCGAGCCTCTCGACGCCGAACGCGCCCGCGTCCACGGCACGCTGACCCTGCGCGGCGTGACCCGCGAGGTCACCCTCGACGCCGTCCGCAATGCGGCGCGCCGCCATCCGCTGCCCCCGTTCCGGCGCACGGTGGGCTTCTCCGCCACCGGCCTGCTGTCCCGCGCCGAGTTCGGCGTCGATGGTTGGCGCTCGATGATCGGCGACGCGGTGGAGCTGCGCCTCGAAGTCGAAGCCACGCGCACGCGCGGCGGCGCCGACGACACGGCGGACCCGTCGCCCGGAGCCGAAGACGTGATGGACGACGACGGCACCGCGGACGTCGCGCCTGCGGCGGATCCCGCCCCGGACGCACCGGTCGAGCCTGCGCCGTCGGACGAACCCGGCCCCGCGCCCTTGCCCGCGACACCGCGCCCATGAGCCTTCGCAATCCCCGCGACCGCTGGGGCGGTGTGAGCCAGTCGCTGCACTGGCTGGTGGTGGTGTTGATCCTGGCGACCGGCCTGATCGGCCTGCTGATGGGCGACATGCGCGCCAGCCCGACCAAGGTGCAGGTCTATGCGCTGCACAAGTCGCTGGGACTGACGATTCTCGCGCTCGCCGTGCTCCGGCTCGGATGGCGCCTGGCCGCCGGCGCACCTGCGATGTTGACGGGCACTCCGCGCTGGCAGGGCCGTCTCGCCTCGGTCACCCATTGGCTGCTGTACGCGCTGCTGCTGGCGATCCCCCTCAGTGGCTGGGCCTTCAACTCGGCCGCCGGCTATCCATTGCAGTGGTTCGGCCTGTTCAACCTGCCGGCCCTGGTGGGGCGCGACCCCGACCTGCGCGTGACCGTACGCGACCTGCACGAAGCGCTGTTCTGGGCGCTCGTCGCGGTGACCGTGCTGCATGCGGCGGCGGCGCTGTACCACCACGCGGTGCTGCGCGACGCCACGCTCGCGCGGATGCTGCCGCGCGGCTGGCTGCGCGTCCGGTCCCGACCCGTTTCCGGCCGTTCCGAGGATTGATCATGCCCGCCTTCCGCCTGCTGCTCGCGGCCACGCTCGCCACTGCGCCCCTGCTCTCCGTCCACGCCGCCGACTACGTGCAGGCTCCGGGCTCCTCACTGGCCTTCGCCGGCAAATACCAGGGCGAGACGTTCTCCGGCACCTTCCCCGGCTTTCGCACGACGGTGCGTTTCGATCCGGCCGATCTCGCCGGCAGCCGGCTCTCGGTGACGATCCCGCTCGCCACCGCGACCACGCAGAACCCGGACTACGACGGCGAGATGCGCGGCGCTGCGTTCTTCGACGCCGGCCGCTTCGCCCAGGCCACCTACACCGCCACAGGCATCCGCGACCTCGGCAACGGCGAATACGCCGCCGACGGCACGCTGTCGCTGCGCGGCGTGCAGAAGCCGGTCACCCTGACCTTCACCTGGACCGCGGGCGCGCGTCCGCTGCTGTCGGGCCGCGCCACCGTGCGTCGCCTGGACTTCGGCGTGGGCGGCGGCGACTGGGCCGATACCGGCACCATTCCGAACGAGATCGCGGTCAGTACGCGGGTGTATCTGCAGCCGGCGGACTGAATCCGCCCGGATGCTGATGTTTCGATGCCTCATTCGAGGTGAACCGTTCCCCAGGCGTACTCGCTGGAGCGCCTGATCCGGTGGGCTTCTACACCACCAGATGTGTCGAGGCATCTTCACCCGAGATGGCCGAGTCGGCCTTGCTGTCTCGTTTGCGCTCTGAGCCGGAGTCTGTAGCGGTGCCCCGCACAGGTCTTCTTCGAGCGCATCGAGGAGGTGCCCGCTGAGGAAGCACGCACACCCGGAAACGGCTTCACCTTCTTCCGGATGAAAGATTGAGCGGAGCCAGCTGCTTCCACGTATACAAGCGCTTTACGACCGCACCAGAGCGCGCACCGCCTCCACCTCGAAGGGCCAATCCAGTTCCCTGCCGTCCGCTGCGCGCAGCACCGGCACCCGGCTCCCGTAGCGCGCCTCGAGCGCCGCGTCCTCGTCGATGAAGACGCTCTCGAATTCGGGCACACCGGCACGGGCCAGCACCCCCAGTGCCAGATCGCACAGATGGCAGTCGTCACGCTGGTACAGGATCGGAGAGGGCGCTGTCATGCCGCGTCGCGTCAGGTCGGAATGCCGGGTCGGGCCGTAGAATAGCCCGCATGGCAGTGAGTACCTTCGACCTCTACAAGATCGGCATCGGGCCGAGTTCCTCGCACACCGTCGGGCCGATGCGCGCCGGCGCGCGCTTCGTGCGCCGCTGGCTCGAGGTCCCGGGGCGGCTGGACGACGTCGCGCGCGTGCGCGCCGAAGTCTTCGGCTCGCTGGCGCTGACCGGGCGCGGCCACGGCACCGACAAGGCGGTGATGATGGGCCTGGAAGGCCACATGCCGAACCGGATCGATCCGGACATCATCCCCGACGCGCTGGCTCGCATCCGCGGCGAGAAGCGTCTCCGCCTCGGCGGCACGCACACGATCGCATTCGACGAAAAGTCCGATCTGGTGATGAACAAGCGGCAGAAGCTGCCCTTCCACACCAACGGCATGCGCTTCACCGCGTACGACGCCGACGGTGCGGTCATCGCCACACGTGATTACTACTCGGTCGGCGGCGGCTTCGTCGTCAACCAGGACGAGGCGGCCGAAGACCGGATCGTCGCCGACACGACCGAGGTGCCCCATCCGTTCGCGAGCGGCGACGAGCTGATCGCCCGCGCGCAGGACAGCGGGCTGGGCGTCGCGCGACTGATGCTGGAGAACGAGAAGGTCTGGCGCAGCGAGGATGAGATCCGTGACGGCCTGCGCGAGATCTGGCAGGCGATGCAGGCCTGCGTCGAGCGCGGCATCCGCGAGACCGGCACCCTGCCCGGCGGCCTGCACGTCACCCGACGCGCGCCGGCGCTGTACCGCGAGCTGTCGTCCAAGCCCGAGGCGGCCATGCGCGACCCGCTGACGACGCTCGACTGGGTGAACCTCTACGCGCTCGCGGTCAACGAGGAGAACGCCGCCGGCGGCCGCGTCGTCACCGCGCCGACCAACGGCGCGGCCGGCATCCTGCCCGCCGTGCTGCACTACTACGATCGCTTCTGTCCGAATGCCACCGAGCAGGGCATCTTCGATTTCCTGCTCACCGCCGCCGCGGTTGGCATTCTCTACAAGGAAAACGCCAGCATCTCCGGCGCGGAAGTCGGCTGCCAGGGCGAGGTGGGCGTGGCCTGCTCGATGGCGGCCGCCGGCCTGACCGCCGCGCTCGGCGGCACGCCCAGCCAGATCGAGAACGCGGCCGAGATCGGTATGGAACACAACCTCGGCCTGACCTGCGATCCGATCGGCGGCCTGGTGCAGATTCCGTGCATCGAGCGCAACGCGATGGGCGCGGTGAAGGCGATCAACGCCTCGCGCATGGCCTTCCGCGGCGACGGCAAGCACAAGGTCAGCCTCGACAAGGTCATCAAGACCATGCGCGACACCGGCCGCGACATGCGCGACAAGTACAAGGAAACCTCGCGCGGCGGTCTGGCGGTGAATGTGATCGAGTGCTGATCGCATGTGTGTGGTGCTGCTGCCCGGCATGGACGGATCGGGGCTGTTGCACGACGCGTTCATCGCCGCGATGGCGCCGCGCCTCCAGGTCGAGAGCGTGGTCTACCCCGCCGACCGGTTCCTGGACGATCGCCAGCTCCAGGCATTCGTCGCCGAACGCCTCCCGGGTGACGCGCCGTTCCTGTTGATCGGCGAGTCCTTCTCGGGCCCGATCGCGATCCGGATCGCGGCATCGCGCCCGCCCGGCCTGGCGAGACTGGTGCTGTGTGCGACGTTCGCAGCATCGCCGCGCCCGTGGCTCGGTCAGGTGCGGCCCCTGCTCGCATTGCCCTTGCCCATTCCACCCGCCCGCATGCTGATGCCCGCGATGATGGGACGCTGGACGACGCAGGACTGGACGCGGCGTGCGCAGGCCGCGCTCGCGGCACTGCCCGCCGCGGTTGCTCGGGCCCGCCTCGGCGAAGTCCTGCGGGTCGATGCCACCGCCGACCTGACCCGCATCCGGGTGCCGACGCTGTATCTGCAGGCCAGTCACGACCGGCTGGTGCCGCGCCGCTGCTGGCACGAGATCCACGTCCGCATGCCACACGCGAGACGGGCAAGGCTGCGCGTCTCGCACTTCCTGCTGCAGCATCATCCGGCAGGCGCAGCCCGCGCGATCCGCCGCCACTTCGCCGAGTGCGCCGACCTGCACCGCTGATCGCCTCGCGCGAACGAGCGCGATCCGGGCTCTGCGACCCGGGATGCGACCCAGTCCCGCGAGAACGCACTACATCGGAGCGTGTGATCGCATCAGGCATCCTGCCCGCCCGTTACGGTCAGACCGGGCGCACGTGGGCGATGGCCAGTACGTCGTCCAGCAATGCCGCCGCGGTGACCTCCGCGCCGGCACCCGGCCCCTGGATCACCAGCGGCTGCGCGCTGTAGCGATCGCTGTGGATCGCGACGTGGTTGTCGGTGCCACCGCCGGCGCACAGCGGATGCGCCGCCGGCAGTGCACGCAGGCCGACGCGGGCGCCGTCGGCATCGAAGCGCCCGACGACGCACAGCCGCGCACCGGCCGCAGCCGCCTCCGCACGGCGCGCCTCGAGCGCACCGTCGAGGGTGGCGAGAGTCGTTTCCACGTCGGCGGCCGCAACGCACGCGAGCCCCGCGGGCACCCACGATTCGACCGCGACTTCGTGCGCCGACAGGGCGAAGCCAGCGGCGCGCGCGAGGATCAGCAGTTTCCGGCGGACGTCCTCGCCCGACAGGTCGACGCGCGGATCGGGCTCGGTGTAACCGGCCGAACGCGCTTCGCGAACGAGCTCGGAGAACGGCCGCGTGCCGTCGAAGTGCGCGAACAGCCAAGCCAGCGATCCCGACAGCACGCCCTCGATCGAATGGATGCGGTCGCCGCCATCGACGAGCGCGCGCAAGCTGCGCAGCAACGGCAAACCGGCGCCCACGGTCGCGCTGTCGCCGTAGCGACTGCCGGTGGCGGCGCGTGCATCGGCGATCGCCTGCGCGCGGCCGAGCTCGCCGCCGGTCCCCAGTTTGTTGGCAGTGACCACGTGCACGCCACGGGCCAGCCATTCGGGATGCCAGTCGGCGACGGTCTCGCTGGCGGTGGCGTCGACGACGATGTCGCCGGGCTGCGGACTTTCGCCTTCGGCCCAGGGCGGAAATCCACCGCGTGCCGGCGCTGCGGCACGCGCGTCCCGCAGCGCCGACGCAAGATCCACGCCGCCCGCGATCTGGGTGCGCGAATTGCAGATCCACGACACGGCAGGCAGCACCACGCCGTTGGCCGCGAGCCGCGCATACCGCGCGACGAAGGCACTGCCGACGCCACCGGTGCCCAGCAGCGCCAGTCGCGCGGGCCGCGGCGCAGGCTGGCGGGCCCGGGCCCGCCGCAGGGGCACGACCGCGCTCATGCGTCCACCCCGGCGTGTGCGCGAAGAGCGACAGCTTCGGTGCAGGAGAACGCGCGCTCGAGCGCCGCGTGCAGATCCGCGTGCAGATCCTCCAGCGCCTCGATGCCGACCGACAGACGCAGCAGGCCGTCGGAAATTCCAGCGGCCGCGCGCGCTTCGGGCGACATCGCCGCATGGGTCATCGTGGCCGGATGCGCGACCAGGCTTTCGACGCCGCCGAGCGATTCAGCCAGCGTGAACTGCTGCAGGCCGTCGACGAAGGCGCGCACCACCTCCACCGTGTCGACACCCGGCACGGCGGCGAGCTCGAACGACAGCATCGCGCCGAAGCCCGATTGCTGGCGCGCGGCAACTGCGTGACCCGGATGCGAAGCGAGCCCCGGGTAGCACACCCGCGCGACCGCCGGATGCGCCTCCAGCAGTGCGACGACGCCGGCGGTGTTCTCCTGATGCACGCGCACACGCGCATCGAGTGTGCGCAGACCGCGCAAGGTGAGGAAGCTGTCGAACGGCGCGCCGGTGATGCCCAGCGCATTGGCCCACCAGGCCAGCTGCGCGTGCACCTCGGCGTCCTTCGCGATCACCGCGCCGCCCACGACGTCGCTGTGGCCGTTGATGTACTTGGTGGTCGAGTGCAGCACGATGTCGGCGCCGAACTCGATCGGCCGCTGCAGGGCCGGCGACAGGAAGGTGTTGTCGACCACCGCCAGCGCGCCGGCGCGATGCGCGGCGTCGATCACGAAGCGCAGATCGGTGATGCGCAGCAGCGGATTGGACGGCGTCTCGATCAATACCAGCTTCGGCGAACGCGCCAGTGCATCAGCGAGCGAGCGGGGATCGGTGAGATCGGCGGTCACGAGTTCGAAATGCCCCTTGCGCGCCAGGGCGTCGAACAGGCGCCAGCTGCCGCCGTAGGCATCGTGCGGCACCACCAGACGATCGCCCCGCGTGAGCAACGCGTTGAGCACCAGGGTGATCGCGGCCATGCCGGTCGAGGTGATCACGCCACCCGCGCCGCCTTCCAGTTCGGAGAGCGCCTCGGCCAGCAGATCACGTGTGGGATTGCCGCTGCGTGTGTAGTCGTACTGCCGCTTCTGACCGAAGCCGGCGAAGCTGAAATTGCTCGACAGCACCGGCGACGGCGTCACCGCGCCGTAGGCGGAATCGCGGTCGATGCCGGCGCGCACGGCGCGGGTCGCGGGGCGGCAGACGGTGGCGGCGTGTTCGATGGATGCGGTGCTCATGCGGATTCTCCGGACGGAATGGGGGCCTGCAGCGCAGCGGTCAGCAGCGCGTCGATGCGATCGGTTTCCTTGAGGAAGGCGTCGTGGCCGTAGGGCGATCGCAACACCCGCAGGCGGCCATGTGCGCCGAGCCCTTCGAGCAGCGCGACCGCATCGGCCAGCGGCACCAGGCCGTCGCCTTCCACCGCGACCACGGTCGTCGGCACGCGGATCTGCGCCGGATCGACGCGATGCAGGTCGATCGATTCGGACAGGCGCAGCCAGGCGGTGACGGGCGTGCGCGCGACATAGCGTGCGCCGGCCGCGTCGAGGTAATCCTCGGCGGCCACGCGCACGCGGCCATTGACGAGCTCGGGCGCGGCATCGAAGCGCTCGGCGAATTCTTCGGGCGTGCGATAACTGAGCATCGCGAACTGGCGCGCCAGCGACAGGCCCTGCGTATCGGCGCACTGCAGCTGCCCCAGCGCGACGGCGCGCCGCTGCAGCGCGCGCCACGCGGCCGCATAGGGATGCGCGCGGTGCGCACCGCTGACCGCAACCAGACGCTGCAGCCGTGCGCGATGCCGCGCGGCGAACTGCAGCCCGACCAGCGCACCATAGGAATAGCCGACGAAGGCATGCAGCGCGTCGATGTCCAGCGCATCGAGCACCGCAGCGACCGCGTCGGCCTGGTCGGCCGTGTCGATGGGGGCGTCCAGGGTGCCGTCGGCGCCGAGGAAATCGATCGCCAGCAGCCGCACGTGCGCGGGATCCAGTGCACGCCGCGATCCGACGAGATGCTCGGCCCACCCGGCTTCGGCATGCGCCGCGTTCGAGGCGAGATGCCGGTGGGCGGAAATGCCACCGGCGACGAAGACCAGCGGCGCACCCGCGGCGCCGCGCAGTTCGTAGCCGATCTCCAGCGCGCGCGTCCCGGCGTGCCGCATCGGCAGGACGACCTGCACCCGTCCGCGCACGACGGCATCGCCTGCGGATGCAGGCGCCCCGGCGGCGACATCCGCGGGGTCGGGAGTGGCATCCGGTGTGCGGGCGGCGGTGTCGACGAGGCTCATCTGGCGATATCCGAAGCAGGACAAGGCCATCGCGCACCACGGGGAACCGGAAGCCGTCGCGGGGACGGATGCATCGCACGCGGGATCGCATCGCGATGCACAACCATCTTCCGGTGGACACGCAGGTCCCCGCAGGACTTGGCACCGCGACGACACCGCGCAGTGCGCAGCGCCATCAGGTTGCCCCGGCATCAAAGGGCCTGTCCCTCCGCCGGTCTCGATGGATGTCGCGCAGGTTGCCACCCCGCCGAAGGCCTGTCAATCGCTTCATCCGCATCGAGCGATGGAACGATGCCCGCGAGCGCCCCGATCGGACCGATAGGCGCGAGTTCTCAGCAGGCATACTTCGGAAATGTCGAACCCGCGCCCGATCCCCTCCTGCACGACGGCCTGCCGCAACACCACCATCGCGCCGCCGGCTGACTGCGCGCGCCGCGTTTCGGAAACGCCCGTTGCGTTGTCCCGGCGTTGCCGAGGCGGAGTTGCGCGGCGGACGACGTCATGGCGTCGCGTCCATCCGGACGGCGGCCGCACGGGCGCCCGCGTGCCACGTTGGCCGCCGTGCGCCGGGCGCCACGTCCCGCCCCACGGAGCGAGCGGTCCGCGCGATGCCGCATCGGTAACGCGCCCCCGGGCGGATTGAGCGATGCGGCAGCAGATTCGCGTTAGACGCCCTGCGCATGCGGGTGCCTGCCTGCTGTTGGCGCTCGCCATGGCCGGCGTTGCCGTGGCGAGCGCAACCTCGGCGCAGACGCCGCACGCAAACGGCCTGCATCGCGCGACCGCACCCGCGTCGTCGGGCGTCACCCTGCATCCGCGCGCGATGCCTGACGGCGTCGAACTGTACGCACACAACGCGCTTGCAGGCCCGGTGGAGGTCCTGCTCACGACGGCCGCTCCGGCGCCGGCGACCGATCCGCCGCTTCCGCTACGGGCCACGATTCCGGCCTATGGTCGCGTGCCGATCGCGCGCCTGGCGGATGGCGCCGCGGTCGCGGCCTTGCAGCTGCACGCCGTCCCGGGCACGCCCGACGCGCGCGCGCGCGATGTCGAATACGTCTATCCGCTGCGCGGGGCGCCGTTACGCATCACCCAGGGGTTCGGCGGCGACTTCAGCCATACCGACGACGAGAACCGCTACGCCGTCGATTTCGCCGCCGACGAGGGCACCCCCGTGCTCGCCGCGCGCGACGGCGTCGTGCTGCAGTTCGAGGCCGGCGCCTCCACCGCAGCAGCGCCCGACAACCGCTCGGCGCGCACCAACTTCGTCCGCGTGCTGCACGACGACGGCACGATGGCCCTGTATGCGCACCTGCAGCGCGGTGGCGTGATCGTCGCCGCGGGTGAGCGGGTGCGGCGCGGCCAGATCATCGCGTTCTCGGGCAATACCGGCGCGAGCAGCGGGCCTCACCTGCATTTCGCCGTCCACGCCAATCGCGGCCTGCGCCTGGAATCACTGCCGTTCCGGATGTTCGGCCCCGGGGGCATCTTGCACTTCACCCTGCTGGGCGGTCAGGAGCCGGATTGAGCGCAAGTACGCCGCGCTCGAACAGGCCGAGCCTGTCCACCGCGCGGCGCTCTCCCTCATCCAGGCGATCGGGGGCGCATCCCATGATCGAGTCCATCAGCGCCAGCGCTTCCGGCTCGAGAATCTGATCGCCGTAATCGGAGCGCATACGTTGCGTCGAGCGATCGATGCCACGCACAAACGGCGCGTAGCCGATACGTAACATGTCGAACGCAATGGTCGGGGGGGGCGGCCCGAGCGTTCGTTCAATCGCGCCGAGCAGGCCGGACTCGAACGCGGCCAGCGACCACGTCGCTCCAATCCGGACGCGACCACGCGCGCAGGCCTCGCGCATGGTCCCGTCAACTCGCAGATCGCGCACGATCGCGTCCGCGACGCACTTGAAAGCAGACGGATCGGCATTGCCCGCCGCGTCGGGCGCCATGGCATCCGTTTCGATCACCTCGACGCCGTGGCCTGGCGGCAATAGGAACCGATTGTTCCCCGCCCCGTTTGTGTAGACCGGACAGCCTGCGAAGACCGATTCAAGCACGTAAAAACCGAATGGCTCCGGGAACAGGTTGTAGGCCAGGCCGAAACGGCTGAGTCGGAACAACTCGAACACCGCCTGTTGACGAAGGAGGGGGACAGGAATGAACAGCGCATCGCAGGTCAGACCGGTCCCTGCCAGCATTCCGTCGATCGTGTTCCTGTGAGAGGGAGGCAGCGATTCTTCGGAGATGACGAGCATGACGCGCTGGCTGACGCTGCGAAGGGCGTCGTTCAACCAGAACAGTACCGCCACCGTCGCCATGAGGTCCTGCTTACCCGGCTGGATGGCGTGGCCGAGGATGACCCCGGCATCGGCCGCGCGTCGGACGGTATCCGGCAAATCAGAGCCCAAGGTGAAACCGGGGTCGCCGGCGGGATATGCAACGCACGGCACAGGAATCGCGATGTCGGTGATCCGGCTGAAACCTTCCGGATCCAGAACCGTCCGGCGCTTCCAGTCCGGCAAGCCGCAAAGCGCACGCAACGAACGCGCCAGATACGGCGAGTTGGCGACGTGCAGATCTACGGCGTCGTTTCCCAGCCAAGCACCGGGTCCATAGGCCAGGCCGTGGTACAGCACCAGATGACGCTCCGCCCATTGGCGCGCCGGTGTGCGCACTGCGACGCCGGCGCCATCGTGGATTGCAAGGACGGCGCGTCCGCTCTGCTGCTGACGCAGTCGCGCGTTTGCGAACGCGAGCGGCACCATCGACTCCTGCGCGCGCGGCACTTTCGTCGTTGCGGCAGCGAAGTTCCGAACATCCCAGCCCTGCGCGCTCAGAATGGGGCCGATCCGATCGTTGACATATCCGACGGACCCATTGAACGGCGGCCCCCCCGTCTTCGACAGTTGCAGCACCACCGAACGCGACGCATCCCCCATTGTTCGCACCCGGCTTCCACTCGCTCCTGACGTGCTGCCATCATAACGGCGGAGCCTCCGCGTATAATTCCGGCTTCATCGAATCCGAGACCGCTCGCCGCGCGCGCGGCCGCCCGCATGCCCGACGTCGCCACCGAAAGCTCCCGCCGCCGCACGTTCGCGATCATTTCGCATCCCGACGCCGGCAAGACCACGCTGACCGAAAAGCTGCTGCTGTTCGGCGGCGCGATCCAGATGGCCGGCTCGGTCAAGGGCCGCAAGGCCGCGCGACATGCGACGTCCGACTGGATGGCGCTGGAGAAGGAGCGCGGCATCTCGGTGACCAGCTCGGTGATGCAGTTCCCCTACGAGGGCCGCATCGTCAACCTGCTCGACACGCCCGGTCACGCCGACTTCGGCGAGGACACCTATCGCGTGCTCACCGCGGTGGACTCGGCGCTGATGGTCATCGACGTCGCCAAGGGCGTCGAGGAACGCACGATCAAGCTGATGGAAGTCTGCCGGCTGCGCGACACGCCGATCATGACCTTCATCAACAAGCTCGATCGCGAGGGCAAGGACCCGATCGATCTGCTCGACGAAGTCGAAACCGTGCTCGGCATCCAGTGCGCACCGGTGACCTGGCCGATCGGCATGGGCCAGCGCCTGAAGGGCGTGGTGCATCTGGTCAGCGGCGAAGTGCATCTCTACGAGCCGGGCCGCAACTTCACCCGCCAGGATTCGACGATCTTCCCGTCGATCGATGCGCCGGGCCTGGCCGAGAAGATCGGCGAGAAGATGCTGGCCGATCTGCGCGACGAGCTGGAACTCGTGCAGGGTGCCAGCCACCCCTTCGATCTCGAGGCCTATCGCGCCGGCACCCAGACGCCGGTGTTCTTCGGCTCGGGCGTCAACAACTTCGGCGTGCAGCCGCTGCTGGACTTCTTCGTCGAACACGCACCGCCGCCGCAGCCGCGCGAGACGACGACGCGCGAGGTCGCGCCGCAGGAAGACAAGCTGACCGGCTTCGTGTTCAAGATCCAGGCGAACATGGATCCGATGCACCGCGACCGCGTGGCGTTCATGCGTGTGTGTTCCGGCCGCTTCGAGGCCGGCATGAAAGCCTTTCACCCGCGCACCGGCAAGCCGGTCAAGCTCGCCAACGCGCTGACCTTCATGGCCAGTGATCGCGAGATCGCCGCCGAGGCCTACCCGGGCGACGTGATCGGCATCCACAACCACGGCACGATCTCGATCGGCGACACCTTCACCGAGGGCGAGAACATCGCCTTCACCGGCATCCCGAACTTCGCGCCGGAACTGTTCCGCCGCGCCCGTCTGCGCGATCCGCTGAAGCTCAAGCAGCTGCAGAAGGGCCTGGCCCAGCTGTCGGAGGAAGGTGCCACCCAGTTCTTCAAGCCGCTGATGAGCAACGATCTGATTCTCGGCGCGGTCGGCGTGCTGCAGTTCGACGTCGTCGCCTACCGGCTGAAGGACGAGTACGGCGTGGACGCGAGTTTCGAACCGGTGCAGGTCAACACGGCCCGGTGGATCCGCTGCAAGGACGCGAAGACGCTCGAGGAATTCCGCGACAAGTACGCGATGAATCTCGCGCTCGACGCCGCGGACCAGCTGGTCTATCTCGCCCCGACACGGGTGAACCTGCAGATGGCCGAGGAACGCGCCTCCAAGGTGGAATTCCTGGCTACGCGTGAACACGCGCACGCGGTTCCGGCAGGCTGAAGCGTCGCGTCACCGGGGTGTGGTGTAATCGATTTCCCGTGTCCACGCTCCCTTCGATGACGTCCGAGACCACCCACGCCGTGTCGCTGAGACAGCGCCGCGAGGAACTCGCCAGCGCGCTCACCCACGGCCTCGGTGCCACGGCAGCACTGGCCGCAGGCGCGGTGCTGATCACGCTGGCCGCCCTGTTCGGCAACGCCTGGCAGCTGGGCGCGTCGATCGTCTTCGGGATTACCCTGCTGTTGCTCTATCTGGCCTCCACGCTGTACCACGCGGTCAGTCATCCGGTGACCAAGGGCCGGCTCAAGGTCTTCGACCACTGCGCGATCTACCTGCTGATCGCCGGAACCTATACCCCGTTCACGCTGATCGGCCTGCGCGGCACGCTGGGCTGGTGGCTGTTCGGCATCATCTGGACGCTGGCGCTGGCCGGCGTGGTGTTCAAGCTGTTCTACACCGGACGCTTTCGCGGTCTCTCGACCGCGATCTACGTCGCGATGGGCTGGCTGGTGGTCATCGCGATCGGTCCGGTGGCCGCGGCGCTGGATGCGTGGACGCTCGGCTGGATCATCGCCGGCGGCGTGTTCTACACGCTCGGCACGTTCTTCTACATGCGCGATTCGATTCCCTACGCGCATGCGATCTGGCATCTGTTCTGCATCGCCGGCAGCGTCTGTCATTACGTGGCCGTGCTGGCCCAGGTGGTCCCGGCCCGCTGAGTCGCCGCGTCTCGACGGCGGCCGCGCGCCATCTTCCGGAGGATTCCGATGTCCGCAGTGACCTGCACCCGCGCATTGCCCCTGCTCGCCATGCTGTCGCTGACGGCCTGCGGCGGCGCCAGTCCGCCGCCGCCCGAGCCGGCCGCGCCCAGTCCGCCATCGGCGCCGGCGGCGCCCGTCGCCGATACCGAGACCGTCATCGCGCACTACGAGTGCCCCACCGCAGGCGAGATCGACATCATCCGCGACGGCCGCTTCGCGCGCCTGCGCATGATCGATGGCCGCACGGTGCATCTGGGCGCGATCCAGGGCAGCCGGCCGCCGGTGTGGTCCGAGGTGGGGCTGCGCTTCGTGGCCGACGGCGACTTCATCGAGTTGTCGCAGGACTCCGGGCGCACGATCGCGTGCACGGCATCGGCGGATGTCGCGGCGCCCGACACAGCCCCGGACTGATCCATCGCATTCACCCGTGCTTGATCACGGCGCGCCGATGGTGACCGGCACAGGAGCGCCCGATGCACGAAACCCCGCCATCACCCGCGGCACGCCCGATGCCCCTCCTCGCGCGGGGGCGCGCGATGGTCTCAGGCCATCCGCTGCGGATCGCACTGGCGCTGCTGGCGCTCACCCTGATCGTGCTCGTGCTGCTGTGGGACTGGAACTGGTTCAAGCGTCCGCTCGAACGCATGGTCGAAGCCCGCACCGGGCGCAGCTTCATCATCGGCGGCGATCTCGACGTCGACCTGGGCCGCGTGACCACCGTGCGCGCGGACATCCTGCGCTTCGGCAATGCCGACTGGGCGGACGAACCGGTCATGGCCGCCGCCGACCGGCTGGAGCTTCAGGTCGAAGTGCTGCCCCTGCTCCTCCGCCGCCAGGCGCGTCTGCCGGAAATCCGGCTCACGCGGCCGGTGTTGTTGCTGGAGACCAACCCGGCCGGCGGCGCGGGCAACTGGGACATCGACTTGGGCGATGGCGACGGTGAACCCGCGCAGATCCGCCGGCTGTGGGTCGATGACGGCCGCATGCGTTACCTCGATACGCCCGGCGACACGATGATCGACGTGCGTCTCGCCAGCCGCGAATCGCGCGACGCGGATGCGGCGCCACCGGTGATGATCGAAGGCGGCGGTCGCTGGACCGGCAACCGGTTCACCCTGCAGGGCGTGGCCGAATCGCCCCTGGAGCTGCAGGATGCCGAGAAGCCTTATCGCCTCGACCTGCGCGCCCGGGCCGGCGCGACACGTGCCCACGTTCGCGGCCGCCTGGTCGCACCGTTCCAGCTCCGCGATTTCGATCTGCAGTTCGCGCTGTCGGGCCGGAACCTCGAGGATCTCTATCCGCTGGTGGGCGTCGCCCTTCCAGATACCCCGCCCTACGCGCTCGACGGCCGACTCACGCGCGATGGCCAGACCTGGCATTACGACGATTTCACCGGCCAGGTCGGCCAGAGTGATCTGTCCGGATCGGCCGCGGTCACCGTGGGCGGCGAGCGTCCGCGCCTCGAGGCGAATCTCGTCTCGAAGCGATTGGATTTCGACGACCTTGCCGGTTTCATCGGCGGCGCGCCGGATGCCGACGGCGATGCCCTCGACCCCGAACTCGTCGCGCGCGAACGCGCGCTCGCAGCGAAGGGCCGCATCATCCCCGACACGCCCTACGAGCTGGACAAGCTGCGCGCGATGGATGCCGACGTCCGTCTGCGCGCACAACGCATCAACGCGCCCAGATTGCCGATCGACGACATGGACGCGCACCTGGTCCTCGAGGACGGCGTCCTGCGTCTCGATCCGCTCGATTTCGGTGTCGCCGGCGGCGACATCCGCTCGACGATCCGGATGGACGCCCGCGAGGCCACGATCCGGACACGCCTGCAGGCGAGCGTGCGACGCATCGATCTGGGCGGCCTGTTTCCCGACAGCACATTGGCCAGCCAGGCGGTCGGCAAGATCGGCGGCGAGTTCACGCTGAACGCGACCGGCAACTCAGTCGCCGCGATGCTCGGCGGCGCCGACGGCGACGTCGCCGTCGGCATGGGCGCCGGCCGGGTCAGCAATCTGCTGGTCGAGGTGGCCGGTCTCGACGTCTACGAGGCGCTGAAGTACCTGATCGGCCGGGACAAGCAGATTCCCATCCGCTGCGCATTCGCCGAGTTCGAGGTCAAGGACGGGGAGATGACCGCGCGTTCGATGGCGCTCGACACGACCGACACCATCATCCTGGGCGAAGGCACGATCGACCTCGGTGACGAAGAGCTCGACCTGCTCCTGCGTCCCCGCCCCAAGGACCGCAGCATCCTCGCGCTGCGGACGCCGCTGACGATCGGCGGCACGTTCGCCTCGCCCAGTTTCCGCCCCGACATGGCGCGCCTGGGCCTGCGTGGAGCGATCGCGATCGCGCTCGGCTCCATTGCGCCCCCGGCCGCCCTGCTGGCGACGCTGGAGCTGGGCGGCGGCGAGGACAGCAACTGCGGCGGCCAGTACGCGAAGTGACCGGGCTAGGAACCCACCGACGGCGCGAGCCGGTCACTCGCGGCCTGCGGCACGGGGTGCGGCACTTCGCCCGAAGCGCGCCAGTCACGCACCAGGTAGAGCGGACGCTGTTTCGATTCCTCGTACAGACGCCCGAGGTATTCGCCGATCACACCCAGCGCGACCAGCTGCACGCTGCCCAGAAACAGGATCACCGCCATCATCGTCGGCCAGCCTGCGACCGGATCGCCGTACAGCATCGCCTTGCCGATCACCCACAGCGCGAACACGAACGCCATGCTCGCCGTCATCAGGCCGACGTAGGTCGCCAGCCGGAGCGGCGCCGTCGAGAAGCTGGTCACGCCATCGATCGCGAAGTTCCACAATCGCCAGAACCCGAACTTGCTTCGACCTGCGATCCGCGCGTGTCGCTCGTACGGAATCGCAATGCGGTTGAATCCGATCCAGCCGAACAGCCCCTTCATGAAACGGTGCCGCTCGCGGATCTGGCGCAAGGCATCGAGCGCGCGTGGCGACAGCAGGCGGTAATCCCCGGTATCGGCGGGCACGGGTGTCTTGGCCAGGCGTTGGATCACCCGGTAGAACACGTGCGCGGTCGCCTTCTTGGCCCAGCTCTCGCCGGCCCGGCTGATGCGCGTGCCATGCACGTCGTCGTAGCCGTCACGCCAGTGCGCCACGAACCGGGGGATCAGCTCGGGCGGATCCTGGCCATCGGCATCCAGGATCATCGCCGCACCCTCGGTCACCTGGTCCAGGCCTGCGGTCAGGGCGATTTCCTTGCCGAAGTTCCGGGACAGACGCAGCAGCGCAACGCGCGCATCGCCGTCGGCGATCGACCTGAGAACCTCCCACGTGCCATCCCCGCTGCCGTCGTCGACATAGAGCACATGGGCCTCGACGCCGTCGGCCGAAAGCTGATCCATCACCGCGGCCAGCCGCGGCTGCAGCGCCGGCAGCGCACGCGCTTCGTCGAATGCCGCAATGACGATCGTCAGGCGCTCCCGCTCCGTCGCGGCGGGGCTCACTTCAAGGCCTCGAGATAGGCGTCGCCGCCGATCTGCCGGGCATTGCGCTGGATCCACTGCGCGCGACGCTGCACGTAGGGTCCGGGGCGCGACGCGCTGTAACGGCGTGGACTCGGCAGCACGGCCGCCAGCCGTGCACTCTCCGACGGCGTGAGCTGGGCCGCATCCTTGCCGAAATGGCGCTGCGCCGCCGCCTGGGCGCCGTAGATGCCGTCGCCGAATTCGGCGACGTTGACGTAGACCTCGAGAATCCGTGATTTCGGCCACAGCAGTTCGATCAGCACGGTGTACCAGACCTCCAGTCCCTTGCGCACCCAGCTGCGTCCGCCCCATAGAAACAGGTTCTTCGCGGTCTGCTGGCTGATGGTGCTGGCGCCGCGTGTGGAACCGCCCCGGGCGTTGTGCGCACGCGCCTGCTCGATCGCGTCCAGATCGAACCCCCGGTGGCGCGCGAAGTTCTGGTCTTCGGCTGCGATCACCGATACCGCCAGCGACGGCGCGATGCGGTCGAGATCACGCCACTGGTAGTACAGGGTGAAGTCGTCCTCGCCGCCTGCCCAGGCCTGGACCTGGCGGATCGCCATGAACGCCGAACCGGGCGGATCGATCACACGCAGGGCCAGTACCTGCAATACGGTGAGTCCGACCACGAACACCGGCAGCCACAACAGCCGCCGCAGCCAGCGCCGGCCGCGCCGCGTCGGCGCTTGCACGCGCGCGTTCGCGCCCCCATCGTGATCGTCTCGCTGCGTCATGGCGGCCACTCTATCGGGCGGCCCCGGTGCCGCCAATCATTTCCCGTTCCTGACGCACAGACATGAC
Organism: Lysobacteraceae bacterium NML93-0793; assembly: GCA_002324875.1. Taxonomy (GTDB): domain Bacteria; phylum Pseudomonadota; class Gammaproteobacteria; order Xanthomonadales; family Xanthomonadaceae; genus Luteimonas. Next base: position 55,710 of record NTJG01000003.1, read on the forward strand.
CGAACCCTTCGCACCCGACACCGATCGCCTCACCCGTTTCCTGCTGCCGCACGCCGGTGTGCGTGGCGTGCGCGTGCATCTCACCGAGGCCTGGCAGCAGGTGCGCGCCAATGGCCCGTATCCGCCGGCGATCGAAGAGATGCTGGGCGAAGCCTGTGCCGCCGCGGCGTTGTTCACGGGCCACGCCAAGGTCGAAGGCCGCTTGTCGGTGCAACTGCGCGCGTCCGGCGCGTTGCGCACATTGTTCGCCGAGTGCACGGCGGCAGGAACGATCCGCGGCATTGCCCGCTTCGATGCCGACCTCGCCGCGTCGATGACCCGCGACCTGCGTGACCTCGGCGAAGGCGCCCTGCTGGCGCTCACGATCGAGAATCCGTCCAGAGGCCGTGAGCCCATGCGCTACCAGGGGCTCGTGAGTCTGGACTCCGAAGCGCTGTCGGGCGCATTCGAGGCGTACTTCCGCCAGTCCGAGCAGTTGCCGACGCGCGTCCTGCTCGCGGTCGACGGCGGGCACGCTGCGGGGCTGATGGTCCAGCGTCTTCCTGGCGACGAGGGCGACGCCGATGGCTGGAACCGGATCAGCACGCTGTTTGACACGCTCTCCACGAGCGAACTGCTCCGATGGCCCGGCGAGACGCTGCTGACCCGCCTGTTTTCCGAAGACGAGCCGCAAGATTTGGGTGGCCGGCCTCTGGAATTCGGGTGTTCCTGCTCACCCGAGCGGGTCGAGGCGATGATCGCGTCACTGGGGCCTGAGGAGGCTCGCGCGTCGGTGATCGATGGGGAAGTGCACGTGGTGTGCGAGTTCTGTGGTCGGGATTACCGCTTCAGCCCGGACGATGTCGAACGCGTGCTGCGCGAATCCGACGAGGCCGTGGAAGCACCGGCACGTACGCAGTGACCCGCGGCATCCCGCCGGCGCCTTGGCGGATTGTTAAATAAACATAAATGTCTTAAAGTTCCGATCGAAATTGGGGAACTTCCCGTTACAGGATCCGGTCACATCGGCCATGCGACATACCGTTCCGCGCCTACTGCTCGCCTGTTCGCTCGCGCTTGCCGCAGCGACGGGCGCGCATGCGCAGGACCGCCGCGCGCAGACCGTGCTTCCCGTCCTGGACACGTCGGGCAAGGTCGAGGCGTTTCTGGTCCTCGAGCCGGCGACTGCCAACCAGACTGCCGGGCGCTGGCGCTTCGGTGACAACCAGTTCGATGCCGCATTCGGGCTCGAAGCGGGGCGCTCGCTCGCCCTGTTGTGCAGCCCCGGCAGCAGCTTCAACGGTGCGGTCGCGAGCCTGGCCCGCAATTGCCAGCTGGCCTCTCTCGACGGTACTGCGGGCGGAAGCCGACGCGCGAGCGGCACGGCGTCCTTCAGCCGCCCCGGCGGCAGCGTCGGCCTGAGCATCGGCGAAGGTCGCGACACCCTGCCCGCCTGGATCGCGCCGTCGCGTACGTCCGCCACGGGAAGTCAGGTCGACGTCAATGATCTGACGGTCTTCGCACAGAAGAACATCGGCGACGATGCCTATGTGTCTCTCGCCGGCACGCTGGCCAAGGCAACGCTCATTCCATCGGCGGCCGCACCAGCTGATCTCAGCAGCCAGTGGAGCAGCCGAAGCCTGAGCGTCGGCGGCGGCATCGGCCGTTTCAGTGCCAACATCGTCGGCCAGGTGGTCGACACGCCCGGCCTGCCGAAATGGGAAGGCCTGGGACTCGGCGTCAGCTGGCGTACGCCCTGGAGCGGCCAGCTCACCGTCGGCGCCGACAACGTCGTGACCCGCGGACGCAACCCGTTCTCGAAGATGGCCGAGGCCGCCGAGGACGAAGGCGCTGTGCCGTATATCCGGTACCAGCAGGATCTCTGAAGCCTGGATTGACTGGCAATCCGGTTTCTGGCGCGACCAGACACGATCGAAGCTGCAAGCATCTCGAGCCTGGGTCGCGCCCACGGCTTGACCGCCTCCACCCGACGCTGATGAGCTGGCTGTATCCCTTCTGTCGCAGATGTACTGACATTGGCTCACGCAGCTGCGAGATACGACGCCTTCGAGCAGGGCTACCTATCAACGTCCCTCGCAAAGCTGAAGCCTGACTCGAGATAAGAGTTAATGCGCGGCCGGCGGCATGGCATACAAGCTACGTAGAACTCCGTATCTCGTTGCTTCGCTAACCGCTGCGGCAGTGTCGCCATCGTTCGCACTCACGCGATTCGGCAGCTTTGCACTACCGCGAGCAAATTGTTAAATTAAAGTTAAGAAAATGACGCAATCTAGTCTAATTGCGCTCGAATTCACGCGGAGGCAGTGATTTTTTAATGCCTCTTTAATTTTTCAACCTCTCTCGCTAGTATCGGCCTCAGCCTTTGCTGACCTTGGCGTCTCCATTGGCACCGTTCGCTCTAAGACGGAATCCCCCGTTTTTAAAGAGAGAGAGAAATGATGCTCAGGAAAACAAGACTTCGTGATGCGATCACGTTCGCACTCGTAGCCGGCTCGGCGACCGCCGCAGGCACCGGCACAGCATTCGCGCAGAGCGAACAGCAGGCAACGACCCTGGACCGCGTCGAGGTCACTGGTTCGCGTATCCGCTCGGTGGACGCGGAGACGTCCCAGCCGGTGTTGACGATCGACCGCGCCGCAATCGAGAAGCAGGGCGTAACTTCGGTCGCCGAAGTGCTTTCACGCATTTCCGCCAACGGCGCCGGCATCAACCGCACATTCAACAACGGTGGTGATGGCTCCTCGGAGATTTCACTCCGCAACCTCGGCTCCTCGCGCACGCTCGTGCTGGTTGATGGCCGCCGCTGGGTGCAGACCTTGAGCGGTTCCGTCGACCTGAACACGATCCCGGCCGCGATCGTTGAGCGGATCGAGGTTCTGAAGGATGGCGCCTCGTCGATCTACGGCTCTGACGCAATCGCCGGTGTGGTGAACATCATCACTCGCCGTGACTTCGACGGTGCGGAACTCCGCACTCATGTCGGTCAGTACAACCAGGGTGACGGCGAGCGACAGACGATCGACGCCACGTTCGGCATGAACGGCGAGCGCGGCAATCTGGTGATGAGCCTCTCGCGTGTCGAGGAAGACGAGGTGATGGCCGGCGATCGCGCTATCTCGGCCGACCCGGTGTTCGGTCTCGGACGTGCGCGCTGGAGCGGCTTCTCGGAGAACGGTCGCATCTGGAATGCAGGCCCGCTGGGTGACGACGAGTTCGACGTCTCGACCGTGGTGCCGCCGGGCACGCCCGACCGGAACGGCCGCTATGGTCTCGACCAGTTCGTGCCCTACAGCAACCAGTTCGCATACAACTTCGCGAAGGATAACTACCTTCTCACGCCGCAGACCCGCACGTCGGTGTTCGTGAAGGGTCGCTATGACCTGACCGATTCGATCAGCTTCGTTGCGGACGCGATGTACAACGAACGTCGCTCCGAGCAGCAGCTTGCCGGCTTCCCGCTCAGCGGTGGCCCCGCCTTGGGTAACGCCGACAACACGGTGCTCAGCGGCGACAGCTATTTCAACCCTTACAACACCATCTATGGTGGCGATGGTCGTGACGTGACCTGGAGCCGCCGCCTGACAGAACAGCCGCGCGTCTATCAGCAGAACGTCAAGACGTTCCACACCTATGTCGGCCTCGAGGGCGCTTTCGACGTGGGCAACCGGTTCTTCAACTGGGACGTCGGTTACAACTTCAACAAGTCCGACCAGAACGACGCGCAGATCGGCGATGCCAACATGCTCAACGTGGCGGCCGGCGTCGGACCGTCGTTCCTCGACACCGACGGCATCGTGAAATGCGGCGCCCCGGGTGCGGTGATCGAAGGCTGCGTGCCCTTCAACCCGCTGTCTCCGGCAGGCGCCCTCACGCCTGAGATGCTGAACTACATCTTGTTCACCGCCGCCGATGCATTCCAGGGTCGGAGCGAGAGCTTCACCGCTAACATCAGCGGCGAGATCGTGGAGCTTCCGGGCGGCATGCTCGGCTTCGCGGCGGGCATCGAGTCTCGCAAGGAAAGCGGCTTCGATCGTCCGGACGCTTTTGTCGCTGCAGGCTACACGTCAGGCAACTCGCGTCTCCCGACCGCCGGCGCCTATGATCTCGACGAAATCTACGCCGAGCTTCTGATTCCCGCGCTCGCTGACGTTCCGGGCTTCCAGCTGCTGGAATTCAGCGTGGCAAGCCGCTACTCGGACTACAGCAACTTCGGTGACACCACGAACAGCAAGGCCGGCTTCAAGTGGAAGCCGATCGATGACCTGCTGGTCCGCGGTAACTGGTCCGAGGGCTTCCGTGCGCCACCGATCACGACGCTGTTCCGCGGCAATGCTGACTCCTTCAGCAGCTTCGACGACATTTGTTCGGCGGACTACACGTTCCGCGACGCCAACATTGCAGCGAACTGCCTCGCTGCCGGCGTTCCGGCCGACTACATCCAGCTGACCAACTCGGGACGCGGCATTGGCGGCCAGACGATCTTCCCGTTCACGATCGGCGGCAATGCGCTCGCTGGGCCGGAAGAATCGGTGTCCAAGACCTTGGGCCTGGTTTACAGCCCGGACTTCATTCCCGGTCTGAATGTTTCGCTGGACTGGTGGAACATCGACATCGAGCAGGCTCTGTTTACGCCGACCGTCGCGTTCATCCTCGAACAGTGCTACGTCGCCGGTGACGCTGATTTCTGCTCGCTCATCACCCGTGACACGGCGGCCGGCCCGAACCAGGGCGTGATCACCGACATGCAGCTGACGCCGCGCAATGCAGCGATCATCAATGTCGAGGGCTGGGACTTCAATCTGCGTTACTCGTTGCCGGAAACCTCGTTCGGTCGGTTTGGCGTGACGCTGGACGCCACCTACGTTTCGGACTTCACGCAGCAGAACAGCGCGAACGTCGAAGCGGAGCGTTACGTCGGCCGCTACCTGCAGAACGACCCGAACTGGCGCACCCGTGCCAACGCGGCGCTGGACTGGAGCTACGGTGACTTCAGCGCCACGTGGTCGACGCGCTACTACTCCCGCATCTGGGAAGCGTGCGCGATCGTCGCTCTGTGCTCGGATCCGACGCGCGTGCCTGCGGCGCGCAACTACCTGCCTTCGACGACCTACCACGATCTGCAGGTGCGTTACGACGTGCCGTGGAACGCGACGGTCAAGGTGGGCGCGAACAACATCTTCAAGAAGAATCCTCCGTTCTCGACGCAGGCCTTCGCGAACTCGTTCGATCCCCAGTACGACGTGCCGGACAGCCGTTACCTGTACATGGAATACGTGCAGCGCTTCTGATTGACCGCGAGTCGAGTGTTTTCGAACGGCCCCGAAAGGGGCCGTTCTTTTTTTGCCACGTGCAGCGTAGGCTTTCGCGAGAAGCGATCAAAATACGTGCGTTCGCTTTCGTTACTCGCTTTCCGCCTACTCCGACACGGCCCTCATACCCCGGTACTGCCCATGTCCCGTTCACAGCATCCCTTCAAGAACCGGCATGAGGCCGAGTCTTTGCGGACAAAGGCTCGGCACTTCGCCGAAGCCGGGCACTCCACGCAGGCCCATGCCTTCTACTCCCGCCTGCTGGCTTCCTCACCGGTCGATCACGAAGCACTCAATTACTTGGCTGTGCACGCGCGTGCTGAGGGCGATGTCAGGACGGCCTGTGTGCTACTTCAGCGTGCAGTTGAGGCGCATCCTAGTGACGTCGTCGCCTGGCGTAATCTGGGGATCTGCTTGCTCGAAGCAGGCGACGTCACTCGTTCGGTCGCAGCTTGGGACCAGGCAATTCAACTTGAACCTTCTCATGCGACGAGTCACCTGCAACGGGCTCACGCGTTGGAACGCGAGGGCCGCCACCATGACGCGGCGATCACGTACTTACGAGCAATTGCCGAGGCCCGCCGCACCGGGATGTGGGTTAGTGACGCCACTACGCCACCCGGACTCCGGCCACTGGTGCAACACGCCGTAAACAAGGTGCGGGTCGCGAACCGCCAGTTGCTCGCGAGTTTGATGGATCCGCTGATAGCGCGCTACGGTCGGGAAGCCATGCGACGCGTCGCCGCGATGGCATCCAACTACGTTGGCGACGTCAAGGTCCGTCCGGCCGATTCGAGGCAGCGTCCTACCTTTCTCTACTTTCCAGGCTTGCCGGAGACTCCGTTTTTGCCTCGACATCTGTTCGACTGGTATGCATCACTCGAAGAGGCAGCGCCCTCCATTGCAGCCGAGGCACTCGACCTCCTTCAGAGGAACGCGCGGTTCGAGCCGTTTCTGGGTGAGCGCTCGGAGGCGACTGGCACGAGCTACCTTGCGGGACGCGGACCGCAGGTACCGCGCTGGGACGCCCACTTCTTCTGGCGACACGGAGTTCGTTACGAGCGCAACTGCGCGGCTGCACCGTTGACTGCACGTCAGCTCGATCGGCTACCGCTCGGCCGGGTACCGGATCACGGCCCTGAGTGCCTGTTCTCGGTTTTGGGACCCGGCTCCGAAATCCAACCCCATACCGGCGTCACCAATACGCGGATTGTCACCCATCTGCCACTGATCGTTCCCGAACACTGTGCTCTCCGCGTCGCGGGAACCGTGCACACCTGGCAGCCGGGGCGATGCGTGAGCTTCGACGACACGTTCGAACACGAAGCGTGGAACAGGGGTGCCGAGACGCGCGTCGTCCTGCTGTTCGACACATGGAATCCGCACTTGGACGAAGCGGAGCGCGACGCGGTGGCCCGGATCGTCGTTGCAATCAGTGGCTTCAACCGCGAGGCTTGGGAGACACCGTCTGATGGAATCCACTCAGAACACACCTGATCACGCTGACGATGTTCCGTCATCCGGGAGCGTGGAGTGGTAGAGCGAATGCTGTCGCAACGTGGATCTCCATAACCACTTCTCGCCATCCACCACCGGAAGCCCGGCATGTAGCGAGGCATGGTCCGGGCGGCCGTCACGCGTCACGTTGTAATGGAGGACAGCCATCCCCGCGCTACCCGCAATGTCAACACCGGCGTGGGGATACCGGGTTTCACCGCCGGATGCAGGCGCTTTGAGGTAGAGCAGGAACGTAGCGGCACGTTGCCCACCATAGTCATGGCGCAATCGTGCGTTGGCCTCGATCTGCTCCTCGCTAAAGTAATCGACGTGCGGCCGGTACTCCTCGCCCGCCTGGTAACAGACGATTGAGCACGGCTCGAGCCGATGCATCGACCATCCGGTCATTCGCGCGACGCGTCGCTCCAGAATTCTGGTCACCGCATCCGTGTGGAGAGGCGAAATAGGATGCCCACGCCCGCTGAAGCTCCGGAGTTCAGCATCTTCGTTCGCACTGTTGCCACGCCGATACGCCGCGGCGGGTTGCAGCGCTGCTGCGACCTTGTTGACCAGATGGGTGCACTCTTCGGCTGTGGCGAAGTTTTCGCAGGTCGCGATAACGGGGCTTTCGGATCGTTTTCTCCAATCGCGATCCCCTGAATGACGGACCCGAACATCGCCTGACACGATCGCTGCCCGCCTGGAGCAATCGATGTGCAGCGACGGATGGCCCAGTGAGACGAAGTGCTCCTCCAAGGCGCGTACTGCAGGCTGGACGCCGCGTTCCGCGCTCGGAGCTCCGGCAGCGAGGGCAGCGAGTAGCGGGCGGGCTTGCTCCAGATTCTGTTTGAGGCGCGCGTGCCAGACGTCGCTAGCAGACAGAAAAGCGTGCGATGCATGAAGCGCCCCCAAGCTGCGTGCTGTGTCAGCAGCGCCCAAGTAACCTGCATCGGCTGCGCGGCGCAGCAACGCATGTCCGAACGCCGCATCCTGCGCGACCCCGTCACCTTCAGCGAATCTCATACCGAGCGAGTAATACGCAGGGGGAAAGCCCAGCGCGATCGCACGCGCGAATCCACTCACGTCAGCGCCGCCCTCACTCGGCAGTTCATCGGTGCCGAGCAGATAGGCGGCCTCCCACGCAGCGCGCTGTGCACCCTGGTCCGCAAGCGCACGTTTCAACGAATACGCATCGGCGACCGCGCGCCCCTCATCTGTGGCCAATCCCGAAAGGTGCAAATCGGCAAGTCGATCAACAGCAGCAGGGTTGCCATCCGCAGCGGAGCGCTCCAACCAGTATTTCGCGGCGCGGTGTGCGTCTCGACGCGACGAGACCTGGAGAAAGTATGCAGCCAGATTCCAACGCGCCTGCGTCCCGTCAGACGTCTCTGCAAGCGCCCCCAGCATCTCGAGTCCGCGTTCATGGAGCACGCTGCCCCGCGAATGTTCCTTGAGCAGACGGTTCGCTTGCGCCAAGCGCGTTTCGTATGGTGTCTCCATTGCTGCATTCTGCCTTACCGACGTGCTGCACGATAAAGCACGGCAGGGCAGCTTTGCGATGCAGTCACTGCAGCGCGCCCGATACACTCGGTGACGGCACGCATGCCTTGCAACCCGCGCAGCAAAGAGGTATGGACCAACCCCAGCCCGATACGGCGCCTGTGGCTTTGGCAGCAGTCGGCTGGCCCGCCGAAGCCCGACAGAAACACACGATGCGGCGTTGAATCGCTCTGCGCATCACGCCTAGCTTGAACTCAGGTCGGAACCAGCGTCTGCGCCAGATGCTCGACGTAGGCGTCGAATTCCTCCTGCTGCATGCGGGTCTGATGCAGCTGGAGATTCAGCTGGAGGAAGCCGACATAGGCGGCGTACGTGAGGCGGGCCCGGTGCTGCGCATCCTCGCGGCCGAGTCCGGCCTGACGGAACGACGCGGTGAGATAGTCGAGCCGGCGCTGGGACACGCGCTCGATCACCGGATTGACCGTGACGTGGTCCTGCGCCTTGAGCAGCGCGCTGTAGATCACGTGCGACTTGTACTCGCGCGCCACCATGTGGAACAGCGCACGTAGGCGCTCGCGCGGGTCCGGCATCTTCTCAACAGCGCCGAACAGGGCTTCCTGCTCGACGTTCTCCCAACGCTCGAGCGCGGCCTGCAGCAACGCGTCGCGCGAAGGGAAATGCCAGTAGAAGCTGCCCTTGGTGACGCCGAGGCGGCGCGCCAGCGGCTCCACCGCAACCGCCTGCACCCCGGTTTCGGCAATCAGATCGAGGGCGGCCTGGGCCCAGTCGTCGGCACTCAGGCGGCCTTGGCGTTCTGCCGGCGGCGCCTCGGTCGGCGGCACGGCGGCCGCGAGCTTGGTGGCGGATCTGCTCATCGCGACAGTCTATCCATACGCCTTCATCCGCAACAGTATCGACACGACTGACACACGTGTGCAGGCAGCATTGACAGCGTCCCGACCGGTCACCATACTCGACCGTACGGTCAGCATCGACGTGCCTGCCGGCGCCGATGCGGATGCCCTGGAGCCCAGCTCCGTTTTCCTGCCGACTGTCGGAGTTCATGATGAGCGTCGCGATCCCGTTTCTCGCGTTTCTGTTCGCCGGCGCCTTTGCCGCCTACCACCGCCTGCGACTCGCCTACTGGGCCGCCATCACCATCACGCTGTTGCTCGCGTGCTGGCTGCTCGGCGCCAATCCGGTGGCGACGCTGGTCGCCGCGGTGATCGTCGTGCTGATCGCGGTCCCGCTGCTGATCGCGCCGATCCGCAAGGCGCTGGTGACCGCGCCGCTGCTGACGTTCTTCCGCAAGGTGCTGCCGCCGCTGTCGCAGACCGAGCGCATCGCACTGGAAACCGGCTCGGTCGGTTTCGAGGGCGAGCTGTTCACCGGCGATCCGAACTGGCAAACGCTGCTCGACTACCCCAGGCCGCAGCTCACCGCCGAGGAGCAGGCCTTCCTTGACGGCCCGGTCGAAACCCTCTGCACGATGATCAACGACTGGGAAATCACCCATGTCCACGCCGATCTGACGCCCGAGATCTGGGACTACATCAAGCAGAACAAGTTCTTCGGCATGATCGTGCCCAAGGCCTACGGCGGCCTCGGCTTCTCGGCGCTGGCGCACCACAAGGTCATCCAGAAGCTGGCGTCGGTGTCGAGCGTGGTCAGCTCGACGGTCGGTGTGCCCAATTCGCTCGGCCCGGCCGAACTGCTCAACCATTACGGCACCACCGAGCAGAAGGACTACTACCTGCCGCGGCTCGCGGTCGGCCAGGAGATCCCCTGCTTCGGTCTGACTGGCCCGTTCGCCGGTTCGGATGCGACCTCGATTCCCGACTACGGCATCGTCTGCAAGGGCGAGTGGAACGGCGCCAACGTGCTGGGCGTGCGTCTGACGTTCGACAAGCGCTACATCACGCTGGCACCGGTCGCGACGCTGATCGGTCTCGCCTTCCGCATGTACGACCCCGACGGGTTGATCGGCGACACCCAGGACATCGGCATCACGCTCGCGCTGCTGCCGCGTGACACCCCGGGTGTGGAGATCGGACGTCGCCACTTCCCGCTGAATTCGCCGTTCCAGAACGGCCCGATCCACGGCGAGGACGTCTTCATTCCGCTCAGCCAGCTGATCGGCGGTGCCGAGATGGCCGGCAAGGGCTGGAACATGCTCAACGAGTGTCTGGCGGTCGGCCGTTCAATCACCCTGCCCTCCACCGCTTCGGGCGGCGCGAAGGCCGGCGCGGTCGTGACCGGTGCTTATGCGCGCATCCGCAAGCAGTTCGGCCTGTCGGTCGGTCGTTTCGAAGGCGTCGAGGAAGCGCTCGCGCGCATCGGCGGCAAGGCTTACGCGATCAGCGCGCTGTCGCAGGCGACCGCGGCCGCGGTCGATCGCGGCGACGTGCCCTCGGTGCCGTCGGCGATCGCCAAGTACCACTGCACCTCGATGAGCCGCGAGGTCATCAGCGACGTCATGGACGTGATCGGCGGCAAGGGCATCATCCTCGGTCCGAAGAACTTCGCCGGCCGCAGCTGGCAGGCGGCGCCGATCGCGATCACCGTCGAAGGCGCCAACATCATGACGCGCAGCCTGCTGATCTTCGGTCAGGGCGCGATCCTCTGCCATCCGTGGGTGATGAAGGAAATGAAGGCGGCGCAGGATCCGGATGCGCAGCGCGGCCTCGAGGAGTTCGACCGCAACCTGTTCGGCCACATCGGCTTCGCGATCTCCAATGCCGTGCGCTCGTTCTGGTTCGGTCTGACCGGCGCGAAGATCGGCGCGGCACCGGGCGACGATTACACCCGCCGCTACTTCCGCAAGCTCGATCGCTATTCGGCCAACCTCGCGCTGATGGCCGACGTGTCGATGCTGACGCTCGGCGGCAAGCTCAAGTTCAAGGAATCGCTGTCGGGTCGCCTCGGCGACGTGCTGAGCCATGTCTACATGACCAGCGCGATGCTCAAGCGTTACCACGACGAGGGCGCGCCGCAAGCCGACCAGCCGCTGCTGGCCTGGGCCTTCCACGACAGCGTGCACAAGATCGAGAACGCGCTGTCGGCTGCCCTGCGCAACTTCCCGATCCGCCCGATCGGCTGGCTGATGTGGGTGCTGATCTTCCCGTGGGGCCGTCGTGCCGAAGCGCCGGGCGATCGTCTGTCGCGTCGTGTCGCCGCACTGCTGATGGCGCCCAACGAAGCACGTTCGCGTCTTGCCCAGGGCGTGTTCCTGACCCCGTGCGAGAACAACCCGGGCGGCCGCATCGACAGCTATCTGGCCAAGGCGATCGCGGCCGAGCCGGTGGAGCGCAAGTTCCTCAAGGCGTTGAAAGGCAAGGGCATCCAGGCGCTCGATTACGATGCGCAGCTGGAAGAAGCCGTGCGCGAAGGCCACATCACCGCCGAGGAACGCACGTTGCTGCAGGAGCTGCGCGAGCTCACGCTCGACACCATCACCGTCGACGACTTCGACACCGAGGAGCTGCGCTCGGCCGGCTACCGCGCATCGGAGGGCTCGCGCGGCCAGTCACGCGAAGCGGCCTGATCGGCCTCGCTGCGGGACCACGTCAACGGCGGGCCAGTCCCGCCGTTGCCGTGTCCGGCCCGTCGTAACGAATGCCCGGAGAGGCCGATGTCCATATCCTTGCTGCACCTTCGCAACCGGCTGATCCGCTGGCCGGGCGGCGCCTCGCTCTTCGGCAAGCTCGTGTGTCGCAAGGCGCCCTACTTCGCCAGCATCGCCCCGCGCATCACCGCGCTGCGCGCCGCTCACGGCGAGGCGACGATGCGCCACCGCCGCGCGGTCACCAACCACATCGGCAGCGTCCACGCGATCGCGCTGTGCAATCTGGCCGAACTGATCGGCGGGCTGACCACGGAGGTCAGCATTCCCGCGTCGATGCGCTGGATACCCAAGGGCATGACCGTCGAGTACTTGAAGAAGGCCGTCGGCACGATGCACGCCACGGCGACGCCCGCGAGCCCGCCGGTCGAGGCCGACGCGGGCTACGCCTTGCCGATGGACGTGGTGATCCGCGACGCGACCGGCGACGCCGTGTTCCGCGCGCGGATCGACATGTGGATTTCACCGCGCCGCAGCACCCGCGGATGAGCGCGTGTCGATGCCGGACCACGTCGACTGGCTGATCCACGCCTGTGGTGCGCACAGCGCGGCGTTCGCACTGTTCCATCTGGCCTTCTGGCGTCTGTTCGGCTGGCCGCGCACCTTGCAGGCGACCTCGCACGCCAACCGCGCGATCCTGCAGATCGCCAATGCACAGCTGGTGTGGGTGTTCGGCGCGATCGCCCTGCTCTGTTTTGCGATGCCCGGCGAACTGGCCGGTACGTCGTTGGGGCGCGCCGTGCTCGCCGGCATGGCGGGCTTCTGGTGGCTGCGGCTCGTGCTGCAGCGCGTCTGGCTGCGACTGCCGCACCCACTGGTGCATGCGCTGAGCGGATTGTTTCTCGTCGGCGCGCTGCTGTTCACCGTGGCCGCGACACGAGGCCCCGCGGCCGGCTGACATCCGCTAGCCAGCGCGCGATGTCGGCCTGTCGGGCGAAGGCGCAGCGGCCGGCTGCTCCGGCAACCGGCGCTCGGCGCGCACCACCCGCCAGGCGCCGAGCAGCATGCCCAGGGCGATACCGATACCGGCGAGGAACACGATCTTCGAACCCAGCGTCGCCAGGGCCTTGTGCACCCAGACGAAGGTCACGTCGCTGCCGCGGTAGACCGCGGTGTCGATGAATGCCTTGGCCTTGTAGCGGGACTCGCGGCTCACCCGGGTGTAGAGCGTTTCGCGCGCCGGCTTGGCCAGGGAGAACTCGCTGGCCCGCGTGAGCACCTGCACCACCGCGACCAGCAACGGGTACGGCGAGGCCGACAGCAGCGAGAACCCGAGCAGGATCGCGATCGCCGGCAGCAGCAGCAACGGACCCACGCCGTAGCGGCGCAGCAGCCAGCGTGTCAGCAGCAGCTGCACCACGATGGTCACGCTGGCGACGGCCCAGTCGATGATCGAGTAGTAGCGGGTCGCGGCCTCGGCGCTCGGGTAGTACTGGCGCACGATCGCGGCCTGCTCGTTGTAGAGCAGCGTGCCGACGCCGACGCCGAAGAACATCAGCAGGGCCAGGCCGCGCAGCAGCGGCTCGCGCGCCACGAGCTTCAGGCCGGCCCAGATCGATCCACCGATCGCGTGCTCGTCGCGCACACTGCGCGCGCCCTCGTTGCGCCTGGCCCAGCTGCGCAGCTTGAGGATGCACAGCAGGCACACCGCGAGAAATCCCGCGGACACCAGCGGCAGATTGGCCACGCCGATCCGGCCGACGAACATCGTCGTGATGAAGGGCCCGAGAAACGCACCGAGCGTGCCCCCGGCGCCGATGTAGCCGTAGTAGCGCTTGGCATGATCGTTGTCGAAGACATCGGCCATGAAGCTCCAGAACACGGTCACGGCGAACAGGTTGAAGACCGCGATCCAGATGAAGAACAACGCCCCGCGCCCCGGCAGGTCGGTATCGAACGCCCAGCGGAAGCCCAGCAGGCAGACGATGAAGATCAGATACACCGCCGGCAGGAACACGCGCCGCGGATAACGCGAGACCAGCGCGCCATACAGCGGCTGCAGCACCAGCATCACGACGAAGGTGCCGGAAAACAGCACCTGCAGGGTGAAGTCACCGAGAGCGACGCCACGCGCCGCGGCCCAGTCGAGCAAGGCCGGCGGGAACACCGCCGCGATGTCCGACGAGGCGCCCATCGCATCGCGCACCGGCCGCAACACGTAGTAGCCGCACAGCAGGCAGAAGAAGTACAGCAGCGCCCACCACAGCGGCGGCGACTCGGCCAGCGCGGTACGGAAGGGGCTGCGCGCGCCCGGCGGGGGGGCGGCCGGCTCGATCATCGGGACCACGCGTCGCGGGCGGAAAAGACGACGCGCACGTTAGCCCAGGCTTGCCGCCACCGCCAGCGCCTATGCTGTGCACACTCCCCGCACCCGGCCGCCCATGTCCCGACGCCCCGCCCCCGTCTACGACTACGTCATCGTCGGCGCAGGCTCGGCCGGCTGCGTGCTCGCGCATCGCCTCAGTGCGGATCCGCACGTGCGCGTGCTGCTGCTCGAAGCCGGCCCGCGCGACTGGCACCCCTTCATCCACATGCCGGCCGGGCTGGCCAAGCTGGTCAAGCAACGCCGGATCAACTGGAACTACGACACCGCGCCGCAATCCGCCCTCGACGGACGTCGCCTGTGGTGGCCGCGCGGCCGCGTGCTGGGCGGTTCGAGCTCGATCAATGCCATGTGTTACACCCGCGGCGTGCCGGCGGACTACGACGAATGGGCCGCCCTGGGCGCCGACGGCTGGCACTGGGACGCGGTGCTGCCGTACTTCCTGCGCAGCGAGGGCAATGCACGCGGCGCCGACGCCCTGCACGGGGCCGAGGGCCCGCTGAGCGTGTCCGACCTGCGCCACGTCAATCCGCTCTCGCGCCTGTTCGTGGAGGCCGGCACCCAGGCCGGCCATCGGGCGAATGCCGACTTCAATGGGCCCGAGCAGCAGGGCGTAGGCCTGTACCAGGTCACCCAGCGCGACGGCGCCCGCTGCTCCACCGCCGTGGCGTACCTGGACGCGGCCACACGCGCACGGCCCAACCTGACCATCGAGACCGGCGCGCTCGCCAACCGGATCACGTTCGAGCGCGGCCGTGCGAGCGGAGTGGTGTATTCGAGTCCGCGCGGCGCCTTCCATCAACCGGCGCTGCGCGAGGTGCTGCTGTGCAGCGGCTCGATCAACTCGCCGCAGTTGCTGATGCTGTCCGGCATCGGGCCGGCGGATGCATTGCGCCGGTTGCGAATCCCCGTCGAGCACGACGCGCCGGAGGTCGGCGCCAACCTGCAGGACCATCTCGACATCTGCACCCTGCACCGCTCGACCCGACGCATCGGCTACGACCGGCTCAGCGATACGGCCGTGGCCTTCGACTACTACCTGCGTGGCCGGCGCGGCCCGGGCACCAGCAACATCGCCGAGGCCGGCGGGTTCGTGCGGTCCCGCATCGCGCCGGACGCACGCGCCGACATCCAGCTCCACTTCGTGCCGGCGATGCTCGACGACCACGGCCGCAACCGCCTCCCGGGCGACGGCTACACGCTGCATGCCTGCGCGCTGCGTCCGCGCAGTCGCGGGCGGATCACGCTGGCAAGCAATCGCATCGGCGATGCGCCACACATCGACGCCGGCTATCTCACCGATCCGGACGGGTTCGACTTGAAGACGATGATCGAATGTGCGCGTGTCTCACGCGACATTCTCGCGCAGCCGGCCTTCGACGCCGTGCGCGGCGCGCCGGTGTTTCCGCCGCGCAGCGATCTGTCGGACGCGGAGCTCGCGGCGTTCGTCCGCGCCAAGGCGGAATCGGTCTACCACCCGGTCGGCAGCTGCCGCATGGGGCGCGACGCGGCCTCGGTGGTCGATCCGGCGCTGCGGGTGCGCGGCGTCGACGGCCTGCGCGTGGTCGACGCCTCGGTCATGCCGACCCTGCCGGGCGGCAACACCAACGCGCCGGTGGTGATGATCGCCGAGCGCGCGGCCGAACTGATCCGCGGCACCTGTTGAACGGACGGCGCCGACAGGTCCGACTCAGCGACGCGGCAACTGCTCGAGGGTCGGCGGCAACGGACAGTGCAGCACGCCGCAGATGGTGCGCAGCAGTTCGGATTCGGCCACGCTCACCTGGCCGTCGTGGCTGACCGCGGCGGTGATCGCTTCGACCAGCACCTGCTTGGCCAGCGGATCGAGCGCGTCGAGCGGCTCCCAGACATCGTCGAGCGCGAGCACGCCGCGCGTCGGCGGCGCGTAGGGAACGTGGTCGCGCGGCAGCACCCGCTGCATGCCGGCGAGATAGGCGCGCTGCGCCGCGGCGCGATCGCCGGGGTTGCCGGCCCAGGCGACGACCGACAGCAGGGTCGCGAATTCCTGCTTCACGTTGCCGGGCTTGCGCCGGCCGAAGCGCGCGTGCCGCGCGGGATCGAGCGCCTCGCGCAGCTGCACGTCGAGCAGCTGGCCCAGGCAGTACTCGAACAGCGAGACGTGATCGTCGGCATGGACCATCGCATGGACCGAATCGAGAAAGGCCCCGATCTCCGGACGCGGACGACGGCGCAGCACCGGAAACGCCATCGAGGCCAGCGGCAGGCGCAGCATCGGATGTAGGTCCAGCAGATGGGTCTGGCGCAGATGCTCGGCTTCGGTGGCGGTTGCGGCGCCCATCCGGCCGACGATCTCCGTCCGCTGCTTGGCGCGCACGCCGGCATCGGCATCGAACAGAAGCGCCAGCACCAGCGGCATCACCGCATCGCGGTGCGTCGCCACGTCGTGCAGCGCATCGCCGATCGACATCACCAGGGTATGGGCGCGCTCGTAATCGTCGTCATGCGGCCGGGCCACCTGTGCGGCCACCATCGGCGGCGTCAACGCGAGCGCGGCGCCCGCCTGCGGCAGTTCGCCCGCCGGCACCAGGCCCAGGGCCACGTCTTCCTGCATGCCGTCGGGTGGTGTCGTCAGCCACCTTGTCTGCAGCTGCGTCAGCTGCTCGGGCTTGAATCCGGGCTCCAGCGCCTGGATGCGCTGCAACAGCGGCGGGTGGGTCGCGAACAGACCGCTCAGGCCGATGCCGTCGCCGAACAGCATGTGCGCGACCTCTTCGGCCTCCTCGCGATGCGCCAGTCTGGAGCCGGATTCCAGCCCCCCGATCTTCTTCAGCGCGCCGGCGATGCCCTGCGTCTGCCGGGTGAACTGCACGGCGGAGGCGTCGGCCAGCACTTCGCGGCTGCGACTGACGCCCGCCTTGATCATCCGCCCGAAGAACACGCCGAGGCTGCCGACGACGATCGCCACCATCGCCAGACCGAACACCGCCAGCGCACCACTGCTGCGCGTGCCGCGCCCGTGCCACAGGATCTTGCGGCCGATGATGCCGATCATCAGGATCCCGAACAGCACGCCGACCAGGCGGATGTTGAGCCGCATGTCGCCGTTGAGGATGTGGCTGAACTCGTGCGCGACCACGCCCTGCAGCTCGTCGCGATTGAGCCGGTCGAGTGTGCCGCGGGTCACGGCAACCACGGCGTCGGACGGCGAATAGCCGGCGGCGAACGCATTGATCGCGTTCTCGTGCTCCAGCACGTAGACGCGGGGCACCGGGACACCGGAGGCGATCGCCATCTCCTCGACGACGTTGCGCAACCGGCGCAGGTTCGGATCGGTCGTGTCTTCGGGCACCGGCACGCCGCCCAGCTGCTGGGCGACCTTGTCGCCGCCCGCGCCCAGCGACGCGATCCGGAACAGCGAGCCCAAGCCGATCACCGCGATCGTGCCCAGCGTCGCGGCGACGAGCGCGCCGGGCCTCGGTCCGATGGTCACGAGCACCACGAGATCCACCGCGACCACGATGCCCAGCACCGCCAGCGCGAACAGCACGACGAGGCGCGTGCTGGCGCGCCGCGCCTGGGCCTGGCGCTCGAAGAAATTCATGTCGTGACCGGGCAACCGAGACCGGGCGCGCCGCAGCGCCCGGGCCTGCCGTACGCAGGGTCGGCGCGAGCGGTCCGCACGTGGCGGACACCGCCCGCCGTGCGCCCGGTCCTCAGAACGTCACCTTCGGCGCTTCGCGCACCTCGGCACGATCGGCGGGGATGTCGAGCAATGCGGCTTCCTTGAAGTTGAACATGCCCGCGACCACGCTCGAGGGAAACACCTCGCGGCGGTTGTTGTAGGCCATCACGGAATCGTTGTAGGCCTGGCGCGCGAATGCCACCCGGTTTTCGGTGCTGGTCAGCTCTTCGGTGAGCTGCATCATGTTCTGGCTGGCCTTGAGATCCGGATAGGCCTCCGACACCGCCAGCAGCCGGCCGAGCGCGCTGTTGAGCATGCCCTGCGACTGCGCCAGCTGGGCCATCGCCGCCGGATCACCCGGATCGGCCTTGGCCGCCGACAGCCCGGCCTGCGCCATGGTGCGCGCCTGGGTCACGGCCTCGAGCGTCTCGCGCTCGTGGGTCATGTAGCCCTTGACCGTCTCGACCAGATTGGGAATCAGGTCGAAGCGCCGCTGCAGCTGCACGTCGATCTGCGCGAATGCATTCTTGAAGGCGTTCCGCGCGGTGATCAGGCCGTTGTAGATCCCTACTGCCCACAGCGCGAGCGCAACCGCGATTCCCACAAAAACCAGCAGGATCAGAAAGCTACCCATCAAACTTCCCCTTGTTCATGCAGAACGCGAATGAGGCGTTATCATCGCCCCCATCCGCCAGAGCATACGCAGGGGGCAGGCCTGATGAAAAGCCGACACGCGACGCGCCGGCATCTCGCCCGGCTCGGTCTGATCGGATTGTTGCTGCCTGCGGCATTGGGTTCGGCCGCGCAGAGCCCGGTGGCGCAGACGCCCGTCGACAGCGAAGACATCGACGCCGACGTCGCCGAACTGCACGCCGTGGTGCCGTTGAACGAGCGTCCCGCAGTCGTCAGCCGCGAGGACGCGGTCAAGCCGCAGCCGCTGATGCCGGTCAAGCAGGCGCTTCCCCTCGCCGCCGGATTCGACGTGCGCCTGTTCGAAGCGATGGCCCAGGATCTGGTCGCCAACCAGCGCGTGCCGGGACTGGCGATGGCCATCGTGCACAACGGCGAGGTGCTCAGCGCGCGCGGTTACGGCATCACCGACGTGCGCTCCGCCGAGCCCGTCGATGGCCACACCGTCTTCCGCCTCGCCTCGCTGTCGAAGGCCTTTGCCGGCACCGTGACCGGCATGCTGGTGTCGGAAGGCGCACTGCGCTGGGACAGCCACGTCGTCGACTACATGCCGTCGCTGCGCTTCTCCGATCCGCTCGCCGCCCAGCAACTCACCGTCGCCGACGTGCTCAGCCATCGTGTGGGGCTGGGCCGCAACACCTACGATCGCGACATCGAGCGCAATGCCGATTACCACGATCTCGTCCAGCGCCTGTCCGCTGCGCCGATGACCTGCCAGCCCGGCAACTGCTACGCCTACCAGAACGTCGCCTTCAGCCTGATCGGCGATGTCGTGTTCGCGACATCCGGCCAGTTCTTCAGCGAGGCGGTCTCGCGTCGCATCTTCAAGCCGCTGGGCATGAACGACGCGAGCTATGGTCTCGACGGTATCCAGGCGAGCGCGCGCTGGGCCAAGCCGCATGTGCGCGCCGGCGGCGGCTGGACGTCGCTGATGCCCAAGCCCACCTACTACCGGCTGGCTCCGGCGGCGGGCGTCAACGCGAGCATCCAGGACATGGCGCAGTGGATGATCGCGCAGACCGGCCACCGTCCCGACGTGTTGCCCGCGCCACTGTTGGCCACCCTGCAGGCGCCGATCGTCGGCACACCGCCGGAGATGCGCAATTCGTCGTGGCGGCGCGACCGTCTCAACGCTGCGGGTTACGGGCTGGGCTGGCGGGTGTTCGACTATTCCGGCCATCGCGTGGTCTTCCACGGCGGCGCGGTCCAGGGCTACCGGGGCCTGATGGCGATGATGCCCGAGCGTGACCTCGGCATCGTGGTGCTGTGGAACAGCGAGAGCAGTCTGCCGTCCGGCCTCATGCCCACGATCCTGGATCGGGCGATCGGTCTGCCGCCGCAGCGCTGGCTCGACGTGGATCCCAACATCGAAGTTCTGCACGCTGCACGCCAGCAGCATTCCGCGCCCGCCGCCGGCGAGCGCAGCGGCACCGTCTCGACCCGCGCCGCCGCCACGCCGCACTGATCCGGCGCCGCCTGCCGGCGTGCAGCCCGCAGGCATTCTTCACAGCATAAAAAAACTCCTCCTCCGCCTGGGCACGCGGAGGAAGAGCTTCGGTCGAGCAGAGTGCTGCGGATCAGATCAGCGGCGTCGGCGTCGTCGGAATCACGACAGGCGCAGCGGCCTTCTTCGCGCGACGGGCCGGGGCCTTCTTCGAAGCGGCCTTCTTGGCGGCGGGCTTCTTGGTGGCGGCTTTCTTCGCGGTCTTCTTGGCGGCCGGCTTCTTGGCGGCCTTCTTGGCGGTCGACTTCTTGGCCGTGGCCTTCTTCGCCGTCTTCTTGGTGGCTGCCTTCTTGGTCGACTTCTTGGTGGCAGTCTTCTTGGCGGCCTTCTTCGCAGTCTTCTTGACAGCCTTCTTCGCGGTCTTCTTGGTTGCCGCCTTCTTGGTGGTCTTCTTCGCGACCTTCTTCTTGGCGACCTTCTTGGTGGCAGCCTTCTTCGTCGGACGCTTGGTCGCCTTCGCAACCTTCTTGGCGACCTTCTTCACGGCCTTCTTGACGCGGCTCGCAACCTTCTTGGCAGTGGACTTCTTCGCGGTCTTCTTGGTCGCCTTCTTGGCGGGGGCTTTCTTCGCAGCTTTCTTCGTGGCCATGTGATGGCTCTCCTCGTCAGTGGACTTGCTTGTACAACGGCCCAGTTCTCAAGCAGCGCGCGGGAGTCGGACCCGCGTGCAACCGCCGGCGCGCATCGCGCATCGGAACGGATTCGGAGGGAGAGTCGTCGGGCACACGACGGGATCCCGGTGATACGAAAACATCCGCGCCACTCGCTCGGCGCGGATGTCGAATTCGGTGTCGGACTTCTTCGGCGGTGACGCTGCCCGCATCCACCTTGTGATGTTCCTGGCGGAGTTCCGGTGTGTACTGCGCGTTGTTGTCGTGGTTCGACTCACTCGTTTGGCGGCAGACGTCTGTTGCCGCGAAACCTAATCACGGTTTTTTCCACTGTCAACAGGTCGCTGCGGTTTTTTTTTGCAGCCTCTTCGACCGCTGCGCCCGGCGACGTGCGCACGGCGACGTGATCACGACGGGCGACGCATTTCGCGCGTGCTCGGACAGCACACCGCGCATCGACGCGAGAGGGAAAAACAAGTGGTATTCGACGACGCGCAATTGTCGGCCGCATTTCGATCGACACGATCGACGCACGACGCAGTGACGACGACACGCGCGTCACCCGACCTGCCCGCTGGTGAATGCAGATGCGTACATCCATCCGCTTTTGCGCGACTGCACGATGGGTTTGCGCGGAAATGCGCGGACGATCCGGCGGTGTCGAACGTCGTTCCGGCACGACGATGCGCCGCGAACGCATGCCGCGCACCCTCGAATCATGACGATGGACACGACCGCCGATCGAGACGGCACAAACGAAACCGGCGCGCTTCTTTCGAAGCGCGCCGGGCGTACATCGCACGACTGCGGACGAAGCGGGGACTCAGTCCTCGTCACCCTCGAGCAGCTCGGCGTAGTCGTCGGGTGCGAGCAGCTCGTTGAGCTGGTCCGGATCGTCGATCTGGATCACGAACAGCCAGCCTTCGCCGTAGGCGTCTTCGTTGATCGTCTCCGGCTTGTCGGAGAGTGCGGCGTTGACCGCGGCGATCGTGCCCGACACCGGCGCATAGACATCGGATGCGGCCTTGACCGACTCGACGACCGCGACGCCGTTGCCGGCCTCGACACTGTCGCCCACCGCGGGCAGTTCGACATAGACCAGGTCGCCGAGCAGTCCCTGCGCGTGATCCGAAATGCCGACGGTGACCTTGCCGTCGCCTTCGATGCGGACCCATTCGTGGGACTTCAGGAACTTCAGGTCACCAGGGATTTCGCTCATGGTCGGCTCCGGGAAACAGATGCGGTCGGGGAAGTGGCGCTAGTGTAACGACGAAGATGCGGCGCGCGCATCAGATGCCGTCGGCCGGACGGCCGTTGCGGACGAACGGGAACTTCACCACGCGCACCGGCACCTGCCGGCCACGGATGTCGACACTGACCTCGCCCGGCTCGCCCGCCGGCACGCGGGCGAATGCGATGGCCTTGCCGATCGTCGGCGAGAAGGTGCCCGACAGGATTTCGCCGGTGCCGTTGGCCGTGGTGACGGTCTGGCCGTGGCGCAACACGCCCTTGTCGTCCATCACCAGACCGATCATCTGTCGCGGCGCGGCCGTGCTGTGGGCTTCGAGCAGCGTGCGTCCGTTGAAGGCGCGGCCTTCGTCGAGCGCCACCGTCCATCCGAGCGCGGCTTCGAACGGCGACACGGTTTCGTCCATGTCCTGGCCGTAGAGCGCCAGGCCCGCCTCGAGACGCAGGGTGTCACGCGCGCCGAGCCCGGCCGGCGCGACGCCCGCGTCGCGCAACGCATCCCACAACGCGACGGCGTGCGATTCGTCCACGACGATCTCGAATCCGTCCTCACCGGTGTAGCCGGTGCGCGCGACGAACAAGGTGCCGAACGGCGTGTCGTCGAGCGTGGCGGCGGCGAAGCGTCCGAGCTTGCCGACGACGTGCGCATCGGCCTCACCCAGCACCGACGCGGTCTTCTCGCGGGCCTTGGGCCCCTGTACGGCGATCATCGCCAGCTCCGGACGCTCGGTGACCTCGACGTCGAAACCGGCCGCTTGCGCCTGGATCCATGCCAGATCCTTTTCGCGCGTGGCGGCGTTGACCACCAGACGGAACCAGTCGTCGGCCATGAAGTAGACGATCAGATCGTCGACGATGCCGCCTTCGGGCGTCAGCATGCAGGTGTAGAGCGCCTTGCCCGGCAGCTTGAGCTTGTCGACCGAGTTGGCCACCAGCTGGCGCAGGAACTGGCGTGTGCCGCTGCCGCGCAGATCGACGACGGTCATGTGGCTGACGTCGAACATGCCGGCGTCGCGGCGGACTTGGTGATGTTCCTCGATCTGCGAGCCGTAGTTGAGCGGCATGTCCCAGCCGCCGAAATCGACCATGCGCGCGCCGAGCGCACGATGTGCCGCGTTGAGGATGGTCTTCTGGGTCATGGACAGCCGGCTCGTCTGCGGAAAGCCGGCATTATCGCAGTTCGTCGCGGCGCATCGCGCCGGTGATGCCCGTGTCCGGCGCAACGCGCCCGACGCGCGCTCAGGCGGCGTCGACGTGGAGGTTGACCCCGTCGGTGCCGACGATGCGCACCGACGTGCCCGCAGCCAGATCCGGCCCTTCGACGATCCAGAACGCATCGCCGATCTTCACCCGGCCACGGCCGGCGACGATGGCCTGCTCGAGCGTCACCACCCGGCCCACGTGCTGGGACGCGCGCCGATTCAACGTGGGGTGATCGCTGACGCGCTCGCGCCCGCGGAACCAGCGCCGGTAGACGAGGATGGCGACGAAGCTCAGGCCGACGAACAGCGCGACCTGCGCCAGGATCGACAGGCCGGGAGCGACCAGCACGATCAGGAAGACGGCCGCGGCGGCGAACCCCATCCACAGCATGAAGGCACCGGGCACCAGGGTCTCGGCCGCCATCAGCAGCAGCGCGAGCGCGCCCCAGCTCACGACATCCCAACGCAGCCAGTCCATGTCAGAGGCCCGCGCGCGGCGGCGGCGGCGGTGGCACGCGCGTGGCCGGGGATTTCTGGCCGCCGAGCGCTTCCTTCGCGAGTTCGCCGATACCGGCGATGGAGCCGATCAGCCCGCTCGCTTCCATCGGCATCAGCACGAACTTCTGGTTCGGCGCGGTCGCCAGTTCCTTGAAGGCCTCGACGTACTTCTGCGCGACGAAGTAGTTGATCGCCTGCACGTCGCCCTGGGCGATCGCGTTGGACACCATCTCGGTCGCTTTGGCCTCGGCCTCGGCCAGACGCTCGCGCGCCTCGGCCTCGCGGAACGCGGCTTCGCGCTCGCCCTCGGCTTCGAGGATCGCCGCCTGCTTCTCGCCCTCCGCGCGCAGGATCGCCGACTGGCGGTGGCCTTCGGCCTCGAGGATCACCGCGCGCCGTTCGCGCTCGGCCTTCATCTGCCGGGCCATGGAATCGATGAGATCGCGCGGCGGCTGGATGTCACGGATCTCGATGCGCGTGACCTTGATGCCCCAGGGATTGGTGGCCTGGTCGACGACGTTGAGCAGCTGGGCGTTGATCGTCTCGCGGTTGCTCAGCGATTCGTCGAGGTCCATCGAGCCGATCACGGTGCGGATGTTGGTCTGCACCAGCGCGATCGTCGCGATCTCGAGGTTGGACACTTCATACGCCGCCTTGGCCGCATCGAGCACCTGGAAGAACACCACGCCGTCGACGCGCACCACGGCATTGTCGCGGGAGATGACGTCCTGGCTCGGCACGTCGAGCACCTGCTCCATCATGTTGATCTTGCGTCCGACGCCGTAGACGATCGGGATCAGGAAGTGCAGACCCGGTGTCATCGAATGCGTGTACTTGCCGAAACGCTCGACCGTCCATTCGAAGCCCTGCGGCACCATGCGCACGGTTTTGAACAGCACGATGATGCCGGCGATGGCCAGCACGATGGCCAGAAACACTCCGGTTCCCATGGGCGATTCCTCTCTGCGAACGGCCGACGCCGCGGATTGCGAGTATAGGCGCACACCCGTGACGCCCCGGCCCTGGCCGCCGCCGTGGCGGTCAATCGCGCGCGGGCTCCACCCACTGCGCGAAGACCGCGTCGATCTGCGCGTCGCTGACACGGCCGCCGTTCCGTACGGTCTGCGCCTGCTCGAACAACGGCGTGATCAATGCCATGCCGTCGACCGCGGTCAGGAGGTGCACGCCGCCCGGCGCGGCGAGGCGTGCGTCCCAGCGCGCGCGTACCCGCGCCCAGTAGTCCCGGGTCGCGTTCCAGTAGTCGTAGGCCGGCGTGAAATCGATCGCGTCGGTCCTGGCGTACTCGTTGAAGCCCGTCTCGCGGACGATGCTCGATGTGACCGTGCCGGTCGCATCGCGGACGTCCTTGCGGTTGTCCTGCTCGTGAGTCCAGCCGCCGGGCACGATGGTGTGGCGATTGACCGCGGCGAGTGCGTTGTAGTCCTGCCGCGTGGTGTATTCACGGCGCGGCAAGGGGCGCCATCCGGGATCGGAGGTCCACGTCGACGTGCCGTCGGCATGGACCCAGCGGCCGCTGCCGCAGTAGCGCGGCGCGTCGCTGACCTCGAACACGCACTGGGTCCACCCGCCTCGCACCAGGTCAGCAGGCACCTCGCGCTGGCGCCAGGTCTGGTCGGAGGTGAATTCCCAGCGTGTCGGCGCCTCGTACATCCAGTCCTGCCGCCAGTGCTTGATCACGTGGCCGCTTGCGACGTCGAGCAACAGGTGCTGCAGCACGATCTTCGTCGGCGTGTCCTCGACGACGATGACGACTTCGTCGCCGCCGCTGCGCTTGGGGTCCTGACGGGTGTAGCCGGGTGCGAGGACGACGGTTTCGTCGAACAGGAAGCGCACGGTGTATTCGCCCTGCATGCCGAGGATGGCGCTGCGGTCCGCCTCGGGCGGCGCGGTGGCGCGCGCGGCGGGGGCAGCTGATGTGGCAGCGGCAGCCAGCAGGGTGACGAGTGCCAGCGCGGTCGCTTGCGGTGTCATGTCGGTGGAACCTCGTGGTCGGGAATCGTCAGGAGAGATGGATCGGGTGGTGATGGCCTCGGACGGACCGGGCCTGCCCGCGGCTGCGGCTGCCCGTTGGCAGGCGCGATCATCGAGCGACGACGACGGGGCGATGCCGTGGCGGCACGCGTTTGGACGCGTCGTGCCGATGACGACCGGACAGGCATGCGTGCCGAGCCTGTCCGGCGCAGGCACCCGCAGGGGTGCTCAGAAGTCGACCGACAGGCTGACCGCCACGTTGCGGCCCGGCGCGGTGTAGCGGTCGAGCGTGGCGCTGTTCGCGGCGATCACCGGCACCAGCCCGGCCTGCCAGACCTTGCGGTCGGCGAGATTGAACACCCCGGCATTGACACGCGTGCCCGGCGCGAAGCTCCACTGGGCATACAGATCGAGCAGCGCATGGCCGGGACTCTCGAAGTACGCGCTCCCGGCCGGTGGGGTCGGCAGCCGGTCGCGACGGCCGACGAAACGGCCGACGAGTTCGGCGCCCCACACGTCACGGTCGAACCCGATGCCCAGCGTCGCAGTCAGCGGATCCACGCTGGCCAAGGCCTCGCCGCGGGTGCGGTCCTCGCCCCGTGACCACGCCGCCGCGCCGCGCAGGGACCAGCCGGCAAGCGCCGGGGTCAACGCGTCGAGGTACACGCCGCCCTTGAACTCCACGCCGCGGATGCGCGCCTCGGCGATGTTCTGCGACTGGAAGACCATCAGTCCGGTCAGCGGGTCGTCGCCGATGTAACGCGTCGACTCGATGAAGTCGTCGTACGCCGTGTAATAGGTGCCCAGGCTGGCGTAGGCGGCACCCCCCGAATAGCGCAGGCCCAGTTCCAGCCCGTCGCTGGTTTCGGACTTCAGGTCGGGGTTCGGAATCGCCGTGTAGCCGAACTGGAAATTGGTGAACCCGATGTTGACGTCGTTGTAGGGCGGCGCGCGGAAGCCGCGGGCGTAGCCGCCGTAGAGCGACCACGCATCGGCGAACCTCCACACGAAGCCGAGTTTGGGCGACACGCTGGTCTCGCTGAGATCGGCAACCTCGGTGGTGGGATTGTCCTCGCGGAAGATCGCGTCGACCTCGGGTTCCAGCGTGTAGTGGTCGATGCGCACGGCTGGCACGAGCCGGAACGCGCCGTCGGCGAACGCGATCTCGTCCTGCAGGTACAACGACGCCTTGGTGGTGTCGCTGATCGGAAAGTCGCGGACGGGGAAGGTATCGGGCGACATCACATGGGTGACCGCGCCGGTATCGAGAAAGATGCGGCGGCCGTCGCGCTTCTGCCTCGTCTCGACGCGCTCGACATCGATGCCGTAGGCGAGCGTGTGCGCGACGCCGCCGGTCTCGAACGTCTTGCGCGCATTGGCCTGCAGACCCGCGCTGCGCTGGTCGAAATAGAACTCGCGTTCGCGCCGGTCGGGGAGCGTCGTGGCACCCGACGGCACGATGCGCAGCTCGACGCTGTCCTGGCGGGTGCGGCTGTCCTGCCGGTAGACCTGCCAGTCGACACTGTCGGCCAGTACCGACGACAGGCTGTCGATCTCGTGACCGAAGGTGATGCGCGCGCGTGACTGGTGGTCATCGCCCAGCACCCGGGTGTTGTTCGCCCGCGTCAGGCTCTGGACGCCGTACGCGCTGCGCACGTCGGTCTCGACGTCATCCTCGTTGCCCTCGACCGTCAGCTTGAAGCGCTGCGTCCCGGACGGCGCGAACACCAGCTTGCCGAGCACGCTGCGGCCGCTGGACGACTGCGGATTGGCCAGCGTGCGCGCATCGCCTTCGCCACCGGCCTCGCCCCTGTTTTCGGTCTCCTTGCCCTGACGATGGCTCACGGAGAACAGGCCCGACCAGCGCTCGCCACCGAAGGCGGCGGTAGCACCGGCGAACAGGCCCTCGTTCGCGCTGTCGAAGCCGATCCTGGTGCCGAAGTGCGCGGTATCCCCGGCACCCAGATAGTCCGACGGGTCCTTGGTCACGAACGCGACCACCCCGCCGAGCGCGTCGGAGCCGTACAGCGAGCTCGTCGGACCACGCACCACCTCGACGCGCTTGAGCGTGTCCAGATCGACGAAGTTGCGGTTGGCACTGGAGAAGCTGCCGATCGCGAACGCGTCCGGCACCGCGATGCCGTCGGTCTGGATGCGCACGCGGTTGCCACCGAGGCCACGGATGCGGATGTCGTTGAGGCCGAAACGACCGAAGCTGCTGCCGACGGTGATGCCGGGCTCGTAACGGAACAGATCGGCGATGTCCCGCACCAGCAGCGTGTCCATACGCGCACGGTCGATGATGTCGACGGTGTTGGGCACATCGCGGATCGCCCGCTCTGTGCGGGTGGCGGTGACGACGATCTGGTCGAACTCGCGCACCTCGCCCTCGGACGCGGCGAGAACGGCGGTGGGCGACAGGCACAGGGCCAGGGCTACGGACAGCAGGCTGGGACGCATGGACGCTCGCGAAGTGGACATCGGCGAGCTGGCGGGCGCGGTCGAACGGCGCGGGCGGGCAGCCTCTGGGGAGAGGACGGTGATGCGGAACGCGCCGCCTGCAGGGTCGACGGACCCTGCGGCGACGCGACGCCGGTTTACTTGGTCAGGATCAACTTGTCGTTGCGGGTGTGCCGCAGGCGGTAGATCTCGTTGCCGTGCCGGATACGCAGTTCGCGCTGGCCGCCGAGCAGGCGGAGACTGTCGAGCTCGATCGGCTCGGGCACCCGCTGCAACCGGTCATGCGCGTGACCGCGTGTGTCCGCGTCGTGCGCGGCGCCGGGAACATCGTTCAACTGGCTCACATGGAACATCGGCAGATCCTCCGGGAACGAGGCTCGAATGATATTGATTCTCATTACCGAGTCAAGCCCGCAGTCCATCAGCCGACACTTGCTTCGATCCGGCCCCAGGTGCCCGCGTCGAAGCGGTCCAGCAGATCCAGCGCTGCGAGATTCTCGAGCAGCTGCGCCACACGGCTCGCGCCCAGCAGCACCGAGGACACGTGCGGATTGCGCAGACACCAGGCGATGGCCAGCGGCGCCGGCGCGACGCCGAGTTCCGTCGCCAGCGCGACGAAACGCGACGCGCGCTGCACCGGTGACGTCGCGTCCGGCGTGTCGCCGTCGAGCACGCGGGCGCGCAACCAGTCGAGGCCGGCCTGCGCCAGCCGGCTGTCGTCCGGCACACCGTCCGCGTACTTGCCGGTCAGCAGACCGGACGCCAACGGTGACCACGTGGTCGTGCCCAGGCCCAGCTCGTCGTACAGCGGCGCGTACTCGGTCTCCACGCGCTCGCGGTGCAACAGGTTGTACTCGGGCTGTTCCATGGTCGGGCCATGCAGATGATGCGTGCGCGCGACCGCGTCCGCCTCGCGGATCAGGTCCGCCGGCCACTCGGACGTGCCCCAGTACAGCACCTTGCCCTGGCGGATCAGCGTGTCCATCGCCCAGACGGTTTCCTCAACCGGCGTGTCGGGGTCGGGGCGATGGCAGTAATACAGGTCCAGATGATCGACACGCAGCCGCGCCAGCGCGGCGTCGCAGGCCTCGCGCACGTGCTTGCGCGACAGCCCGCGCTGGGTGGGGCCGGGTGTCTCCGCGGCCCCGAAGAACACCTTGCTCGACACGCAATAGCCGTCGCGCGGCAGGCGCAGGTCGGCGATGACGTCGCCCATCACCCGCTCCGCGTCGCCATTGGCATAGCCCTCGGCGTTGTCGAAGAAGTTGATGCCGTGGTCCCAGGCCGCAGCGATGAGTTCGCGTGCCTGGCTGCGGCCGGTCTGGCGTCCGAACGTGACCCAGGCGCCGAAGCCGAGCGCGGAGAGCTGGAGACCGGAACGTCCGAGTCGGCGATAGTGCATGGGCGGGCCTGGGCCTGGCGGAAGCGGAGACGCAGTGTAAGCAAGCCCCGCCTCTTCCCGCCTGCCTGCCGGCGGCGGAAGGCGTCATCCGGAACGTGCGGCTGAACGACACGTTCTTCACACGGCGCATGGTTGCCCGCCCCGCCCGGCTGCACTAGGCTGCGCGACTCGACGACGGCCCGGGGGCCACGACACGATGGAATTCCTGCTGCGGGCCGGCTTCGGCGTGTTCGGTCTGGCCGTGCTGCTCGGCATCACGTGGCTGTTCTCGAGCAGCAAGCGCGCGGTCGACTGGCGCCTGGTCGGTACCGGCCTGCTGCTGCAGGTCGTCATCGCCTGCTTCGTGCTGCTGACGCCGTGGGGCGCCGGCGTCTTCGACGTGCTCTCGGGTGGTTTCGTGAAGCTGCTGGGCTTCACCACCGAAGGCGCGCGCTTCATCTTCGGCGACTTCAGCGACGCCGGGAAGTTCGGCTTCGTGTTCGCCTTCCAGGTGCTGCCGACGATCATCTTCTTCGCCAGCTTCATGAGCGTGCTCTATCACCTCGGCGTGATGCAGAAGATCGTCCAGGGCATGGCCTGGGTGATCACGCGCCTGATGCGCGTGTCGGGCGCGGAAACACTGTCGGTATGCGCCAACGCGTTCATCGGCCAGACCGAAGCGCCACTGGTGGTGCGGCCCTACATCGCCGGCATGACACGTTCCGAATTGCTGACGCTGATGGTCGGCGGCATGGCGACCATCGCCGGCGGCGTACTCGGCGCCTACGTGCTGCTGCTCGGCGGCGGCGATCCGGTGCAGCAGGCGATCTATGCCAAGCATCTGATCACCGCCAGCATCATGGCCGCACCGGCGACGCTGGTCATCGCGAAGATCCTGGTGCCCGAGACCGCGACGCCGCAGACCCTCGGCGCGGTGCGCGTGAATGTGGAGAAGACCACGGCCAACGTCATCGACGCCGCAGCCGCGGGTGCCGCGGACGGTCTGAAGCTGGCGCTCAACGTCGGCGCGATGCTGCTGGCCTTCATCGCGCTGATCGCCCTGCTCAACGCGCCGCTGGTGTGGCTGGGCGAACTCACCGGCCTGCAGGCCGTGCTCGGTCGTCCGACCGACCTGTCCGCCCTGCTCGGCTGGGCGCTGGCGCCGCTGGCCTGGCTGATCGGCGTGCCGTGGGAAGACGCCGCGACCGTCGGCGGCCTGATCGGCACCAAGGTCGTGCTGAACGAATTCGTCGCCTATGTGCAGCTCGGCGAGATCCTGCAGGGCAACGTGCCGGGCACGACGATCGGCCCGCAGGGCGCGCTGATCGCGACCTATGCGCTGTGCGGCTTCGCCAACTTCAGCTCGATCGCGATCCAGATCGGCGGCATCGGCGGCATTGCCCCGCAGCGCCGCGCCGATCTCGCCCGGCTCGGCCTGCGCGCCGTGCTCGGGGGCTCGATCGCCACCATGATGACCGCCACCATCGCCGGCGTGCTCTCCGGCGTCAGCGGCTGACCGGCACGCGGTTTGCTTGCTTTTGCACGCCGTTCTTTCTGTTTGAAGTCATGACCGAATCCCAACACGTCGTCGTCGTCGGCTCCTTCAACGTCGACCATGTCTGGAACTGCAGCACCCTGCCCCGCCGCGGCGAAACGCTGAGCGGGCGTTACCACACGGGACCGGGCGGCAAGGGCTTCAACCAGGTCGTGGCCGCCGCGCGCGCCGGTGCGGACACCACGTTCCTCTGCGCGCTCGGCGACGATGACGGCGGGCGTCAGGCGCGCGCGCTGGCCACCTCGGACGGCATCACGCTGCGCGTGCACGACAGCGCCCAGCCCACCGGCACGGCCGGCATCTACGTCGACGCATCCGGCAACAACACCATCGTCATCGGCGCCGGCGCGAACGGCGACATGGGGGCGGCGTGGGTCGGCCGCCAGGCCCCGGCGCTGGCCGGCGCGCGCATTCTGCTGGCCCAGCTCGAATCGCCGCTCGATGCGGTGCTCGAAGCCATGCGCCTCGCCCGCGCCGGCGGCACCACGACCATGCTCAACCCGGCGCCCGCGAATGCCGAATGCCTGCGCGAACTGCTGGCCGCGGCGGACGTGCTGACCCCGAACGAGAACGAGTTCGCTGCCCTGCTGGAACGGCACACCAGCCACCGCATCGACGCCGACGCCATCGTCGGCACGTCCGACGCGCAGTTGCACCGCCTCTGCCGCACCCTGCTCCCGCGCGGCACGGTGGTGGTCACGCTCGGCGCGGCCGGCGTGTTCGTCTCGCATCGCGAGGATCTGCTGCGCGGCGACGTCGCAGCGTTCTACCGCGTTGCGGCCGAGCGGGTCGACGCCGTCGACACCACCGGCGCCGGCGATGCCTTCAACGGGGCACTGGCGGCGTCGCTGGCGGGCACACCCGGTGCCGCATTCGAACGCCACATCCGCTTCGCGGGTCGCTACGCGGCGCAGTCCACGCTGACCGTCGGCGCCGCCGCTGCGATGCCCCATCTGAGCGCATCCGCCGCCTGACTGAACCGGTCCGCGCATCCGCCGCGAGCGCGATGCGGGATCGGCGACAATGGCCGCCATGCAGATCGGCCCCTACCGTATCGAACCGAACGTGGTCCTGGCCCCGATGGCCGGGGTCACCGACAAGCCGTTCCGGCAACTGTGCAAGCGGCTGGGCGCGGGGCTGGCGATGTCGGAGATGACGATCAGCGACCCGCGTTTCTGGCAGACCGAGAAGTCGCTTCGGCGCATGGACCATGCCGGCGAGCCGGCGCCGGTCGGCGTGCAGATCGCCGGCACCGAACCGGCGATGCTGGCCGAGGCCGCGCGCTACAACGTCGACCATGGCGCGCAGATCATCGACATCAACATGGGCTGCCCGGCCAAGAAGGTCTGCAACGCCTGGGCCGGCTCGGCACTGATGCAGGACGAGGCGCTGGTCGCGCGCATTCTCGACGCCGTGGTGCGCGCGGTCGACGTGCCGGTGACGCTGAAGATCCGCACCGGCTGGTGCGCCGAGCACCGCAACGCGCCCACCATCGCGCGCATCGCCGAAGATGCCGGCATCGCCGCGCTCGCCGTCCATGGCCGCACCCGCGACCAGCATTACACCGGCACGGCCGAGTACGACACGATCGCCGCGATCAAGGCCGCGTTGTCGATTCCGGTGCTCGCCAATGGCGACATCGATTCGCCGGACAAGGCGCTGGCCGTGCTGCGCCACACCGGCGTCGATGCGGTGATGGTCGGCCGCGCCGCGCAGGGCCGGCCGTGGATCTTCCGCGAGATCGCGCATTTTCTCGCGACCGGCGAACACCTGGCGCCGCCGACGCTCGAGGAGATCCGCGACATCCTGCTCGGGCATCTCGACGCGCTGCACGCGTTCTACGGCGAGGTGTCCGGCGTGCGCATCGCGCGCAAGCATCTGGGCTGGTACGCCAAGGACCGGCCGGAAAACGCGGCTTTCCGCAGCGTCGTCAACCGCGCCGAGACCGCCGAGGCGCAGATCGCGCTGACCCGCGAGTATTTCGATGCGCTGATCGCCGGTGACATCCGGCCGACGCTCGCGGCCTGATTCCCATCCTGCAAACGCACGCGATGTAGGAGCGGCCCATGGCCGCGATCAGGCGCTACCGGGAACGCCCATCGCGGCCATGGGCCGCTCCTACAGACTTCAATGCGTGCCGACGGCCTCGCCAGTGTCCGGCGCATGCCAGATGCGTGCCCAGGTCGCGTTCCACGTCGCCCCGATATCGCGCGTCATGTCGGCCTGCTCCGGCGGCACGGCAGCCCAGCCCCCGCCTGCACGCTCGGCGACGGTAAACCGGAAGAAATAGTCTGGCTCGTTGCCCATGCGCAGATCGCTGAGCACGAGTCGACCGTCGACGACGCTCGCGCCCATGAAGCCGCTGTTGAACCAGGCCAGGCGCTGCACCGACGGTACGCCCGCATTCGCCTGCAGTGCGGCGGTGTCGGACGGATATGCGGTGAAGCGCATCGGCCCATGGTCGGCGACCAGCGAGCGGAAACCTTCGACGTAGCCGTCTTCGGTCATCGCCACCACGCGCCACAACACCGTATTGGCCGGCATCGGCACCGAGAACCGCGGCGCATCGCCCAGGCCCATCGCAACCAGCGCGCGTCCGGCCTCGCGGTCGACCAGTGTCTTGGCGACCAGCGACCAGCCGATGTAAGCCGTGCTCAGGGCGAGCCCGGCCACCAGCGCGCGCTTGCCGATCACACGCGGCCCCGCGAACACCGCGACCAGCACGCCGAGCAGCAACCAGATCGTGTACAGCGGATCGATGATGAAGAGGCTCGACCACATCGCCGGCGGCGGCGTCAGTGGCCACCACAGTTGCGTGCCGTAGACGGTGAACGCATCGAGCAGCGGATGGGTGATCAGCGCCAGTGCGATCGCCCAGAACCAGCGCACGGGCGAGGCGGCCACGCGCCCCTTGCCGAACTGCTTGAACAGCCACCAGATGCCGGCCGCGACGAACGGCAGCACCAGCAGGGAGTGCGTGAGCCCGCGATGCAGCGTCATGCGCAGCACCGGATCGTCGGTCATCAGCGCGATCGGCACGCCATCGAGATCCGGCAGGGTGCCGAGCACGGCACCGGCCGCGAGCGCGGCGCGGCGATGGGCGGCGGGCACGATGGCCGCGGCGACCGATGCGCCGAGCACGATCTGGGTCAGGGAATCCATTGCCCGATGCTACCGCGCGCCGCCTGCCGCCAAGCCGCCCGCAGGTGCGACCACACGGAAGCGCCAGGCGGCGAGCAGCCCGTAGAGCACCGTCAGCGCCACGAGGTTCCACAGCGCCGGCGCAAGCTCGGTGAGCGACGCGCCCATCTGGTTCGCGCGTACCACCGCACTCATGCCCGGTGCGATCGGCAACAGTTTCGACAACGCCACCAGCGCCGGCGGCGACATCGCGGCCGGCCAGCTCAGGCCCGACAGGAAGAACAGCGGAATGGACACCGCGGTGACGTACTGGAACGCGCGCTCGCGGGTGTCGAACAGGCTGCCCACGCACAGGCCGAAGGCGACCGTCGCGGCGACGAACAGGCCGGCGGCCAGCAGCAGGCCCGGCAGGCTGCCGCCTCGCGGATAGTCCTGCACCCAGGCAGTGAAGCCGGCATAGAACAGCAGTCCGCAGAGCCCGATCACCCAGAACGCGGCCGCCATGCCCAGCAAGGTGCACCCGGCGACCTGCAGGCGCCGACCCAGCGCCTGCCGCCGGGTGCCCAGCAGCACGCCCATGCCCAACAGCAGCGTCTGGTGCACGATGAGTTCCGAGACGCCCGACACGATGCTGCTGCCGTA
Source organism: Lysobacteraceae bacterium NML93-0793 (assembly GCA_002324875.1). Lineage (GTDB taxonomy): Bacteria > Pseudomonadota > Gammaproteobacteria > Xanthomonadales > Xanthomonadaceae > Luteimonas. The sequence goes on from NTJG01000003.1 coordinate 90,549, forward strand.
ACCCTCGCGGGTATTGAACAGGGGCCGGTGCACCACCTGCACCGGTGGCGATGCCGGCACCCCCATGAAGGCGGCCTGGGCGGCGGCGGCCTCGCGCGCGTACGCGGTCACCGCCTCTGCGATGCCCCCCAGCGCGGTCGCCGAACGCCCCAGGTAGGCGCCATTGCCCAGCAGCACCACCTGCCCCTGTCCGCCGCGCAGGATGTCGCGCTCGAAGCCGGGGGGCAGCAGCACGATGGCCTCGGCCTCGCCCGCCTCCAGCGCACCTCGCGCGGCCGGCAGATCGGGGGCGCCAGCGGCGATGCGCACCTCGCGCAATGCATCCACCCGCTGCAGCAGGGCGCGACTGGCACGGCTGTGGTCCTGGTCGACCACCACGATCGGCAGGTTGCCCGCCACCTGGTGGCGGTAGGCCGACGGGTAGAACACCGAGTACAGCAGCACCGCACCGATCATGGCGACCATCGCGTAACGGTCGCCGGCGATGGCCCGCAGCGTCTGCGAAAACCCGGCGCGCAGGCCGCTCATGCCGTCCGCCCCGCGGCACGCAGGCGCCACGCGCCGATACCACCACCCACCAGTGCCACCGCCAGCATCGCCAGCAACGCACGCCATGCGTGCCAGGCCGGCACGCCCATCAGCAGTTGCTGCATCTGCAGGTCCAGATACGCGGTCAGCGGCAACATCGCGCTCCAGACCCGCACGAACACCGGCGCGTCGATGACCGGGAACGTGGTGCCGGTGAACGCCAGCGCGGTCCCCACCATCAGACCCACCAGCGAGAGCGCCGTGCCCATGTCGCGGGTCAGGCCCACGAACAGCAATGCCAGCCCGCCACCGGCCAGATGCAGCAAGACCTGCCCCAGTGCCAGCAGCAGCACGCTGCCGGCCGGCCCACGTCCATGCGCATGCGCCACCCAGAGCGCGAAGGCCAGCCCGTAGGCCGAGAACAGCAGCACGTAGGGCAGCAGCTTGCCGGCGATCGCGGCGAGCGGCCGGTCACCCGGCCACACGGCCGCGCGGCCGTCGCGCAGTTCACGCCCCATCGCGACCGTCATCGCCAGCGTGCCGCACAGCGACAGCACCGCGGCGGCCACCAGCGGCAACAGGAACAGCGCATAGCTGCGCCCGGGATTGAACAGCACGGTGGCCTGTGCGGTGATGGGCGCGGCCCGCAGCCGCGCTGGCCCGATCTGCGCGCCAAGCCGCTCGGGCAGCATGCGTGCATTGAATGCACCGACCGCGTCGTCGATGTCGCGCATCGCGGACTGGCCGCTGGCCAGATAGCTCGCGTTGTAGTGCACCAGCACCGCCACCGCCTCGCCGCGCCGCATCCGCCAGGTGAAATCCGGCGGCACCACCACCACCGCGAACGCGTCGAGCCGCCTGACCAGCGAGAACGCCGCATCCGGCGTGCGGGGCTGTGCGACCACGGACACGCCCGGGCTCGCATCGATCATGCGCAGCAGCAGCCGGCTGTCGGGCGAACGGTCCTGGTCCACCACCGCGACCGGCAGCGCACGCATGCCGCCGGCCGACAGCAGCCAGGCCATGAGGACCAGGATCGCCAGCGGCAGCACGGTCACGAAGGCCAGATCCCAGCGGCTGCGCCCCAGGTGCCTGCACTCGGCCCGCCAGGCGGCGCTGACCCCCTCGCGCGATGTCAGCCCTCCGGCCATTCGAACAGTACGCTCATGCCGGGACGGAATCCGTCCACCGGCGCCACCGGACGCAGCCGCACCTCGAAACTGCGCACGTCGTACCCCGAGGATTCGCGCGTCGCGCGCCAGGTGGCGTAATCGCCGGCCGGGCTGACGAAATACACCTCGAAGGCCACGTCCCGCGCGTCCAGCGCGGGAATCGCGCCGGTCATGCGATGGCCGGGCCGTACCTCGCGCATCTGCGATTCGCGCAGGTTCACCGTCACCCACATCCGGTCGATGTCGACCAGGGTGAACACCGGGTACCCGGCCGGCACCAGTTCGCCGACGTCGGCCATGCGCTTGCCCACCTCGGCCGTCGCCGGTGCCCGCCCGCGCGTTTCCTCGCGTGCGGATTCGACCTCGGCCATCGCGCCTTCCGCCTGACGCACCTGCGCCTGCGCCGCTTCGCGGTCTTCCGCGCGCGCGCCGGCCAGGGCCTGGTCGTACTGCGCGCGCGCCGCCTCGGCCAGCGCGTCGGAACTGCGCGCCTGGGCGTGGGCCTCGTCGCGTTTTTGGCGGGTCATCACGCCTTCGCCGTAGAGCGTGTCGACGCGCCGATAGGTGCTGGTGGCCAGTTCGGCGCCGGCCTGCGCGCGTTGCCAGTTGGCGCGTGCGGCGCGGATCTCCTCGTCGCGCGCCCCGGCATCGGCCTTTTCGGCCACCGCCCGTGCCGCGTCCAGCGCGGCCTGCGCCTGCCGCTCCCTGGCCGCCACTTCGGGGCTGTCGAGGGTGAACAGCACCTGCCCCGCCTCGACCCGGTCGCCTTCGGTCACCTCCAGCGTGGCGATGCGCGCGGCGATCTTCGCCGAGACGTTGATGACATCGGCATCGGCCATGCCCTGCACCTGCTGCGGCGGCGCGCGGAAGGCCAGCCACAGCCCCACCACCACGATCACCACCAGCAACACCGCCCCGATGCCCAGCACGCGCCGTCGCTTGGGCGGCAGCGGCGCGGCCGCGTCGTCCTGCAATCCGTCACTCATCGTCGATCACCCTGTCCGCCGCGAGGGCGAATGCCTCGTACTGGTCCATCTGTCCGCTCACTTCCAGCAATTGCGCCAACGCCACGTCGTACTGGTAGGCCGCCTGTGCGCGCTCGACCTGGGCGCCTCCCAGCGCCAGGCGCGCATCGATGACATCCAGCGAGGTGGCCTGGCCCTCGCGGAACGCCAACGCCTGCAGGCGCAGGTTCTCGCGTGCCTGCTCGATGCTGCTGTCGAGCAGCAGGAACTGCTGGCGCGCGCTGTCGAGTTCGTTCCACGCCCGGCGCGTGCCCAGCAGCACCTGGTGCTCGGCCTCGCGCACCCCGGCCTCGGCCTGTTCGTGGCGCGCGCGTGCGGCGCTGATCTGCAGCGGCCGCATGCTGGGCGACAGGAACGTGTAACGCAGGCCCACGCCGAAGGCCCAGTCCGGATCGTTGATCAACGCGTCGCGGCGGCGGAAGTCGTACTGCCCGAACAGGTAGAGCTGCGGCTTGAGCTTGGCCTGCTCCACGCGGATGCCCGCTTCCGCCTGCGCGCGCATCGCCCGCAGTTCGGCCACCTTGGGCTGCTGCCGCAATGCGGCCTGCTCGAAGTGCTCGACCGGGCGCGGCGGTGTGCTGGACACGAACAGCGGCGAGACCGGTTGCACCTGCCCGCCACTGCGGAGCAGCGTCGACAGTGCGGACCGGAGCGTGGCCAGATCGTTCTCCGCCTTGCGGTATTCGCGCTCGGCCTTGTCGCGCGCCACGTTCGCCTGCAGGCGCTGCGCGCGGGTGGCGAATCCTTCGCGTTCGAGCGCCAGCGCATCGCGCAGATGCTGTTCCAGTCCGTCGAGCACGTCGCGTCGCACCCGCACGGCCTGCTCGGCAAGCTGCTGGCCGTAGTAGGCCTGCACCAGCTGCACCGCCAGCGACTGGCGCTGGCCTTCGCGTTGCGCGTCCGCCTGACCGGTCGCGGCGGCGGCGGCATGCCGGGCGGCGGGAATCGCGCCGCCGGTGTAGAGCGGCAGCACGGCGGTGACCGTGGGGCGCGTGCGCCAGTCCTGGATACCGATGGGCAGCGGATCGGGCACGCCGAACTCGCCCGCGATCGGCCCCAGCTCCCCCAGCGGGATGTACAGCGTCTTCTGGAACTCCATGCGGCGCAGTTCGCCGGTGATCTCGGGCGCGCGCAGCCAGGCGGTCGCATCCTGCAGGTCCTGCTGGCGACGTACGCCGGCATCGGCCGCGGCCAGCGCATCGGACACCTGCTCCAGGCGGGCCTTCGCCTCGCCGAAACTCAGGGCCGGCGCCTGCCCGGCCACGGCACCCGGCATGACCAGCGCTCCCAGCAACAGCCAGGCCGACATGCGCCCGGCGCGTCGGCACCCGGGCCGATCATGATCCACGGACATGCTCCTGTTCCCCACCTGCTCCGGGCCACAGGATAGCCATTCGGGCGTGACAGTACGTGAGCGTATTGTTCTCGCTTCGACCGCCCGGGCGGCCACGCCTCCGGCCGGCGCGGATCGCCCGCGGCCCACCTCCATGCACGGCAAGACGCGGGTCAGGCGGCGCGCGGGATTCCGTACGTGGGATCCGCAGCAGCCCGCGCCGGCAGCGCGGCCAGCACATCGCCCTGATGCGACAGCAGCCGCAGCGTGCCGTCCGGGGCTTCGGCCAGCGCGGTCAGGCTTTCGACCCAGTCGCCGTCGTTGGCGTAGACCAGACCGTCGCGTTCGACCAGGCCCGCGCGGTGGATATGCCCGCAGACGATGCCGTCGAGGCCGCGGCGGCGCGCGTCGTCCAGGCCGGCCTGGACGAAACGCTCGATGTAGCGCTCGGCCGCGCCGCTTTTCGACTTGAGGAACTCCGACAGCGACCAGTAGCGCATGCCCAGGCGACGGCGCGCGCGGTTGAGCCACTGGTTGCCGGTGAGAATGCGGTCGTAGAGCCAGTCGCCGGCCGCGTACTGCAGGTGTCTCCCGAAGCCGATGAGGCCCCCTCGAGTCGAGGGGGCGGGCGTCTCGACGCCTGGCGGCGAGGCGTCGGGGGAGGTGGAAGCGCCCGCTCGCGCGCACGCGCCCGGCATCGGCAGATGCCAGCGCGTGATCGCGTCGTAATCGTCGCCATGGGTGACCAGCAGACGACGGCCATCGGCGGTCTCGTGCACGGTGCGGCGGCGCACCTGCATCGCCGGCAGCGCGAGACCGCAGACGCGCCGCAGCGCGCGGTCGTGGTTGCCGGGCACGTAGATGATCGTGGTGCCCGCGCGACGCAATGCATGCAGCGCTTCGACCACGCGCATCTGCGGCGCGCCCCAGCACGCGCGGCGCTGCGCCATCCACCACAGGTCGACGATGTCGCCGACCAGATACAGGCGGTCGCAGCGCAGGCCGTCGAGGAACGTGGCGAGTTCGGCGGCGTGGCAGTGCTTGGCGCCCAGATGCACGTCGGAGACGAAGACCGCGCGGTGATGGGGGCGCGGTGGCGGCAGTCGGGCCGGAACAGTCATGCGTCGGTGCTCCCCAGGTAGCGGCGCCGCTTGTGCGGACGCAGGCGGTGCAGATCCAGTTCGACGAGACCGTCGACGGAGTTGCAGAAGTCGGGATCGACGCCGAAGGCGAGGAAACGCGCGCCACCGGCTTCGCAGAGTTCGACGTACTGGCGGTACAGCGTCGGTACGCCGGTCCCGAAGGCGGCGAGTCCGGCCTTCAACTGCGCCAGCGCCGCGGCCGCATCCAGATCGCAGAACGACGGTGCCTCGGCCGCGAAAGCGAACGGCCGGCGCGCGACCGCGAGCTCATCGCCTGCGTGATACCGCTGGAAGTACGCCACCAGTTGCTCGCGGGCGACGCGCGGCAGCGCCGCACTGATCGATGCCGGCCCGTACAGCCAGCGGATGTCGGGATACCGTTTCAGGTACGCGCCGATGCCCTGCCACAGCGCGTCGAGTCCGCGCCCGCCCCAGCACTCGGGCACGACGAAACTGCGGCCCAGTTCCATGCCGTTCTGGAGACGCGGCAGCGCCGCGTCGGCGTAGCGGAACAGCGAGGCCGAATAGAGGCCATCGAGCCCGCGCTGCGCCAGCACCTGCGCGCCGCGCGCGCCCCGGTAGGCACCGACGACGCGTGCCGCGGTGTCGTCCCACAGCACGATGTGGTCGTAGTGCGCGTCGAAGGCATCGAGGTCGCGCGAGCGGCCGGTGCCCTCCCCGACCCAGCGGAAGGTCAGCTCGCGCAGGCGGCCGATCTCGCGCAGCAGGGGATTGCGCAGATCGCCGCGCAACAGCCGCACCTGCTGGCCGACGCCCAGTTCGCACAGGCACGCGGTCGCCGCGACCGCGGTCCGCAGGCGCGCCGCCGATGCGGGACGCGCCAGCGGTACCTGTCCGTCACCGCAGGCCTCGCGGCGCGTGCCGATGGCGTAGAGCTGGCGGCGCAGCGAACGCAACAGCGCATCGTTGTCGCCATCGACCGGCAGGGCCAGGCGCGTGCCGATGCGCAACTGCACCGGCCGCGCGCGGCGCGCGTACATCTCGCGTGCCAGCAGCGCGGTGGCGGCTGGCTTGTAGAGCGCCGAGACGCCGTAGAACAGGGGCGAGTTGCGTGCCTCGATGCGCACCGGCAGCACCGGTGCGCCGGTATTGCGGACGAAGCGCAGCACGCCACGGCGCCAGCGCGGATCGCGCACGCCGCGCGGGCCGAGCCGCGAGACCTCGCCGGCCGGGAAGATCACCACGCAGGCCTCGTCGCGCAGCGCCGCCTCGACCGCGTCGATGCTCCCGGCCGAGGGACGCCCGCCGAGAATGCGCACGCCCAGCATCAGCGACTGCAGCGGCGCCACCGCCGACAGCAGATCGTTGGCGACGATGCGCACGTCCTGGCGCACGCGGCCGATGCAGGCCAGCAGGGCCAGCGCGTCAAGGGCGCCGGAGGGATGGTTGGGCACCACCAGCAGGCGCCCGCGCGCCGGGATGCGGGCAACCTCGGCATCACTCACATCGAAACGCAGACCGAGGTGATCGCTGCAGGCGGCGACGAAGTCGAAGCCGGTCAGGTGGGCGCTGCCGGCCAGGAAGGCGTCGATGTCGTCGAGCCGCGACCAGTGACCGATCCCGCGCAGCAACGGCCGGACGATCCGGGCACGGCGGCCGCGGAACCACTCGGGCCAGCGCTGCTGGAGACGATCCTCGATCCGGAGCATGGCGTACCGGGGGCTGCGGCGGACGCGCGCAGCTCGTGCGCCGGACGCGTCGCGCGGATTGCAGCGGGCTTCAGCGGCATGACAGCGCGCCAGCCCGGTGCGGGCGCGCTTAACCGCGCCGCAATCCCCGGCGGGGCACAATGCAATTCCGCGGCCGGCTCTGTATCATTGCCGCCCATCTTTTCATCCGAATATAGGGATATAGGCCTGATGTCCAGCTATCTCTTCACTTCCGAATCGGTCTCCGAAGGCCATCCGGACAAGATCGCCGACCAGATCTCCGACGCTGTCCTCGACGCGATCCTCGCGCAGGACAAGCGCGCCCGCGTGGCCTGCGAGACGCTGGTCAAGACCGGCGTGGCGATCGTCGCCGGCGAAGTGACCACCAGCGCGTGGATCGACCTCGAAGCGCTGACCCGCAAGGTGATCCTCGACATCGGCTACGACAGCTCCGACGTCGGTTTCGACGGCGAGACCTGCGGCGTGCTGAACCTGATCGGCAAGCAGTCGCCCGACATCAACCAGGGCGTGGACCGCAAGAGCCCCGAGCAGCAGGGTGCCGGCGACCAGGGCCTGATGTTCGGCTATGCCACCAACGAGACCGACAGCTTCATGCCGGCCGCGATCCACCTGTCGCATCGCCTCGTCGAGCGCCAGGCGCAGATCCGCAAGAAGAAGAACTCGGCGCTGTCGTGGCTGCGTCCCGACGCGAAGTCGCAGGTCACGCTGCGCTACGAAGACGGCAAGGCGACCGCGATCGACGCGGTGGTGCTGTCGACCCAGCACGACCCGGGCATCAAGCAGAAGGACCTCATCGAGGCCGTCCGCGAAGAGATCATCAAGCCCGTGCTGCCGGCCAAGTGGCTGCACAAGGGCACCAAGTTCCACATCAACCCGACCGGCAAGTTCATCATCGGCGGCCCGGTGGGCGACTGTGGCCTGACCGGCCGCAAGATCATCGTCGACACCTACGGCGGCTGGGCCCGTCACGGTGGTGGCGCGTTTTCGGGCAAGGACCCGTCGAAGGTCGACCGTTCGGCCGCCTACGCCGCGCGCTACGTCGCCAAGAACGTCGTCGCCGCGGGCCTCGCCGACCGTTGCGAAGTGCAGGTCTCGTACGCCATCGGCGTGGCCGAGCCGACGTCGATTTCGGTCACCACCTTCGGCACCGGCAAGATTCCGGACGACAAGATCGAGAAGCTGATCCGCAAGCATTTCGACCTGCGCCCGTACGGCATCATCCAGATGCTCGACCTGATCCACCCGATGTACCAGCCGACCGCGGCCTACGGCCACTTCGGCCGCAAGCCCAAGGAATTCACCTACACCGACGGCGCCGGCAAGCAGGTCACCGCCACCGCGTTCTCGTGGGAGAAGACCGACCGCGCCGACGCGCTGCGCGCGGACGCAAAGTTGCGCTGATCACCGGCGTTATCGCTACACCCGACGGGCCGCATTCGCGGCCCGTCGTCGTTTGCGGCCTGCCGTTCGCAGGCACCGGGGACAACGTGAGCACGCCGGGCATGGCCTGCACGCGCCGTGCATCGCACCGACGCCATGCTGTGGATGCGATGCGGCGCAGATCCGCATCCATTTCCGGAGCCCGTCCACGATGCCACCCAGTTACGACGAGATGCACGACGCCAGCGGCCAGGTCCGCCCGCATTACGAGGCGTTCGATGCCTGGCTCCAGGCCACCTCCTTCGACGAGGTGGCGCACAAGCGCCGGCAGGCGGAGATCTCGTTCCACCGGGTCGGCATCACCTTTTCGGTCTACGGCGAGGAGTCGGGCAACGAGCGCCTGATTCCCTTCGACATCGTGCCGCGCATCCTGCCGGCTTCCGAATGGAAGATGCTCGAGGCCGGGCTGCGCCAGCGCGTGCACGCGCTGAACCTGTTTCTCGGCGACATCTACGGCGAGCAGCGCATCCTGCGCGACCGCCGGATTCCGGCCGAGCTGGTGCTCGACAACAGCGAGTACCGCAAGGACATGCAGGGCCTGAAGGTCGCGGGTAACGTGTATTCGCACGTCTCGGGCATCGATCTGGTGCGCGCGGGCGACGGCGAGTACTACGTGCTGGAGGACAACCTGCGCGTCGCCTCCGGCGTGTCCTACATGCTCGAGAACCGGCGGATGATGGCGCGCCTGCTGCCGGAGCTGTTCGCCCGCCAGCAGATCGCGCCGGTCGACCGCTATCCGGACGCGCTGTTCGACATCCTGCGCGAGTGCGCGCCGGCCGGCGTGGACAATCCCGTGGTCGCGGTGCTGACGCCGGGCGCCGCGAATTCGGCGTATTTCGAACACGCGTTTCTCGCCCAGCAGATGGGCGTGGAGCTGGTGGAGGGCGCCGACCTGTTCGTGCAGAACGACATGGTCTATGCGCAGACCACGCGCGGCGCGCAGCGGGTGCACGTGATCTATCGCCGCATCAACGACGACTATCTGGATCCGACCGTGTTCCGGCCGGAATCGATGCTCGGCGTGCCGGGCCTGTTCGGCGCCTACCGCGCCGGCAACGTGACCCTGGCCAATGCGCCGGGCACCGGCGTGGGCGACGACAAGTCGGTCTATCCCTACGTGCCCGAGATGATCCGCTATTACCTCAGCGAAGAGCCGATCCTGCACAACGTGCCGACCTGGCAGCTGCGCAATCCGGACGATCTGAAGTACACGCTCGAGCACCTGCCCGAACTCGTGGTCAAGGAAGTCCACGGCGCCGGCGGCTACGGCATGCTGGTCGGCCCGGCCGCGACCAGGGCCGAGATCGAGGACTTCCGCGCCCGCATCCTCGCCGATCCGGGCAATTACATCGCGCAGCCCACGCTGTCGCTGTCCACTTGCCCCACCTTCGTCGAGAGCGGGCTGGCGCCGCGCCACATCGATCTTCGGCCCTACATCCTCAGCGGCCGCCGCATCCACGTCATTCCCGGGGGACTGACACGGGTGGCCCTGCGCGACGGCTCGCTGGTCGTCAACTCGTCCCAGGGTGGCGGCACCAAGGACACCTGGGTCATGGAGAACTGACGCGTGCTGTGCAGAACCGCCTACGACCTCTACTGGGTGGCGCGCCACATGGAGCGCGCCGAAAACACCGCCCGTCTGCTCGACATCGCCCAGCGCATCGCGCTGCTGCCCGAGCGCCTGGACCGCGGCAAGGCCGCGGCGGCGGCGTGGCGGCGCGCGCTCGACTCGCTCGGCATCGTCGACAGCTTCATCGCCGAAGGCCGCACTCTGGATGCGGAAGGCGTGGTGCAGCATCTGCTGCTGTCGCCGGAGAATCCCAACTCCATCTTCAACTGCATCCGCATCGCGCGCGAGAACGCCCGCGCCCAGCGCGTGGCGATCACCGGTGAAATGTACGAGGACCTCAACGCCTCGTGGCTCGAGATCCGCCGCTTCGACGCGCAGCGCCTGCGTCACGACGGCCTCAGCACCACGCTGGAATGGGTGAAGACGCGTTCGGCCTCGTTCCGTGGCATCACGATCGGCACGCTCGGCCGCGGCGAGGGCTACCACTTCCTGCAGATGGGTGCCTTCATCGAACGCGCCGACTGGTCCATCCGTCTGCTCGACATGATCGGCAGCGACGCCGAACTGCCCGAGAGCGGCGAGGCGCGCGATGCGACCCAGTATTTCCAGTGGAGCGCGCTGCTGCAGTCGCTGTCGGCCTTCGAGACCTATCGCCGCCTGTATCGCGAGTCGGTCAGCCCGGCCGGCGTGATCGCGTTGATGCTGCTCAACGGCGACAACCCCCGCTCGCTGCAGACCTGCGTCGGCGCGATCCACCAGATCCTGCAGAGCCTGTCGGGCACCGAATCGCTGGAGGTGGTCCGCCAGGCCGGCGCGCTGGCCGCGCAGTCGCGCTATGCGCGCATCGACGAGATCATCGCCGGGGGGCTGGAACCCTGGCTGCAGGACACGATGGAACGCCTCACCCGGCTGGGCGACGAGATCCATCGCCAGTTCATGACCACCGCACCGTCGCGTCCGCCCGTCGCCGGCCCGCGCCAGACGCAATGGCAGACCAGCGGATGACGGGTGGGCGCCGCCCGGTCCAGCGTGCACAATTGGGCCCGGTTTCGTGTTCACCGGGCTGCACCGCGTTATGACCTATTGCATCGGACTGAACCTCGACGAGGGGCTCGTCCTGGCTTCCGACTCGCGCACCAACGCCGGTGTCGACCACATCCGCCGCGCCGGCAAGATGCGCGTGTTCGCCAAAGACGGCGAGCGCGTCATCGTCACCCTGTCGGCCGGCAATCTCTCGCTGACCCAGAACGTGCTCAATCTGCTCGAGCACCGCGCGATGCACGAGGCCGGCAGCCTGGGCATGCTCAACGCGCGCTCGATGTTCCAGGTGGCGCAGATCGTCGGCGACGCCATGCGCGAGATCCGCGCGCGCGACGAGGCCTACCTGCGCGACAGCGGCATCGACCCGTCGGGCTCGTTCATCGTCGGGGGTCAGATCCAGGGCGAGGCGCCGCGTCTGTTCCTGGTGTATTCCGAAGGCAACTTCATCGAAAGCTCCGACGAGACACCGTTCTTCCAGACCGGCGAGATCAAGTTCGGCAAGCCGATCCTCGACCGCGTGATCACCGCCAAGACCAGCCTGCTCGAGGCCAGCCAGTGCACGCTGGTGTCGTTCGACTCGACCATCCGCTCCAACCTGTCGGTGGGCACGCCGATCGACCTGCTGGTCTACCGTCGCAACAGCCTCAAGGTCGAGGTGCAGCGCCGCTACGAGGACGAGGACCCGTATCTCGCCTCGATCCGCGACAGCTGGAACGACAGCATGCGCCGCGCGGTCTCCGCGCTGCCGAAGCCCGACTGGGCCTGAGCGCCGCGCCTGCGGCGTGATCCGCGGGCGCGGAGCCACGCCCGACGGTCTGCTGTCGCGCGCATCGGGGTCACGGCCGTTCGCGCTCGCCCGGTGGTTTCCGTACAGGACCGGATCCTCGCCACACCCGTCGGTCGGATTCGCACCGGATCGTCCCGCGAGCAGCGGGACACCGCCTGGTATGCCCTGTCGTCTGCCGCTTCGACATCCAGGCCCGGCCGCCTGCCGTGATGGCGCGGCGGGGCGGACTGCCGCCATCTGGCGCAGGTGCGGCGCCTGCGCCCCGCAGGGCCACAGCGCGCCGCAGGCCCGAGCCGCGCTCAGCGCGCGGCGTCCTCCGCCGGCCGGTTCTTCACGTACCGGTCCAGCCAGGCATTGGTTTCGTAGAGCATGTGCAGCACCGACTCGCGTGCGCGATAGGCATGCGATTCGCGCGGCAGCATCACCAGACGCGCGGTTCCGCCCAGGCCCTTGATCGCGGCGAACATGCGCTCGCTCTGCATCGGGAAGGTGCCGGAGTTGTTGTCCTCCTCGCCGTGGATCAGCAGGATCGGATCCTTGATGTTGCCGGCGTAGTTGAACGGCGACATCTTCAGATACGTGTCCTGGGCCTGCCAGTAATTGCGCTCCTCGGCCTGGAAGCCGAACGGGGTCAGCGTGCGGTTGTAGGCGCCGCTGCGCGCGATGCCGGCGGCGAACAGGCGTGAATGCGCCAGCAGGTTGCCGGTCATGAACGCGCCGTAGGAATGCCCGCCGATCGCGATGCGGTGCCGGTCGGCGACGCCGCGGCGCACCACTTCATCGATCGCGGCTTCGGCACTGGCAACCAGCTGTTCGATGTAGGTGTCGTTGGGCTCGGCCGTGCCCTCGCCGATGATCGGCATCGAGACATCGGCGAACACCGCGTAGCCCATGGCCAGGAACGCCTGCGGCCCCCAGAAGCCGACCGCGTTGAAGCGGTACGGCGAATCGGTGACCTGGCTGGCCGCGTCGGCCGATTTGAACTCGCCCGGATAGGCCCACATCAGCATCGGCAGCGGGCCGTCGCGCGTCGCGTCGTAGCCGGCGGGCAGGTACAGCGTGCCGGTCAGGTCCACCCCGTCCTTGCGCTTGAAGCGCACCAGTTCCTTCTGCACGTCGCGCAGTTGCGGCGTGGGATGCGCATAGGTGGTCAGCGCTTGCGGCGGCGCATCGCCGGCGAGATCGCGCAGGACGTAGTTGGCAGGCTCGGTGGGCGATTCGCGCGTGGTCAGCAGACGCGTCGCGTCGGTATCGAGCACGGCCACCGGCGCTTCGTAATATGGCGCCTGCGAGTGGAACAGGCGCGTGGTGTCGCCGCTGGCCAGATCCTGCCGATCGAGGAACGGGCGGTCGCCTTCGGGCGATGCACCGGCGCCGATGCGGTAGATGGTGTGGCCGTCATCGGCGATCAGCAGGCGGGCATTGCCCAGGGCATCGGGCTGCATCACCGGCATGCCGGGGTCGGCATAGCGGTCTTCGTAGGAGCCCTCGCGCACCAGCGCGGGCGCCACGCGGCCATCGGGCCGCACGTGCCACTCGCGCACCTGCCGCGTGCGCCACCAGCGCTCGCTCAGTAATGCGAGATCGCCGCTGCCCCAGCGCGTGCCCATGTAGCGCATCGACAGCTCGGCCAGCACCCGCGGCTTGCCCCGGAACGGCGCGGCCTGCATGTACACGATGTCGCGCACCGCGACCTCGCGCGCCGGATCGCCGCCGTCCTGCGCTTCGACCCAGGCCAGCGTTGCCGGCGCATCGCTGCGCCAGCCGACCGAACGCACGCCGGTGGGGACCGCATCGTTGCCGACCGGAAGGCCCTCGACCAGCGGCAGGCGCGCGACGGTGTGCTGCACCTCGCCGTCCAATCCGATCACGTCGATGCGCCGCGGAAAGCGTGTGTACGGCACCTGGTAGGAAAATGGACGCTCGATCTGCTGGCGCAGCAGGTGACGACCGTCGGGTGCGGCGTCCAGCGACGTCAGCATCGACAGCCCGCCGATCGTCTGCACGCTGCCGTCGAGCGCGACACGCGCGGGCTGCACGGTCATGTAGTGCTCGAACACGCGCGCATCGTGTTCGCTGCGCAGCAGGTCCTGGAACGTGCGCAACTGCTGCACCGTGCCGGAGGACGCGGTTTCCTGCACGTTCGGGCCCGCGGGGATGCCTTCGTCGCGCGGGACGATGTGGGTCTCCATCGGCCGCAGACGCACCAGGAGGCTGTCGCTCCCCGGCATCCACTCGAATCCGCGACCGACCACCGTGTTCAAGGGGTGGTCGAGCAGCCGACGCGCGCTGCGCGTCTGTACCTCGACCAGCCACAACTCCACGCTGCCCCGCTCGTGATTCAAGTGAGTGAACGCGATGTGGCGCTGGTCCGGCGACCACGCCAGCGACATCAGCGAGAACGCGTCCGGCAGACCGTCGATGCGGATGTCCTCACCGCCCTCGACGGGCTTGAGCCACAGGTCGGTCGCGAACGACACGCGGCTGGCGGTGTAGGTCCGCGGATTGATGCGAATGCCGCCGAGCTTGAGTTCGGGCTGCGCGACGTCGTGAATGCCCGGCAAGGCCGGCGTCTGCAGGAACGCGGCGAGATCGCGGCGCGGACTCAGCAGCATCTGCGGCGGGCGCGGGGCGTCGACGATCGCCTGCAGCGCCGCGGGCGGCAGGCGGTAGCCGGCGTCCCCCTCGGCCGCGGACGGCGCCTGCGCCAAGGCCAGCGCGGGCGCCAGCAGGGCGATGGCCAGCCAGGTGAGGCCTGCGCGGGCGCGGCGCGGCGCCGGTGTCGTCGAAACCTGCATCGATCGGTCCTCGTGGGTCACGGTGCGACCCGCGCACCCGGCCGCCGACCTTACCAGTGCCGCCGCACGACGCCCCCTCCCGGAGGTCACGTCCGGCCGGCGCCCGACGAAAAAAGAAGGCCGCCCGAAGGCGGCCCGGAACAGGGCATCGTCCTGACGCCGGAAATCGTCGCGGACCCGCCGCACGGCGGGCGTCGCATCGCCAAGGTCGCGCAGGGCGCATCGCTGTCCTCGGTGTGACGATCGGGGCGGGCCATGGACCAGCGCGACCTTCGTGCGCACCGGGGCATCGTCTCCGATGCGCGCGCCCGCGGCAGCTGGGGTCATCCCGAGGCGGGCGTCGTCCACTGAACGCGCGTTCAGTGCGGTGCCGCGTCGGCGCGCGGTCATCGTGCCGGCGGACGCCTGCGATAGAATGCGCGTCGCCCTGCCGAGGGGCGCTGCGACCGTGGCGCGGGTTCCGTCCGCACCGGCCAGGCTCGGCGTGGTGTTCTTGCGACAACGGCGCCCGTAACGCGAATACCTACGCGGTATTCCACTACGGAGCACAGCATGAACGCACAACTGAAGACCTTCTCCACCGAGGGCGATTACAAGATCGCCGACATCGGCCTCGCCGACTGGGGCCGCAAGGAAATCGACATCGCCGAGCACGAGATGCCGGGCCTGATGTCGATCCGCAAGAAGCACGCTGCCAACCAGCCGCTCAAGGGCGTGCGCGTGACCGGCTCGCTGCACATGACGATCCAGACCGCGGTGCTGATCGAGACGCTGAAGGACATCGGCGCCGACGTGCGCTGGGCGTCGTGCAACATCTTCTCGACCCAGGACCACGCCGCCGCCGCGATCGCAGCCAGCGGCACGCCGGTCTTCGCCTGGAAGGGCGAAACGCTGGAGGAATACTGGGACTGCACGCTGGAGGCGCTGAGCTTCCCCGACGGCAAGGGCGGCCTGATCGGCCCCGAACTCGTCGTCGATGACGGCGGCGACGTCACCCTGCTGATCCACAAGGGCTACGAGCTGGAACAGGGCGACGAGAGCTGGGTCAACAGCACCGGTGGCAGCCACGAGGAGCAGGTGATCAAGGCGCTGCTCAAGCGCGTGCGCGGCGAGCGCCCGGACTTCTGGACCCGCACCGTCGCCGAGTGGAAGGGTGTCTCGGAAGAGACCACCACCGGCGTGCACCGCCTGTACCAGATCGCCGAGGCCGGCAAGCTGCTGGTGCCGGCGATCAACGTCAACGACTCGGTCACCAAGTCGAAGTTCGACAACCTCTACGGCTGCCGCGAATCGCTGGCCGACGGCCTCAAGCGCGCGATGGACGTGATGCTGGCCGGCAAGGTCGCGGTCGTCTGCGGCTACGGCGACGTGGGCAAGGGCTCGGCAGCGTCGCTGCGTGCCTACGGCGCGCGCGTCGTGGTCACCGAGATCGATCCGATCTGCGCGCTGCAGGCGGCGATGGAAGGCTTCGAGGTCACCACGATCGAGGACACCCTCGGCCGCGGCGACATCTACGTCACCACGACCGGCAACAAGGACATCATCACCGTCGAGCACATGCAGGCGATGAAGGACCAGGCCATCGTCTGCAACATCGGCCACTTCGACAACGAGATCCAGGTCGATGCGCTGAACGCGCTGAAGGGCGTGGAGAAGATCAACATCAAGCCGCAGGTCGACAAGTACGTCTTCGGCAACGGCAACGCGATCTTCCTGCTGGCCGACGGCCGCCTGGTGAACCTGGGCTGCGCCACCGGCCATCCGAGCTTCGTGATGTCGAACTCGTTCGCCAACCAGACCCTCGCGCAGATCGACCTGTGGGAGAAGAGGGACACGTACGAGAAGAAGGTCTACATCCTGCCGAAGCATCTTGACGAGGAAGTGGCGCGCCTGCACCTCGAGAAGATCGGCGTGAAGCTGACCAAGCTCAGCAAGTCCCAGGCCGATTACCTGGGCGTGCCGGTCGAGGGCCCGTTCAAGCCGGACCACTACCGCTACTGATCGGCGTGCCGGTCATCGCGTGACACGGAACGGGCGCCGCGAGGCGCCCGTTCCTTTTTCAGCGCGTGACGCGCGAACGCAGTGCCTGCCACAGGCGCTGCCGCGCCTCGAAGACGCGCAGCCCCAGCAGGAACGCACTCAGCCACACCAGTCCCTCGGTGGCGACCGCGGCCACGGTCACCAGCACCAGCCGCGTCGTCCGGTCGACACCGACCGCCAGTCCCACCGCGACTGCGATCCACGCCAGCAGGCAGACCACACCACCAAGCGCGATCCAGCGCCACGGCCGGCGTACGCCCGCGCCACGACGCGCGCTCATTCCTCACCCCGCAGCGCCGCCAATGCGTCGCGGTCGAGATAGCGTCCGTCGAGCACCACCGCACGGGGCTCGCGCGCCTGCGACAGATCGACCAGCGGATCGCCGTCTAGCACCAGCAGATCCGCCTCGTGGCCGAGCGCCACCCGGCCCAGCCGTTCGCCCGCACCGAGCGCGTCGGCCGCGTCGGCGGTGCCTGCGCGCAGGATCCGCGCGTTCGGCACACCGGCCTCGGCCAGCAGTGCCATCTCGCGGTGCAGGCTGATGCCCGGCGCGATCCAGGGATTGCTCATGTCGGTGCCCAGCGTCATCCGCGCAGCGCTCGCGTACAGGCGCGCCGCCATGCGCTGGATCTTTGGCCACACGGCCCGTGCACGCGCGAAGTCCTCCGGCGCCCAGCCCAGTGCGAAGGTGAAGAACGACTGCCAGTTCGCCAGCAGAGCGGGATGCGCATGACGCTCGGCATCCTGCAGGTACGCGCTGCCGGGCTGGTCCTGCACGAAGGCCGCGTGGAAGGCGACGAGGGTGGCGTCGAAGACCGGGCGATGGCGGTCGAACGCGGCGACCAGGCGATCGGCCTCCGGGCCGTCGGGATCGAAGCGTTCCCACCATTCGAAGAAGGGATAGGTACCCGGGCGACGCGATGCGCGATAAGCCTCGGCGTCGGTTTCCGGCAGCAGATCCGGACTGACGGGCATCAGATGCACCAGGCCATCCAGCCCCATCGCCAGCGCGTCGGTCCAGGCGACATCCTCGAGATGCGCCACCGCCGGGCGACCGTGCGCATGCGCTGCGTCGATGCCGGCCTGCAGCAGGTCCGGCGACAGGCCGGTGTAGAGCTTGATCCAGTCGGCACCGGCCTCGACCTGGCCGGCGACGACGCGACGCACGTCGTCGGCCGTACGGACCGCTGTGGCCAGCCCGGGCACGTCGGAATCATTGAGCACCGGACCGGCATCGAAGCTCTCGGGTCCGACGAGCGCGCCATCGGACCGCCGCGCCTCGTAGCGCGCCGCGGCGGCGAGATCGCCGGCCGGGTTGCGGATCGTGGTGACGCCGAAGCCGACCAGGCGCGCGGCGTTGTGCTCGGCGATGGCGTCATCGGGCAAGGCTTCCATGACGATCGCATCGCCGTCCTGGCGCACGACCAGCGGCCCCAGCGACAGATGGGCATGCATGTCGATCAGGCCGGGCAGCAGGTACCGGCCCGCCGACGGCACGACCACGGCATCGCGCCGGCAGGCCCGCGCGCCGGGTCGCGCGATGCGGACGATCACGCCGTCCTCGATCCGTACGCAGCGCGGCGTCCCGCTCTGCCCGCGTTCGACATCGACGACGCGCACGCCGTCCAGCGCGAGCGCGGCGGGTGCGCCCTGTGCGGGCAGCATGGGCAGACAGCCCAGCAGACCCGCGACGGACCATGGAATGAGAGGATGCATCGGCAACTCCTGGGGTGGGTGTACCCGGATCAGTCGCCGGTGTGGCCGCATTTCTTACGCGCGGATTCGCAGGCGATGCCGATGTAAGAAATCCGCCCCCTGCAACGACTGCAGTCACGACGCCCACCTTGTTCGATGTCATGCCGCCCTCCTGGTCCCAGGTCCAATCGCTCCATCCGCAGCTCTGGCGCGCGGTCTGCGGGTACGAACTCAACCCTGCGCTGCGCGACGAATTGATGCAGGAGGTGCTGCTCGCGGTCTGGCAGGCGCTGCCCAGCCTGCGCGCGCACGATCGCCTGCTGCCGTTCGCGCTGCGCGTTGCGCACAACCTCGGCGCGAGCCACGTGCGCTCGGCGACTCGCAGTCCGCCGCCCGTGTCACTGGATCTGGACGGGCACGACACGCCCGATCCCACGACCGTTGCGGACGCGGACCGCGCACGCAGCGAGTGGCTGTTCGAGGCGCTCGCCACGTTGCCGCTGACACTGCGCCAGCCCCTGATGCTGCAACTCGAAGGCTTCGACTACGGCGAGATCGGCGAACTGCTCGGCATCTCGACCGAGAACGTCGGTGTGCGCCTGCACCGCGCGCGCCACCAGCTCAAATCCCTGCAAGCCCGTGAGGAGACCCGGCCGTGAACGACTTCGACGATCTGATGCGGAGCGCCTGGCAGGCGGCCCGGCCGCCGGTCGACAGCGCGGCGCTGGTCCGGCGCGTGCGCCGTCATCGAATGCTGCATCGCCTGCGGCGCGGGCTGGAAATCGCGATCACGCTGCTCGCGGTGGTGGTCCTGCTGCGGCCGCTGGCCGGCGCCGCGCTCACGCCGGCGTACTGGCTGGTCATGCCGTTCTTCGTCGTCTACATGCCGGTCGCCTGGTGGTTGCTGCTGCGCACGCCGAGCCCGCGGGCCGAGGCCGCGACACTGGATGTGGCCACCTATGCGCAGGTGCGGCTGGCGCAGCTGCGCGCCGGCCTGCGCGAACTGCGCATCGCACGCCTGACCGCCGTGGTGCTGCTCGTCTACGCGCTGTCGGCGGTGATCGCTACTACTGTGATTGATGCCGACGCCTGGCGATCGGCGGCCGGCCGTCTGCTGCTCTATGCGGGTGTCTGCGCGCTGCTGACCTACGCGGTCTCGCGTACGCGTCGTCGTCGCTACCGGGCCGAATATCGCGCCATGCGCCGGCTCGCCGGACCGCGCTGAGCGCGCGGTCGGTGGCCGGTCAGCAGGTCTTGAGTCCGGCCGTCCGCGCACGGCGCGCCAGGGAAGGGCTGGACTCGTCCGCCCTTGCCCGTGATGCGCACGGCGCTCGACAGCCGCACGGCGGGTCAAACGGGAATTCGCCGTCTTTGTTTTTCAAAGGCTCGAAGTCGCAGGATCCCCGCCGTCGCGGGGATGACGGTCGTTGTCCGGACCTCCCCTAGGGCCGCCAGTTGGCGTTCGCGTCCCAGAAGTCCACGCTGCGCCGGTAGGCCTCGCGGTCGATCGGCACACCCGAGCCGCCCTCTTCCACGCCCAGCGCGTTGCGCAGCATCGTGATCGGTGCCATCGGGATTTCCTCGGGCGCCATCGTGTACAGGCAGCCGACGACGCCCCAGTCCGCGTCGACCGGATTGCCCTCTTTCGCCATCTGCTCGCGGCTGTAGAGGATCGGGATCAGGTAGCGGGCGACCGGGGCCTCGACGCCCTCGAACCAGCGCACCAGCACCGGAAGTTCCTCGCGCGCGCGCGCCTCGTAGGCCGAGCGCAGCTGGTGCCGGTTGTCCGCGGTGATCGGCACCGTCAGGCAGCGCGTCGAGGTCCAGTTGCGATGCACGTGCAATTTGCAGAATGGCGCGTAACCGTCGAGCACGCGCTCGGGTGCCACGGTGTTGAGATGCAGCTCGAACTGCTGCGGCGTGCAGTCCTGGATGGCGTTGCCGCGTCCGCCGCGGGGAAACAGGCGGGCGCGTGCGAAGGGCGTCAGAACGATCGACATCGGATCGGAACCTCGGAAAACGAAGAAGGGCGCCGGCGCTTCAGTCCGCGCGCTCGGTGCGGTTGCGTCCGCCGAGCTTCGCGCGATACAGCGCGGCGTCGGCGGCACGGTAGAGCGCACCCGCATCGCCGTGGCGGCGCGCATCGTAACCGCTGCATCCGATGCTGCACGTGACCGCATCACGCACGCCGTCGAATGCGAGCGGCCCGTCGGCGAGCGCCTGACGGAACCGCTCGGCGCGCGCATGGGCGCTGTCCGGGCCGACAGGCAGCAGAACGCCGAATTCCTCTCCGCCCAGACGCGCGCACATCTCGCCCGGCCCGTCGAACGCGTCTCGCAGACGCCGGGCGAACTCGATCAGGCAGGCGTCGCCCGCCAGATGCCCGAAGCTGTCGTTGATGCGTTTGAAATGATCGATGTCGAGGATCAGCAGCGAGCCCGCCCCGCCGTCGGCCGTCACCGTCCGGTCCAGCGCCTCCGAGAATTCACGGCGGTTGGGCAGTGCCGTCAGGCCGTCGATCCGGCTGCGGCGCTCGAACAGATCACGCTGGTGCCGCAGGTCCTCCTCCAGCGTCAGACGCGTGTGGTACTCGCGATGGCTGCGGCGCATCACGAGCAGCATGTAGACCGTGTAGACCACCCAGGTGGCGCCGACCCCGAATGCGACATCGCGCGCCAGCACGACCAGCGTGGGCGCCATCACCATCAGGATGGCCAGTGCCGACGGCAGGCGCCGCATGCACAGCGTGTGCGCGATCGCCATGCCGAACGCGCCGGAGAACAGCAGCGTGATCAGCGGTGCAGGCGCGGGCAAGGCGGCCTGGCTCCAGGCACTGAAGCCGCCCCACACCAGGGTCGTCGCGAGGATGACCGCCCACACCCGGTGCAGATAACGCCGCGCCTGCGCCGCGTCGGGCTCGGCGGGCAGCGGAATCAGCACGCGGATTACCGCCAGCACCAGCAGACCGACGATCACGAGCACTGCCGCGAGACGATCGCCCGGCCCGAAGCCGGTGACGCCGAACGCGAGCGCCGCTGCAACGCCGTAGAACCAGCCTCCGAGACGGGCCGTTGTCGGGTTTCGACGACTTCCTGCCGCAGCAGGTTGTGGGCCCGCTGCACGGGACGGTCGGACGGATGCGGGCTCGGCATGGGCGCAGGGTACGGCGAAGCGCGCGACCGGAAAACAGGCCGCGTACGCGCGGCATCCCGCGCTGCCGTCTCCGGCGCGTTCGACCTCGGACGGGGCGCCGCACAGTGCTCCGGGCGAAGACAATGAATCCATCGCGATAAAGCGATAGACTTTCGCCTCACCCGCTGCCGTCGTCCGCGATGATCCCGATCAGCTTCGAGTTCTACCCGCCCAAGACCGACGACCAGCGCGTCCAGCTGGACCGCACGGCGAAAAAACTCGCTGCGCACGCGCCCGACTACGTCTCCTGCACCTTCGGCGCGGGCGGCTCGACGCTCAGCCACACGCCGGAGACGGTGCGCCGGCTGAAGCAGCAGCACGGATTCTCGTCGGCGCCGCACCTGTCGTGCGTCGGTGGCAGCCGCGAGGAGATCCGCGCGCTGCTCGAGCTCTACCGGGGTCTCGGCTGCGAGCGGATCGTCGCCCTGCGCGGCGACCTGCCCTCCGGCATGGGCCGCCCCGGCGACCTGCGTTACGCGTCCGATCTCGTGGGCTTCATCCGCGCGGAGTTCGGCGACGCCTTCCACATCGAGGTCGGCTGCTACCCGGAAGTGCACCCGCAGGCCGACGACGCCCACGTCGACATGCGCCACTTCAAGACCAAGGTCGACGCCGGCGCGGACGCCGCGATCACCCAGTACTTCTACAACGCCGACGCGTACTTCCATTTCGTCGACAGCGCGCGGCGCGCGGGTGTCGACATTCCCATCGTGCCCGGGATCATGCCGATCGCGAACTTCGGCCAGTTGCGGCGGTTCTCCGAGGCCTGCGGCGCGGAGATTCCGCGCTGGATGCAGCGGCAGATGGCGGCGCACGGTGACGACGTGGACGCCGTCCGTGAGCTCGGGGCCGACATCGTCGCCCGCCTCTGCGAGCGCCTGATCGCGGGCGGCGCACCGGCGCTGCATTTCTACACCCTGAATCTCGCCCGCCCCACACAGACCGTGCTCGCCCGGCTGGCCTGAACGCATGTGGGGCACCGGCTGGCCCGCGTAGGCGGCACCGGCTAGGCTGCCGCCATGTCGCGCCTTCCGACCTGTGCCCTGCTCCCGGTGTTGATCGCCGGCGCGGCGGCATTGCCGGCCTCCGTGCATGCGCAGGTCCGCCGCTGCGTCGGTCCCGACGGCGGCACCGTCTACACCGATCGCGCCTGCAGCGCCGTGGGGGCATCCAACTCGCTGGCCGAGCGCCCGCGTGGCCAGGCGCCCGCCTACCGCGGCGGCTGCCAGCGCCAGCTGCGTGGCCTGATCCAGGAGATGAGCCACGCGATCCACAGCGGCGACACCAACCGCCTGGTCACGCTGTACCACTGGCGCGGCATGAGCCAGCGCGGCGGTTACCAGGTGCTGGACCGCCTCGATGCGATCACCCGGCAGCCGCTGCTCAACATCACCGCGCAGCGACCGGCTCCGCCCGTGAGCGCCGCCCAGACCGCGCCCTTCTCGAGCTGGGTCAGTGCGCGCGACATCCCGACCGCCGCGCCCGAGCGCCCGCCGACCTCGCTGCGTGTCGACCAGGCCGGCCCCGGCGGCAGCGGCACGCGCCAGACCGTCTTCTCGCTGCACCGGCATCTCGGGTGCTGGTGGGTGAGCCTCTGAGCCCGCGGTCGCCGCACGCGGCGACGACACGCGCGACACGCGCATCCTTCAACGTCCGGGCGCGGCCGTGTGCCCAGGCCCCGCGTGCAGGTCAGTCCGGCCGGAACGACAGCGTCGCCACGACGCCCCGGACCGCGCCCGGCACCACCCGCACCTGCCAGCCGTAGAGCGCGCAGAGCCGGCGCACGATCGACAGGCCGATGCCGCCGCCCTGCGAGTGTTCGGCATGCGTGCCGCGATAGCCGCGCTCGAACAGGCGCGCGGCGTCTTCGGCGCTGAGGCCCGGGCCGCTGTCGGCCACTTCGACGCTGCGGTCGCCGAGTCGCACGACCACCTCGCCCGCCTGGGTGTACTTGATCGCATTGCCGACCAGGTTGCCCAGCGCCACGGTGACCGCGGATTCCGGTGCGTCGACGATCAACGGCCCCTCACCCTCGAGGCGCAGCGTCAAGGGCTTGCCGACGAGCTGGGGCCGGTGCGCGTCGAACAACTGCTCGACCACGCGACCGACATCGGTGGCGCCGTGCCCGCGCTCGTTGCGCGAGAGCAGCAACAGCGCGCTGATCAGATCCGTGCACTGCTGCTCGGCGCGCTGGATGCGCAGCAAGCGCGTGCGGGTCTTGTCGTCGAGATCCGGGCGCGAGAGCAGCAGTTCCACCGCACCCTTGATCACCGCCAGCGGCGTGCGCAATTCGTGACTGACGTCGGCGTTGAACTCGCGGTCGCGCTGGACCACCTCGGTCAACCGGAACGCATAGTCGTCGAGCGCGCTCGCCAGCTGGCCGACCTCGTCGTCGGGAAAATGCGGCGCCAGCGCCTCGGGCGTCGAGGAATCGCCCGAGCTGCGCAGGCGGTTGGCCAGGGCCGACACCGGACTCATCACCCGCGAGGCCGACCACCAGCCGATCAACAGCGACAACAACGACACCAGGACCACCGAGCCGAAGATCGCGCGCTGGAACTGGGTGGCGCCGCGCATCGTCTCGCTCATGTCGTAGGCGAGAAAAAACCACTCGTCGGGCGTCTTGCGCACCGCGAGCTTGTACATGAAGGGCGTGCCGTCCTCGTCGATGCCGCTGAGGTTGTGGATGCCGTCGCCGAGCTCGTACCAGTCGGGCTGGTCGCGGCGCAGTTCCTCGAAACGCTCGCGCTTCACCACACGGGCGCGGATCTGCTCCAGCGGCACCGCGGGATTGCGCAGCGGATCGACGTAGTAGCGCCGCGCGTACTCGTCGATGTTGCGGTTCATCAGATCCTCGACCAGCGTGTTCTCGACGCGGTCGCGCGCTTCCTGGGTGAGGAAGGCGAACAGCGTCGTGAGCCCGAGGCCGAGCAGCAGGAACGACAGGATGATGCGGCTGCGCAGGCGCCTGCGGTAGCGGCGCGCGCGCGTGCGGGCCGGGCGGCCCGGCGCGACCTCAGTTCGCCGCATCCGGCACCGCGATGCGGTAACCGATGCCGTGACGGGTCTGGATGTACGGCGTGTCGAAGGGCTTGTCGACGACCGCACGCAGGCCGTGGATGTGCACGCGCAGCGAATCCGAGTCCGGCAGCTCCTCGCCCCAGACGCGGGTCTCGAGTTCCTGACGGGTGACCACCGCCGGCGACGCTTCCATCAGCGACTGCAGGATCTTCAGCGCGGTCGGGTTGAGCTGCAGCAGCTTGCCGCCGCGGCGCACTTCCAGCGTGTCGAGGTTGTATTCCAGTTCGCCGACATCGAGCACGCGGGTGTGGTTGCCCTTGCCACGGCGCGACAGCGCGTTGAGCCGCACTTCCACTTCCTGCAGCGCGAACGGCTTGACCAGATAGTCGTCGGCGCCGGAGTCGAACCCGGCCAGCTTGTTGTCCAGGCTGTCGCGCGCGGTGAGCATCAGCACCGGCGTCTGCTTGCGCGCATCGTTGCGCAGCTTGCGGCAGACCTCCAGGCCGTCCATGCCCGGAAGATTGAGATCGAGCACGATGGCATCGAAATCATGGACCACGGCCAGATGCAGGCCGGTCACGCCGTCGGCGGCGAAATCGACGGTATGGCCGCGGTCTTCGAGGTAATCCCCGAGATTGGCGGCGATGTCCTGGTTGTCTTCGATGACGAGGATGTGCATGGGGTGTCGGGTCTCTGGTCGATTCGGATGCACGCCGCGGCGTCCGAGGCCGTCGCGACATGGTACAGCTGCGCATCCTTCCATGAACGGCGTCGCGGCCGCGCATACAAAAAGACCCGGACGTATCCGTCCGGGCCGAAGGAGGTTTGCCCCGATTGCCGTCTTCCGTCGCGCCCCCGGCCGAAGCCGGGTGGAGAGAGTGCGCACGTCGTCCGGATGTGCAGACTAACGCTGCGGGCCGTTGGAATTCGGAAACAAAATGTTCAGTTTCCGTTCGCCGTGTTGCGGCGGCGACGCGGCCGTGCGATCGGGGTGACGTGCGCGGCGAGGTGCTCGACGATGCCGCCGGCGATGTCCAGCCCCGTGGCCGCCTCGATGCCCTCCAGCCCCGGCGACGCATTGACCTCGAGCACCAGCGGCCCGCGCGCGGAGCGGATCAGGTCGACACCGGCGATTCCGAGCCCGACCACCTTGGCCGCGCGCACCGCGACCGCGCATTCGTCCGCCGTCGCCTCGACCGGGGTCGCGACACCGCCGCGATGCAGGTTCGAACGGAAATCCCCCGCAGGGGACTGGCGTTGCATCGCGCCCAGCACTTGATCACCGACGACGAAACAGCGCAGGTCGGCCCCCTGGGCCTCGGCGATGAACTCCTGGACCAGGAAATTCGCGTACAGCCCGCGCAGCGCTTCGACGACGCCGCGGGATGCGGAGGGCTTCTCGGTCAGCATCACACCTGCGCCCTGCATGCCTTCGTTGAGTTTGATCACGTGCGGCGGCGGACCGAGCATCGCCAGCAGATCGTCGGTGTCGTCGGGGTTGTCGCCGAACACCGTCACCGGCAGACCGATGCCTTCGGCCGCGAGCAGCTGGTGGCAGCGCAGCTTGTCGCGGGCGCGGGCGAAGGCCGCCGACGGATTGGGGGCATAGCTGCCCATCTGTTCGAACTGGTGCAGCACCGCGTTGCCGTACCGGGTGACCGAGGCGGCGAAACGCGGAATCACCGCGTCGTAGGCCTCGATCGGCTTGCCCTTGTAGCGCATCGCGAACCCGTCGCTGCTGATGCGCATGTAGCAGCGCAGCGGGTCGAGCACGCGCACCGTGTGCCCACGCTGCCGGGCCGCCTCGACCAGCCGGCGGGTGGAATACAGCTTGGTGTTGCGGGAGAGGATCGCGAGCTTCATCGACGCACCAGGGCAGGCAGCACCAGCAACGAAAACGGCGACACCTCTTGCGATGGTGTCGCCGCCCGAATTCAACGTGACGCAATGGAGCGGGTGATGGGAATCGAACCCACGCTAGCAGCTTGGGAAGCTGCAGTTCTACCATTGAACTACACCCGCACAGGCGGCCAGTCTATGCCGCCGCCACGCGCCTTGGCAACGCCGCCGGGGCGGCGTCACCGGGCGCCGCGGTGGTCAGAAACCCGCGCCGATCGTCGCGAACGCGGTCGTGTGGCTGCCGCCCTTCTGGCCGACCGTGAGGCTGGCGCCGACGTTGGCGTCGAGACCGAACAGCGTGGTCTGCGTGCCCAGCGTCGCGGTGGCGTAGCTGGTGTCGTAGCCGCGCGCCGGCACCGCGTACGGCAGCGTCGACGGCAGCGACTGCGACTGCGCGAAGGCCTGGCTGGGCGCGTCTTCGAACTCGCGATCGATGGTGAGCCGCGCATAGGGGCGGAAGCTGTCGCTCGCGGCGTAGGCGAACTGCCAGCCGGCACTGCCGATCAGCGAATCGATCTCCTGCGACGGGTACGCCAGCGAGCTCGACACGGTGGGATCGCTCTCGGCGAAGCCGTCGACCTCGATGCGCTGCGCGACCAGCGACAACACCGGGCCGTGCTGCAGCGCGCCGGTGCCGAAGTTCCAGCCGGCGCCGATCGCCGCGGTCACGTTGCTGCCGTCGGCCTGGCCGGAATGCACGCGGGTCACCGGGCCGATCTGCACGGTGCGGTCGGTGTCGAAGTCCAGCCAGGTGTAGCTCAGCTGCGCGTTGACCCAGGCGCCGCTGTCGGCACGCCAGCCGACGAAGCCGCCCACCGTCGCTTCGGTCTGGTCCCAGCTGCCGCGGCGCAGGCCCCAGTCGTTGCCCTGCTTGCCGTAGCCGACGAAGCCGCCGAACGTGGTGTTGCCCGAGGTCCAGTCCAGGCCCGCCGTCAGCGCCGGGGCCACGCCGTCGTAGGCGTCGCCGTGGTCGTAGCGCTGCATGTCGGCCCGCACGTCCGCCCACCAGCTGCGGCCCTCGCTGCGTGCCGGCGCCAGGCTCAGGCGGTTGTTGATGCGATCGGCGCGCGCGCGGCCGGTCACCGTCGCCGATTGCGGCAGCACCGCGATCTGCTGCGGGCCGTCGATCATCGCGACCGCGAGGTCGGCGACCATCTCGTGCGCGCGGCTGGCCGGATGCACACCGTCGGCGAACAGGTAGGAGTCGGCCGCCGACGGGGTGGCGAACGAGTTGGGATTGCAGAACAGCGACGAGTCCCCCGCCGGCGCCGGCTGCACGCGGCAGGCCGGCGAGGTCACGTTGGCGAAGCCGTAGAGCGACGGATTGGCCACCACTTCCTGCAGGAAATGGAAGGTATCGACCGGAATCACCCGCAGGTTCTGCCCGGCCAGGCCGGCGTAGAGCGCCGTGTTGTAGGTATTGGCGAGCGCAGTGCCCTGGGCCATGCCCACCGCACCGCCGGCGCGCGAGCCCGGGGTGAGGCCGATGTCGGGAATCGACGGCACCAGCACATAGCGTGCCCCGGCGCCCTGCAGCGCACCGACCAGACCGACCTGCGCGGTCACCGCGGAACCGATGATCTGCTGGGCTTGGGCAGGATTCGCCTGCACGGCGAAGAGATCGTTCGCGCCGCCCCAAACCGTGTAGAGCGCGTTGGGATCGGCGCGGCCGCCGTTCGCGGCCAGATAGCGGTTGGCCTGGGTGACCAGCGACGGAATCGGGCCCAGCCCGCCGACGGTATCGACGCCGACACGCGCGCCACCGGCGGCATAGTTGTCGCCGGTCTGGCCGTTGCCGTTCGCGTCGGCGCGGGTCCCGTAGCGATCGGCCACGCGCTCGGACCAGACCAGGCCGGGATTGGTGGTGAAGCGGCCGAGAATCGCGCCCGACGGGCCGATCGTGCGCACGATGACCGGGCGGAAGTAGCCCGAGTCCGTCAGGCTGTCGCCGAAGAACACGGTGCGCGAAAAGGTATCGTCGGCGAACGCGGGCGCGACGGCCGCAGCGGCGAGCGCGACGGCGAGGGCGGCACGGAGGGGCCTGGACGGCATGATCGGGTCTCTCTGGTGGGGTGGTGAAGGCGGGCGATTATGGGGATGCCCGCGGCCGCAGTCCCGTACGGGGCCGCATCGTCGAATGGTCACACGCGCTCTCCTGCGGCAGCACGCCGCACTGCGGCATCGCGTGCATGGCAGCGCCCCAGCAGAGACAATCGCCGCATGGACATCCAATTCAACGGCCAGCCCCTGGCGATCGCCGTCGGCACCACCGTCACCGCCCTGCTCGCCGCCCAGAACCTGGGCGGGCGTCGTGTCGCGGTCGAGATCAACGGCGACATCGTCCCGCGCAGCCGGCATGCCGACCACGTGCTCGCCGATGGCGACCGGGTGGAAGTCGTCCACGCGCTCGGCGGGGGCTGACGCCGCGTAGGCCGTGAGGCCCGCAATGCGTGCGACACGCCTGCGGACACGCGCGTAACCGCGCAGCCTCGGATGCCCGCAGAGCGCGCTCCGGGCCTCCGCGGCACGCACACGCGGCGCGCGAATCCGGATGACGACGCATCGCCCACCGGCTTCGGCGATAATCCCGCGATGAGCACCGCATCCCACGCAGACGCCGGCCTCGTCATCGCCGGCAAGACCTACACTTCCCGCCTGCTGACCGGCACCGGCAAGTTCAAGGATGTGGACGAAACCCGCCTGGCCACCGAGGCCGCGGGCGCGCAGATCGTCACCGTCGCAATCCGCCGCACCAATATCGGCCAGACCCCGGGCGAGCCCAACCTGCTCGACGTGCTGCCGCCGGACCGCTACACCATCCTGCCCAACACGGCCGGCTGCTACACCGCCGAGGACGCCGTGCGCACCTGCCGCCTGGCGCGCGAACTTCTCGACGGCCACGCCCTGACCAAGCTGGAAGTGCTGGGCGACCAGCGCACGCTGTTCCCGGATGTGGTGCAGACGCTTAAGGCCGCCGAACAGCTGGTCAAGGACGGCTTCGACGTCATGGTCTACACCTCGGACGATCCGATCCTGGCCAAGCGCCTGGAAGAGATCGGCTGCGCGGCGGTGATGCCGCTGGCTGGGCCGATCGGTTCGGGCCTCGGCATCCAGAACAAGTACAACCTGATCGAGATCATCGAAAACGCGAAGGTGCCGATCATCGTCGATGCCGGCGTCGGCACCGCTTCGGATGCGGCCATCGCGATGGAACTCGGCTGCGATGGCGTGCTGATGAACACCGCGATCGCCGGCGCCCGCAACCCGGTGCTGATGGCCAGCGCGATGCGCAAGGCGGTCGAGGCCGGTCGCGAGGCGTTCCTGGCCGGCCGCATTCCGCGCAAGCGTTTCGCCAGTGCGTCGTCGCCCGTCGACGGCCTGGTGGGCTGACGCGCCCGGCATGACCGATCCGTTCGCCAGCAGCGGCGCCAAGGCCCCGCCCAAGCCGTTCACCGTGACCGCGGGGCGGCGTGAAGTGCGCAGCTTCGTGCTGCGCCAAGGCCGGTTCACCCCCGCGCAGCAGCGCGCGTTCGACGAGGCCTGGCCGCGGCTCGGACTCGACTACACCGGCGCGCCGCGCGATTTCGATGCGGTCTTCGGGCGCCAGGCGCCGCGCATCGTCGAAATCGGCTTCGGCAACGGCGAGGCTCTGCGCTTCTCCGCCGCGCAGGATCCGGCCCGCGACCACATCGGCATCGAGGTGCATGCGCCGGGCGTGGGCCGCGTGCTCAACGCACTCACCGCCGACGGCGCGCGCAACGTGCGGGTCTATCACCACGACGCGGTCGAGGTGCTGAGCCACGAGATCGCCGATGGTTCGCTCGACGAGATCCGCATCTACTTTCCCGATCCCTGGCACAAGAAGCGCCACAACAAGCGGCGCCTGGTGCAGCCCGAGTTCGCCGCGCTGCTGGTGCGCAAGCTTGCACCGGGTGGCCGTCTGCACCTGGCGACCGACTGGGCCGACTACGCCGAACAGATGTGGGACGTGCTCGACGCCACCCCCGGCCTGCGCAACCGCGCCGGCCCCCGCGGTCATGTGCCACGACCGCCGTGGCGGCCGCAGACGCATTTCGAAACCCGCGGCCAGAAGCTCGGGCATGGGGTCTGGGATCTGGTTTATGACCGGGATTCGTGATTCGTGATTCGTGATTCGTCACGGCAGTTTCCCGGCACTTCGGCCCCCACCGGAAGCCCCCACGTTGCCGGAGCGTCGCGCGCCCAGGCGACGCTCGTTGCAAGCAAATTGCGGTTCGAATCACCCATCACCAATCACCAATCACGGCCCTGATGGACACCGCGCTCGCGCTCACCACCGACATGCGCATCGTGCTGGGCCTGGTCGGGCTCACCATGGTGCTGTTCGTGTTCCAGCGCGTGCGCGCCGACCTGGTGGCGCTGGTGGTTCTGGTGTTGCTGGGCCTGACCGGGCTGGTCGCGCCGGAGGACGTCTTCAACGGGTTCTCCTCGAACGCGGTGATCAGCGTGATCGCCACGATGATCCTCGGCATGGGCCTCGACCGCACCGGCGCGCTCAACCGCCTGGCCGGCTGGCTGCTGCGCCGCTCCAAGGGGCGCGAGGACCGCCTGCTGCTGCTCACTTCGGCCACCGCCGGCCTGAACTCCGCGGTGATGCAGAACCCGTCGGTGATGGCGCTGTACATGCCGGTCGCCGCGCGGCTGGCGTCGCGTTCCGGACTGCGGCTGGCGCAGATCCTGCTGCCGGTGTGCGTGGCGATCGTCATGGGTGGCACGCTGACGATGGTCGGCAGTTCGCCGCTGATCCTGCTCAACGACCTGCTCACCGCCGCCAACGCGAACCTGCCCTCGGGCGCGGCGACGCTCGAATCGCTGAACATGTTCGCGCCGCTGCCGGTCGGCCTCACCCTGCTGGTCGCGGGCCTGGCCTATTTCCACTTCCGCGGCAATGGCGCGCTCGCCGAACCGGGTGACGCCGTCGAGGGCAACGTCACCCCGGCGCGCACGCAGAGCTATTTCGCCAGCGCCTACGGCATCGAGGGCGATCTCTACGAACTCACGGTCACCGCCGACAGCCCGCTGGTGGGCATGACGTTCGCCGAGGCCGAGGCCATCCACCACGCGCCGATGCTGCTGGCACTGAAATCGGAGAACGAGTCCCGCCTGGCACCGCCCGCCGACACCCGCATCTGGGTGGGCAGCGTGCTCGGCGTGATGGGCCCGAGGCAGCAGGTGGCCGACTTCGCGCAGAACATGTTCCTGCGCATGAGCACCCGCCTGCGCCACTTCGGCGACCTGTTCAATCCCAGCCGCGCCGGCATCGCCGAGGCGGTGATCCCGCCGACGTCGAAGTTCATCGGCAAGTCCGCCGCCGAGCTCAGCCTCGGCAAGAAGTACGGCGTGCGCCTGCTGGCGATCAATCGCGACAAGCAGGTATTGCGCGAGGACGTGCGCAAGATGCCGCTGCGCGCCGGCGACATGCTGGTGCTGCACAGCATCTGGCAGGACCTGGCCAAGACCGCCAAGTCGCTCGACTTCCTGATCGTCACCGACTATCCCAAGGGCGAGCAGCGTCCGCACAAGTTCAAGATCGCGATGGCGATCTTCGCCGTGACCCTGTTGATCGCGTTGTCGTCGCGCGTGCCGACCTCGGTGGCCCTGATGTCGGGCGTCGCCGGCATGCTGGTGTTCGGCGTGCTGAAGATGGACGAGGCCTACAGCGCGATCAACTGGAAAACCGTGTTCCTGATGGCATGTCTGATCCCGCTCGGCTGGGCGATGGATTCCAGCGGCGCCGCGGCGTGGGTGGCCGGACACACGATCGAGCGGCTGCCCTCGGGCCTGCCGATCTGGGTGCTGGAACTCGCGGTGGCTCTGCTCACGGCCGCGTTCTCGATGGTGATCAGCCACGTCGGCGCGACCATCGTCGTCGTGCCGCTGTCGATCAACCTGGCGCTGGCGGCCGGTGGCAATCCCACCGCGTTCGCGCTGATCACCGCGCTGGCTGCATCGAACAACTTCGTCACCCAGTCCAATCCGGTGATGTCGATGATCATCGGCCCCGCAGGCTACAAGGCGAAGGAGCTGTGGCGGATCGGGCTGCCGATGTCGCTGATCTACACCGCGATCATCGTGCTGATGGTCAATCTGCTGTTCTGACGGCCGCCTCCGGGCGCCCCGTCGAACCGCCGATCACGATCGCGCCGTCCACCACCTGCACCGTCACCGCGCGCAGCGATTCGCCGCGGCAGGGGCCGGCGACACACTCGCCATCGTGCAGCGAAAAGCTGGCGCCGTGCGCGGCGCAGACCAGCTCGCCCGTCTTCGAACGCAGGAAGCGACCCGGTGCCCAGTCGAGACGGCGCCCGGCGTGCGGGCAGAGATTGCGCCACGCGCGTACGGCATCACCATCGCGATGAAGCACGACGGATTCCGCCTCGCCGTCGAGCATCGCCTCGACCTCGATGCAGCTGCCGTCGTCGATACTGTCGAGCGCGATGCGGGTCGCATCATCACGGGGGTTTAACGAAGACATTACAACTCCGATCCAGCCTCGGCCGATACTGGGGGCCCGGCACTGCACCGATTGTGTCACGAGCCCAGACCCGACGATGTCCAACGCCTTTTTCCGCGACCTTCATGCCCGCTTCGACGCCTCCGGCGTGCGCGCGATGTTCGCGCCGCGCAAGCCGCGGCATCCGCTGTTGCGCGTGCTGCTCGGCCTGACCGGCGTGGCGCTGCTCGCGGTGCTGCTGGTCGCGGGGCTGTTCATCGGCGCGGCCATGATCCTGTTCGGCATCACCCGTCGCCTGCTGGTGCGCGGCGGACGCGACACGCGTGCGGCCGACGCCCGCTTCGTCGACGCCGAATACCGCGTGGTCCGCGACCGCGACCAGCCCGTCCTCCGCTGACGTGCAGCCGCGACGCCGGCTGCGCCGGATGTCGCGTGCGTTCCCAACCCCACAGGCGCGCCTGCGCCGAGGCCAGTGATGACAGCATCCTTCGACGACGTCGTGCCCGTCGCCGCGCCCACGCGCGTGCCGGTTCTCGGCGGCGGCACGTTTCCCGTGCGCCGCATCTACTGCGTGGGTCGCAATTTCGCCGATCACGCCCGCGAAATGGGCGCCGAGGCGCCGGCCTCGAAGGCCGATCGTGGCACGCCGGTGTTCTTCGCCAAGCCGGCCGACGCCATCGTGACCACCGGCGATGTGCCCTATCCGACGGCCACGCGCGAGCTGCATCACGAAGTGGAACTGGTCGTCGCGCTCGGGCGCGATGCCCCGGCGGGCGAACTGTCCGTCGATGAAGCGTCGGCGCTCGTCTACGGCTACGGCGTGGGCCTGGACCTCACCCGTCGCGACCTGCAGGCCGCCGCCAAGGCCAAGGGCCTGCCGTGGGACGTCGCCAAGGGATTCGACGCCTCGGCGCCGACCGGCGAACTGGTCCCGGCCGACGCAATCGGCGAACTGGCGCCGCGCCGGCTGTCGCTGCGGGTCAACGGCGAACTTCGCCAGTCCGCGACGCTCGACCAGCTGATCTGGGACGTGCCCGAGATCCTGCACGAACTGTCGAAGCTGTTCGCACTGCGCGCCGGCGATCTGGTGTTCATGGGCACACCGGCCGGCGTGGCCGCACTGCAGCCGGGTGACACCTGCGAGGCGACGCTCGACGACGTGCTCGCGCTGCACTGCAGGATCACTCCGGCGTCGCTATAGTCGTCCGCGCTTCCCCTCAGCGCAGGAGTCACCATGGGCATATTGGCCGAGTTCAAGGAATTCGCGGTTCGCGGCAACGTCATCGATCTCGCCGTCGGCGTGGTCATCGGTGCCTCGTTCGGCAAGATTGTCACCGCACTGGTCGACAACATCATCATGCCGCCGGTCGGCCTGCTGATCGGTGGCGTCGACTTCGCGGACTGGGCGATCACGCTGCGTGCCGCGACCATCGACGCGGCGACCGGCGAGGAGATCCCGGCCGTCACCATCGGCATCGGTATCTTCATCAACACCATCATCCAGTTCACCATCGTCGCGTTCGCGATCTTCCTCGCGATCAAGTTCATCAACCGCCTGAAGCGCAAGCAGGCCGAGGCGCCCGAGCCGCAGAAGCCGGCCGAGCCGAGCGAGGAAGTGAAACTGCTGCGCGAGATCCGCGATTCGCTCAAGGGTCCGGGCGCTCCGGTGGGGTGAGGCCACCGGCCACATCCGGCACATCGCATCCGACCGGGCCGCAGGCGACAATGCCTGCGGCCCGTTTCGTTTCCACTTCCGGAGAGCACACATGCGCCCTGTTCTGTTTCTGAAGCCGCTCGTCGGCGCCCTGTTGTCGGGTGCCCTGCTGGCCGCCGCGCCGCTGTCCGCGCGTGATGTCCTGCCGCAGACGACGCTGGAGACCGCCGCGCAGTTGCGCGAGCGCGCGCTCGGCGACGCCACCGCGTATGCGTTGATCGAATCACTGACCACCGAGATCGGCCCGCGCCTGCCGGGCAGCGAAGCCGACGCGCGCGCGGTCGAGTGGGCGAAAGCGCGGTTCGAAGCGCTCGGCTACGACAAGGTCTGGACCGAGCCGGTGACGTTTCCGAAGTGGGAACGGCGCAGCGAACACGCGGCCGTCGTCGGCGCGCATGCGCAGCCGCTGGTGATCACCGCACTGGGCGGCAGCCCCGCCGGCGATGTCACCGCGGCGCTCGTGCGCTTCGACAGCATCGCCGCCCTGGAGGCGGCCGATCCTGCAGCGCTGCGCGGCAAGCTCGTCTTCGTCGACGTGCCGATGGCGCGTTCGCGCGACGGCAGCGGCTACGGCGCCGCCGGCCCGGTGCGCAGCCGCGGGCCTTCAATCGCCGCGCGCAAGGGCGCGGCCGGCTATCTGATGCGCTCCATCGGCACCAGCCCGAATCGTGTGGCCAACACCGGCATCACCCGCTTCGATGCCGACGTCACGCCGATTCCTTCGGCGGCGATGTCGCTGCCCGACGCCGATCAGCTGACCCGACTGCTGCGGCGTGGACCGGTGCAGGTACACCTGGCGCTCGATGTGGGCTGGAACGGCGAGTACACCTCGCAGAACGTGATCGCCGAGATCACCGGTCGGGAACGTCCGGAGGAAATCGTGCTGATCGCCGGACATCTCGATTCCTGGGATCTGGGCACCGGCGCAGTCGACGATGCCTCGGGCGTGGGCATCACGATGGCGGCGGGTCACCTGATCGCGCAGTTGCCGCAGCGTCCTCGGCGTACGGTGCGTGTGGTCGCGTTCGCCAACGAGGAACAGGGCCTGATCGGCGCACGCGCCTATGCCGAGGCGCACGGCGGCGCGGACGTGATCGCGCGTCACGTGATCGGCGCCGAGAGCGACTTCGGTGCCGGCCGCATCTACGGCTTCAATACCAGCGCACCGGCTGGTGAACGCGCCACCAGCGACGCGATCGCCGAGATGCTGCGTCCGCTCGGCATCGATTACCTGCAGGACAAGGGCAGCCCGGGCCCCGACATCTCGCCGCTCGCGGCCAGGGGCGGCGCCTGGGGCTGGCTGGGCCAGGACGGCACCGACTACTTCGACCTGCACCACAACGCCGACGACACCCTCGACAAGGTGGATCCCGACGCGGTCGCGCAGAACACCGCGGCCTACGCGGTATTCGCCTGGCTGGCGGCGGAATCCGAAGGTGGGTTCGGCAGCGCGCCGAAAACGGACGACGCGCCGGCGCACTGACGCCGGCGACGAAGGCCCTGCGGGCGTACGGCGGGCGCCGGGCGACGCGGAACAGCCGGCGCCCGCTCTCGGGCCGGCTTCAGGGTGCGCCGCCCACCGACGGCCCGTCCTCGAGGCGACGCCCGCGTGTCGTCAGCGGCGTGCGACGAGCACCCAGATCCCGTGCGGCAGTCCACGCGCCGGGTCACGCACGTAGCGCAGATGCGCGGAGGAGAAGCCGGCGCCGGTGAGCAACGCGGGCAGATCCCAACCGAAGTGGTGGAAGCACACGACGCCGCCTCCGAGCGGATCGCCGTGGTACTCCGGTGGTGCGTGGAAGACGATGTCGCCGCGGGGGTCCAGCGAGGCGATCCGGGCGCTGACCGCAGCATCCTGGTAGAACGGAACCGTCGCGACGAGCCAGCCGCCGGGCCTGAGCACACGCGCAAGCTCACGGAATGCGGCCGTCGCATCGGGGACGTGCTCGAGGACATCCAGGCTCGCGACCGCATCCAGCGACGCATCCGCATCGCGAAGCCGGGTGACGTCGCCGTGGCGAATCCGCTGCAGGACACCGTGTCGCCAGAGCCACAGCATCAGCCTCAGGCGCCGCCAGCGCCGGCTGACGTACTCCGAGCCGATGGTCGCCGGAAACCGGCGACGCAGTGCGATGTAGAGCGGGCTCGCCTGTTCGGTCAGGTAGACGCACCGCGACGACGCACCGTCGAGGCACTCGGTCAGTACGCGAGCGACGGCACGCTGGCGCGCCATGCACCCGCACGCTCTGCAATGCAGACCCTCCCGGGTGTCGGCCGCGTGTTGGACCGGGTGGAAGCCATCCGCGCGGCCGCAGGCATCACAGATGCCCGCCAGCGGTGCGCCCACCGGCGGCAGCCGGTCGTCGGCGAGAACACGGTGCGCATCGGATCGCCACGCCTCGGCCGTCGCCCAGCCGACGTCTAGCGCCGACATGCCGCCCAATGCGCCAGCAGCACCGCGGTCGCCGCCGACACGTTGAGGCTTTCGACCCGGCCGCTGCCGGGAATCCCCAGACGCAGATCGCAGGCGTTGGCGAGGTCCGCATCCATGCCCTCACCTTCGGCGCCGAGCACGTAGACCAGGCGTTCGGGCAGACGCGTGGCGAACAGATCGTCACCGCCGCGCACGACCGTCGCGGCGAGCGCGAAGCCGGCACTGCGCAGCTGCGCCAGCGCGTTGTCCTCGCGCCCCAGGCGCACGAACGGCACCGCCTCGGCGCCGCCTTCGGCGACGCGCGCCGCAGCGCCCGACAGCGCCAGCGGCGAGGTCTTGGGCAACAGCACGGCGGACACGCCGAAGTGCGCCGCCGAACGCAGGATCGCGCCGAGATTGTGCGGATTGCCCACACCGTCGAGCCACAGCGCGCACGCGGGTCCCGCCGGCAGGGACTGCAACCATGCGCCGAGGGACTGCGGCGCCTCCCGCAGCACGTCGGCAACGACGCCCTCGTGGTGCGCGCTCGCCGCCAGCTTGCGCAGATCCTCTTCGGCGACGACGCGGTAGCCGACGCGATTCGCCGCGCACCATTTCAGCAGCGGCTGCAGCTGCGGAATCCTTGCCTCGAGCAGATAGACCTTGCGGATCGCCTCCGGGCGACGCGCGAACACCGCGTCGATGGCATTGCGGCCGTACAGGCGCAGTTCGCGCGGGCCACCGTCCTCGGGCGTTGCGGCGGACTCGACCGCAGCCGGGGCCGCGGCCGCGGACGCAGGGGCGGCGCGACGGCCCCATGGCGAGCTGCCGCCGTCCCGGTTGCCGCCACGCGAACCATACGGAGACCGGGTCATCGGTTGATCGTCCGCCACAGCTCCGCATTGCGGATGCCGAGCTTGTCGGGATCGAACACCGGGTCGAGTCCGAGCTTCTGCTGGGCCTCGTAGTCGCGCAGCGACACCAGCGCCGGCTTCTGCAGGATCAGGATCGCGATGATGTTGAGCCAGGCCATCAGGCCGACGCCGATGTCGCCGAGCGTCCACGCCATCTCCGCCGTCCGGATGCAGCCGAACGTCACCGCAGCCAGCAACACGAAACGCAGCGCGTAGATCAGCCACGGACGATGCACGCGACGGTTGATGTAGGCGATGTTGGTCTCGGCCATGTAGTAGTACGCGATGATCGTGGTGAACGCGAAGAAGAACAGCGCCAGCGCCACGAAGCTCGCGCCCCAGCCGGGCAGCACCGATTCGACCGCGGCCTGCGCATAGCCGGGACCGACGGCGATGCCGGGCAAGGCCTCGCGCAGCATGTCACCGGCGGGGGCGATCACGTTGTACATGCCGGTCGAGAGAATCATGAAGGCCGTCGCCGAACACACCAGCAGCGTGTCGACGTAGACCGAGAACGCCTGCACCAGGCCCTGCTTGGCCGGGTGCGAGACTTCGGCCGCAGCCGCATGGTGCGGGCCCGTGCCCTGCCCGGCCTCGTTGGAGTAGATGCCGCGCTTGACGCCCCATTCGATCGCCAGGCCGATCACCGCGCCGATGCCGGCCTCGAGACCGAACGCGCTGCGCAGGATCAGGCCGAACATCTCCGGCAGCGCGTTCGCGTTGAGGAGCATGATCACCAGCGCGATCAGCATGTAGGCCAGCGCCATGAACGGCACGACCACCTCGGCGAAGCGCGCGATGCGCTTGACGCCGCCGAAGATGATGAAGCCCAGGCCGATCACCACGATGGACGCGGTCACCGCCGGGGCCACGCCCCAGGCGTTCTGTGCCGCCGCGGCGATGCCGTTGGCCTGCACGCCGGGCAGCAGGAAGCCGGCCGCGATGATGGTCACGATGGCGAAGATCCACGCGTACCAGCGCTGGCCCATCGCCTTCTCGATGAAGTACGCCGGCCCACCGCGATAGCGGCCGTTGTCGTCCTTCTCCTTGTAGATCTGCGCCAGCGTCGATTCGATGTAGGCCGTCGATGCGCCGAGAAACGCCATCACCCACATCCAGAACACCGCACCCGGACCGCCGAACGCGATTGCGGTCGCGACGCCGGCGATGTTGCCGATGCCGACACGGCCCGACAGCGACATCGCCAGCGCCTGGAACGAGGACACGCCGGCCTCGGATTTGCCGCCTGCCAGCATCAGCCGGATCATCTCGCCGAACTGGCGGATCTGCACGAAGCGCGTGCGGACCGAGAAGTACAGGCCGGCGCCGAGGCACAGCCAGACCAGCGGTGGACTCCAGACGTAGCCGTTGAGGGTGTTGACGAAGGTTTCCACGCAGAGCTCCCCGGTTGGTGCGACGTCGACGCCGCTGACCGGATTCTCACCCAAGCGCGCCCAATCGCGAAACGCGCCTCAGCGCAGCAGGCCGAACACGCGCAGATCGTGCAGGCCATCGGGCTTGCGGATCGCGTGGCGCAGGCGTCCTTCCTCGACGAAGCCGTTGGCTTCGAGCACCCGGGCGGAGGCCGGATTGATGTCGAGTACGGCGGCCTGCAGCCGCGTGAGCGACAGCGCCTGCATGACCCACGGGACGTAGACGGAGACGACGCGACGCATGACGCCGCGATTCCAGTGGGCGCGGCCCAGCCAGTAGCCGAGCTCGGCCGAATGCGCCCGCTCGCCGGCCGCCGCATGACGCACGCCGATGCTGCCGCAGGCCTCGCCGTCGATCTCGATCGCGAGCACGGGCGCGTCGAGGTCCACGATGCGCCCGGCGAGAAACGCCTCGCCATCGGCGCGGGTATAGGGATGCGGAAACCGGTCGCTGAGACCGCGGACGATCATCGGATCGTCCGCGTGCCGAAGAAGTGCGTCGAGATCGCCGGCGCACCAGCGACGCAGCACGAAGCCGTCGCCGTGTATGCGCACGCCGCCCCAGCGCGCGGAATCAGGCATGGCCGCCCACGGAGGGCGTCTCGGCCTCCAGGCGCTCGAGTTCCTGCGCCAACGCCTCCGGCGAGCGCGTGAACGGCGCCAGCAGCGCGTAGAACGCCGGCACGACGAACAGCGACAGCAGGGTGGAGAACGCGACGCCGAAGATGATCACCACGCCGATCGTCGCGCGGCTGGCCGAACCCGGCCCGCCGGCGACCACCAGCGGCACGGCGCCGACGATGGTGGCGGCCGCGGTCATCAGGATCGGACGCAGGCGCACCTTCGCCGCCTCGGTGATCGCATCGCGCACATCGCGCCCGTCGTCACGCAACTGGTTGGCGAACTCGACGATCAGGATGCCGTTCTTCGCCGCCAGACCGATCAGCATGACGATGCCGATCTGGCTGAAGAGATTCAGCGTGCCTCCTGTCGCCCAGAGGCCGAGCAGCGCGCCGAGCACCGCGAGCGGCACGGTCAGCATGATCACCAGCGGATGGATGAAGCTCTCGAACTGCGCCGCCAGCACCAGATAGACGATCAGCAGCGCCATCGTGAAGGTCAGCAGCACCGCGCCGCCGGCTTCCTGGAACTCACGGCTCTCGCCCTTCCAGTCGATTTGCGCGTAGTCGGGCAGTTCCTCGGCCGCGACCTGGCGGGTCCACTCCAGGGCTTCGCTCATCGTGTAGCCCGGCGCCAGGCCGGCGGCGATGGTGATCGCGCGCAGCCGGTTGAAGCGGTTGAAGCTGCCCGGCTCGGCCACCTCGCTCAGCGTCACCAGGTTCGACAGCGGCACCAGCGCACCGTCACGGCCGCGGACGAAGGTGTCCTGCAGATCCGATGGCGACATGCGGCGCTCGCGCCCGGCCTGCAACAGCACGTCGTATTCCTCGCCGCTGTCGACGAACGTCGTGACCTGGCGCGAGCCCATCATCGTCTCGAGCGTGCGCCCGATCTCCTGCACCGACACGCCGAGATCGGACGCGCGCGCGCGGTCGATGTCCACGCGCATCTGCGGCCGGGTTTCCTTGTAGTCGGAATCCGGATCCTGGATGCCCGGGTTCTCGCGCATGCGCGCGAGCATGCGGTCGCGCCACTGCGCGATTTCCGCGTAGTCCGGGCCGCCGAGCACCAGCTGGTAGCGCTGACCGCGACTGCTGACCAGACCACCGGGCACGTTGGCGCGCACCTGCACGCCGGGCAACGTGGCGAACTCCGCGCGCAGGCTCTCGACCACCTGGCTGGTGGGCACATCGCGATCGCGCCAGTCCTGCAGGAACACGATGACCTGGCCCGTGTGCATGTCTTCGCTGCCGCCCCAGCCGCGCGGCACACGCGAGTTGGCGCGCTGGATCGGCTGATCGTCACCGACGTAGCGGGCGAAGATCTGCTCGACCTGCTGCATCTGCGCCACGGTGTAGTCGTACCCCGCGCCCTCGGGACCATCCACGCCGACGAAGAAGCGGCCGCGGTCCTCGGCCGGCGACAGCTCGCTGGGCACGCGCCAGAACAGCAGCAGCGCCGCGGTCACGCAGACGGCGATCGCCACCGCCATCAGCGCGATCAACCGTCCGCGCCGCAGGTTCACCAGCGCAGCGACACGGCTGCCGTAGCGCGCGCTCAACGCATCGAGATGACGCGCGGTCCAGGCGTTGAAGCCCTTCGGCGTTTCGTGACGACGCACGAGCTTGGAGCACATCATCGGCGTCAAGGTCAGCGCGATGAACGCCGACAGTGCCACCGCGCCGGCCAGGGTGACCGACAGCTCGCGGAACAGGCGTCCGGAATTGCCTTCCATGAAGCCCACCGGCAGGAACACCGCCACCAGCACCGCGGTCGTCGCGATCACCGCGAACGCCACCTGCGCCGTACCGCGCCGGGCGGCGACGATCGGCGGCTCGCCGAGATCGGCGCGGCGCTGGACGTTCTCCAGCACGATGATCGCGTCGTCCACCACGAGGCCGATGCACAGCACCAGGGCCAGCAGGGTCAGC
The DNA here is from genome assembly GCA_002324875.1 of Lysobacteraceae bacterium NML93-0793. Taxonomy (GTDB): domain Bacteria; phylum Pseudomonadota; class Gammaproteobacteria; order Xanthomonadales; family Xanthomonadaceae; genus Luteimonas. The sequence continues at coordinate 132,442 of NTJG01000003.1, forward strand.
AGGTTGATCGAGAACCCGAACGCGTACAGCGCGGTGAACGCCGCCACCAGACACACCGGCGCGGTCACGGCCGGAATGATCGCCGCGCGCAGGCTGCCGAGGAACAGCCAGATGACCACGAACACCAGGGCCATCGCCTCGAACAGGGTCCAGTAGACGCGGGTGATCGCCGCATCGATGAACACCGTATTGTCGGCGGCGACGAAGATCTCGGTGCCTTCGGGCAGCGTGCCCTGGATGCGCTCGGCCTCGGCGCGCGCCGCCCGGGCGACGTCGAGTGCGTTCGCGGTCGAGGTGCGCACGATGCCCAGGCCGACGTTCGGCACCGAGTTGCTGCGCATGTAGGAGCGCCGCTCGGCCGAGCCCAGCTCGATGATGGCGACATCGCCCATGCGGATCACGTAGCCGTCGTCGCCGCGGCGCACCGGAATCTGTGCGAACTGTCCGGGTTCGCGATAGCCGCGCTCCACACGCAGGGTGAAGTCGCGCGTCGCCGATTCGATGCGGCCGGCCGGCAGTTCGACGTTCTCGGCGCGCAGCGCCGATTCGACGTCGGTCGCGGTGACGCCGCGCGCGGTCATCGCGTCACGATCGAGCCAGATGCGCATCGCGTAACGCTGGCCGCCGCTGAGCTGCACGCGGGCGACGCCATCGAGCGAGGACAGGCGATCGAGGATGTAGCGATCGGTGTAGTCGGTCAGCTCGAGCGTGTTCATCGTGCTCGAACGCAGGTTCAGCCACAGGATCGCGTCGGCGTCGGCCTCGACCTTGGAGATCTCCGGCGGATCGGCCTCCACCGGCATGCGGTCGGCGACCCGGCTGATCGCATCGCGCACGTCATTGGCCGCGGCCTCGATGTCGCGGCTGAGGTTGAACTCGATGGTGACGTCGGAGCGCCCGTTGCGGCTGCGCGACTCGATCGTGCGGATGCCTTCGATGCCGGCCAGTGCGTCCTCGAGGATCTGGGTGATGCGCGTCTCCACGACCGCGGCCGACGCGCCGGGATAGGAGACGTCGACCGAGACGATCGGCGGATCGATGTTCGGCAGCTCGCGCAGCGTCAGCCGGCTGAAGGACATGATGCCGAGCACCACCAGCAGCAGGCTGATGACGACCGCGAACACCGGCCGCTTGATGGAGACATCGGACATCTTCATTGCGCAGCGCCCCCCGCCGCGCCGACATCGTCGGACGGCTGCGATTTCGCTTCCTGCACCGAGCCCTCGGCGATCCGCATGCCCGGGCGCAGCTTGCCGGTGCCGTCGACGACGATGCGGGTGCCCGGTTCGAGTCCGTCGACGATCTCCGCCAGGCCGCTGTCGCGCACGCCGATCACCACCGGCGCCTGTTCCACGGTCTCGTCCTCGCGCACGCGGTAGACGAAGGTGTCACGGCCGACCTGGATCACCGCGATCTCGGGAACCATCAGCGCCTCGCGCGAGCGCTGTTCCAGGCGCACCTGCATCAGCATGCCGGGCCGGAGCTGGCGATCCGGATTGGCGAAGGTCGCACGGACGGTGACCGCGCGGGTATCGGGGTCGACGCGCGCGTCGACGGTCTGCACCACGCCCTCGAAATCGACGGCGGGATATGCGGCGCTGCGGCCGAACACGCGCTGGCCCGGCGCGACCACCGACAGCCGGGTCTCCGGCACCGGGAAGTCGACGTAGACCGCGCCGATGTCGTCGAGCGTGGCGATCGCCGTGCCCGGAGTGACCAGCGCGCCCGTACTGACCTGACGAATGCCGAGCACGCCGGCGAACGGTGCGCGGATGGTGCGGTCGCCGATGTCGGCGCGGGTTTCCGCCACGTTGGCGCGGGCCGCATCGCGGGTGGCGCGCAGGGTGTCGATCGAGGCACGTGCGATGAGTTGCTGGTCGACCAGCTCGGCTCCGCGGCGGTACTGCTGCTCGGCTTCGTTGGCCGCGGCCTCGGCGGCCAGCAACGATGCCTGCTGCTGGTTTCCCGACAGCGTCACCAGCACCGCCCCGGCCGCGACCTCGTCGCCGCTGTCGAAGTGCACGCGCTGCACGATCTCGCTGACCTTGGCGGTCACGGTGATCGACTCGCGCGCATTCACGGTACCCAGCGCGGCCACCGTGTCGTTCCACTGGCGCGGCTCGACGGTCGTGGTGGTGACCGGAACCGCGGCACCGCCCTCGCCACGGGGCGCGGATTCCTGGGCCGCCCCGCCGCAGGCCGACAGCAGCAACGCCAGAAGGAGAATGGGCGCGCGCCGGGACAGCGGGCGGTGACGGGGAGAATGCTGAAGCAAGGGGCAACCTGCGCGACCGGGAAAACCGCCCGATCTTACCCGCCCCCGCGTGAGCCTGACCGTGCCAAGAGATGGTGGTGAAAAAACAGCGTTCCACGTCAACCGCTGGCACGGTCATGCGTTCTGGCGCAGTCTGGCACACCGCGCCACGCGCATGCGCCGAGGCTCTTCCCATGGCCCTGTACGACAGCATCCTCGACACCATCGGCCGCACGCCGATCGTCCGCCTGCACCGCATCGCCCCGCCCCACGTCGAACTCTACGCCAAGGTCGAATCCTTCAATCCCGGCGGCTCGGTCAAGGACCGTCTGGCGCTGGCGATCATTCTCGACGCCGAAGCCAAGGGCCTGCTCAAGCCCGGGGACACGGTGGTCGAGGCCACGTCAGGCAATACGGGCATCGCGCTGGCGATGGTCTGCGCGGCGCGCGGCTACAAGTTCGTGGCGACGATGGTCGAGACCTTCTCGATCGAGCGCCGCAAGCTGATGCGGGCCTACGGCGCCAAGGTCATCCTGACGCCCGCCGGTGAGCGCGGCAGCGGCATGGTCCGCCGCGCGAAGGAACTCGCCGACGAGCACGGCTGGTTCCTGGCCAGCCAGTTCGCCAACCCGGCGAACCCCGCCTACCACCGCAGCACGACCGCGGCCGAGATCCTGCGCGATTTCGCCGGACACCGCCTCGATCATTTCGTCACCGGCTGGGGCACCGGCGGCACACTGACCGGTGTGGGCGAGGTGCTGAAGGTGGCGCGCCCCGAGGTCAAGGTCACGGCCTGCGAACCGGCGGGCGCGGCGTTGTTGCAGGGCAAGGACTGGTCCCCGCACAAGGTGCAGGGCTGGACGCCGGACTTCGTGCCGGAAGTGCTCAACCGCGACATCGCGGCGCAGGTGCTGTCGATCGACGATACCGCCTCGATCGAGACCGCGCGCCGCCTGGCGACCGAAGAAGGCCTGTTCGTCGGTATCTCCGCCGGCGGCACCGTGGCCGCCGCGCTGGAGGTCGCGAAGACGGCCCGCGAGGGCGACGTGATCCTGGCGATGCTGCCCGACACCGGCGAACGCTATTTCTCCACGCCGCTGCTGGCCGACATCAACGAAGGCTCGGACGACGAGTGGCTGGCGGGTCTGCCGTAACCGGAGGGTGTGACCCTTGGACCGCACGTGCGCTGCACATCGCGTGCAGCGCGCGGCGCGCCTGCGGTCGCCTTGAAGCCGTCCGTTCTCGCCCGTCGTTTCCGCGAACGCGCGCATCCAGTGCGGTCTGCGTCCATGTTTCGACGCCCGGTCCGGCCGGCCGCTCGGCCGTTGGATGGCGCGGACGCCTTCGCGGAAACGACGGACGCGCTCGACGAATCACCAGGCACATGCGCGAGCGCGCTCAGCCCAGCCAGATCGCCAGTCCGCTCCCCACGATCACCAGCGCGGCCACCCAGGCCAGCCAGCCGTAGCGGCGACTGTCGCCCTCCACCACGGTTTCCTCGCGCGCCTTGCGCAGCAACGGGGAGCAATGCCGGGCAACGGCCTCACGTGCCTCGGCGTCGCTCAGGCCCGGCTTGGCATCGCGCAGGCGGCGGGCGGCATCGAGGGTGTTGCCGGTCGCGATCTTCGCCGCCACGGCACTGGGCAGGGTGTCGCTCGCCGTAGGCACGTCGCTGCCCGTCAGGCGGAAGGGGTCGTCATGATCCAGCGGATCCGAGGGATTGGCAGCGAGACGCTGCACCGCCTGGCGGGCCTCGTCGCGACCGAGCCCCGGGTTGGCGTCACGCAACAGCGAGACCGCCTCGTCGGGCTTGCCGCGCCGCAACGCGTCGTGCACGGCCAGCGGTGCATACACGCGTCCGGCATGGGTCACTGCGGACATCGGGTGCCTCCACGACTTCGAAACCGGAGGCCGCAGTCTGGCCCAGTGCCGGTGACGGAGCGGTCGCGCCACCCGGCTCGCCGCAGGCGAGGCCATGACGCGGCCTCGTGCAGACTCCGTCCCATGCCGACGATCCACGCCCGCCAGGCCGACATCACCCGCTGCACCGTCGATGCCATCGTCAATGCGGCCAATCCGTCATTGCTGGGCGGCGGCGGCGTGGATGGCGCGATCCATCGCGCCGCAGGACCGGAACTGCTCGCGGCCTGCCGCCGCGTGCCCGAGGTGGCGCCCGGTGTGCGCTGCCCCACCGGCGAGGCGCGCCTCACGCCCGGGTTCGCATTGCCGGCACGGCATGTGATCCACACCGTGGGGCCGGTCTGGCGCGGTGGCCGGGCAGGCGAAGCGGCACATCTTGCCGCGTGCTACGACGCCAGCCTGAGGCTCGCGACCGCCGCCGGCGCCCGATCGATCGCGTTTCCGGCCATCAGTTGCGGTGTCTATGGCTATCCGCACGAGGCGGCGGTGGAGATCGCGGTGGCCACCGTCCGCGCATGGCCGGCCGATGCGCCGATCGACGTGCTGTTCTGCTGCCACGACGCGGGGATGCTGGCGCACTACGTCGCCGCCCTCGACCGCTGAACGCCGCAGGCGCGCAGGCGTGCAGGTCCCCAGCCGCCCGCGCACGCCGGAAAGGACGACGCCGGCGCGAGGCCGGCGTCGTTCGGAGCGCGTCAGGGGCCTCGCCCGCTCAGCCTTCCCACTTGCCCAGCGCCGCCAGTCCGTTGGCCTTGGCCCGCGCGTGCACGGTCGCTTGTGCCTTGGCGACGTTGTTGACGATGTCCTGCGACCACAGCTTGAGCGCGGCCGACTGCATCGCGCGCCCATAGGAGAACGACAGCGGCCACGGATTCGGGCCCATGCGGTTCATCGCGTCCAGATGCGCCGTCGCCTCTTCATCACTCTGCCCGCCCGACAGGAACACGATGCCCGGCAGGATCGCCGGCACCGACGACTTCAGGCACATCAGCGTGGCCTCGGCCACTTCCTCCACGTCGGCCTCTTCCTCGCAATCCTGGCCCGGCAGCACCATCGAGGCCTTGAGGATGGTGCCCTCGAGCATGACGTTCTGGCTGTAGAGCGCATCGAACACGCCGCGCAGCACGACTTCGGTGACCTCGTACGCGGTCTGGATGTCGTGATCGCCATCGAGCAGCACTTCCGGCTCGACCATCGGCACCAGGCCCTGCTCCTGGCACAGCGCGGCATACCGCGCGAGCGCGTGCGCGTTGACGTCGATGCAGGTGCCCGACGGCATGTCCTCGCCGATGGTGATCACCGCGCGCCACTTGGCGAAGCGCGCGCCCAGCTTGTAGTACTCCTCGAGCCGCGCGCGCAGGCCGTCGAGGCCTTCGGTCACCAGCTCGCCCGGAAAGCCGGCCAGCGCATGCGTGCCCTTGTCGACCTTGATGCCCGGGATGATGCCGTTCTGGGTGAGGTACTTCGCGAACGGCACGCCGGCCTTCGTCGACTGGCGCAGGGTTTCGTCGAACAGGATCGCGCCGCTGATGTGCTCCGAGAGCTTCGGCGTGGTCAGCAGCAGCTCGCGATAGGCGCGGCGGTTCTCTTCGTTGTTGGCGATGCCGACCTGCTCGAAGCGCTTGCCGATCGTGCCCGTCGACTCGTCGATGGCGATGATGCCCTTGCCCTTCGCCACCATGGCCTGGGCGGTTTCGGCAAGCTGTTCGATGCTCATGACGGAGTTCCGGGGTCGACGGGAGGGGCGCGATTATAGCCCGCGGCCCTGCGGCAGCCCGATCGGGAAACCCCTGACCGCCACGCGCTCGGCTTGCCGATGGCGGCTGTCGCGCCAGGGGCCGAGCATCCGGGCTTCATGCCCCGCGGGGCGTCTGCCGGAAGACCCCATGACGATTGCCCGATACATCCTCCCGCTTCTGCTCGCGTGCATCGCGGCGCCGACGGCCGACGCCCAGACCTCGAACCCGCAGCAGGCAGCGGATGAACTCCGCGCAGCCGCGACCGGCTATGCGCTGACCACGATGGCGACTGTGCAGCAGAGCCTGGATGTGCGGTGCGGTCGCATGCCCGGCGAGGCCGGCCCGCGGGCGCAGGCCGCCTATCGGACCTGGCTGGACCGGAACACACCGGCGCTCGAGGGCGCGATCCGGCATCTGCAGACGATGTCGCAGGCGGTCGCCGAGGCCCAGGGCGGCGACGCCGGCCGGCAGTTCGGTGAGGCCCGGATCGCCGAAGCCACGATGGTGGCCTTGCGGTCCATCGCCACCGTGTTTCCGGATGGAACCGCCGACGACCCGACGTGTGCGCGCATCCTCCATCTCGCCACAGCCGGCGAGATGGACCTTCTTCGTCATCCCGAATTCGGCGTGGTGCTCGAACAGCTCGGGCGGGCGGCGGACTGACGCGCGGTCAGAGTTCGCCCAGCCCCTCGGCCCGTCCGTCCTGACCGACCTGCAGCAGACGCAGGGTATTGGTGGCCCCGTGCGTCTCCATGTGCTCGCCACTGGTGAACACCACGCGCTCGCCCGGGCCGAGCAAACCCGCTTCCACCAGCAGGCGGATGCTGCCGCGCGCGGCCTCGCGCGGGGTCTGGCCGCGACTGTCGTAGTTGAACGGGAACACGTCGCGCATCAGCGACATACGCCGGCGCGCGCCATCGTGACGCGCGAACGCGTAGATCGATGCGCCACCGCGGAACCGCGACAGATAGCGCGCCGTGCCGCCGGACTCGGTCATCGCGACGATCGCGCCGACACCTACGTGCTCCGACAGGAACATCGCCGCCATCGCGATCGCATGGTCGGCGCGTTCCAGATTGCGCTGGGCCTTTTCGAAATCGGTGTCGTGGGCGAACTGGCGCTCGGCGCCGACGCAGATACGCGCCATCGCCTCGACCGCACGCACCGGATACGCGCCGGCGGCGGTCTCGGCCGACAGCATCACCGCGTCGGTACCGTCGATGACCGAGTTGGCCACGTCCAGCACCTCGGCGCGGGTCGGCATCGGCGATTCGACCATCGACTGCAGCATCTGCGTCGCGGTGATCACGACCTTGTTGCGGGCCAGCGACTCGCGAATGATCTTCTTCTGCAGGCCCGGCAGCTCGGCATCGCCGATCTCCACGCCCAGATCGCCGCGGGCCACCATCACCACGTCGCTGGCGTCGATGATCTCGGCCAGGTTGTCGATCGCCTCGGTGCGCTCGATCTTCGACACCAGCGCGGCATCGCTGCCGTGCGAGCGCGCGATCGAACGCGCCTCCTCCATGTCGGCAGCATTGCGACAGAACGACACCGCGATGAAATCGACGCCGATGTCGGCCGCCACCTTGATCAGCTGACGGTCGTGATCGGTCAGCGCGCCGAGCGACAGGCCGCCGCCCTGCTTGTTGAGCCCCTTGCGGTTCGACAGCACGCCATCGTTGAGCACCGTGGTGACGATGCGCGCGCCTTCGACGGCGGTCACCTGCAGCTGCATCAGGCCGTCGTCGAGCAGCAGCACGTCGCCGGCTTCGACGTCGCCCGGCAGGCCGAGATAGCTCACGCCCACTTCGTCGATCGTGCCCGGCGGCGCATCGGGATCGGCCACCAGATCGAAGCGCGCACCGGCCCGCAACTGCACCTTGCCGTCGGCGAACTTTTCGATGCGGATCTTCGGACCCGGCAGGTCGGCCAGGATGCCGACTTCGACACCTGCGCGATCAGCCGCCTCGCGCACCGCGTCGGCCCGCGCTTTCTGCGAGGCGGGATCGCCATGGGAGAAGTTCAGGCGGACCGCGTTCACGCCGGCGGCGATCAGGGCGTCGAGCACGCCCGGCGCGTCGGTCGCGGGCCCCAGCGTGGCGAGAATGCGGGTACGGCGACGGTGCGCCGGAACGGTAGGAAGGTCTGTCGTGGTCATGGGCCGAGTGTAGTGTCCACCGGTAGTCAAAGGCATGTTGCGCAGCAGCAGGCGCAGATCTACGCGCTCCCCGGCGCGCTCGGGGACATTACTTGAAAACGCGGAAAGGCGTATCCGGTGGCGTACTGCAGAGCGGAGCGACAGCAGTGTCTTGGGCTCGCGTTGATACGAGCTGCGCCGCCTTCCGGCCCGCGCCGATGCTTGAGCACCGCGTCGACGCGGCGGGCCAACGGAGGGGCGTCACGCGGCACAGGCGCGTTAGTCCTCCGCCGCCAGCCCCGACGGACATCAACGCACCGCGGCCAGCAGCGCGTCCGGCGATGCCACGAGCTGATCGGCGCCGGCCGTGCGCAGCTCATCCGCGCTTCCGAAGCCCCAGAGCACGCCGATCGAGCGCATGCCGTGCTGGCGTGCGCCCTCGATGTCCATGCGCCGGTCGCCGATCATCGTCGCGTCCGAGGCTGTGAGCTGCAGTCGCGACAAGGCCTCGGCGATCAGTTCGCGCTTGTAGCGGCGGACGCCGTCGTCGCTGGCGCCGATCACGCTCGCGAACGCAGGGCCGAACGGCAAGGCATCGATGATCCGCCGCGCGAACACCTCGCGCTTCGACGTCACCACCGCCAGGCGCCATCCCTCGGCCGCCAGCGCGGTGATCATCGCCGCGATGCCGGCGTAAACGCGGTGCTCGCGCCAGCCCTGCGTGTCGTAGCGCTCGCGGTACAGCGCGACCGCCTGCTCGGCGCGTGCTCGGTCGCCGCCGAACAGCGCCTCGAAGCTGTCGTGAAGCGGCGGGCCGATCCACGGCAACAGCGCCTCGCGCGACTGCGGCGGATGCCCCAGCGCGTCGAGGGTATGCGCGATGCCGCCGAGGATGCCCGGCTCCGAATCGATCAGCGTGCCGTCGAGATCGAAGAACAGCGCCCGGGTCACGCGCCGCGTGCGTCGAGCGCTGCGACGGCCGGCAACGTCTTGCCCTCGAGGAATTCGAGAAACGCGCCGCCGCCGGTCGAGATGTAGGACACGTCATCGGCGATGCCGTACTTGTCGACCGCGGCCAGGGTGTCGCCGCCGCCGGCGATCGAGAACGCCTTCGATGCCGCCACCGCGCGCGCCAGCGCCTCGGTGCCCGTGCCGAACGCGTCGAACTCGAACACGCCGACCGGGCCGTTCCAGACCACGGTGCCGGCGTCCGCGATCAGCGCCGCGTAGCGCTTCGCGGTATCCGGACCGATGTCGAGGATCATATCGTCGGCGCCGACGGCATCGACGGCCTTGACCGTCGCCGGCGCGTCGGCCGCGAACGCGGGCGCGACGACGACGTCGGTCGGCACCGGAATCTCGGCGCCACGCGCCTTCGCATCGGCCATGATCTGCTTCGCGGTGTCGAGCAGGTCGGGCTCGACCAGCGACTTGCCGACATCGTGGCCCAGCGCGGCGATGAAGGTATTGGCGATGCCGCCGCCGACGATCAGCTGGTCCACCTTGCCGACCAGCGACGACAGCAGTTCGAGCTTGGTCGACACCTTGCTGCCCGCGACGATCGCCAGCAGCGGACGCGCCGGCGCGTCGAGCGCCTTCGCCAGCGCATCGAGTTCGGCCATCAGCAGCGGGCCGCCGGCCGCCGTCTTCGCGAAACGGATCACGCCGTGCGTCGACGCCTGCGCGCGATGCGCGGTGCCGAAGGCGTCCATGACGAAGACATCGCACAGCGCGGCGTACTTCTTCGACAGCGCCTCGTCGTCGTCCTTCTCGCCGACGTTCATGCGGCAGTTCTCCAGCAGCACCAGCTGGCCCGGCGCGACCTCGACGCCATCGACCCAGTCGCGCACCAGCGGCACCTCGATGCCGAGCAGTTCGGACAGGCGCGCGGCGACAGGCGCCAGGGAATCGGCCTCGCTCCAGCTGCCTTCCTTGGGACGGCCGAGATGCGAGGTCACCATCACCGCCGCGCCCTTCTCCAGTGCGTACTTCAACGTCGGCAGCGACGCGGTGATGCGCTGGTCGGAGGTGACCTTGCCGCCGTCGACGGGGACGTTGAGGTCCTGCCGGATCAGCACGCGCTTGCCGGACAGGTCGAGATCGGTCATGCGGACGATGGTCATTAGCTCTGGACTCTCTTGAATGATCGGAAGGATGTGCGCCATGCCTTCCCTGGCGTGACGCGGCTGCAATCGCAGACACCTGCCCGGCCCTCCATGGCCGGGCGCTCGCCGCGCGGACTGCCGGAGGGCAGTCCGCTCAGACCGGCTCGCCCTGCCGGATCAGCACGCGCTTGCCGGACAGGTCGAGATCGGTCATGCGGACGATGGTCATTAGCTCTGGACTCTCTTGAATGATCGGAAGGATGTGCGCCATGCCTTCCCTGGCGTGACGCGGCTGCAATCGCAGACACCTGCCCGGCCCTCCATGGCCGGGCGCTCGCCGCGCGGACTGCCGGAGGGCAGTCCGCTCAGACCGGCTCGCCCTGCCGGATCAGCACGCGCTTGCCGGACAGGTCGAGATCGGTCATGCGGACGATGGTCATGGCGGTGGGCTCGCTGTCGTTGAAAGGAGAACGCAGTGCGTCAGCGGCGCATTGTCCGCGGTGTGCCTGCAGCCAGGCAAACCCGCTCGAATCCTGCAGGCGCGCGCTCGCGCGGAAGAGGCGTTGGCGACAACGTCCAATCGCGCGACTTCGAAGAGGGGAATGCACGGCTCCACGGCACCCGCATCGTCCTCTCAACGCGGCTTCGGCCCCCGCAACAGACTCAACGCGAAGCCACCCACCAGCACCACGCCCAGCAGCAGCACGCCCCACAGCAGCCACGTCCCCCAGTCACGCGGCGGCGTATCGTCCAGCGCGGCAGCACCCGCCAGCTCCGCACGCGCGCCAAGCGTCGCGACAGCGGGCTGCCAGCGACCGCCGTGGCGCGCGCGCAGATCCGCCAGCAACGGTGCGACCGCCGCATCGCCCCGCACCGCGCGGCCACTGCCCGCGCGCAGCGAGAACGGGGGTGCGCCTTCGGCGACGAATACAACATGCTCAGGCACGTAACCGAGCCGCAGCACCGGCGCAGCGCCTGCAGATGGCGCATCCGGCGCCAGCCGCCACTGCCGCGCGCGCAGCGTCGTATCGAGCGCGAGCGGCGGGGTACGGGCGTCCGCATCGGTGCCGACCCGGTACACCAGCCAGTCACGGGCGATCGCGCGCCACGGCGCGTCGTCGGCCTCGCGCACCGACAGCGTCCAGCGCGCGGTCGCATTGCCGTCCAGGCCGATGTCGACATGCGTCACCGGCAGCCGCGCATCGAGTCTGAAGACGAAGCCACCCTCGGCATCGGCCGGGCCGGCGGCGTCGAGCCCGCGCCATTGAAGTTCGGACGCATCGGCGAGCGCAGGCGCCTCGCCGGATACCGAGACGAGGGCCGGCATCGTGCCGGCGCCGGCACCCGGCGTGATCCGCAGGTAACGCACACGCACCGGCGTATCGAACACGATGCGCCGTTCGACCAGCCGGGCCTCGCCGCGACGCAGATCGAGCAGACGACCGCCCGCGGCCAGTGGCTGCCAGTTGCGCAGATCCTCCGAACCTTCGACCCGCACCGAGCGTTCGAACGCGACGTCGGCGACACCCCAGTCCAGCACCAGCGCCTCCAGCGGCAGCGCCGACGCACCGGCATCCACCAGCAGCGCGGCCGGCGGCGCATCGCCCGGCGCGGACTGCCACTGGATGCGACGCAGGCGGCCATCGGGATCGACTTCGCTGATCGCGGCGATGTCGCTGCCTGCACCTGCCGCCGTCGCCGGCAGTGGAAACCAGGCCAACGCCTGTGTCGTGCGCCGTGCCGCGGGTGCGGGCGCCGACTGCAGCAGCGCCGGCACCTGTCGGCCATCGCCATTGACCACCACCAGATCGCGCAGCGCCGGCGACACGGTGGTCGCATAGACCGCGTCGTCGAGTTCGACCTGATAGGCGCCGGCATCGGGCGACGGCAAGGCCAGCGGCCACTGCGCGACGAAGGCGCGGTCGACGTCGACCGCGATCGCCGCGCTGCAGAGAACGCCGCCGGTGAGGACGGCCAGGCACTTCAGCGTCCGGTTCATACGCGGGCCTCCTGCTCGGGTTCGAGGGTCGGGGTGCGCGGCGGCGCCGGCGCGAAGAAGCCGACGACGGTGCACAGCAGGCCGTAGGCGATGAACGAGCCGATGCCCCACAGATTGCCGAGATGGCTGCGGTCCACCAGCACCAGCTTGGCCAGCACGATCGCCATCAGCACCGCACCGGCCAGCCACAGCATCCTCTGGCCGCGACGCGAGCCGATGACCCAGCCCAGCACGCCGAGCACGCTCCAGACGACGGTGAGACTGGTCTGCGCCAGGCTGCTGCCCGCGAGCGCGCCGCTCCACGGCACGCCGCCCCAGTGATGCGCGCCGCGCAGTGTGATCACGGTGACCAGCAGGAACGCACCGGCCGAGAGCAGCGGCACACGGGTGCGCGCATCGAGCGGCACATCGCCGCGCCAGAGCCAGGACGCGATCAGCAGCAACACCGCGACCTGCGCGAGATCCAGCGGATTGACCAGCGCGATCCACGGCAGCGGCGCGGCATCGCCTGCGTTGCCGAGCGCCAGCAGCCACCAGATGACCAGCAGCGCGCAACATACGGTGCGGAATGCCGCGCGCATCGGGTCGAAGGTCACGCCCAGCGGATGCGTGAGCCAAGACCAGCGCAGCAACGCCACCGCAGTGATCGCCAGCCAGGGCGCCACCGCGGCGACCAGCGACCAGCCGTGACCGCCGTCCATCCTGTCGGACAGTTGCACCAGCAGCAGCGACGCCGCGAACGGCCACAGCAGCCACCACACGAATTGCGCGGCCCGGGCGAATCCGCTGTCGCCGACGCGCAGGCACAACAGGCTGCGCACGCCGAGGGCGGCGAAGACCAGCCATGCCCACAGCCCGTTGCCCGCGAAGGGCTGCTGATGCGCCTCGGCCTGCAGGAAGGCCAACGGCAGCGCGGCGGCCAACGCGACACAGGCCGTGCCGGCCAGCACGGGATCGAACACGCGCCGGCTGCGCTCGGCGGCCAGCCACCCCGTGACCGCCGCCAGGACCAGCAGCGCATCGGGGAAATCGCGTGCCGGCAACACGCGCTGCAGCTCCAGCGTCCAGGCGCCGAGCCACCAGACCATCGCCCAGAGATAGGCCAGCCGCGCGGGCACCACCGCGTCCGCACGCGAGTACGCCCACGCGATCGCGAGCCCGGCGACCACGAACAGCATCGCGCCGACGAACAGGCCATGCGCGAACGGCGTGTCACCGACGGTCGTATTGCCGGCAGCGAACGCGTAGGCGACCACCGCCGCGCCCTGCAGCGCGATGCCGGACCACCGCGGCAGACGCCGCTGCTGGCGCAAACCCAGCCAGACCAGCGCCGCCCCTTCCAGCGCGAACACGCTCGCGGTGGCCTGCGCCGACAGCGCCAGCGGCACGGCCAGCGTCGCGAAGCCCGCGGCCAGCAAGGCGTAGGCCTGCTGCAGCACCTCGAGCCGGCCGCCACGACGCAGCCACCACGACAATCCGGCGTACACCGCCGCCAGCCCAAGCGCGCAGAGCGCAAGCAGTGTCGTGTCGTCGCGCATCAGGCCCGCCTGCAGCGAGAACGCGATCAGCGGCGTGCCGAACACCAGGCAGCCGTCGATCAGATCCCGACGCCCCATCGGCCGGCGCCGCGCATGCAGCAACGGCACCGCCAGATAGAGCGCGAAGAACAAGACGAGGAACGCCTGCGCGGAGGCGTAGTCGGTGGCCTCGTAATCGAGCACGCCCCACAGCGTGCCGATGCCGAAGGTGAAAACGAAACCCAGAAGATTGAGCAGGCGCCAGGCACGAAACCAGGCGATGGTCACGATCGCCGCGTTGAGCACCGCGTAGTAACCGAACAGCGCAACGTGGTTGCCGCCGCCGGTCGAAAGCCAGATCGGCGCGAGAAAGCCGGCCAGTACGGCGAACACCGCCAGCGCCATCGCCCCCTGCAACACCGCCAGCGCACCGGCGCCGAACACCAGCGCCACGCTCGCGGCGAACGCGGATTCCATCGGCACCAGCCCGAACATCCGCGACGCAGCGAACACCACCAGCAGCAGGATGCCGATCATCCCGCCCTGCAGGCTGAGTGCGAACGTGCGATGGCTGTCCCGGCGCATCCAGCCGAACACCAGGCCCGCGACCGCCGCCGCCGAGACCGCAGCCAGACGCACCGACACCGGCACCTGCAGCAGGCCCTCGTCGCTGGCGTACTTGAGCAGCGCGGCGACACCGGCGAACAGCACCAGCATGCCGATCTTCACCGGCACGTTGCCGGACGTGAACCACTGGCGGACCAGACGCAGCCCGCGCTCGAACGCACCCGGCCCCGCAGGCGCTGCAGCCAGGACCTCGGGACGCGGCGATGGCACGGGGCGCGGGGGATCCGCGTCGCGCCAGGTCTCGCGCGGCGGCGCAGGTGGCAATGGCGGCGGCGCGGCAGGCGGCATGGCCGATGCGGGCGCGACAGCCGGTGAACGCCCGTCGGAGGATGGCGGCGCAGGCGAATGCGTCTCGACGGGCGCAGACGCCGCGCGCGCGGCCACGGGCGGCATCGGCATCGCCGGCATGTCCCGGGCTGCGATCTCGGCGCGCAGCCGTTCGCCGAGATCCTCGAGATCGGCCACCCGTCGGCGCAGCCCGGCCAGCATCACCAGCCCGACGACCAACAGGACAGGCACCGCCAACAGCGCCAGTCCGAGCAGAACGAGCAGTGCTTCCATGGATTGCGATCTGTCCGCGCCACCCCGACGCGCTGCCGGCCACCTTACGCAGCGCCGCCGCGAAAACAAGAAGCTCCGCACACGCGCGGCATCCGGGTACTGCGGAACGCGACCGCCGGGTCACTTTGACGCCACCCGGCGCCTCACGCCGGGCACCCGCCGGGGTAACCTCGCACGCTGCCGTGCCAGTCGACCCGTTTGCCGTGGGCCACTCAAGGGCGCTTGGGGGTGGGCCGTCGCCGCCCGTATGGACGCGTACCGGGTCTGCCCCTGCGTGGACACGAGCCGCATTCGCCACCGCCTGCTTCCACAGCATCACATCGCGCCGCCATGCGTCTCGTGTCACATCGATGTCTCGCGGCGTTCCCGGACGCCACCACCGCGCTGTTCTTCCTCCTGGTCTGACTGTCGCCGTTGACGGCGGGCAGAGCGGGTGTGTTTTCCGCCATCGTGCTCATCGGCCTGGAACTTCCCGCCCTGCTGGTGCTCTCGTGCCTTTTCCTGCTGCGGGCGCACAGCGCCTGGCGGGACAGACTCAAGCTGGCCGGGCTGTTGTGCGCCGCGCTCTTCGGCGTGTGCCAACTGGCGATCAAGGCGTTCCAGGCGCTGCCGAGCGCCCTGCTGCTGGTGTCGATCGTCGCGATGTTGATCGGCAAGGGCCTGATCTATACGACGACACGCCGGGACAGCACCTGGACGATCGAAGGCCTCACGCTTGCCATCCATCTGGGCGTGCTGCTGTTGGTGGTGCAGATCGCCGACCACTTCTCCGCGACCCTTCCACGCGGCGGCTTCACTGACGACGTGATGCGCCAGCTTGCGCTCCCGCAGGAGCTCTTCGGCCGCGTCCAGCCCGACAGCGCGTGGGCACAACCCTGGTGGATCGTCCTGGCGGGCGCCGCGTACTTTTCGCTCTGCGCGCTCAGCCGGTACGCGATGGCACCGGAGACGCCGACCCGTTGAAGCGGCCTGCGATCGCCCCGGCGTCCCTGCCCGGCCAGCGCCGGAAACACGAAGCCCCGCATCTGCGGGGCTTCGGAGATACCGTCAGGCGCGATCGGCGGATTACTTCGCCGCCACCACGCGCACCATTTCCAGGCACTTGTTGGAATAGCCCCACTCGTTGTCGTACCAGCTCACCAGCTTGACGAACGTCGGGTCCAGCGCGATGCCGGCTTCGGCGTCGAACACCGAGGTGCAGGTCTCGCCGCGGAAATCGGTGGCGACCACCTTGTCTTCGGTGTAGCCCAGCACGCCCTTCAGCGCGCCTTGGCTCTGCGCCTTCATCTCGGCGCAGATCTCCTCGTAGCTGGCGGGCTTGTCCAACTCCACCACCAGATCGACCACCGACACGTCCGACGTCGGCACGCGGAAGCTCATGCCGGTCAGCTTCTTGTTGAGTTCCGGAATCACCACGCCGACGGCCTTGGCCGCGCCGGTGCTGGAGGGAATGATGTTCTCCAGGATGCCGCGACCGCCGCGCCAGTCCTTGTTGCTCGGGCCGTCGACGGTCTTCTGGGTGGCCGTGGCCGCGTGGACGGTGGTCATCAGACCACGCTTGATGCCCCACTTGTCGTGCATGACCTTCGCAATCGGCGCCAGGCAGTTGGTGGTGCACGAGGCGTTGGAGATGATGGCCTCGCCGGCGTAGGTGCCGTCATTGACACCGAAGACGAACATCGGCGTGTCGTCCTTCGACGGCGCCGACAGGATCACCTTCTTCGCGCCCGCGTCGATGTGCTTCTGCGCGGTGTCCTTGGTCAGGAACAGGCCGGTCGACTCGATGACCACCTCGGCGCCCACCTCGTCCCACTTCAGGCTGGCCGGGTCGCGCTCCTGGGTCAGGCGGATCTTCTTGCCGTTGACGATCAGCGTATTGCCTTCGACCGACACCTCGCCCTTGAAGCGGCCGTGCACCGAATCATAGGACAGCATGTAGGCCAGATAGTCCGGCTCGAGCAGATCGTTGATCGCCACGATCTCGATGTCGCCGTCGAAGTTCTCCACCGCCGAGCGCAGCACGTTGCGGCCGATGCGGCCGAAGCCGTTGATGCCAACCTTGATCGCCATGAATCCGGACTCCTGCAGCCGCGCGCACGCGGCGTGATTGGGAAAGAAACGCGGCCGCGCGGCGCGTCGGCGCCAGCCCGGACAGCGCTGCACAGTCTAACAGCCGCACCCGACCCGGGCGGCCTGCCACCCGGGCGCGACGCGCGCAATGATCCCGCTCAAGGCGCGGGCCAGTGCCGGCCGCAAGACTGCAGGCCTCCCACGACACCCGGACAGAACGATGCGCGCCTACGCCCTTTCCCTGATTGCCTGCGCCTGCCTGGCGCCCGCCCTGCCGGCCACCGCCCAGTCCGCCGGCGCCTGGACCATCGCCCTCGGCGCGCATCACGTCGATCCGAAATCGGACAACGGGCGCCTCGCCGGTGGCACATTGCCGCTGTCGATCGGCGGCAGCACCCGCCCCACCATCGCTGTCGAATACTTCGTGCGCGACCGCGTCGGGATCGAGCTCCTGGCCGCCGCCCCGTTCCGCCATGATCTCGACATCGCCAGCCTCGGCCGCATCGGCAGTACGAAGCACCTGCCGCCGACGTTGAGCTTGCAGTATCACTTCGCACCGCACGCACGCGTGGCGCCCTTTGTCGGCGCAGGACTCAACTACACGACGTTCTTTGAAGAAGACACCCGCGGCGCGCTGGCGGGTTCGAAACTCGCGCTCGGCGATTCGTGGGGGCTGGCGCTGCATGCAGGCATGGACATCCGCGCCGGTCGCGGCAAGATCCGCCTGGATGCGCGGTGGATGGATATCGAGGGCGATGTCCGGCTGGATGGCGTGACGCTCGGGGCCGCACGGATTGATCCTCTGGTGTACGGCGCGGCATACGTGCGTACCTTTTAGGGACGGACGGATCGGGAGGCCGGACAAGGGAAGATCGGAAGCACGCTCCCATTTAGACGGCTTTGACGGCCCGATCTCCCGTGCGCAGCTCAACTCCAGCACGGCGAGACGTGACGCGTCGTGACGGGTACCGGACGCGGAGTTCCTTGCACCTGTGCGTACAGGAACATCGCTCTGGCGCATGAAGAGGGCCTTGGCGCGCTCGTCGACTCAGTGCTTGTGCGGCACCGTGGTGCCGTCGCCCGGGCCGTCCCAAGGGCCCGATTCCTCCGCTTGCGGGCAGATCCTTAGATAAACGAAGTACGCCTGGATTTCCGTGGTACTCCAGCCCTTCAGATATGAAAGCGGGTAGGGACACACCTGCATCGGAAACGGACAGTATCCCGGGGTAATCGCGGGGGGCGTAGTCGCATAGTTGGGAATCGGGAACCATGCCTTCGGCGTCTGGTCGAGACCGTAGCGACAGAATACGAACGGATCGCCATCCCTCCACATGAGCCCCTGTTCCCCGCGCTGTGCCCAGGCGGGCGACACCGAGAGAAGCACGTAAACAAGCGCGAGAAATGCCATCCGAACCATGGAATACCCCCTTCGATAGATATCTGCAGTCGGCGCGACTTGACCAATCAGGATCGCGAGCCGTCACCACGGCGCACGGCACCGCAGTGGTGCCGGTCGACCACTCGATGCAGCGCAAGCAAAAGCTGCCCGGTCAGCGCTGAAGATCAGAGTTCGCTTTCGTGGCGTCGGGTTCGAGCTCCTTGCCCCACGTTGCCTTCCATTGCTCGCCCGGCTCACTGGAGGACGCACTTTCGATGACGCGTCGGATCCCTTCCACATCGCCCCCCTTGGCCGCCGACAGCATGCGGTCGACAAACGAGGACCGGGACTCAGAGGATTTCGATGCGGACGACTGCTCCGCACCCGAGACGGGACGCCCTGGGGTCAGCTCGTCAAGCTTGGCGAACGTCTGCGGACCCGCGATGCCATCAGGTCTGAGTCCCTGCTGACGCTGAAAATTCAGCACCGCCTCACGTGTCGATTCGCCGAAGATCTCATCCACTCGCAACGGGCTGCCGGCAGCCCCCTGCACACCGAGTACGTTCAGACGGTCCTGCAGTCCGCCGACGCCCCGCCCGCTGTCCCCCAGCGACAGATGGGTGCTTCCGTGCTGTGACCGTATTGCAACGGACATCGCCCGCTGCGATTGCCCGCCGAAAACGCCATCGACGTCGATGCCACGCTCCGCCTGAAACGCGCGCAACGCGTGGTCGGTCTGCGGCCCGAATACACCGCTGCGAGTCTCGAGGGTCGCCCCGTCGGCGCCGCGGTATCCCAGCCCGTTGAGCCGCTCCTGCAGAGCGACGACGTCCGCACCGGACGAGCCCATGCGCAGAGATTCGGTGCCCCGGCGAGGCGGCTCCAATCTGTTGTCGCCCGCGTGACGCTCGCCAGAACCGAAGACGGAAAGCGGATCAATGCGCTGGCCGGCACGCAGCAGTTCGAAGTGAAGATGCGTATCGCCCTGCGCGGGCGTATTCCCGGTGCGACCCATCGTACCAACTTGCTGCCCCGCCTCGACGCGCTGCCCATCACGCACCATGAACTGGTCCAGATGGAAGTACTTGGTCATCGACCCGTCATCGTGCTGGATGCGTACGGTATTGCCGGCAGCTCCGTTGTTCGGCGCGACGCTGACACGACCACCAGCAAACGCCACGATCGGGTCGCCTACGTTGCCTTCGATATCGATGCCCCCGTGGGGCGTCCCGCTACTGCGCGGTGTGCCGAACTCGCCCCGTCCCTCACGCGGCTTGTCAGCCTCGTTGATCTGCATGTTGCCGGGCGCAGGCCACACCGGCCCGCTCCGCGCGCGCTCCTGCGCCGCAGGCGCTGCGGTTCGCTCGGCCTCAGGGCGCGCAAACTGCGCAGCGATCGCTTCACGCGTTGCCTGGTCCGCCTTACCGGTCTGCTCCAGGGAATTCGCAAGCTGGAAGCTCTGCACCGCTTCTAGCGTGCGCTGGCCGTAGATCCCGCTGCTTGTTTCAAGGCGCCCGCCCTGAGCGTCGCGAAAGCCGAGTTCATTGAGCGACTGCTGCATGGCCCGCACGTCCTCGCCGCGCTCACCGCGCTCGAGCACGCCGTCGGCGAGCGGGTTGGCGCGCACACGCGCGCCCGGGAGCGGCGCCGTCGCAACGATGCCCCGATCCGGAATCTCAATCGCGGCGTATTTGGCCGTCCAGTACTGTGTGAACGACGTTGCGAGGTCCCGATCACTCAGGCCGGCAATCGAAGATCGCGAGTGGCCGGTAATGCGCGAAAACTCAGCCTGATCGAGATTGCCCAGGATGTTGGTGCGCGTGTCCGAGCGCGAGAACTCACCAGTCGCGATTGCACGCTGAATGGAGGCATATCCGCCGCCGCCCTGCTGGTGGACGAGATACATATCGAGACCATTCGGGCGCTCAGCGCCAGACAAAAACGCGTGCCCCGTTTCCGCGGACCGATTGGTGATCTGAGTGCGATTGCGCGCGTAGAGCGTGGCGGCGGCGTCGGTATTGGCAGCCGCATCGAACTCACGGCCCGTCAAACCGAATTCCGCCGCAGTGCTCGGCATGAATTGAAATAGCCCCTTCGCGCCGCTCCTGCGGTTGTGGGCATCGGCGTTGAACTGGCCGCCCGTTTCGATATAAGCGAAGCGCAGGAAGTCATCGCGCGGGATACCCCTCTCGGCAGCCTCGCGTTCGATGATGTCAAGAACAGCTGCTCTGTCGCTTGGACTGGCCATCACTGGCTCCTCAGATGAAGTGCGGCCGCGGCGGGCCGCAGGACGTCAACCGGACTCAATCCATGAGTCTTATGCAGAGCGGTCAACTCGAAATTGGTCAGCGCGCCTGATAGCGCCCTGTATTCGCGTCGAAATCGAAGATTAGCGCATCGTCGAGACCCAGTGCACGCGTCTGTCCAGGGCCGCTGACCTCTGCCCCCGTCAAAGCGACCCGGATGCTTGGTAGCGCGCCTGCGGCGGCTTGCTCGAAACTCAGCTCCCCAGTGCTGACGGCGCAGGTCAGCACGCCGTCTTCGCAAGCAGCTGAATTATCGCTGCCCGCGGCGATAGTGCCGGCGTAGGTCCACATCCGAAACGGCGCCTGCGGCTGGCCTTTGCGGTCAAAGACGAACATCGCGTAGGAAGGCGTGGCGACGCCATCGCTGAACAGCCTGGTCGGGACACCTAGAAGAAGCCGCCCGTCCGTCAGCGCCTCGGACTTCGCGCGGCGCGATTCATCGATCATTTCTGGCTGATCGAGGTGGCCGAACTCGCCGACGAACCCATCTGTGGCGATCTGGGACCACCCCGGCTGGCCCGAGCGCTCAGTATTGACGAGGGTGACCTGGCCGATTGCGACGTGCCCGGGCTCCATCGTCGTGCTATCGGCGAGCGGGCCTTCGGTGCCCGCCGAGCGAGCGGTAAAGCCCGTGAAATACTGCTCGCCATCAAGCTCGAACGGATAGCCAAACCAGTAGCTCACAACGTCGCCGCCTTCGACTTGGAAGCTATGGGCGCCGTCGCCATCACGCTGATAGACGAAGTAAAGCACGCTGTCGGGGGACGGCGGTTTCAAAGCAGTCATGCTGTCGTCCTTCTCATGAACATCCGTAGGCGCGGCCTGCGTGCCCTGCGTCGCTGTAGCTCCGCTCGCGTCGCCGCCCTGCGCGCAGCCCGAGATAGCAAGCGCGCCACTGATCAACACGTACATGATTGATCGCTTCAAAATCCTCTCCTTAGACGCCCCGCCCATCTGACCTAAGGCCGCCCTACTAGGCCTGGCGCACTGCTTCCTGCTGCGCAGGACTGCTCTGCTGGGCAGCGTCCCGCTGCGCCAGCTGCTGCGCTTCCTGATCCGCCCGCTGCTGCCACGCTTGGCCTGTGGGCGAGGACTGGAGATCCTGCGTCGCGGCGCGGATGCTCTCGGAATTTTCGCTCTTCGCTGCGTCCAGAAGGCGCGATACGTAGTCCTGCTGCGTCGTGCCCTCATTCCGCGCGAGCTGCACCTCGCCGCGATCACTCGGTCCGTCGACAGACGCCCGGCGCCCATCCCGCCCCCGCTGGGACTGTTCCTCCTCTCGCCTCGCGGGCTCGCCGGCTGGAAGCGGGCCACGGATCGCATCCACGCCATCACGAATGAGTCCGCCTGGGCCGCGAGAAATGACCGTAACTCCGACTCGACGCGCCTCAATACCGCTGCGGTAGCTTTCAATCGAGCGGTCGTTCTCGCTTGCGCGCGTGCGTGCTGCCTGGTCGTTGAGGATCGATCGATCGGGCTTCCCGTCGCCATCGACCGGCAGGAAGTTATGCATGCTGTGCGAGCCGAACGAACGACCCGCCGCCGTGAGCGGAAAATCGGGCGTGATGAAGTCGCGCCCTCGGTGCTCGTGGTAGCCCGACTGGCGAAGCACCGTCATTTCCCGCTCAGTGGCGTAGATCCGGACCTGCCCGTAGTGCGGGCTCGCGGCGCTCACTGCATCGGCCGCCATCACGTGGTTCAACACGCGATTGCCGCCCTCGGGGATGCGCTGATCCAGACTTGCCGCACCGTAAGCGTTGAATGTCTCGCCGCGCAGATCAAAGTGGTGCGCAGAGACCTGAGCGAGGGTGCCGCCAAGCGAATGGCCAGTCACCGTAACTTCGGGTGCGTCCCTGCCTGCCTGCCGTCCTATGGCCTCGGAATAGCCAATGGCGCGGCGAGTGAGCGCGACCGCCTCGTCGGCCTGGGGGTTGGTTCGATTAGCCACCATCGAGCCGTCAGTGACGACTCCGTCCTTCCATATCTGCTCAGTGCCGCGATGCGCAACAACGATCTCACCGGAGTCGACGCGTTGATAGATCGTTCCTTGATAGCCCGTGCGGGGATTATTGACGTGCTCTCGCACGCTGTACTCCACACCCTCGACAGTGATTCGTTCGTTAAAAGGGGGACTGCGCACACCCACCGCAATGTCACGATAGCTATCGTTCGCCAAACCCGCGTACTGCTGGGACGGGATCGTCACGGCGTAGCCCCGGCAGCGCTGAGCTCGATCTCAAAGAACTCCGAGCGCTGCGCCTCGGGAACCTTATCGAGCGAGGCATTTCCGAATTCGGCGTAGTTGTCGATCTCAGCGTTCGGATAGTAGCCATTCCAGTAGAAGAGCTTCTCGTTAGAGCCAGCTTCGGCAGCTTCGGCAGGAAGCTTGACCACAAACCACGTGGCATAGGGGTCGTCCGACGCTCGAAAGCTCGCTCGCACCTCCACAAACTCCCATCGACACACGCCGCGACCGTAGTAGTCCTCGTCCAGCACCTGGTCGACATACACTCGCCCAGCGAATTCGGTGTCCGAAACGCGCTCGAGCTTGACAACCTCGTTCGTGGAGATCCGCGGCACTGCGCCCGAAATGGGCTGAGGCTCACCGCACTCACCAGCATTAACAACGTCGTACTGGGCGGCTGCGTCGATCTCGGAAAACGGACCAGGCGGATCTTTCAACACGATCCTAATGTCATAGGCCTTCTGCGGCGAAGGATTGAGATTTCGCAGCGGCTCTCCACCGCGAACGTCTTCCGGCTTACTCTCGAGCATTACCTGTCCCTCCTGGTTCTGTGTGTTGCACGCTGCGAGCAGCGGCAGTGAACAAGCTGTTATCAGAAGAGACCGCAATACTGCCTTGAAGTGAACTCGCCAAAGCACTCCGCGTTCCTCCTGATGAGTCGGACGAAACGGCCGCTTGGTCGCTTCGAGCCATTGCAAAACCATTTGTCTGGCTTCACGACCGACCGCCGCCAAGTCAGCCACCCTGTCGCCTACTCCGGGGCGTCGTGCAGCCCGACCAAATAACGTCGCAATCTCGCCCACAAATTTTCCTCGCGGCAGAAACTGCGTGATGCACTGATGTCGTCCGCAAAGCCCAAGCACTGTCATCAGGACGGGAGACAACCGCCGCACACCCCAGCTCTTGGGTGAACTCAATCTCGCGCTCTCCGCCGCCTCGCTCGGCGCACATCTTGAGCGCAGCGTTCTCTGCAGCGCGCTCGGACTGTCCATAAGCGAAACCTGAGAAGGTGTTGGTCGTGCTGTGCGCGTAGCCGATCCATGGACCTGACGGATCGCCCCACGTCGCAGGCGCTGACCCGCTCGCAGTCAAAGAGACGTTTTCAGATTGACGTAAATCTCGCTGCTCTGCTATCGCGGCGCCAGAAAGTGCCAGAAGAATCGCTGAGCACACAAAAACCAATGGATTTTTATGCCAAGTCATTGTGCGTTGCCTCGTTCGTCCGAACATCTATCACAGGGAAAGAAGCCATTTCCTAATATCTAGTTCCTGCGCCCTGCGCACGTCCCCCAGACCCAGCCTCTGCCGTAAACGTTCCCTGCGTGAGGTCTGATTTCTGACCAGTCGTATTGCGGCCGACAGTGCCGAAGCTCGAGTTGGCAGCGAATTGACCGAGCGTTCCGTTGAAGAACATCGCAGCATTGGCGGCGCCATCGCCATCAACACCGACGTGATCAATCCAACGCCACCCTGCTGAACAGCTGCAGAATTCAGGTCGTCGCCAAAGTCGGGAAGCTCGCCCCCTCGTGGAAATCGTATAGGCCGCAAGCATCGCAGCGGCCGAGACCGCTATAGCCTGGGTCGCAATCGAGACCATGACCGTCAGTACCGCCATGGTAGACATCGTGCCAATTCCATACAGCAGCCACCGCTTGAGAAAATCTTGAGCCTGCTTAAAGCGCCGGGCCAGAATGAAAATCAGGCCGGGCCTAAAACAGCGCGAGCGCAATCTTCGAAACGGCTCACCCGACTAAAAAACTGTCCACCTACCTTCCAGGAAATGAACAATCTTCATAGTAGATTCTGCAGTCAACACCGCAAGCTGCGAGGGCTTTCGACCTAACACCACGCGCGGTCCGCCCTCTCGACCACGCGTACTTTTGGGAGGTCGCCGCTACCGCGACACATTGATTTGAATAAGTAAACTCTACTACGCAAGCCGCCCCTCCCTGACGCTGACAGTCCGAGATAGCGGCGTCGGATGCTGCGCCTTCCGACGCTGCGCCTGTCGCTGAGCCAGTCAACTGATCGTCGGGGCTGACAGAGAAAGCCCCCCAAGCTATCGACGCCTGCCTCGTGTCACCCACTCCATGCGCAGGAAGAAGGATTTGGTTATAGCCATGGGTTCCAGGCTGTTGCGCAGTCGCTTTCATCGGCAGCACCTCCATAAAGGTAGCGAAAGTGCAGAAGATGATCATCTTTTTCATAATCGCTCCTTATAACCTGCCAAGACCTCGTTGAGTCTCCAGCACGGTAGTCTCCGGCTGATTATTTCCGCGACCCACATAATCCTGCTTGAAGTCTGAATCCTGACCGGTACTGTTTCTGCCCGTACTGCCGAAGCTGGAGTTCGCAGCAAACTGCCCGAGCGTTCCGTTGAAGAACATCGCAGCCATTGGCGGCGCCATCACCATCAGTACCGACATGATCAATCCAACACCGCCCTGCTGAACAGCCGCGGAATTCAGGCCGCCACCGAAGCCGGGGATCGCGCCCGCCCCCATTGTAGAAATCGTGTAAGCGGCGAGCATAGCCGCCGCTGAAACGGCAACGACTTGGGTCGCAATCGAAACCATGACAGCGAGAACTGCCATCGCGAACATCGTGCCGATGCCGTAGAGCAACCATCGCTTGAACAGGTCTTGGGTCTGCTCGAACAAAAGCGCCAGGATGAAAAGGGGCCCGAAGCCGACAAACAGCACGAGTGCGATCTTGTAGAGCAGCAGCATCGCGCCGCCAATCACCGACGGACCCGCAATGCCAATGCCCGTCATCGCCGTAACGTTCCGCTGGCCCGCATCGTTCGCGTCACTGTCGCCTGCGGGGAGCGCGTCGATCATCGCGAAGATGAGCCCCATCGTCGTGAGATTTTCGTCGATCGCATCCTCGACGTCATCATCGTCCCCAGAGATAACTTGGTGGATGGCCTGCGGTAGGTCATCTGTCATCAGCCTTGTCAGGTCATTGCCAAAGAACGACATGGAAGTGGCCGCAATGACGATCAGAAACGCACGAAGCGACCCAACCACGAGCCCCATCAGGTTTTCGCGGCTACGGCCGGTGACGACCATCCACCCCTGAATGAGCACCCAAAACACAAGAAGCGTGAAGACAATCCCGCTGACGAAGCGGGTGGTGCGACCGAGGAGTGCATCCTGGAACGACTCGATCAACCCGTTGACGAGATCAAAGATAAACGCGAAGAACGCCCAGGAGATAAAGCCACTCGCGTCAAAACTCATGGCGGCGGCACCTCTTAAAATGAAAGACTCAGGCCGCCACCACCCTTCAAGGCATTGCGGGTGAGCGCGGCCTGCGAATTCCGGATGTGGGCGATACGGGCGCTGTAAGCCGCCATGTACGTGTTGTAGCGATCTCGATCGTTATCCATCAGGGCGGTGAGCGCCAAAACTTCATTCGTGTTGTACTGGATGTTCGCGTAGTCGTCAGAGGAAAGGCTGCGGCGGTGATCATCCAGCTGCTTTAAGCGGTCGTAGTTCTCGCTCGCGCGCTCGAACATGCGCATCGAAAATCGATACTGGGCAAGCTCGGTGTTCGCGAGATCCCGACAGAGCTGGCGCTGCTGCTGACCAAGCGGCGTACTGGTACTTGCAGTGCACAGCCTATCGAGTCCGACCGATGTGGTGCTTGGCTGCGTTTCGTTGAGCGCTTCGTCCCCTGTTGGCGCGGCAACCATCTCTGGCGTGGAACCGCCCCGCTGCGCAATCTGAAGTTTGCGGTTGAGTTCGGTCTTGAGGTCGTTGAGCTGCCCCGTCACGGTCCCGTTGTTACCGAGGCGCTCTTGGGTCCCACGGTCGTTCACCTGCCACGCTGCCGCAGCCGCCCCGGTTCCGAGCAGTGCAATGACCGCGAGCGCGATCGTCAAGCCACGGTTCGCCTTGGGCAGATCACGCGTCGTCCCGAAAGTCTTGGTCCATGCAGCCGCGAAGTCTTGGCCGCGTCGTTTCATCGATGTCATGCGCCCTTCTCCCGAAATCTTCGATCTATACGTTTACACCTGGTAACGGCAGCGGTCATCCCGCTGCAGCGCGCCGAGTGCTATTCCGCTCCAGCTGCCCCTCGGCCGCGCGCCCCGATCCCTTTCGGTTCTCATAGAACGCCTCCAGCCACTGTTCGGGCGTGAGTTCCGAGCGATCCACTCCAAGCCGCCCGGACTCTTCCCGGACGATCTGGTCCATCACTTCGATGTTGTCCGTGCTTGCCGAGATCACAGCGAGCGCGTCGTCCATGCCGCGCAGGTTGAGCTGACAGACGGTAGAGCCATGTCCCTGCTTGACCAGGAATGAGCGTGAGCGCTCGTCGAGGTTCGCTACGACCTCAAACTCCGCTTCCGTCAGTTTCAAGCCCTCCATGTAGTCCGCGCGCGAGGCGTTCGGGTTCGGGAGGAGGATGAGCGTCGCTGTCTGCTCGATCAGCGCGGCGGAAATGTCGCTTGCGAGCGCGTCTTCCGGGCTTTGGGTTGCGAAGATCCCAAGGCCGTTCTGCTTACGGATCGTCTTCTGCTTGTTCTTGGCGAAGTCTTTAAGCGCGCCGCCGCCATCGAGGATCTTCCAGAACTCATCCATCACGTAGATGAGAGGGCGTCCATCGATCAGGTCTTCCAGGCGATGGAGCAAATAATTGATCACCGGCACGCGCACCTCGGCGTTGTCGATGACGTCGGTGTAGTCAAACCCGATAATGTTCGCGCGGTCCAGGTCGATGATGTCGACCGGGTTGTCAAACACCCAGCCAAGCGTGTTGCCAGCGGTCCATTTGCGAAGGCGCGCGAACAGCCCGTCGTCGCCCATGTTCGGCAGGCTCTTCTGGAAATTCGTCATCGAGCGCAGGTGCTTGGGCATGTCAAGCATGCTCTCCACCGCGCGGAAGATGTCTTCATCCTCGCGCGCCGTGTAGCTCGTCTTGCCCGCGAGCACCTTCATCAGGTTCCCAAGGAACTGCACATTGGCGTCCGTGCGCTCGCACTGGAACGGATTGAATCCAGTCGGATGGCCGTTATCGAGCGCAAGGTAGTTGCCGCCGCACGCACGCACGAAGATCTCGGCGCCGCGGTCCTTATCGAAGAAGAAGATGGTGGGCGCCGGGTCATATTTCTGGACCTGGCTAAGCAGGAAGTTGATCAGCGCGGTCTTACCCGTGCCGGACTTGCCGATCACCATGGTATTGCCGATCGCCTTCTCACCCAGCGAGTTCTCCGCCGGGTGCGTTGCGTGGAAGTTGAAGTAGTAAGGTTGGCCGTTCGTGGTCTGGAGAACGGTCAAGCACTGACCCCACGGGTTGTTGTCTTTCTTGCCGGTCGCAAAGTTGTGGAGCGGCGAGAGGCCAAGGAAGTTCAGAGAGCTGACATTGGCAAGGCGCGTGCGGAACTTCCAGTTGCCTGGGAGCTGCGAGTAGAACGCAGAGCAAACCGCAAGATCCTCTTTGACGGACACAAAGCCTGCATTCGAGAGCTCGGCGCGGGTCGTGGCGATGTTCTGCGAAAGCAGCTTCTGATCATCCGCGTAGAGCGCCA
The DNA here is from genome assembly GCA_002324875.1 of Lysobacteraceae bacterium NML93-0793. Lineage (GTDB taxonomy): Bacteria > Pseudomonadota > Gammaproteobacteria > Xanthomonadales > Xanthomonadaceae > Luteimonas. The sequence goes on from NTJG01000003.1 coordinate 160,836, forward strand.
TCATGAAGTGGTATTCGCCGAGCACGAAATTTCCGGACGCAACTTGGTCCATCGCGTGATCCATCTCGATCACTTGGCTGACGGCCTTGTCGCCAGAGGAGATCATCATCCCCTTGGTGCGGTCGAGGATCTTCAAGGCGTCCTGACGACCCATCGGGCTGAACGAGTGCGTGATGACGTATTCGAAGTCCAGATACTTCAAGTTGTTCAAAATTCCCGGATAAGTGGCGTCCGTGAACTCCTTGATGTTGAGGATCGCGCCGAACTGATTGGTGCCGCCAGGCGCGCTCACCACGAAGTCGCCGGACTTTGCCGAGAACATATGGCGGGACACCGGCAGGTAGTCGTAGACCGGCGCGCGAAGGACCGGGACAGGCTCCTCGATTCGGTTCAGCAGGTAGCCGAAGAAGCCGAGCGTCTCGGAGAACACGACGCCATTGTCAGCCTCGTACATGCCAAGGCGCACCGGCGCGTAGTCTTTCAGCACGGCCTCAACGTTGCCAGCGAGCTCGATGGTCTTGCCAACCATCTGTTCTTGCTCTGCCGCAAGGCGCACGACGTCCGCGGACTTCTCGACGAACTTTTTACCGGCCACGATGGGCCGGTAGATCATCGTCAAGTAGAGTTCGTTTTGCATGCTCTTCTGCGACGACAGTCGCTCGAAGTATTCATCCGACATCTGCTGATTGAACGCTTGGTCGAACTTGCTCTCCACTTCGATGCGGCCGCGTCGACGGATGTCGTGGACCCAGAACGCCACGTTGACGAAATCCGGCGCACGGAGCGTCTGGAGCATCCGGTTAAAGGTGTTGTGCCTGTGTTCGAGTTCCCACTTCTCTCGTCCCACGAACGGCAAGCCATCAAGCCGCCACGTGATGAAAAAATCCCCGCCCGTCGTCTTGACCACGTGCGGGGACACGTGCGCTGAGAGCGGGATAAATTCAGAGATGGAAGTGTCGGGCGCAGGCATGTTGCTAGTCCTTCGTGGGCGGCTCAAACGTCTTGCGGTAGCTATTCGGCGTGAACACCCACATGCCGTTGTGATGCTTGATATTTCTGACCTTGGTGCGGAACTGCCACCGCAGGCCGATCAGGCGAAACACCATCTCGTCGCGCTTGGCCATCTGCCGCATGATCATCACGACGATCGGCAGGAGAAGCAGGAAGAACATGTCGATGTAAAACGTCAGCAGCAGGCACGCGCCGGCGGCGATCGCGAAGGGCATATACGGCACCCCAAGGAACATCGCCGGACGCGTGCAGCCACGAAATAGCGCGTTTTTATGCATACCGCATCAGGCTGTCGACAACGACGATGGAGGTCGCCATCACGTCGTCGGGCAGCAGCATGCGCGCGATCTGCGCAGCGGCGCCGATCAGAAAGCCGCCGATCAGAACAGGCGCGACGTCGCCAATGCGCTTGTGATTGAACGCGATCTGATAGCCCGCAAAAATCACGGCGATGGTTACAATCGCGATCGAGGCGATGTTGAGCAGCGTGGTGACGTTGGTAAAGAAGGTATTTACGGTGTTGGTTGCGCCACTGACGTCTTGCGCCATCGCGATCATCGGCATCGCCGCGAGCGACACGCAGGCTGCGATTGCGAAAGCGCGGCTGCGCTGGGCCTGGGCGGCGGAATTTGCGTTCTTCATGAGGTGCCCCTTTCTGGTTGAGTTGAATGTGTCGGATGATGCACGGCCAGATCCGTTGGCCAGATAAAGCGTGAGTCAGAAAACGAATGCCGAGTCTCGAGGTGGCGCGCTCTGCGGCGCGCTCAGTGGCTGAGTAGGCAGCGGCGCGGCCTGGACGGCCTGTGGGGCCGGCGCTGGCCGAGGCGCTCCCACCAGCTGCACGACCACCGGGCCCTCATCATTCGCGGGAGAAGCGCCTGCACCCGCGCCGTCGCGCCGCACAGCCGCGGGGGCGGCAGCGGTGATCGCGTCAGCAAGCGCGGGCTGCAGGCTAGGCGCGTTCTGGATCGCATCTCCGGTACGGCTCGATACAGCAGCTTCTGCGACGCGTCGCGCGATCAAGCTCTCAACGGCGCTCACCGCTGCGGCGCGCGCCGGACGCGGCGCGCTTGGCTGAGACCGGATCACAGGAATCGCTGCCGCCTGCGCCCCACTCGCGACCGCGCCCTGCCAGGACGCCACCACTTTCTGGACGTATCCATGGCGAAAGCCCGTCGTGAAGTTGCCGGAGTAGTAGCAGCTAAACGCCTTGCCCCAGTCTTGTCCCGATCGCCCGTAGCACTCGGCAAGGATCCGCGAGCCAGCCTGCACATTGGGGCAGATATCGAACGCTTTCTCGTAGCTGTCGAGACCCTGCTTGTCGAGGTTGTAGCGGTTCACCTGCGCGATGCCGAGCGAAAAGTTGTAGCCCTGCTGCTCGAGCATGCGCGCTGTCGACAGTGCCTCTCCAAGGCTGCGCGGTTGACGCGCGAGCCGCCCGCCCACGACGCCGATCGCAAACGGATTGAACGACGATTCGACCTTGGCGACGTGATGCATCACCTCGGCGGGGACCGCGAGATCTGCGCATGCCATCATTTCGATCCCTGGCAGCATTACCGCCCCTCCCCGCCCGTAGCGCGGCGCGCGAGCGCGGTGCGAACAGCGCCGGACACAATGCAGTTTGAGGCGCTCATGCCAGGCCTCGCGTGGGATCGAAATCGATCCCCGTGATGAAGCGGCGCCCTGCGTGCGCTTTGATATGCACCACGATGTCGATCGTGAGTTTCAGGAGGCGCTTGATCACCTCGAACTCCAGCCCCGCGCCTTCTGCCGACGCCTTGACCATCAGCGCGAGCTGATCCCACGTCTGCGACGTGCTGCCGGCGTGGCAGCTCGTAATCGAGCCGGGATGGCCCGATGCACAGTTCCGGATGAAATAAAACGACTCATCGCCCCGGAGCTCCGCCAGGATGATGCGATCAGGCTTCATACGCAGACAGGCCTCCATGCAGGTCTTCGCCGAAATTTTGCTCGCGCTTTGTCCACCCTTGGAGTAGAGCAAGTGCACGACATTGGGCTGGGACAGGAAGAGCTCGCGGGCATCCTCGATCGTGACAAGACGCTCCTGATGCGAGATGTGATTTACAAGCGATTTCATGAAGGTCGTCTTGCCGCTACCGGTTGCGCCGGAAACCACAATGTTCTTGTGATACTGGACCGCCTTCTGGAAGAAGGCGGCGTAGTTGCGCTGACGCCGAAGCTCCAGGAGCTCCTGGTCGTAGTCGCTGATGGTGTGCTCTTGCTCGACGACGTCGTCAAAAAAGCCGTCTTGCGCATACTCGTCCAGTGTCTTTCCGAATCGCGCCGGCAGGCGGATGGTAATTGACACCTTCCCAGCGTCGCAGGCGGGTGGGATCACGAACTGGGCGCGCTGGCCTGTTGGAAACGTCAGTGACACCATTGGGTCTGCATCGGTGATGCGCTGACCAGTGTTGCTCTCGTTGACCACCGCTGTGCAGAACTGACGCGCCCGTTCAAACGTCAATGAGGGCACTTCGACGCGGTTCCAGCCCGAGCGCGTCTCCAGGTAGAGCTCACCCGGCTGGTTGATGCAGATTTCGGTCACGTCCGCCGAGCGCATGTGCTCGCCAATGCCAAGGATCTCGTACTGGTAGTCGAGAAAATCGTTGGACACCTTGGCAAGGATGGCAGTCTCGGCGTTCATCGGCGTAGCGTCGATCAGCGGATCACGGACGAGAAGTCAACGTCGCGGGACACGTAGATCGCGACGACGGTGCCCTGGTTGATGGTGACGGTCGGCGGGCGACTCATGTTGCGGTCCAGCGCCATATTCGCCATTCGCTCCATCGTCCGCGCCGTCGAGCTTTCATACGGGTTCTGCACGATTGCGCCGTTCACGACCGAGCTTGTAGGCGGTCCGTTCTCGGCAGCCGCATACTTGAACGCATCGCTCAGAATGCTGATCAAAAGCGCCGAAGTGATCCTCTGACCCCAATGCGCGGTATAGTGGCCCGGGTGGCCCGCCGCCCCCAAGACGTCGACGCCCGGACTGGTCATGTTGATGTCGAGTCCATTCGGGGTGGTCACGCGATCCCATGCCACGTTGACGCGCTCGCCGATGAGCTCATCGCGCCCGTAGCTTCCCTGCACTTTCGAGCCCCGTGGCAGCAGGAGGCGCTTACCGTTCACCGAATAGACCGGCTCCGTAACGATGCAAGAGGTATAGCCGGGGTAGTCGGAGATCACCCGCGACTGAAGCACGCAGCGGATATAAGTCCCGCGGAGCAGCAGGGTGTCGGGCTTGTAAAGTGGCTGGGCACTTGTCGGGCCGTCCGCCGGGCCTGAGCGAACAGACGACTGCTGGCCCTGCCCCGTCAGCATGGCTCCATAATCCTGAGGATTCATGCCGCCCTGCTGAGCAGCCTGAGGCGCGCCGCCGTCCATTATGGCGCCGCCGCTCGCATCCTCCATGCGCCGCTCGAGAAGAGATGGCATCTGACTGCGCAGCGAATCGATGCTCGGCATGCTGGACGCCTGCGCTTGCGCCGGCCTGGAATCCTGGATCACCGGTAGCGGCGGGAGCTCGTCTACAGGCGGCGCCTGCGCAACCGCGCGTTCAGGCGGGAGCTCAGGAAGGTCGCGAGGTGCGGCAGGGATCACCACCTGCTCAGTTGCCACGCGCCTTGGCTTTGCGTCGTCATCCGACGACCCCCCGAAGATCAGCCACGCGGCAATCGCGATCAGCGCGATGACGATGGCCGCCAAGAAGACGAGCGCCTTGCGATTGAGTCGCTGGACATCGTCCGCTCTCAGATAGGGCGTATCGCCATCGAGAGCCGCCTCGTCTGCATACTCGCGGCGCGCGTACGGATTGGGTGCCTGGGGGCGCGGGTCCTCGTGAGCATCATGCTCATTGGGCGGAATTTGGTTCACAGCTCCGGTCTCCTGCGCAGGCCGATCGCGTTATCTCCGTGGCGAACAACGAGGAAGGCATATGTGCCGTGCACCACGATCGTGTCGCCCTCAACCGTCGAGTTGACGATGAACTCCTCCCCGTTCTCACTGTCGCGCGCGAAGATGGCCGGGAAGTTTCCGCTCGGAAAGCGCGTGCGGTCGCCCATACGGATGTAGGTAAACCGACGGTCGTCATATACCGTCGAGGGCACAAGCCAGCTCGGCTGGCGCTTGTGATACGAATATTCGTACGCGAAGTAGTAATCGCGCGTCGGCTCGATCGCTGTGCTCAGCTCGGCCGCGGGCTCGCCTTCCTGAGTCGACTCAGCTGCGAACTTCGTATCCGTCGGGTAGACAAAGCGCACTTTGTACTGGACACCCGATGCCTTCGCCTGGTCGAGCGCGCGCCAATTGGTCGCCACCACCTTGAGCTCGAAGATGTAAGAGTGCGCCGCAGTGCGGATCAGAAGGTTCGTATCGACATCGACGTTCTTGGGTTTAAGGTAGAAGACGTTGTCGCGGCGGCTGATGTCCCAGCCTCCGCTGAAACCCGAGCTGTAATCGAGGATCTCCTCGTGCGGGCTCAGCTCGATCTGCGTCGTGATGCCAAGGCCGGTTCGCACCGGATAGACCTTGTCGGCTTCATACGTGTATTCCTCGACGACCTGCGCATTCGCAGGCGCAGCCAAAGCCACGAGCAGCACTGCGAGCCCCAGTTGCAGACACACGTCGATCACACGCCCCATCACTGCCTCTCCCCTTGAGTGCCGACGCCTTCCATTTGCTCAGCGGGTATCGCCGGCATGGCTGCCTCGGGCGCCGTCCCCGGCTGGATCATGCCTGCGGTATTCGGATCCATCGCTGCCGAGGCCGGCTGAGCCTGCGGCACTACTTGCGCCATCTCTGCCACGGCCGGCGACGCTGCAGCCGGAGCGAAATCGTTGTCGACGCGATAGTTGGTCACGCGAAAACCAAGCGGATTGAGCAGACGGTCTTCGTCGCTCAATCGCAGATCCTGGTTGTAGGAGAACTCCATCGTGGCGATCTTGTTGTCCAGCGGATCGGACCGGCCGCGTCCCTTGTCGTAGACATTTCGCTGAAACCGCACAGTGGCGCCGGAAGGCCGGCGACCTTCGCCGCCGCCGATCAAGACAATGCTGAGGATGCGGACATGAAGCGCTTTGGTGGGGCCATACACGCGAAACGGGCGCTCAGGGTTGCCCTCGGAGTGAAGTGACACGTAGGCCGGAGCCACCGCGGGCCCCGCCATTGAAAGCGTCGTGCGCCAGTTGCGCTGACCGATCAGGCCCGAGTCGTAGGACTCGCGCGCCAAGATAAAGTTTGCAACGTTGCTCTTGTTGATGGCCTCACTGGCCGTCACGTCCCTGTTCTCGAAATCGCCAACCAATCGGGCGACCGACGCGGTTCCCGTGTAGGGATCGGCCATCACCAGATACGGCACCTTCTCTTTGAGCGGAAGAAGCAGCAGGTAGCCGCCTGCGAGCACCAGTGACATCACCACCGCGCTCCACGCGACGAGCCAAGCGCGCTTCTCGCTGCGTTTGGAGCGCTCGGTGAGCGTCAGTTCAAAGCTCACGCCCTGCGCAACCGCGCGCTCGACCGCAGGCGTTTCGGTATTTCTCTTGCCAAACATCCCCACCGCCCCTTACTGACCGGCACCAGCAGACGACGTCTCGTCACCGCTGGTCGCGGGAAGCGATTCGTCGCGCTGCGCCGCGAGGCTCACGACGATCGACGAGCGATCGACGACGACCACGAGGTTTTGGGGTGCGTAGGCGACCGTCAGAGCCGAGGCTGCCTCGACGAGGCTGGGCGTGCGGATGCTGCCCACAGGCCCATAGAGCGTGTAGTCGTTCGGGTGCAGATACGAAAGGGTCATCCGTTGATCGCGCGCCCAGCGCGTCAGCATCGACTTCAAGGTGCCATCCGCCGGACTGGCCTGAAAGACGTAGACCTGATTGAGCGGAATGGCCTGCGGCGCGTCGGCCATGCGATTGACCGGCATCCACTTTCCGTGGGGATTTTGGGCGCTGGGCGTTGCGCACCCGACCAAAGACAAGACAGCGACAACGAACGCCAGGCGCACGCGCCCTCGAACCATTCCAGTACGGCTCACGCAATCCACCATCGGAAAATAACGCATCGACGAAACCGTCGCGCCAGCGCTCCTCGAAGAGCTCCGCGCAACCCTACGTCGCTGTGTTCACAAAATAAAACGATTCAGACACGCAGCATCGACGTCCCGCACCCATCCATCTTGTCGAAGCTGCGATCGGGCCCACGCCCTGCGAATCGCCCCTTGGGAACTCCTTTTCTAAAAAACTTCTTAGCCCCTTGACGCCATCAGATAATCTGCGTCGCCATCCCTCGATCCCGGACCATCTCCGCGCGGACAACCGAGCGTCAAGCGTTTAAATCACCTGTAACAGAAGTTGAAATAATTTGCGTAATTCGTTTACTTCTAAAGGTCTCGGATGCCGCAACAACGTGTCAGGAAAATCGCACACCAGCCTAAAATGTGATGCGAAGCACGCTATTCGGCGCTAACTTATCGATTCAATAGGTTCGACGCCTGTCTTGGCAGAAACATTATTATTACGCGCCACTTCGCTATTCACACACCTAGAAACTATTCAACGCAATGCGTGGTCTCTGGCAACATACGAACTAACGCCCGGGGGGCATCTGCGAGGCAGGTGTAGTGTGGATCGATCGATCATGGAAGACTTCGTAGCGAATGCCGCGCTGCTCGCGGGCCACTTGACCCAGCAGTGCGAGAAGGCCAGTGCGGAGCAGCAGTCAGCCGCAACCGACCTTCGCCGCGCGGCCGGCGACGTGACTCAACAGGTTGCGGCCGGAAAGCATGAACTGATGCACGCCGCCCGCGCTGCAGTGAGAGAGGCGCTCTCCCAAGAGATTCCCGCGGCCGTTGAGGCTGTCGGCCAATCAGGCGATCGCCTGCGCGCGATTGCGGAGCAGGTCGAGCGCGGGCAGGCCGCTGCGTCAAGGCGCACGCGCTTCCTCGGCTTTGGGGCCCTCACCGCGTTGACGGTCGCATCGATCTTCATCATTGGTGCAACGGCCTACGTGGCATCGAACAACTTAAAGCGCGCCGAACGTGCGAGCGTCGACGCCCAGGTTCTCGAAGCGCTCTCGCAGGTCGCCATTACCTCGTGCGACGGCGCACCGTGCATCAAGCTCGCCGATGGTCAAGCGCGCTGGGCCAAGAACGAGGGCTACATTTTGGTCGACGCGCTGGGCCCGCGCGGGCCCGCTGCGCCCTGATCGCCTCACGCGCCAGCTCTGCTGAACGCTATTCGCTGCCCGCGCCCTAAGTCGAAGGAACCGTCTTGAACTACCGAATTGTCACGGCGCTTGTGCTCACCGTGCTGCTGGCCATCGCAGCCGTTTATCTTTCAGGCTACATCACCCTGATGTTCCTTGGCCTGGATACCGCCCTCTTGTCGTTTGGCAGCTACTTCCAGTACTTCAAGAACATTGACCATCCACAGGTCCAACCCTACGCCTGGCGTATCTGGACGGGCGGCGGCCTCGGCGTAGGCCTGATGTTCCTCGTGTGGGCGTCACTGATGGTGATGCTCTACAAGTTGCGCAGCGATCGGAATATCCATGGCCGAGCGCGTTTTGCCGGCATGCTCGATCTCGCTCACACAGGCTTTTTGAAGCAGAAGGACGACGGCATCGTCGTTGGCCAGCAAAACGGCAAGCTTCTGCGCCTGGCAGGTCAGCAGTTCGTGATCCTCGCCGCACCGACGCGCTCGGGCAAGGGCGTTGGCGTCGTCATCCCGAACCTGCTCGACTACAAAGAGTCGGCAGTTGTTCTGGACATCAAGCAGGAAAACTTCGACCTGACCTCGGGCTGGCGCCGCTCGATTGGTCATGAGATCTTTCTGTTCAATCCGTTCGCAGAGGACCGGCGCTCGCATCGCTGGAACCCGCTCACCTACGTGTCCACCGATCCCTCGTTTCGCGTGTCGGATCTCCAGGCCATTGCGGCCATGCTCTACCCGGACGGAGACGACAAAGATAAGTTCTGGACGAGCCAGGCCCGCAATGCCTTCCTCGGCTTCACGCTCTATCTCTTCGAGCAGGCAGAAGCGATCCCGGTTGCGCCGAGTCCAACCCTGGGAGAAGTGTTGCGTCTCGCCTCCGGCGATGGCACCGAGCTCAAGCCGTATATCCAAAAGTTATCCGAGGCGCACTTTCTAAGCGCGCAGGCGCGAACGGCATTCGCGGGCCTGCTCTCCCAAGCGGATGTCACCTTCGCTTCGATCATCGGCACCTTTCGCGAGCCGCTGAACGCATTCCTCAATCCGGTGCTCGACGCCGCCACCAGTGGCGACGATTTCCGCCTGGATGACGTGCGCCGCAAGCGCATGACCATCTATGTCGGCATCCAGCCCAACAAGCTCGCCGAGAGCCGGCTGATCGTGAACCTGTTCTTCAGCCAGCTGATCAACGTGAACACCAAGACGCTGCCGCAGAACGACACGTCCTTGAAACACCAATGCCTGCTGCTGATGGACGAGTTCACCTCGATCGGCCGCCTCGACATCATCGCCAAAGCCGTCGCCTACATGGCCGGCTACAACCTGCGCCTGCTGCCGATCATCCAGTCGATGGCGCAGCTGGACGCGGTATACGGCAAGGAACTCTCGCGCACCATCATCACCAACCACGCCCTGCAGATCATCTACGCGCCGCGCGAGCAGCAAGATGCCAATGACTACTCGGAGATGCTGGGCTACACGACGGTGCGCAGGCGCGCGCGCACGCGCTCGCATGGACAGGGCCGCTCGGTCTCGGACAACGAGGTATTGGAGAAGCGCGCGCTCATGCTCCCCCAGGAACTGAAAGCCATGGGGCCGGACAAGGAAATCGTGATCTACGAGGGTCTCGCGCACCCGGTGCTCTGCAAGAAGATCCGCTACTACAAGGACAGCTATTTCACCAAGCGGCTGCTGCCCGCAGTCGAAGTCAAGCAGCTGCGCCTGAACGCGCACGAGGGTCGGTCGTCAGCAAGCGGCGGCGAGGTCGCTGCGCCCACGCTCGCCATGCTCGCGGCTAGTGCCTCGGCGCACCCCGCCCAGGAGTCTGCTCGCTCCGATGACGCGATGGCTTCGGAGGGCGCGTCAGCCCATCACGCTACCCCCCATGCAAGCGCGTCGGCCCCCAGGAGCGGCCTATGAACGTGCCGCTGGATCTTCGGGCACTCTTTGAGAATTCATCGAAGCTGTGCGATGCGCCGAACTCTGCGCGCAAGCATCTCTACGCAGCGGTCTCGTGCTCTCCCCTTCTCACCAACTTTTTGGCGAACGCCACTTCGAAAGCCGTCGATGTCGGCGGTAAGAGCGCGACTCAGCGATGACTGTCTACCGCTTTCTCCGATCGCGTGCTTTTGGTGCCGTGGCCTTGGCAGTGCCGTGCACGCTTCTTGTTGCCTGCGCCGCAGCGCGGACTGAACCCGGGGAATTGACGATGCGAACGATCGAGCCCGAGCAGGAGCAGGAGCAGGAGCAGGAGCAGGAGCAGGAGCAGGAGCAGGAGCAGGAGCAGGAGCAGGAGCAGGAGCATGTTGCCGCAGAGCATCGGTGTCCGCCCATCACGCTTTCCGTCGAGCAGATCCAAGCGCTCGCTCGAGAAGACGCAGCCGTCGGGCAGGTCGTCGATCGCCTCATTGCCGATCAGAGCATTGCAATCGATCCCGAGCACCAGGCGCGCCAAGCCAGCACGCAGCCTGTCGCGTTCAAGCTCGGCCCGAACACCTTCGTGCTGCGTCGCAACTTCTTTTACTTCCAGAACGCGCCAAGCGCAGCGCCCACGGACGGCGTGGTCAGCCTTAGCGTTCAGTGGCCCTGCTTGGAGCCACTACCTCAAGGCTTCAACTTCGCAGATGACAAAGACGCCTCTATGCGGGCGATCTCGATCACTGCTCGGTACCTGGATCCCGAGCGCATCACGGTCCCGGCCGCCATGCAGCGCACGTTGCTCCCACTCGACCCGGAGAGCCCGGCGCAGCGTTCGAACCCGCTTGAGAACCTCGGAATGCGGCTACAAGGCGACGCTGTGCATGGAGAGCTTGTGCCCTACTACGCTGATGTGGGTGCAGTCGAGCGCTACCTGCGCGATCGCCATCCGGGCAATGCGTGGGCGCACAGCCGCGAAAATTCGGTGCGACTCTCAAAAGACTGGTATGTCTGGCGCGGACCGGGCGGCGACCCGCTTAGCGTCATCAAGTGCGACAGCCGGAAACTCCCCGACGGGCTGCTGATCGAGGGTCCACTCGTCAAGGATGATCCAAAAGTGCAGCGCAGAGCTGCCTGCGACCACCAGTTCGCGCTGCCGACGCTCGGGATCGTTGTCGAGATGAGCTACGCGCGCGCGTTTTTGCCGGACTGGCGCCGGATTGAACAGCGCATCGAAGCGCTCTTTCGTCCAACCAATGCTTGAGCACAAGGAGATAGCGCGTGAGCGGCTTGAACAACAGGGACGTTGAGATCCTCAGCTTTTACGCTGAGAACGGCAATCGCGAGCTCTACTGGAATTACCTTGCGCAGAAGCCAGGCAATGATGGCTACGGCCTCCTTGCGCTTGGCGTCGTACGAAACGACAACGTCCCCGGACAGGTTGCCAACAATTACGCGCAGTCTGCAGCGGGGGCGACCCGGCCCGGCATGACTGAGCGGGACTGGGAGAACTTCGGCGTCGACCTGATGCGGCGGGATCTAGCCGAGCGTCAGGAGGCCATGCGCAAGAACGAGCCGGAGCGCGCGCTCAACCTCTCTGCAGTCGACGTGACGCGGGTGCACGACCAATCGTTCGAAAGCGCGGGAATCGCCAAAGAAGCCTGGACACCCCGCAAGCTGATGGAAATGGCTGAGCGCAAGGGTGGCCCTGCCGCGATGGAAGAAATCTGGTCGGGCATGCTCGACAACCAAAAGCTCGGCATCTATCGCGGCGTCTCTACCCTCGACGAAGTCAGGGCGCACACGGATTTTTCTTCGCTCAGCAGCATCGGGCGAGCGGGCCAGTATGTCGCTGACATGACCGCAGCGCGCATGGCGGCGAACTCGGCGCTTCCAAATACCGACCCCAACATGATCGGCTCGGTTGGCCACAGCTACATCTATTCCCAGCACGATCAAAGCTGGGCGCAGGTGCAGCAGCACTCAGGCGGCCCCATGCCTATGCCGCCCCGTATCTCCACGGTTCGGGACGAACGCTTGATCGCTGAACTCAACGATACGCGCGAGCTTCGGCTGGAAAGGCTCGCCAGCCGTGACGAGCGCCATCCCGACGACCCCTATCGAACGATTGCCAAGAGTCCGTTTACGCTCGCCGAGGCGCCCTCCATCACGCGCGATGTGGAAACGAGACTGGCCGCTGCCGATATCAATTCGCAGCCGCTTGCCCAGAACATCCGGCGCGCTCTCGCGGATCAAATGCCGGAAGGTGCCGCTATCTCTGAGGATCGGCTCGCGCAGTTCACCGCTGCCGCGAAAATTGCTCGAATTGGAGATCAAGACGCCCTCCGCGTAGACATCGGGAGCGGCGGCGTGACGATCCGCGGCAATCACCCGGCGCAGGTCGCGCACGTCGATCTGACCACGCCAGTGCCGCCGCAAACCGAGAGCATCTCGGTCTTTAGAGATGCGCAGGCTGCTCAACAGGCCGCCTTCGGCCAAGAGGCGCAGCAGGTGACTGAGGCGCAGCGAGGCTTTGAGCGCGCCTAGGCAGTCGAGTCGACGAGGGGGCTTACAACGCCGATCGCCCTCGGCCGCTTCGAGATCATGCTCTCTGCCATGGATGCGTAGTTTGCTGAGTACCTGTCGCGAGAGCGTTGAGCAGGTAGGCAGGCCACCCTTGCACCCTCGCACAAACTCTTTAACGCTGCCGTCGGTGAACAATCCCTGCGCTATTAGCTAGGACATCCACTCATCGAGAATTGGCCGCAGCTCCTCGCGCGGAATACCTTGATTGACAGCTTCAAACCCCTACCCAGGCGCATAGCGTTCGACGATCTTAGCCGCGCGCTCGCGGAAGTAAGGCAATCGTCCTGCGGTTCTCACCCACGCGCTTGCCAACGTAGTTCCCGCGCTCGTGTTCGAAGAAAAGACCTTTAAGCGCCGCGGCTCGCGCACGCGTCTCCTCCGATGGATTGCTCAGATCATAGCCGGCATAAGAGTTGGCCCCTTGGGTGACGTATTGGCTATCTGCGGCGACCGATGCCTCCGCGCGCAGCAGCGTGCCGTAGCCGGATGGCTCTACAGTCAAGCCAATCGGCAGATCGCTGCTTGTGCCGCCTTCGGCTGCTTGCGCGATGCCTTCCCCGCTCGCGAGCAAGGCACTGACTCCTAGAACATTGGTCGCCGGCATCACTCGATATCTCTTCATGGGGCTGATCTCCAAATAGTCGTCAAACCGCGGCTCGCGGCCAAAGCGCCTCGACAGTCTCAGTTCAAAGTCCCCGCCGCAGAAGAGCGTCTCACTCCCCACCTACTCTCAGCCCCAACGAAAGGAAAGACGACGGCGTACATCCAGGCATTTGGGGTCCGCACATACCCTACTGATTAGAGGCTTCAGGCAGTGCGCATGGCGCAACAGTGCCGATCGACGGTGTCACGCACAGGTGAAACCGTCCGAATCGGCACAGCCCACTGTCCCATCCGTACAAGATCGTGCGCCCGGCGCGCAGAAGCGCAAGCGCATCCGGCCGCCGCGCCTCAAGGCGGTTAAACTCCGCCCATGCTGCATCGACTCCTGCTCTGCGGCGGCCTCCTCGCCGCCCTCGCCTTTCCCTCGTCCGCCCTCGCCTGGGGCAAGGCCGGACATCGTTTGGTCGCGCAACTGGCGGACGCCGACCTCACCCCGGCTGCACGTGCCGAAGTGGACCGGCTGCTGGCCGGGGAGCCGGAGCCGACGCTCGCGGGCGTCGCATCCTGGGCCGACGAATTGCGCGCGTCCGATCCGGATCTCGGGCGCCGCTCGGCGAAGTGGCATTACGTGAACATCGGCGAATCGAACTGCCGCTACAGCGCGCGTCGCGACTGTCCCAATGGCGACTGCGTGGTCGAAGCCCTGAAGGCGCAGACCGAGATTCTCGCCGACCGCAGCCGTCCCCGCGCCGAGCGCGCACAGGCGCTGAAGTTCGTGGTGCATTTCGTCGGCGACGCGCATCAGCCCATGCATGCCGGCTACGGGCACGACCGGGGCGGCAACACGCACCAGATCAACTTCCGCGGCCGCGGCACGAATCTGCATTCGTTCTGGGACAGCGGAATGCTCAACAGCGCACGGCTGTCCGGCGACGCTTGGCTGGCGCGTCTTCAGCAGCGCGCGCCGACTCGCGAGCGCACGCCCGTTCTGCCGGTGCCGGCCATCGTCTGGGTGCAGGCCTCGTGCCGCATCGCGGTCTCGCCGGGCGTGTATCCGCCGCGCGCGACCATCGACGAGGCGTACGTGCAGGCACATCTCCCGCAGGTCGAACAGCAGCTCCGCGATGCCGGAGCGCGCCTGGGTACCTTGTTGAACGCAACGCTCGGGCGCTGATCGCCACCTGCGGCGACGCCCGGAGCGCAGGCCTCGGCCGGTCGCGGCGCTGCGCGACGGGTGCAGTGCGACATTCGCATCGAACAATTCCGGCACACGACGTGCGTCGCCGCCCCGTCTCGTGAGGGTCGCCGAAACCGCGTCGCGCGATCGCCGCACCGACACTGCAGCGTTGTTGCCTCGCCAGGGCGTGGCTATGCTCGAAGCCCCCCGAAACAGTGCGGACACGCCGATGCGCGCTGCTGTCGTCTCGATTGCCGCCGCTCTGGCGATGAGCCTGCTGGCGGATACCGCCTGCGCCCACGAACCTGCCGGCCACCAGCGGGCGTCCGTACCCGGTCGCGCGCCTTCGCCGATCAGCGTGCCGCTCGATGCACCATCGCGGGCCACGTTGCAGCGGCACCCGGTACCGGTGCCGGGGGACGGCCGGACCCTGCAGTGCGAGGGCGTGGCGCTGTCCGCGCTGCTGCAGGTCAGCGGCGCGATGCCCGACACACCGCTGGACACCGCGCATCTGGACCGCTACGTCCTGGTCTCGGCGCGCACTGGCGAACGCGCGGTGTTCTCGCTCGGCGAACTCGACGTCATGCTGGGCAATCGCGCGGTGTACCTGCTCGACCGCTGCGAAGGCGCGCCGCTCGATGACGACGACGGTCCATTGCGCCTGCTGGTCGCGGACGACAGCCGGCCGGCCCGCAGCCTGCGTCAGATCGACGCGATCACCGTCGTTGCCGCGCCGTGACGCGCGGAGATCCGCGATGACCCGGCGTGAGCACGGCATCCGGTTCGGAGCGGGCTTCGCGCTGCTGCTGGCCCTGCTCCTGCTGCCCGCATCGGGGAACGCGGCGCCTCCCGTGGCGGTGTTCGCGGCTGCCAGCCTGAAGGAATCGATGGATGCGGCCGCGGCGCAGTACCACCGCGAAACGGGCCGGCCGGTGCAGGTGTCGTATGCGGCGAGTTCGGCGCTGGCGCGGCAGATCGAACAGCGCGCACCGGCCGATGTCTTCATCTCCGCCGACCAAGCCTGGATGGACTGGCTGCAGGCGCGCGACCTGATCGCACCGGCCACCCGGCGCGACCTGCTCGGCAATACGCTGGTACTGGTCGCGCCGGCAGCGAGCGATGTACCGCCGGTCGCGCTGCAGGCGCGGCCCGACCTGCGGCCTCTGCTCGGTGCGCAGGGTCGGCTGTCGCTGGCGATGACCGACAGCGTACCGGCGGGAACGTACGCGAAGGCCGCGTTCGAAGCCCTGGGGCAGTGGCCGGCGCTCGCCCCCCGTGTGGCCGAATCCGACAGTGTGCGCGCGGCGCTGGCGCTGGTCGCACGCGGTGAAGCGCCGCTCGGCGTGGTCTACGCCAGCGATGCGCAGGCCGAGCCGCGGGTCAAGGTGCTGGCGACGTTCCCCCCCGACAGCCATCCGCCGATCGTCTATCCGGTGGCCCGGCTGCGCGCGAGTCGCCGGCCGCAGCAGGCCGATGCGTTTGTGCAGTGGCTCGAAGGCGACGCGGCCGCCGCGATCTTCCATCGCCACGGTCTGACGCCGCTGGCATCGGCGCCACCCGTGCAGGCGGCTGCCGACCCGCAGCCGCCCGCACGCGGACGCCGTGCCGGTGACTCGACGGCCGAAGCCGGCCGGTGGGGTTTTCGCGCCGACGAACTGGCGGCCATCCGGCTCAGCCTGAAAGTCGCCGTCGCCGCCGCACTGGGCAGCCTGCCGGCTGGCATCGCCGTGGCCTGGCTGCTCGCGCGCCGCCGCTTTCCGGGCAAGGCGCTGCTCGATGCGCTGGTGCACCTGCCGCTGGTGCTGCCACCGGTGGTGGTCGGCTACGCCCTGCTGGTGCTGCTGGGAAGCAACGGCGCGGTCGGCGCGTGGCTGGCATCCACGTTCGGCATCACGTTCGCGTTCCGCTGGACGGGCGCGGCGCTGGCGAGCGCGATCATGGGATTTCCGTTGCTGGTGCGGACGGTGCGGCTGTCGATCGAACATGTCGACCGGCGCTTGGAAGACGCCGCCGCGACGCTCGGCGCGAGTCCGCTGCGCGTGTTCTTCACAGTGACCCTCCCGCTGGCGTGGCCGGGACTGGTGGCCGGTGCGGTGCTGGCGTTCGCCAAGGCGCTGGGCGAGTTCGGCGCCACGATCACCTTCGTCTCCAGCATTCCCGGCGAGACCCGCACCGTGTCGTCGGCGATCTACGGGTTGATGCAGGTGCCGGGCGGCGAAGCGGGCATCTGGCGGCTGGCCGCGGTGGCGGTGGCGATCTCGTTCGCGGCCCTGCTCGCGTCGGAATGGCTGGTACGGCGCCAGCGCGGCGAGGAGCGCATGCCATGACGCTCGCGCTCGACATCCGCCTCGAACACGGCCGCTTCGCGCGCACCGTGCAGATCGAATCCAGCGCGCGCGTGGTCGCATTGACCGGCCCGTCGGGCGCCGGCAAGACCAGCGTGCTCAACGCGATCGCGGGCCTGCTGCGACCACGCGACGGGCGGATCGTCGTCGACGATCGCGTGCTGTTCGAGAAGACACGCCGCATCGACCTGCCCGCGCACCGGCGCCGCATCGGCTACGTCTTCCAGGACGCGCGCCTGTTTCCGCATCTCGACGTGCGCCGGAACCTCGTCTACGGGCGCCATGCACGTGGCGACGTGCAGACGTTCGCGTTCGACCAGGTGGTGGAGTTGCTCGGCATCGCGCCACTGCTCGCGCGGCGCCCGGCCAACCTCTCCGGCGGCGAGGCGCAACGCGTGGCGATCGGCCGTGCGCTGCTGTCGCAACCCGCGCTGCTGCTGCTCGACGAACCGCTGTCCGCGCTCGACCAGGCCCGGCGCGAGGACTTGATTCCCTATCTTCAGCGCGTGCGCGACGACCTGTCGATGCCGATGCTCTACGTCAGCCACACGCTCGACGATGTCCGCCGCATCGCCGACGAGGTGCACGTGCTCGATTGAGCGGGGACGGCGCGTTCACTCCGCGCCTGCGCTAATCGGGGCCGTCGTCACACCAGAGGCCGCGCATGCCCGGCACCCGCGCCGTTCCCGTCGAGCACACGCGCCGCTATCTCGAACCCGGCCCTGTCGTGCTGCTGTCCATGGCCCACAAGGGCACGCGCGGCATCATGACCCTGGGCTGGCACATGATGCTCGGGGACGACCTCGTCGGCACCTACATCTGGTCGGCCAACCGCAGTCACGCGCTGGCCCGGCGCAGCCGCGAATGCGTGATCAACCTGCCGACCTGGGCCCTGCTCGACACCGTGGTGGCCATCGGCAACTGCAGCAGCGACGAGGGCGACAAATTCGAGCGCTTCGGCCTGACGCCGGTGGCCGGCAGCGCGGTCGATGCGCCCGGGATCGGCGAATGCCATGCGCGCTTCGAATGTCGCCTGCACGAAACCCGCATCACCGCCGACTACCCGCTGTTCGTCTGGCGCTTGGTCGCCGCCCACGTTGCACCTCGGCCGAAGTGGCCGCGCACCGTGCACTACCGCGGCGACGGGCAGTTCATGGTGTCCGGGCAAACGGTCTCGCGGCGGCGTCTGTTCCGCCCTGACATGCTCGACTGAGCGCGGGCCGCCGGTATCCACGCGGTTTCCACCGGACGCAGCGGATAACCGCGCCATGATCCGAGCCTGGCTGTGTGTCGTCCTCGTCGTGCTCGCGGGCTGCGGGCCGTACCCCCGCGATACCCATGAAAGCAGCGCGCGGGCGCGCGATGCCATGCGGGTGGGCGTGAGTCACGATCCCCCGTTCGTCGTGGTCGAACCCGACGGCCCGCCGCACGGCAGCGAGATCGCGCGGATCGAGGCCTTCGCCGCCACGCGTGATCTGCGTATTGACTGGGTGGTCGACGGCCACGAGCGGCTGATGCAGGCGCTGGTGGACCACCGCCTGCACATCGTGGTCGGCGGCCACGGCGAGGACTCGCCCTGGACCGACGTGAGCTGGTCGCGCCCGTACCACGTCCGCGACGCGCGCGGTCACATCGCCGAGCGGCGGCTCGCCCTGCCGCCGGGCGAGAATGCCTGGCAGCTCGATGTCGACCGCCATCTGCACGCGACACGCCGGGCGGCGCCATGAGCAACGCATCCGACGCCATCGCCGAGCGCACCCCGCGGCCGCTGGGGCCTGCGCAACTCGAGGACCTGCGCCGTGCGGCACGCCTGTGCTGGTGGTCGCTCGGCCTGCTCGGCGCGATCACCGTGATGATGTACGCGGCCATGGGCGGCTCCCAGGCGATGCAGACCGCACTGATCGAAGACGTGCTGAGCATGCTTCCGCCTGCCGCGTTTCTGATCGCGCTGCACTTCCGCGCGCGCGGCGTCGACGCCATCTATATCAACGGGCGCGAGCGCGCCTTCGACATCACGTTCCTCGCGTCCTCGGTCGCGCTGACCGCCGTGGGCGCGCTGCTGGTGCTCGATTCGCTGCACGTGCTGCTCACCCGCACGCATCCCGTCGTCGGTACCGTGACGATCGGCGACAGCGTGATCTGGCAGGGCTGGGTGATGATCGCGGCCCTGGCCGTCTCCTGTGTGCCGCCGGTGATCCTGGGCCGGCTCAAAGTACGGCTGGCACGGCGCCTGGATTCCAAACCGCTGCACGCCGACGCCGACATGAACAAGGCGGACTGGATGACGGCCCTTGCCGGCATCGCGGGCATCGTCGGCATCGGCTTCGGTCTGTGGTGGGCCGATGCCGCGGCTGCGATGTTCATCTCGGTCGAGGTGCTGCGCGACGGCGTGCGCAACCTGCGCAACGCGGTACGCGACATGCACGATGCCCGGCCCCAGCAGGTGGACCGGCGTGACGTCGATCACCTGCCCGCACAGGTGGCCGAGGCGGTGCGTGCACTCGGCGGCGTGAGCGCCTGCCGTGTGCGGTTCCACGAGGAAGGCCTGCGCCTGTCCGGGGTGATCCATGTGGCCACCGAGGACGGCCATCTCGGCGCCACCGGGGTCCAGGCCGTGCGCGACGCCGCGCGCGCGGTGCATTGGCGGATCGATGCGGTCGCGGTCATGCCCGAGCCGGGCGGGGATGCGGCGCCGGCACCGGGCGTGCGCTGAATCGACGCGCCGAGCCCCGGGCGACAGTCACGACGCGCAGTCTGGCTTGCACGATTAACGCTCACTTCTATGACCTCCAAGCGACCGCCGAACGCTTCCGGCGCCACGACGCGCGCCGGCCGAAGCGTCCTTGCACCGTGCACGACCGGAATCACGGGCCGCTCTTATGGAGCGGTGACACGCGTTCGAGGCGGCCGCTATTCAAGCCCGCGATGCTCGACGCCTGGCATCACGCTACAGTCCTACGTGCGGGGCCATGTGGGGGCCTGATCGCAATCGGGAGTCTGGAATGCAATGTCGATCACGCAGCGTGTTGTGCCTGGTCGCGTCGGCCGCGATCACGATGGCGGCAGGATGCTCTCCGGAAACACCGGCGCCAGGCGCCGATGTGCTGGACAGTGATCCGACAGCCGATGCATCAACGAGTGGCCCGGACACGATCGCCCTCGAACGCGCTCGTGACGCCGCGGCCGCGCGCGGATGGATGCTGGCGAATCCCGAGGCGCTCTCCCGCGTGCCGCGGGCACGGCGTGACCTCGCCGGACTCGCGCCCGCCGAAGCTCTCGATGCGATCGCGCGCGATGCCGGATTGCGCGCGCAGATTGATGACGGCCGCGTCCGTTTCGTGCGTGGCGCGCCCTATGCCGTGATCAATGATCGCGGGCAGATCGACCTGCTGGTGCTCGATCACCCCGTCATCGACATCCTGGAGCAGATTGCGAATGCCGGGAGTGTCGAGCTCGAGGTCGAGCCCGGCCTGGATCTGCAACGCCGCGTCTCGATGAACTTTACCGACGTGCCGATTCGCACGGTGCTGCTCCTGCTTGCGAGCGAAACGGACACGGTGATCACCCCGCATGCGGATGGTATCCGCGTGCATCGCGCCGCGCCGAGCCCCCCCCGCTGCCTGAAGCACGCCGCCCACCGCAGAGCGCGGGTTTCGGCCCGCGCCTGGCTGCGCGTGTGATGCTGTCGTGCCGCCACGTCGCCACCCCTTTCATCGACCACCGCCTCTGACCGTGACTGCCGGGGTGCGTGATGAGCGCCGCATCATTCCCCAACGCGTAGCGCCTGCGGTCACGGGCAGGTCGCCTCGACGGGCTTGCCCGCCTTTGCGCCGAGCGCACCGCACTCCTCCATCCGCCACCCGTGCCGCTGCCTATTCACGTGCGGCTGCGTATCCTTTCGCCATGACCGCCTACGTCGCCTCCCTCGAAGACGCCGTCAGCCGCATCCGTGCGCATTTCGACGGCGCCCTGCACGTCGGCGCGCCGCTCGGCATCGGCAAGCCACATCGCCTGCTCAACGCCCTGTACGACGCCGCCGTGGCCGATGCCGCGCGGCCGATGACGCTCTATACCGCGCTGTCGCTGGATCCGCCCACCGGCGGCCACGATCTCGAAGGCCGCTTCATCGGGCCGTTCGCCGCACGCCATTTCGGCGAGGACTTCGTGCGCCTGAAGTACGTCGACGCGATGCGCCGCGATGCCCTGCCCGCGCACATCGCGGTCGAGGAGTTCTACATGCAGTCCGGTGCGATGCTGGGTTCGCGCCAGGCCCAGCGCCGCTACGCCAGCCTCAACTACACGCACGTGGCGCGCGCGCTGGCCGATCGCGGCGTCAACGTGCTGGTGCAGAAGGTCGCCGCCAACGAGGATGGCACCCGCTTCTCGCTGTCGTCGAATACCGATCTGACCTTCGACACCATCGATGCGCTCGCAGCCGCCGGCCACGCGAGACCGCTGGTGATCGGCGAGGTCGATCCCGAACTGCCGTGGCTGGGCGGCGCCGCCGCGGTGGATGCGGCGTTTTTCGATGTTCTCGTCGTGCCACCTCCGCCCTACCCGAAGCTGTTCGGCCTGCCGCGCCAGCCGGTGTCGGATGCCGACTACGCGATCGGCTTCTACGCCAGCGCCCTGGTGCGCGACGGCGGCACGCTGCAGATCGGCATCGGCGCGCTGGCCGACGCGATGTGCCATGCGCTCGCCCTGCGCCATACCGACAACGCCGCCTACCGGCGCGTGCTGCACGCGCTCGATCCCGACATCGCGACGCATCCGGCGGTGGTCGCCAGCGGCGGGCTCG
Source organism: Lysobacteraceae bacterium NML93-0793 (assembly GCA_002324875.1). Classification (GTDB taxonomy): domain Bacteria; phylum Pseudomonadota; class Gammaproteobacteria; order Xanthomonadales; family Xanthomonadaceae; genus Luteimonas. The sequence goes on from NTJG01000003.1 coordinate 182,502, forward strand.
ATCCCTTCGCCATCGGCCTCTACGGCTGCAGCGAGATGATCAACGAGGGTTTCAAGCGGCTGGTCGAGGTCGGCGTGATCCGGCGCAAGGTCGTCGACAAGGCCGCGTTGATGCGACGCGCGAACGCCGGCACCACCAGCGCGCTGGACGACGAACTGATCGAGCGCGACGGCGAGTTCCTGCACGGCGCGTTCTACCTCGGCTCGCCGGATTTCTATGCCTGGCTGCGCGATCTCGATCCCGACACGCGCCGCGGCATCGGCATGAAGCGCGTCGGCGAGGTCAACGAACTCTTCGGCCTCGACGAAGGGCTGGAGCGCCTGCAGCGCCGCGATGCGCGGTTCTTCAACAGCTGCATGATGGCGACCGCGCTCGGCGCCGCGGTGTCCGACGGGCTCGACGACGGCCGCGTGGTCTCGGGCGTCGGCGGGCAATACAACTTCGTCGCGATGGGCCATGCCCTGCCCGATGCCCGCTCGGTGCTGATGCTGCGCGCGGTGCGGCCCACCGCCGGCGGCCGCGAGTCCAACATCCGCTGGAACTACGGGCACACCACGATTCCGCGCCATCTGCGCGACCTCTACATCACCGAATACGGCATCGCCGACATCCGCGGCGCCACCGACGAGGACTGCGTGATCGCGATGGCGCGCATCGCCGACGCCGCCTCGCAGGCCGACCTGCTGGCCCGCGCCCGCGATGCGCGCAAACTCGACCCGCGCTTCGTCGCGCCCGGCGCGTGGGCGCGCAACACGCCGGAGCAGCTGCGCGACGCGCTCGCCCCGCTGCGCCGCGACGGCACCTTGCCCGACTATCCGCTGGGCAGCGATTTCGATGTCGTCGAACAACGCCTGCTGCGCGCGCTGGCCTGGCTGCGCACACAGACCGCAACCCGCCGGGGCAAGCTGGCGACGGTGTTCGATGCGCTGCGTGCGGGCATCGGCGACGACACGCCGGCGCTCGCACGCATGCAGTTGCAGGCGCCCAGTGGCCTCGGTGAGCACCTGATGGCACGGCTGGTGTCGCTGGGCCTGCGCCGCACCGCGCGTGACGCGCCGGACGACGTGGTCGAGCCGACGTCCGCCGCATGACCGCGGCCACGACTTGCGATCGCGGCGCACGCCTCCATCTCGTTCGACGACGCTTCCGCAGGATCCGACGATGACCACCCGCGCCGACCAGCTCCGCGACGCCCTCGCCGCGCTGCAGCCCACGCATCTGGACGTGCAGGACGAGAGCCACATGCACAGCCGCGGGCTGGAAACGCACTACAAGGCGGTGGTGGTCAGCGCGGAATTCGACGGCAAGCGTGCGCTGCAGCGGCACCAGGCGGTGTACCGCGCGCTCGGTGCGCAGATGCAGCAGATCCACGCGCTGGCGCTGCACACGTTCACGCCCGAGGAATGGGCCGCCGAAGTGCAGGTACCCGATTCGCCACACTGCCGGGGTGGCAGCAAGCACGATCTGCCCAAGGCCTGACGAATCCGTGCAGGCGCGCGCTTACGCGCGAACGGGGCATTTGCGGGAACGCCGATCGCCGATCGCGCGCAAGCGCGCTTCTACATGGGGCTAACGGCGAGATCCGCCCGGGTTGAGCGTTCGCGGCCACACCACCCACAAAAAAGCCCGCTTTCGCGGGCTTTTTCGTTCACGCCTTGAATCGGCCGAACGCGCCGGTCAGAGCGACTTCGCCGCCTCGACGATCTTCTCGACCGTGATGCCGAAGTGCGTGTACAGCTTGTCCGCCGGGGCCGAGGCGCCGAAGCTGTCGATGCCGATGACCGCACCGTCCAGGCCCACGTAGGCGCGCCAGAAACCGGTGACGCCGGCCTCGATCGCGACGCGCTTGCGGACGGCGTTCGGCAGCACCGATTCGCGGTACGCCGGGTCCTGGCGGTCGAACACGTCGGTCGACGGCATCGACACCACGCGCACGTTATCGCCCAGCTGCTCGGCCGCCTGCGTCGCGATGCCGACCTCGGACCCCGTCGCGATCAGGATGATCTCCGGCGTGCCGACCGAATCCTTGAGCACGTAACCGCCGCGCGCGATCGCCGCCACCTGCGCAGCCTCGCGCGGCTGATGGGTGAGGTTCTGGCGCGAGAAGACCAGGCAGCTCGGGCCGTCCTTGCGCGTGATCGCCGACTTCCACGCCACCGCCGATTCGACCGCGTCGCAGGGGCGCCACACGTCGTTGTTCGGGATGTAGCGCAAGGAGGCGAGATGCTCGACCGGCTGATGGGTCGGGCCGTCTTCGCCGAGGCCGATCGAATCGTGCGTATAGACATGGATCGCGTGCGCCGGAATCAGCGCGCTCATGCGCACCGCGTTGCGCGCGTAATCGCTGAAGACCAGGAAGGTCGCGTCGAACGGAATGAAACCGCCGTGCAGCGCCAGGCCGTTGGCGATCGCGCTCATGCCGAACTCGCGCACGCCGTAATAGACGTAGTTCGCGTTGGCATCGGTGCTGGCCGCGGAGGTGCTGCCCTTCCACAGCGTGAGGTTGGAATGCGCGAGGTCGGCCGAGCCGCCGACGATTTCCGGCAGCAGCGGTGCGAACGCCTCGATCGACATCTGCGAGGCCTTGCGCGAGGCGATGGTCGGCCCCTCGCTCTGCAGCCTGGCGATGAAGGCATCCGCCTCGGCCTCGAAGCCCTCGGGCAGCGTGCCCTGCATGCGGCGCTCGAACTCGGCCGCCAGCTCCGGATACTTCGCCCGGTAAGCCTCGAACTGCTGGTTCCATTCGGCTTCGCGGCGCTTGCCGGCCTCCACCGCATCCCAGGCATCGCGCAAGGTCTGCGGGACCTCGAACGGCCCATGCGCCCAGCCCAGCGCGGCGCGCGTGGCGTCGGATTCGTCCTTGCCCAGCGGCGCGCCGTGCGAGGACTCCTTGCCGGCGCGGTTGGGCGAACCGAAGCCGATCGTCGTGCGGCAGCACACCAGCACCGGCTTGTCGTCATGCGCCGTGGCATCGGCGATCGCGCGCGTGACGGCGTCGGCATCGTGGCCGTCGACGTCGCGCACCACGCGCCAGCCGTAGGCCTCGAAACGCGCCGGGGTGTCGTCGGTGAACCAGCCCTCGGTGTTGCCGTCGATCGAGATGCGGTTGTCGTCCCAGAACGCGACCAGCTTGCCCAGGCCCAGCGTGCCGGCCAGCGACGCGGCCTCGTGCGAGATGCCTTCCATCAGGCAGCCGTCACCCATGAACACCCAGGTGCGGTGGTCGACGATCGCGAAGTCCGGACGGTTGAAGCGCTGCGCGAGCAGGCGCTCGGCCAGCGCGAAGCCGACCGCGTTGGCGAAGCCCTGGCCCAGCGGGCCGGTGGTGGTCTCGACGCCCGGCGTTTCGTGGCGCTCCGGATGGCCGGCGGTCTTGCTGTGCAGCTGGCGGAAGTTCTTCAGCTCTTCCAGCGGCAGGTCGTAGCCCGAGAGATGCAGCAGCGCGTACTGCAGCATCGAGCCGTGGCCGTTCGACAGCACGAAGCGGTCTCGGTTGAACCACTGCGGGTTCGCCGGGTTGTGGCTGAGGTGGTCGTTCCACAGCACTTCGGCGATGTCGGCCATGCCCATCGGCATGCCGGGATGGCCGGACTTGGCGGCATCGACGGCGTCGATGGCGAGGAAACGGATGGCGTTGGCGAGTTCGCGGCGGGTCGGCGTGGTCATGGGCTCGTGGACGGGCGGCAGCGGACGGGAGTCCGGCATTGTCCCATGCCTGCTACCGCGCTGCCCGGTGGCGCGTCCGCGCACGACTAGAGCGTGCGCGGTTCCGTCCGGGCCAGGTCCGCATCAAGGTCCGCGCCGGGTACGTCGGCCGGCTCCGACCGTCCGATCACCACCGAACCGGCCATGTCGCCGCCGATGTTGACCACGGTGCGGCACATGTCGAGCAGGCGGTCCACACCGAGAATCAGGCCGATGCCCTCGGGCGGAATGCCGAACATGGCCAGGATCATCGCGATCACCGGCAGCGAGCCGCCCGGCACACCGGCCGCACCCACGCCGCCGAGGATGCACAGCAGCAGGATCAGCACCTGCTGCCCCATGCCCAGTTCGACGCCGAAGAACTGCGCCAGGAACAGCACCGTGATGCCTTCGAACAGCGCCGTACCGTTCATGTTGGCGGTCGCGCCCAGCGTGCAGACGAAACGCGCCACCCGGCGCGGCACGCCGAGATTCTCCTCGGTGACCTTGAGCGTGGTCGGCAACGTGGCGCTGGACGAGGACGTGGAGAACGCCGTCAGCAGCGCCGGCTGGGCGCCGCGGAAGAAGGTCAGTGGGCTCATGCGCCCGAAGATCCACAGCAGGATCGGGATCACCACCAGGAAGTGGAAGCCGAGCGCCGCGATCACCGTGCCGACGAACCGCGCCAGCTGCACCAGCACGTCCACGCCGAGGCGCGCGGTGATCGAGAACAGCAGCGCGGCCACCGCATACGGCGCCAGCGCGATCACCCAGCCGATCAGCTTCAGGCAGATGTCGTAGATGCCCTGCACCGCGGCGACGAAGCTGCGCGTGCCGGGCGTGCGCAGCACGGTGGCGGCGATGCCGAACATCAGCGCGAAGAACATCACCGCGATCAGGTCGCCGCGGGCGGCCGCATCCACCGGGTTGCGCGGCACGATGTTGAGCAGCACCTGGATGCCCGAGACGCCCTCGCGCGCGCCGGCGATTTCGGCCGCGCGGTCGCTCGAGGCCTCGAGCAGGGTCTGCGCGACTGCCGGATCGATACCGCGCCCGGGCTGGAACAGGTTCACGGCCACCAGGCCGATGGTGACCGCGATCGTGGTGACCACCAGGATCCACAGCAGCGTCTTGATGCCGATACGGCCCAGCGATCCCGGATCGCCGATCTCGACCACGCCGAGGATAAGCGCCGAAAACACCAGCGGGATCACCAGCATGAACAGCAGGCGCAGGAACAGCTGCCCCACGGGATCGGCGACATAGGTCACCAGGCCGTCCAGCCATCCGGCATCGCCTCCGTAGAAGTTGGCCGCCAGGCCCGCGACGGTGCCGATGACGAACCCGATGAGCATCTTGGTGTGCAGCGCCATGCCGCCGGAGCCGGAAGTCGGTGTCATCGGGAGGTCCTGTGCAGAAGGCCGGCAGCTTAGCAAAGCCCCGGGGCTCTTCTGACAGCCCGATGCGGTGCCGGATCGGGCACCGGCCGGTATCCTTGACGCATGTCTTCGCTTTCCCCTGCCGGCACGTCCGGCGACGCGCTCGCCACGCTGCAGCGCGTGTTCGGCCATGCCGCCTTCCGCGGCGAACAGGCCGCCATCGTCGAACACGTGGCCGCCGGCCACGATGCCCTCGTGCTGATGCCAACCGGCGGCGGCAAGTCGATGTGCTACCAGGTGCCGGCGCTGCTGCGCGACGGCGTCGCGATCGTCGTCTCGCCGCTGATCGCGCTGATGCAGGACCAGGTCGACGCCCTGCTGCAGTCCGGCGTGCGCGCGGCCTACCTCAATTCCACGCTCGACGCCGAGACCGCGCAGCGGGTGGAACGCGAGCTGCTGGCCGGCGAGCTGGACCTGCTCTACGTCGCGCCCGAGCGCCTGCTTACGCCGCGCTTCCTGTCGCTGCTCGACCGCGCCCCGCTGGCCCTGTTCGCCATCGACGAGGCCCACTGCGTGTCGCAATGGGGCCACGACTTCCGCCGCGAGTACCGCGAGCTGACGATCCTGCACGAGCGCTGGCCACAGGTGCCGCGGATCGCGCTGACCGCGACCGCCGACCCGCCGACCCAGCGCGAGATCGCCGAGCGGCTGCAGCTCGAGGACGCGCGTCGCTTCGTCAGCTCGTTCGACCGGCCTAACATCCGCTACACCGTGGTCCAGAAGGAGAACGCGAAGCGCCAGCTGCTCGACTTCGTGCAGGCGCATCGCGGCGAGGCCGGCATCGTCTACTGCCTGTCGCGGCGCAAGGTCGAGGAGACCGCCGAGTACCTGGCAGGCCAGGGCATCGACGCGATTCCCTACCACGCCGGCATGGACGCCGAGTTGCGCGCCGCCAACCAGCGCCGTTTCTTGCGCAGCGAGGGCGTGGTGGTGGTGGCGACGATCGCCTTCGGCATGGGCATCGACAAGCCCGACGTGCGCTTCGTCGCCCACACCGACCTGCCGAAATCGATCGAGGGCTACTACCAGGAAACCGGCCGCGCCGGCCGCGACGGCGAGCCGGCCGATGCGTGGATGTGCTACGGCCTCGGCGATCTGGTGCTGCTGCGGCAGATGATCGAGCAGAGCGAATCGGGCGAGGAGCGCAAGCGGCTCGAGCATCGCAAGCTCGACGCGCTGGTCGGTTACTGCGAAACCATGCGCTGCCGGCGCCAGGTGCTGCTGGCGAACTTCGGCGAGGACTACGCGGCCAAGGGCGCCGGCCAGCCTTGCGGCAACTGCGACAACTGCCTGGACCCGCCGGATGCCTGGGACGCCACCGTGCCCGCGCAGAAGGCACTGAGCTGCGTGTACCGCAGCGGCCAGCGCTTCGGCGCCGCGCACATCATCGACATCCTGCGCGGCAGCGAAAGCGAACGCATCCGCCAGTTCGGCCACAACCAGCTCAGCACCTACGGCCTCGGCAGCGACATCGATGCACGCGTATGGAAGAGCGTACTGCGCCAGCTGGTCGCGCAGGGCCTGCTCGACGTCGATGCCGAGGGCTACGGCGGCCTGCGCCTGACCGAAGCCAGCCGCGGCGTGCTCAAGGGCACCACGCAGGTGATGCTGCGCAAGCCGACGAACAGCAAGGAACGCACACGCACCACCCGCGCGGCGACCGGCGCCGACATCGACCTCGCACCGGCCGACCGCCCCCTGTTCGAAGCGCTGCGCGCCCTGCGAGGCCGCCTGGCGCGCGAGCAGAACGTGCCGGCCTACGTGATCTTCCACGACGCCACGCTGCGCGAGATCGCCCGCCAGCGCCCGATCAGCCACGGCCAGCTCGGCGGCATCGGCGGCGTGGGCGCCGGCAAGCTGGAGCGCTACGGCGACGCGGTGCTGGAAACGGTGCTCGACGCGGACTGAGCGGGCCCGCCCGATGCAGCCCCGCCGTGCGACACGGCGGGGTCCATGACGCCTCCGACACGGGACCGCGCCCTATCGTGGACGCCGTATCCCGTCGACGAGGACCCGATCATGCAGAACACCTACGCCATCTTTCGGCCCAATGGCGAGCGCGAGGAGCGACGCGAGACCGTCGTCGGCACCCTCTTCTTCCGCAACGACCGCTGGGAACTGGAAACCCCCGATGCCGTGCTCCCCGGCACCTTGCGCGGCCACCCGCACGAAGCGCACGTCTTCATCGACGAGGCGGGGCTGGAGTATCGGATTGCCTGAGTCCGCCGATGCGTACAGGCAAACAGCGTGTCCGACCGGTGAGTGAGCGCCGAGTCCGCTGGGCGCGTAGCACAGCCGAGTGGGCAGTTAGGCTGCGCGTGTAAACGCACGAAGCGTGCGCCCGGTCTTCGCAGCCCTTGTCGACAAGTGCCGACGCCCGCGAACACGTCCTGACTGCTGGAGCTGGTGGGTCGTGATGGATTCGAACCATCGACCAGCGGATTAAAAGTCCGATGCTCTACCGACTGAGCTAACGACCCGAAACTGGATGGCCTTGCGAGTGCGACAGGCGCGTGATGCGCCCGTGCTTCCACAAGGTCTGCGGCGTGTCCGCCGCAGCCCGGGCCCGAAAAGCGGGCCGCGAGGGGCCGTCATTGTAGCGATTTCGTGGATTCGCGTCTCGCGGTGCGCCCGAACCGGCATCCATGGGGGAAGCGATGTCGTACGGAGCCGCAGTCTCAGGAAAGGTCTGAACAACTCCGCTCTTGACCGTCATTCCCGCGAAAGCGGTAATCCAGCGCCCTTGGTTTTCGGAAGACGCGATGCGCTGTTTAAACCGCGTGCGCGGCCTCTGTCATCAACGCTTGTCAGCGGCCAGCGCCTCGCGCCCGGTCTGGGTGAGATCGATGTCGCCATCCTCGGCCAGCGCGGCGTAGCCGGCATGCACGGCCCAGTCGGTGTCGCCGTCGGAAATCGGCGTGGTGTGCTCGATGTCGCGCAGGATGCGCAGCTGGTCGTCGGTCAGGGCCATGAGGAATCGTCCGGAAGAGAGGCGCCCACCCTAACGTCGCAGCGCGTGACGGCATCGTCGGGAGCGCGCGCCTTCAGCGGGGCCCAGTCATCGCGCACATGCGCAGACGCGTGGGCGTACGCGCGTCGGGATCAGATGCCGTGCTCCGCGACATAGCGCGTCGGATCAGCCACGCCGGCGGCGGCGAAGCCGTCGGCGCGCAACCGGCAGGCGTCGCAATGACCGCAGGCCAGACCCTCGGCATCGGCGCGGTAGCAGGAGACGGTGAGGCCGAAATCCACGCCCAGGCGCACGCCCTCGCGCACGATCTCGGCCTTGCCCAGGTGCTGCAGCGGCGCATGGATGCGGAGGCCCGCACCTTCGACGCCGGCCTTGGTCGCCAGATTGGCGAGACGCTCGAAGGCGTCGATGAACTCGGGTCGGCAATCGGGATAGCCGGAATAGTCCACCGCGTTGACGCCGCAGAAGATGTCCGACGCGCCCAGCACCTCGGCCCACCCGAGCGCGAGCGACAGCATGATGGTGTTGCGGGCCGGCACGTAGGTCGATGGAATACCGGCCCCGCCGGCTTCGGGCACTTCGATGTCGTCGGTCAGCGCGGAGCCGCCGAACGCGCGCAGGTCCACGTCGACGGTCTTGTGGGCCGCCACGCCGAGCGCGGCCGCAACGCGGTCGGCAGCCAGCAGTTCGGAGGTGTGCCGCTGGCCGTAGCGCACGCTCAGCGCATGCACGGCGAAGCCCTGTTCTCGGGCCATTGCGACGACAGCGGCGGAGTCCATGCCTCCGGACAACAGGACGACGGCTTTTTTCATGGGATTCGGGATTCGGGATTCGGGATTCGGGAAACGCTAACGCATCGGGTGCCGGGATGCTGCGCGTTCGAGACCCGAATCGCCGATTCCCGATCGCCAGCCTCAGCGCCCGGGTTCGTCGTTCCACAGCAGCTTGTGCAGCTGCATCTGGAACTTCACGGGCAGGCGGTCGGCCACGATCCAGTCGGCGAGATCACGCGCGGCGATCTCGCCCTTGCTGGGTGAGAACAGGACATCGCAGATGCGGTGGAGACCCTTCGCCAGCACCAGATCCCGCGCCCACTCGTAGTCGCTGCGCGAGCAGATGACGAACTTGATCTGGTCATGCGCGGTCAGCAGCGCGAGGTTGTCCCAGAGGTTGCGGTGCACCTCGTTGGAGCCTGGCGTCTTGATATCGAGCACGCGGCTCACGCGCGGGTCGACGGCGGCGATGTCGATCGCGCCCGAGGTCTCCAGCGAGACGACGTAACCGGCATCACACAGCCGCTGCAGCAGGCCGATGCAGCGCTTCTGCGCCAGCGGCTCGCCGCCGGTGACGCAGACGTGGCGCACGCCGTGTCTGGCGACGTCGGCCAGGATGTCGTCGATCGACCACCAGTCACCGCCGTGGAACGCATAGGCGGTGTCGCAATAGGTGCAGCGCAGCGGACAGCCGGTCAGCCGGACGAACACGGTCGGCCAGCCGGCGTCACGTGCCTCGCCCTGCAGCGAAAGAAAGATTTCGGTGAGCTTGAGACGGTCGGTCGCGGCGGATGCGGCGACCGCATCGGACACGACGGCGGTCATGGATCAGGCGACGTCAGCGCAGCCGCGACAGCTGGATGGCGCGTAGCCGGTCCGCGGCCGTGCGTGCTGCATCGGTGCCGGGATACTGGGAGCCGACTTGGGCGAGCGTGGTCTCGGCGGCGTCGAGATCCCTCTGGCCGTACTGCGACAGGCCGATCTTCAGCAGCGCGCCGGGTGCCTTGTCGCTGGTGGGATAGCGCTGCAGCAGCGCGCGGAACTGCTCTTCCGCGAGCGGGTAATTCTGGGTGACGTAGTAGCTTTCGCCGAGCCAGTACAGCGCGTTCGGCGCGTAGCTGCCCTGCGGGTGCTGATCGAGGAAAGCCTGGAAGCGCCTCGCGGATTCCGCGTAGTTGCCGTTGCGCAGGGCATCGAATGCCTGGTCGTAGGCGGCGCGCTCGTCGGCTACACCGGCGATCAGACCGGGCGTGCCGTGCACGGTCGGCGGACGCTCGGTGGGTGGCGCCGGGCGGGGTGCGGACTCGACCGCACTCCGTCCGATTTCCGGCAACTCCATTCCGCCACCGCCACCGGTGCCGCCGCCACCTTCGAGGCGATTCAGACGCCCGTCGATGTCGAGGTACTGGCTGCGGTTGCTGTTCTTGAGCTGTTCGTTCTGCTGCTGCAGATCCTCGACCTGCGAACGCAGGGCCAGGATTTCCTGTCGCAGCTGGGTGACCTGGTTGAGCAGGTCCATATTGGCGCTGGTGTCGTTCGAGCGCGCTTCGAGCGCAGCCACGCGGTCAGCGAGACTCGCCCGCTGCGCGAACGCGGGCGCGGCGGCCACGAGGGCCGCCGCGAACGCAACTGGAATCACCAGCCAGTGACGCATCGACTGCATCAGCGGGCGGTGTAGATGATCTCGACGCGACGATTGCGAGCCCAGCAATCCTCGTTCGACTCGGTGCAGACCGGACGCTCTTCGCCGTAGCTGACGACAGCCAGCTGGCCGGCCGAACCACCGTTGGCCTGCAGCGCCGAGGACACGCCGTTGCCACGACGCTCGCCCAGACCCTGGTTGTACTCGCGGCTGCCGCGCTCGTCGGCGTGACCTTCCAGCGAGATGCGGGCCGAGCTGCGGTCACGCAGGTACTTGGCGTGGCAGGCCATGATCGACTGGAACTCCGGACGCAGGGTGTCCTGGTCCAGGTCGAAGTACACCACGCGCTGGCGCAGGCAGGCATCGCTGTCCAGATCGTTGGGGCCGTAGGCGCCAGCGGTCGGGGCGGTCGGGGCGACGGTGCCGGTCGACGGGCCGGTGTCGACCGGCGCTTCTTCCCTCACCTTCTTGGAACACGCGACGGCGGCGGTGCACAGCAGCGCTGCCAGCAACACACGGGTGGTCGTCTTCATCTCGTCGGTCCTTGGTCTTAGTCTGTCAACAGGGGCAATGAGTATTGTTATAGGCACGTGCAGGCAGCGTCAGCGCTGTTCCCGGAACGGACCCCATGCCGGCTCGCGGACGTCACCTTCAGCGAGAACGAGGCGCTGACGCACACGGCCATCCGAAGACACCGAGTACAGCACACCTCTCCTCCCCTCACGCGCCGCGTAGAGGACCATGCCGGCGTTCGGGGCGAAACTCGGCGATTCGTCGAGCGACCCGGGCGACAGCGTGGACCAGCGGGGCGACCCCAAACTGCGATCCAGCAGTGCAATACGGTACACGTTGCCCGATCCCTGCGCCACGGCGATTTTCTTGCCGTCGAAGGAGACGCTGGGGTCGGCGTTGTAGCTGCCCTCGAAGGTCACGCGCGTGGCGCTGCCGCCGCTGCTCGGCACCTGGTACACCTGCGGGCGACCGCCGCGATCGGAGATGAAATACACGCTGCCGCCATCAGGCGCCCACGAGGGTGACGTGTCGATGGCGAAATGGTTGGTGAGCTGGGTCAGGGCCTTGCTGCCGAGGTCCATCACGTAGATCTCGGGGTTGCCACTGCGCGACAGCGACAGGGCCAGACGCCGGCCGTCGGGCGAGAACGCCGGGGCGCCGTTGATGCCGCGGAAGCTCGAGACCAGCTCGCGACCGCCGCTCGAAATGTCCTGGATGTAGATCGCCGAATTGCCACGCTCGAAGCTGACATAGGCCACGCGGCGCCCGTCCGGGCTCCAGGCCGGCGACATCAGCGGCTCGTTGGAGCGCACCACGGTCTGCGGGTTGTGACCGTCGGAATCGGCGACCACCAGCGCGTAGCGCGCGCTCGGGCCTACGCCGGTCTGGGTGATATAGGCGATGCGGGTCCAGAAGGCGCCGCGCACGCCGGTGATCTTCTCGTAGATCGCATCGGCCATCTGGTGGGCGACGTCGCGCATCGCATTGGGACGCGCGGTCATCGCCAGGCCGAGCATGCGCTCCTGCCGGGCGACGTCGAACAGTTCGTACTCGACCCGGTAGCTGCCGCCGCCGGCGTCGACGATGCGGCCGACGACCAGGAAGTCCTGGCGCAGCGCGCGCCAGGTCGGGTACTGGACCTCGCTGCCACGGGTGGGCCGCTCGACGATGTCGCGTTCGGGCAGCGTGCGGAACTGGCCGGAGCGGTCGAGATCGGCGCGGATGACGGCGGCGACGTCGGTGTCGGGGGCGCCGGCACTGCCCTGGTAGGGCATGGGCACGACCGCGATCGGCATGGCCTGCGCGCTGCCGCCGGTGATGTCGATCTCCAGGCCCTGCTGCTGCGCGCTGGCGAGCATGGGCAGGCTCAGTGCGACCAGGGCCATCAGGCAACGGATCAGAATGGGTTTCATCGGGCTACCGGGATAGGAGGAAGTGAACCCGGGAAGCTTGGCCGCTGCACCGGGCGTCAGGATGAATCAGAGCGCAATCATCGCGGGTGGCGGGTGAACGGGATGCTGCGATGCGGACCGCAGCGACGGCGGCGTGCCTAGAGCGTGGTCACGTAACGGGTGGCAGACCGCGACGCTGGACGGGATCGCGTACCTCTCATCGGCGCGGACGCGCTTCGCCCCGCAGGGCAGCGGGTGCGGCGGCGCCATCACCCGTACGATTCGAAAGCGCCACGACACGCGCCCAAGCGGGGGCGATCCATGTGGAATCGCGCTCGTCATCCCGTCCCGCCAGCACTGCCCAACGAGATGCGCGCGCCTCGGCGCCCCGCTCAATCCTGCGCGCGGAAGTTGAAGTTGAGCCTGCGATTGAACACCGGCTCGAAGCCGGCATAGGGCAGCGGCTCGGCCGCGCGCACCGCCGCCTCGACCGAGCGGCGGCCCTGGGCGTCGTAGGGGCACGAGGCATCGAACTCGACGCTCATCACCTCGCCGCCCGGCAGCTGGGTGATGTACATCCGGCAGACCTGCCCGAGCGGGATGTTGTCCGGACGACGCCAGTTGCGCCGGACGGCTTCCTGGATCGCGGCGGCGTACTTCGCGGCCAGGCCGCTGTCGCCATCGGGCCGGCCGGGCGGCGGGCTGGCGCTGGAGGCGGCCGCAGCGGCGCGTTCCGAGGCCTGACGGGCCTCGCGATCGGCGATCTGCTTCAGGCGCTCCTCGGCCTGACGGGCCTGACGCTCGGTGCGCTCGCGCTCGGCGCGGATCTTCTCCAGCTCCTGACGGGCGAGCCGGCGCTTCTCGTCGGCCTCCTGCTGCTTCTGCTGCTCGGCGAGTTCCACCTGGGCCTGGCGGCGTTTTTCTTCCTGCTCGCGTTCGCGCTGTTCGGCGGCGAGCGCATCACGGCGCACGGCGGCCTGGGACTCGGTGTCGGGCTTGGGCACCACTTCCTGCAGCTGCGGCTGGCGCGGCGCGACGGCGTCTTCAGGGCGCGGCTCGGGCAGAGGCTGCGGCGGCGATGGCACGGGCTCGTCGATCGGCTCGGGCAGCGGCCGCGGCGCAGGCTCGACGACCGGCTCCGGCGTCGGTTCGGGCGCAGGTTCGGGCAGCGGCTCCGGGCGACTGGCGAGTGCACGCTGGTCGGCGGCGCTGAGCGCGTTGGGATCGATGATGTCGGCCGAGACCGGCGAGCCGGCTGCCGATTCCGGGCGCGAGGAGGCATTCCACAGCGCGCCGAGCAGGATCAGCCCGAACAGCAGCACATGGACCAGGATCGAAAGCCCGATCGCAATCGTGTTGTCGGCCGGCGACTCACGCATTCAGTTCGCGCCCTCCGCGGGGCGGCTGATCAGGCTGACGCGGGTGATGCCGGCTTCGTTGATCGAGTCGATGGCGTTCATGATCAGCTGGTAGCTGGCCGCGCCGTCGCCGCGCACCAGGATGGTGGCGTCAGGATTCTGCGTGTGGATGCCGCGCAGGCGCGCCACCAGGTCCTCGCGGGTGACCGAGGTGTTCTGCTGCTCGACCATCAACGCCAGCGCACCGTCGGGATAGACGCTGACCACGACCGGGTCCTGCGGCGAGCCGAGCGACATCGCGCGCGAGTCCGGCAGATTGATATCGGTGCCCAGGTTCATCAGCGGCGTGGTGACCATGAAGATGATCAGCAGCACCAGCATCACGTCGATGTAGGGCACGACGTTGATTTCGTTCTTGAGCTTGCGCCGCTTGGAACGGCGAAGGGAGATCGACGACATGGCGGAATCCGGGTACGTGGACGGTCCCGCGGCGCGGCAGCGCGCCGCGGGGCTTCAGTCGGTGCCGCTCTGGCGCTCGAGGATCGAGGAGAACTCGTCGGAGAAGGCCTCGTAGCGTGAGGCGATGCGCTCGACCTTGGTGGCGAACCGGTTGTAGGCCCAGACCGCGGGAATCGCGGCGAACAGACCCATGGCGGTCGCGATCAGCGCTTCCGAGATACCGGGGGCCACGGTGGCGATCGTCGCTTCCTTGACGTTGGCCAGGCCGTGGAAGGAGATCATGATGCCCCACACGGTACCGAGCAGGCCCACGTACGGCGCGATCGAGCCGACGTTGGCGAGGTATTCGAGATTGCGCTCGAGTCCGTCGAGCTCGCGCGAGCCGGCCACGCGCATGCCGCGCTGCGCGCCTTCGAGCTGGGTGCGGCTGTCGATGCCGCGGCGCTGCCGCTGGCGCGAGTACTCGCGATAGCCGGCTTCGAAGATCGCCTCGAGCCCCTCGATCTCACGATTGCGCTCGGTCGCCGACGCATAGAGCTTGCCGACCTCGGCGCCCGACCAGAAGCGCTCCTCGAAGCGGTCGGCTTCCTTCTCGGCACGGTCGAGCATGCGCTTCTTGCGGAAGATGATGACCCACGACGAGATCGACGCGAACAGCAGCAGCAGCATCACGATCTGCACCGGAATCGACGCGTGCAGGATCAGTTCGAGGATGCTCAGATCGTTGGGCAGCGGCGCGGTCGCGGCCGCTGCGGCCCCGGTGTTCGCCAGTTCGGTCGCGCCTGCGGCGGCCTCTTCGGGCAGCGCCTGCACCTGGGCGGCGGACTGCAACAACACGGGCATTGGGGTCATCCAGGCTTACTCCGCTGACGTTTCGAGTGACTTGAGTTGGGCAAACAGCGCATCGGGGATCGCCTTCGGCCGGAAATCGGCTGCCGACAACGCCGCCACGCGCACCTCGGCGTCGACCAGCAGGTCGCCGTCGCGGCGGATTTCCTGCACGAACACCGCGCTGGCGCGCCGGCACTGGCGCAACACCACACCGATCTGCAGGGCGTCGTCCAACCGGGCAGGCGCGCGGAAATCGATCCGCATCGCCCGCACCGCGAATACCGTGCCGTGCAGGTCGCGCAGCGAGGCCTGACCATGACCGTGCGCACGTAACCATTCACTGCGCGCGCGTTCCATGAAAGCCACGTACTGCGCGTGGTAGACGACACCACCCGCGTCGGTATCTTCCCAGTAGACGCGTGTCGGCCAACTGAATAGAGGCGAACCGCCGGAGCGGATTTCGAGGTCGCTCACCAGGCACTCCTTGATGGGGCGACGCGGGCCGGATGCCCGGTCGCGGATGCTAGAACAGACTGCCGGGCAGCGCCGGATCGGGTGCGCGGCGCGGTTCGAGACCGAGATGGCGCCAGGCCTTGGTCGTGGCCATCCGGCCGCGCGCGGTGCGCACCAGAAAGCCCTGCTGGATCAGATAGGGCTCGATGACATCCTCGAGCGTGCCCCGCTCCTCGCTCAACGCCGCGGCCATCGACTCGACACCGACCGGCCCCCCGTCGAAATTCTCGATGATCAGATGCAGCAGGCGCCGGTCGAGTTCGTCGAAGCCCTCAGGGTCGACCTTGAGCATCTGCATCGCGGCATGCGCGACCTCGCGGTCGATGCGTCCACCGGCCTTGACCTGGGCATAGTCGCGCACGCGGCGCAGCAGGCGGTTGGCGATGCGCGGCGTGCCGCGCGAGCGCCTGGCGATCTCGGCCGCGCCATCGCCTTCGCACGACAGGCCGAGGATCTGCGCCGAACGGCGCACGATGCGGGTCAACTCTTCCGTGCTGTAGAACTCCAGCCGTTGCACGATGCCGAAACGGTCGCGCAGCGGCGCGGTCAGCAGGCCCGCGCGCGTGGTGGCGCCGATCAGGGTGAAGGGCGGCAGGTCGATCTTGATCGAGCGGGCCGCCGGCCCCTCGCCGATCATGATGTCGAGCTGGAAGTCCTCCATCGCCGGATACAGCACTTCCTCGACCACGGGCGAGAGGCGGTGGATCTCGTCGATGAAGAGCACGTCGTGCGGCTGCAGGTTGGTCAGCAGCGCGGCGAGGTCACCGGCCTTCTCGATCACCGGCCCGGACGTCACGCGCAAGGCGACGCCCAGTTCGTTGGCGATCACGTGGCTGAGCGTGGTCTTGCCCAGGCCCGGCGGCCCGAAGATCAGCACGTGATCGAGCGCCTCGCGCCGCTGCTTCGCGGCCTGGATGAAGATGTCCATCTGCTCGCGCACGGGCTGCTGGCCGAGATAGTCGTCCAGCCGCTGCGGGCGGATGCTGGCCTCGACGGCGTCGTCCTCGCGAGTGGCGTCTGCGTCGATGATGCGGTCTGCGGTCATGCACGCATTATGCGGTACCCGCGGCCTGCGCCGATCCGCCGGCCAGCCGCCGGTGCGAGACGTTCCACAGCATTTCCAGCGGCCCGCGTCGCAAATGGCGCAACCACACATGCGCGGCCAGCATGATCAGCGGACAAAGCGCGAGATACAGCAGCACCGTGGCCCCGACCCGCTGCGATTCCGCGACGCGTCCGGCCAGATCGAATCCCCAGCCGTAGCAGACGGCGGAGGCCAGCAGGTTCTGGAGCACGTAGGCGCTCAACGCCACGCGGCCCACTTCGGACAGGCGTCGCCCCAGCCAGCCGGGCACGGGACGCGCGAGATAGAACCCGGCGACGAGCGCCAGGATGCCCAGGGACACCAGCACCGCGGTTCCCCACCGGGTGTAGAGCCACACCGCATCGGCCGCGAAGACGCCGATCGCCATATCGAGCGCCCAGCCGGCCGCGCCCAGCACGAGCAGACGCTTGCGCAAGGGGGCACCGTCCGGATCGAACACGCCCGAACGGAAGAGTGTCGCGCCGAGCAGAAACAGCGCGACCGTCATCGGCAGGATCATCACCGGCTCGATCAACCGGAAGTCGAGGAGGTGTCCGGCGCGGAATCGCACCAGATCCCACCAGCTGCCGTCCCGGTACGGGTTCCACTCCATCGAGCGGGCGAAGGCCGCGGGGCTTGCGGCCGTGTCCGCCAGCGGAAATGCCAGCATCGCCAGAGCGAGCAGGGTCAGCAGCAGGAAGTGGACCATCGCCAGCCCCAGCATCCACGTCCGTTGCGAGCGCTCGCCGGTACGCAGCAGCCACGCCACCACGAAACCGCTGATCGCGTAGCCCATCAGCACGTCGAACTCGATCACCAGGTAGTAATTGAGCAGCCCGTCGAGAAAGAGCAATACCGCGCGCCAGGTGTACCCACCGGGCCAGCGTTGTCCCGCCGCGTCCGCCGCGCGCTGCTGCATGGCCAGCCCGACGCCGAACATGATCGACAGCAGGCCGAGGAACTTGCCGGTGGACAGCTGCCGCAGGCCGCTCTCCAGCAGTCCGTCCGGCAGCGGACCGTGAAGCTCGCCCCAGAACCCGGCGGGATGCATGAAAACCCAGACGTTGGTTGCCAACGTCCCGAGGATGGCGATCCCGCGCAGGATTTCGAGCGCGGGCAAACGGGAAACGGGCGCCATGCTGATCCTTCGGCGGTCTGCCCGGGACGATACACGCTGCGCCGGCGCGCCGGCACGCGATGCGGTGGTGGGCCGGCAGCCGACCGTGCGCGGCGTCAGCCCATCGCGTCTGCCGCCAGCGCGAAGCTGTGTCGGCGGGCGTCGTGATCGAAGATGTTGGCGGTGAGCATCAGTTCGTCCGGGCGGTGGCGGGCGACGAAATCGGCAATGCCCTGGCGCACATCGTCCGCATCGCCGACCACCGAGCACGCCAATGACTGGGCGACCATCGCCTTTTCGGGCGGCGTCCAGAACGCTTCGATGTCGTCGATCGGCGGCGGAATCAGGCCCGGCGTCCCGCGGCGCAGGCGCACGAAGCTCTGCTGTTGCGTCGTGAACAACCGCTGCGCCTCGGCGCGGGTATCGGCCGCCACCACGTTGAGCGCGAGCATCGCGTGCGGCTGGCGCAGATGCTTGGACGGACAGAAGTCGCGGTGATACAGCGCCAGCGCTTCCGACATCGCCGCCGGCGCGAAGTGCGAGGCGAACGCGTACGGCAGGCCGAGCGTCGCCGCGAGGCCGGCGCCGAACAGGCTCGAGCCGAGGATCCACACCGGCACGTCGAGCCCGGCGCCGGGCACCGCCTGCACCGGCTGTCCGGGCTGGGCGGGTTCGAAATAGCGCAGCAGCTCCATCACGTCGGACGGAAACGCGTCGGCGCCGGCGTAGTAGCGCCGCAGCGCCTTGGTCGTGGCCTGGTCCGTGCCGGGCGCGCGGCCGAGGCCGAGGTCGATCCGCCCCGGATACAGCGAAGCCAGGGTGCCGAACTGCTCGGCCACCTGCAGCGGCGCGTGGTTGGGCAACATCACCCCGCCCGACCCCACGCGGATCGTCGAGGTGCCGCCGGCGATGTGCCCGATCAGGACCGCGGTCGCCGCGCTGGCGATGCCGGGCATGTTGTGGTGCTCGGCCAGCCAGTAGCGGCGGTAGCCGAGCGCCTCGGCGTGCCGGGCGAGATCGAGCGAACGGGCGAACGACTCGGCCGGCGTGCTGCCTTCGGTGACGGGCGCGAGGTCGAGGACGGAGTACGGAATGCGGGGAGACTGTGTGGCCATGCCGGTCAGATGGGGACGCCGGCGGGAAAACCCACGCCGCGAGGGCTTCCGTGCACGGCGCCGCAGCGACGCGCCGTTCATCCGAGGCCGCGTGCCGCTTCACCGCCCGCGCGGCGAAGCCATCCGGCGATCGCCGGCGCCGCTCAGCCGGCGGCCACCACCCGGTTGCGGCCGCCCGCCTTGGCGAGATACAGCCGCCGGTCCGCCTCGGCCAGCAGACAGTGCAGATCGTCGTTGCCGGCGGCCGTCCGCACGCCGATGCTCACGGTCATACGCAGATCGCCGCCCGGCGTATGCACGTCGAGATGCTCGATCCGCTGGCGCAGACCGTTGAAATAATCGTCCAGCGCGCCGTCATCGAGATCCGGCACCAGCAGGCAGAACTCCTCGCCGCCGAAGCGCGCGACATGGTCCTGCGGACGCGCATGCGCCGACAGCGCCGCCGCCACCCCGCGCAGCGCGTGGTCGCCGGCTTCGTGGCCCCAGCCGTCGTTGATGCGCTTGAAGTGGTCGATGTCGAGGATCGCCATCGCCAGCGGACGCGTCGCGGCCTGCAGCTGCGGCACCAGGCGCTCGGCCTGTTCGAGGAAGTGGCGCCGGTTGGGCAGCCCGGTGAGGAAGTCCCGCGTGGCCAGGTCCTGCAGGCTGCCGATCAGCTCCAGCTGGTCGACGTTCTGCGACACGCGGCAGAAGAATTCCTCGCGCGAGTACGGCTTGCGCAGGAAATCGTTGGCGCCGCTCTTGAGGAAGCGCGCGACGAGGTCGGCATCGCCGCTGCCGGACACGCCGATCACCGCGACCCGGTCTCGCGCGCGCAGCGCGCGCAGCCGCCGGGTCAGCTCGACGCCCTGCATGCCGGGCATCTCCTGGTCGACCAGCGCCAGGCGGATCGTCGGATCGCGCTCCAGCGCATGCAGCGCGGATGCGCCGTCGGCGGCCTGCACCACCCGGTAGCCGTAGGTTTCGAGCAGACCGGACGTGTGCAGGCGCGCGGACGGCGAATCGTCGACCACCAGCGCGGAAATGCGCCGGTTGCGCTCCAGCCGTTTCACCAGCCAGACGATGTAGTCGAGGCTGCCCGGCGTGCTCTTGAGCACGAAGTCGATGACCCGCCGCCGCAGCATGCGGTCGCGCAGGACCTCGTCGTAGACGCCGGTCACCACCACGGTCGGCAGGCCGCGTTCGAGGAAGCAGTCGACCACGTTCTCGCGTTGCCCGTCGGCCAGTACCAGGCCGGTCAGGGCGAGAAACCAGTCGTCGTGACGATCGAGGAGGGTCCGGGCTTCGGCCAGGGTGGAGGCCACCATCACCGGCAGCTCGAGCTGCTGCTCGATCGCCTCGGCCACCGCACGGACGTAGGCACGCGAGTTCTCCACCAGCAGCACGCGCTGCGGCAGGGGCGAACTCGGGACGATCGGCGGGAGCACGGTCATGCGGGCCTGCGCGGTTCGGAGGCATCGAACTCCGTTAGCGGCGGCGGGGCTGTGGACTTGAATCGTCGGCGTCGCCCCGGGCCACCGGGGCGGCGCCGGCGTGGCGACGCGTCTCCCGGACTGCGCGAGTGCCACGCTGTCCGGCCACGCGCCGCGCATTGCCGCGCACCGGTATCCCGCCCGCATCGCGCCGCTGGCGTTCCTCGCCGTGAGACGTTCGCGGCACTCGGCCGAGTAAAGCCACGCGGCCGACGCGCTGCTCAGATCTCGACGTGCGTGCCCAGCTCGACGATGCGGTTGCCGGGAATGCGGAAGAAGCCCGAGGCCGGCGCGGCGTTCCGATGCAACAGCGCGAACAGCCGCTCGCGCCACAGCGCCATGCCGGGGCGCGCCGCGGCGACGACGGTTTCGCGGCTGGTGAAGTACGTGGTGTCCATCGGGTCGATGCAGACGTCCTCGGCGACGTCACTGCACTGCATCAAGGCCAGCGGCACGTCGGGCGTTTCCATGAAGCCGAAGCGCACCACGATGCGATGGAAGCCGTCGCCGATCTGCTCGATCTTCAGCCGGCGGTGCGCATAGGGCACGGTCAGCGTCTCGACGGTGAGAAACACGTTGCGCTCGTGCAGCACCTTGTTGTGCTTGAGGTTGTGCATCAGCGCGTGCGGCACGATGCCGCGGTCGCTGGTGAGGAACACCGCCGTGCCCGGCACGCGCACCGGCGGGGCGAGCATCAGCCCCGGAATGAAGCTCTCGATGCGGATGCCGTGCTGCTGCACTTCCTCGTGCAGCAGCTGGCGGCCGCGCCGCCACGTCCGCAGCAGGGTGAACAGCGTCACGCCCAGCACCAGCGGGAACCACGCGCCCTGCAGGACCTTGGCGCCGTTGGCGATCACGAAGGCGATGTCGATGACCAGGAACACGCCGCACAGCGGCAGCACCCAGCGCCGCCAGTGCGGCCACAGCGCGCGCGCCACGATGGCCAGCAGCAGGGTGTCGATCAGCATCGTCATCGACACCGAGATGCCGTAGGCCGCGGCCAGGTTCGACGAGGTCTGGAACGTCAGCACCAGGGCGATGACCACGATCGCCATCGCCCAGTTGATCGCCGGGATGTAGATCTGGCCGATGGTGTCGCTGGAGGTGTGGCGCACGCGCATGCGCGGGATGTAGCCCAGCTGCATCGCCTGGCGGGCGATCGAGAAGCCGCCGGTGATCACCGCCTGCGAGGCGATGACGGTCGCGCAGGTGGCGAGCACGATCATCGGCCAGCGCCCCCACTCGGGCACGCCGATGTAGAACGGGTTCTGGATCGCCGCCGGGTCCTCGAGCACCAGCGCACCCTGCCCCAGATAATTGAGCATCAGCGACGGCAGCACGAAGAAATACCAGGCGTAGCGGATGGGCCTGGCGCCGAAGTGGCCCATGTCGGTGTAGATCGCCTCGCCGCCGGTCACCGCCAGCACCACGGCGCCGAGGATGAAGATGCCGCCCCAGCTGTGGTTGACGAAGAACTGGGCCGCCCACCACGGGTTGATCGCCTGCAGCACCTCGGGCTCGTGCAGGATGTTGACCACGCCCAGCACCGCGAGCGAGAGAAACCAGAGCACGGTGATCGGGCCGAAGATGCGCCCCACCTTCGCGGTGCCGAAGCGCTGGGTGGCGAACAGCACGCCGAGCACCAGCACGGTGATCGGGATGATCCACGGATGCAGGGCCGGCGACACCACCTCGAGGCCTTCGACGGCCGACAGCACCGAGATCGCCGGTGTGATCACGCCGTCACTGAAGAACAGCGACGCGCCGAACACACCCAGAATGCCGACCAGATACGCCGAGCGCCCACGCTTGCCGAGGCTGCGCTGGGCCAGCGCCATCAGCGCCATGATGCCGCCCTCGCCGTCGTTGTCGGCGCGCAGGATGATGGTCACGTACTTCAGCGTGACCACCAGCATCAGCGACCAGAAGATCATCGACAGCACGCCGAGCACGGTGTCGTGATCCGCCACCAGGCCGTAGTGCGGCGAGAACGCCTCGCGCAGCGTGTACAGCGGACTGGTGCCGATGTCGCCGAACACGACACCGATCGCACCGACCATCAGCCCCGCGAGGCCGATCTGGCCGTGACCGGACGCGCCGGAACGCGCGCCCTTCACGGATGAACTGCTGTGGGACATGACGGTGGAACCCGGCCGACGGTTGGGGGCGGTCAGCGAAGCGCGGACTGTAGCGCTTTTCGGATGATGGTTTCGGGGGTGTCGCCATCCACCGCGGCGGCCTTGGCCATCTTCTGCGCCTCGGCCGGCTTGTAGCCCAGCTGCTGCAGCGCGATCGTGGCCTCCGACAGCGGATCGGTGGCCACCGGCGCGCCTTGCACCGCGCCACCGGCGCCGGCGAGATCGGCCGCGCGGTCACGCAGCTCGACCACCATGCGCTCGGCGGTCTTCTTGCCGATGCCCGGAATCTTGGTCAGCGCGGTCACATCGGCCGTCTGCACCAGCCGCGCGAAGGCATCCACGCTGACGCCCGACAGCACCGCCAGCG
This sequence comes from Lysobacteraceae bacterium NML93-0793, assembly GCA_002324875.1. Lineage (GTDB taxonomy): Bacteria > Pseudomonadota > Gammaproteobacteria > Xanthomonadales > Xanthomonadaceae > Luteimonas. Next base: position 205,369 of record NTJG01000003.1, read on the forward strand.
CGATCTTGGCGCCGATGCCGGTGACCTTCTGCACGTCGCGGAACAGCCGCCGCTCGGACTCGTGCAGGAAGCCGTACAGCGACACGCTGTCCTCCTTCTGCGCGTAGTGGGTGAACAGCGCCACCTCGCGGCCGAGCTCGGGCAGGTCGTAGAACGTGCTCATCGGCGCCTCGAGCTCGTAACCGACGCCGTTGACGTCGATCACCAGCCAGGGTGGCGCCTTGTGGGCCAGCGTGCCGCGCAGTCTTCCGATCATGGGAAATGTCCGATTTCGATGGCTGCTTCAGCCGTCATGTTGCCGCGAATACAAACGCTTCGCAGCGTCCGATCCGATGTCGTTGCCGCTGAAGCGGGACGCTATGGCCGCTGCGTTCAATGACGTGAGGCCGATGGCGCGCACGCTCGCGGAATCCTTGCAGAACCTCGTCAGCCCGCTCGTCACCCCCGCGGAGGCGGGGATCCATGGACGTATCCCGTTCAAAAGCGCAACCCATGGGTTCCCGCCTTCGCGGGAATGACGGCGGAGGATGCGTCACTCACTTGCGCCCCCAGGCCTGCTTCACGTCGACGCCGAGCCGCTTCGCGGTCGCGCGCACGTGCGCGTGGGTGATCGCGACGGCCAGCGCGTCGGCCGCATCGGCCTGCAGCTTGCCGGTCAGCCCGAGCATCAGCCCGACCATGTGCTGGACCTGGACCTTGTCGGCGCCGCCGCGGCCGACCACCGCCAGCTTGATCTCGCTGGCCGCGTACTCGCTGACGTCGAGATCGCGCAGCACCACCGCACCGATCGCCGCGCCGCGCGCCTGGCCGAGCTTGAGCGCCGAATCCGGATTGCGCGCCATGAACACTTTTTCGATCGCGACCTCGTCGGGCCGGTATTCGACGATCAACGCCGTCAGCCCGTCGAGCAGGCGACGCAGGCGGGCGGGAAACTCGCCGGCGGTCACCAGCACCAGCGGCGCATGGAACACGTGCGTGACCTTGCCGCTCGCATCGACGTCGATGATGCCGACCCCGGTGCGTTGCGAGCCGGGGTCGATGCCGAGGATGCGGGTCACTTGAAGGCCGGGATTCGGGATAGGGAATTCGGGATTCGGAAACGCCGGTGCACGGCGATCCCCCCCGACATCCGTCACGCGTCGCCGAGCGAGGCCTGATCGACGTTGGAATACACCGCCTGCACGTCGTCGAGGTCCTCGAGCATATCGAGCAGCTTGCGCACCTGCGGCGCGGTGTCACCGTCGACGGCAATGTCGTTGTCGGCACGGAACGTGAGTTCGGCATGCGCCGGGGCCATGCCCGCGGCCGTCATCGCATCGCGCACGGCCTCGAAAGCGTCGGGCGAGGTCAGCACATCGATGGCGCCGTCCTCGGGGTAGACCACCACGTCGTCGGCGCCGGCCTCGATCGCCGCCTCGGTCACCGCGTCCTCGTCCGCGCCTTCGAAGCTCAGCACGCCCAAGCGCTTGAACATGAAGGCCACCGAGCCCTCGGTGCCCATGTTGCCGCCGCACTTGCCGAATGCATGGCGCACTTCGGCCACGGTGCGCACGCGGTTGTCGGTCAGCGTGTCGACGATCACCGCGACGCCGCCGGGCGCGTAGCCCTCGTAGCGGATCTCCTCGTACTCCACGCCTTCCAGTTCGCCGGTCGCCTTCTTGATCGCGCGTTCGACCACGTCCTTGGACATGTTCTGGGCCATGCCCTTGTCGATCGCCGCGCGCAGGCGCGGGTTGTTGGCCGGATCGCCGCCGCCGGCGCGCGCCGCGACGCCGATCTCGCGGATGATCTTGGTGAAGATCTTGCCGCGCTTGGCGTCGGTCGCGTTCTTGCGGGCTTCGATCGAAGGTCCTCGTCCCATGGTGCTCGTCTGCAGGCGCTGGAAAGCGGCGATTTTACCCGAAGCGCCGACCGTCACCGTGCGCGTCGGCGCCGTGGTCGAAGTGACCGCTGCGCAGGAACGCCGCCGTCTGACGCATCGCGGCGCGCGACAGCAGCAGGCCGCTGTGGCTGGCGTCGACGACGACGTGATCCGCGAGCCCCGGCGCGCGGGTCTCGGCCACCGACACCGTGCCGTCGTGCGGGCCATCGAAGCGCGCCAGCAACGCACCGAGGCCACGCGGCACGCAGCCGGCGACCATGCCCACCTCCACGCCGGCGGGCCAGTCCACACACCCGCTGTGGAGGATTCCGGCGGCACGGCCGAAGTAGAACCGCGACAGCGGGACCCGGGCAAACGCATGCGCCGCCCCGCTTCCGCAGACCGGCGAGCCCAGACAGACGATCCGGCCCACCGGCAGCGCCGGGGATCGCGCCGCCGTACGCAGGGCGGACAGGCCACCGAGGCTGTGCCCAACCACATGTCCCGGGCCGTTCCCGAGCGCGGTCGACAACGCTTCCGCGGCAGCATCCGGTCCGCCGGTGATGCTCGGATAACCGAGGACCACCGGATCGAAGCCCTCCGCAGCCAGGCCCTGCGCGAACCGCCGCATCGTCAGGCCCACCATCCACAGCCCGTGCAGCAGCAGCACGCGGGTCGGCGCCGCGCTCATGCCGCGCCGCCGGCGTGGGCCAGACGCCAGGCCCGTGGCGACAGGCCACTGTGCGCCTTGAACGCGCGCGACAAGGCGGCCTCGCTGCCGTAGCCGACGTCGTCGGCGATCACCTTGAGTGGCCGGCCGCGACGCAGCGCCTGCTTGGCCAGGCCCACGCGCCAGCCCTGCAGGTACTGGCCGGGCGTCGTGCCCACCGCGTCGACGAACGCGCTCGCGAACGCGCTGCGCGACATGCCGGCCGCCTGCGCCAGCGATTCCAGCGTCCAGGCGTCCGCGGGCGCCTCGTGCATCGCGACCAGCGCATTGCGTACGCGCGGATGCGACAGACCCGACAACAGCCCGCCCTGCACCTGGCCCCGCTCCATCAACTGCCGCAGCACCTGGATCATCACCACCTCGAACAGACGCTCGATCAGCGCCAGCCGCCCGCAGCGCTGCGCGAACGCTTCCTCGAACAGCAAGGCCAGCACCGGCCCGGCGCCCGCGATCTCGTCGAGCGGCAGGCACACGACATCCGGCAGCGCGGCGGCCACCGGATTATCGGCGCCGCCTTCGAAGCCCAGATGCGCGCAGACCATGTCCGCGCCCCGGTCCGGATCGGTCACGAAGCGATGCGCCGTGGGCCGCGCGAACAGCAGCAGGCCGGGTCCGGCGATCGACAGCGTGGACGTCCCGTAGTGCACCTCGACGACGCCCTTGCGCACCAGATGCAACTGGCCGTGGACGCCGTCGCTGTCGAGCGCATTGATGCCGCACAGCGCGCCCGCGTTGAACACCCGGGCAGTGATCGGGAAATGCGCCATCAGCGCTGCAAGGCGATCGGCCACGACCGGACTCCAGGTCAACTTTTACGGACTTTATATCACCCATGTTTCCCGGTCGGCGCGCACAGTGCACTCACCGGGCCGCCGCTGCCCACCCACCCGCCGATCAGGAGTTCCGCCATGTCCATCGAGAAGATCCTCTACACCGCCTCGGCCACCGCCACCGGTGGCCGCGACGGCCGCGCCCGCTCCGACGACGCCGCGCTCGACGTCGCCCTGTCCACGCCCCGCGAGCTGGGTGGCGCCGGCGGTCCCGGCACCAATCCCGAGCAGCTGTTCGCCGCCGGCTATTCGGCCTGCTTCCTCGGCGCGCTGAAGTTCGTCGCCGGCAAGCAGAAGGTCGCGCTGCCGGCGACGACCACCGTCACCGGCACCGTGGGCATCGGCCCGGTCCCCACCGGGTTCGGCATCGAGGCCGAGCTGACCATCACCGCCCCCGGCATCGACCGCGACGTGCTGCAGGACCTCGTCGCGCGGGCCCATGCCGTCTGCCCCTACTCCAACGCCACGCGCGGAAACATCGACGTGACGCTGTCGATCGCCGACTGATCCCTCCACTCCCGCACCACCCCACCCGCACCACCCCAGCCCACCCGCACCACCCACCCGACGCCATCCCACACACGAGGACCCGCCATGAACACCTTCACCCGCACCGTCGCCGCCAGCCTGCTGGCCACCGCCCTCCACGCCGCGCACGCCGCGTCGCCGGTCGAGCCCGCCCGGATCGCCGCCGCCACCGTCGACGGCACCTATGTCGTCACCGCCGACGGCGTGCGTCTCTACGTCAAGGACTGGGGCCCGAAGGACGGCCCGGTCGTGACCTTCAGCCACGGCTGGCCGCTGAACGCGGACAGCTGGGAATCGCAGATGCTGTTCCTCGCCGAGCAGGGCTATCGCGTCGTCGCCCACGACCGCCGCGGCCACGGCCGCTCCAGCCAACCCTGGGACGGCAACGACATGGACCACTACGCCGACGACCTCGCTGCGGTGATCACCGCGCTCGACCTGCGCGACGTCACCCTGGTCGGCTTCTCCACCGGCGGCGGCGAGGTCGCACGCTACATCGGCCGCCACGGCACGGGCCGGGTGAAGAAGGCGGTGCTGGTCGGCGCGGTCACGCCCTTCATGCTCGAGACCGAAGACAACCCCGACGGCGCGCCGCTCGAACTGTTCGACGGCTTCCGCGCGGCGGCCCAGGCGAACCGGGCGCAGCAATACCTCGACATCGCCTCGGGCCCGTTCTTCGGCTTCAACCGGCCCGGCGCCACCGTCAACGCGGGGCTGGTTCAGAACTTCTACGTGCAGGGCATGCAGGCCGGCCACAAGAACACGTACGACTCGATCGCCGCGTTCTCGGCCACCGACTTCCGTCCCGACCTCGCGAAGTTCGACGTGCCCACGCTGGTGATCCACGGTGCCGACGACCAGATCGTCCCGCCGGCGATGTCGGCCCAGCTGGTACCGCGCCATGTGGCGCAGGCCGAGGTGATCCTCTACCCCGGTGCGCCGCACGGCATCACCGACACGCACAAGGACCGGCTCAACCAGGACCTGCTCGCCTTCCTGCGCCGCTAGGTCACGTGCTGCAATCCACGCATCGCCGGCCGCACACCCGTGCGGCCGGCGTTTTCATGCGCGACACACGGCCGATCCCGGACCCGGGCGGCGCGGCGGGTCACGGCTGCGCCGGGCGACGCAGGATGAATTCCAGATCGTTGATCGACCCGACCGGGAAGATGTAGTCACCCACCTTCTCGAAGCCGTGGCGCGCATAGAAGCGCTGCGCACCGAGGTTCTCCGACCACGCGCCCACCCACAAGGTGCGTGGGCCATCACGCAGCAGCCAGGCCAGGATCGTCTGCATCATCCGCGTGCCGGTGCCGCCACCCTGGTGGCCCTGCAGCAGATACAGGCGCTTGATCTCGCCATCGCCCGGCGCGACCTCGGCATGCGGCAGACCGCACGGACCGGCCGCCGCGTGCCCCACCGCAACACCATCGTGCTCCAGCAACCAGACCGCGTAGTCCGGATGCGCAAGGATCGTGCGCTGCTTCTCCACCGCATAGGCATCGGCGAGAAACGCCGCGAGGTCCTCCGGCGGATACAGATGGCCGAAGGTCTCGGTGAAGGTGCGTGCAGCCAGGGTCGAGAGCGCTTGCGCGTCATCGAGCGTGGCCCGGCGCAGCCGTGCATCGGAAGGCGTGGGCGAGGCCTGAAGCGTCGTGGCGGTATCGGATGTCATGCCGGGCATTGTCGCAGCAGCGACCGGCGCCCTGTCATGCGAGAGCTCAGTGGTACGCCGGCTCGGCCACCGGAAGCGCGCGTACGCCCTGCTGGATGCCGGTCATGTCCGGCAACTGGTGCGCGATGCCCTTGTGGCAGTCGATGCAGGTCGCCTCGCCCGTCGCCAGATAGGTGCGGTGGATCTGCGCGGCGCGTCCGCCCTGGCGGGTGAGATCCATCGAGTCGTAGTCGTGGCAGTTGCGGCACTCGAGCGAGTCGTTCGCCTTCAGCCGCGCCCATTCGTGCTGCGCCAGGGTCAGGCGCATGTCGAGGAACTTCTCGCGCGTGTCGATGGTGCCGAAGACCTTGCCCCAGACCTCTTTGGAGGCCTGCATCTTGCGCGCGATCTTGCTGGTCCAGTTGTGCGGCACATGGCAGTCGGGACAGGTCGCGCGCACGCCGGAGCGGTTGTTGTAGTGGATGGTGGTCTTGAGTTCCTCGAACACGTTGTCCTGCATCTCATGGCAGCCGACGCAGAATTCCTCGGTGTTGGTGACTTCGAGCGCGGTGTTGAAGCCGCCCCAGAAGATCACCCCGGCGATGAAGCCGCCCAGGGTCAAAAATCCCAGGCTCAGATGCATCGCCGGCGAACGCAGGGTACGCCAGAACAGGCGCAGCGCATTCGTCGCCCGGCCGAACGCCTTCATCACTCACGCTCCGAGCGCAGCACGCTGTCGATGTCGCGGAACCCGTTGGCCACCAGCGGCTCGGCATCGGTCTGGACCACATGGCACTGCAGGCAGAAGTAGCGCCTGGAGGACACCTCGGCCAGGAACTGGTCGTCGCGATCCATGTAGTGGGTGACGCTGATCTCCGGCGCCTGGAACTGCGCGGCATTGCTGCGCGCATGGCACAGCATGCAACGGTTGGAGTTCTTGTCGACCTGGTAGCCGTCGATGCTGTGCGGCACGGTGGGCGGCTGCATCGGATAGGCGCGACCACGCCTGCGGTCGAAGTTCTCCACGCGTGCCATCGGCAACGGGGTGATCTCGGCGGTGATCGGCACATTGCGCCGCAGGTTGTCGATGTCCTGCGCCGGATTGCCGCGCGCGCCGATCTCCGGCGCGGGCGCCACGAAGTCGGCCTTCTGCTCGCGGTCACCGCAGGCCACCAGCACCAGCGTCATCACCACCATCACGAGGAACCTGCGCATCACGCTGCTCCCACCGCAGCCACATGCACCGCGCACTTCTTGAAATCAGTCTGCTTGGAGATCGGGTCGGTCGCATCCAGCGTGACCTTGTTGATCAGCTGCGCGGCGTCGAACCACGGCACGAAGACCAGTCCGCGCGGCATGCGGTTGCGTCCACGCGTCTCCACGCGCGTCCGCATCGAGCCGCGACGGGAGGTCACCGCGATCTCGTCGCCGCGCTTGAGCCCGCGGGCGCGCGCGTCGTCGGGATGCATGAACGCCACCGCCGAGGGAAATGCGCGATACAGCTCGGGCACACGCATCGTCATCGAACCCGAATGCCAGTGCTCCAGGACGCGGCCAGTCACCAGCCATAGGTCGTACTCGGTATCGGGCGATTCCGGCGGTGGCTCGTAGGGCAGCGCCCAGATCACCGCCCGGCCGTCCTTGTTGCCATAGAACTGGAAGCCGGTACCGGCCTCGACGTAGGGGTCGGCGCCCTCGCGATAGCGCCAGCGCGTTTCCTTGCCATCGACCACCGGCCAGCGCAGGCCCCGCTCCTGGTGATAGACGTCGAACGGCGCCAGGTCGTGGGCGTGACCCCGTCCGAACTCCGCATACTCCTCGAACAGGCCCTTCTGCACATAAAAGCCGAATGCGTCGGCCTCGGCGTTGGCGTAGCCGGTCTCGACCTCGTCCACGCCGAAGGCATCCACCTTGCCGTTGCGGAACAGCACGTCGAACAGGGTCTTGCCGCGGAACTCGGGACTGGCGGCCAGGATCTCCTCCGGCCAGCACTCGTCGGTGGTGAAGCGCTTGGAGAACTCCATCAGCTGCCACAGGTCCGAACGCGCCTCGCCCGGCGCCTGCACCAGCTGGTGCCAGAAGTGCGTGCGGCGCTCGGCGTTGCCATAGGCGCCCTCCTTCTCCACCCACATCGCCGTGGGCAGGATCAGGTCACCGGCCTGGCAGGTCACGGTGGGATAGGCGTCGGAGACGACGATGAAGTTGTCGGGATTGCGATAGCCTGGGTATCCCTCCTCCAGCATGTTGGCGCCGGCCTGCATGTTGTTGTTGGCCTGCACCCAGTACGCGTTGAGCTTGCCGTCGCGCAGCGCGCGGTTCTGCGCGACCGCGTGATAGCCGATCTTGTCCTTGATGACGCCGTGGGGAATCTTCCAGATCTCCTCGGCGTGATGGCGGTGTTCGGGATTGGTCACCACCATGTCCGCAGGCAGGCGATGGCTGAACGTGCCGACCTCGCGCGCGGTGCCGCAGGCCGAAGGCTGGCCGGTCAGCGAGAACGGGCTGTTGCCGGGAGTGGCGATCTTTCCGGTCAGCAGGTGGATGTTGTAGACCATGTTGTTGGCCCACGTGCCACGCGTGTGCTGGTTGAAGCCCATGGTCCAGAACGACATGACCTTGATGTCCGGGTCGGCGTACAGCTCGGCCAGCTGTTCAAGCCAGCCGCGCTCGACGCCGGTCATCTCGACCGTGTGCTCGAGCGTGTACGGCGCCACGAACGCGGCGAACGCCTCGAAGTCGATCGGCGTGCCTTCGTTGGCGGTGTCGGCGTTTTTGGCGGCCATCTCCAGCGGGTGTTCGGGCCGCAGGCCGTAGCCGATGTCGTCGTTGCCCCGCTTGAAACTGGTGTGCCTGTCGACGAATGCGCGGTTGACCCGCCCGGTCCGGATGATGTGGTTGGCGATGAAGTTCAGGATGACCAGGTCGGTCTGCGGCTTGAACACCATCGGAATATCGGCCAGCTCGAAGCTGCGGTGCTCGTAGGTCGACAGCACCGCGACCTTGACGTGCGGATGGGTCAGCCGCCGGTCGGTGACGCGCGTCCACAGGATCGGATGCATCTCGGCCATGTTCGAGCCCCACAGCACGAACGCGTCGGCGGCCTCGATGTCGTCGTAGCAGCCCATCGGCTCATCCATGCCGAAGGTGCGCATGAATCCGGTCACGGCCGAGGCCATGCAATGACGCGCATTGGGATCGATGTGGTTGCTGCGGAAGCCCGCCTTCATCAGCTTGTTTGCCGCATAGCCTTCCCAGACCGTCCACTGGCCCGAGCCGAACATGCCGATGCCCTCGCCGCCCTTGGCCTTGAGCACGGCGCGGAACTTGTCGGCCATCACGTCGAAGGCTTCGTCCCAGCTCACGGGCGTGAAGTCGCCATCCTTCGCATACACGCCATCGCGCTTGCGCAGCAGTGGCGTGGTCAGACGGTCGCTGCCGTACATCACCTTCGACAGGAAGTAGCCCTTGACACAGTTCAGGCCGCGGTTGACCTCGGCGTGGACATCGCCGTGGGTGGCGACGACCCGGCCACCGCGTACCGCGACATTGATGCCGCAGCCGGTGCCGCAATACCGGCACGGCGCCTTGCTCCACTTGAGCTGGCCGTCACCTTCGGTCACCGCTTCGGTGAGGTGGGCCGGCAATGGAATTCCGGCCGCGACGGCAGCGCTCGCCACGGCGGAATTGCGGATGAACTCGCGTCGACTGGTCATCCTGTGCACTCCTGATGGATCTGTCCGGGCACCGCGTCGATGTCCGACCGGCTTTCGACATGGTGATAAACGAGATTGACGGTCAGCACGCCGGGCACGGCCTGCAGCAGTTCGATGCTGGACATGAGCCCGCGCGTGCCGTCGCCCTCCTGCAGCAGCACGCTGCAGGTGGTGTCCTGCAATTGCAGATCCAGGCCATCGGTGCCCGCGGCCGTCGCGGCGACCGCGCCTGCCGCTTCCGGGCGATGCCGGACGACGAGGCTTGCGATGTGCCATTCGTGCCCGTGGTCAGACATCCGCGACAGCCTCGAGTGGCGCGGACTGCAGCGTGATCGCGCCGGCAGGACAACCCGCGACGCAGGCGCCGCAACCGGTACAGCGATCGGCGGCCACGACGGGAACCGGCACCGCGGACGTCACCGGAAAGCGGATCGCCGCTTCACCGCAGGCGTCGCGGCAGCTCGCGCACACGATCCGCGCGTGCGTCAGGCACCGGTCGGCGATATGTGCCTGCAAGGTCCAGGGCCGCTCCGTCGCCGGCCGGAAGGCCGAGTCGCGACAGGCATCCACACAGCGGGCGCAGAACGTGCATTCGCCGCGCGCGGGGTCGAACACCGGCAGCTGTCCTGCGCCGGGCGACAGCACCGCTTCGGGGCAGGCCTCGACGCACGCCTGACAGCCGATGCACGCATCGACGAACGCCGACTCCTCGAGCGCCCAGGGCGGACGCAACGCCGGTTCGGCACGCACGCGTCCGCGCAGCAATGCGCGGCGGCGAGGATCATGACGGCAGGTGGCGGCGGCGACCATGCGGAACATCTAGTGCGTGGGCGGGCCGAAAACGATCTGCCAGAACCAGACCGAGAAGCCGTAGCTGGCCACGGCCAGCACCGACAGCACCGGAAACAACAACACGGTGATGAACAGGAACGACAGCAGCTCATTCCGCTTCGCGCGGCGGCTGACGGTGTTCGACACGGGCGCAGGCTGGGCGTCCAAGATGGCGTTTTCCCGTCCGTTCGACTGCAGGATTGGTCAGACGATGACCACAGCACGACATTAACGGGGGCGCGAGACTCCGGCATTGATCGAAATCAATGCGCGGCAGCCGGACATGTGCTTGCGTTCCCGCCGGCCGGATCGGCGGGGCGCACACCGCCGACGGGCGCCGCCCGGCGCCCGTACGTGTTCACAATCAAGATCGCATCAGTGGGCGTGCGCAAATCCAGCGGGTCGCTCATGACGCGGCCCGCTGCTTCCCCGCTCACATCACGGCGCCTCGCCAGGCGAAGCGCCTCTTCGGCTCCAGTCCGCCCCCCGCCGACTGCGAGCGGTGCGGATCGACCTGCGTCGGTCAGCCTCGCGGGGTGGCCGGACGCACCTGGATGTGCACTTCGGCCAACTGCGCATCGGCGATCGGCGACGGCGCATCGGTCATCAGGCACTGCGCGCCGGTGGTCTTCGGGAACGCGATGACGTCGCGGATCGACTCGGTGCCGGCCATCAGCGCGGCGATGCGGTCGATGCCGAACGCGATGCCGCCGTGCGGCGGCGCGCCGTACTTCAGCGCGTCGAGCAGGAAGCCGAACTTGGCCTGCGCTTCCTCGGCGCCGATGCCGAGCAGGTCGAACACCGCCGACTGCATCGAGGCGCGGTGGATGCGGATCGAACCGCCACCGATCTCGTTGCCGTTGAGCACCATGTCGTAGCCGCGCGACACGGCCGTCGCGGCATTCGCGCGCAGGTCGGCCTCGTCGTCGACCGACGGCGCGGTGAAGGGGTGATGCAGGGCCACAAAGCGCTGCGCCTCGTCGTCCCATTCGAACATCGGAAAATCCGTGACCCACAGCGGCGCCCAGCCGTCGGCGACGAGGTCGAAGTCCTTGCCGGCCTTCAGACGCACCGCGCCCATGAAGTCGCTGACGGTCGAATACTTGCCCGCGCCGAAGAACACCAGGTCGCCATTGCCGGCGCCCACGTGTGCGACGAGCGCGGCGAATGCCGCCTCGTCGAAGAACTTCTGGATCGGCGACGACACCTCGCCGTTCTCGGCGATCTTGATGTAGGCCAGGCCCTTCGCGCCGTACTTCGCGGCATGCGCGGTATACTCGTCGATCTGCTTGCGGCTCAGGCTCGCGCCGCCGGGAATGCGCAGCGCAGCAACGCGGCCACCGGCATCGTTCGCCGGACCGGTGAAGACGGCGAAGCCGCTGTCCTTGACCAGCTCGGCGACGTCGACGAGCTCCAGCGCGATGCGCAGGTCCGGCTTGTCGGAGCCGTAGCGGCGCATGGCTTCCGCATACGTCATGCGCGGGAATTCGGCAGCAAGTTCGACGCCCGCGACATCACGGAACACGTCGCGGATCATCGCCTCGACCATGTCCTGCACGTCGCGCTCCGACACCCACGCGAACTCCATGTCGAGCTGGGTGAATTCCAGCTGGCGATCGGCACGCAGCGCCTCGTCGCGGAAGCAGCGCGCGATCTGGTAGTAGCGGTCGAAGCCCGCCATCATCAGGATCTGCTTGAACAGCTGCGGCGACTGCGGCAACGCGTAGAACTCGCCCGGATGCATGCGCGCCGGCACCAGGAAGTCACGCGCACCCTCGGGCGTCGCCTTGGTCAGGATCGGCGTCTCGATGTCCTGGAAGCCCTTCGCATCGAGCCAGTGGCGCAGCGCGCTGACCAGCTTCGTGCGCGTGCGCATGCGGCGCTGCATCTCGGGATGGCGCAGGTCGAGGTAGCGGTACTTCAGGCGCGTTTCTTCGCCCGGATTCTCGTGGTGGTGGAACGGCAGCGGTTCGGCCTTGTTCAACACCTCGATCCGCGTGGCCACGACTTCGACCTGGCCGGTGCGGATCTTCGCGTTGACCGAATGCCGCGCGCGCACCGTGCCGGTGATGCGCAGCGCATCCTCGTAGCCCACCTTGACCGCGGTCGCGATCACGTCCGCGTTGCCCTCGGCGTCCGACGGCTCGGCGACGACCTGCACGATGCCTTCGTGATCGCGCAGATCGATGAAGCAGACGCCGCCGAGATCGCGGGCAACGTCGGCCCAGCCGCACAGGGTGACGGTCTGGCCGATCATCGATTCGTCGATCAGACCGCAGAAATGGGTACGCATGGACACTCCGGGAAACAGCAGGAGCCGGCCCCAGCCGGGACCGGCGAATCGCGCATTTTAGCGGTTCGCAGCCCGGACGGCGGAACCGGCCTGCGCTGGAAGGCGGCGGCACCCGTGGACGCTTGCGAGACGATCAAAAAACAGAGCCGGTTCCGTCCGGTGACATCACGCGCGTCAGGCCCGCGCTCGCGCGCCGTCACCGTGACAGTGGTTCAGACGCCGGACGCCGCCCACTTGCCGGGCGCTAGTGCCCGCGTGCGCAGCTCACTCGGCCGCGGGCTTGGGCTTGGCCGCAGGAGCCGCCTCGGCCGGCTTCGCGGCAGGCGTGCTGCCCCCGGACGGCGCGGACGCAGCCGGTGCGGCATCGGAGGTCGCGCCGCCCGATTTCGCGCCGTCGCCGGACTCGACCAGGTTGCGCTTCTTGTCGCCGTCCTTCTTGAAGTCGGTCTCGTACCAGCCGCTGCCGGCGAGCCGGAACGCCGGCGCCGTGAGCTGGCGCTTGACCGATGCGGCACCGCAGGCCGGACAGCGCTCGGGATCGGGATCGGACATCTTCTGCAGGCGGTCGAAACTGTGGCCGCATTCGGCGCACTGGAAGGCATAGATCGGCATGGCGATGGCGCAGCGACAACGAGGGAGCCGGCATTCTGGGGCACGCGGACGGACTTTCAAGCCCGCGAACGGGTGCTGGCGTCGTAGCGCGGTACGGCTCGCACGCCCGGACGGAGCCTAGACTGGCCCTTTCCACCTCCGGATACCGCGCGATGTCCCCACCTCCGAATTTCCGTACCGTCGCCGCTGCTGCCCTGGTCGCCATCGGTCTCCTGGGTGCCGGCTGGTTCGCCGCCCAGGGCATGGCCAAGCTGCGCACCGACGACCGCTTCGTCACCGTCAAGGGCTCGGCCGAACGCGTGGTCGAGGCCGATCTCGTGGTCTGGCCGATGTCGCAGACCGTCGGCGGCGATGCGCTGGCGGCGGTGCAGTCCGGACTCGACGCCAACACCGCGACGATCCGCCAGTTCCTGACCACGGCCGGCTTCGGCGACGACGAGATCGTGGTCTCGCCACCGCGGCTCGAGGACCGCTGGGCCTACGCCTACGGCGACAGCCGGCCGCCCGAGCGCTATCGCTATTCCAACACCGTCACCTTGCGCACCGGCCGCGTGGCCGAGGCCATGGCCGCGCTGCGCCGCAGTGGCGACATCGTCGCCCAGGGCGTGATGCTCAATGCCGGCGAGGAAGGCGGGCCGCAGTTCGAGTTCACCCGGCTCAACGACATCAAGCCGGAGCTGATCGCCGAGGCGACCGCCAACGCGCGCGTGTCGGCCGAGCAGTTCGCCAAGGATTCGGGCGCACGCCTGGGCGGCATCCGCAGCGCGAACCAGGGCGTGATCTCGATCAGTGACCGCGACCGCGGCAGCCCGCACGTCAAGACGGTGCGCGTGGTGACGACAGTGGAGTACTTCCTGCGCGATTGAGCGCGTTACCCGCGGGGCGTTCTGCGTGTCGCGAGCCCACCGAACTCCGGTGCGCCCCGGGCCGCTCGGCGCGTCGCGCCGACGTGCCGGTCGCCCTGGATGCGAGACACAGGGACGGCGCGACGGGTCGGTCGGGATGCTGCACGCCGACGAAGCCGACGCCACGGCGCGTGCAGGCCGATGCCTTCCCGCGCGCACCGGTTACGGTCCGGCATCGGTCCCGCAGACGCGCGTCATCGGGCGGCCAGATGCACCGCCGCCAGTTCCGTGGCACGGCGCAGCACCGCGTTGCGGCCGGCGGCGTCGAGCGGCGAATCGCGCAGGTAGAGCGTCAGGACCCAGGGGGCCGCGCCGCGCAGCGGCCAGAGGATCGCGATGTCGTTGCTGACCCCCTGCATGCCACCGGTCTTGTCGCCAACCCGCCACCCTTCCGGAACACCGGCGCGGATGCGGGCGTCCCCGGTGCGGTTCTCGATCAGCCAGTCGGCGAGCTGCAGACGGGACGACCGCGAAAGCGCGTCGTCGAGCACGAATCGCCGGAGATTGTGCGCCATCGCCAAAGGCGTCGTCGTACTGCGGCCTTCGGAAATGCCGCGTGGATCGGTGTCCGTATCGCCATGCTCGCGCAGGAACGCCTGCAACCCGGCCTCCCCGCCCACCAGCGGCAGCAGCAGATTCACCGCGGGGTTGTCACTCCAGACCATGCTGCCGCGGCACAGGTCGCGCACGGTGATGTCCTTGCCCACATGCCGTCCGCTGACGGGCGCGCCGGACCGGATGTCCTGCTCGCGCACCGGGATCCGGTCGTCGAGCGAAAGCGCGCCGGCATCGGACTTCGCCAGCACGGCGGCACTCAGTGCGAACTTGATCGTGCTGGCCGTCGGGAAGGCCTCGCGTGCGCGGTGCGCCATGACCTGGCGGTGGTCCGGATGCACCAGGCAGATCCCCAGTCGACCGCCGCTGGCTGCCTCCAGAGCGGCGGCATTCACGGCGGCCTCCACAGCGGAGGTGGCCGCGTCGGCCGCTCTCGCGATCAGCGGTACGACGGCGGTCGCCAGTGCCGTGCCGGCGGCGGTTTTGAGGAAGTGGCGTCGTCCGTACATCGCGTGGTCTCCAGTCGGGTCGACCGCGAGTCTGGAACGCGCACGTTCGCTCCACCAGCGCGTTTATCGGGTGCCAGTCCACAGGAAAATTCATGTCGGGCACGGCGGGGCGCATCAATCGGGCCGCGGCATGCGACGATCCATCGATTCTGCTCATCGCTGCGCGCATGTCCCGACCGCATCTCCCGCTCAACGCCCTGCGCGCCTTCGAAGCGGCAGCGCGCCACCAGAACCTGACCCGGGCTGCGCTCGAACTGCACGTCAGCCAGGCCGCCCTGAGCCACCAGATCCGCGGGCTCGAAGCCACGCTCGGCATCCGCCTGTTCCATCGACTGCCGCGCGGCGTTGCGCTGAGCGACGAGGCCGTGGCGCTGTATCCGGTGCTCAACGAGGCCTTCGATCGCATCGCGGCCGCGGTCAATCGCGCCCGCTCCACCGCCCGCCGCGACGTGGTGTCGCTCGGCGCGGTGGGCACGTTCGTCAACGGCTGGCTGCTGCCGCGGCTGGCGCAATTCGAAGCCGCTCATCCCGGGATCGAGTTGCGCCTGTCCACCCACAACAACCGCATCGACCAGGCCAGCGAGGGTCTGGACGTGGTGATCCGCTTCGGCGACGGCGACTGGCAGGGCCTGCACTGCACACCGATCGCCGACACCCGGTTCGCGCCGGTCTGTGCACCTGCGCACGCCCATCGTCTGCGCGTGCCGCAGGACCTCGCCGCGCTGCCGCTGCTGCGTTCCTACCGCGAGAACGAATGGCCGCGCTGGTGCGAGGCGGCTGGGGTGCGCGGCGTCGAAGCGCGCGGGCCGGTGTTCGACTCGTCGCTCGCCCTGGCCGGCGCCGCCGCTTCCGGTGCGGGAGTCGCGCTGGTGCCGCTGGCGATGTTCGAGCGGGAGCTGCGCGAAGGTCGGCTGCTGCAGCCGTTCGACATCGGCATCGAGCTGGGCCGCTACTGGCTGACCCGGCTGCGCTCGCGCCGTGAGCGCGAGCCCGTCAAACAGCTGCGCCTCTGGCTGCAGGCACAGGGCGCACTGACGCCGGGCCGCTGAGCGGCGCCGGCGTCATCGGGATCAGTAGCCCCAGGGCGTCGGCGGTGCAGCGACGGTCTTCGTCAGGTCGAACTCGACCTGGAACTTGCGGCCACCGGGCCGGCTGAGCTCGTAGACGAAACGCTGGCCCGGCTCGATTTCCATCGCCCAGGTGTTGGTGACGGACGCGGACAGGCCTTCGCGCTCGAACATCTCGATCGATTCGGCATCGACCGGGAATTCCTGGCGCTGCGCGGTGCCGGCATTCTGGGTATCGCCGCCGTACATCGTGACCGGGTCGTCGCTGCCGTCGGGCAGGCGATGGTCGTGCTTCAGACGCAGGCCGGTCTCGGTGCGGGTGAGGATCCAGGTGCGCGAATGGTCGTCGCCGACGTGGAACGGAATGCGCAGTTCCTCTTCCTTGTTGCTGCAGCCGCGCACGTGCATCACCAGTTCCTTGCCCTCGAAGGGATCGGGTGGCGCGTCGGCGGCGGGCGCCGGCTCATTGGTGACGATGCGACCGGCGAACGCTTCGCCGCAATGGCGCGCGATCGCGGCGAGGAATTCATCGGCGGGCACGCGCTCGCGTGCGGCGTCAGCGGCTGCCGCCGCGGCGGCGGCATCGGCGGTGGGATTGGCCGGGGCCGGGCCCGTGGGCGTAGCCGGCTCGTTGCCGCCACAGGCGGCGAGTGCGAGTGCGGCGGCGAGAAGGGTGCAATGGCGTTGGATGGTCATGCCCCGCAAAGTACCCGCCGTCGCCAGATGGCGCAAATCCGCAGCGCGCACGTGGATGCGGAACCGGCGCGCGATCCCGACGCCGCGCAGCGGGCCGGACACGCGGCGCAACGCGCGCGCGGCAAGGCGTCCGGAGACCGCCGTAAGAGCCGCACCGCCCCGGGCAGCGCGTGCACCGCGCCCGCGTCAGGCGGCGTCGTAGAGCGCCAGCAGATCGCCCTCGGCCTGTTCCAGCGCCTCGCGCAAGGCGGCCTGACGCTGGCCCAGGTCGGCCGCCTTCGTGGCATCGGCATAGGTCGCCGGATCCGCCAGCGCGGCATCGATGTCGGACAGCGACTGTTCGAGCTCCGCCACCCGCGCTTCGGCCTTCAGCAGCTTGTGCGGATTGGCCTTGGCCTTCGGCTTCGCGGGTTCGGCTGCGGGCGCGGCGGCCACCGGCGTCGCCGTCGGCGTACGAAGTTCGCCGGCATTGCCGCGCGCGCGCAGCCACGCGGCGTATTCGTCGAGATCGCCGTCGAAGGGAATCACCACGCCGTCGGCGACGCGCCAGAAGGTGTCGCTGACCAGACCGATCAGGTGGCGGTCGTGCGAGACCAGCACGATCGCGCCGGGGAAATCGCTCAGCGCTTCGGCCAGCGCCTCGCGCATTTCCAGATCGAGGTGGTTGGTCGGTTCGTCGAGCAGCAGCACGTTCGGCTGCAGCCAGGCGATCAGCGCCAGCGCCAGCCGCGCGCGTTCGCCGCCGGAGAAGCCGTCGATGCTTTCGAACGCGCGGTCCCCGGGGAAGCTCCACTTGCCGAGGAAGTCGCGGAAGGCCTGGGTGGCGACGTTGGGCGAGATTTCGCGCAGGTGGTCGATCGGCGAGGTACCGGCGACCAGCGATTCGACCGTGTGCTGGGCGAAGTAGCCGATGCGCAGGTCCGGATGCGCGTAACGCTCCCCGGCCAGCAACGGCAGCTCGCCGACCAGCGACTTGACCAGTGTCGACTTACCGGCGCCGTTGGGGCCGAGCAGACCGATGCGGTCGCCGGCCTCGAGGCCGAAGCCGACCCTGTCCAGGATCACGACCTGCCCGTCCGCGGCCGGATAGCCGCAGACGCCGTCGTTGATCCGCAGCAGCGCGTGCGGCAGCTTGACCGGCTGCGGGAAATCGATCCGCACCTCGCGCTCGGCGCGCACCGCCTCGGTGTCGGCCATCTTGGCCAGGCGCTTGACCCGCGACTGCGCCTGCTTGGCCTTGGCCGCGCTGGCCTTGAAGCGGTCGATGAACTTCTGCAGGTGCGCGCGTTCGGCCTGGGTCTTCTCGTGGGTGATCTGCTGCAGCCGCAGCTGCTCGGCGCGCTGGCGCTCGAACGCGGTGAAATTGCCGGTGTAAAGCTTCGCGCTGCCGCCGTGCAGGTGCAGCGTGTGGGTGCAGACGTTGTCGAGGAACTCGCGGTCGTGCGAGATCAGCAGCAGCGTGCCGGGATACTTCAGCAGCCACTGCTCGAGCCACAGCACCGCGTCGAGATCGAGATGGTTGGTGGGCTCGTCGAGCAGCAGCAGATCGCTCGGCGTCATCAGCGCGCGCGCCAGATTCAGGCGCACGCGCCAGCCGCCGGAGAACGTCGCCACCGCACGCTGATGGGTTTCGGCCGGAAACCCCAGGCCGTGCAGCAGCTTGCCCGCACGCGCACCGGCGTCGTAGGCACCGACTTCGGCCATGCGCTGGTGCGCCTCGGCGACGGCCTCCCAGTCCTCGGCGGCCATCGCGTCGGCCTCGGCCTTCAGCACCGCGGCCACGGCGGCATCGCCGCCGAGCACGAAGTCGATCGCCGGATCCGGCAGCGACGGCAGTTCCTGGGCGATGCTGGCCACGCGCACGCGGTTGGGCAGGTCGAGATCGCCCTTGTCGGCTTCCACCTCGCCGCGCACGGCCGCGAACAGCGAGGACTTTCCGGTGCCGTTGCGGCCGACCACGCCGGTGCGCCAGCCCGCATGCAGGGCGAGGTCCATCTCGGACAGCAGCAGGCGTTCGCCGCGCCGCAGGGCGAAATTCTTGAAAGAGATCATGGGCGGAATTCTACCGGAGGCCGCCTGCCGCAGCCGGCGCCCGGGCGGGAGATGGCGCGCCGACGCGGGTGATCGGCACGCCGCAACGGTGACGGATGAAACATTTGCGCAGTGCAGCACGCGGTGTTAATGAATCGTAAAGCGCCGTTCGGCGTTCGCCGCTCCCCAACCTGGAGGTCCGTGCATGTTCCGCAGTCCCCTCGCCGTCGCCATCCTCGTCGCCCTGGCACCCGCCGGCGCCACTCTCGCCCAGGACGCCGCCCCGGCCCGAGCGACCACGCTCGACACGCTGATCGTCACCGGCACCCGGGTCGCCGACCGCACCGTGGCCGAGTCGCAATCGCCGATCGACATCCTCACGCCCGAGACCCTGACCGCCACCGGTACGCCGGAGCTCGCCACCGCACTGTCGCGTGCACTGCCGTCGCTGAACTTCCCGCGCCCGGCGATCAACGACGGCACCGACGCCGTGCGTCCGGCGCAGATCCGCGGCCTGTCGCCGGACCACGTGCTGGTGCTCGTCAACGGCAAGCGCTACCACTCCGGCGCGCTGGTCAACGTCAACGGCTCGCAGGGCCGCAGCTCGTCGCCGGTGGATCTCAACACCATTCCGATCTCGGCGATCGAACGCGTCGAGGTGCTGCGCGATGGCGCATCGGCGCAGTACGGCTCGGACGCGATCGCGGGCGTGATCAACATCGTGCTGAAGGGACGGGCCGGCAGCGGTGGCGTCTCGGGACGCTACGGCCAGTACAGCGCCGGCGACGGTGCGCAGTACCAGCTACTGGCCGATGCCGGCTTCGGCGTCGGCAACGACGGCTTCGTGCATCTCTCGGCGCAGGGCGCGCACCAGGACCAGACCAACCGCGCGCGGCCGTTCATCGGCACGCCGACCGCAACGTCGGCGCCGCTCGGCCAGGTGGTGCAGCGCCAGGGCGATCCCGAGGTCGACCACGGCTCGGTGACGTTCAATGCCGAACTGCCGGTCAACGACTCCCTGCAGGTCTACGGCACCGGCATCTACACGAAACGCGATTCGCTCTCGAACGGTTTCTTCCGCCCGGCCGGCGACCCGCGCAACATCCCGTCGATCTATCCCGACGGATTCCTGCCGCAGATCAACAACGTCACCACCGACCACCACGTCACCGCGGGCTTCAAGGCCGAAACCGCGGGCGGCACCGCGGTCGATTTCAGCTACACATACGGCGACAGCGAGATGACGTTCGACATCCTCAACACGCTCAACCGAAGCCTGGGACCGACGTCGCCGACGCAGTTCTACGCCGGTGCGCTGGAGGTGCGACAGCACGTGCTGAACCTGGATTTCAGCAAGCCCCTCGACTGGGGCCTGGCCTATCCGGTGACCTGGTCCTACGGCGCCGAATGGCGCGGCGACCGCTTCATCCAGTCGGCCGGCGAGCCGCTGTCGTATGCCAACGGCGGCGTGGTGGCTCCAGGCCAGACCACGCCGCTGCCGGGGGCACAGGTGTTCTCGGGCTTCCGGCCCGGCGACGGCGGCGATTTCGACCGCAATGCGCTGTCGTTCTACACGGGGCTGGAAGCCGACCTCACCGACCGTCTGTCGCTGGGCGTTGCCGGCCGCTTCGAGGATTTCAGTGACTTCGGCGACACCAGCAATTTCAAGATCTCCGGACGCTTCGAATTCACCGATGCCATCGCGCTGCGCGCGACCGCCTCGACCGGCTTCCGCGCGCCGTCGCTGCAGCAGCAGTACTTCCAGTCGACGGCGACGAACTTCATCGCCACCCCGCAGGGCACGCTGCCGTTCGACATCGTGACCTTCCGTGTGACCAACCCGGCCGCGATCGCACTCGGCGCCGAGCCGCTGCGCGCCGAGGAGTCGACCAACTACAGCCTGGGCCTGGTGCTGCAGCCGGTCGAGAACCTCTACGTCACCATCGACGCCTACCAGATCGAGGTCGAGGACCGCATCTCGCTGTCGGCCAATCTGACCTCGGCGCCGGTGCGCAATTACCTGCAGGCCAACGGCTTCGCGGGCGTCGGCGGCGGCCGTTACTTCACCAACGCCATCGACACCACCACCCGCGGCGTGGACCTCGTCGGCACCTACGGCTGGGCGCTGGACAACAGCCGTCTCGATCTGACGCTGGGCTACAACTACAACAAGACCACGATCGACCGGGTGGCCGAGAATCCCGCATCCCTGGCCGCGATCGACCCGGCCGCGGTGCGCTTCGACCGGGTGGAACGCGGGCGGTTCGAAGTGGGCGCGCCGCGCGACAAGGTGCTGATCGGCGGCACCTGGACGATCGGCGGGTTCGAGGCCACGGCCAATGCCACGCGCTACGGGGAGTTCAGCGTGCTCGGCAGCAACGCCGCGCTCGACCAGACCTTCGATGCGGCCTGGACGCTGGATCTCGCGTTCTCGTATGCGCTCGACAAATGGACGTTCACCGTCGGCGGCGACAACGTGCTCGACCAGTACCCGGATGAAGTGCTGTTCGCCAACTCCACCGGCGGGCAGCTGCCGTGGAGCGGCAGTTCGCCGTTCGGCTTCAACGGCGCCTTCGTCTACGCGAACGTCGCGTATCGCTGGTAAGCCCAGTTTTTGTGCATGGCGTCGACGCCCCGGCCCGCCGGGGCGTCGCTGAATCCGGCGCCGCGCCTCTGTTCCATTAAAGGAACGATCGAATCGCATTTTTGTGATCATTGACGATTTCAGGACAATGCGCTCCAATCCGCGGCCCACGTGTCCAATTACAGGCCGCCCCGATGCTCCGTCCCCACCGCCTCAGCCTGGCCGTCCTCGCCGCCCTGGTCGTTCCCACCGCTGCCTTCGCCCAAGAGGTCCCTGCCGACGCGCAGGCGCGCACCTCCACCCTCGACACCCTGATTGTCACCGGCACCCGCGTCGCGGATCGCACCGTGGCCGAGTCGCAATCGCCGATCGACATCATCACGTCCGACGCGCTGACCGCCACCGGCACCACCGAGCTCGCCACCGCCCTCGCACGCGCCCTGCCCTCGCTGAACTTTCCGCGCCCGGCGTTGACCGACGGCACCTCGGCGATCCGCCCGGCGCAGCTGCGCGGCCTCGCGCCCGACCAGGTGCTGGTGCTGGTCAACGGCAAGCGCCGGCACACGTCCTCGCTGCTCAACCTCAACGGCACGATCGGCCGCGGCTCGTCGCCGGTGGACCTCAATACGATTCCGGTCTCGGCGATCGAGCGCGTCGAAGTGCTGCGCGACGGCGCGTCGGCGCAGTACGGCTCGGACGCGATCGCCGGTGTCGTCAACGTCGTGCTCAAGGGCGCATCGAGCGGCGGCAGCCTGGCGGTGAACGCCGGCCAGTACTCGGCCGGCGACGGCAAGCAGACCCAGATCGCCGGTGACACCGGCCTGGCGCTGGGCGACGACCGCGGCTTCCTGCATCTGTCGGCGCAGCTCGGCCAGCAGGAAGAGACCAACCGTGCGCGCCCGTTCGCGGGCACGCCCGGCGCCACCCAGCCGGCGCTCGGCCAGAAGGCCTTCGTGATCGGCGAGCCGGAGGTCGACTTCGGCGCCGTCGGCTTCAATACCGATTTCGCCCTGACCGACAGCATCCGCGTCTACGGTTTCGGCACCGCGAGCAATCGCGACATCACCTCGTTCGCGTTCTTCCGCGCGCCGAACAACACCACACAGAACATCCGCTCGATCTATCCGGACGGCTTCCTGCCGGAGATCAACAACATCTCCAAGGACCGGTCGCTGGTCGCCGGCATCAAGGGGTTCGCCGGCGAGTGGAACTGGGACCTGAGCTACAACTACGGCTACAACCACCTCGAGTTCTATACGCGCAACACGCTCAACGCGAGCCTGGGCGCGAGCTCGCCGACGTCGTTCTACGACGGTGCGCTGGAGACCACGCAGAACATCGTCAATCTCGACATCAGCCGCCCGCTGGACCTCGGCCTGGCATATCCGGCCACGCTGTCGTTCGGCGTCGAGGCGCGCAACGAGAAGTGGAACCAGTCGCCGGGCGAGTTCGGTTCCTACGCCAACGCCGGCCTCGGCGCGCCCGGCGCGGCAGCCGGTGCCCAGGGTTTCGCCGGCTTCGCGCCCGAAGTCGCCGGCGCCTACGACCGCGACAGCCATGCGGTCTACGCGGGCCTGGAGGCGGACCTGACCGAGCGGTTCTCCGCCGGCGCCGCCGCGCGCTACGAGGACTACGACGATTTCGGCAGCCAGCTCTCGGGCAAGGTCTCGGCGCGCTATGCGTTCAACGATGCGGTCGCGCTGCGCGGCACCGTATCGAGCGGCTTCCGCGCGCCGTCGCTGGCGCAGCAGTATTTCCAGACCGTCAGCACGACGTTCCTGCCCGGCATCACCACGCCGTTCGAGATCCGCACGTTCCCCGCCAGCAGCCCGGTCGCGCAGGCCTTCGGCGCCGAGGCGCTGCGGCCCGAGGAGTCGCTGTCCTACAGCCTGGGCCTGGTGCTGCAGCCCGTCGATGCCCTCTACGTCACCGTCGATGCGTACCAGATCGACGTCGACGACCGCATCGCCCTGTCCTCCAACCTCACCGGCGACGCAGTGCGGCGTCTGCTCGAGTCGCAGGGCATCTTCGGCATCACCGGTGGTCGCTACTTCACCAACGCCATCGACACCCGCACCCGCGGCATCGACGTCGTCGGCAGCTACCGCTGGGATCTCGCCGCGAGCAGCGTCGACCTGACCGCCGGCTACAACCACACCAGGACCGAGATCACCCGGATCGCCGCGAACCCGGACGCACTGAGCCAGAACGGGCTGAACCTCGAGCGCATCGACCGGGCCGAGATCGGCCGCATCGAAGACGGCTTCCCGCGCAACAAGCTGCTGCTCTCGGGGACCTGGAACGTCGACGATTGGGCGTTCGCGCTCGCGACCACGCGCTACGGCAGCGTGAGCACCACGCCCAACAACGCCGCGCTCGACCAGGAATACGGTGCGAAGTGGCTGCTCGACGTGTCGGCGACGTTCAAGCCCGGCGAGAACTGGGCATTGACGCTGGGTGCGGACAACGTGCTCAACGAATATCCGGACGAGAACATCTTCGGCAACTCGACCAACGGCCAGTTTCCCTACAGCAATCTCTCGCCGTTCGGCTTCGGTGGCGCGTTCGCCTACGCGAAGGTGGCCTATAGCTGGTGATCGATCGAGATCTCGATCTCGCGCGCTTCGATGCCCCGGTTCGCCGGGGCATCGTCGTTTCGGGCGCAAGGCGGGCGCCGCGCCCGTATGCGCTGCGCGGCCGGCACCGCTGGCTGGCTGGCTATTGGCGGCCGTTCGGCGCCGCTTGCGATCGCGATGGCGCTATTCGACGACGAACGCGTCATCGCCGCTTGCCCCTGTCACGGCGCGTCCTCCACACTGCAAGACCGATTCCGGCGCCCGCTCCCGATGCCGCACAACACCGACCTGATCAACATCGTCGCCGTCGGCCTGGGCCTCGCCTTCGTGCTGGGCGCACTCGCCAACCGCGTGCGGCTCTCGCCGCTGGTCGGTTATTTGGTGGCCGGCATCCTGGTCGGACCGTTCACGCCGGGCTTCGTCGCCGACCAGGATCTCGCCAACCAGCTTGCCGAGATCGGCGTGATGCTGCTGATGTTCGGCGTCGGCCTGCACTTCTCGCTCAAGGATCTGATGGACGTGAAGTCCATCGCGATTCCCGGCGCGATCGCGCAGATCACCGTGGCCACCGTGCTCGGCTGGGTGCTGGCCTGGCTGATGGGCTGGCCGCTGGTCAGCGGATTCGTGTTCGGCCTGGCGCTGTCGGTCGCCAGCACCGTCGTGCTGTTGCGTGCGATGGAGGAGCGTCGCCTGCTCGACACCCGCCGCGGCAAGATCGCCGTCGGCTGGCTGATCGTCGAGGACCTGGTGATGGTCGTGGCGCTGGTGCTGCTGCCGGTACTGGCCGACATCTACACCGACCGCGGCGGCGACGCGGCGCCCGGCGCCGGCGCGATCGCGCTGATGTTCCTGTGGACGCTGGTCAAGGTCAGTGCGTTCGTCGCGGTGATGCTGCTGGTCGGCCGCCGGGTGATTCCGTGGATCCTCGAACGCATCGCGGGCACCGGCCAGCGCGAACTGTTCACCCTGTCGGTGCTGGCGATCGCGCTGGGCGTGGCGTTCGGTTCGGCGACGCTGTTCGGCGTGTCGTTCGCGCTGGGCGCGTTCTTCGCCGGCATGGTCCTCAACGAATCGGAGTTCAGCCACGAGGCCGCGAACGACTCGCTGCCGCTGCGCGACGCGTTCGCGGTGCTGTTCTTCGTGTCCGTGGGCATGCTGTTCAACCCGATGATCGTGGTCGAGCATCCGTGGCAGGTGCTGGCGACGTTCCTGATCATCGTGGTCGGCAAGTCGATCGCCGCGTACTGGATCGTGCGGCTGTTCAAGCACCCGCGCTCGACCGCGTTGACCATCTCGATGAGCCTCGCCCAGATCGGCGAGTTCTCCTTCATCCTGGTCGGCCTCGGCGTCGCCCTGCAGCTGCTGCCCGAAACCGGTCGTGACCTGGTGCTGGCCGGCGCGCTGCTGTCGATCATCGTCAATCCGCTGCTGTTCGCGTGGCTCGACCGCTGGCAGGCACGCCAGGAACTGGCAGCGCGCGCGGCCTCGGTCGAACACGCCGCGCCGCTGCCGCCCGAGCACGTCGTGCCCGAGACGATGCGCGACCACGCCATCCTCGTCGGTTACGGCCGTGTCGGTCGCCAGCTGGCCGAACTGCTGCAGCAGCGCGGTGTGCCCTTGGTGGTCGTCGAGGACGACAACGAGCTGGTGCGGCGCGGACGCGAGCGCGGACTGCTGATCGTGCGCGGCAACATCGCCTCCGAACCGGTGATGCTCGATACCGCGCCCGAACGCGCAGCCCTGGCGATCTTCGCTATTCCGCAGGCGCTGGAAGCCGGCGAGGCGATCGAACGCATGAAGGCGGTCAATCCGGCGCTGACCGTGCTGGCCCGCGCGCACAGTGACGGCGAGGTGCGGCATCTGCTCGAGCACGGCGCCGACGGCACCGTGCTGGCCGAACGCGAGCTGGCCTACTCGCTCGCCGAGATGGTGATGTCGACGCCGCCCTTCCGTCCGGTGCGACCGGGCTCGGTGCCGGTCGAGGCGACGCAACCCACCTGACGATGCGACTCGTCGTGCTCAGCGGCGCCGGCCTCTCGGCCGAGAGCGGCATCCCGACGTTCCGCGATGCGCTGACCGGGCTGTGGGCGCGTTTCGATGCCGAGCGCCTGGCGACCGAAGCCGCATTCCGCGCCGATCCCGCACTCGTCTGGGGCTGGTACCGCTGGCGCGCGGCGATGGTCGCCGCGGCCGTGCCCAATGCCGCGCACCGCGACGTGGCCGCGCTCTCCGACGACGGGCACGCGCTGACCGTCATCACCCAGAACGTCGACGACCTGCACGAACGCGGCGGTGCGCGTGACGTCGTCCACCTGCATGGCCGTCTGCTGGCCTCGCGCTGCATCGGTTGCGATGCGCGCCTGACGCCGGACCCGATCCTCGCGCCGCCCCCGCCGCCGTATGGCGGCACCCTTGAGACGCCTCCCGCGTGTGCGGGCTGCGGCGCGCCGTTCCGGCCCGACGTCGTCTGGTTCGGCGAGCCCCTGCCCATCGACGCCTGGCACGCGGCCGAAACCGCGGTCGACGCCTGCGACCTGCTGGTCGTCGTCGGTACCTCGTCGCTGGTGTGGCCGGCCGCCGGCCTGCCTGACCGCACGCTGCGCGCCGGCAGTCCCGTGCTCGAGATCAATCCGCACCCGACCCCGCTGTCGCCGCGCGCCAGCGCGCACTGGGCGATGACGGCCACCGCCGGCATGGCACGCCTGCGCGCCCGTCTTCGCGAGGGGGCTGGCGATCTGCTGCGTCCCCCGAGGCGCTGAACGCCGCCATCGCGATGTGTCGACCGCCTGCGGCGCGTCCGCCTGCGTGGCGGACCTCCAGGCCTCTCCCGTCGCGTTCAAGGCGCCTCGAATGCGCGTGACCGGCCGACGTCCGTAACGCCTCTTCGCGCGCGAGAGCGCCTGCGGGCGCGGACTGCACTGCCGGATACCGACGTCAGCGCAGTACGGATTCCAGATAGGGTTCGAGCTGAGGCCACGCGAAGGCGAACCCGCGCGCCTGCAACCGCGCGGGCAGGACGCGCTGGCCGTCGACGAGCAGCGTGGCCATGTCGCCCAGGCCCAGCTCCAGCACGCGCGCCGGTGCGGCGAGCAGGGCCGGACGGCGCAGGGCGTCGGCCAGCGCGCGTGTGAACCGTGCGTTGTCGACGGGCTCGGGCGCGGTGAGGTTGAAGGCACCTGTCGGCGCGTCGGTGTCGCCGTCGAGATGCGCATGCAGCAGCGACAGCGCCGCTGCCACCCAGTCCTCGCGCGCGATCCAGCTCAGCACCTGGCGCCCATCGCCCAGCCGCGCGCCGAGCCCGAGCGCGAACGGCAGGTGCAGCCGCTGCAGCATGCCGCCCCCCGGATGCAGCACCACACCGGTGCGCAGATGCACGACCGGCACGCGGTCTTCGACCACGCTGGCCGCCGCCTCCCAGTCCGCGCACAGGCGATGCTGGAATTCGTCGCGCGGCGCGCTGGTCTCGTCCAGCGCCACATCGCCCTGCGCGCCGTACCAGCCGATCGCCGAACCGCTGAGCAGGACCTTCGGCGGCGACTGCGCGGTGCGGATCCAGTCGGTGACCACACGCGTGGGGATCAGCCGACTGTCCTGCAACTGCTGCTTGCGCGTGTCGCTCCAGCGCCGGTCGGCGATACCGGCACCGGCCAGATTGACCACCGCGTCGAAGCGGTCGTCGGCCCAGAGCTGACTGTAGGTGCGCACCTCCACGCCGTCCGGCGCGGGTGTGGAGGCGCGGCGCGACAGCCAGGTGACATCGGCGCCCTCGCGGCGCAGACGTTCGGTCAGCGCGCTGCCGAGAAAGCCGCTGCCGCCGGTGATCAGGATGTGCATTGCGGTTCCCGTGACTGCGTGCGAGACGGGCATGCTCCCAGACCGGGGCGCACGACGGTGTCACGGCGCGCCTGCCGGAGGCGGCGACGCCCGGGCGACGTCATGGGCGCCATCGGCGGCGACCGGCCGTCGGTGACCTCGACGTGCGAGCGGGCCTATCGCAACCCGGAGGCTGTCCGAACGGGCGTCAGCGCGATCGTCCAGCCCGCTTCGCGCGCGGCCGCGATACAGGCGTCGTACGAGCCACGCGCACACATGCGGCGCGAGGGCGACGACCCGCGGGTCGCCGCCCCGCCCATGGATCAACGCCTGGCGAATCCCAGCTCGCCGCCTGCAGCGTCGACGACGATGGTGTCCCCGCTGGCGAAGTCGCCCGACAGGATGCGGCTCGCCAGCGGGTTTTCCAGCTGCTGCTGGATCGCACGCTTGAGCGGACGCGCGCCGTAGACCGGATCGAAGCCGACGTTGCCCAGCAGATCGAACGCCGCTTCCGACACCTCGATGCGCAGGCCGCGCTCGGCGAGACGCTTCTCCAGGCCGCGCATCTGGATCTTCGCGATCTCGCGAATCTGCGCCTTCTGCAGCGGGTGGAACACGACGATGTCGTCGAGCCGGTTGATGAACTCCGGGCGGAAATGCGACTGCACCACCGCCATCACCGCGGCCTTGAGCTGGGTGTAGCCCTCCGGGCTGTCGGCATCCGTGCCGCGCTCGCTCATCTCCTGGATCTGGTGCGAGCCGAGGTTGGAGGTCATCACGATGACCACGTTGCGGAAGTCCACGGTACGGCCCTGGCCGTCTGTCAGGCGGCCGTCGTCGAGCACCTGCAGCAGGATATTGAAGACGTCCGGGTGCGCCTTCTCCACCTCGTCGAGCAGGATCACGCTGTAGGGACGACGGCGCACGGCTTCGGTCAGATAGCCGCCTTCCTCGTAGCCGACGTAGCCCGGGGGCGCACCGATCAGGCGCGCGACCGAATGCTTCTCCATGAACTCGCTCATGTCGATGCGCACCATCGCGTCCTGGCTGTCGAACAGGAACTCGGCCAGGGCCTTGCACAGCTCGGTCTTGCCGACGCCGGTGGGGCCGAGGAACAGGAACGAGCCGGTCGGCCGGTCGGGATCGCTCAAGCCTGCGCGCGAGCGGCGCACCGAATCGGACACGACCTTGATCGCTTCCTCCTGACCGATCACGCGCGTGTGCAGCTGCGCTTCCATCGCCAGCAGCTTCTCGCGCTCGCCCTCGAGCATCTTGCTGACCGGAATCCCGGTCCAGCGCGCGACGACCTGGGCGATCTCCTCGGCGGTGACCTTGTCCTGCAGCAGGGTGAAGCCGGTGTTCTCGGCCTCCTGCGCCGCCTTGAGCTGCTTCTCGAGCTCCGGCAGGCGGCCGTACTGGATCTCGCTCATCCGCGCGTAGTCCTGCGTACGCTGGGCCGATTCGAGATCGAGCTTCGCGGCCTCGATCTGCTCCTTGATCTTCGTCGCGCCCTGCACGGTGGCCTTCTCGGCCTTCCACACTTCCTCGAGATCGTTGTACTCGCGCTCGAGCGTGTCGATCTCGGCTTCCAGATCGGCGAGGCGCTGCTTCGACTCGGCATCCTTCTCCTTCTTCAGCGCCTCGCGCTGGATCTTGAGCTGGATCAGGCGGCGCTCCTTGCGATCGAGCTCTTCGGGTTTCGAGTCGATCTCCATGCGAATGCGCGACGCCGCCTCGTCCATCAGGTCGATGGCCTTGTCCGGCAGCTGGCGGTCGGCGATGTAGCGGTTCGAAAGCGTCGCCGCGGCGACGATCGCCGGGTCGGTGATCTCCACGCCGTGGTGCACCGCGTAGCGCTCCTTAAGGCCACGCAGGATCGCGATCGTGTCCTCGACGCTCGGTTCGCCGACGAAGACCTTCTGGAAGCGGCGCTCCAGTGCGGCGTCCTTTTCGACGTACTTGCGGTACTCGTCGAGCGTGGTCGCGCCGATGCAGTGCAGCTCGCCGCGGGCGAGCGCGGGCTTGAGCATGTTGCCCGCATCCATTGCGCCATCGGCCTTGCCGGCGCCGACCATCGTGTGCAGCTCGTCGATGAAGAGGATGATCTGGCCTTCGTTCTTCGCCAGATCGTTGAGCACGCCCTTCAGGCGCTCCTCGAACTCGCCGCGGTACTTGGCGCCGGCGATCAGTGCGCCCATGTCGAGCGAGAGCACGCGCTTGCCGCGCAGGCCCTCGGGCACCTCGTTGTTGACGATGCGCTGGGCCAGGCCCTCGACGATGGCGGTCTTGCCCACGCCGGGCTCACCGATCAGCACCGGGTTGTTCTTGGTCCTGCGCTGCAGCACCTGCACCGTGCGCCGGATTTCCTCGTCGCGGCCGACCACCGGATCGAGCTTGCCGCTCTCGGCGCGTGCGGTGAGGTCGATCGTGTACTTCTCCAGCGCCTGGCGCGCGTCCTCGGCGTTCTCGTCCTTGACGCTCTCGCCGCCGCGCACCTTGGCGATCGCGGCCTCCAGCCGCGCCTTGTCCGCGCCGGCCGCCTTCAGCGCCTTGCCGGCATCGCCGCTGTCGTCGAGCGCGGCGAGCACGAACAGCTCGGAGGCGATGAAGGCATCGCCGCGCTGCTGGGCGAGCTTGTCGGTGACGTTGAGCAGGCGCGAGAGATCGTTGCCGACCGACAGCTGGCCGGCCTGGCCGGTGACCTTGGGCATGCGCTCGAGCGCCTCGGCCAGCCGCTCGCGCAGCACCGGCACGTTGACGCCGGCCTGGCCGAGCAGCGGCCGCGTGCCGCCGCCCTGCTGGTCGAGCAGCGCCAGCAGCAGGTGCGCCGGCTCGATGACGTTGTGGTCGCGCCCGACCGCCAGCGACTGCGCGTCGCTCAGGGCCTGCTGGAAGCGCGAAGTGAGCTTGTCCATCCGCATGGCGGAACTCCTCGGAACGTTGGGGCCGGCGGTGCCGGCAATGTCCGCAACATGCGGTCGAAACGGCGTGTTGCAAGCGGTGCGGGCCCGGTTTTGACGGAATCCTGCCGCCGCCCTCACCCCGGGCTCGCGGTCACGGGCCTAGCGTTGCGGGCGTCTTCCGCCCGGAGTGCACCATGACCTACCGGCTTTACTACTGGACCGGCATCCAGGGACGCGGCGAGTTCGTGCGGCTGGCGCTCGAGGACGCCGGCGCCGCCTATGTCGATGTCGCGCGCGTCGACGGCGACGCCGCCCTGCAGCCGTTTCTCGACGGCGAGCGCGACGGTCCGCGCCCGTTCGCGCCGCCGTTCCTGGTGACCGGCACGCGGGTGATCGCCCAGGTCGCCAACATCCTCCACGCCCTGGGGCCGGAGCTCGATCTCGTGCCCGCCGACGAGGCGGCGCGCCTGCAGGCCCTGCAGCTGCAGCTCACGATCGCCGACCTGGTGACCGAGATCCACGACAGCCACCATCCGATCGCCAGCGCCGAGTACTACGAGGCCCAGCAGGACGCGGCGGCGCGCCGCGCGGCCGACCTGCGCGCGCAGCGTCTGCCGAAGTTCCTGGGCTATTTCGAGGACGTACTCGCCACCGGCGCCGGCCATGCGCTGGGCCGGCATTCGTATGTGGATCTGTCCCTGTTCCAGCTGATACGCGGGCTGGACTACGCCTATCCGCGCGCGATGGCCGCGCTGGCGCCGCGGCTGCCCCGGCTCCGCGCCCTGGAGCGCCGCGTGGCCGACCGGCCCGGCATCGGGGCCTATCTGGACTCCGATCGCCGGCTGGCGTTCAACACCCAGGGCATCTTCCGTCATTACCCCGAACTCGACGGCCCCGCCGGCGACTGAGGGCCGGTATCGGCCGCCGCCGCGGTGCTCAGGCCTCGGCGGCGAGTACCGCGCGCACGCGTGTGCCCAACGCGTCGACGGTGAACGGCTTGCCGATCAGCTGGACGCCGGGTTCGAGCACCCCGTCGCGGACCAGGGTATTGCGGCTGTTGCCGGTGGCGAAGAGCACTTTCAGATCCGGCCGGCGCCGCAGCGCGGCCTCGGCGAGCTGGGGGCCGTTGACTTCGGGCATCACCACGTCGGTGAACAGCAGCGCGATCTCGGGATGCGCGTCGAGGCGCTCCAGCGCGCCGGCGGCGCCGTCGGCGTCGAGTACGGTATAGCCCAGTTCGCGCAGCGCCTCGACGGAGAAGCGGCGCACCCCGGGTTCGTCGTCGACGACGAGAATGCACTCGCCCTGTCCCCGCGCCGTCTCGGGCGCGGCCTCGGTCGCCACGGCCGGATCGGACGGTGCCGGGTGCACCGGCAGGTAGAGCGAGACGACCGTGCCCTGCCCGGGCTCGGAGCGCATCCGCACGTGGCCCGACGACTGGCGCACGAAGCCGTAGACCTGCGACAGGCCGAGCCCCGTGCCCTTGCCGACGCCCTTGGTGGTGTAGAACGGATCGAACGCCCGGGCCAGCACGTCCGGCGACATGCCGCTGCCGGTATCGGTCACGGCGATCAGGACGTGCTCGCCCGGCGGCACGTCGGTCTCGGCCGCCGGGTCGTGGCCGGTGCGCGACGTGCGCAGCGTCAGACGGCCGCCGCCCGGCATCGCGTCGCGCGCGTTGACGGCGAGGTTGAGAATCACGTTCTCCAGCTGGTTGGCGTCGACGTGGATCCACCCGGCATCGTCCGCCAGCACGATCTCCAGCCGCACGCTGGCGCCGAGTGCGTGCACCAGCAGATCGGACATGCCCTCGACCAGGCGATTGGCCTCGACCGTGACCGGCTGCAGCGGTTGCTGCCGCGAGAACGCCAGCAGACGCTGGGTGAGCCGCGCGGCCCGGGTGGCGCCGTCGATGGCCATGTCGACGTAGCGCCTGGCGCGCGGATCGGCATCGCCCAGGCGCTTGGCCAGCAGATCCAGCGGGCCGATCACCGTCGCCAGCATGTTGTTGAAATCGTGCGCGATGCCGCCGGTCAGCTGGCCCACCGCTTCCATCTTCTGGCTCTGGCGCAGCGCATCTTCCACACGCGTGCGTTCGGCCACCTCCGCCAGCACCCGGCTCTCGAGCTGCTCGTTGAGTTCCTTCAGGCGCGCGTCGTCGCGCTTGCGCTCGGTGACGTCGATCGCCACACCCACCACGCGCACGCAGCGCGCATCCTCGAACAGGCCGCGGCCCTTGGCGGCGACCCAGCGCACCACGCCGTCGTCGCGGCCGATGGTGCGGTATTCCACGTCGTAGAGCGCGCGTCGGGCGGGATCGATCGCGGCATCGAAGGCAGCCGCCGTGGCCTCGCGATCCTCCGGATGCAGCCCGTCGTAGAAGTCGCGCAGCGTGACCTCGTCCTCGTCGAAGACGCCGAACATCGCCCGTGTGCGCGTGGACCAGATCAGCGCGTCGTGCACCGGATCGACGTCCCAGAAGCCCATGTCGCCGGCGTCGGTCGCCAGACGCAGACGCTCTTCGCTTTGCACGAGCGCTGCTTCGGCCGCCTTGCTGGCGGTCAGATCGAGCATCGCGCCGATCATGCGCATCGGCGCGCCGTCACTGCCGCGCAGCACGGTGCCGCGGTCGAGCACCACCGCGTAGCGGCCGTCGGCGCAGCGGAAGCGGTATTCGGCCGTCCAGGCCGAGCCGGCCCCTTCGATGACGGCGTGGATGCCGGCATCGATCCGCGGCCGATCGTCGGGATGGATGTGATCGAGCCACCACTGCGCGTCGGTCTCGGTCACGGCATGGCCGAACAGCGCTGCCAGGGCCGCGTTCCAGACCACGTGACCGTCCGCGATGCGCCAATCCCAGATCGCGTCGTTGGTGGCACGGGCGGCGAGGCGATAGCGCTCCTCGAATTCGAGGTGGCGGGCTTCGGCCAGCTTGCGGTCGGTGATGTCGAGCGAGGTGCCGACCAGGCCGACCACCTGCCCGTCGTCGTCGCGCAGCGGGGCCTTGGTCGACAGCCACCAGGCCCGGCGTCCATCCGGATAGTTGATGACCTCCTCGACCTGCTCGGCCCGGCCGCTGGCCATGATGCGTGCGTCCGTCGCCATCACCGCGGCCGCCTGGGCGGGATCGCCCAGGACTTCGGCATCGGTGCGGCCGATGTAGGCCTCCGGCAGCCGGCCGATCAGTTCGCTCGTGGCCCGGTTGCCGATCAGCAGCCGGCCCTGACGGTCCTTGGCGTAGACCACGCCCGGCGCCGCGTCGACGAAGGAACGCAGCAGCGTCTGCGCCTGGTCGCGCTCGTGGGCCAGCTGGCGGCGTTCGTCGACGTCGATCAGCACGCCCGAGAAGTCCCGTGCGTGTCCGTCCGCATCCAGGTCGACGCGGCCGATCGCCTCGAGCCAGCGGTAGGCACCGTCCATGCCCCG
This sequence comes from Lysobacteraceae bacterium NML93-0793, assembly GCA_002324875.1. Taxonomy (GTDB): domain Bacteria; phylum Pseudomonadota; class Gammaproteobacteria; order Xanthomonadales; family Xanthomonadaceae; genus Luteimonas. The sequence continues at coordinate 239,486 of NTJG01000003.1, forward strand.
GGTCCGGTACTCGTGCGCGTAGCGGCCGCCGCGGCCGATGGCCTCGGTGATTGCCGCCTTCAATCCCGCGACATCATCGGGGTGCACCGACGTCAGCACCCGCTCGAGCGGAAGCGGATCGCGCGCCGCGGCCGGGTCGAGGCCGAACGCGACCGCCAGCGCCTCGTCCACCGTCAGGCGGTCATGGGCGACGTCCCAGAACCAGGTGCCGACGATGGCGCCGGCATCGCGTGCCAGCTGCATGCGCTCGGTGTCGCGCTCGAGGGCGCGCGCAGTGGTGTCCGATGGATTCAAGGAGATCTCGCAGTGGCCCGGGCGCGTGGCCCACATTCTCACACTGCGCCCCGCAGCAGCATGTGGATGTGCCCGCCATCAAAGAAAGCGGTGGGCGGTGCCGGGCGGCGGCACCATGCAGGTGGCCCGTCGCCCGAACACGCGGTAGCGCGAGCGCGCGAGCGCGCGATAGCCGGCGTCGCGCAGCCGGCGGGGCACGATCCGCAGGCCCGCCGCGAGCCGCCATCCGCCGCCGAGCCTGCGCAGCACTTCGATCACGGCCGCGCTGTCGTGCCAGGCCGCCGCGCCGTCGACCAGCAGGAAGGACACCGGATCGTCGGGGTCGAGGCCGTGCGCGCGCAGCAGCTCGCGTCCGACCGCATCCTGCATCGCCGCGAAGCGGAAGCCGGCACGCCGGTCGCGGCGCAGCAGGAATCGCACCCAGCCGTTGCACAGCGCGCACACGCCGTCGAAGACGACGATCGGGCCGTCGGCAATCACGCGGGGCGGAGCGGGCGCAGTCGGATTCACATGGGTTTTCCCGGTACGCGACCATCATGCTGCAATGCGCCAAACACCGGAACCCGCCCACCCCTCGTCTCCCGCGTCCGTCGCCGCGCTTCCGCCGCCCCCGGCCCTGCCGGACAACGCCGCGCTGTTCCTCGATGTCGACGGCTGTCTGCTGCCGTTCGCTCCGCGTCCCGATGCCGTCCACGTGCCGCCGGCGCTGGTCGACCGCCTGCTCGCGCTGCAGGCGCAGCTGGGCGGTGCGCTGGCCCTGGTCAGTGGCCGCAGCGTGGCGACGCTCGACCAGCTGTTCGCGCCGGCGATCTTCACCGCGGCCGGTCTGCACGGCGTCGAGCGTCGACGCGCCGGCCAGGCCTTGGGGACGCGCGACGTCCCGCCCGGTCTCGCGCGCGTGCGCGATGCCGCGGTGCGACTGGCCCAGGACCACCCGGGCGCGCTGGTCGAGGACAAGGGCCTCGCACTCGGCCTGCACTGGCGCATGGCGCCGGACGCGAGCAAGGCCGCGACCGGCGCCGCGCTGCGCGCCTTTGCGGCCGGTGCGCTGACCGGCCTGCCGGAGTACCAGTTGCAGCCCGGCGACCACGTCATCGAGCTGCGTCCGCGGCATGCCGACAAGGGCAGCGCCATCCTGGCCTTTCTCGAGGAACCGCCGTTCGCCGGCCGGGTGCCGGTGTTCGCCGGCGACGATCTGACCGACGAGCCCGGTTTCGCGGCCGTCGAAGCGCACGGCGGCATCAGCATCCTGGTCGGTGATCGCACCGGCAGCGCCGCGCGCTTCCATCTCGACTCGCCCGCCGCCGTGCACCGCTGGCTCGGCGTGCCGGCCGACCCCTCACTTCCGGAGACCGCCCGATGACCCCACCGCTCGCTCCCAGCCTCGATCTCGGCCTCGTCGGCAACGGCACCTTCGGTGCGCTGTTCGACGCGCGCGCCCGGCTGGTGTGGTCCTGCCTGCCGGCCTTCGACGGCGATCCGGCCTTCTGCGCGCTGCTGTCCCCGCACGAGGGGCACGGCGACTGGTCGATCGAACTCGAGGACTTCGAACGCAGCGAGCAGAGTTACATCGAAAACACCGCCATCCTGCGCACCGTGCTGGTCGATCGGCACGGCGCATCGATCGAGATCACCGACTTCGCGCCGCGCTGGCGCCAGCACGACCGCTTCTACCGCCCGGTGATGCTGATGCGACGCATCCGCCTGCTCTCGGGCAGCCCGCGCATCCGCGTGCTGCTGCGCCCGCTGGCGGACTGGGGCGCACGCGCGCCCGACAGCACCTGGGGCAGCAACCACATCCGCTTCGTGCTGCCGGACTTCACCCTCCGCGCGACCACCGACATGCCAATCCGCCTGCTGCGCGAGGGCCTGCCCTTCGTCGTCGACCGCGACCTGCATTTCATCCTCGGTCCCGACGAAACCCTGACCCAGCCGCTGGCCGAGTTCGTCCGCGACGGCCTGCACCGCACCACCAGCTACTGGCGCGAGTGGGTGCGCTATCTCTCGATTCCGCTGGATTTCCAGGAGGCGGTGATCCGCAGCGCGATCACGCTGAAACTCTGCCAGTACGAGGAGAGCGGCGGCATCATCGCGGCGATGACGACATCGATCCCGGAAGCCGCCGACACCGAGCGCAACTGGGACTACCGCTACTGCTGGGTGCGTGATTCGGCCTTCGTCGTACGCGCGCTCAACCGCCTCGGCGCCACGCGCACGATGGAGGAGTACATCCGCTACATCTTCAACCTCACGGTCAGCGACGACGGCGACATGCAGCCGCTCTACGGCATCGCGTTCGAACACGAGCTCACCGAGGAGACGATGCCGGCGCTGGCCGGGTACCGCGGCATGGGCCCGGTGCGCCGCGGCAATCTCGCCTACGTGCAGCGCCAGCACGACACCTACGGCAGCGTGGTGCTGGCCTCGACCCAGCTGTTCTTCGACCGCCGGCTCGAGCATCGCGGCGACGAGGCCACGTTCCGCAAGCTCGAGCCGCTCGGCGAACTCGCCTGGAAACTCTACGACCAGCCCGACGCGGGTCTGTGGGAATTCCGCGGCAAGGCCCACGTGCACACCTACTCCGCGGTGATGTGCTGGGCCGCCTGCGACCGGCTGGGCAAGATCGCCGCGCAGCTCGGACTCGACGACCGCGCGACATTCTGGCGCGAACGCGCCGGCGCCATGCGCGCCCGCATCATGGAAGAGGCCTGGAACACCGATCTGGGGACGTTCGCCGACGCCTTCGGCGGGGACCGGCTCGACGCCTCGCTGTTGCTGCTCGCCGATCTGGGTTTCGTCGCACCGGATGATCCGCGCTTCGTCGGCACCGTCGAGGCGATCGGGCGCACGCTGCGCCACGGCGACGGCCTGTTCCGCTACGTCACTCCGGACGACTTCGGCGCCCCCGAGACCAGCTTCACGATCTGCACCTTCTGGTACATCGATGCGCTCGCCTCGATCGGCCGTGAGCACGAGGCGCGCACGCTGTTCGAAACCCTGCTGTCGCGACGCAACCATCTGGGCCTGCTCTCGGAGGATCTCGAGTTCGAGACCGGCGAGGCCTGGGGCAACTTCCCGCAGACGTATTCGCACGTCGGGCTGATCATGGCCGCGATGCGCCTGTCGCGGTCCTGGCAGGAGGCCGCATGAGCCGCCTGGTCGTCGTGTCCAACCGCGTCGCGCTGCCGGATTCGAGCCAGAACGGCGGACTGGCGACCGCCCTCGATGCGGCCCTGAAGGAATCCGGCGGCCTCTGGTTCGGCTGGAGCGGCAAGGTCGCGCGCGGGCATTCGGGTGAACTGCATCGCACCACGTCCAACGGCATCGACTACGTCACCATCGACCTCTCGCGCGAGGACTACGAGGGCTACTACAACGGCTTCTCGAACCGCACGCTGTGGCCGCTGCTGCATTTCCGGCTGGATCTCGTCGACTACAACGCGATGACCCAGGCCGCGTACCGCGGCGTCAATGCGCTGTTCGCCGAGAAGCTGGCAAAGGAGATCCGCGACGAGGACATCGTCTGGATCCACGACTATCACCTGCTGCCGCTGGCGCAGGAACTGCGCCGGCGCGGCGTGCGCGCGCGGCTGGGGTTCTTCCTGCACGTGCCGTTTCCCTCGGCCGACATCATCGCCGGGCTGCCGCATCACGAGAAAACCTTCGGCGCGCTGTCGGCCTACGACCTCGTCGGCTTCCAGACCGAGCGTGACCTGGAGCGGTTCCAGGACTACATCCGTCTGTTCCGGGGCGGCCAGGTGGCCGGACGCGGCGAGCTGCGCGAGCAGGACGGCCGACGGTTCCGGGCCAGTGCGTTCCCGATCGGCATCGACGCCGGCGGCCTCGCCAGACTGGCGCAGAATGCGGTGCGCATTCCCGCGGTCAAGCGGCTGCAGGCAAGTCTCAACGGACGCGCGCTGGCGATCGGCGTCGACCGGCTGGACTATTCGAAAGGCCTGCCCGAACGCTTCCGCGCCTTCGAGCGCTTCCTCGAGCGGCACGACGACCAGCACGGCCGCGTCACCTATCTGCAGATCGCGCCGGTCTCGCGCGGCGGCGTCGCAAGCTACCGGGCGCTGCGCCGCGAACTCGAGCAGTACGCCGGCCACATCAACGGCGGCCACGCGGACCCGGAGTGGACGCCGGTGCGCTACGTCAATCGCACCTATCCCCACGCCACGCTGACCGGCTTCTACCGGATGTCCCGCATCGGCCTGGTGACCCCGCTGCGGGACGGGATGAACCTCGTGGCCAAGGAGTTCGTCGCCGCGCAGGACCCGGAGCAGCCGGGCGCGCTGGTGCTGTCGATCTTCGCCGGCGCCGCGCGCGAACTCGACGGTGCCCTGCTGATCAACCCCTTCGACAGCGACGGGGTCGCCGATGCGATCGCCACCGCGGTGAAGATGCCGGTCGAGGAACGCCGCGATCGCTGGCAGTCGATGATGGCGCGCATCTGCGACTACGACATCCATGCCTGGCGCCGGGACTTCCTGCAGACGCTCGGCGCCGTGGAACGCTAGGCCCCCGACGCCCGACGACGGCGATGCGCCGTCGCGGGCGCGTGATCAGAGCGCGGTGGGCTGGATGATCTCCACCCAGTAGCCGTCCGGGTCCTTGATGAAGGCCAGCGATTTCATGCTGCCGTCGCTGAGGCGCTTCTGGAACGGCACACCCAGCGCTTCGAAGCGCGCGCACGCCGCCTGTACGTCGGGCACGCTGACGCAGATGTGCCCGAAGCCGCGCGGATCGGAATTGCCGTCGTGGTAGACCGGGCCGTCCTGCGACTCGGTGCCGTGGTTGTGGGTCAACTCCAGCACGCCGCGCTGCCGGGCCAGCCACTCGCGACGGGCCTCGTCGGCGTCGGGAATGTCGCCGGCCTCGTCCACCAGCACCAGGAAGAACAGCGAGAACTTCGCCTGCTCGAAATCCACCTTGCGCACCAGGGTGAAGCCGAGCACGCGGGTGTAGAAATCCAGCGAGGCCACGGGATCCTTGATCCGCAGCATCGTGTGGTTGAAGACGAAGTCGCGGGTGGCGGCATCGCGCGGGGCGACACCGGGCACGCGGGCGAGGTCGGCAAGGGTCTGTGCGGTCATGGCTCGGCTCGATGGGAAGGGCCGGCTATTATCGGCGATGCCGCCGAGGCCGCGGTCACGCGGCGATGTCGCCCTCGGGCCGCAGCCAGCCGTGATAGCGCACCACATGGCCAGCCAGCGGCAGCGCGGCTTCGACGTCGAAGATGTAGCGGCCGTCGACCTCACGCTCGCTGCAGCGGATGTCGCGGAACAGCGCGGCCGGCAGCGGCAGCACACCGAGCAGCCGCGCGCCGGTGACATTCCAGAAGATCGTGCCGTCCCAGGTGTGCAGCACGAACCGGAAGTGCACCGGCCCGATGCGTTCGCGCAGTTGCCCGTCGCGCTGCGACAGCCGCGAGCGCAGGCGCGACGCCTTCGGCGGGCTGCCGAACACCCGCGACCACACCTCGCCTTTCGGCCCGCTGGCGAAATCGACGGTGATCGGCGCCCCGGTCATCGCGCGCGGCATGCCGGCCAGGCGCGCGCACAGCCGGGCCAGCAGTCCCGTGCCGCGCACCACGGTGACCTCGCCGGCATAGCGCGCGGTGCCGTGGACGCCGTGCAGCGCACGCAGCCCATCGGGCAGGCGGAAGAACGCGGCGCCGAGCAGGGTCTGGTAGAGGGTCGGCGTCATCGCACGGCAGGTCGGATCGGGCGGCGCAGGATAGCGCCTGTCCGCCCGGTGCGATCAGTCCGCCGGCGCCGGCCGGCGTTGCAGGGCCAGCAGGGCCACCAGACCGGCGAGCACGGCATAGGCGGCCGCGAAGTTGAACGCGATCGCCTGGCGCAGGCCTTCGAGCTGCCACGGCAGCACCAGCGCGCCGGCCGGATGCACCGAGTGGATCACGCCGAACAGCGTCGCCACCGCGGCGGCCAGCAGCGTCGCCACCGCGATCCCGGGGCGCCGGTCGACCAGTGCGACCAGCGCGGTCGCCCACAGCATCGCGGTGATGATGAAGCCGTTGCCGAGCACGACGATCGTCGCCATTTCCGGCAGGCCGTGACCGGCATCGAGCTGGGCATACAACGCGGCCATGCGCTCGGGATCGATCCACGCCGGATTGCCGAACTTGATGTTGAGCAGGTAGGCGATCGCCGGCAGGAAGGCCAGCGACACCGCGATCGCGTGTTCGCGCTTCGTGCTGTGGAAGGCCTGCACGGTGATCTCGATGCCGACGAAGACGATGATCGGCGCCAGCACCGCGACCGGCAGCCACTGCACCAGGCCCGAGACGAGGCCGAGCATGCCGCCGACGCCGATGAACAGGCCCGTCAGCAGGGTGTAGCCGGTGCGCGCGCCCATGTGCTTGTAGGCCGGCTGACCGATGTAGGGCGTGGTCTGCGCGACGCCGCCACAGACGCCGGCGACCAGGGTCGATACCGCCTCGACCAGCAGCACGTCGCGCGTGCGGTAGTCGTCACCGGCTGCGCGTGCGCTCTCGCTGACATTGATACCGCCCACCACCATCAGCAGGCCGAACGGCAGCAGCAGTGAGAGATACGGCAGCGTCGACGACAAGCCGTCGATGAAGCCGAGGTTCGGCCACGGCAGCGCGGGCGCGGGCCAGCTCGCGTCCGGCAGTGCGAAGCCCGGCGCCAGGCCGGCGAGACCGAGCCCGTAGTACAGCGCGACGCCGACGAGCAAGGCGAACGGCACACCCGGCAGCCGGAACGGCACCGGACCGCGCGCGACCAGCACGTACAGCAGCAGGCCGAGCGTCGCGAACCCGGCGACCGGCGAGCGCAGGGTTTCGATCAACGGCAGAAAGCCGAGCAGCATCAGCGCCGCGCCCCCGATCGAGCCCAGCAGCGCCGCGCGCGGCACGACGCGGGTGATCCAGTCGCCGGCGAACGACAGCACGAGTTTCAGCGCGCCCATCACCACCAGCGCGGCCATGCCGAGCTGCCAGGTCGCGATGCCGGCCGCATTCGCGTCCAGGCCCTGCTGGCGGAACGCGACGAACGCAGGCCCCAGCACCAGCAGCGCCATGCCGATGCTGGTCGGCGCGTCGAGCCCGAGCGGCATCGCGGTGACGTCGTCGCGGCCGGTGCGCTGCGCGAGGCGGCGCGCCATCCACGTGTACATCAGGTTGCCGACCAGCACACCGAAGGCGGTGCCCGGGAACATGCGCCCGAACACGATGTCGGCCGGCACGCCGAAGAGCCCGACCAGCGCCGCGGCGATGAAACCGAGGATCGAGAGGTTGTCGACGACGAGACCGAAGAAGCCGTTGATGTCGCCGGGGACGAACCAGCGGGGGCGGTGGGAGAGGTGAGTGGTGGAGGTCATGGGTTCCGGGGAAAAGAAGCTTAGACCTCGTCATTCCGGCGAAAGCCGGAATCCAGTGGCTTACGCTCAGGCTTCGATCTGATCAGCATGGCGACTAGAAGCATAGGCACTGGATTCCGGCTTTCGCCGGAATGACGAAACTGGGACGTTCAAGACGCTGTGTGAACGCCCCTCAGAACCTCGCCGTGAACTCCACACCCCAGGTCCGCGGTTCGTTGATGAAGCCGGTGAGGTTGTTGAAGTCGATGCCGCCGACGATGCGGGTGCTGTCGGTGATGTTGCGGCCGAACACGGCAAGGTCGTAGTTGCCCTGGTTCCAGTTCGTGCCGACGCGCAGGCCGCCTTCCAGCGTCGAGCGGCCGCGGAATTCCTGCGATTCGTACAGGAAGAAGTTGACCTGCCCGCGATACGCCCAGTCCGTATAGACGTAGAACTCGGCGTCGTCGCCGACCGGTGTGGCCCAGCGCGCGGTGAGGTTGTGGATCCACTTCGGTGCCTGCGGCAGCGGGTTGCCGTCGACGAGAGCGAAGCCGTTCACGGTCGGATCGGTCACGGTGCAGCCGCCGCCGCAGACCGCGACCGCGAGGTTCGGATCGCGGATCTCGGTGTCGTTGTAGCTCGTGCCCCAAGTCACCAGCAGCGAGTCGGTGAGCCAGGCCTGCAGGTCGAGTTCGGCGCCCTGCCCGATCGACCTGTCGGCATTGAGCAGGATCGCCTGGTTGGTCGCGCCGCCGACGGCGATCAGCTGCTGGCCGTCGACGTTGTAGCGGAACAGGTTGAAGCCGATGCGGCCGCGGCGGTCCCAGAGGTCCGCCTTGATGCCGATCTCGTAGGAGATCACTTCTTCCGAATCGGCCACCGAGATGCCGCCGAACGCGAGACGGCCCTGGATCGACGGCGCGCGGAAGCCCTTGGCGACGCGGCCGTAGACGTTGACGTCGTCGTCGAGTTCGTAGACCGCGCTCGCATCCCAGCTGATGTCGTCGACATCGGTGGTCTCGAAGAACGGGCCGCCGACCGGCGTGCCGAAGGGCACCGCCTGCAGCACGCTGGCGCTGAAGTCCTTCCTGTCCTGCGTGTAACGCATGCCGCCGCGCAGCTTGAGCTTGTCGGTCGCGGCGTATTCGCCCGACGCGAACAGGGCCCAGGCGGTATTGCGCTGCTCCTGCACGGCGTGGCCGGTCTGCGGATTGCCGGGCGCGAGGGAATCGTAGTTGAGGCTGTCGACGGTCAGTTCCTCGCGAAACCAGAACGCGCCGGCCTGCCAGTCGAAGGGGCCGTCGAGATTTGATTCGAGGCGCACTTCCTGGGTGATCTGCTTGTGGTCGGGAATGCCGTCGGCCGATTCAGCCGCGAACGGGATGAAGCCCGGGCCCGACACCGGCAGGAACGCCGCGCCGAAGCCACCGTCGATGTCACCTCGGTTCAAGGATTCCAGCGTCTCGTAACCGGTGATCGAGTACAGGCTGTAGCGGCCGAAATCCCAGCGCAGGCGGGCGCTGCCGCCCCAGGTTTCGAGATCGGAGAAGTTCACGCCGTCGAGTGAGACGGTGTCACGGTCGAAACCGGGACGGAAGCGGTTGCTGCCCGGCTCGACGATGTTCGCGTGGAACAGGCGCGCCGTGCCGTTGAGATCGCGGCGGTGCAGGTTGAACAGGCCTTCGAAGCCCTCGCCCTCGTAGAGGAACTGCACGCGCGCGGCGGATTCGTCGTAGCCCTCGAAACCGTCGTTGGGCGCACCGGCCAACGTGTTGCGCACCGAATCGTCGCGACGCTGGTACAGCGCCGACACGCGCGCCGACCAGCGCTCGCTCAGCGCACCGCCGACCGCGCCTTCGAAGTTCCACATGTTGTCGCTGCCGTACGCCAGCTTGCCGTAGCCCTCGAAGTCCTGGCTCGGACGCACCGAATCGAACTTGACCACGCCGGCCGGCGTGTTGCGGCCGAACAGCGTGCCCTGCGGGCCGCGCAGCACTTCGACGCCGGCGATGTCGAATACCGGGAAGCCCTTCAGCAGCGGATTCTCCAGCACCACGTCGTCGTAGATCAGCGAGACGGGCTGCGAGGCGTTGAGATCGAAATCGGTGTTGCCCAGGCCGCGGATGTAGAAGCGCGGGAACGCGCGGCCGTAGCTCGATTCGATGTTGAGGCTGGGCACGCGACCGCTCAGGAACCGGATGTCGGTGCCGCCGCTGCCGAGCACGCCGAGCTTCTCGGCATCGAGCGTGGTGATCGACACCGGCACGTCCTGGATGTTCTCCACCCGGCGCTGCGCGGTGACCTGCACCGCATCGAGCGTGGCGGCCGAGGTCGACGTGCCCTCGCTCCGGATCGTCGCGTCCTGTGCGAAGGCGGCCAGCGGCAGGGCGCCGGCAAGTGCGACGGCGAGCCGCGTGCGGCGGATGGACGACGTCGGACGAACGGACGGAAGCGGCATGGAAGACCCCTCGGGCAATGGAAAACGGAGCAGTGGAAAGACGGAAAGACGGTCAGAACGAAACGCGCGTGCTCAGCTGCGAACGCAGCACCGACAGGTGCCCGGTCTCGCGCTTCCACGCCGTGCGGATGGCCTCGATCGCCGCCGATGCCTCGGCGGTATCGGCGTGGAGGACCACCAGTTCCTTGGAGCGCAGACGGGTGGGCGTGGCGGCGCCGTCGGGCAGCCACTGGCCGTAGACGTCGATGACGCTGAGGCCCCGCGGAAACCGCGGGGTGACCTCCCGGTCGAGAAATGCCAGCCAGCGGGCCTCGTCCGCGACGCGTTCGGACTCGCTCGCGTCCCAGCGGCCGGTCGCGAAGTACAGTTCGGTGCGCAGCCAGCCTTCGCCCTGCGCGGGCCGCGCCGGATCACCGTGATAGGCCGCCGTGACCGGCGACGAGGCCGGCGTCGCGCAGCCGGCGAGTGCCGCGAGCAGCACCACGGCACTGGCGCGCCGCCATGCGCGGGAAAGCGGATGGACCATCATCGATCTCCGACCGGGCGCGCCATCGTAGGCGGGCGGCGCCGGCAAATTGTTGCGGTGCCGCAACACTGTATCGCTTTATGCGGATGGACGCATCGAGAGGCTGCGGGCCCAATGGAATGCGCCCGCAGTGCCTTCTCCCACGTGCCGGTCTCCGGCGCACCGCGAGAGGCGCGTTCCCCATTTCCGTCCAGGAGCCTGCATGCCCACGTCGTCGATTGCCCGTCCGGCCGCCCGCCCGATCGCCCCGCTCGCGCTCGCCATCGCCTGCGCGCTCGCGCTGCCGGTCGCCGCCCAGACTCGCGAGGCCGACGGCGCGACGCGGCTCGATGCGGTGATCGTCACCGGCACCCGTGCGACCGATCGCACGGTGCTCGAATCGACCTCGCCGATCGATGTGCTGGACGCAGACGATCTGCGCCGCGCCGGTGCGGTCAACGGCGAGCTCGGCAGCGCACTGCAGGCCCTGCTGCCGTCGTTCAACATCCCGCGCCAGTCGAACTCCGGCGGCGCCGACCACATCCGCGCCGCGCAGCTGCGTGGCCTCTCGCCGGACCAGGTGCTGGTGCTGATCAACGGCAAGCGCCGGCACGTCTCGTCGCTGGTGAGCACGGTCTCGAAGACCGGGCGCGGCACCACGCCGGTCGACTTCAACGCCATCCCGCTCAGCGCGATCAAGCGCATCGAAGTGCTGCGCGACGGCGCCGGCGCGCAGTACGGCGCCGATGCGGTGGCAGGCGTGATCAACATCATCCTCGACGATGCCGGCGATGGCGGCGCGATCGAAGCCGGCTACGGCGCGCACCACACGAGGTTCGAGCCGACCGACCAGCGCATCACCGACGGCCAGAGCGCATCGCTCGCGGCGAAGGTGGGCACCGCGCTCGGCGCCGGCGGCTTCCTGCGCGTCGGCCTGGAATACAAGGCACTGTCGCCGACCAACCGCGCCGGCTTCGACCAGATCCCGCCGTGGGACCAGACGCCGCGCAATCTCGAACTGCAGGGCCGGCGCAACTACCAGGCCGGCAACGGGGCAGCCCGGGACATCAACGGCTGGCTCAATACCGAGATCGCGCTCGGTGAAACCGCGACGTTCTACGCGTTCGGCACCTACGCCCAACGCGATACTGAAGGCGCGAACTACTTCCGCTATCCCGACGGCGCAGCGAACTGGCGCGAGGTGTATCCGGGCGGATTCCGCCCGGTGTCGATCGGCGAGAACCTCGATGTCGCCGGCGTCGCCGGTGTGCGCACGCAGTGGGGCGACTGGGACGTCGATGCCAGCCTCAACCACGGCCGCAACGCATTCACCTATCGCCTGCGCGATTCGATCAATGCCTCGCTCGGCCCGTCGAGCCCGACGCGCTTCAAGACCGGCGACTACGCGTTCGAGCAGACGCTGGCCAACGTCGACGTCAGCCGCCTGTTCGCGCAGGGCGACACCCTGCACACCGTCGCCACCGGCGTGGAGTTCCGCGTCGAGCACTACGAAACCGGCGCCGGCGATCCGGCGAGCTACGCGGCCGGTCCGTTCACCGATCGCCCGACCGGCTCGCAGGCCGGCGGTGGGCTGACGCCGCAGGACGAAGCCGACCTCGACCGCGATGTCGCCAGCGTCTACGCCAGCGTGTCGAGCAATTTCGGCGAGAAGCTCAGCACCGATGCCGCCGTGCGCTACGAGCACTACAGCGACTTCGGCGGCGAAGTGACCGGCAAGCTGGCCGCGCGTTACGAATTCGTGCCCGCGTTCGCGCTGCGCGGCGCGCTGTCGAAGAATTTCCGCGCGCCGTCGCTCGGCCAGATCGGCTACGAGTCCACGGGCACCGGCTACAACGCGGCCGGCCAGCTGATCCAGAGCCGCCTGCTCTCGGTCAACAATCCGATCGCCCGCGCGCTCGGCGCGGCCGACCTCGCGCCCGAACAGTCGATCAACGCCAGCCTCGGCTTCACCAGCCAGCTCGGTGAGACCTTCGACGTCTCGCTGGACCTGTTCCAGATCGACATCGACGACCGCGTCGCGCTGTCGGAAGCGATCACCAGCGATGCGCTGACCGCTTTCATCGACACCGGGTTCGGCGTGCCGGGCGTGCAGAGCGTGAGCTTCTTCACCAACGCCGCCGACACGCGCACGCGCGGCGCCGAGGCCGTCGCCAACTGGCGCCATCCGCTGGCGGGCGGGCAGCTGCTGCTGACCGGCACCTGGAGCTACGCCGACACCGAGATCAGGCGCGTCGTCGCCACGCCCGCACGGCTGACGGCCGTCGTGCCGGATGCAGTGCTGTTCGGCGTCGAGGAGCGCAATACGCTGACCGACGCCGCGCCGCGTACGCGTTCCGCCTTCACCGGCAGCTGGGGGAACGACACCTGGAATCTGCTCACGCGCGTGACCCGCCACGGCAGCACCCGGCGCGTCTTCAATTTCGGCGGCGGCTTCGAACCCGAGCAGGTCTACGGCGCGAAGTGGCAGCTCGATGCGGAGGCCGAAGTGCGCCTCGGGGCGCAATGGACGCTCGCGATCGGCGGCCAGAACCTGACCGACGAGTACGCCGACCTGTCGAACGAGGACATCTTCTACTTCGGCAACCTGCCCTACGACGTGCTGTCGGGCATCGGCAGCAGCGGCGCCTACTACTACACCCGGCTGCGTTACAGCTTCTGACGCAATGCGCGCCCGGACCGCCGTTCGCTCAGGGCGCGGGGTCCATCCAGACCAGTGTGGCCATGCGGCCCGTGCGCTGGTCGCGGCGGTGGGAGAAGAACGCTTCCGGCTCGGAGATCGTGCAGTGCTCGCCGCCGCGGATCGCGTCACCGGGCACGCCGGCGGCGATCAGGCGCAGACGCGCGAGCGCATAGAGGTCCATGTGCCAGTGCTCGGGGCGTGTGGGTGCGAACGCCGTCGCGGCGTCGGCATCGCGTGACACGAAGGCCTCGCGCACTTCGGCGCCGATTTCATACGCGTCCGGGCCGGCGGCAGGCCCCAGCCAGACGACGAGCTGGTCCGGCGCGCAGTGCATCGCGGCGAGGGTCGCTTCCAGCACACCGGCAGCGAGCCCACGCCAGCCCGCATGCGCCGCGCCGATCTCGCGGCCGTCGGCGGCGGCGAAGACGACCGGCAGGCAATCGGCGGTCTGGATCGCGAGCACCGCGCCCGGCACCCGGGTCACGGCCGCATCGGCTTCGATCACGGCCCCGTCGGCGATCGGCGCGTCGGTCGTGATCCGCGCCACGTCGACGCCATGCACCTGGTGCAGCCACACCGGCGGACCGGGCAGGTCGGCCAGAACCACCAGCTGCGCCCGGTTGCGGGCCACCGCTTCGGGATCGTCGCCGGCGGCGGACCGGTGGTTGCCGAGATTGAACCGGTCGAACGGAGCGGCCGACACGCCGGCGCCATGACGCAGCGTGGTCAGCGCGTGCACGCCGCGCGGCGCAGGCCAGCCGGCGTGCAGCAGCGCGTTCACCGGCGCCCCGACTCGGCGTGCTCGGCGACGTCCGCGCGCAGCACCTTCAGCAGCGCCTGCATGTCGTCGGGCAACGGGGCGCTGCAACGGATCGCCTCGCCGTTGGTGGGATGGCGGAACTCCAGGGTCTCGGCGTGCAGGGCCTGGCGGCGGAAGCCGCGCAGCATGCCGGCGGTCGTCTCGGACGCGCCTTTGGGCAGCTTGAGCGCGCCGCCGTACATCGGATCGCCGAGGATCGGATGGCGCAGATGCGCCATGTGCACGCGGATCTGGTGGGTGCGCCCGGTCTCGAGCCGGCACTCCAGTGCGGTGTGTGCGCGGAAGCGCTCGCGCAGGCGGTAGTGGGTGACCGCGTCGCGGCCGTCGTCGCGCACGGCCATGCGCAGACGGTCGCGCGGATGGCGGTCGATCGGCGCATCCGCGGTGCCGCCCGACACCAGCGCGCCGACCACGACGGCCAGGTACTGCCGGTGCACGTCACGCGCCGAGAGCTGCTCGACCAGCGCGTTGTGCGCTTCGAGCGTGCGCGCGACCACCATGACGCCCGAGGTGTCCTTGTCCAGCCGATGCACGATGCCGGCACGCGGCAGGGTCGCCAGCGAGGCATCCCGGAACAGCAGCGCGTTGACCAGGGTGCCGTCGGGATTGCCCGCGCCGGGATGCACCACCAGCCCGGCGGGCTTGTCGACCACGATCACCTGGTCGTCCTCGTACAGCACCGACAGCGGGATGTCCTGCGGCTCGGCCTCGGTCTGGGTGTCGAGCACGACGTTCAGCTCGACCCGCTCGCCGCCCATCACCGGATCGCGCGGACGCGGCACGGCGCCGTCCAGCAGCACCTCGCCGGCCTTGATCCACGTGGTCAGCCGGGAACGCGAGAACTGCGGAAAGAGTTCAGCGAGGACGGCGTCGAACCGGCGGCCGGCGGAAGCGTCCGGCACCGTGGCGGTGCGGGCGTCGTCGGATTGGAGCGGTGTATCGGGCATTGGACGGCTCGGGTTCAGGCGTGGGGCGCCGGGCCGCGGGCCCGGACTGGTATTATCCGCCCTTCGTGCCCAGACGCCCAATGTCCCCATGACCCCACGCTCCGTTACGTCGTCCCGCCTGGCCCGCGGCCTGATCCTCGTGGTGCTGGCGGCGCTGGTCGCGACCGGCTGCTCACGCGGCAATACCCGTGACGACGAGAACGAAGGCGTGCCGGTCAGCGAACTCTACGACAAGGGGCACCAGTCGATGCGCCGCGGCAACTGGAACAACGCCGCCAACACCTTCCGCCGTCTGGTCGCCCAGTATCCCTACGGTCCGTACACCGAGCAGGCGCTGATCGAGACCGCCTACGCGCAGTACAAGATGGGCAACAACGAGGAAGCGGTCTCGGCCATCGACCGCTTCATCCGCACCTATCCGACGCACCGCCACATCCCCTACATGTATTACCTGCGCGGGTTGACCAACGCCAACCGCGACACGGTGTTCCTGCAGCGGGTGTGGCGCCTGGACAGCAGTCGCCGCGACCTGGCCGCGCCGAACCAGGCCTACGCCGACTTCAACACCGTGACCGAGCGCTACCCCAACAGTCGCTACGCCGCCGACGCGCGCCAGCGCATGGTGTCGCTGCGCAACATGTTCGCGCGCCACGAGATCGAGACCGGCCTGTACTACCTGCGCCGCGGTGCCAACGTCGCCGCCGCGCAGCGCGCGACCTATCTGCTCGAGACCTATCCGCAGAGCGAATACCAGAACGACGCGGTGGCGCTGCTCGCGGCCGCCTACGACGGTCTCGGCAACGAGACACTGGCCGCGGACGCGCGCCGGGTGTTGCAGCAGAACGAGCCCGGTCACCCGTTCCTCAGCGGCAACTGGCCGAACGAGCCGTGGAAGATCCGCCGCCTGAATCCCTTCGCCGCCGAGCGCACCGCGATCGACACCGCGCGCGACTGAGCGTCGGGTGGGTGGGTGTCTGGAACGCCGCCTTGGGGCGGCGTTCTGCTGTGTGGGGTTTGGGCCGCGTTCGCCGTTGCTGCCACGCGTGCGTAGCGGAGCCGTCGCCGGCCGCGTGTCCGTCTATTGATTGATCTTGGCTTTCAGGGAAGGCCTGAATAACTACCGTCATCCCCGCGAAAGCGGCGATCCAGCGACTTCAAGCCTTTGAAGAGCAAAGACGCTGGATTCCCGCTTTCGCGGGAATGACGGGCAAGGGCGGAATTGTTCAGACCTTACTTAGCCTGGTTCGGCTTGGTTTGACCTTGGCTCTGGCTTCGGGTTTGGCTTCGGCTTCGGGTTTGGCTTCGAGCCTTTGACGTGTCGAGCCGTAAAGCGAGCCGAGCACCGGAGCCTGACGCGGCTGTAGAGCAGCCCATGTCTGAGCGAAGCGAGTCTGGGCTGCGGAACCGTAAAGGTCCCAATGTGCCGCGTCAGGCGAGGAGCGCAGGGGACCGGCGCGGCGCAGCCGCGTCGGCTCGTGTCCGGCGATGGCGGTTTGACTCGCGCCTCCGGCGCTCGCCCTTCGGGCCGGCTTCGCCGTTCGCCAGCGCTTCGCGCTGTCGTGCTTACTTTTGACAAGACAAAAGTAAGCCGCGCGAACAGCGCGGAAGCTCTGTTCTTCGCGAATCAATTGAAACCGAGCGAAAGCGGCGAACGGCGGGAAGCAGAGCAAGTGCAGAGCTTACGCCCGCTGCGCGTGCGAGTCCCTTTTTGAAGGACCAAAAAGGAACCAAAAAGTCCCTTCGCCGGACGCGATCCGCCGCGATACAGCGGCGGCGGGCCCCTGCGCTTCTCGGTCGACAGGGCACATTGTCACCTTCACAGTGACGCAGCCCAGACTCGCTTCGCTCAGACATGGGCTGCTCTTCGGCCCTGCCGCCCTGCGATGCTCGGCTCGCTTTACGGCTCGAACATCGGACGCCAAAGCCAGAGCCAGAGCCAGAGCCGAAGCCAGAGCCGAAGCCAAAGCCAAAGCCAAAGCCAAAGCCAAAGCCAAAGCCAAAAGCAAAGACCAAAGCGAAGCCTAACTCGAGCAATCGAAACTGCAGCACAGCCACAACGGACACCCGTCAGGCGCGTGGCAGCGCACTCCAGATCCCGACCGCATCCCCACCCACGCAGCGCCCCTATAGACTTCCCCGCATGCCGGATCTGATCGCACGCCTCCTCTATCTGCTGGCCACACTGGTCGGCGCACTGCCGGGGCCGGTGCTGCGCGGCATCGCGTCCGCGTTCGCGGTGCTCGGGCGCGCCACCGGCAGTCGCGAAAGCCGTGTCGCGCTGCGCAATCTGGAACTGGCCTACCCCGAACTCTCGCCCGACGAACGTGTTGCCTTGCAGGGCGCGATCCTGCGCATGACGGCACTGCAGACGCTGGAGACGCTGCGCCTGTGGACGCGTCCGCATGCACGCAATCTGCGTCTGATCCGCGAGCAGCACGGCGTCGGCCGGTTCGATGCGGCGCTGGCCTCGGGCCGCGGGCTGATCGTGGTCGCCCCGCACCACGGCAACTGGGAACTGCTCAACCAGTGGCTGGCCGCGCGTACGCCGATCTCGATCCTCTACCGCGCACCCGAATCAGCAGTCGGCGAAGCATTCCTGCGCCTGGTCCGCGCCGGCGTGCCGGACCGCGTGCGCCAGGTGCGTGCCGAAGGGCCGGCCGTGCGCCAGTTGTGGAAAACCCTCAAGGACGGGGGCGTGGTCGGCATCCTGCCCGATCAGCAACCCAAAGCCGGCGATGGTGTCTTCGCCCCGTTCTTCGGCATGCAGGCGCTGACGATGACGCTCGTGTCACGACTGGCCGAACGCACCGGCGCCGAGGTGCTGTTCGCCTGGTGCGAGCGCATCGGCGACGGGCCGGATTTCGCATTGCGCATCGAAGCCGCACCCGAGGGTATCGCCGACGTCGATCCGCAGCGCGCGGCCGCCGCACTCAACGCCGGCGTGGAACACATCGCGCGTCGTGATCCCGCGCAGTACCAATGGACCTACAAGCGCTACAAGGCGCGACCGTCGGGCTCCGGCGACGACAACCCCTATCTCGATCTGGAACGCCGCCGATGAGCCTGCGCCGATGACCGAACGCGACACCGCCGACACGGGCACCCCACCCCTCCCTCCGCCGCTGCCGCCACTGCCGGCGGCGGCTCCGGACGCGGATGCGCCGCAGGTCGAAACCGATGTCTGGCAACCGCTGCCGGTACGCGCCCGCACGCTGGCCACGCTGTCGACCCTGATCGGCACCCTGGTGCCGTTGACGATCGCGCTCGGCATCGGCGTGCTGGCCAACGGGCGCACACCGCTGGCCTTCGCGCTCGCCGGCGCCGCGATCGTGGTGATTCCGGCATGGACGGTGTGGATCGCGCGCCGGCGCTGGCTGCGCACGCGCTGGCGGCTCGATGACGACGGTTTCGGCATCCGCCGCGGCCACATGTGGCGCAGCGACACGCGCGTGCCCGGCTCGCGCGTGCAGCATCTCGACATCCGCCGCGGGCCGCTGGAGCGCGCCTTCGGCCTGTCGACGCTGATCGTGCACACGGCCGGCACGCGCAACAGCGCGGTGTCGGTCTCGGGGCTGGACCACGCCGAGGCCGAGCGCCTGCGCGATGCACTGGCCGCGCGCGCCGCCCGCGACGACGACCATGACGACGCCTGAGCCGGTCGCGCCCGAGGCGCTGCTGCCGGAGGACCACGAGCGCCGGCTGCATCCCGGCTCCTGGCTGTTCGTGCTGCTGCAGAACCTGCGCCAGTTCATCGTGCCGTTGCTGGTGCTGCTGTTCGCCGGCGGCCGGCGCGACGACGGCTATCCGTGGTGGCTGCCGATGCTCGGCGTCGGCGCGCTGGTGGTGGTGTCGATCTGGCAGTACCTGACCTTCCGCTACCGCATCGCCGACGACCGCCTGATCGTGCGCAGCGGCCTGCTCGAGCGCAGCGTGCGGCAGATTCCCTACTCGCGCATCCACAACGTGGCGATCCACCAGTCGCTGCTGCACCGCCTGATCGGCGTGGCCGAGGTGCGGCTGGAATCGGCCGGCGGCACCAAGCCCGAGGCGGAAATGCGTGTGCTCCGGCTGCCCGAGGCCATGGCGCTCGAACAGTTGATCCGCGACCGCGGCAGCGAGCCGGCGGCCGTCACCGACGGCGCTGCGCCCGCGGCGCCGGCCGGCACCACATTGCTCGCGCTGTCGACGATCGAGGTCGTCAAGCTGGGGCTGATCTCCAACCGCGGCATGATCGTCGTCGCCGGCGCCGTGGCGCTGTCGTTCCAGGTGCTGCCCGAGCGCACGATGGGCCGCTGGCTGTTCGAAGGCGGACGCGAGGCCTTCGGCTATGCGAGCGGCTTCGCCACGACCTGGCTCGCCAAGGCGCTGGTGATCGCGGCCTTCGTCGCGGTCGCGCTGGCGCTGATCCGCGCGTTCTCGGTGGTGCTGGCCCTGGTCCGCTACCACGGCTTCCGCCTGCAACAGCAGGGCCGGCGCCTGACGGTCGAACGCGGGCTGCTGAGCCGGTCGCGCAGCAGCGTGCCGCGGCGGCGCATCCAGGCCTGGACGCTGCGCGAGGGCCTGCTGCACCGGTTGTTCGCGCGGCGCACGCTCGAGATCGACACCGCCAGCGCGCGCGCCGGCGACGGCCAGGGCAACGCGAACGGCCAGCGTGGCCTGGATGCGCTGGCCCCGATCGCACCGCCCGATACCTGCGACGCGATCCTGCGCGACGTCGCCGCCCTGCCGGCCTGGCCGCCCGCCGGCTGGCAGCCCCTGCATGCGCGCGCCTGGCTGCGGCTGTTGCTGGGCGACGTGGTGCTGACCGCGCTGCTGTGCGGCGTGCTGGCGTGGTACTTCCAGTGGTGGGGCGCGCTGGGTCTGTTGTGGCTGCCGTGGTCGGCGTTCGTCGCCCGCCGCCATACCGCGCGTGCCGGCTACGCGGTGGACGACGCCCTGGTGGCCGTGCGCGAGGGCTGGTGGAGCCGGCACTGGCGCGTGGCCGAGATCGGCAAGCTGCAGGCAGTGGAACTGCGCCGCTCGCCACTGGACCGCGGCTTCGGCATGGCCTCGGTGTGGCTCGACACCGCCGGCGCCGGCGCGCTGGCACCGCCGTTGCGGTTGCGCTTCCTGCCGGTCGACGAGGCCGAACGGATTCATGCGCGGCTGGCGGCGGAGATCGCGCGGCGGCCGTTGCGGTGGTGACGTCCGCAGCCCGCTTTTGACTCCGCTTTCCGCTTCCGCTTTCGCTTTTTAGCTCTGCCGTCCGCTCTCGCTCGCTCCGGCTTTGGCTTTGGCTTTGGCTTGGGCTTGGGCTTGGGCTTCCAGCTTTTGACCTGACGAGCCGTAAAGCGAGCCGAGCACCGCAGCCTGACGCGGCCGAAGAGCGGCCCATGTCTGAGCGAAGCGAGTTTGGGCCGCGTGTCGCGTCAGGCGAGGAGCGCAGGGCACCGGCGCGGCTGTATCGCGCCGGATCGCGTCCGGCGAGGGCGGTTTTGCTTACTTTTGACAAGACAAAAGTAAGCCGCACGCGGCAGCGTGCGGAAGCCTTTGATTCTGCCTCTCGTGCTTTTGGCTTCGACTCTTGCTTCGAAGCAAAGCAACAGCACAGCCGGAAGCACAAGCAAGTGCAGAGCTTTCGCCCGCTGCGCGTGCGAGTTCCTTTTTGAAGGACCAAAAAGGAACCAAAAAGTCCTCTCGCCGGACGCGATCCGCCGCGATGGAGCCGCGGCGGGCCCCTGCGCTTCTCGGGCAACGGGGCACGCAGCCCAAACTCGCTGCGCTCAGACATGGGCTGCTCTTCGGCCCCGCCGCCCTGCGATGCTCGGCTCGCTTTACGGCTCGATACATCAAAAGCTCGGAGCCAAAGCCAAAGCCAAGGCCAAAGCAAAGCCGAAGCCGAAGCCGAAGCCGAAGCCGAAGCCGAAGCCGAAGCCTAAAGCGTCGCGGCTGACGGTAAAGAGCGAGGGGACGAGGCTAACGCCGCGACTTCAGGAAATGCCCCAGCATGCCGAACCAGTGCTCGACCCGCTTGCCCAGCGGCATCGGCGCCCGGAACAGCAGCCACGTGTAGGCGCGCAGTTCCCAGAACGTGGGCGCCGGCTTGGTGCGGAACTCGGCCTTGGCCATGCGCAGCCAGCGCGGCGTGATGCCGGCCTGCTGGCGGTAGAACTCGAGCATGCGTTCGCTGCCGACGACGTGCCGGTACACGCGCAGCGGCGACGGCCCGAAGGACTTGAGTGCATTGCTGCCGTGTTCCCGGTGGCCCACGAGCGTGTCGGACAGATACACCTTGTGCGCGCCGAGGATGTCGGCGCCGTAGACGATGCAGTCGTCGGGGCGCGACAGCCAGTCGGCGGCGCGCTCGGGCGGCAGGGTGAGCAGGCGTGCCATCAACGTGCTGCGCAGGCTCACCGCCGACGTCGCCGCGCCCTGGAAGCGGTGGTAGTAGGCGTTGAGCAGGATCGACAGCCCGAGGTCGCGATCCGGGCCGGGCTTGAACATCGGCTCGTCGAGATCGCCGAACAGCTGCATGTTGGTGTAGACGAAATCGACCTCGGGCCGCGCGGCGTAGACATCGACGATGCGCTGCAGGTAGTCGGCGTTCCAGCGGTCGTCGGAATCGAGCAGCGCGACGATGTCGCCGCGCGCCTGCGCGAAGCCGGTGATCCAGGCCTGCAGCTGGCCGCCGTTGGCCTGCTCGATCATCGTCACCTTCGGATGCGCACCATAGTGCCGGCGCAGCAGCTCGGGCGAGCCGTCGCGCGAGCCGTCGTCGACGACGATGACTTCCAGCGGCGTTTCCGTCTGCGCGAGCACCGACTCGATCGCCTCGACGACGAACGCGGCGTAGTTGTAGCTCGACACGAGCACGCTGACGGTGGGGCGGCTGGACGCGGTCATGGAGTTCGGGGCGACGCCGCGCATGCGGCGCCGGCATCATAACAACGCGTCCCGCTGCGCCCGGTCGCCGCCGGCAGGATCGGCGACAATCGGCGCATGTCGATTCCCGCACCCGCCGTACCGCTGCCGATCTCCGGCGTCGTCATCACGAAGAACGAGGGCGACCGCATCGGCCGCTGTCTCGATTCGATGCGCGGCCTGTGCGCCGAACTGATCGTCGTGGATTCCGGCTCGACCGACGACACGGTCGCCGTCGCGACGGCGCACGGTGCGCGTGTCGTGCACCAGGACTGGCTCGGCTATGCGGCGCAGAAGACCTTCGCCAATACGCTGGCCGCGCACGCCTGGCTCCTGCTGCTCGACGCCGACGAATGGCTCTCGCCGGGCACCGAGGCCAAGATCCGCGTCCTGTTCGCACAGGGCCGCGTCGAAAGCGCCGACGCCTGGCTGCTGACCCGCCGCAACTGGTTCCTCGGCCACCGCCTGCGCGGGGGCGAGCCGATGGAGCGGCTGGTCCGCGCCGGCTGGCGCTACCTGCCGTCGCAGGTGCACGAGCGCCCGGACCTCGAAGGCAAGACGATCGCCACGCTCGACGCCGATTTCGAGCACGACACCTCGCGCAGCCATGCCGAACACGTGGCCAAACTGTCGAAGTACGCCGCGCTGTGGGCCGGGCAGCGGCGCGACGCGGGCAAACGTGCCAACGCGCTCGACGGCCCGCTGCACGCGGCCGCCTACCTGCTCAAGCAGTACCTGCTGCGCGGCGCGTGGCTCGACGGCGCGCCGGGCTGGCGCTTCCACAGGGCGCAGGCCGCCTACGTGCTGGAAAAATACCGCCGCCTGCGCGCGATGTCCTGAGCGATGTCCTGAGGATCAGGGCCGCGTCTCACGCGCTGCAGGAGCGTGCCCGCGCGCGAAGAGGCACTCCCGGCAACGCCCGATCGCGCGCGAGCGCGTGCCTCCATGAAACCCAATCGATCAGCGCAAGTGGCGATGCGCGCTGCGCGTCCGGCCTTCTGCCCGGCCGATGATGCAAGCGTACGCAGGATGACGCGCAATCGTCCCGCCCTCATGGAGTGCCACTCCCACACTCCCCACCCGGAACCGCTCTCAGGGTTTCGGCCCGTGCACCAGTCCGAATTCGGTCCACGTCCGCCGCTCCGCCTTCACCGCATCGCGGATCGCCTGGTTCGCCGCCTTCATCTCCGGCTTCACGTAACCGCGTGCGTGGTCGAGATGGATGCACACGGCCGAAAACCGGATCTGCTTGCCGGTGACGCCGGCGTTCGCGAGCCGCTCGCCCAGTTCGAGATCCTCGCCGCCGTAGCTCATGCGCTCGTCGAAGCCGTTGACGCGCACGAGATCGGCCTTCCAGCCCGAGGCGTTGTTGCCGGCCCAGCGCGGCGGTGTGGGCGTGGTCGCGTTGAGCAGGCGCTCGCGCCAGCCCCGACGCGCCCACAGCTTCAATGAGCGTTTCTTGCGCGGCAGGCCCTGGGCCTTGAGCCAGTCGAGATCGGTGTGCAGGCCACGCGCGATGACGTCCTTGTCGATCTTCAGGCTGACGTCCATCGGCAGCTTGCAGTAGCCACCGCCGAGATACCGCCCGGGCTCGCGCAGGCGCAGGTGCTGGCTCACGAAGTCCGCGCGCGGCACGCAGTCGCCGTCGGAGACGATCAGGTAATCACTGCGCGCCTGTTCGATGCCGCGATTGAGGATGGTGCATTTGCGGAAGCCCGCGTCCTCGTGCCAGACATGGCGCAGCGGAAACGGCAGTTCGCCGGCCATGCGCTCGACCAGCGCGGCGACCGCCGGCCCGGAGCCGTCGTCGGTGACGATGACTTCGAAATCCGTGCGGTCCTGGTGCGCATACCCCCACAGGCAGCGTTGCAGCCAGTCGGCGTTGTTGTAGGCGCTGATGATCAGGCTGGCGGCAGGCGTCGACATGGTCGCGATTCTAACCGGCCCCGCGCAGCCGGCCCCTATCGCGCGCGGACCAGCCGGGCGTAGAAGAAGCCGTCCATACCGTCCTCGCCGGGCAGCCGTTGACGGCCCGCGCCGGTGTCGCGTCCGAAACGCTCGTCGAGCGGCGCGAGCGCGAAGTCCGAATGACGCGCGAGGAAGGCCTCCACCTGCCCCGCGTTCTCGCGGCGCAGGATCGAACACGTGGCATAGAGCAGCACGCCGCCCGGCGCGACCACCCGGGCCAAGGCATCGAGCAACTGCGCCTGCAGCGCGGCGAGCGCATCGAGATCGGCGGGCCGACGGTGCAGCAGCACGTCCGGCTGGCGGCGCACGATGCCGGTGGCCGAGCACGGCGCATCCAGCAGCACGGCGTCGAACGGTGTGCCGTCCCACCAGCGCGCGAGCTCGAGCGCGTCGGCGGTGCGCACCCGGGCCTGTGCGCCGATGCCCAGTCGCGAGAAGGTCTGTTCGATCCGCGTCACGCGTGGCGCGGCGATGTCGATCGCCAGCAGGCGCAGCGCGGGATCGCGTTCCAGCAGATGCGCGCTCTTGCCACCCGGCGCGGCGCAGGCGTCGAGCACGCGCGCGCCGGACGCGGGCCGCAGGGCGTCGGCCACGCGTTGCGCGGCGCCGTCCTGGATCGACACGTCACCGTCGGCGAAGCCCGGCAGCGCATCCACCGGCACCGGTGCGGCGAGGCGCAAGGCCTCGGGCATGGCGTCCGGCACCTCGGCCTGCAGGCCGGCCTGGACCAGTCGCGTG
This sequence comes from Lysobacteraceae bacterium NML93-0793, assembly GCA_002324875.1. Taxonomy (GTDB): domain Bacteria; phylum Pseudomonadota; class Gammaproteobacteria; order Xanthomonadales; family Xanthomonadaceae; genus Luteimonas. The sequence goes on from NTJG01000003.1 coordinate 264,161, forward strand.
TAATAGGCATCGCGTGTGCCGCGCCGCGCGTTGACCCGCAGCCACTGCGGCGCCGCGGCGGCGCTGGCGGTGAGGATGGCGTCGGCATCGCGGGGCCAGTCGGCACGCACTTCGGCGAGCAGCCACGCCGGCCAGGCGGCATCGCCCGCCGCGGGCGGCAGCCCGTCCTTCTGCGCGCGCCGCAAAAGCGCGTTGACCAGATTGGCCTGGTGCGCACGGCCGAGCAGACGCGCCGCGTCGACGGTGGCGTTGAGCGCGGCGTGCGCAGGCAGGCCCATCGGATCGAGCTGGGCGAAGCCGGCGTAGAGCAGCGCGCGCAACGGCGCATCGCGCGCGCCGGGCGGGCGCGGCATCCAGCGCGACAGCGCGGCGGCATAGCGGCCGTGGTGACGGATCGCCGCGAACGCCATCGCCTCGACCAGGGCGCGGTCGCGCACGTCCTCGATGCCGGCCAGGGCCGTCGCGAGCTCGGCCTTCAGCGAGCGCCCGTGATGCAGCACCGCATCGATGACGCGCGCCGCGGTCAGGCGCGCCTGTGCGCCGTGATCCACGTCAGGTGCCTGCGCTGCGCAGGTCGCTGCGCGCGTTGAGATAGTCGGCCACGTGGAGCGGCCGGCCACCGGAGCGCTGCACGCGCTGCAGACGCAGCGCGCCGTCGCCGCAGGCGATGTCGATCCCCTGGCGGCCGGCGAACAGCACCGTACCCGGGATCTGTCCGTGTGCCAGCGCCAGCGGGCTCGCGGCATGGATGCGCAGCCGCTCGCCGGCGACCTCGGCCTCGGCCACGGGCCAGGGGTCGAACGCGCGCACGGTGTGGGCCAGTTCGCGCGCCGGGCGCGACCAGTCGAGCCGCGCTTCGGCTTTTTCCAGCTTGCGCGCGTAGGTCGCACCGGCGTCGGACTGCGGCTCGGGCACCGGACGCATGCCGGCGCGCAGCAGGCCCAGGCCGTCGGCCAGCACTTGTGCGCCCAGCCCGGCAAGCCGGTCGTGCAGGGCGCCGCCGGTGTCCTCGGCCGCGATCGGCGTCGCCTGGCGCAGCAGCACCGGGCCGGTGTCGAGCCCCTTCTCCATCTGCATCAGGCAGACGCCGGTCTGGGTGTCGCCGGCCTGGATCGCACGCTGGATCGGCGCCGCGCCGCGCCAGCGCGGCAGCAGCGAGGCATGCACGTTCCAGCAGCCGAACCGGGGGATGTCGAGCACCGCCTGCGGCAGCAGCAGGCCGTAGGCCACGACGACCATCAGGTCCGGCTCCAGCGCACGCAGCGCGTCCTGCGCGTCAGCCCCTTTCAGCGTTTCGGGCTGACGTACCGCGAGGCCACGTTCCAGCGCGGCCTGCTTGACCGGCGAAGCGGCCAGCGCACGCCCGCGGCCCGCCGGTCGATCAGGCTGGGTGTAGACCGCGACCACCTCGTTGCGCGCATCGGCGGCCAGCAGCGAGGGCACGGCGAACTCGGGCGTGCCGGCGAAGACGATTCTCATGGCGGGGGGATTCGGGATGCGGGATTGGGGATTCGAAAGAGCGGGTCGAGGCGAGCGGAGGGGTCCGGATGCGAGCCGTGGATCCGGGCACCAGCACCGCCGTTTCGAATCCCCAATCCCGCATCCCGAATCCCGGCCGCCTACTCCCGGCTCTTCCTCAACTTCTCGAGCTTCTTCAACGCGCGGTCGCGCTTGAGCGGCGAGAGGTAGTCGATGAACAGCTTGCCGTCGAGGTGGTCCAGCTCGTGCTGCACGCAGGTCGCCAGCAGGCCGTCGACACCCAGCTCGAACCGCGCGCCGTGCCGGTCGAAGGCCTCGACCAGAATGCCGTCGGCGCGGGTGACGTCGGCGAACACGCCGGGAATCGACAGGCAGCCTTCGGTGTGCACACGCAGATCGGACGAGCGCTCACGGATCGTCGGATTGACGAACACCAGCGGCTGGTCGCGGGTCTCGGTGACGTCGATGACCATGAACCGCTCGAACACATCGACCTGGGTGGACGCCAGGCCGATACCGGGCGCCTCGTACATGGTCTGGAACATGTCGTCGAGCAGGCGCTGGAACGCGGGATCGGCGAAGCGCTCGACGGCGACCGGGGCCGCGGTCTTGCGCAGCGCGGCGTCGGGATATTCGAGAATCGGAAGCAGGGACATGGCGTCGAACAGCGAAAGCGGTCACAGCCGTGAAGGCGGGGCGGCATTGTAACGTGCCGTGCACTTGCGTCGGCGCGCGGGTTTCAGGCTATATTGCGCCGCTGCACGGGGAAAACTCTAAGGGGAGCAACAGGATGGCCGGCAGGCTTCAGCGCCTTTCAAGGTCGCTTCGCACGGTTTGCGCCGTCGCGCTGCTGACCGTCACCACATACGCGGCCGCCCAGCAGATGCGCGGCGACCATCCCGAGACCTACGTCGTGGTCCGCGGGGATACGCTGTGGGGGATCGCCGGTCGGTTCCTCGATCGCCCGTGGCTGTGGCCCGAGATCTGGCAGGCCAATCCGCAGATCGCGAACCCGCACCTGATCTATCCGGGCGACGTCATCAGCCTGGCCTACCTCAATCGCGTGACGATGCAGCCGGGTCCGCGCGCGCCGACCGAGGCGCCGATCAACGCGATCTCGCTGTCGGACATCGAGCCGTTCCTGAAGAACCGCCGTGTCGTCTTCGACTTCGAAGAGCTGCCCTACGTGGTGTCCGCCGAGGACACCCGCCTGCGCGGCAGCGTGGACCGCGACATCTACGTCGCCGGCCTCGACGCCGCCCAGCCGGGCGAGCGCTACGCGGTGCAGCGCGCGGCGACCGAGTTCTACGGTGCCCGTCGCACCCGTGACCTCGATTTCCGCGGCAAGCGCATCCCGGGCGAAAGCCACCTCTGGGGCCAGGTGACGCCGCGCCTGCGGGGCCAGGACGCGTTCCTCGGCTACGAGATGGTGCAGATGGGCGTGGCCACCGTGGTCCGCGGCCCGACGCCCGACAGCGCGATGACCACGCTGACGCTCGACAACGACGGCTTCGAGGCGCGTCCGGGCGACCGCCTGGTGCCGGTGAATCCGCAGCCCTACGACCTGCAGTTCTTCCCGCACCCGCCGAGCGCCGACGCGATCGCCGCCGACCCGCAGGTGCTGGCCGTGGCCGACGCCCTGATCACCGGCGGCCCGCGCGACGTCATCGCGATCTCGGCCGGTCACCAGAACGGTGTCGACAACGGCACGGTGTTCTCGGTCTGGCGCGAGGGTCCGCACGTCGTCGACCGCGTGCGTCATCCGAACACCTCGCGGATCACCGACTCGCCGAACGCCGGCAGCCGCCGCGATCGCATGCCCGACGAATACGCCGCGCACGCGATGGTGTTCCTGACCTTCGACTTCGTGAGCTATGCACTGGTCATGGAAGGCACCAAGCCGGTGCAGACGGGCTACCGCCTCAAGCATCCGGACGCTCCGTACTGAGGGACGCGCGGCAACATCGCGCAGCCTGCACGTTCCAAACGGCGCCCTCGGGCGCCGTTTTCGTCTGCGTCACGCGCCGGTCGCCGGTCGCCGGGCTATTCCTACGCAGCCGGAGTCGCGATGCCGACTGTCCGGCCGCGCGCGCGCTCCCTAGCCTCGCCGGATGCCCGACCGATCCGATGCCCATCACCGCGCCCTGCTGACCCTCATCCATGCCGGCGGCGCCGCCAGCCCGCGCCGCGGGCTGCTGGAGGCCAGCCACAGCCCGCAGGCGGCCCTGGACGCGGGCCCTGCGACCTGGGGCGCCGCCGGCCTCGACGGCGCCCAGTGCGCCGCCCTGC
>NTJG01000030.1 GCA_002324875.1 Lysobacteraceae bacterium NML93-0793
CCACCAGCCAGACGTCCGCATAAGTATCCTGCGCACACTGTCAAAGATCTTCGGAAGTGGCCTCAGCGCCTGCTTCCCGATGCTTCGTCGTTTCCTCCGAAGCGAGCCGCCCATTCTAGCGCGGTTTTGGCTTTCGTCAACACCCTGCGAGGGGAAGATTTCTGCCGGCTTCAGCGTCGTGCCCGGAGGCGTTTCGTTGAAGCGAGCCGCACATCTTACCGCGGCTTTAGAGTCTGTCAACACCGCGTGAAACCGCGCGCCGACCTCTTCGAACCCCGCCCGGTACGCCGCCCCGAAGAGCAACCCGTCAAGCGGGGCGCGAATTATGCAGACATCGAACCGGTTTGCAAACCCCCTGACCGCAACATCGTTGACGGCCCGCCTGGACTTGCCGAAGGTGGACAACTTCACTCCCTCCACGGCCTCGTTCCCATGCGTATCGCCCGTCTTCTTCTCCTCGCTCTGATGGCGTCCCTGCTGCTGCCCGCCTGCGCGAGCGACCCGTGGGTCGAACTCGACGGGCACCGGTATCGCGTGGAGATTGCCGACACCGATGAAGCGCGGGCGCGCGGGCTGATGTTCCGCGATTCGATGGAGGCCGATCGCGGCATGCTGTTCATCCACGATCAGCAGGCGCCGCTTGCTTACTGGATGAAGAACACGCGGATCGCGCTCGACATCCTCTATTTCGACGATGCACGGCGCCTGGTGTCGCAGCAGCGCGACGTGCCGCCGTGCTCGGGTGGCAACCGCTGCCCCAGCTACCCGAGCAGAGCACCGGCCCGGTACGTGCTGGAACTCAATGCAGGTGAGGCTCAGCGCATCGGGCTGCAGGACGGCGCCGAACTGGTGCTGTCACCGGCGATCGCCGCGCCTTGACCGGCACCCCGACGTGAATCGCCCGACGCACCGGCACCGTCTCGTGGCATGAGCGACGCCGCGCCGCTGCCTGACTGGAACGCGCTGGCCGGCCTCGGTGACGAGGCTCTGCCCCTGTTCGACGTGGCGCTGCTGATCGCGCGTGACGAGTATCCGGCGCTGGACGTCGGCGACTGTCACGCACGCCTCGACGCCCATGTCGCGCACCTGCAGGTCGAGGTCGGCACGATCGCCTACGGGCCGCTGAAGATGCAGGCGATCAATCGTCATCTGTTCGACGAGCTGGGATACGCCGGCGATCACACCCGCTATTACGACCCGCGCAACAGCTATCTCAACGAGGTGCTGGACCGGCGACTGGGCAATCCGATTTCGCTCGCCCTGGTGCAGATGGAAGTCGCCCGACGTCTCGACGTGGCGCTCGACGGCATCTCGTTCCCCGGCCACTTTCTCGTGCGGCTTCCGGTCGACGACGGGATGCTGGTCATGGATCCCTTCAACAGCGGTCGGCCGCTCGACCTCGACGAACTGCGCGCGCGGGCCGGTGCCCACCTGGGCGTGGACGTGCCGGACGACGGCGCACTTGCACGGCTGCTGCAGCCTGCATCCGCGCGGACGATGCTGATGCGCATGCTGCGCAACCTCGTCGGGGTGTACCGGACGACCGAGGACTGGTCACGCGTGGTGCGCTGCGCGGACCGGCTGCTGAAACTCGCGCCCGAAACGCCGGACGCGCTGCGCGAGCGGGGGCTCGGCTACCTGGCGCTGGGCCATCTCGACGGCGCCCGCCAGGACCTCGCGGATTACCTGGTGCGCAATGCGGATGCCGACGATGCGGGTGAGCTGCGGGCGCAGCTGCTGCGCATCGGCGGCACCGGTCGCGCCACGCACTGAGGGCGCGTCAGAGCGCCATCATCTCGAAATCGTCCTTGGTGACGCCGCAATCGGGACAGGTCCAGGTATCGGGCACATCGTCCCAGCGCGTGCCGGGCGCGATGCCTTCATCCGGAATGCCGGCGGCCTCGTCGTAGATGAATCCGCAAACGACACACATCCAGGTGCGGTAGGCGGTCTGCGTCGTCGAATCGTTCATCGGATAATGGGCCGCGTGGCATGCAGGTGATGCCGCATTGTCCCATCGCGCCTCCTCCGCCGGAACCCATGCCGATGAATGCCCGTTCCGCCGCGCCACGCGGCCTGTATCTGCTCACGCCCGACGAGATCGACACCGCACGCCTGCTGGCACGCGTCGCGCCGGTGCTGCCGCATGCGACGTGGCTGCAGTACCGCAACAAGCGCGCCGATGCCGCGCAGCGCCGCGCACAGGTGCACGCGCTGTTGCCGCTGTGCCGGGCGACGGGTGTGCCGCTGATCGTCAACGACGACTGGCAGTTGGCCGCCGATGCGGGCGCCGACGGTGCTCATCTCGGCCGCGACGACGGCGCCCTCGGCGAGGCGCGCGCGGCGTTGGGAGCGGACGCGATTCTCGGCGCTTCGTGTTACGACGATATCGGACGCGCGCAGGCAGCCGTCACCGCAGGCGCAAGCTACGTCGCGTTCGGCGCGTTCTTCCCCTCTCCGACCAAGCCCGACGCGCCGCTTGCGCGCAAGGCGCTGCTGCGTGATGTCTCGCTGCCGCCGGTGCCACGGGTGGCGATCGGCGGCATCACCCCGGACAATGCCCGCCAGCTCGCAGCCGCCGGTGCGGATCTGGTGGCCGTCATCAGCGGCGTCTTCGATGCACGCCATCCGGCTGCGGCCGCCCGCGCCTACCGCGCCGCCTTCGATCTGTAATCCCCCACTTCCGGAGTTCCGATGGACACGTCCCGCTCGCACGCCCTGTTCGAACGCGCCCGCCACCTGCTGCCCGGCGGCGTGAACTCGCCGGTGCGCGCGTTCAAATCGGTGGGCGGCGAACCGTTCTTCGTCCAGCGCGCGGATGGCCCGTATCTGTTCGATGTCGACGGCAACCGCTACATCGACTACGTCGGCTCGTGGGGGCCGATGATCGTCGGCCACAACCATGCCAGCGTGCGCCAGGCGGTGAAGCGGGCGATCGGGGACGGCCTGTCGTTCGGCGCGCCGTGCGAGGCCGAGGTCACGATGGCCGAGCGGCTGGCCACGTTGATCCCGTCGTGCGAAATGGTGCGCATGGTGAACTCCGGCACCGAGGCCACGCTGTCGGCGATCCGCCTCGCGCGCGGCGCGACCGGCCGCCCCTGCATCGTCAAGTTCGAAGGCTGTTATCACGGCCACGGCGATTCGTTTCTGGTCAAGGCCGGAAGCGGCGCACTGACGCTCGGCGTGCCGACGTCGCCGGGCGTACCCAAGGCGCTCGCCGATCTGACGCTGACGCTGCCCTACAACGATTTCGGCGCCGCGACCGCACTGTTCGAGCAGGTGGGCGCCGACATCGCCGGGCTGATCATCGAGCCGGTGGTCGGCAACGCCAACTGCCTGCCGCCGCGCGAGGGCTATCTGCAGCATCTGCGCGAACTGTGCACGCAGCACGGCGCGCTGCTGATCTTCGACGAGGTGATGACGGGCTTCCGCGTCGCGCTGGGCGGCGCACAGGCGCGTTACGGAGTGACGCCGGACCTGAGCACCTTCGGCAAGATCATCGGCGGCGGCATGCCGGTCGGCGCTTACGGCGGACGCCGCGATCTGATGGAGCGGATCGCACCGGCCGGGCCGATCTACCAGGCGGGCACGCTGAGCGGCAATCCGGTGGCGATGGCGGCAGGGCTGGCGATGCTGGATCTGGTATCCGCGCCCGGCTTCCACGATGCGCTGGAGGCCAGCACCCACGCGCTGTGCGACGGGCTGGAAGCCGCGGCGCGCGATGCCGGCGTGCCGTTCACAACCGCGCGTGTCGGCGGCATGTTCGGCCTGTTCTTCACCGAGCAGGCGTACGTCGACACCTATGCCCAGGCCATCGCCTGCGACGCGGCGGCGTTCAACCGGTTCTTCCACGCGATGCTCGCGCGCGGCGTCTACCTCGCGCCGTCGGCATTCGAGGCCGGGTTCATGTCGTCCGCGCACGACGCGGACGTGATCGCCGCGACGCTCGAGGCCGCACGCGGAGCCTTCGCCGAACTGGCGGCCGCGTGAACTCGCCCGCGCCCGAGACGGAACGCGACGAGGGCGCCAATCCGTTCGAGCGCGACCTGCTGCCCGCCCGGCCCGATGGCCTTCGCAACCGGGTGTACCGGTTGCTGTTCCATCACGACACGCCGGCCGAGCGCAATTTCGATCTCGTGCTGATCGCGGCCATCCTGGCCAGCGTGATCGTCGTGCTGCTCGACAGCGAGCCGTCGATCAAGGACCGCTGGCATTCCGCGCTGCTCGCCGCGGAATGGGCGTTCACCATCGTGTTCACCGTCGAATACGGCCTGCGCCTCTGGGCGGTGCGGCGCCCGCGACGCTACGCGACGAGCTTCTTCGGCATCATCGATCTGCTCGCGATCCTGCCCAGTTATCTCTCGCTGGTGTTCGCGGGCAGCCAGTACCTGCTGGTGATCCGCGTGCTGCGTCTGCTGCGCGTGTTCCGCGTGCTCAAACTGGTGCAGTACTCCAGCGAAGCCAGCGTACTGATCACCGCGATGGCGCGCAGCCGGCGCAAGATTTCGGTGTTCGTCTGTGCGCTGATCACCATCGTGGTGATCTTCGGCGCACTGATGTACGTGGTTGAAGGCCCGGAACACGGCTTCACCAGCATTCCGACCGGCATGTACTGGGCGGTGGTGACGATGGGCACGGTGGGCTTCGGTGACATCTCGCCGGAAACGCCGTTCGGACGCTTCGTGACGTCTATCCTGATCCTGATCGGCTACAGCATCATCGCGGTGCCGACCGGCATCTACACCGCCGAACTCGCCAGCACCCTGCGCCCGAAGCGGCGCCACGTGCGCTGCAGCGAGTGCGGCCTGCAGGATCACGAGCAGGAAGCCTGGCACTGCCGGCGCTGCGGGCACGGCCTGCCGCAGGAGGAGCCGGCGGGGTGAGGACACCGCCGCCGATCCGGCTGGTGCTGTTCGACTTCGATGGCGTGCTGGTGCGCTACGCGCACCGTGCGCGTCTCGCCTCCCTGGCTCGCGTTGCCGGTTGCACGCCGCAGCGGGTGTCCGAAGCGCTGTTCGATTCCGGGCTCGAACGCGCCTACGACAGCGGCGTCATCGACACGACGACCTATCTGCAGCGTCTGGGTGCCCGGATAGGGGCCACGATCGATGCCGCCGCGTGGATCGAGGCGCGCGTGGCAGGCACACAGGCCGACCCCGCGGTGTGCGCACTCGCCGCGTCGCTCGGTGCGCGGGTCGAGCTCGGTGTGCTCACCAACAACGGCGCGCTGCTGCTCGACGCCATTCCGCGCATCGTCGCGTCGCTGTGGCCGATGCTCGACGGCCGCGTGCTGTGCAGTGGCGTGCTGGGTGCGCGCAAGCCCGACCGCATGATCTTCGAGCGTGCACTCGCGCATTTCGATACGCCTGCGCGAGAGGCGCTGCTTCTCGACGATCTGTTCGTCAACGTGCAGGGCGCACGCGACGCGGGCCTGCATGCGGATACGGTGTGCGATGCGCGATCGTTGCGGCGGGTGTTGCGGCGCTACGGCTTGCTCTGACTGGGCGCCAGAGACGCACGCAAGGCCACTGCCATGTGATCGAGTGCGTCGGCAGACGTCGGCGGCGGCACAGCGTCCGGATAGATCCGCAGCAGACCATCGCCGGTGCGGCGCGGCTGCACGTGCAGCACCTCCTGCCCGCCGGCCTCGCGGTTGGACTGCCACAGATTGAGGCCGTCGGGCGCGAACACCGCCTCGGCCGCGCGCGCGACGCGCACCGCGATGCGCATCAGGTGCGCGGCGGTGTCCTCGTCGAGATCGAACACCGTTTCGACGTGCCGGCGCGGCACCACGAGCACGTGCCCGGGCACCGCCTGGCGCAGGTCCATGAAGGCGATCACCCGATCGTCCTCATGGACGAGACTCGCGGGCAGCGTGCCGGCGAGGATCGCGCAGAACGCGCAGCCGCCCGCGCCGGACTCAGCCGGCGGCGACGGCATCGGCGATCGCGGCGCGCAGGCGCGTCAGGCCGTCGGCGATGTCGGCGTCGGTGATGTTGAGGGCCGGCACGAAGCGCAGCACGTCGGGGCCGGCCTGCAGCAGCAGCAGGCCGTGGCGTGCGGCGTGGTCGAGAATGGTCGCGGCCTTGCCGGCATGCTCGGAGCGCAGCACGGCGCCGAGCATCAGGCCGCGGCCGCGGACTTCAGCGAACAGGCCGAATTCGGCATCGAGCGCGGCGAGGCCGTCGCGCAGCGCGCGCGACTGGCGTTCGACGTTGGCGGCGATGTCATTTGATGCCAGCTTGCGCAGCGCGACGCGCGCGACCGCGGCGGCGAGTGGATTGCCGCCGAAGGTGGTGCCGTGATCGCCGAACTGCATCGCCTCGGCGACCTTCGGGCCGGCCAGCAACGCGCCGATCGGAAAGCCGCCGCCGAGCGCCTTGGCCAGCGTGACGATGTCCGGCGTGACGCCATCCTGCGGATGCGCGAACAGCGTGCCCGTGCGGCCCATGCCGCACTGGATCTCGTCGAGCACCAGCAGCGCGTCATGGCGATCGCACAGCGCGCGCACGGCGGCGAGGTAGCCATCGGCGGCCGGCATCACGCCGCCCTCGCCCTGCACGGGTTCGAGCATGACGGCGGCGACATCGCCACCGGCCATCGCGGCCTCGAGCTGGGCGATGTCGTTGAAATCGACGTAGCGGAAGCCGCCCGGCAGCGGCTCGTAACCGGCCTGGTATTTCGGCTGCGCGGTCGCGGTGACTGCGGCCAGCGTGCGGCCGTGGAAGCTGCCACGCGCGGTCACGATGACGCGGCGGTCCGGGCCGCGCCCCTGCGCGGTCGCCCACTTGCGCACCAGCTTGATCGCGGCCTCGTTGGCTTCGGCGCCGGAGTTGCACAGGAAGGCGCGCGCAGCGAAGCCGCTGGCCTCGACCAGTTCGGCCGCCAGCCGCAGCGGCGGTTCGCTGTAGAACACGTTGCTGGTGTGCCACAGCTTGCCGGCCTGCTCGACAAGGGCCGCTACGAGATCGGGATCATTGTGGCCGAGGCCACAGACGGCGATGCCGGCCGACAGATCGACGTATTCGCGACCTTCGTTGTCCCACACGCGCGCGCCGTCGCCGCGCTCGAGCACCAGCTCGCGGGGGCGATAGACCGGCAGCACATGGCGCTGGGCGAGGGCGATGAGATCGGCGGCAGTGCCGGGCGGCGGCGTGGAAGCGGTCATGGGCGCGGGGGTTCCATCGAAAAAAGCGCAGGCGGTCGCCGGCGCCGCCATTATCGGGCCGGGCGTGCGGCGCCGCCAACGCGAGCGCACCCGCGCCAATCCCGCGCCCCTAGAATCGGCGCTCCCCTCACCGCACGCTCCGGAGCGCTGCATGCCCCGCATCGAGACTCTCGCCGCCCGCGCCGGCAGCCGGCCCGACCCCACCAGTGGCGCGCTGTCGGTGCCGTTGCAGCTGGCGACGACCTTCGAGCACACGCCGGACGGTCAGTTGCCGCAGGGCTGGCTGTACCAGCGCTACGACAATCCCACGCAGCAGGAAACCGAACAGGCGCTGGCCGCGCTGGACGGCGCCGCGCGCGCGTTGCTGTTTCCGACCGGCATGGCCGCAGGCGCGACGGCGCTGCAGGCCCTGCCGCCGGGCAGTCACGTCGTGCTGTGCGACGACAGCTATTTCTCGTTCCGCGCCCTGGCCGCGCAGCAGTTCCCGCGCTGGGGGCTGACCTGGAGCCTGGCCGATTTCAGCGATGCGGATGCTGTGCGCGCCGCGCTGCGTCCGGAGACCCGCCTGCTGTGGGCCGAGACACCGTCCAATCCGCTGCTCAAGGTCTGCGACATCGCGGCGCTCGCCGGCATCGCGCATGCGGCGGGCGCGCAGTTGCTGGTCGACGGCACGTTCGCCCCGCCGGTGCTGCAGCAGCCGCTGGCGCTGGGCGCGGACATCGTCCTGCACTCGGCCACCAAATACCTCGGCGGCCATGGCGACGTGATGGGCGGCGTGCTGGCGTTCCGCGAGGACGGCGCGCACGCGGCCGACTGCCACGGCCTGCGCCTGCTCGCCGGCGCCACCGCGTCACCGTTCGCGGCCTGGATGATCCTGCGCGGCGTGCGCACGCTGCCGGCGCGCATGGCCTGGCACTGCGCGAACGCGAAACAGATCGCCGAAGCCCTGCAGGCGCATCCGCGTGTCGCGCGCGTGCACTACCCGGGCCTGCCGGATCATCCGCAACACGCGGTGGCCGCGGCGCAGATGCGCGATTTCGGCGGCATGCTGTCGTTCGAGGTGGACGGCGGCGAAGCCGCGGCGCTGGCCGTGGCCGGTCGTCTGCGCTTGTTCACGAATGCGACCTCGCTGGGCTCGACCGAATCGCTGGTCGAGCACCGGGCCTCGATCGAAGGCCCGACCTCGACGACGCCGCGCGGGCTGCTGCGCCTGTCCGTGGGTCTGGAGCATGCGCAGGACCTGCTCGATGACCTGGCGCAGGCGCTCGACGCCTGATCCGAGCGGCCGCGGCGGACAGCGTCGTGCGGCCTGCACCGGTGCCGGGGCCCGGCTGCCCCGGCTATAGTCCCGCCGGCCGTCGCTGGACGAGCCCGGACACAAGGACCCGCATGGACATGCATCAGAAGATCGTTTCCGCCGCGCGGCGCAGCGCACGTGCTGCCGCGCTCGCCCTCACGCTGGTGGCCCTCGCCGGCTGCGCCTCGTTCTTCGATGGCCCCACGCACCGCGCCGGCGTCTCCAGCAGCGTGGTGGATTACCTGTATCCACCGGGCACGAAGTTCGAAGCTGCCCAGGAAGGCGTGCCCGAGGTGCGGCTGCCGGCGCGCGTGGGCCTGATGTTCGTACCGTCGAGCCGCGAGCCGGCCGGCCTGACCGCCGCCGACCGCCAGCAATTGCTGGTGAAGGTGCGCGACACCTTCAAGGCCCAGCCCTTCATCGACCGGATCGAGATCATTCCGGACACCTACCTGCGCCCCCGCGGCGGCTTCGACAACCTCGAGCAGATCGCGCGGCTCCAGGGCCTGGATATCGTCGCGCTGGTCTCCTACGACCAGGTCGCCGATACCGGCGAGACCGCGGCATCGTTCCTGTACTGGACCATCATCGGCGCGTACACCGTGCCGGCCACGCGCAACCAGGTCAGCACCTTCGTCGAGACGACGGTGTTCCATGTCGATTCGCGCACCCTGCTGCTGCGCGCGCCCGGCCAGGACCAGCGCGACGCCGGCTCGACCGCGATCCGCGTCGGCGACACCCGCGAGCGTCTGGGGCGCGAAGGCTTCCGGGCGGCGATGGACGACATGAGCACGAACCTCGACGTGGCGATCGCGGACTTCAGCACCCGTGTGCGCGAAGAGGGCCAGGTCAAGCTGGTCGACCGCCGTTCGGGCAGCAGCTGGCGCGGCCGCGGTGGCGGCGGCAGCCTCGGGCTGTGGGAACTGGGCGCGCTGCTCGGCGCGCTCGCCCTGTTGCTCGCGGCGCGGCGGCGGGGCTGATCGTCCGGCCTGACGCCGTGTCGCCGTCCAGCGTGCAGGCGCGCGTGTTCGACGCCCTTGTGCTGGACCGCGATGCGGTCCTCGGCGGTCAGCTGTGGCGGCTGTGGAGCGGCCACTGGGTGCATCTCGACGCGCGCCATGCCGCGATCAATCTGGCCGCGCTGGTGGTGATGGCGCTGATCGCTGCGCGCATGCGGCAGCTGCGTCCGCTGCTGGGCGTGTCGCTGCTGCTGATGCCGCTGACCGCCGCCGGACTGCTGATCGCCGTGCCTGATCTGCCGTGGTACGCCGGCTTGTCGGGGCTGCTGCACGGGTGTGCGGCGTGGCTGCTGCTGCGTCGTGGCGGTGGTGTCGCCACGAGCGGCGCCCTGCTGCTGGCCGGCAAGCTCGTCTGGGAACAGGTCGCGCCGGCCGCGGACGCATCCGCGTTTCCGGTGATCCACGCCGCACATGTGATCGGCGCGCTGGTCGGCGCCGCGCTGGCGCTGCCGGGTGCGCTGCGCGGACGACGCACGCCGGTTCGCTGAAGCGCGCGTCGCCGCCGTCACCCGCGCACGCGCCGCGCTCAATCCAGGAACAGATCCGGCAACAGCGGCTGCGCGGGATCGATCGCGTAGCGGTCGAGGTCGGTGATGCCGGCCTCGGCCAGCACCTCGTCGTCGATCAGGAAGCGACCGTGGAAACCCGCGGCCTCGCGCACCAGCACCGCGTGCGCGGCGTCGCCCATGATCGCGGGGCTGCGGCCGTTGCCGCGCTCCACGCCCGGGATCATGTTCAGCGCGTCGGTGCCGATCAGCGTGCGCGGCCACAGGGCATTGACGGCGACGCCCCGGGGCCCGAATTCGGCGGCGAGCCCCAGGGTGACGAAGCTCATGCCCATCTTCGCCAGCGTGTAGGCGGTATGCGGCGCCCACCATTTCGGGTCGAGCGACGGCGGCGGACACAACGTGAGGATGTGCGGGTTCGGCGACTGCAGCAGATGCGGCAGGCAGGCCTGCGCGCACAGGAAGCTGCCGCGCGCGTTGACCTGCTGCATCAGGTCGAAACGCTTCATCGGCGTGTCCAGCGTGCCGCGCAGCCAGATCGCGCTGGCGTTGTTGACCAGGATGTCGATGCCGCCGAAGGCCTCGACGGTCGCCGCAACCGCGGCGCGCACCTGGTCCTCCTCGCGGATGTCGCAGCGGATCGGCAGCGCGCGCCCGCCCGCCGCCTCGACTGCGCGCGCGGCGCTGTGGATGGTGCCCGGCAGCTTGGGATTGGCGACCTCGGACTTGGCCGCGATCACGACGTTGGCGCCGTCACGCGCGGCGCGCTCGGCGATCGCCAAGCCGATGCCGCGCGAGGCGCCGGTGATGAAGAGGGTCTTGCCGGCCAGTGTCGACATGGAGCGCTCCGGTGCGGTTGGAGCGGCATTATGCGGCGCCGCCGGCGGGCCGGCAGCGACCGTTCAGTGGACTGCGGAATACTGGACGCCCTCTCATGAAAGCGCGCCCATGTCCCGACCGGTCCTCATGCTGTTGCTGCTGTCCGCACTGACCGCCTGCCAGGCGCCGCCGGCCGTGGTGCCCGAGGCAAGTGGCACGTTCTCCACCCCCGTGCCGCTCGACGCGAGCGCGGTGTGGACCGGCAGCCCGGAGACCTGTGACGCCACCACGGGTCCGGTCGATCGCTGTCTGCGCGAGGCCATGGAGGCATCCGGGGCGAGTGCGGCGGCGCTCGCGGCCACGGCCCAGCTTGCCGAGCGCGGCGAGGCGGGCCACGTGGCGGCGTGGCGGACGGTCGAAGGCGTGGGCGTGGCGACGACCGCATTCCCGTTCCGCGCCAATACCAACGCGGGCACCTGGCTGGTCGACGCGTCCGGACGGATCATCGATGTCGATGCCGATCCGCTGGCCGGCGCGGCGCCGGCCCACGCCGATGTCGCCACGTTCCGCGAGGCGCATCCCGACGCCTTCCCCGTTGCGCCTGCACGCGCCGACGGGCACGAGGCGCTGGACGGTGGCGGCGTGCGTCTGGTGTACGTCACGCCGATGCGCACCTGCCGGGCCTGCGCGGACGTGGGCACGCTGCGCATGGGCTACGACTTCGACGATGCGCGCCGCTTCACCGGGCGCCGCGTGCTCGCCCTGCGTTGAGCCGCGCTCAGGGCTTCGGGCCCTGTCCCTCGTTGTCTTCCCACTTGAGGATCCTGCGCGTCACCACGCGGTAGACCGGCTTTCCGGTGCGGAACCACAGATCGCGCAGCCACGAGGTGCGCTTGAGCACGCGCTTCTCCACCGGCGTCAGCGACGCCCGGCAGTACATGCGCTTGTGCTTGAGCAGGTGGCGCAGATCCTCGCGCGCGAGCAGGCGCATCCAGCGCGAACGCGGATCGCCGCGCACGGCGAGCTGGAAGTCGATGATCGCCGGGCGGCCGTCGTCGAGCACCAGCCAGTTGGCTTCCTTGGCCAGATCGTTGTGCGCGACGCCGCGCCGGTGCAGGCCCTGCAGCAGCCGGCGCGCGCGGCGGAAATACACGAGATCGCCGTGCGGCGGCCGCTGGTACATCGCCGCACCGGCCATGTAGCTGCGGTCGAGCCGGCGCCCGTCCCAGGCCAGCAGCTGTGGCACGTCCTGCATGCCGGCCACCGCCTCGAGGCCGCGCGCCTCGCGCCGGGCCAGCCACCACGCCGGCAACCGCAGCCACAGCGGCACGTGGCGCAGATCGCGGCGCACGAAGCGCGTGCCGTCGGCGCCGCGCATCAAGCCGATGCGGCCGAAGCTGTCGGATTTCAGTGCCTGGAGTTCGGTCGCCGCATCGGCGCCAGAGGGATCGCTCATCGGCGCATTGTACGAACGCTGCGACATCGCCGATGCATGCCTGACCGCCCGCTGCGCATGCGACCCGCGACGGGCATGCGGGTCGTAAGCCGCTGCCATAATGGCCGGATGCTCAACGATTTCTTCAACGGGCTGGTCACGTGGGTGGGCAACCACCCGGTCGCGGCCGGCATCGTGATCTTCCTCGTCGCGTTCTGCGACTCGGTGATCATCCTCGGCGTGGTCGTGCCGGCGCTGCCGATCCTGTTCGCGATCGGCGTGCTGATCGGCCTCGGCGAGATTTCGGGGCCGTATGCGGTGGCCTGCGCGGCGCTCGGCGCGATGGCCGGCGACGGCCTGAGCTACTGGATCGGGCGCCGCTGGGGCTACGGCCTGCGCGGCGTGTGGCCGTTCCGGCGCTATCCGTCGCTGCTCGAGCGCGGCGAGCTGCTGTTCCGGCGCAATGCGGTCAAGAGCATTCTGGTGGCGCGCTACGTGGGCGCGATCCGGCCGTTCGTGCCCGCGATCGCCGGCATCGCGCACATGCCGCTGCGCCAGTACCTGCCGATCAGCGCGCTGGCCTGCGTCTCGTGGGGTGCGCTGTTCCTCGCCCCGGGCTGGCTGCTGGGCGCGTCCTACGACGCGGTGGCCGCGGTCGCCGACCGGCTGGCGATCGTGCTCGGTGCACTGGCGGTGGTGCTGGCGCTGGCCTGGGCGATCGTCATCTACACCTACCGCTGGTTCAACGCGCACGCCAACAGCCTGCTGGCCCGGCTGCTCGCATGGAGCGCCGCACATCCGCGACTCGGCCGGTATGCGGTGGCGCTGGTGGATCCGCGGCGTCCGGAATCGGCGTCGCTGGCGATCCTCGCGGTCTGCCTGCTGGCGATCGGCTGGGCCTGCTTCGGCCTGCTGGCCACGGTGATCATGCGCGGCGAGCCGCTGCTGATCGACCAGACCGTGTTCCAGTTCATGTACGAGCTGCGCAATCCGCTGGCCGACCGGATGATGGCGGCGCTGGCGTCGATCGGCGACGTGCAGGTTCTGGCGCCGGCGGTGGGGCTGACGCTGGCCTGGCTGATGTGGCGGCGGCGCTGGCTGGGCGCGGCGCACTGGCTGGCGGCGATCGCCTTCGGCATGGCCCTGACCGCGCTGCTGGGCGCGGTGATCGACATGCCCAAGCCGCCCACGGTGCACGGCGGATTCGGCTTCCCGGCGGTGGAGATCACCCTGTGCACGATCGTGTTCGGCTTCTTCGCCGTACTGATCGCGCGCGAGCTGCCGGGGCGCTCGCGGGTGTGGCCCTACCTGGTCTCGGGCGTGGTCGTGGCGGTGCTGGGCTTCGCGCGCCTGTACCTAGGCGCGCACTGGCTCAGCGACATCGTGGGCGGCATGCTGCTGGGCATCGTCTGGCTGCTGGTGCTGGGCCTGGCCTACCGGCGGCATGTCGAACGCTCGTTCTGGATGCGGCCGGTGGCGATGATCTTCTACATCACCTTCGCCGCCGCCGCGCTCTGGCATGCCCCGCGCGCGGTGGACCCGCTGCTGGAGCGGTTCGCGCCGCGGCCGCCGGTGGTGACGATCGACGCGGCCGCCTGGTGGGACGACGAGTGGACCCGCCTGCCCGGGCAACTGCGCGAGCGCGACCCGGCCCATCGCTGGCCGCTGGACCTGCAGATCGCCGGCCCGCTGGCACCGCTGCAGGCGCGGCTGGAAAGCCAGGGCTGGCGGGTGCAGCCGCAGGCGAACTGGATGCACGTGCTCAACCTGCTCGACGACGGCGTCGACGATGCCGGCCACCCGGTGCTGCCGGCGACGCTCGACACCGTGGCCGAGACCCTGCTGATGCGCCGGTACGCGGGCGACGGCCGGCTGGACGTGCTGCGCCTGTGGCCGGCGCCGGTGCATCTGGATTCGGGCGAACCGTTGTGGGTGGGCACCAGCCAGTCGATGCACTACACCCGGCACTTCGGCGTGCTCGGACTGTGGCAGCCGCAATCGGACGCGCAGATCGTGCATCAGGGCCTGCGCGAGGTGCTCGAGAGCTTCGGGCCGCGCGAAGACGTGCATCCGCAGTCGGGCGTGCCCACGCTGCGGCTGCGCACGACGGACGCGGCGTCACTCGTCGTCGACGAGCCTTAGCAGCGTTTCCAGCCGCTCGTCGGGATCGTCGAGCCGCAGCAGCTGCTGGCGCTGCGGCTGCTCGAGCGGCAGCAGTTCGGCCAGACGCCAGCCCACCCACGCCGCGTCGTCGAAATGCGGCTCGGGAAACACTTGGTCGGCGCCGTCGATCTGCTCGAGGATCTTGCGCAGCACGATGCCCAGCAAGGCGTGCTCGGGCTGCAGGTCGACCACCGGGTCGGGCGTGCGCCAGGCCACGTCGGCCATGATCAGGCCGTTGTCGCGCACCCGCGTGCGTCGCACCTGGAAGCGCCGTGCGCCGCGCACGCGCAGGGCCAGCAGGCCGTCACCGCCGATGTCGAAATCCTCGATCACCGCTTCGGTGCCGAAGCCGGCCGGCGTGGCCGGAACGCCGACCTCGTCGCCGTCGAGGATCAGGCAGACCCCGAACCCGGTGCCACGACGCCCGCATTCGCGGACGAGGTCGAGATAGCGCGGTTCGAACACCCGCAGGCCGAGCGCGGCGCCCGGCACCAGCACGGTGCGCAGCGGAAACAGCGGCAGATGGTCGGCGTCGTCGATCACACGGCCAGTGTACGCAGGCGCGCGGCGATCAGATGTCGAGGCGCGCCAGGAACCGCCGCGGCGCACCGTCGAAGCCGCCGTTGGACATGAAGACGACATGGTCGCCATCGGCGGCCAGGCCCTCGAGCGTGTCCAGCAGCGCATCGACATCGGCCACCGCATGCGCGTCGCCGCGCACCGCCTCGACCACGCGTCCGGCGTCCCAGGCCAGCTCCGGCCGATGCAGGAACACGACCGCATCGGCGAGGTCCAGCGACGGCGCCAGCGCCTCGGCATGTGCGCCGAGGCGCATCGAATTGCTGCGCGGCTCCATCGCCACGACGATGCGCGCAGTGCCGACTTTCGCGCGAAGACCGGCCAGCGTGGTCGCGATCGCGGTGGGATGGTGGGCGAAGTCGTCGTAGACCGTGACGCCGCGACCGTCGCCGATCACTTCGAGCCGGCGCTTGACACTGCGGAAGCGTGCGAGCGCGGGCAGCACGGCGGCGGCGTCGACACCGGCCGCGGCGCACGCGGCGATCGCGGCCAGTGCATTGAGCACGTTGTGGTCACCGACCAGCGGCCAGTCGACGGTGCCCACCGGTTCGCCGTTGCGCAGCACGTCGAACAGGCTGCCGTCGTCGCGGCGCTTGAGCGCGCACCAGTCGAAGCCGGGTTCGAAGCCGAAACGCTCGACCGGTGTCCAGCAGCCCATCGCCAGCACGGCCTCGAGATGCGCGTCGTGCCCGTTGACGATCAGCCGGCCGCGCGCGGGCACCGTGCGCACCAGATGGTGGAACTGGCGCTCGATCGCGGCGATGTCGGGAAAGATGTCGGCGTGGTCGAACTCGAGGTTGTTGAGGACCGCCACCGTCGGCCGGTAGTGGACGAACTTGCTGCGCTTGTCGAAGAACGCGGTGTCGTATTCGTCGGCTTCGACGACGAACGGTGGCCGGCTGCCCGTCGCCGGGGCCCGGCCCTCACCGCCCAGACGCGCCGAGACACCGAAATCCTCGGCCACGCCCCCGATCAGAAAGCCCGGCGCGCGGCCGGCGGCCTCGAGCAGGAAGGCGAGGATCGTCGTCGTCGTGGTCTTGCCGTGGGTGCCGGCGACCGCCAGCACCTCGCGGCCCGGCAGCACGTGATCGCGCAGCCATTCGGCGCCCGAGGTGTAGGCACGGCCGGCGTCGAGCACGGCTTCCACCGCGGGATTGCCGCGCGACAGCGCATTGCCGATCACCACCTGGTCGACGTCGTCGCCGATGTGGGCGGCGGCGTAGCCAGTGTGCAGGGTGATGCCGAGCTGCTCGAGCTGGGTCGACATCGGCGGATAGACAGCCTGGTCGCTGCCTTCGACCGCGTGACCGAGTTCGCGCGCGAGCGCAGCGACGCCGCCCATGAAGGTGCCGGCGATTCCGAGGATGTGCAGTTTCACGATGCGCGGTTCCAGACGGTTCGGGGGTGTCCGCCCCGCGCCGCGGTCAGCGGGCGCGGCGCACGGCGCCTGCGGGCGAGGCTTGAGCTGTGGCCGGATGACGCGGACTGTCGCTGCAGGCCGCAACGGCGGCACGGCGGGGCGGCATCCGCGCTGACGGCGGTGCTCAGGTGGCGGCCTGTTCCCGGCCGATGGCCTTGACGATGCGCGCGAACACCTCGTCGAGCGAGCCGACGCCGTCGACGACGGTGAGCTGGTCGTGCTCGCGATAGAACGCGATCACCGGCGCGGTCTGGCGGTCGTAGACATCGAGGCGGTGACGCACGGACTCGGGGCTGTCGTCGGCGCGGCCTTCGGCCTGGGCGCGGCCGGCGAGGCGTTCGATGATCTGCTCGTTGTCGACTTCCAGCTGCACCGCGGCATCGAACTGCACGCCCACCTTCTTCAGCAGCGCATCGAGCGCCGCGGCCTGGGCGAGGTTGCGCGGATAGCCGTCGAGGATGAAGCCGGCGCGGGTGTCCTCGCGCGAGAAGCGGTCTTCCAGCATGCCCAGCAGGATGTCGTCCGAGACCAGATCGCCGCGCGCCATGATCGCCTTGGCTTCCAGTCCGAGCGGGGTGCCGGCGGCCACTTCGGCGCGCAGCAGATCGCCGGTGGAGATGTGCGGCACCTGCAGGTGTTCCTTCAGGCGAGCCGCCTGCGTGCCCTTGCCCGAACCGGGCGCACCGAGAAGAACCAGACGCATCGAACGCTCCTGCAAGTGTGGGAATCCGCGCGACGTCGCCGGCGTAGACTGCTGGCGAGGCCGCGAACGGCCGCGTCAGCTTACCGTATCCCGCCACGCCCCACCGACGGAGACCGCGATGCCTGCTCTGCTCTATGCCCAGTCCGGCGGCGTGACCGCCGTCATCAACGCCACCGCATCCGCCGTTCTGCAGGAGGCGCGCAGCCGGCGCGTCAAGGTGCTCGCCGCACGCAACGGCGTGCTCGGTGCGCTGCGCGAGGATCTCGTGGACGCGTCGAAGATCCCGCTGGCGACGGTGCGCGCGCTCGCCCATACGCCCGGCGGTGCGTTCGGCTCCTGCCGCTACAAGCTCAAGTCGATCGAGGCCGACCGCGCGAAGTACGAACGCCTGATCGAGGTGCTGCGCGCGCACGACGTGCGCTGGTTCCTCTACAACGGCGGCAACGATTCGGCCGACACCGCGCTCAAGGTCTCCCGGCTCGCGAAAGAGTTCGACTACCCGCTGACCTGCATCGGCGTGCCCAAGACCATCGACAACGATCTGGCGGTCACCGACTGCTGTCCGGGCTTCGGCTCGGCAGCGAAATACACCGCGGTCTCGGTGCGCGAGGCGGCGCTGGACGTCGCGGCGATGGCCGACACCTCGACCAAGGTGTTCGTCTACGAGGCGATGGGGCGGCATGCCGGCTGGCTGGCGGCCGCCGCCGGACTCGCCGGCCAGGGGCCGGACGATGCACCGCAGATCATCCTGTTCCCCGAGCGTGCCTACGACGAGGCCGCGTTCCTCGCCCGGGTGAAGCAGGTGGTCGAGCGCGTCGGCTGGTGCGTGGTCGTGGCCAGCGAGGGCATCCGCGACGCCGACGGACGCTTCGTCGCCGATGCCGGCGGCGGCCAGGACGCGTTCGGGCACACCCAGCTCGGCGGCGTCGCCTCGCACCTGGCGGGCCGGGTCAAGGACGCGCTCGGCTACAAGGTGCACTGGACCCTGCCCGATTACCTGCAGCGTTCCGCGCGCCATGTCGCGTCGAAGACCGACGTCGACCAGGCGATGGCGGTCGGTCGCGCCGCGGTGCGTTTCGCGCTCGACGGCCGCAACGCCACCATGCCGGTGATCGCGCGCAGCTCGGATGCGCCCTACCGCTGGACGATCGAGGCCGCGCCGCTGGAGAAGGTGGCCAATCACGAGAAGACCATGCCGGCCGGCTTCATCCGCCGCGACGGCTTCGGCATCACTGCGGCCGCGCGGAGATATCTCGAGCCGCTGATCCGCGGCGAGGCGCCGCCGCCCTACGGGCGCGACGGCCTGCCCAAGTACGTGACCGTCGACGCACCGGCCGTGCCGAAGCGACTGCCGGCGTGGGCCGGCTGAGTGGGCACACCGTTGGGCGCCACGCATTGAATCCGCCGGCCGCCCCCCGATAACGGGAGGCGGTCCCTGCCTGCACGGCCTCCGATGCCCGAACTGCCCGAAGTCGAAACCACCCGCGCCGGCCTGGCCCCGCACCTGACCGGACGCACGATTTCCGCAGTCACGCTGCGACGCCCGGACCTGCGCTGGCCGATCCCGCCCGAGGTGGCCGCGCAGCTGCCCGGCCAGCGCATCGACACCATCCGCCGGCGCGCGAAGTACCTGCTGCTCGACACCCACGCCGGCAGCGCGCTGCTGCATCTGGGCATGTCGGGCAGCCTGCGTGTGCTGGCGCCGGACGTGCCGGTGCGCAGGCACGACCATGTCGACATCGCGCTCGACTCGGGCCAGGTGCTGCGCTTCAACGATCCGCGCCGTTTCGGCTGCCTGCTCTGGCAGCCGGCCGGCGAAACCCACGCGCTGCTGCGTGATCTGGGCCCCGAACCGCTCGACGACGCGTTCGACGGCGACTACCTGTTCCGTGCCAGCCGCGGTCGCCGCGCGCCGGTCAAGGCGTTTCTGATGGACCAGCGCATCGTCGTCGGCGTGGGCAACATCTACGCAGCCGAGGCGCTCCACGCCGCCGGCATCTCACCGCTGCGCGAGGCCGGCCGGATCGCGCGCGAGCGCTACGTGCGCCTGGGCGCGGAGATTCGCCGGATCCTGGCGTACGCGATCGGCCGCGGCGGCACCACGCTGCGTGATTTCATCAGTCCCGACGGGGCGCCGGGTTACTTCGAGCAGGAGCTGTCGGCCTACGGCCGCGGCGGTCTGCCGTGTCCGGGCTGCGGCACACCGCTGCGGCAGGCGCTGATCGCCCAGCGCACCACGGTCTGGTGCCCGCGCTGCCAGCGCTGAGGCGGCCCGTCGCCGCGCCCCGGCCCGCGCTATAGTCGGCCGTGGATGGGGGACGCCATGAGCACGGGCACCGACATCACTCTCTGGCTGGATGCCGCGCGCGGCGGCGATCGCGATGCGCTCGATCGCGTGCTGTCCACGCTCTACACCGAACTGCACCAGATGGCCCGGCGCCAGCTCGCCGGCCGCCACGGCATGACCCTCGACGCCACCGCGCTCGTGCACGAGGCGTACCTGAAGCTGGCCGGCCGGCCCGATGCACGCTTCAACGACCGGGGCCACTTCTTCGCCTACGCCGCCTCGGCGATGCGCAGCGTCGTCGTCGACTACGCGCGCCAGCGTCTGGCGCAGAAGCGTGGCGGCGATCTGCACCGGGTGACCGATCTGCCCGAGAACGTCGACAGCGGCCTGCGTCTGGACGAGGACACGCTGGCGCTGGACGCGGCGCTGACCCGGCTGGAAGCCGTCGATGCGCGGCTCGCGCACGTGGTGGAACTGCGTTACTTCGCCGGGCTGTCCGAGCTGGAGATCGCCGCGCTGCTGGACCGCTCGGAGCGCAGCATCCGACGCGACTGGCAGAAAGCGCGGATGTATCTGCTGGCTTCGCTGCAGGCCGACTGACGCGCGCGATGGACGCGGCGCGTTGGCAGCGGCTGTCTCCCGAGCTCGACCGGCTGCTCGATCTCGGGCCGCAGGCGCGAACCGAGGCCCTGGCGCAGCTGCGCGCCGACGACCCGTCGCTCGCCGACGAGCTCGCCGCGCTTCTGGCACTGGACGCCGGTGCCGGCGCATTCCTGCAGGACTCGCCGGTCGCGGCGCTCGCCGGCCTGCGTGCCGGTGCCCGGGTCGGTCCGTGGGCGCTGGACCGGCTGCTCGGCGAGGGCGGCATGGGCCAGGTCTGGCTGGCGCGGCGTGCGGACGGCCTCTACGAGCGCCGCGTGGCCTTGAAACTGTTGCGGCCCGGCCTCGCCGATCCGGGCCTGCACCTGCGCTTCAGCCGGGAGCGCCAGATCCTCGCCCGCCTCGAACATCCGCACATCGCGCATCTGCTCGATGCGGGCATCGACGGCGACCTGCAGCCCTATCTCGCGCTCGACTACGTCGACGGCGCGCCGATCACCGAGTGGTGCCAGCAGCGCGCGCTGCTGGTGCCGCGGCGCATCCGTCTGTTTCTGCAGGTCTGCGCGGCGGTCAGCCATGCGCACGCCAGTCTGGTCGTGCATCTGGACCTCAAGCCGTCGAACATCCTGGTCACGGCGGACGGCCATGTGCGCCTGCTCGATTTCGGCATCGCCAAGCTGCTCGATCCCCAGGAACACGCCCCCGAGCAGACCCGCAACGCCGCGCGTGCGTTCACCCTGCACTACGCCGCGCCCGAGCAGGTGCGCGGCGAGGCGGTCACCACGATGACCGATGTCTACGCCCTCGGCGTGGTGCTGCACGAGCTGCTGTCGGGGGGCAAACCCTACCGGCCCACGCGCGACACCGCCGCGTCCTGGGAGCAGGCGATCCTGGACGCCGACCCGCTGCGGCCGTCGCTGGCCCTGCAACGTGACGGCGCCGGGCTCGAGCCCGGCCTGCGCCGGCGCATGGTCCGCGCGATTGCCGGCGATCTCGACAACATCGTGCTGCGCGCGCTGGCCAAGCGGCCCGAAGACCGCTACCCCTCGGTCGAGGCGCTGGCCCAGGATCTGCGCCGCTGGCTGGATGTCAAACCCGTGCTGGCCCGTCCGCAGCCGGTGGGGTACCGGTTGCGCAAATACATCGCCCGGCACCGCTGGGGGCTGGCGGCCACCACCGCGGTCGTCGGCCTGCTGGCCGGCGCGCTGGGCGCGGTGAACTGGCAGGCGGGCCAGGCGATCGAGGAATCGGCCCGTGCCCAGGCGATGCAGGCCTTCGTGGTGGGCCTGTTCGAACACGCCGGCGCCGGCCCCGGCAATGCGGCACTGGACGTGCGCGCGCTCCTGGACGCGGGTGTGCAGCGCGGCGATGCCGAGCTCGCGCGCCAACCTCTGGCCCGGGCCGAGCTCTACGGCGTGATCGCACGGCTGCGCCTGGGCCTGGGCGATTACGCGCAGGCTCTCGATCTGCTGCAACGGCAGGACGCCCTTCTGGACACCCTGCCCAGGGCCCCGGCCAGCCTGCGTCTGCAGTCGGCCGGAGACCACGCACGTGCGCTGCGCATGCTGGGCCGCCAGCCGGCCTGCATCGCGCGCGCCGATGCGTTGCGCCCCCTGGCGCGGCAGCGCGAGACCGCGTTGCCGCGCCAGGCCGCCGAGCTCTACACCCAGCTCGGCCGCTGCCACCGTGACCAGGGCGGGTACGCCGAGGCACGCACGCTGTTCGACGCGGCGCTGGCCCTGCGCCGTCGCGGCCGGGGTGACGATGCGGGCATCGTCGAGAGCCTCGCCGACCTCGCCTCCCTGCACAGCGCGGCCGGCGACACCGGCAGCGCGCTGACGACCGTGGACGCGGCCCTGGCCCTGCTCGACGACCGGCTGGGTGCCCGGCATCCGCTGGCGGTCGACCTGCGGCGGACACGCTGTGCGCTGCTGCGCACCGAGGGCCGCGCGGCCGATGCGGAGCGCAGCTGCGCCGCCGGCCTGGCGCTGGCCCTGGACCTGCACGGCGCGGACCATCCGGCCACGCTCGACGCCCGCCGGCAGCTCGCGGCGCTGCACGTGGATCAGGGCCGGTTCGCCGAGGCGGAGGCGGAGTTCCGCGACGCGCTGCAGCGGACCGTCGCGCGGCTCGGTCCGATGCACGCCGACGTGGCCCGGATCCACAACAGCCTGGGCATCGTCGCCTGGGAGCGCGGCGATGCAGCGATGGCGCTGGCCGAACTCGCGCGCAGCGTCGACATCTGGCGCCCCTCCAGCCCCGCGGGCCTGCTGGCCGACGGGCTGTTCAATCACGCGCTGGTGCTGCATGCCTTCGGCGACGATGCCGCGGCGCTGCCGCGCATCCGCGAAGCCCTGTCGCTGCGGCGCACCCGGTTCGGCCCGGCGCACGGCGCCGTGGGCGATGCGCTGCGCCTGCTCGGCGAGATCGAGGCCGCCTCCGGCAGGACGGACATCGCGCGCCAGCATCTGGACGAGGCGATGGCGATCACCCGGGCCTACTACGGCGACACGCATCCCGCCACCCGACGGGCGGCGCTGGCGCTGGCCCGGGTCGAGGCCGGCCAGGGCGATGCCGATGCGCTCGTGCGGCTCGACGCGATGGCCCGCACCACCGCCACCGACAGCGAAGCCCGCAAGCTCGCCTGGCTGGCCCGGGCGCATGCCGCGGCCCTGCGCTGCGCGGGCGCCGGTCGCGCGGATGCGGGCGCCGAAT
>NTJG01000031.1 GCA_002324875.1 Lysobacteraceae bacterium NML93-0793
CGCATCGATCGCTGCCAGCACCCGCGTTCCGGGCGCGGCATCGGCGCGCAGCGCGAGCACCGCGAGCGTGGACGCCGCGACGACCGGACGATCGAGGGCGAGCGCGATGCCCTGGGCCAGCGCGATGCCCAGGCGCACGCCGGTGAACGCGCCCGGCCCGCGGCTCACCGCGATCGCGTCGAGCTGCGCGCGCGCGAGTCCGGCCTCGGCCAGCAGCTGCTCGGCCCAGGGCAGCGCGAGTTCGGCATGGCGACGCGGCGCGATCTCGAAGCGCTCGAGGATGCGGCCGTCATCCCACACGGCGACGGAACAGGCTTCGGTGGCGGTTTCAAACGCGAGCAGCTTCATGGGCGTGGGGATTCGGGATTCGGGAATGGGGATTCGGGAAGCGAATCCTGCGCCATTGTCGCAGCCGCGGGCACGCCACGGTCCGTGAAGAACGCGGCGACGTCCGCGATGTCGCGGGTGCGCGGCAACGGCGGCAGCGAATCGAGGAACACGCCGCCATAGCCCTTGCCCAGCAGCCGCGGATCGCACAGCACCAGCACGCCGCGGTCGCGCTCGGTGCGGATCAGCCGGCCGACGCCCTGCTTGAGCGCGATGACCGCCTGCGGCAGTTGTTCATCGCGGAACGGATTGCCGCCGACGCGGCGGATCGCGTCGAGCCGGGCCTCGAACACAGGATCGTCGGGCGCGGCGAACGGCAGCTTGTCGATGACCACGACGCTGAGCGCATCACCGGCGACGTCGACGCCCTCGCGGAAACTCGCCGCGCCCAGCAGCACGCCGTTGCCGGACTCGCGAAAGAGCTGCAGCAGCACGTGACGCGGCGCCTCGCCCTGCACGAACAGTGGCCAGGGACACGGCCGCGCACCGTCGCGCAGCAGCGCCGCGGTTTCGCGCAATGCCCGGTGCGAGGCGAACAACAGAAACGCCCGTCCGTGCGACGCGGCGAGCACCGGCAGGACGGCATCGACGAGCGCTGCGGTGTAACCGGGACTCGCCGGCGTCGGCAACCGCGGCGGCACGTAGCACAGCGCCTGTCGCTCCCAGTCGAACGGGCTGGGCGCCAGCAGCGTGCGCGGCGCGTCCAGGCCCAGCCGCGCTGCGATGTGGTCGAACGCCCCGTCGACGGTCAGCGTGGCCGACGTGAACACCCAGGCCGCGCGTGAGATTTCGCGATGCGCGCGCAGTGGCGCGGACACATCGAGCGGCGTGCGCTGCAGGCGGAAGCCGCGCGGCGTGAGTTCGTACCACAGCACGCTGTCGCCCAGGGCGGTATCGGCCGGCACGTCGGCGGCCGCGACCGCCTCGACGCCGTGCGCCTCGACGGCATCGTCGTCGGCGAACATCGAGCCGGCGGATGCGCCGTCGTTCCAGCGGCGCAGGCGCGCCAGACACAACGCGGCGCGCGCATGACAGCTGTCGAGCCCCGGCGACGCCTCGCGCAGCGGCGTCAACACGTCGCGCAGATGCACCAGCGCTTCGTCCAGCGTGTGCAGGGCGTCCTCGACCGGCGGCGCATACAGCGCGCGGTAACGCGTGCCGCGGGCCGGCAGGCCCTCCATCGCGACGCGCAGCGCCCGCGTGGCCGCATCGAGTTCCGCCGCCGGCCCCTGCACCACCGGCAGCACGCCGGACACGTCGCGGCATTCGTCGACCGCGTCGCGCGCCAGTTCGACCAGCGGCCGTGCACTCAGGCCTTCACCGAAGAACTGCGCCGCGAGTTCCGGCAGCTGGTGCGCCTCGTCGACGATGAAGGCCTGGGCGCCCGGCAGGATCTCGCCGAAGCCTTCCTGCTTCAGCGCCAGATCCGCGAGCAGCAGGTGATGGTTGACGACGACGACATCGGCCGCCTGCGCGCGCTGACGCGCCTGCACCAGAAAGCATTCGCTCCAGAACGGGCAGTCGTTGCCGAGGCAGTTGTCGACGGTCGAGGTGACCATCGGCAGCAGCGGGGTGTCCTCGGGCAGGCCGTCGAGCTCGGCGACATCACCCAGGCGCGTGCGCCCGGCCCAGGCGACGATGCGCTGGAACTGGTGGATCTGCTCGCGCGTGGCGAGCTTGGGCGCACCGCGCGCCTGCTCCAGCCGGTACAGGCACAGGTAGTTCGAACGTCCCTTGAGCAGCGCACTGCGCAGGCCGCTGCCGAGCGCATCGCGCACGCGCGGCAGGTCGCGATGGAACAACTGGTCCTGCAGCGCCCGCGTACCGGTGGAGACGATCGTCTTCAGCCCCGACAGCAGGGCCGGCACCAGATAGGCGAAGGTCTTGCCGGTGCCGGTGCCCGCTTCGGCGAGCAGCGTCTCGCGCTGGTCCAGCGCGTCGGCGACCGCCATCGACAGCGCCTGTTGCGCGGCGCGCGGGCGGAACGCGGGAATCCGCGCCGCGAGCAGCCCGCCTTCGACGAGCGCATCCCGGCTGCGCGCCGCGAGGCTGGCGTCGGGCGTGTCCAGTGCGGCGTCAGTAACGCTCGGGGCCGGCGACGCGGCAGCCGTCGGCCTGGACACGTGCGGAGGTCGCCCCGTCGACATCGCCGGCCATCAGGCGCACCTGTTCGAGCGTGATCCAGTGCCGGCGACACAAGGGCCCGAGCTGCGAGCCGAGCGCGTAACCGCGCTCGGCCAGCGCGCCGGCGCGTTCGAAATCCGACTGCAGGATCGCGAGCTCGGCGCGCTCCTGCAAAAGGGCGGGGTCGCCGTCGACGATGTCCAGTGCCTGGTCGAGCGCGGCCACGGCGCCGGCGAGATCGCCCTGGGCTTCGAGCGCGGCGGCGCGTTCGCGCAGGTCGTCGACCATCGGATCACGCAGCGGCTGCACCGCCAGTTCGCCGTCGCCGTCGCCGGCCGCGCCGCGGATCAGCGCGACCATCTCCTGCGGCGTCGCGGTCGTCGCCGGCGCCGCGGCAGTGTCGGGCGCCGGTGCCTGCGATGCGCAGGCCGCCAGCGTGAGAAGACAGGCAACCGCCGACAGGCGAATGGATACGGAACTCATCGGGGCATCTCCTCGGAGGGCGGCGGCGGTGCAGGCGACGCGGCGGGTGCCGGCTCCGCGGGCGGCGGCTCGGCGTTGCGCTCGCGCCCGAACCCGAACCACTCGCGCCAGCCCCTGCGCTCTTCCTGCACGGGCGCGCCGGTCGCATCGACCAGGGTGCCATTCTCGTCGACGAAGGTCTGGTTGGGGTCGTAGCGCTGGCAGGGCGCATACGGGGGCGCATAGCCGGCGACGAAGGCGAAGCGACGCGCGTCCGGGCAATCGGCATCGGTGGCATTGGTCTGCGCCACCCATTGCCATTCCAGGCCGTCGCTGCCGACATCGAGCGCGGCGCTGGGCAGACGCGCGAACAGCCCCGACCACACCCGCATCGCGCCGGTGGCGCCGTAGAGTCCGGTCTGTTCGTTCTGGTCGTTGCCCACCCACACCACGGCCAGGTGATCGCCGGTCCAGCCGGCGAACCAGCTGTCGCGACCGTCGTTGCTGGTGCCGGTTTTGCCAGCCGCATTGAGCCGGCCGAGGCCGTCGTTGACCAGCTGCCACCCGGTGCCCGAGGTCACCGCGTGCTGCAGCGCGATCGTGACGATGCGGGCGGCCAGCGCATCACCGGGCTGGGCCGGACGCGGCGCATTGTCGTAGCGGTTGACCACCCGCCCCTGCTCGTCGATGACGCCGCGCACCGTGCGCAGCGGCTGGATCTCGCCGCCCGAGGCCAGGAACTGGTAGAGCTGCGCCATCGCATAGGGACTCTGGTCCATCGAGCCCAGGATCAGCGCCGGGTTGGCCTCGGCGCGCACGCCGGCGAGCACGTGCACCAGATCGGCGAGTGCGCGCGGGCCGACGTCCATGCCCAGGCGCACGGTGGCCTGGTTGTAGGAGCGCGCCAGCGCGTCGATCAGGCGCACGGTACCGTGGCTGCGTCCGTCGGAGTTGCCGGGCGTCCAGTTCCGCCCGTTCTCGAGCGTCACCGTATACGGCGAGTCATCCACCCAGCTCGCCAGCGAATACCGCGTGGGATCACCCAGGGCGAGCAGGAACACGAACGGCTTGAGCAGCGAGCCGACCGGGCGCTGGGCCTCGATCGCCCGGTTGAACCCGTGTTCGACCGGATCCCGGCTGCCGACCGCAGCCACCACCTCACCACTGTGCACGTCGGTCACCACGAGCCCGGCCTGCAGCGCCGGCCGCTTCGCCGTCGACAGATCCTTGATCGTGCGCACCGTCGCCCCTTCGGCGTAGGCCTGGGCCGAAGGTGACATCGCACTCATCACCGACAGGCCGGCGCCCTGCAGCGCGCCGGCCGGGTAATCGCGCGCCAGCTGACGGCGGATCAGATCGACATAACCGGGGAACCGGTTCGCGGCGATGCTGCCGGGCACGTCGGTCACGCCGAGCGGACGTTCCGTCGCGCGGTCGTGCGCGGCCTGGTCGATCAAGCCCGACTCGAGCATCCGCGCGAGCACGAAGTCCCGGCGCGCCTTCGCCCGCTCGGGCTGGCGCCGCGGGTCGTAATGCGAGGGGCCGCGGATGATGCCGACCAGCAGCGCGACCTGTTCGGTTTCCAGATCGTCCAGACGGCGGCCGAACCAGAACTCCGCGCCGGCCGCGACACCGTGGATGGCCTGGGCGCCGCGCTGTCCGAGGTAGACCTGGTTGAGATAGGCCTCGAGGATCGCGCCCTTGTCGTAGCGCGATTCCATCAGCAGCGCGTACAGGATCTCGTTGAACTTGCGCGTGTAGGTCTGCTCGCGACCGATGCCCAGCAGGCCGCTGCGCGCGAGCTGCTGGGTCAGCGTGCTCGCGCCTTGGCGGGTCTCGCCGGCACGCAGATTGGCCATCGCGGCCCGCGCCATGCCGCTGAGGTCGATGCCGTGGTGGTGCGCGAAATCCTTGTCCTCGACCGCCTGCAGGGTGTCGGTGAGCAGCTGCGGCACGTCTTCGACACGCACCAGGCGACGTTCTTCCTGGCGCTGCCCATACAGCGTGGCGATGCGCGCGGCGTCCATCCGCGCCACCTCGAGGTTGCGCTCGCCGCTGCCGTCACGCAGGCGCGAGACGCGGCCGTTCGCCAGCGTCACCTGCACGCGCGCAGGCGCGACGACACCGTCGACATCGCGGAACCCGCGGCTGGAAATCGTCCAGCGCGCGCCATCGGTCGCATAGGTACCGGGCTTCACGCCGTCGCCTTCGCGATAGCCGGCCGCGTCGAGTTCGGTCTTCAGCGTCGCGGCGTTCATCGTCACGCCCGGCGCGAGCTGGAGCGGCCGCGCGTACACGCGCGTGGGCACCTGCCAGCGCAACTCGCCGAAGCGCTCGCTGATCTGCTGGTTGAGATAGATCGTGTAGGGGATCAGGAACCCGAGGCCGAGCCCCACCACCGCCAGAACCGCGGTCACCGCGCGCCGCCGCCACCGGGGCGTCTCGGGGACGGCGTCGTCCGCGTCTTCGTCTTCGTACTCGATCCGGGCCATGGATGTCCTGCACCCGCGGCAGCGGGTCGGTGTGGATGCGACAATAGCGCCGGGCAGTCTATCCCAGCGCTTCGAGCGGGGACCTGGGCCCATCCCGATCAGTCAGCTGGAGTTCGAACGCATGTCGTTTTCGCTGGCGGACGCGCGTTTCCAGCTGGTACGCGCGCTCGGCCTGACCCGCCGCGGACTCGCCAGCCTGCGCACGCGCGGCGTGCGCGCGACCTGGCAACGGGTGACCGCGCAACTGGGCGTGCTGGCGCCGGCGAAACGGACGGGACTGCTCACGGGCGACACCGGGCCGTTCGTTCCGTTCGCGCTGCGGGTGAGCGACGGGCCCGAGGTCTCCATCGTGATACCGGTGCACGGCGAGCTCGCGCAGACGCTCGCCTGCCTGCGTGCGATGGCCGCGTATCCGCCACACGTACGCGTCGAGATCATCGTCGTCGACGATGCGAGCCCGGACGCCACGCCACGGGTACTGCCGCGGATCGCCGGTCTGCGCGTGCATACGATGCCGCGAAACGCGGGCTTCATCGGTGCCTGCAACGCCGGCGCGGCGCTGGCGCGCGGACGGTATCTGCTGTTCCTCAACAACGACACCGTCCCGCAGCCCGGCTGGCTGGACGCCCTGCATGCCACGTTGGCGCAACAGTCCGATGTCGGCATCGTCGGTGCGCAACTGCTGTATCCCGACGGCCGGCTGCAGGAATCGGGCGCCATGCTCCGGCGCGACGGGCAGGCCGAGAGCCGCGGGCGTTTCGACGACCCGGAGCATCCGTCACTGCGCTGGTGCGCCGACGTGGATTACGTGTCGGGCGCGGCGCTGATGCTGCCGACCGAACTGTTCCGGCAACTGGACGGCTTCGATCTGCGATACGCGCCCGCCTATTACGAGGACACCGACCTCGCCTTCCGCGTGCGCGAGCGGGGCCTGCGTGTCCTGGTGCAGCCCGATGCCCGCGTCGTCCACGTCGAAGGTGCGAGCGCCGGCACCGACCCGACACGCGGGATGAAGGCCGCGCAGGTCCGCAACCGCGAGGTCTTCGCCGCACGCTGGCGTGACGCCCTGGCCACGCGCCCCGAGGACCCCGTGATGGCCGGGCGCGTACCGCGTGCCGGCGTGCGCGAGGTATTGATCGTGGACAACCTCACTCCGGTGCCGGGCCGTGACTCGGCCTCGCTGCGGCTGGTCAACCTGATGCGACTGCTGCGCGAGTCCGGTGTCCACGTGGTGTTCCTGCCCGCGGACCGCCAGCATGCGGGCGACGCGACGCGCGCGTTGCAGGCCCAGGGCATCGAGGTCTGGTACGCGCCGCACGTCGGTGGAATCGCCCGCTGGCTGCAGGTCCACGGGCCGCGCTTCGCGCAGGTCGTGCTGTGCCGGCACTACATCGCGCGCGAGTTCCTGCCGCTGGTGCGGCGTTGTGCACCGCAGGCGACGGTGCTGTTCGACAGCATCGACCTGCACTACGTCCGCGAGCAGCGCGGCGCCGATCTGGCCGACGACGCGACGATGCGCCGCAATGCCCTGCGCACGCGTGCGCTCGAGCTCGATGTCGTCCGCCGCAGCGACGTCACCCTGGTCGTGAGCCCGACCGAGGCCGACGTACTAAACCGCGACGCGCCTGACGCGCGCATCGAGGTGCTGTCGAACCTGCACGACATCGCCGGACCGGGTGAGCCGTTCGCCCAGCGCCGCGATCTGGTCTTCGTCGGCGGTTTCCGCCATCCGCCGAATGCCGACGCGGTGACCTGGTTCGTGCGCGAGGTCTTTCCCGCAGTCCGCAAGCGTCTGCCCGGACTGCGGTTCCACTGCATCGGCGGCGACGTGCCTGCGGAGGTCGCGGCGCTGGCGGCCGTGGACGGCGTCGTGGTGCATGGCCACGTGCCGGACATCACGCCGTACATGGACGGCTGCCGTATCGCGGTCGCGCCGCTGCGTTTCGGTGCAGGCGTCAAGGGCAAGGTCAACCTCAGCATGGCGCACGGACAGCCGGTCG
This sequence comes from Lysobacteraceae bacterium NML93-0793, assembly GCA_002324875.1. Taxonomy (GTDB): domain Bacteria; phylum Pseudomonadota; class Gammaproteobacteria; order Xanthomonadales; family Xanthomonadaceae; genus Luteimonas. Next base: position 7,466 of record NTJG01000031.1, read on the forward strand.
TCGCGACGTCCTGCGCAGCCGAAGGCATGCACCTGCGCGATGGCGAGGACGTGCTGATCGCCGACGACGCGCCTGCCTTCGCGGACGCGGTGCTCCGTCTCTACGACGATACGGCGCTCTGGCAGCGGCTCGCTGCCGGTGGCCTGGACAATGTCCGCACCCACTTCTCGCTCGATGCCGCCAGGGCAACGGTGACGCGCCTGTTTCTGGGCGGCATCGCGCCCGCCGCATCCGCCCATCGCGACGATCCGGCGGACCGCCCCGTCAATTCCCGCTGAGCGACGCGGTTCTCAGTCGGCGCGCGAACTCCGCGTGCCCCGGAACGCCGGGATCGATGTCGCGGGCCAAGGCGAGAGCCGCATCCGCGCCCGCGAGATTGCCCGCGCCCAGACGCTCGTCGCCGATCGCGAGCCAGCGCTGCGCGAGGCGGCGACGTGCCTGGCGCAGGGTGGATGCGTCGTCGCCGAGCGCGGCACGCGCATCGAGGCAGCCACGCGCCCGCGCCAGGTTGTTCGCGCGCAGCCCCGCGTCGAAACACTGGCGTGCGGCAGGCAGCAGACGCACCGACGCCCTCGCGACATCGGCATCGTCCGGCGCCAGCAACCGCGCGGCACGGATGCGGTCGTACGCACTGTCACCGGGCGGCGACAACAGATCCCCGCGCGCCTCGGCGGCCGCGGCTTCCTGCAACAGCGTCGCGATCCGGCGCCGGCGCTCGGCAGGTGGAAGGCGCGGGCCGAGCTGGGCATGCCGTGCGCGGGAACGCTCCACGCTGTCGCCGGCTGCCCGCACGGACTCGCTGTCGGGTGCGAGCAGGCGGGCCTCGCGCAGCTGCGCGTCGGCATCGGCGAAATTGAAGTCCCGGGCGTGGCGTTCCGCGCGCTGGGCGTAGGCGGTGGCCGCATCCGCGAGCCCGCGCTGCGCGATCGGATCGTCGGCATCGAAGGCCAGCAGCGTGCGCCATTCGGCCACGCTGCGTTCGATGCGCCCGGCGGCGAGGCTGGCGGCGGCCCGGCGTCGCAGCGCATCGAGTTCCTCGGTCAGGCGGGCGTCGGTGTCGGGCAGGTCGACATGCCCGGCGTCGTAATCGCGCGCGGCCGCAATGCGATCGCCGGCACCGCGCAGGTCGCCGGTGCGCAGCGCGGCACGCGCCTGCTCGAGCACGGTGGCGAGCGCCTCGTCGCGTCCGCGCAACGCGTCCGCGTTCGCCGGGTCGAGCACCAGGATCCGCTGGTAGAGCGGCAGCGCCGAGGTCGGAGCGCCGTCGAGCGCGCCGCGCGCCTGCGCGGCCTGGGCCTGTGCCAGCAGAGCCTCGAGCCCGGCGTCTTCGGCCTCGCGTGCGCGCAGGGCGTCGGCGACCGCGTCGACCGCGTCGCGCGGCGCCGCCAAATCGCGGGCCAGCTGGAGCGCATGGTGGGCAGCGTCGAAGCGGTGCGCCTCGAGCGCTTCGCGCGCCTGCTGAAGCGCCGCTTCCGACACCCGGGACAGGCCCGCCCGCGGGCGCACGTCGTCAGGATCGAGCGCCGCCGCCGCTTCGTAGAGCTGTCGCGCGCCACTGCCGTCGTCGGCATCCAGGCGCCCTTCGGCCAGTGCGAGACCGGCCTGGTCCAGCAGCGTCTGCCCGCGGGTTTCGGGCCAGAACCGATCGACGACCAGCAGGCGCACGACCAGCACCAGCGCCAGCAGCGCGAGGAGCAGGCCCGCCGCGATCCAGCGCCATCGCCGCGTCGACGCGATGCCGGAGGATCGTCGCCGCGCCAGCGGTTCACCGGCGCGCAGGGCCCCGGGCGACGTCGCGACGTCGCGTTCGGTGGGAGGTGGCGGGGACGCGCGGTTCACGCGGCGCAGTATGGAAGAGCCGCATGAACGCTGGCGTCATCCACGCGCGTGCTCAGCTGCGGCGCGCCTGTTCGACGCCGGGAAGACTGTCGAGCTTGCCGAGCAGGCGCGCGAGCTGCCCGTAGTCGCCCACCCGCAGACGCAGGCGCAATTGCACCCGCGACAGCGCGTGCTGATCGCTCTGGATCGACAGCACGTGCACGTCTTCCTGGGCGATGAGGTTGCTGATGTCCTTGAGCAGATGCTTGCGATCGATCGCCTCGACCAGGATGTCGGACTCGTGGCCGCCCGCCACGCCACCCCACTCCACCGGCAGCACGCGTTGCGGCTGCCCCGACGACAGCCGCAGAAACGCAGCGCAGTCGCGCCGATGCACGGTGACGCCGCGCATGCGGGTCAGGTAGCCAGCGATGGGCTCGCCCGGCACCGGCCGGCAGCAGCGCGCGGTCTGCACCAGCAGGTTGTCGACACCGACGACGCGGAACGCCGCCTCGCCGGTCCGCGGTGCGCGACGCGGCCGGCGCAGCGGCAGCACGGGCGCGGATGGTTGGGAAGGCGCCGCGCGTTCACGCTCGAGTTCGAGCAGGGCGCGGCCGACCTGGTTCGGGCCGACGTCGCCCAGCGCCACCAGCACATGCAGATCGTCGACCGTCGCGACGTTGAACTGCCCGAGCACCGGCGCCAGATCGGCTTGCAGCAGCCCGAGGCGTCGCAGGTCCTTCTCCAGCAGTTCGCGCCCGGCCCGCAGATTGCGCTCGCGATCGAGCTTGTGGAACCAGGTCCGCACTTTTTCGCGCGAGCGGGGACTGGCGAGAAACCCGTTGGCCGCGACCAGCCAGTCACGGCGCGGCGCGGGCGTTTTCGCGGTGAGGATCTCGACCCGCTCACCGCTGTGGAGCACGTAATCCAGCGGCACGATCCGGCCGTCGACCTTGGCCCCGCGGCAACGATGCCCGACCATCGTGTGCACGTGGTAGGCGAAATCGAGCGGCGTCGCGCCGCGTGGCAGATCGATCACCTCGCCCTTGGGGGTGAGCACGAACACGCGGTCCTCGGCGAGTTCGGTGCCCAGCGCCTCGGCCAGTGCGCCGCCCTCGTCGCGACCGGTATCGGCGTGCGCCTCGAGCAGTCGGCGCATCCATTCGATACGCCGCTCGAGCGCTGCACTGCCCGCCGACGACGCCCGCTGCGAACCGCCGGTTTCCTTGTAGCGCCAATGTGCGGCGACACCCAGTTCGGACGCCTCGTGCATCTCGCGGGTGCGGATCTGCACCTCCAGCGTCTTGCCCTCGGGCCCGATCACCGCGGTGTGCAGCGAGCGGTAATCGTTGTGCTTGGGACGCGCGATGTAGTCGTCGAACTCGCTGGGCACCGGCGTCCACAGCGCGTGCACCACACCGAGCGCGGCGTAGCACGCGGGCACGTCGTCGACCAGGATGCGCACCGCACGCAGATCGTAGAGCTCGCCGATCGGCACCTGCTTTTTCTGCATCTTCCGCCAGATGCTGTAGATGTGCTTCGGCCGGCCGGCGACCTCGGCGCGCAGGCCCTGGACCGCGAGCGCCTCGTCGAGCCGGGCACGCACCGCGGCCACATAGGCTTCGCGACCGGCACGTGTATCGTCGAGCAGGCTGGCGATCCGACGATAGACGTCGGGCTCGAGCGCGCGGAAGGCGAGATCCTCGAGCTCCCATTTCAACTGCCAGATGCCCAGGCGGTTGGCGAGCGGTGCATGGATGTCGCGCGTGAGTTGGGCCAGCGCCCGCCGGGTGTCGGAATCCGCGCGGGTGGCGGCGCGCATCACCGCCAGCTGCCGCGCCAGCAGCACCAGCACCACGCGCAGATCGCGCACCAGTGCCAGCAACAGCCGACGCAGGCCTTCGGGATTGCCCTGCCCGGCATGCTCGGCGTGCAGCGTCCAGACCTGACGGGACGCCCGCAGGCCCTTGACGAGCGGCGCCAGTGCCGGCGTCCGTGCGAGCATCGGCGCGCGCCACGCCGCCACCGTCTCGATGATCGCCGCGGTCGCCACGTCGCTGTCGCTGCCCAGCAGCGCCAGCGACCCGAGCGTGTCGACCAGGATGGCTTCTTCCGCCGGCTCGAGTGGCGATCCGGCGTCGGGCATCGCGGCGATCGCGACACACAACGACTCGCCGTACGCGGCCATCGAGGGCAGCGTCAGCAGGCGGTCGCGCAGGCTGTCCGGGCGCTCGGTCATCGACATCGAAACGGGCGGGGACGGTCTACACTAGCCGCGCCCCGCCTCGAGGAACAGAGCATGCGCGCAATCCACTGCATTCTGATCGCCAGTGCCCTGGCCATTGCATCGCCCGTCGCGGCGCAGAGCCTGCGGATCGAAACCGAGATGAGCGCCGCCGAGCGCAGCGCCACCGGGATCGAGCGCCTGACCGAGACCGAGCGCGCGCAGCTCAATGCGTGGCTCGCGGATCGCGCTGCCCGGACGGGCGCGGCACCCCAGGGCGGCCCGGACGTCGACGCGCGCGTTGCCGAGGCCCGCGAAGCCGGTCGGCGCGAGGCGCTGGCGGATGCGCAGACCATCCGCCCGGCCCGGCAATCGCGCGAGCCGATCGAGAGCACCATTCCCGGCACGTTCCAGGGCTTCGGCCAAGGTCGCGAATTCACGCTCGCCAACGGCCAGGTCTGGAAGCAGACGGATACGACCACGCTGGCCGGCGCGCGCGGAAGCGACGTCGCCGCCCGCATCCGCCCGGGCGCACTGGGCGTGTGGTGGCTGCAGGTCGACGGCTACAACCGGCAGGCGAAGGTGGAACGCGTCCGCTGATCGCGAGCTCGGGTACCGCGATCCGGTGCCTGAGGCTCACCTTGGGATGTGGCCTTCCCTGCACCCGCTCTACCCCGCGATCTGGAGATGTCGATGCGAGCTGTCCATTCCACTCTGTGTACCGCCCTCGCTCTGTTTGTCGCCGGTCCGGCGCTCGCTCAGGACGCGTCCTTGCAGGCGCGCATGGGCGCCGAAGAATTCCGCGCCGCCGGGCTACAGAAGCTCGATGCTGGGGAACTCGCGCGTCTCGACGCATGGTTCGCACGCCAGCTCGAACGCGAGACGACCGCCGCGGTCGCCGCGGCGGATCGGCCCGAACCGTCGACGCGCGCACCTCGCGTGGACGAGGCGCCGGTCGACAGCACTTTGGCCGGCACGTTCACCGGTTTCGCCAAGGGCCGTGAGTACACGCTGGCGAACGGCCAGGTGTGGCGCCAGACCGACGCCGCGGTGTTGCCCGGCGTGACGCTGGAGGCGGCGCCGGTGCAGATCCGCCCGGCACGGCTGGGCGGCTGGTGGCTCAAGGTGGCCGACTACAACACCCGCGCACGCGTCGAACGGGTCAGGTAAGCGCCGCCACGCGCGCGGCGAGTTTTTTCGGCGACACGCCACCCTTGGCGCCCAGTTCCTGGGCGAACAGCGACACCCGCAGCTCCTCGATGTCCCAACGCAGCGCCTGCCACTCGGGCGCATCGCCGCGACCGCGCGCGGCGGCATCGGTCAGCGCATCGACGAAGGGTTTGACGTCGAGCATGCGCTGCTGATCGCGTTGGGGGTCCCGCTGGCCGCGGTCGGCACGCAACGCCAGCGCACGCAGCCAACGCGGGTACTCGGCGAGTGCCGAGGCCGGCACGGTGCGCAGGAAACCGGGCGGTACGAGGGCCGCGAGCTGCGCCTGCATGTCGTCGAGATTGGCGCGCGCCCACCCCATCAGTGTGGACTCGAGCCGACCGCGGATCTCGGCGACGAAATCGAGGATCACCTCGGCCTGGCGCAGCCGCGCCATCGCCTCGCCGAACAGCGCCTTGCCCACCGCATCCCGATGCGCGGCGAACGCGGCGGTATCGCGAATCCCGCCAAGCCCCTCGGCCAGCAGCGCGGCCAGTGCACCGTCGACGAGATCCTCGCGCAATCGGTCGCCGGGCTTGCCGTCGCGCGGCGCGGCGGACTCGATGGCGGCGTAGAGCAGCGCGGTCTTGGGGGCCACCGGCAGTTGCTTGCGGGCTTGGCGCACGCGATCGGCGAGCGCGATCGTCAGCAGGCGGCGCACACCCTGCGGATGCAGACGCCGGGCCTCGGCCGGATCAGCATGGACCGCGAGTGAGGCACTGTCGCCGTCGTCCTGCAGCGCCGGATAGGCCGGCAGGCCGCCGGCGCCGGGCATCGAGATCGGAATGGGCGTCTCCGGAAACGTCGTCAACGCGCGTTGCTGCAGACCGTCCGCCGCATGCGCTGCAAAGGCGCGGGCCGCGCGTTCGCCGAAGCGTGCGCGCAGATCATCGAGATCGCGCGATTCGGCGAGCACCACGGCGGCCTTGCGGTCGCGGCCGGTGTCGACCAGCCGCAGGTTCGCGCGCAGATGGGCATCGAGTGCGGCCTCGTCGAAATCCGTCGCGCCGATCGCCACGCCCGTGAGCTTGCCGAGAAAGCGCGCCAGCGTGCCGGTGAAGGCATCGGCATCGCCGCCGCGCCAGGCCTCGGCGAATGCCCGCGCGAAGTCGGGCGCAGGCACGAAGTTGCGGCGCAGGGCCTTGGGCAGGCTGCGGATCAGTGCCGCGGCCTTGTCCTCGACGAAGCCCGGGGCCAGCCACGACAGCCGTACCGGGTCGATCGCGTTGAGCAGGTGCAAGGGCACCGACACCGTCATGCCGTCGTCGACCGCGCCCGGCTCGAAGCGATAGGCCACGGCGAGCCGCGCCTCGCCCAGCGCGATGAAGGCCGGGAACAGATCGGCGTCGACGCCATCGGCCACCAGCAGGTCGTCGCGCTTCCAGACGAGCGCCTGCTTCGCGGCATCGGGCGCCTTGCGCCACCACGCATCCAGCGCCTGGGCCGACAGCACATCGGCGGGCAGCCGCTGCGCGTACCACTGCGCCATCCAGTCCTCGTCGACCACCAGCCCGGCGCGGCGTTGCTTGGCCTCTTCCTCGCGCGCGCCCGCCAGCGTGCGCAGGTTGCGCTCGACGAAGCTCGCCCGCGTGTTGATTTCGCCGGTCACGAGGCCATCGCGCAGGAACAGCGCGCGCGCTTCCTCCGGATACAGCCGGCCGTAGTCGACCGGCTTCTTCGGCGCCAGCACCAGGCCGAAGAGGCTGATCTGCTCGCTGCCGACCACGCGGCCCTGCGACCGCGACCAGCGCGGGTCGTGATGACGTCGCGCGAGCAGATGGTCGAGCTCGGCGATCACCCAGTCCGGCTCGATCGCCGCATTGGTCAGCGACCACACCTTCTCGGTATCGAGCAGGGTCGCCGACAGCACCCACGGCGGCGGTTTCTTCGCCAGAGGGGAACCGGGAAACAGCTGGAAGCGTCGCCCGCGCGGCCCTTCGAACTGTCCGCTCGCGCGGCCGCCGCCACCCGGATCGGTGCGATGGCCGATCTGGGTCGGCAATCCGGCGATCAGCGCGCGATGGAGGGCGACGTAGGCCGCCGCCTCCGCACGCGCGGCGGCCTTCGTGTCGCCTTCGACCACCGGTGCACGACGATCGATCGCCCAGCCGAGGTCCTCGCACTGCAACCGCAACTGCCGATGCAGTTCGAGCCACTCGCGCATGCGCAGGAAGCCGAGGAAATTGCGGTCGCACCATTTGCGCAGCTGTGACTGCGTGAGGTCAGCATGCACCTGCCGGTAGGCGTCCCACAGGTTCACGATGCCCGCGAACTCGGATTTCGGATCCGCGAACTGCGCATGCGCGGTGTCTGCCGCGCCGCGCTGGTCGGCCGGCCGCTCACGCGGGTCCTGGATGCCGAGGAAGGACGCGATCGCCAGCATCTCGGGCAGCACGCCGTGGTCACGCGCGGCCACCAGCATGCGCGCGAGCTTCGGGTCGACAGGCAACTTCGCCATCGTGCGCCCGGTCGCGGTGAGCCTGCGTTGCGCGTCGACGGCCCCGAGTTCGGCGAGTTGCTGCCAGCCGTCCGCGATCGCGCGCGGATCGGGCGGCTCGACGAAGGGAAACGACTCGATCTCGCCCAGCCCGAGCGAGAGCATGCGCAGGATCACACCCGACAGCGACGCACGCCGGATCTCGGGATCGGTGTACGCCGGCCTGGATTCGAAATCCGCTTCGGAGAACACGCGGAAGCACGTGCCCGGTGCGATGCGGCCGCAGCGGCCCTTGCGCTGGTCCGAGCTCGCCTGGCTGACCGGCTCGATGTGCAGGCGGTCGAGCTTCTGCCGCGGGCTGTAGCGCTTGACGCGCGCCAGGCCCGGATCGACGACGTAATGGATGCGCGGCACCGTCAGCGAGGTCTCGGCCACGTTGGTCGCGAGCACGATGCGCCGTTGCGGCCCCGGATTGAACACACGGTCCTGGTCCTTGGCCGACAGCCGGGCGTAGAGCGGCAGCACCTCGGTGTGGCGGTACTTGCGACGTTCGAGCGCCTGGTGCGCATCGCGGATCTCGCGCTCGCCGGGCAGGAAGATCAGCGTGTCGCCGGTGCCGCGCAGCTGCATGATCTCGTCGCAGACCGACACGATGCCGTCGAGCACGCTGCGCTCGCCCGCCTCGTCGCCATCGCCTTCGAGCGGCCGGTACCGGACCTCGACCGGGTAGCCGCGACCTTCGACATCGACCACCGGCGCGCCGCCGAAGTGCTCGGCGAAACGCGCGGTGTCGATGGTCGCCGAGGTCACGATCAGCTTCAGATCCGGGCGTCGACCCAGCAGCTGTTTCAGATACCCGAGCAGGAAGTCGATGTTGAGGCTGCGCTCGTGCGCCTCGTCGATGATGATCGTGTCGTAGGCCGACAGCCAGCGGTCGGAGGCGATCTCCGCGAGCAGAATGCCGTCGGTCATGAACTTGATCGCGGTGGCGTCGCTGACGTTGTCGTTGAAGCGGACCTGGTAGCCCACCAGGCCGCCGCTGGGCACCTGCAGTTCTTCGGCCACGCGCTTGGCCACCGTGCGCGCGGCGATGCGCCGCGGCTGCGTGCACCCGATCATGCCCGCGGCACCGCGTCCTGCGGCCAGGCAGAGCTTCGGCAATTGCGTCGTCTTGCCCGAGCCGGTTTCGCCGGCGACGACGACGACCTGATGCGCGCGGATCAGCGCGATGATCGCCTCCGCCTTGCCGGCGATCGGCAGCGCGGGGTCGACCTCGGCGCGCGGCAACTGCGCGGCACGCGTCTCGCGCTGCCGCACGGAGGCCTGCAGCCGGGTCTCGAAGGCCGTACGCGCCGCCGCATCAGCGGGCGCGCGGCGCCAGCGGCCAAGCAGTCCGAGCAGGCGGCCGCGGTCGCGCGTCGACGCGGATTCGATCGCCGCCTGCGCCTGTTTCAACGCGCCGTTCACCGCCTTGTCGCTGGAATGCTGCGTCACGCGTCCAACCCGTCCCAAGTCACATATCCACAACGGATGCGCCCGTATTGTCGGCGCAATTCCCTACCAGGAGCCCCGCCCATGTCCAAGGACAAGTCCAAGAAGTCCGTCCCCGGCGCCGTTGCACCGGCCGTCGCCTCGCCCGATGCCCAGTCCAAGGCGCCGGCCATCGATATCGGGATCAGCGACGCCGATCGCAAGGCGGTCGCCCAGCATCTGTCGGTGTTTCTGGCCGATGCCTACACGCTGTATCTGAAGACCCACAACTTCCACTGGAACGTCACCGGCCCGATGTTCAACGCGCTGCACGTGATGTTCGAAGGCCAGTACACCGAGCAGTGGAATGCGCTCGACGAGATCGCCGAGCGCATCCGCGCGCTGGGCTACAACGCGCCGGGTTCCTATGCGGAGTTCATCGAACTGTCGTCGATCAAGGAAGAGCCGGGTCTGGAGAAGGCGCCGGACTGGCGCGAGATGGTCCGCCAGCTGGTGGTCGGCAACGAGGCGGTGTGCCGCAGCGCGCGCAAGGCGCTCGAGGTCGCCGATGACGCCGATGACGACCCGACCGAGGACCTGCTCACCCAGCGCCTGCAGACCCACGAGAAGAACGCCTGGATGCTGCGCTCGCTGCTGCAGTGACGGAGGCTGCACCGGTTACCCGACGCCCGGTTCCGCCGGGCGTTTTTTTGTGCAAGTCGCAGGATGCCCTCGGCGAGACCACGCGCGATACCACGCGTGATCAGCCGACCGGAGGAGGCGCTGTGACGTCAGCGCCGCGGGTAGAGCGGCGGCAGGGTCGCCTCATCCTCGGCCGTGGTGCCCGGCGTCTCGCGCGCGCCGTGGCGAAACGCAGTGATCAGGCGCCGGCGCGCGGCGCCGAGATCGCCGCCGCCCCAGCGTGCATGCCGCCATTCGACGAGCGCGTCGCGCTGATCGGCAGCGTCGAGTCGCGCATGCAGAGCGTCGAGATCGGGCGCGGGCGGCACGACCAGCCCACGCAGGGCCTGCTCGATCTCCGCCGGCTCGCCGGTCTGCAGCAGCACGCGCAGCTGGCGCGGCGATCGTCGCGCGCCGGTCGCGGCGGGCGCGTCCGGCCGCGCAACCGCAGGGGCCGGCGGCGTCCGGCGGTACAGCCGCCACGCGAGCGTTGCAGTGGCCAGCCACAGCAGGGCGAACAGAAGCGCGAGCCATTGCCAGACCGGCGTCGTCGCCGCGTCGCCGGGCGCAGCCGCACGCACGCGTTCTGGATCGACAGTCCCGGCGATGCCGAGGCGGTCGGTTGGCGCGCGCACCGCACCCGGTTCCACGTCGAGGGTGAGCACCGGCGTCGCCGCCGTCCGCGCCTGGCCCGCGCCGACATCCCACCATGCGATCTGCGGTCCGGCGATCCGCAGCCGACCGGCCGCCTGCGGGACCACCGAGACGCGCCGCGTCAGCCGGACCTGCGGGCGGCCGTCCTCGAAGGTCTCGTCGTACTGCGGCGCCTCGGCGAAGATCTGCGCACCGTCGACCGGCGGCACGACGACGTCGGGCAGTTGGGTGCCCACCGCGCCGTCGAACACGACCTCCAGCACCAGCGTGGCGGCCTCGCCCGCGCGGGCGCGTGGGGCGGCCTCCAGCCAGCGCGCCTGCACGTCATGGACCGGCAGCCAGTCGCGCCCGGCAATCCCCGCCGGCATCGGGCGCACCGACAGCACGCTCGGTGGACCGTTGGCGGCGAGCTCGCGCGGTCCCCGGTTGAACAGGCCGTCGAACATGCCGCCGGAGACGCCGCGTCCTTCGAAGCGCGGGCCGGGAATGGTGAGGGTGCCGCTGCGCGCGGGCACCAGCAGAAAGCGCCGTTCGACGACGGTGTAGCGCCGACCGCCGATGTCGCGGGTGAACTGCGTATCGCTGCCGACCCGCTGCAATGACGCCCCGTCCGGTGGCGGCTGCTCCAGCTGACCCGACACGAGTGGCACCGCGTAGTAGAGCCGCACCGTGTAGGCGACCGCCTGCTGGACATACGGCGACTGCGTATCGATCTCGGCCTCGACGAATGCGGGTGCGCCGTCGCGCGCGGCGCTGACCACCGCCGGGCCGACGCTGAGTTGCAGTGGCGCGGTCGTCGCGCTGCCGACCTGCAGCGCGGGCACGACGACCAGACCTTCGCGTCGCGGCCTCAGGGCCACACCGTGGAGCGTGCGTGCGGTCTGCCGACCGTTGCGGATCTCGACCTGCCGGCGGCTGGTGTGGCCACTGAGCGTGAAATCCTGCTCGAGCGGTGACCAGTCGGGCGTGGCGCTCGTCTCGTCGCTCTCGATATTGAGTGTGGTGGTCTCGCCGAAGGCGATGCGGTCGCGGTCCAGCCAGGCCTGAGCCTGGGCGAACGCCTGCCCGGTCGCCAGCGCGCACAGCAGCACCACGAGCCCGGCGGTCACCAGGCGGGCCGATCGGAATCGCGTCATCGGGAACCTCCGTTGCGACGGCGTTCGTGCTCGAGGCGGAACTTCGCCCGCAGCAGACCACCGGGATCGTCGGGCAGACGACGCAGCAGGGCCTCGTTGGCCTGCCGGCGCTCGGCATCGGCGTTGTCGTGCGGCGCGGTGTCCGGCGCACCGGCCTGTGGCGTGTCGTCGCCGGCCGCGTCGCGTGCGTCGAGCGCGCGTTGCATGCGCGCGCGCTGCGCCGCGTCGGCCTCGCGCTGCGCGTCGGCATCCGTCGG
>NTJG01000032.1 GCA_002324875.1 Lysobacteraceae bacterium NML93-0793
CGGGCCCGGAGGCGCAGCGGCCGGTGCCTGCGGCGTGAGTGCGCGCAGCCAGCGCTCGGACGGCGCCAGGGCCTCCTCGTCGCCAGCCGCCACCGGGGCGGCCGCGGGCTGACGGGCGGCGTTCGACACGGCCTCGCGCTGCGCATCGTCGAGCGCACGCTGCACGAATCCTTCGTCGTAGTTGCTGGCCGCGACGATCTCCACGCCCTCGTCGGTGCGACGGTTGGACAGGATCACGGCATCGGGACCATGCGCCTGCCGCACCAGCTGCAGGGCGGAGCGCATGTCGGCGGCGACGAAGCGGCGGATGTTCATGGGCGGGGATTCGGGATTGGGGAATAGGGATTCGAAACAGCGGGCGCCGTCTTCCTGCGCATTCGGTGTCTGTCGGCGTTCGATCTCATACGTGTCATCACAACCTCTCCGCGTTCGTGGAATCCGCTTTCACGAATCCCCACTCCCGAATCCCGAATTCCCGCTCTCAATTGATCGTCCCCAACAACTTCAACCGTTTGTCTTCCGGCACTTCGTTGTAGGACAGCACCGAGAGGTTGGGGACGCTGTGGCGGACCAGGCGCGCCAGTGCGGCGCGGACCTGTCCGGGGACCAGCACGACCGCGGGCTCGTTCCTGGCTTCCTGCTGTCCGGCGCATGTGGCCAGACTCTGCTGCAGACGTTCCGCCAGGCCCGGTTCCAGTGCCGCACCGCCACCCTGCGCGGAATCCTGCAAGACGCGTTCCAGATTGGCCGCCAGCGTGTAGACCGGCAGTTCTTCCGAGGGTCCGGCGATCTCCTGCACGATGAAACGGCCCAGCGCGGTGCGCACCACGGCCGTGAGCTGGGCGGGGTCCTGGGTGTGGGCGGCGTGTTCCACCAGCGCCTCGGCGATGCGCCGCAGCTGGCGGACCGGGATGCGCTCGACCAGCAGGTTCTGCAGCACGCGCACGACGACCGCCAGCGGCAGCGACTTGGGCGTGAGGTCTTCGGCCAGCTTGGGCGCGGAGCGGGCGAGGGTGGCCAGCAGCTGCTGCACTTCCTCGTGACCCAGCAGTTCCGGCGCCTGCTCGCGCACCAGATGCGAGAGATGGGTGGCGACCACGGTGGCCGGATCGACCACGGTGTAGCCGGCGGCCTCGGCCGTGGCGCGCTGCACGGGCTGGATCCACAGCGCATCCAGGCCGAAAGCCGGATCCTTGCCGGGAATGCCGTCGATCGGATGCAGGGCGCCGCCCGGATCCAGCGCCAGCAGGCGGTCGGGATGCACCTCGGCCGTCGCCACCGGCACGCCGTGGACCAGCAGCCGGTAACTCGTCGGCGACAGCTCGAGGTTGTCGCGGATGTGCACCGGCGGAATGAGGAAGCCGACGTCCTGGGTGAGCTTGCGGCGCACGGCCTTGATCCGCGCCATCAGCTCGCCGCCCTGGGCCTTGTCGACCAGCGGGATCAGCCGGTAGCCGACCTCGAGGCCCAGCGGATCGACCGGGCGCAGGTCGTCCCAGCCGAGTTCGGCGCTGGCGGCCTGTTCGGGCGAGGGCTGTCCGGCATCGGGCTGGGCCGCCTCGCGTTCGGCGGCCAGGCTGCGCTTGCGCATGGCCCAGGCGGCATAGCCGACGATCGCCGCGAGGCTCAGGAAGGCGAGGTTGGGCATGCCCGGCACCAGGCCGACCACCAGCAGGATGCTGGCCGCGATCGTCAGCGCCTTGTGCTGGCCGAACACCTGGCCGTTGACCGCGCCGCCCATGTCCTGCTTGCGCGAGGCGCGGGTCACCAGCAGGGCCACGGCCGAGGACACCAGCAGCGCCGGGATCTGCGAGACCAGGCCGTCACCGATCGACAGCAGGGTGTAGATCGACGCGGCGTCGGCGACCTTCAGATCGTGCTGCAGCACACCGATCATCAGGCCGCCGATGATGGTGACGAACAGGATCAGGATGCCGGCGATCGCATCGCCGCGGATGAACTTGTTGGCGCCGTCCATCGCGCCGTAGAAGTCGGCTTCCTGGCGCACTTCCTCGCGCCGCGCCTTGGCCTCGTCGCGGGTCAGCAGGCCGGCGTTGAGATCGGCGTCGATCGCCATCTGCTTGCCCGGCATCGCGTCGAGGATGAAGCGCGCGGTGACTTCGGACACGCGGCCCGCGCCCTTGGTGATGACGACGAAGTTGATGATGGTGAGGATGGCGAACGCGACGATGCCGACCGCGAAATTGCCGCCGACGACGAACTCGCCGAAGGATTCGATGACCTTGCCCGCGGCGCCCGGACCGTCCTGGCCGTTGAGCAGGATCACCCGGGTGGAGGCCACGTTCAGTGCCAGCCGCAGCATCGTGGTGACCAGGAGCACGATGGGGAAGATGCTGAAGTCCAGCGGCCGCTGGACGTAGATCACCGCCAGCAGCACGACCAGCGACATCGCGATGTTGAAGCTGAACAACACGTCCAGGATCATCGGCGGCAGCGGCACCACCACCATCGCGAGCAGCGCCAGCACCAGCAGCGGCGCGCCGAGGCCGTTGCGCAGGGTGTCGAAGACCCGCTTGGGGCCGGAGGCCATCACCGCGCTCACCGGCGGCCCCCGGCATCGCCTTCGTCGACCTCGAGCGCCGCGAGCTGCGGCTGCGGTGTGCCGGCGCGCCAAGTGCGCAGCTGGTAGACGTAGGACAGCACCTGGGCGACGGCGGCGTAGAGCTTCACGGGAATTTCCTGACCGATGTCCGCTTCCCGATACAAGACGCGTGCCAGCGGCGGCGCCTCGACCAGGGTGATCCGGTGCTGCCCGGCCACTTCACGGATGCGCAGGGCCATCTCGTCGACGCCCTTGGCGATCACCCGCGGTGCGCGCATCGCGTCGCCGTCGTACTTCAGTGCGACCGCGTAGTGGGTGGGGTTGACCACCACGACATCGGCGGTGGGCAGGTCCTCCATCATCCGGCGCTGCGACATCTCGTGCTGCAGCTGGCGGATGCGGCCCTTGACCTCGGGCCGGCCCTCGCTCTCCTTCATCTCCTCGCGCAGTTCCTGGCGGGTCATCATCAGCTTCCGCCGCCAGTTCCACTTCTGGTACGGGGCATCGACCAGCGCGACCAGCAGCATCGCCGCCGCGGTGGCCATCAGCATCCACAGCGCGAATTTCATTCCGCCGGCCGCGGCCAGTTCCAGCGGCTGGTGCAGCATCGCGCGCAGACGCGGCATCGCCGGCCACAGGAACAGCGTGGCCGCGCCGCCGACCAGCAGCACGCGCAGCAGCGACTTCAGCAACTCGGCCAGGCCTTCGGGGCCGTAGATTCGTTTGAGGCCCGCCATCGGGTCGAGCTTCTTGAGGTCGGGCACGAGGCCCTTGGTCGCGAAGTTGAAGCCGCCCATCACCGCCGGCGCGATGAAGCAGGCCAGCAGCGTGGCCAGCATCAGCGGCGCGAGGATCCACAGAAAGCCCAGCAACAGGTCGCCGGTATAGCCGAACATGTCCTGCGGGGATTCGAGCAGGGCGATGTCCGGCGACAACGCGCCGCGCATCCAGTCCTTGGCCTGCACCGTGACGCTGCCACCCATCGCCAGCAGCGAGGCCACGCCGGCACCGAACACCGCGACGGTTGCCAGCTCACGCGAGCGCGGGACGTTGCCCTTCTCGCGTGCGTCCTGCAACCGTTTGAGACTGGGTTCTTGGGTCTTTTCCTGACCGTTTTCGTTTTCGGCCATTGCAGCGGGCCCGGCGGAAGATAGCCGGGACGTTGCAAGCCGTGTGCCGGGCGGCGGGCGGCGAGAGCGCGCTGGCAGGCGCGCCACGCGGTGCAATCCGGGCCGCCGGCTGCGCGCGAGGGCGGCCTCGCGGCCGTGATGCCCTTCGCCGGGCCCTATCCGCCCAGCGGCACCCGCCCGGCGGCGTCGAAGGCGGCGTCGTAGAGACGCTGCACCGGCGGGCCGAGTTCACCGGCCAGCATGGCGATCAGGAACAGGCCCACGAGCACCGAGATCGGCAGGCCGAGCTGGATGGGATTGAGCGCCGGCGCAGCCCGCGACAGCACGCCGAAGGCGAGGTTCACCGCCAGCAGCGCCACCATGACCGGCAAGGCGAGGGTGACGCCGCCGCGCAGCACCAGGGCGAAGAAATCCGGGGCGATCTGCAGCGTGGCCCGCACGTCGGGCAGTGCCGTGCCGATCGGCAGGGTGTCGTAGCTGTGCACCAGCAGCGCCACCATCGCCAGATGCCCGTTGGCGGCGAAGAACAGCAGGCCGAACGCGAGATAGAACCACTGGCCGACCACGCCCGACTGCACGCCGCGCAGCGGATCGCTCATCTGCGCGAACGACAGGCCCGAGCCCTGCGAGATCAGCTCGCCGGCGAGCGCGCCGGCCTCGAACACCAGCCGCAGCATGAAGCCCATCGCCGCGCCGACCGCGAGTTCGCGGGCGATCGACAGGATCGTCGCCGCGTCGAAGCCGGTCCACGGCGGCGGCGCCGGCAGCAGCGGCGCCAGCGCCAGGCTCAGCACCAGCGCCGCCATGACCCGGATGCGGGCCGGCAAGGCGCGGGTACCGATCAGCGGCATCGCCATCAGCAGTGCCCCGACCCGGAGCGCGGTCCACAGCAGGGTGCCGATCATCGCGAAGGCCTGCTGGCCATCGATCGCCATCTGGGTGGCGGCGTCCATCAGCGGCGGGCTCCACGCATGGTCATGCTCAGCCGATCAGGTGCGGGATGCTGCGGAACAGCGTGATCGTGTAGTCGACCAGATACGAGAGCAGGATCGCCCCGAGCGCGAACAGCGCCGCCGTCAGCGCCGCGGCCTTGGCGACGAACGCGATCGTCGGCTCGTTGATCTGGGTGGCGGCCTGCACGATACCGACGATCACGCCGACCACGAGGACGGTCACCAGCAGCGGACCACCCACCCACAGCGCGACCTCGAGGCCACGGCGGAGTTCGGTGAGGGCGAGTTCGGGGGACATGGGGGGCCGGGATTGGGGATTCGGGAGTGGGGATTCGAGAACGCGGACGATCGCGGGCGATGGAACTCGCGGATGACTTTCAGCCCGTCATCCCTGCACGAGCGGGACTTTCAGTTGCCAGAGTGGTGGTCATCCAGCGTGATTCATGCATCTGGAAATCTGCTGCCGGGAGGCGGGAGGTGAGGGAATGGCCGTCTGCTCTGCGTAGGAGCCATGCCGTCTTGGCAATCACAGGCGAGGCGCTGCGGCTTTCCGAATCCCCACTCCCGAATCCCCAATCCCCGCTCAATTGAAGCTCGCCGCCAGCGTGCCCACCGTCAGCACCCAGCCGTCGACCAGCACGAACAGCAGGATCTTGAACGGGGCGGAGACCAGCATCGGCGAGAGCATCATCATGCCCATCGACATCAGCACGCTGGCCACGACCAGGTCGATGATGATGAACGGGATGAAGATCAGGAATCCGATCTCGAACGCGGTCTTGAGTTCGCTGGTCACGAACGAGGCCACCAGCACCTGGAACGGCACGTCGTCGGGACCGGAATACGTGCTGTGGCCCGCGAGGCCCGCGAAGGTCATCAGGTCGGTCTCGCGCACCTGGGCCAGCATGAAGCCGCGCAGCGGCGCGGTGCCGAGATCCCAGGCGGTACGGAAATCGATCTGGCCGTTGAGATAGGGGCCGAACCCGCTGTTCCACGCGGCTTCCCACACCGGCGTCATCACCAGCGCGGTCAGGAACAGCGCCAGGCCCACCAGCACCTGGTTCGACGGCGTCTGCCCCGTGCCCAGCGCCTGTCGCAGCAGGGCCAGCACGACGATGATCCGGGTGAAGGCGGTCAGCACCAGCAGCATCGACGGGATCAGGGTGATCGCCGTCATCAGCAGCAGGGTCTGCAGCGGCAGGCTCACCGGCGCATTGCCGATCTGGCCGACGGTGACGTCCGGCAGGGCCGGCAGCTGCGGCGCGCCGGTGGCCGCGGCCGCGATCGCCGGCACCAGCAGGGCGGCGATCAGGGCGAGACGGGCACACCAGCGGCGGGAGGCGGAGCGGGGATCCATCAGGTGTCCTTGCGCAGGCGCTGCGCGAGTAACTGCTTGAAGTCGGGAAGCGTTTTGAGCGAGGGCAGCTGCGGGGCCGGGGCCTCCGGCAGCGGCTGCGGCAGCACATGCAAGGTGCGTACCCCACCGGCGCCGATGCCGAGCAGGAGTTGCTCGCCGCCCACCTGCACCACGGCCGCGCGCTCCTTGGCCCCGAGATTGATGCTGGCCACCACGCGCAGCCCCTCGGCCTGGCGGAAGCCGCTGCCGGGCAGGCGCTTGAGCAGCCAGCCCAGGCCGACGATCAGGCCCAGCACCAGCAGCAGGGCCAGAAACGCGCCGCCGAGGCCCGGGCTCTGGGGCGCATGCGCGCCGATCTGCACCGGCGTCGCCGGCTGGAGGGTCAGCGGCACCGCCCGCGCGGGCGCGCTGGTCGTGGCGACGACCGACGAGAAGTCGGCGGCCGCGGCGTCCGTGGCCGTGTCGCCTGCAGCCTCGGCCCCGGTCGACCCCGTCGCGTCGGATGCCGCGGCCGGCGCGGTACCGGCCTCGCGCGCGATGACCTCCGCGGCCGTTTCGGCAGGCGTGCCCGCGCTGGTGCGCGCCGCCGCAGGCGTGGCCGCGACGGCGACCGGCAGGGCCTGGGTGACGATCACCGCAGTCTCCGGATCCGCTCGCTGGGGCTGACCACGTCGGTCAGGCGCACGCCGAAGCGATCGTTGATCACCACCACTTCGCCGTGCGCGATCAGCGTGCCGTTGACGTAGACATCCAGCGGTTCGCCGGCACCGCGCTCGAGTTCGATCACCGAACCGCGGTTGAGCTGCAGCAGGCTGCGGATGGGCATGCGGGTGCGCCCGACCTCCAGCGACAGCGCCACCGGCACGTCGAGGATCACGTCGAGATTGAGATCGGTGCCGTCGATCGGGCCGTCGGCGCGCAGGTCGTCGAACTTGGCCGGGGCCGCAGCATCCTGCGGAAAGGGATTGTCCTGGTTGGTCATGCGGGCAGATCCTGGGGTTCGGTGCGGCGCGCGGGCGTGGTGCCCGGCGGGTGGGTCTCGGTGATCTTCACGACGTTGTAGCCACCGGCGGTGCCGAAGCGGCCGGTGAAGACGGGGATGCCCTCGACGCAGATCGGCACTTCGGCCGGCAGGTCGATCGGTAGGATGTCGCCGACCTTCAGTTTGGTGAGCTGGCGCAGGTCGATGCTGCGCTTGGCCAGCACGCTCGACACGCTGACTTCCGACGTCAGCAGCTGCTCGCGCATCGAGATGTTCCAGCTCTCGTCACGGTCGACGCGGTCGCTCTGGATGCCGGCGTCGAGCAGTTCGCGGATCGGCTCGAGCATCGAGTACGGCAGGGTGATGTGGATCTCGCCGCCGCCGCCTTCGAGTTCGACGTGGAACCGGCTCACCACCACGTACTCGCGCGGGGTGACGATGTTGGCGAAGTGCGGGTTGATCTCGGAGTTGATGTACTCGCACTCCACGTCCAGCACCGGCGCCCAGGCTTCGGCCAGGTCGGCGAAGGTCTGCTTGAGCATCAGCTGGATCACACGCATCTCGGTCGGCGTGAACTCGCGGCCTTCGATGCGGGTGGGATAGCGGCCGTCGCCGCCGAAGAAGTTGTCGACCACCGCGAACACCAGCTTGGGCTCGAACACCACCAGGCCGGTGCCGCGCAGCGGCTTGAACTTGATCAGGTTGAGGTTGGTCGGCACGTAGAGCTGGTGCAGGTAATCGCCGAACTTCACCAGGTCGATGCCGCGCACCGACAGGTCGGCCGAGCGGCGGATCAGGTTGAACAGGCCGATGCGCCACAGGCGCACGAAGCGCTCGTTGACCATCTCCAGTGTCGGCATCCGGCCGCGGATGATCCGGTCCTGGCTGGCGAAGTCGTAGGTGCGCGCGACGCCCGGATCGGGCGCCGGCTCGGTGTCCACGACACCGGCATCCACGCCGTGCAGCAGGGCATCGATCTCGTCCTGTGAGAGCAGGTCGCTCATCGTCCTGGGCTCACTGGGTCACGAAGCTGGTGAACAGCAGCGCTTCGGCCGCCGGCTTGCCGGTTTCCTCGGTCATCAGCGTCTGCACCTCCTTCAGCGCCTGGGCCTGCAGCACTTCCTTGCCGGCCCGCGTGGACACGCCCTCGTAGGTCTGCTGGGCGAACAGCATCAGCAGCCGCGCCCGCAGGGCGGGCTCATGCTGCTGCAGCAGTGGTGCGGCCAGCGGATCGCGGGTGACCAGTTGCACCTCGACCTGCAGATAGCGCGGCCCCATCGGCGTGTCTTCGAGATTGACGACGAACGCGGGCGCCAGCGGCAGGTACTGCGCCTGCGCGGGCAGGGCCGCATGCGGCTCGGCGGCCGGCTTGTTCAGCAGGAACCAGGCCGCGGCGCCACCGCCTCCGAGCAGGAGAACGGTCGGCAGGCCGACCAGCAACAGCAGGCGCTTGGAGGACTTGGGAGGAGCGGGCGTGTTTGCGACGGCGGCCACGTGTCAGTACCGGGTGAGGATCCACTCCGGGGGATGCAAACCCCGTGCCGTGACGGCGTCGGAATTCCGTCGCCGGTGGTCCCTCCGCGATTCCGTCGCGTGTTGCGTCACGCGTGCGCCCGACGTTCAGGCGGCGTGGCGGCGCGTCGCGCCGTCAGGCGTAGGCGTCGAGCAGACCGGCCACCGCGCGGTGGCGGGCGGGCGCGATGGCCTGCGCCGGGACATCGCCGTCCGGAGCTTCGCCGCCGCCCTGCGTGGCCGCGGACGACGGTGCGCCGTCGCGTCCGGTCTGCCCGCTGCCGACGCCGGCATGGGCCAGCTGGAAGCCGGATTCGCCGAGCAGATCGCGCAGGCGCGGCAGGCCCTGCTCGAGCGCCTGCCGGGTCTCGGCCTGGGCGCTGACGAACTCGGCGCGGATCCGGTCGCCGTCCATGTGCAGGCGCACTTCGACCGGCCCCAGATCGTGCGGAGTCACCCGGATGCGGGCGTGGCCGATCTTCTGGTCCGCCATCCATTCGAGCTGGGCACCGAAGCGGGCTTCGAAATCCTCGGCGCCGACATGCGGCGTCGGCAAAGGCGCGGCGAGGACGGGCGCGGGCTCGCGCAGCCCGGCGGTCGCCGGCAGCGTGAACGCGACAGGGGCGGGCTCGCCGCCCTCGACCGGCGTCGTCGCGTCGACGGCCAGCGTGGGCACCGGGAGGGCGATATCGGGCTCGGCATCGGGCGCAACAGCGTCGGGCAGCGTGAGCGCCGCCGGCGCAAGGGGCATGCTCGCGGGCTGCAACACGCCGCCGAGCGGCAGCGGCCGGGCGTCGGTGTCGGCATCGCCGGTGACCGCCGCATCCGCCGGTTCCAAGGCCACATCCGCAGGGAAGCCGAGCAGGGCGGCGAGGCCCGCGGGGGGCCATACCGGGGCGGGCTGCTGGATGTCGACGACCGCCGGTGTCGGCGCCTCGAGCGTGTCCGGGTCGGACGCGCCGACGGTACCGGTCAGCGATGGGGCGTCGGAAGTGGCACCCGGCAGTGACGCATCGGTGGGCGCGGACGCGCCGTCGCCAGGCCCACGCGGGCGGGCTGCGGCGTCACCCGGTCGCGCACCCTGGCGACGTTCGAGCGCCTGGGCAAACGCATTGCCGTCACCACTGCCCGATGCGTTCCGGTCCGCACGGGCGTTGGAGGCGGGCGTCGGCGTTGGCGGCGGTGTGGCGGCGAGGGGCGTCATACGTCCGCTCCATCGGCGGCCATCGCATTGAGCCGCACGCGGCGGGCGCCGAGATCGTCGAGCTCACGCTGCGAGCGACGCTCGTCGACCTGGCGCTCCTGGGCGCGGTAGCTCGCCGCCAGCTGTTCGAGCACCTGCTTGTCGCGGCTCGCCAGCAGCAGGCGGCCGCGCTCGATCTCCACCGTCTGCCGGCTGTTGTCGACCGCCCGCGACTGCTGTTCCACCGCCGACTGCAGGCGGTCGAGAAACGCGCGCCGGTTGGCCAGCTGCGCCGGGCTGGTCGCGGCCATCTGGCTGTTGCCGTATTCCTCGGCATAACGGCGCAGCTCGACCAGCTGGGCCTCGTGCTGCGCCAGCGTGCTCTGGCGCTCGGCCAGCACGCGCGCCGCGGCGTCCTCGGTTTCCTGGGCGCGGTTGAGCAGGGGATCGATGCGGCGGGACTGCTTCATGCGGTGGCTTCCTCGGGGTGCAACAGGCGCTCGAGCGCCTCACGGCTGTGCTGCAGGTCGGCGGCGTGGGCGATGTCCTGGCCCAGAAACTCGACGATCTCCGGCCAGCGGGCCAGGGCTTCGTCGACAGCCGGATCGGCGCCACGCTGGTAGGCGCCGATGGCGATCAGGTCGCGGTTGGCGGTGTAGGCCGAGATCAGCCGCTTCAGCGAGCGGATGCGCTCGCGCCAGGTGTCGTCGGCGATCTCGGTGACCACGCGGCTCACCGACGATTCGACGTCGATCGCGGGGTACAGGCCGGCGTCGGCGATCCGGCGCGACAGCAGGATGTGGCCGTCGAGAATCGCGCGCGCGGCATCGGCGATCGGATCCTGCGGATCGTCGCCCTCGGTGAGCACGGTGTAGAACGCGGTGATCGAGCCGCGGCCGGCGGCGCCGTTGCCGGCGCGCTCCACCAGCGCCGGCAGTTTCGCGAACACGCTCGGTGGGTAGCCGCGCGTGGTCGGCGGTTCGCCGACCGACAGGCCGATCTCGCGCTGGGCCTGGGCGAAGCGGGTCAGCGAATCCATCAGCAGCAGCACGTTGAGGCCCTGGTCGCGGAACCACTCGGCGATCGCGGTCGCGCGGTAGGCGCCGTGCAGGCGGGCCAGCGGCGGGCGGTCCGCCGGTGCGGCGACGACGACCGCGCGGCGCAGCCCTTCCTCGCCCAGCGTGCTCTCGACGAAATCGCGCACTTCGCGGCCGCGTTCGCCGATCAGGCCGACGACGATGACGTCGGCCGCAGTGAAGCGGGTCATCATGCCGAGCAGGGTCGATTTGCCGACGCCCGAGCCGGCGAACAGCCCCACACGCTGGCCGCGGCCGATCGGCAGCAGGGCATTGATCGCGCGCACGCCGACATCCAGCGGCTGGATGATGGGCTCGCGCGCCAGCGGATTGATCGCCACGCCGGCCATGCCCACGCTGCCTTCGGCGCGGATCGGGCCCTTGCCGTCGAGCGGTACGCCGTCCGAATCGATGACCCGGCCCAGCAGGCCTTCGCCGATCTCGACGCCACCGCGGCGGTGCAGCGGCACCACGCGTGCGTTCGGCAGCAAGCCGTGCAGCTCGGCGCTGGGCATCAGCGAGGTGCGATCACCGGCGAAGCCGACGACCTCGGCCTCGACCCAGCCGCCGTCGACCTCGACCTTGCAGGTCGCGCCCATCGGTGCGGCGCAGCCGACGGCTTCGACGGTCAGGCCGATGGCCCGGCGCAGGATGCCTTCGCGGATCAGGCCGCGGCCGGCGGCCGGGTCCGGCCCGGTGGCGTCGAGACGGGTCGCCAGGCGCAGATTGCGCGCGGTCAGCCAGTCGGCCGGATCGGCGCTGGGCAGCGGCGTGGCGGTCATGCGCCGGCTCCGGCGCGGCGCAGCACCACGTCCAGCGCGCCGCGCAGGCGCGCATCGAGGCTGCCGTCGATGCGCACGCTCTCGGCATGCACGCGCAGATCGCCGCGCGCCAGGGCCGGATCGGCGACCAGCCGCGTCGCCGGGTTCAGCGACAGCAACGGTGTGAGCGCGGCGATGTCGTCGGGATGCAGACGCACTTCGACCTCGCGCGCCGCGCCGCCCACGGCGTCGACCGCCTCGCCGACCAGATCGGCCAGCAGTTCGGGATCGGCGAGATAGGCGCGGCCGACCAGGGCGCCGGCAATCCGGACGGCCAGGTCCCCGAGGGCGCCGACCACTTCGTTTTCGAGCCGGGCGAGGGGGCGCGAGAAGTTGTCGAGGATGCCCTCGATCTGCGCGCTCAGCCGGCGCATCTCGCTCTGGCTGGCGGCGAGACCCTCGGCGCGGCCCTGGGCCAGGCCTGCGTCGTAGCCTTCTCGCTGGGCGTCGTCGCGGATCTGCTGGATTTCCTCCAGCGACGGCGGACGCGGCAGCTCGACCGGCACGTCCTCCGCCGGCGGTGGTGGCTCTTCCAGCGGCGGGGCATACCAGCGCACGGCCTCGTTCATACCAGCGCCTCGGCGCTGCCGCCGCCCAGGTTGATGCTGCCCTCATCGGCCAGACGGCGGACCAGGGTGAGGATTTCCTTCTGCGCGGCCTCGACATCCGACAACCGCACCGGGCCGCGGGCCTCCATGTCCTCGAGCAGGATCTCGGCGGCGCGCTGGGACATGTTGCGGGTGATCTTGTCGCGGACCTTCGGGTCGGCACCGCGCAGCGCGATGCCCAGACGCTCGCCCGAGACCTCGCGCAACACCGTCTGCAACTCGCGGTCGTCGAGTTCGATCAGGTCGTCGAAGACGAACATCAGGTCCTGGATGCGCTGGCCGAGCACCGCATCGACCTTGCTGATCGCGCCGAGCAGGCTCTGGTCCTGGCCGGTGTCGAGGAAGTTGAGGATGTTGGCCGCCACCTTGATGCCGCCCACCGCCGACGACTTGAGGTTCTGGTTGCCGGCGAACTGGCGCTCCATGATCTCGTTGAGTTCGTTGAGCGCGTTGGGCGGAATGCCGTCGAGCGTGGCGATGCGCAGCAGCACGTCGGCGCGGGTGCGCTCGGGCAGCAGCTTGAGCGCATCGGCCGCCTGGTCGGGGTCGAGATGCGACAGCACGATGGCGATGATCTGCGGATGCTCGTGGCGGACCAGATCGGCGATCGCGCGCGGATCCATCCACTTCAGCGTATCGAGGCCCGTGGTGTTGCGCCCCAGCAGGATGCGGTCGATCAGACTGCCGGCCTTGTCCTCGCCCAGGGCCTGGACGAGCACCGCGCGGATGTAGTCGTCCGCGCCCACGCCGAGCGAGGTCTGGCGGTCGAGCGCGCCGGAGAAATCGTCCATCACGTGGGCGACCTGCTCGCGGCTGACCGCGCCCATCGTCGCCATCGCCAGGCCGAGCTTCTGCACTTCCTTGGCATCCATGTGCTTGAGCACTTCGGCCGCATCGACCTCGCCGAGCGAGAGCAGCAGCACCGCGGCGCGCTGGACGCCGGTGAGCGAATTGACGTCAGGCGGCCGCTTCATCGTCCAACCATCCCTTGACTACTTGCGCAACGCGCTTGGAATCCGACTTCACCGCTTCGCGCGCGATGCGCAGGCGGTCCTCGTAGGCGTCCGACGGCAACGCGATCGGCGCGCGCTCGGCGGGCGACGCGGTGATCCGCGCCGTGTCCTCGGCCAGAATCGGCACGTCGCCCTCGTCGAGCAGGGTGACCTCGGCGGTGGCCGGCGCCTTCGGGGCCGGGGCCTTCGACGGACCGGCGATCTGGCGCACCGCCGGCCGCACGACGCCGAAGAGCAGGGCCAGCACCACCAGCGCGCCAAGGGCCAGCCGGGCGATGTCGCGCAGCATCGGGTTCTGCCACCACGGTGGCCCTTCGATCCCGTCGCTCTGTTCGCGCACGAACGGTGCGTTCATCACCGACACCGTGTCGCCGCGTGCCTCGTCGAAGCCGACGGCCTGGCGCACCAGGGCTTCGACCCGCTGCAGTTCGGCCGCCGTCAGCGGCTGCGTGGTGCTGGCACCGTCGGCACCGGCGCGCGGCACGTGATCCACCAGCACGGCGGCGCTGACGCGGCGGATGCGCCCCGGCGGCTGCCGCGTGTGGCTGAGCGTGCGGTCGAGCTCGTAATTGCGGGTGGAACTGCGCGCGCTGTCACCCGCGGCGCCTGCGCCGGTGGCCGCGGCCACCTGGGCATCCAGCGGCGCGGGGTTGATCGCGGTGTCGGGCAGGTTCGGGGTGGCGCCCGGGACGCCCTGGGGGCCGGCATCGCGGCTGGTGGACTCGCTCAGCTGTTCGCTGCGCAGCTTGGGCGGCTCGGCGTTGTAGAGCTCGCGCGCTTCCTCGCTGACCGAAAAGTCCATGTCCACGGTGACTTCGGCATTCACCCGGCCGCTGCCGGTCATGGGCTCGAGCAGCTCGCGGATGCGCTGGTTGAACGAGGTCTCCTGACGACGCACCTGCTCGAACTGCATCGCGCTCAGTGCCGCCGCCGGGTCCTGGGCGTCGTTGCTGAGCAGGCGACCGTTCTGGTCGACCACGGTCACCCGCTCGGGGGCGAGATCCGGAATGCTGGAGGCGACGAGATGGACGATGGCGTCGACCTGGCCGCGTTCGAGCGTCGAGCCGCCGCGCAGTTCGAGCACGACAGAGGCGCTCGCCGCCTCGCGCTGGCGGGTGAAGGCCGACGGCTTGGGAATCGCCAGATGCACGCGTGCGTCGCGCACCGGGCGCAGCGCCGCGATCGTGCGCACCAGTTCGGTTTCCAGCGCGTGCTGGTAGCGCGCGGTTTCGACGAACTGGCTGACGCCGAAGCCCGGATCCCGCTCCATCAGCTCGAAACCGATGCGGCCCGACTCGCCGAGGCCCGAGCCGGCCAGCTTCAGCCGGGCGTCGTGGATGTTGGCTTCCGGTACCGAGATCGCGCCGGAGGCCTGGTCGATCTTGAAGGGGATCTGCGCGGCCCGCAGCAGGTCGCTGGCCTCGGCCGTGGCCTTGGCGTCCAGACCCGCGTACAGCGGCACGTAACCGGGCTTCTGCGCCCAGAAGAACACCATCAGCCCGGCGGCGATGGCGACCGCGAGCAGCGCCATCTTGGCCAGCCGGCCGGCCAGCTGCATCTTTTCCAGACGGTCGAGGACATCGACCGCCTTGCGGCTGGCCGCTTCGGTATTGAGCGCGTCCTTGGACAGCGTGATCGCCATGGTCTTGGGTTAATCCTGTCCGGGCCGCGTCACAGCGGCATGTTCATGACGTCCTGGTACGCCTGTACCAGTCGATTGCGCACTTCCACCGTGGCCCGGAACGCGACCTGCGACTGCTGCGACGCGACCATGACCTTGGCCAGATCCGCGCCCGGCTCGCCGAGTTCGAACGCCCGCACCAGCTCGCCGGAGCGCTGCTGGGCGCTGTTGACGCCCTCGATCGCGTTGCGCAGCGTCGCGCCGAAACTCGGCGCGGCCACGCCCGGCGTGCCGGCGACGCCCTGCATGCCGCCGATCCCGCCGATCCCGCCCTGGACCGCGATCGCATCGCTGCGCGGTGCATCGGCCGCCGTCATCTGCCGCGCCTGGCCGACCTGGCCCTGGTAGCTGCGGATCTGCGAGAGGATCGAATTGACCGAGTGCGTCATGCGGGCGATCACGAAGGGACGAACTGCCAGGGGTGATGCAAGTCGCGTGCCGGAACGGGGGAGCGGGGCGACGGAAACCCGGCGGCGGTTGGATGCCCCGGCCCTCCCGTCTCCCACGTGCCGGAGCCGTCAGGCCATGCCCTGCCGGCGACCGCAAACGTCCCAGCCGCCGCGCGCCTGCGCGCGAATGGGGCCGTCGCCGGGAACGCTCGATCGCGCGCACGTGCGCTTCCACCGGGAGCCCTCGGCGTGCGTGTGCTGCAGAACCGATCAGGCCGCCAGATCGCGCTCGATGCCGTACTTGCGCAGCTTCTCGGCCAGCGTGGTGCGGCGCAGGCCCAGCAGCTGGGCCGCATGTGCGACCACGCCTTCGCTGCGCTCCAGCGCCTCACGGATCAGGGCGAGCTCGATCCGCGCCATGTGGTCGCGCAGGTCGAGACCGTCTTCCGGCAGGTGGCCGGCCTCGTCTTCCTGGACGGCGTCACCGGCTGCCACGGCCGGCGCAGCGGGCGCCGGCACGGGGGCGACCGCCACCACGTCCGTGGCCGGCAGCGTGTCGTAGATGTGCGCGCGATAGCGCTGCGGCAGATCCTGTACCCGCACCAGGCCACCCGGATTGAGCACGGCGAGACGCTCCACCAGATTGCTCAGTTCGCGCACGTTGCCCGGCCAGGCATAGCCGGCCAGCACGTCGAGCGTATCGGCCGCGAAGCGGATCTCGCCGCGGCCGCTCTGCGCCAGCTGCGAGGCGATGGTGCGCACCAGGTCGGGCAGGTCCTCGCGACGCTCGCGCAGCGACGGCATGTCGATGGGGAACACGTTGAGGCGGTAGAAGAGGTCCTCGCGGAACTGGCCTTCGCCGATGCGTGTTTCGAGGTCGCGGTGGGTCGCGGCGATCACGCGCACGTTGCACTTGATGCTCTGGTTGCCGCCGACGCGCTCGAAGCAGCGTTCCTGCAGCACGCGCAGCAGCTTGACCTGCATCGGCAGGCTCATGTCGCCGATCTCGTCGAGCAGCAGGGTGCCGCCTTCGGCCATCTCGAAGCGGCCCTTGCGCGCCGACAGCGCACCGGTGAACGCACCCTTCTCGTGACCGAACAGCTCGCTCTCCAGCAGCTCGGCCGGGATCGCGCCGCAGTTGATGGCCACGAACGGACCCTCGCGCCGCTCTGAGCGCTGGTGGATGGCGCGCGCGGCGACTTCCTTGCCCGAGCCGGACTCGCCCAGGATCAGCACCGTGGTATCGAAGGGCGCCACCTGGTCGATCATCCGGCGCAGGCTCTGCACCGCCTCGCTGGTCCCGGTGGGGCCGCCGCCGGTATCGGCCTTGGCCTGCGCCTCGGCATCGAGCCGCTTGAGGCTGGCCTTGCGCAGCAGGTTCTCGAGCTGCGAGTGCCGCAACGGCGATTCGAGCGCCCACACGCCGGCTTCGTGCAGCGCGTGCGCGGCGGCGAAGTCCGCCGGCTCGTCGTCGAGCAGCAGCACCGGCGGCGCCACGCCGGCCTGGCCGAGCCAGGCGAAGAAGCCGCGCGCGGCATCGGCATCGTCGATCGCGCCGACGAGCACCGCCATCCAGTCGCTCGGACGGTTGCGGGCGGCGGACACCTCGCCCGGCTCCGACACCCAGCGCGGGCGCAGGTCCATGAACTCCAGCAGCGTGCACAGGCGCTCGGCGCGTGCGTCGTTGCTGTCGATGATCAGAATGCGGGGCTCGCTCACGACGCCACTCCAACGGTCGGCTCGGTGGCATGCAGGCTTTCGAGAATCTGCATGACCTCCTGGATGTAGGACAGCTTGCTGACGAAATTGTCGGCACCGGCGCGCATCGCGTGCTCGCGGTGCTCGGCATCGTCGAAATGGCTGGCGATGACCACGTAGGGCGGCGCGTCCTGGGCCTTGATCAGGCGCGTGGCCTGCAGGCCGCCCATCTCGGGCATGGCCAGGTCCATCAGCACCACGTCGGGGCGCAGGGCCTCGGACTGGGCGATCGCCTCCAGCCCGTTGCCGGCGGTGCCGACGACCTTCAGCCACTCGACCTTGCGGAAGTGGCGCTGGGCGGCGTTGATGAAGCCCTCGTGGTCGTCGACCAGGAGCACGTGGATGGTCTGCATGGCGATGTCCTCAGCCCGCACGGGCGAGCAGGGTGGGGCGGGCACCGCGTCGGCGCGCGCGCGCCGGGGCGATGTCGAGTTGTTCGCGGTACTTGGCGACGGTGCGGCGGGCGATGTGCACGCCCTGGCGGGCGAGCAGGGCGGCGATCGCATCGTCGGCAAGTGGACGCTGCGCCGGCTCGGCTTCGATCAGACGCCGCACCATCGCCTTGACCGCGGCGCCGGAGACGTTGGCCCCGTCGAGGCGCACGGCGAAGAAGCGCTTCATCTCGATCGTGCCGCGCGGCGTCTGCAGGAACTTGCCGGTGGTGATGCGCGAGACGGTGGACTCGTGCATGCCGATCGCATCGGCCACGTCCTTGAGCGTCAACGGCGCGATGGCTTCCTCGCCGCGCTCCAGGAACGCGGCCTGGCGCTCGACGATCACCCGCGCAGTGCGCAGCAGGGTGTCGTAGCGCATCGACAGGCCGCGGGTGAACCAGCGCGCCTCCTGCAGCATGTCGCGCATCGGCGCCGCGGCCGGGCCGTCGGCCACCGCCCGCTCGTAGCCGGCGTTGATCGACACGCGCGGCGCGGCGGCCGGGTTCAGGGCCACGCGCCAGCCGGCATCGGCCTGCCAGACGACGACATCGGGCACGACGGCCCCGGTGTCGGCCGGCGCGCCGGCCTGGGCGGGGCGCGG
>NTJG01000033.1 GCA_002324875.1 Lysobacteraceae bacterium NML93-0793
GCTTGTGAAGTACGAGCTTCGGCTCGTTCAACTGTTCGGGCTGGGGCGCGAGGTCGATGTGCGGCCGTCCTGGCTCCTACACGTGCTCGAACACTGCGCGCCATCGGCGTGCCGCACATCGCTCTCCACTTCAAGACTACGGATTCGCGCAGACACAAGCGCGCTTGCGCGCGAAGAGGCATTGCCGGGAACGCCGGGTCGCGCGCGGGCGCGCTCCTGCAGTGGCGAACGGCGGTGTCGCTTGGCGTGCCTGGCCGCGCTCTGCAGCCGGAGAACAGGGGCGGGCTGGCCGATACGCGACGGCCTGTTGCGCGGCGGCAAACGATGACGTGAATCCGGCCCGCGAGCGCAGCGCCGTGGAGGCGCGCGTGATCGGGCCTTGCTCGGGACACCTTCATTGCACGAGCGCGTGCCTGCGCGCGCGTGCGGCCGCTCACGTGCCCGACGGCATCAGCAGCAACAGGCCGGCACCGAGCGCGATGCGGTAGACCGCGAAGCCGGTGAAGCGGTGCTGCTTGATGAAGCCGAGCAGCCACTTGACCACGATGAAGCCGGTGATCATCGCCGCGACGAACGCGATCGTCACGTCGCCCCAGGCCTCCTCGCCAAGGCCTTGGTCCAGCCACAGTTCGAGAAAGGCGTAGGCGCTGGCGGCGAACATCGTCGGAATGCCGACCAGGAACACGAATTCCGTCGCCGCCGAGCGCTTGCTCAGGCCGGCCAGCATCGCGATGAAGATCGCCGCCGCCGACCGCGAGGTGCCCGGAAACACGCCGGCCACCACCTGGGCCACGCCGACCAGCATGGCCACCGTCCAGGTCACCTCGGTCACGCCGGTCCGACGTTCCGACAGACGCTCGGCCACGATCATCCACAGACCACCGATGATCAGCGCCCAGGCGACCGGGGTCACCGTTTCCGGCAGTTCCCAGCCGGCCATGCGCACCGGCAGGCCGAGCAGGGCGGTGACCAGGAAGGCGGCGGCGATCTTCATCGCGTAGCGGCGGTTGGCGGCTTCGCCCAGGCCCGTGGTCAGCGACCAGATGCGCTGACGGAACACCAGCGTGATCGCGACGATCGCGCCGGCCTGGATGACGATGTTGAAGAAGTCCGAACGCGCGCCGAGCCAGTGCTGGGCGATCAGCAGGTGCCCCGTACTGGAGATCGGCAGGAACTCGGTGACACCTTCGATGATGCCGAGCAGCAGGGCGGAGATCGGGTCGGACACGTCGACTCGCGGACAGCAGGAAAGCGGGCAAGGATACGCGCCGGCCTATAACGCGACCAAACGCGATGCGCGCGAACGGCGCCCCGAACGGCGCGAGGCGTGGTCATGCGGTCGGGCGGGCGCCGTGCGTCGAGCGGCCTGTCGCCGCGCGCTGCATTCAATCGCGCGCGGCGGTCTGCTTGAGTTCGCGGTAGCGGCTGAGCGCCGCCTGCAGGTCGCCGTCGAGCGCGGCCTGGTCGCCGAGTTGCTGGTCGAGGATCGCCAGCTGGCGCTGCAGGTCCGTGCGCTGGTTGCGGATCCGGTCGCGCAGCGGCTTGCCCACCGGCTGACCCTGCAGCTCCAGTTCGCCGGCCTGGCGCAGCTGCGACAGCAGGCTGGTGCGCAGGTTGGCCACGCCCATGTGCGAGGTCTTGATCGCCTCCTCGACGAGCACGATGCGTTCGCCGTAGGCGCGGCGCAGATCCGCCTCGGTCTGGTAGGACTCCACCATCGCCAGCTCGCGGCGACGCGAGGCGGCATCGGCATCGGCGTCCAGACGCGCCTGGCGCTGGGCGGCCTCGGCGGCGCTGCGTTCCTCGGCGGTGGGCGCGCGGCCCACCTCGGCCATGCGCATGCCGCTGCGTGCACTGATCTCGGTGCGCGCGGCGTCGACCGCGGACGCGGGCAGGGCATCGCCGCAGACCCGGCGGCTGCCTTCGTCCCAGCAGTAGACCTTGCGATCGGCGTTCGCAGGTGTCTGCGCCGCGGCGCCGGTGGCGGCGAGGGCCAGCAGCGCGCCGCCGGCCAGTCGGATGAAATGATTCATGTCGTCCGTCCCCCTGAGCGGCCGAGTGCGCCGACCCCCGCGGGTCAGCTCGAGCTGTGGCTTCCGTGCCGCGCCCGGTAGGCCAGCAGGCGGTCGCGTTCCGCCGCCAGTGTCGCGTTTTCGCCGGCAAACGCAAGCAGATCGGACAGGCCGGCGATCGCGATCACCGGCACGTCCTGGTCCTGCGCCACGCGCTCGGCGGCCGAACGCGCGTCGTCGTCGCCCACGCGTTCCTGACGGTCGAGCGCGATCACGATGCCGGCCACCGTGCCGCCGGCCGCGGCGATCAGGCCCAGCGCTTCGCGGATCGCGGTGCCGGCGGTGATCACGTCGTCGACGATCAGCACGCGACGGCCGGCCAGCGGCGCGCCGATCAGCGTGCCGCCCTCGCCGTGCGCCTTGGCTTCCTTGCGGTTGAACGCCACCGGCAGATCGCGGCCGCGGCGTGCGTATTCGCAGCCCAGCGCGGTCGCCAGCGGGATGCCCTTGTACGCGGGGCCGAACAGCAGATCGAAGTCCAGCCCGGCCGCGTCGAGCGCATCGGCATAGCAGCCGGCCAGCGTGGCGATCGCGCGGCCGGAATCGAAGCGGCCGGCGTTGAAGAAATACGGACTCACGCGGCCGGACTTCAGCGTGAATTCGCCGAAGCGCAGGGCCTCGACATCGAGCGCGAGCTGCAGGAAACGGGTGCGATGGTCGGTCATGGCGCGCATTCTCCCACGCCCAGCGCACGCAGCAGCAGACGCTGCCATCCCCCCGGGCCACCCGGCAGGCAGGCCCCGCTGTCGATGAAGCCGGTACGCCGGTACAGCCGGGCGGCGACGCCATTGGCGATGTGCACGCTCAACACCAGCACGCGGCGGTCGGGGCGGCGTCGCACGAGATCCGCGAAACAGGCGTGCAGCGTCGGCGCATCGAGGGCGCGGCCTGCCAGGCGCGATCCAGCGCGAATGCCCGTAGCGTGACGGTGCCCGGATCGACGGTGGTGCGCGTGGGCGTCACCGTCGGAGAGTCGAGCCGAGAGAAGCCGATGATCGTCCGCCCCAGCATCACGACCATCGCATCGCTGTCCGGTGCGTCCATGGCGTTGTCGACATGGAGGGCGATGTCGCCCGCGTCGCGCGCCTGCGCGGACGTGAGCACCAGGCCGCGCGCCGCCACGGCCTGCACGGGGGAGACCAGTTCGACATGCGGCTGCAGACCGTTCGACATCGCTCCAGATGACGCGTCGCAGAGGTCGGGCGGTCAGCGCGAATCCGTTAGGCTTGGCGCCGGCATACGTGGATCCGGGTCTGCATGAGAATCGTCAGCTTCAACGCCAACGGCGTCCGTTCCGCCGCGAAGAAGGGCTTCTTCGACTGGTTCGTCGCCCAGGACGCCGACGTGCTGTGCATGCAGGAAACGAAGGCGCAGGAACACCAGTTGCTCGTGGACGGCGGATTGCACGCCGACTTCCTGCCCGCCGGCTACAAGGCCTGGTTCCGCGATGCGAGCACCAAGAAGGGCTACAGCGGCGTGGCGATCTACGCGAAGCGCGAACCCGACGAGATCCGCACCGCGCTCGGCTGGGCGCCGTTCGACGACGAAGGCCGCTACATCGAGGCGCGCTTCGGCAATCTCAGTGTGGTCTCGTTCTACATCCCGTCCGGCTCGTCGGGCGAGCTGCGCCAGGGCTTCAAGTTCGAGGTCATGGACTGGCTCAAGCCGATCCTCGACGCGTGGCTGGCCAGCGGCCGCGACTACGTGCTGTGCGGCGACTGGAACATCGTGCGCGCCCGGCACGACATCAAAAACTGGACCAGCAACCAGAAGAATTCCGGCTGCACGCCGCCCGAGCGCGCGTGGCTCAACGGCATGATCGCCGACGCCAGCGGCGACGGTCTGGTCGCGCCGCCCGCGACCGGCTGGCACGACGCGCTGCGCGTGCTGCGCCCCGACGCGCCCGAATACACCTGGTGGAGCAACCGCGGCGCCGCGCGCGCGAACGACGTGGGCTGGCGGATCGACTACCAGCTCGTCACGCCGTCGCTGCGTGATCGGGTGCTGGCGTGCGCGGTGCATGCCGAACCGCGCTTCTCCGACCACGCGCCGCTGGTCGTGGATTACCGCGCGTGAGCACGGCGGCCGCACCCGACCCGGCACCCGCCCGCCCGGGCTGGCGCACCGTGCTGGCCAACCTGCGCCAGCGCAAGGTGCTGGCGATGGTGTTGCTGGGTTTCAGCTCGGGCATTCCGATCTATCTGGTCGGCAACACGCTCGGCTTCTGGATGCGCGAGAACGGCATCGAGCTGTCGACGATCGGCTTCCTGTCCTGGGTGGGGCTGGCGTATTCGCTGAAGTTCCTGTGGGCACCGCTGGTCGACAAGACCGACGCGCCGCTGTTCGGCCGCTGGCTCGGCCGCCGGCGCGGCTGGATGCTGCTGGCCCAGCTCGTAGTCGCGGCGGCCCTGGTGGGCATGGTGCTGATCCAGCCGCGCGAGGATGTGTTCGCGATCGCCGGCATCGGCATCGACCGGCTGCTGGTCTTCGGTGCGCTGGCGCTGGCGGTGGCGTTCGCCTCGGCCACTCAGGACATCGTCATCGATGCCTGGCGCATCGAAAGCGCCTCGAGCAACGAGCAACAGGGCCTGCTGACCTCGAGTTCGACACTCGGCTACCGCGGCGCGCTGCTGGTCACCGATGCCCTGATCCTGATCATGGCCGCGCACATCGGCTGGTCGCTGTCGTATCTGTGGATGGCGGCACTGATGGGGGTCGGCGTGCTCGCGGTGATGATCGCGCGCGAGCCGGACGCGAGCCGGGTCTCGAGCGGCGTGTCGACCACGCTGTGGACGCCGCGCGGGCTGTTCGACGCGATCGTCGGCCCGTTCATCGCCTT
This sequence comes from Lysobacteraceae bacterium NML93-0793, assembly GCA_002324875.1. Classification (GTDB taxonomy): domain Bacteria; phylum Pseudomonadota; class Gammaproteobacteria; order Xanthomonadales; family Xanthomonadaceae; genus Luteimonas. Next base: position 4,912 of record NTJG01000033.1, read on the forward strand.
CTTCTTGCAGCACGGCCGCTTCGCGATCGTCATGCTGCTGGCGATCTGCCTGTACCGGATGCCCGACTTCGTCATGGGGCCGATGGCGAATCCGTTCTACGCCGATCTCGGCATCGACAAGGAAACCGTCGGCGCGGTGCGCGGCTCGGTCGGCCTGTTCGCGACCATCGTCGGCATCGCCGCCGCGGGCCTGTCCGCGGTGCGCTTCGGCTTCATGCCGACGCTGCTGGCGGGCGCGGTGCTCGGTCCCGGTTCGAACCTCGCGTTCGCGTATCTGGCGCTGCACGGCTCGGACACCGGCGTATTCACCGCCGCGATGATGATCGACAACTTCTGCAGCGGGTACGCCGGCGTGGCGCTGATCGGCTACATGTCCAGCCTGACCAGCCTCGGCTACACCGCCACCCAGTACGCGCTGCTGAGCTCGTTCTATGCGCTGGCCGGCAAGGTCCTCAAGGGCTTCTCGGGCGTCTGGGTGGAACAGCTCGCCGTGGGCCGCACGCTGCTGGAAGGCTATGCACTGTTCTTCACCGGCACGGCACTGATCGGCATCCCGGCCATCGTGCTGTGCATCGTGCTGTGGCGCCGGCCACCGGTGCCGCCGTCGGCGCGTGTCGACGCCGCGACGGTGTAGCCCACCGGGATCCCATCCGCGATGTGGGGCGAGACGGCACGGTTTCCGTGACCCACGGCGTGGTTCCGGCGTGCCGATCTGTGTTCTTCTTGTGCAATCCCCCGGGCGCGTTCCGACGCCGCCAGTGCCCTGTACCGGAGAGACCTCCCGCATGACCGACCTCATCGTCAAAGACGTCGACGACGCCCTCGTCGAGCGCATCACCGCCTTCGCCGCCGCCCTGGGCTGGGGCCAGGCGCGCACGCTGCGTTTCCTGCTCGAACAGGGCCTGCGCGCCAGCGTGGGTGACGAGCGTTCGAGCTTCGATGCCGACGAGGACACGGTGCTGGCCGCGGCGATCTCGGCGCTGGAGCAGGTGCCGGACGACACCTTCGCCCTGATCGGTCGCAGCCCCGCCGCGTCCTGAGCGCGCTGCAGGCGAGTGCCCGCTTCACTCCAGGAGCAACCCTGATCGCGAAGTCGGTCGCGGGGTAGTCCCCGCGCTCGCGCCCCTGCACGCCTCGCTCGCGTCGCCGCTCGCCGCAGCTCCGCTGGGCGTCGGGAAGGAAGGGCCGTCCAGAGCGCCCCATTGCGCGCGAGCGCGCCCTTGGACACGCCGCAGCTCGGGCTCAGGCGGGAAAGATGCCGCCGAGGACGCGCGGTCCGGCCGCGCCGGTGACCGAAGGCAGATTGCCCGGCAGGCCCAGCAGGGTGCGCCGGGCCAGCCACGCGAAGCCCATCGCTTCGACGTAGTCGGGATCGAGACCGTGCGCGGCGCTCGATTCGACGGCGACACCCGGCAACGCCTCGGCCAGCGCCCGCATCAACGCGGCGTTGTGCACGCCGCCGCCGCAGGCGATCAGACGCGCCGTGCCGGGCTGGGCGGCGCGCAGCGCATCGGCGATCGTGAGCGCGCTCAGCGCCAGCAGCGTCGCCTGCACATCGGCCACGGCTTCATCGCCGCGCAGGGCGGCGCCCACCCAGTCGAGGTGGAACTGGTCGCGACCGGTCGACTTCGGCGCCGGCAGCGCGAACCACGGATCGGCGCGCAGCCGCTCGAGCAGCGCGGTGTCGACGCGGCCGCGCGCGGCCAGCGCGCCGTCGCGGTCGAAGGCATCACCGGTGTGGCGCTGGCACCACGCATCCATCAGGCCGTTGGCCGGCCCGGTGTCGAACCCACGCACCGCGCCGCCGTCGCCGGGCAGCAGGGTGAGGTTGCCGATGCCGCCGAGATTGAGCACCGCGCGATCCTCGCCGGCGACATGCAGCAGCGCGGCGTGCAGCGCAGGCAGCAGCGGTGCGCCGTGACCGCCGGCGGCGACGTCCCGGCGGCGGAAGTCGGCGATGGTGGTGATGCCGGTGCGTTCGGCGATCCGCGAGGGATCACCGAGCTGCAGCGTGAACGCGTCGCGTCCGTCGCCGCGCCGTCCCTGCGGCCGGTGCCGCAGGGTCTGCCCGTGGGAGCCGATCGCGACGATGTCCGATGCCGCGAGGCCGGCATCGGCCAGCGCCCGGCAGGCGGCGTCGGCGAACCCGTCGGCGATCCGTGTTTCCAGTTCGCCCAGGTCGTCGAGGGTCAATGCGTCGGCCTGCTGGCCCAAGGCGACCAGACGCGTACGCAGCGCCGCGTCCCACGGATAGGTGCGGCCGAAGCGCAAGGCGGCGCGACAGGCGCCGTGGTCGTCGTCGAAGCACACGATGGCCGCGTCGATGCCGTCGACACTGGTGCCCGAGATCAGACCGAGATACAGGGAGGGCGCGGCCATGGCGGCGAGGTGGGCAGGTCGGATGTGAAACGCCCGGCGTGATGCCGGGCGTGGGGATCAACCGCGGCTGCTGCCGCTGCGTGGCGCCGAGGCCACCTGGCGATCGGGATCCGGCGCGGGCGGCAGCTGCGCGTAGAGCACGTCCTCGACCTCGCGGATGCGCGCCAGGGCCGGGCCGGTCTGCTGGCGGAACTGCGCCAGGGCCGCACCGGTCAACGGGTCGGGCTCGGGCATGGTGTGCTGCAGCGGATTGCGGTGCACGCCGTTGACGCGGAATTCGTAATGCAGATGCGGGCCGGTCGACAGGCCGGTGGTGCCGACGTAACCGATCACCGTGCCCTGCGCCACGCGCTGGCCCTGGCGGATGTTGCCGAAGCGCGACATGTGCGCGTACAGCGTGGTGTGGCCGCGGCCGTGGTCGAGAATCACGGTGTTGCCATAGCCGCCCTGCACGCCGCGGAACTGCACGCGCGCATCGCCGGCAGCCATGATCGGCGTGCCGGTCGGGGCCGCGTAGTCGACACCCTTGTGCATGCGCGAGGTGCCCAGCACCGGATGGCGACGGTTGCCGAAGCGCGAGCTCAGCCGCGCGTACTGGATCGGCATGCGGATGAAGCTCTTCTTCAGCGGACGGCCGTCGGCGTTGTAGTACTCGGCCTTGCCGTCCTGCTCGAAGCGGAACGCGGTGAAGGGCTTGCCCTTGGCGGTGAACACCGCGGCCTGCACCGGGCCGCTGCGGATCAGTTCGCCCTCGCGCCAGACCTGCTCGACGACGACGCTGAAGCGGTCGTTCTGGGTGACGTCGGTGTTGAAGTCGATGTCGTACTTGAAGACTTCGTCGGTCAGCGTGTTGATGTTCGCGCCCGACAGGCCCAGCTTGCGCGCCGAGTGGAACAGCGAGCGGCCGACGTTGCCGCTGATGACCACGTTGCGGATCTCGACCGGACGCTCGATGACCTGCTCCTGCACCGCATCGCCGGCGACGGTGAGTTCGACGCGCTCGGTGTCGCTGCGGTCGTAGCGCAGCTTGTTGAGCGTGCCGTCGGCAGCGAGGTCGAAGCCCAGCTCGGTGCCCGGGCGCATGCGCGTGAGCTTGGCCTTGGCATCCGGCAGTTCGAGGATGCGGTGCATCGTCGAGGCCGGCAGGCCGAGTTCGGAGAAGATCGAACCGAGGGTCTGGCCGCGCTCGACGGTCACCAGCTGCCAGTTGTCGTGCATCTGCTGCGCGTTGCGCTGCGCGGCGGTCAGCGGCGGCAGGGCCAGCGCCATGGTCACCTGGGCATGGGCCTCGGTCTGGTCGTCGCGCATCGCGTGGGACAGGCCGGGCACCAGGGCCACCACCAGGGCGCCGACGGTGGCGAACAGGCTCACGTGCGCCCAGTCGCGGCGCGTCCAGCGCCCCGGATAGAGCTCGACCCGGCGTTGCGCGCCCTCGCGTGCGGTATTCCGTGCCGCGGCCCGCAGGTTGTCGTGGAGCACCCGCTGGTGGTGCGCGTCGCCCTGCGGTGGCGGGACAGAAATCGTCATCGTGGGGATCCCGGATGGCGTGAAAGACGTGTCAGCGGGGTAACATAGAGATGTGAGGTCCCTGCGTCAAATGCTTGAGTGGATTGGGAATTTTGTCCACGGACAGGACCTAACGACCCGTTAACGAACAGCGGCGAGCCGTTCACATCGTGAATACGCGCGCCGTCACGAATGCTTCACGAACGAGATTGCCCGCGATGTCCCCAGCCCATGCCCTCGACCTGATCGCCCGCGGCACCGACGAGATCCTCAAACGTGAGGAACTCGAAGCGCGCCTGCAGCTCGGCCGCCCGCTCCGGATCAAGGCCGGCTTCGACCCCACGGCGCCTGACCTGCACCTGGGCCACACGGTGCTGCTGAACAAGCTGCGCCAGTTCCAGGACCTCGGCCACCAGGTGATCTTCCTCATCGGCGACTTCACCGGAATGATCGGTGATCCGTCGGGCAAGAGCGCCACGCGCAAGTCGCTGAGCCGCGAGGACGTGCTGGCGAATGCGGAGACCTACAAGGCGCAGGTGTTCAAGGTGCTGGACGAGGCGAAGACCGAAGTCCGCTTCAACTCCGAATGGTTCGGCGCGATGGGCGCGGCCGACATGATCCGCCTGGCGTCCTCGCACACGGTGGCGCGGATGCTCGAGCGCGACGACTTCGCCAAGCGCTACGCCGGCCAGCAGCCGATCGCGATCCACGAATTCCTCTATCCGCTGGTGCAGGGGTACGACTCGGTGGCGCTGCAGGCCGACGTCGAATGCGGCGGCACCGACCAGAAGTTCAACCTGCTGATGGGTCGCGGCCTGCAGGAAAGCCACGGCCAGGCGCCGCAGATCGTGCTGACGATGCCGCTGCTGGTCGGGCTCGACGGCGTCAACAAGATGGGCAAGTCGCTCGGCAACTACATCGGCGTCACCGAGCCGGCCATCGACATGGTCAACAAGACCATGAAGATCGACGACGCGCTGATGTGGGACTGGATCGAGCTGCTCAGCTTCGAGATCGGCATCGACGAGGCGAAGGCGCTCAGGGCCGAGGTCGAGGCCGGCACCTTGAACCCGCGCGACGTCAAGCTGCGTCTTGCGCGCGAGATCGCCACGCGCTTCCACGACGCCGACGCGGCCGAACTCGCGATCCGCGGCTGGCAGGTCGCGATCTCCGGCGAAGGCGATGTGTCGCTGCTGCCGCTGCAGGACGTGACCGTGCCGGCCGAGGGCCTGCGTATCGGCGCGCTGCTCACCGCGGCCGGGATCACGCCGAGCAATTCGGAAGCCGGGCGTAAGTTGAAGGAGCGCGCGGTCAAGGTCGACGGCGTGGTGGTCGAAGACGCCGGTCTGGAATTCAAGCCCGGCTTCGAGGGCGTGCTGCAGGTGGGCAAGCGCAACTTCGCCCGGGTGCGGCTGGTCGCGGGCTGATCGGGGACACCGTCAGGCGTTCGCGCGTGCCAGCAGCACGTCGGCGTGGCAGGGCCCGTCGAGGCTGCACCAGCAGGCGAGGTTGCGGCCGCGCAGCACGGTGAGATCCAGCGCGTGCGGCTGCGCCTCGAGCCGCGCGGCGAAACGGGCGACGCAGGTGGCCCGGTCGCCGTCGACACCGATCCGGAACGGGTTGCCCCAGCGTCCGGGGCGCGCCACCACGACGGCCGCCAATCCGTTGAGGCTGCGCGAATGGGCCTGCAGGTCGAAACCGCGGCGACGCGAGAGCTGCAGACGCACCGGCGCGGTCATGCCGGCGCCGGCCGATGCCACGGTGCGCCGCGCCAGGTGGCGTGGTCGGCCAGCGCGAGCAGCGCGTGATCCTCGTGCGTGTCGCCGTAGGAGTGGATCGCGCGATAGCCGGCCAGGTCGTAGCGTTCGCACACACGGCGCGCTTTCTCCTCGGCCACGCATTGCGCGCCGGCATAGCGGCCGGTGAGGACGCCGTCGCGCGCTTCCAGCGACGAACAGATCCAGTCGAGGCCCTGCGCCCGGCACCATGGCGCCAGATAGACGTCGAAGCCGCCCGAGACTACGCATACGGTGTCGCCACGCCCGCGGTGCCAGTCGATGCGCGCCTGCATCTCCGGGCGTACCAGTGTCGGCAGCAGATCGGCGGCGAGCGATGCACCCGCGGCCTCGACGGCCGCCATCGGCACGCCACGGAAGGCGTAGCGCACCAGTGCCGTGCGCAACGCGTGCACCGGCACCAGCTTGAGTCTGTAGCCGACGACCAGTGGCGCGAACAGCGCGACGCCCAGCGTGCGTCGCCGCGGCGGGATCGCGTGCCGGATGAAATCGGGAAACGTCTCGCGCGTGGTGATCGTGCCGTCGAAGTCGAACAGCGCCAGATCGCGCGCGTCCTGGGTGCAGCGCGGCGCCGCGTCCATGTTCAGCCGACCGCCAGCGCCGCGCGCACGAGCAGCGTGACCACGCAGCCGAGGGCGCCGAACCACGCGAGGCTGCGCAACGCGGCTCGATCGGCGATGTAGGCCGCGCCGTGCACGATGCGCAGCGCGAGGAACGCCACCGCCAGCGCGGCGATCGTCGACGGCGCCACGCCGGCCAGCTGGGCCAGCACCACGCCTGCGGCGAACGGCGGGAAGGCCTCCAGCGCATTTGAATGCGCGTGGTACGCGCGCTGCAGGCGCGGGCTGTCCTGGCGCGCGATCCAGCCGCGGGGATCGCGATTGTCGTAGCGCGGCGCCGAAGCCTTGGCGATGCCGACCCACAGATAGGGCAGCAGCGCGGCGAGCAGAACACAGAGGTAGGCGAGTGACAGGGTCATGGTCAGGTCCTCGGAACGAACGAAGGGCGGCGTTTCCGCCGCCCTTCGAGGGGAATCGCACTGCGGAGCGCCTTACGGCGCGCCGCCGGCCTCGGCCCGCTGCGCATCGCGCGTGGCCTTGAACGCATTGCCTTCGTACCAGTTCGGCCACCGCGTGGTGTCGTCGACCAGCACGCGGCCCACGCCGTACAGCGCCTCGAGGTCCTGCACCACGCCCTCGAGGTTCCAGTCCGGGTTGTACTCGTCGCTGGGCTGGTGATAGCGCTTGGCGTAGTCGTCGATCGCCGCCTGGCCGGCCGCGGCGCCGCCGTCGACAAGATCGTTGCCGCCCTTGGCATACAGCGCCGGCACGCCGGCCTTGACGAAGTTGAAGTGGTCGGAGCGGAAGTAGAAGCCGCCGGCCGGATTGCTCTCTTCCACCAGCGAGCGGTTCTGCGCGTCGGCGAAGGTCTTGAGGATGTCTTCCATCTCCGAGTTGCCGAGACCGGTGACCACGAAGTCACGCGACGGGCCGGCGACGCTCATCGCATCGAGATTGATCACGCCGACCGTGCGCGCCAGATCGATGCTCGGCTGGGCGACGTAGTACTTGCTGCCCAGCAGGCCCGATTCCTCCAGCGTCACCGCCAGGAACACCAGCGAGCGCTTGGGCTTCGGCTCGGTCGTGGCGAACTTCTCGGCGATCTCGATGATGCCGGCCACACCGGTCGCATTGTCGATCGCGCCGTTGTAGATCAGATCCTCGCCGTCACCCTCGTGCGTGCCCAGGTGGTCCCAGTGCGCCAGATACAGCACCGCCTCGTCCGGCGTCTCGGTGCCGGGCAGGATGCCGACCACGTTGCGCGAGCTCTTCTCGGCGATCGTGCTCTTGAGGTCGAACGACACCGTGGCCTCCAGCGGCACCGGCTTGAAGCCGCGGGTGTTGGCGGCCTTGATCTGCTCGTTCAGATCGAGGCCGGCATCGGCGAACAGCTGCGTGGCGACCTCGCCGGTGATCCAGCCCTGCGCCGGCAGGCGCGGTTCCGGATCGTCTTCGGCGCGCAGGTCGAACTGCGCGCCCGACCAGGAATTCTTCACCACGTCCCAGCCGTACGACGCGCCGGGCGTATCGTGGATGATCAGCGCCGCGGCCGCGCCCTTGCGTGCGGCTTCTTCGAACTTGTAGGTCCAGCGGCCGTAGTAGGTCATGCGCTCGCCGCCGAACAGCGTCGCGTCCTGGGCGTGGAAGCCCGGGTCGTTGACCAGGATGACGACGGTCTTGCCGGTGACGTCGAGGCCGGCGTAGTCGTTCCAGTTCTGCTCCGGCGCATCGACACCGTAGCCGACGAACACCAGTTCGCTGTCGGCGACGTTGACGTCGGTCTGACCGGTACGGGTGCCGATCACCATGTCGTCGCCAAAGGCGAGATCACGCGCGCCGGCGCCGGTGGTCAGCTTGAGCACGGTCGACGGGTCGGCCGTGGTCTCGATCATCGGTACGGTCTGGTACCAGCCGTCGTTGTCGCCGCCCGGCTGCAGGCCGATGCGCTCGAACTGGGCGCGAATGTACTCGACGGTCTTCTCTTCGCCGTCGGTGCCCGGGGCGCGGCCGCCGAATTCGTCGGAGGCCAGCGTCTTCACCAGTTCGTCGAAATCGTCTGCGGTGATGTCGGCCGAGAACGCATGCGCGGCCTGGGCGTCGGGCAGCACTGCCGCGTCGCTCGCCGCGTCGTCGCGGCCGCAGGCGGCGAGCGCCAGTGCCAGCGGCAACGCCAGCAGAAGAGGGGTATGACGCATCCGGAAGCCTCCAGAAAAACCATGGAGGCCGCACTATACGTGCGTTCAGGCGCGGGCGCGTCCGGCGCAACGCCCGCCCGGGCCGGTCACTCCTGCGGCGCGCGCGGGGTGTCGTAGGGGATGGCGGTGGCGCCGGTGATCGCGCCGGTGCGCGCGCTGGTGTGCACGTACAGCGTGACTTCGCGCTTGAACTCCAGCGGGCCTTCGACGACAGCATCCGGTCCGATGATCACCCGCGGGCTGCGCCGGTTGATCGTCACCGGGAACCAGTTCGACGACGGCTTCTCGATCGTCAGGCCGCCGCGCACCCGCGAGCCCGCGCCGATGGTGACGTCGCCGTTGACGGTTTTGACGTCGCCGGCGACTTCGGTGCCGACGAGACCGATCGCCCCGTTGACGGTGCCGACGTTGCCGCCCACACGGCCGCCGCGATCCACGAACACGCCGCCACTGACGCTTTCGATATGCCGGCCCACGCGTGCGTCGGTGCCGAGACGGATGCCGCCGTTGACCGTGGTCAGGGTGTCGACCTGCGCGCGCGCCCAGATTGATGCCGCCGTTGACGGTTTCCATGTCCTCGGCCTGCAGGCCGTCGCCGCCGCGGATGCCGCCGTTGACGGTTTCGGCGTTGCGCAGCCGTGCGCCGTCGCCGATGCGGATGCCGCCGTTGACCGTGCTCAGATCGCGATAGGTCTGCCCGGCCTCGGCGCTGACACCGCCGTTGACCTTCGAGATGTCTTCCTGCGCCAGGGCGCCGCCGCTCGCCAGGGCAAGCGCGGTCGCCAGCAGCAGCGGCGCGGAACGGAAGCGTGCGTGGGTTCGAATCATGGCCAGGACCTCGTTGCAGGGCGGGGGCCGTCGGGCCCGTGTCCACCGTAGCTTGCCGCCGTGTCGCTACAATCGCATCTGTCTTTCGTCACTGGGCCGAACGTCGTGCCGCATGCCGCAGGTTCTCCCCGACCCCGTCCCGTCGTCCTGCTGATTATCGACGGCTGGGGCCATCGCGACGATCCGCGCGACAACGCGATCGCGCTCGCCCAGCTGCCGGTCTGGCGCCGTCTGCTGGCCGAACACCCGACCACGCTGATCCATACCGAAGGCCGCCATGTCGGTCTGCCGGACGGCCAGATGGGCAACTCGGAAGTCGGCCACATGAACATCGGCGCCGGCCGCATCGTCTACCAGGACCTCACCCGTGTGGATGCGGCGATCGAGGACGGCAGCTTCTTCTCGAACGCCGAACTCGAGGCCGCCTGCGACGCGGTGCTCGCCAGCGGCGGCACGCTGCACGTGTTCGGCCTGTTGTCGCCGGGCGGCGTGCACAGCCACGAGGCGCACGTGTTCGCGATGCTCGACCTGGCCAGGCAGCGCGACGTGCCGCGCGTGGCGGTGCACGCGTTCACCGACGGCCGCGACACGCCGCCGCGCTCGGCCGAGGCCAGCCTGCGCGCGCTGCAGGCGCGTTGCGCGGCGCTCGGCAACGCGCACGTGGCCAGCGTTAGCGGCCGCTATTTCGCGATGGACCGCGACCAGCGCTGGGAGCGTGTGCGCCGGGCCTGGGACGCGATCGTCGAGGCCCGCGGCGAGACCGCGCCGGATGCGCTGGCCGCGTTGCAGGCCGCCTACGCGCGCGACGAGAACGACGAATTCGTCGCACCGACCGTCATCGACGGCGCCGTGCCGATGGCCGACGGCGACGCGGTGGTGTTCATGAACTTCCGCGCCGACCGCGCGCGCCAGCTCACGGCCGCGTTCGTGAGTCCGACCTTCGACGGCTTCGAATCGCGTCGCCCGCAACTCGCGCGCTTCGTCTGCCTCACCGAGTACGACGCGGCATTGCCGGCGCCGCTGGCCTTCGCGCCCGACCACCTCCCAAACACGCTCGGCGAGGTGCTCGGCGCGAACGGGTTGACCCAGCTGCGCATCGCCGAGACCGAGAAGTACGCACACGTGACGTTCTTTCTCAGCGGCGGCCGTGAGGCGCCCTATCCGGGCGAGGATCGCATCCTGGTGCCGAGCCCCAAGGTCGCCACCTACGACCTGCAGCCGGAGATGAGCGCGCCCGAGGTCTGCGCGAAGCTCGTGCAGGCGGTGCGCGACGAACGCTTCGACGTGATCCTGTGCAACTTCGCCAATCCCGACATGGTCGGCCACACCGGCGTGCTCGAGGCGGCGATCAAGGCCGTGGAGACCGTCGACCGCGCGGTCGGCGAGATCGTGGAGATCGTGCGCGCCAAGGGCGGCGAGCTGCTGGTCACCGCCGACCACGGCAACGTCGAGATGATGCGCGACCCGGAAACCGGCGAGCCGCACACCGCGCACACCGTGGGCCCGGTGGATCTGGTCTACGTGGGCAGCCGCTCCGGTGGCCTGCGCCGCGGCGGCGCGCTGCGCGATCTCGCGCCGACGATTCTCGATCTGCTCGGCGTCGACGCGCCGGCCGAGATGACAGGCCGCTCGCTGCTGCAGACCGACGGCTGACGATGACGCGCGGTGCGAGGGTGGGCCGTGCCGCGCTGCTGGCGAGCGCGCTGCTGCTGGCCGCGTCGCCGGCGCTGGACGCGGCCGCGCAGAGCAGCCGCGAGACCGAGCGCCGGCTCGAGCGCGTGCGCAAGGAGCTGCGCGATGTCGCGGCCGAGCGTCGCCGGCTCGAGGGCGAGCGTGGCGCCGCTGCGCGCGAACTGCGTCAGGTCGACGAGCGGGTGGCCAGCTCGTCGAAGGCCCTGGCCGAGACGCGCGCCAGGCTCGCCGAGGAACACGCCGCCCTGGAACGCCTGCAGGCCCGCCGTCGGGAGCTCGATGCGACGGTTGCCACCCGGCGCACCGAACTCGCTGCGCTGCTGCGCGCCGCCTACACGATCGGCGACGACGCGGCGCTGAAGCTGATGCTCGCTCAGGACCGTGTCGCCGATGCCGGGCGCCTGCTGGTGTACCACCGCTACCTGCAGCAGCAACGCAGCGAACGGATCGCGACCCTGCAGGCCGAGATGGTCGAGCTCGACGGCATCGAGGCCCGGATCCAGGACCGCCGCGCTGCGCTCGAGGCCGCGCAGACCGAACAACGTGCGCAGCTGGCCCAGGTCGAGGCCGACCGGCAGCGGCGCGCCGAGGCGATGAAGGGCCTCGAATCGCGCTTCAACGACCGCAGTGCGCGCGAGAAGGCGCTGGGCAGCGATGCCCGATCGCTGGAGCGGGTGCTGGCGCAGTTGCGCGAGGCGGCGCGGCGGGCCGAGGCCGAGCGACGTGCCGCCGCGGCCGCCGAACGTGCACGTCAGGCGCGTGAGGCACGCGAGGCCCGCGACAGCGGCACCGCCGCCACGCCGCGTCCGGCGTCGCG
>NTJG01000034.1 GCA_002324875.1 Lysobacteraceae bacterium NML93-0793
ACCCGCGCGTGCTGGCGGCGCGCCCGCGACGTGATGTCGCGGCAACCGGCGCGGCAGCGGCGGGTGCCGGGGCGGCGGCGACCGCATCCCAGGTCTGTCGCGCATTCTCGCCCGGGCTCAGCGCACGCACTTCGACCCGGCCGGTGCCGGCCGGATGGATGCCGATCTTGACCGCCGCCGCGTAACTCAGGTCGACGACCCGGCCTTCGTGGAACGGGCCGCGATCATTGACGCGCACGACCACGGACTGCCCGGTATCGAGATTGGTCACCCGCGCGAAGCTCGGCAGCGGCAGCGACTTGTGCGCCGCGGTGAACGCGTACATGTCGTAGACCTCGCGGTTCGAGGTCAGGCGGCCGTGGAACTTGGCGCCGTAGTAGGAGGCGGTGCCGGTTTCGGTGAATTCGCTGTGGTCGTCGAGCACGTGGTAGGTCTTGCCCAGCACCTGGTAGGGACTGCGATTGCCGACCGGCGAACGCGGCAGGTCGACGACCTCGGGCTCGGGAATCAGATCGACATTGGGCAGGTAGTCGGGAAGGCTGTCGGGCACACCCGGCCGGTACAGGCCGCCGGCCGTGTAGTGGCCGCGGGTATTGGGATCTTCCTGCGCCGGGGCATACGGCGAGACGCGGCGCTGGCCGGGCGGCGCCGGCGCTCCCGCGGCCGGCGGCGCCGACACGCGGTCACCGCCGCTGCCTGCGGTGGAGCCTGTCTTCTTCGGCGCACCGGCACATCCGGCGAGCAGTGCCACCGCACACAGCGGCAGCAGCCAACGGGTCAACGGCCCACTCCCGCACGGATCGCCTCGGCCAGCTGGTGCACCGACAGCGAATACATCGGCGAACGGTTGTAGCGGGTGATCACATAGAAGTTGCGATAGGCCAGCCAGTACTCCATGCCGGCGGCACCGTCGAGCGACAGCAACGTGGCGCCCTCGGCGGTCGGCTGTCCCGGGACCGGCGTGTAGCCGCGCGCGGCAAGCGCCTGCAGCGGATATACCGGCTCCCAGTTTTCGGGCTTGAAGTCGGCCGCGTCCGCCGCGCGCTGCGCGCGTGCCACCACCGGGCCGCCGCGCTGCCAGCCATGGACGACGAAGTAGTTGGCGATCGAGGCGAACACGTCGGGCGTATGGGTCAGCAGGTCGCGCCGGCCGTCGCCGTCGCCGTCCTTCGCCCACAGCCGGTAGCTCGACGGCATGAACTGGCCCATGCCCATCGCGCCGGCATAGCTGCCCTTGAGCTCGGTGAGCTGCAGCTGCGGCTCGGCCTTCTCCAGCGCGAACAGCTGCGCCAGCTCGCCGGCGAAGAACGGCGCGCGCGGCGGGTAATCGAAGGCCAGCGTGTAGAGGGCATCGAGCACCTTCCAGGTGCCGGTGACGCGGCCGTAGCTGGTTTCCACACCGATGATCGCGACGATGTATTCGGCCGGCACGCCGGTCTCGGCGGCCACGCGCTCGAGCGCGGCGCGGTGTTCGCGGTAGAACGCCACGCCGCCGTTGATGCGCGCGTCGTTGATGAAGATCGGGCGGTAATCGCGCCACGGGCGCACGGCTTCGGCCGGGCGGCTGATCGCATCGAGGATGCGCTGCTGCACCGTGGCCTGGGCGAGGACGCGGCGGATGTGCGCCGGGTCGGCGCCGTAGGTCTGCGCGGTGTAGGCGACGAAGTTCTCGACGCGCTGCGCGCGCGGAATCGAGGCGTCGGTGACCGACGGCGGCGCCACCGGACGCTCGGGCGGCTGCGGCACCGGTGGCAGCAGCGCACCTTCGGGACGTTCGGCCTCGGGCAGCGGGCTCACCGTGCGGGCGTCCGCCACCTGGGCGTCGGAGGAATTGACAGGAGTCGCGCAGGCCGCCAAAGCGAGCGGCAGCGCGGCCACGGTTAGTCGTAGAAACGGGCGTCGGCTCATCGGCGGCGAGGTTAGCACGCGTGCCGCAGCGCCCAACACCTGCAAAGCGCAGGCGGTTGGAGCGCGCTCAGCGTCGACGCCGCGCGCTCGCCTGCACCGCCATCACCACACCGAAGCCCGCGAGCAGCGAGACCGCCGCGGTGCCGCCGAAACTCAGCAGCGGCATCGGCACGCCGACCACGGGCAGCAGGCCGGAGATCATGCCGCCGTTGACGATGACGTAAACGAACAGCGCCAGCCCCAGACTGCCCACCAGCAGACGCGAGAACCCGTCGCGCGCCTCGCTGGCGATCCACAGGCACCGGCCGACGATGAACAGGTACAGCCCCAACGTGATCGCCACACCGATCCAGCCGAACTCCTCGCTGAGCACGGCGAAGATGAAGTCGGTGGTGTGCTCGGGCACGTAGTTGAGATGCGATTGGGAACCGTCGCCCCAGCCCTGCCCGCCGATACCGCCGGCGCCGATCGCGATCTTCGACTGGATGATGTTCCAGCCCTCGCCCAGCGGATCGGATTCGGGATCGAGAAACATCATGATCCGGGCCTTCTGGTAGGGCTGCAGGTACCAGAGCCACGCTGCGGGAGCGAGCAGCGCCGCCGACGCCGCGCCGCCGATGAACCACCACCACGACAGGCCGGCGAGATACAGCGCGAACACGCCACCCGACGCCACCAGCACCGCGGTACCGAAGTCGGGCTGCAACAGGATCAGACCGGTGGGCACGCCGATGATCGCGGCCGCGACCGCGATCGTACCCAGCCGCGGCGGCGTGGCGCGCTGGCCCAGCCACCAGGCGGCCATCATCGGCAGCGACAGCTTCATCAGCTCCGCGGGCTGCATGTAGAACACGCCGAGGTTGAGCCAGTGCTGGCCGCTGCGCCCGGTGCCGAGGAACAGCACCGCGATCAGCGGCAGCAGCGAGGCGGCATAGGCCGGCGGCGTGAAGCGGCGCAGCTGCACGGCCGGAATGCGCGAGAGCACCCACATCGCGCCCAGGCCGACGACGAAGCGGCTGGCCTGCGAGCTCACCATCGCCATGTTCTTGCCGCTGGCGCTGTGCAGTACCGCCAGGCCGATCGCCATCAGCGCCACCAGCGCACCGAGCAGCGGCCAGTCGATGGTGCGCGCGAAACGCAGCCACAGGTCGAGCAGCCAGCGCAGGATCGTCTTCAACGCAGCCCCCCGCCGTTGCCGGGGCCCAGCCGCGCGGGTGGAACCACGCGCACGCGATCGACCACCGTGTCGAAGGCGACGTCGGGGCCGAGCACGGCCTGCGGGCCCGCAGCGGCGACCGCGGCCGGCGCCCCGGTCACGGGATCGATCTCGACCTCGGGCATCTTGCCCAGCAGCCAGGCGTCGAAGATCTTGCGCGCGATCGGCCCGGCGGTGGTGCCGCCGTAGCCGCCGTGCTCGACCGTCACCGCGATCGCGATGGTCGGGTTCTCGGCCGGCGCGTAGCCGACGAACAGCGCCTGATGCCGCAGGTGGTAGGGCAGATTGCGCGGATCGGTGCTCACACTGCCGCGGCGGCTCACGCGCTGCGCGGTGCCGGTCTTGCCGGCCATGCGGTATTCGGCGCCGATCGCCATGCGCGTGCCGGTGCCGCGGCCGTGGATGGTGTTGACCATGCCCTCCTGCACCGCGCGCAGATGCGCCGGGTTGTCGGTGATGCGTGTCGGCGCCGGACGCTCCACCGCGCGCCACGGCGCGTCGAAGCCGTCGCGGCGTTGCGCGGCCAGATGCAGCGTGTGCAGGTCGCCGCCGCTGGCGATCGCCGCCGTGCCGCGCGCGAGCTGCAGCGCGGTGGCGATCCAGTAGCCCTGGCCGATACCGGCGATCACGGTTTCACCGGCGTACCAGGGCTCGCGCGAGCGCGTGGCCTTGAACCGCGGCGACGGCACGATGCCGGGGTTCTCGCCGAGCAGGTCGATGCCGGTCGGCTGGCCGAAGCCGTAGCGGGCCATGTACTGGTCGAAGCGCTCGATGCCCATCTCGTAGGCGAGCTGGTAGTAGTAATAGTTGATCGAGCGCGCGATCGAATCGCGCAGGTCGGTCCAGCCGGCGCCGCGTGCGGCGTCGCGGTAGCCGCGGCGCTGGCCGGGGATGAAGAACTCGCCGGTCGAGAACACCCGCGATTCGGGCGTGCGCAGGCCGCTGTCGACACCGGCCAGCGCCACCAGCGGCTTGATCGTCGACCCCGGCGGCCCGCCGCCGAGCACGTTGCGGTTGAACAGCGGCCGCGCCGGATCGTCCATCAGGCGTCGGTAGTCGGTGTGCGAGATGCCGTTGACGAACAGGTTCGGGTCGAAGCTCGGCAGGCTGACCATGCCGAGAATGTCGCCGGTGGCCGGATCCACCGCCACCGCCGAGCCGTGCAGGCCGCCGAAGGCCAGCACCATCGCCTGCTGCAGGTCGGCGTCCACGCTCAGGCGCAGATCGGTGCCCGCGGTCGCCGGCTGCAGACCGAGCCGGCGCAGCGCGCGGCCTTCGACGTTGGTTTCGACCTGCTCGTAGCCGATCTTTCCGCGCAGCAGCTCGTCGTAATAGCGCTCCAGGCCCGTGCGCCCGGTCTGCGGAAACAGCAGGTGCGAGGCGCCGTAGCGGTCGACGTCGGCCTGGTCGGTGCGCCCGACGTACCCCACCACGTGCGCGAACAGGTCGCCGTAGGGGTAATGCCGGTTGAGATAGGGCACGACCTCGACGCCGGGGAAGCGCCAGCGATCGAGCGCGAAGCGTGCCATCTCGTCCTCGCTCAGGCGCAGTTTCAGCGTCACCGCACGGAAGCTGCGCTGGCCTTTGCGTTCGCGGTCGAAGCGGGCGATGTCATCGGGCGACAGCGCGATGATCCGCGACAGCCCCGCGAGCAGCTGGCGCATGTCGCCGGCCTCCTCGGGCGTGACGTCGAGGCGGTAGGCCTGCTCGTTCTCGGCCAGGATGCGGCCTTTGCGGTCGAAAATCAGCCCGCGCCCGGGCACCACCGGCCGCGGCTTGATGCGGTTGGCTTCCGAGCGCTTGGCGTAGATGTCGTGGTCGACGACCTGCAGCTTGAAGTACCAGCCGGCGAGCACGCCCAGTGCGAGCACCACCACGCCGAATCCGATCAGCGCACGCTGGCGGAACGCGGCCGCCTCGCCGGCGGTGTCGCGGATGTCGCTGCGTCGGCGGCGTCTGGCCATCCGGCTCGCCGCCTCAGGTCCGGCGCCCGAAGCGCAGCGCGTCCATCACCAGGAACAGCGGCACCCACAGCAGCATGCCCAGCAGTGGCGCCAGCCAGTACGTCCACGGCAGCTGCGGCACGCCGAGCGACAGATGGATCGCCGCGCTGACCACGCGGTCGTTGAGCAGCAGGCCGCCGATCGCCAGCGCCTGCTGCGCCACCGGGAAGAACCGCAGCTGCGAGCGGAAGCGTTGCAGGATGAAGGTCATCACCACCAGCCGCAGCGCCTGCTCGCCGAGCAGCCCACCGAACGCAAGATCGGCCACCAGGCCGACGCCGAAGGCGAAGCCGAGGCCGGTGCGGTCCGGGGTTTCGATCACCCAGTACGCGACGACCAGCGCCAGCCAGAACGGCCGGAACGGCTGCAGGCCCGGCGGCAACGGCAGCAGGCCCAGCAGCAAGGCCAGCAGCACGCTGGCCGGCAGCAGCCAGCGGTTGTGGCGACGGCTCATCGCGTCGGCTCCGGCGCGGGCGGTGCCGGCGCGGCTCCGGGCGTGGGCGCCTCGGCGGGAGGCGCCTGAGCATCGCCCTCCGCGGCGGCGTCGGCCGGCAGCTCACCGGCAGCTGCCGCTGCAGCCGCCGCTGCAGCCGCTTCGGCCTCGGCGCGTTCGGCGGCCTCGCGCTCGGCGGCGGCGGCTTCGAGATCGGCCGTGGTCACCGGCACCACGACATCACGCAGCAACAGCACGTCGCGTCCGCGATCGACCTGCGCTGCTGGCGTCAGCCGTCCGGTCAAAAAGGCGCGGCTGTCGTCGGGCGCCAGGTCCGCGATCGTGCCGACCGGAAACCCCGGCGGAAACCGCCCGCCCAGGCCCGAGGTGACCAGTACGTCGCCCACTTCCACATCGGCCGACAGCGGCACGCTGCGCAGCGTGAGCCGGTCCGGGTGGCCGCTGCCGTAGACCACCAGGCGCACGCCGTTGCGGGCGACGATCACCGGCACGGCGTGGTCGAGATCGGTCAGCAGCAGCACGGTGGCGGTAGACGGCGTCACCGCGATCACCTGGCCCAGCAGGCCGCCGGCATCGATGACGCCCTGGCCCTCGCGTACACCGTTGCGGCTGCCGGCATCGAGCAGCAGGCGCTGACGCGTGGGGTCCTGGTCGACATCGAGAATCGGCGCCAGCTGCACCTCGAGATTGCCCTGCTCCACCGCACCGAGCAGCCGGCGCAGGCGTGCGTTCTCGGTGGCCTCCACGCGCAAGCGCGCCTGGCCGGCCGTGAGCACCAGCAGTTCGTTGCGCAGGCGCCTGTTGTCCTCGGCCAGCTGGCCGCGGGTGGCGGCATCGTTGCGCATGCTGGTGCCCAGCCGTGACGGCAGGCCGGCCAGCCACCACAGCGGCTGCACCGCCACACTGGCCTGGTGGCGCACCTCGCTCAGCCAGCTGCCCCGGTGATCCATCACCAGCATCACGCACGACAGCGCGAGATACGCCAGCAACCGCAACGTGCCGGCGACATCGCCGGGGCGTGAGGGCGGAGAACTGGCGGAAGAGGACACTTAGGAACCGTAATTCGGAATTCGTGATGGGTGATTCGTGAGAAGCCGGGCGTCCTCGCGCCGGAGCGTCGCATGACGACCCGCGCCCCTGGCGGGCCCTCCGGACGCGCGCGCTTCCGAATCACGAATCACGAATCACCAATCACGGCTTGTTTCACTCGGCGGCGAAGAACTCGTTGCCGTGCAGGTCCAGCAGTTCCAGCGCCCGGCCGCCACCGCGGGCCACGCAGGTCAGCGGATCCTCGGCCACCTGCACGTGCAGGCCGGTGGCTTCGCTGATCAGACGGTCGAGATCGCGCAGCAGCGCGCCGCCGCCGGTGAGCACGATGCCGCGTTCGGCGACGTCGGCGCACAGTTCCGGCGGGGTCTGCTCGAGCGCCTGCTTCACCGCCTCGACGATGCCCGACAGCGGCTCGCGCAGCGCATCCAGCACCTCGGCCGAGCTGATCGAGACGATCTTCGGCACGCCCTCGGCCAGATGGCGGCCCGAGACTTCCATCTCCATCACCGGCTCCTGCGGATACGCGCAGCCGATCTCGAGCTTGATGCGCTCGGCCGTGGCGTCACCGATCAGCATGCCGTGGTTGCGGCGCACGTAGTTGATGATGGATTCGTCGAAGCGGTCGCCGCCGATGCGGGCCGACTGCGAGTACACGATGCCGTTGAGCGCGATCACCGCCACTTCCGTGGTGCCGCCGCCGATGTCGACGACCATCGAGCCGCGCGCCTCGGTGACCGGCATGCCGGCGCCGATCGCCGCCGCCATGGGCTCCTCGATCAGCGAGACCTCGCGCGCGCCGGCTTCCAGCGCCGAATCCTTGATTGCCCGCTTCTCCACCTGGGTGGAGCCGGCCGGCACACAGATCAGCACACGCGGGCTGGGCCGCAGGAAGCGCGACTTGTGCACCTTCTTGATGAAGTACTTCAGCATCTCCTCGGTGTAGGTGAAATCGGCGATGACGCCGTCCTTCATCGGGCGATGCGTGGTGATGTTGCCGGGCGTGCGGCCGAGCATCTGCTTGGCCTCGGTGCCGACCGCGGCGACGACCTTCTGGCCGGCGGTCCGGTCCTGGCGCACGGCCACGACCGACGGCTCGTTGAGCACGATGCCCTGGCCGCGGACGAAGATGAGGGTGTTGGCGGTGCCCAGATCGATGGACAGGTCGTTGGAAAACAGGCCGCGGAACTTCTTGAACATCGGAAAGGGGCGTCCGTCAGGGGGCTGAAACAAGCGCGCTAGCCTAGCAAAAAAGCCGCCACCCCGCGGCTTGGGGCCGCCCCTGATTGCGGCCGTGGACTGCGTCCTGTGCGGCCCCGTGCTGGCCCCGCCCGCTCCTCGGCCGGGACGCCGGCCGGGGTGCCGTAAACTACCCGGCCATCTTCAAGCACGAGCCTCGCGCGATGTCTGCACTGATCTGCGGTTCCCTGGCCTACGACACCATCATGGTGTTCCCCGACCAGTTCAAGAACCACATCCTCCCGGACAAGGTGCACATCCTGAACGTCTCGTTCCTGGTGCCGCGCATGCGCCGCGAGTTCGGTGGCTGCGCCGGCAACATCGCCTACAACCTGAAGCTGCTGGGCGGGGACCCGATCCCGATGGGCACCGTCGGCCAGGACTTCGGCCCCTACCGCGAATGGTTCGAGGAGCACGGCATCGACCTGTCGCAGGTCCGCGAGATCCCCGACCTGTTCACCCCGCAGGCCTTCATCACCACCGATCTCGACAACAACCAGATCACCGCCTTCCACCCGGGCGCGATGATGCGCAGCCACGAGAACCACGTGAAGGACGTGCCGGGTGTGACCATCGGCCTCGTCGGCCCGGACGGTCGCGAAGGCATGCTGCAGAACGCGAAGGAATTCCACGAAGGCGGCATCCCCTTCATCTTCGATCCCGGCCAGGCCATGCCGCTGTTCAACGGCGAGGAACTGCGTAACTTCATCGAGCTGGCCGACTACGTGGTCGTCAACGACTACGAATCCAACCTGCTGCAGGAGCGCACCGGCTGGGACGAGACCGTCATCGCCGGCAAGGTCAAGGCCTACATCTGCACGCGCGGCCCGAAGGGCGTGGTCATCCACGCCGACGGCCAGACCCACGACGTCCCACCGGCGCACGAGCGCCGCGTCACCGACCCGACCGGCTGTGGCGACGCGTTCCGCGCCGGCCTGATCTTCGGCATCGAAAAGGGCTTCGACTGGCTGACCATCGGCCGCATCGGCAACCTGATGGGCGCGCTGAAGGTCGAACACCCGGGCACGCAGAACCAGCGTTTCGATTACGCGGAGTTCTCGCTGCAGTTCCGGCAGCAGTTCGGGTATTCGCTGGAGAGCAAGACCGCCTGAGTCTGGCGACATCGTGCCGTGTCGAGAACGGGGCGCCTTTCGGGGCGCCCTGTTTCGTTGGCGCCGCTGGTTCGGGCGGGACAACGCCACCAGCGTGATGGCCTCGACGACATCGAAGCACCGCGCCACGTGCGCGACCGGCACGCGGCGCCGCGTGCCAGCGCTCGTTACACCTCCATTTCGACGGGTGTAACAGTTACGCCGGGACTTCCGCTGGACAACGCCGAGGAGATGCAACCGTCAATGCGTGGCTCAATTGGCTGATTCCGTAGGGCGCTTTCCTCTTTCGGCACGAGCCGCCTTGCCTGATACTCGGTGCAACACCGCGTTTAGGCGGTCCAACAGTAGTTAGGGCAAAGACTCATGCATACCGAAAGATTTCAGAGGTTGCGAAAGAAAGCCCTTAACGCAGTCTTTGAGAAAGACGTTGCAAAGAAAATATGGCGTTCCACCGTACGTAACCAGCTGCGCAGCATGGAGATCAAAGATCTCTATGACCACTATGACTTCAATTTCAACATCGAAGATCGAATTCAATCCATAAAAGCCTCGATTCTCGATGGTTCTTACTCAGTAGGGACGCCACTGATCTATAAAACAGAAAAGAAGTACGGAATCTGCAGGCACATGGTAATCCCACAGCCTGAAGATGCACTGATACTGCAATGCCTGATTGAACAGATCTCTGGATCAGTTCTGAAAAAGCAGCCGTCTCCGAACGCCTTCTATTCGAGAGACAAACACAACGTAAAGAAGCCTCACGAAGCAGTTGAGTACGGATTGAGCTTTCGAGAGCAGTGGAAAATTCTACAGAAGCAGATTTACAACTTTACAGATACTTTCGACTACCTCGTTGTAACGGATCTAACAAACTATTTCGACTCGGTTGATCTGAGAGAGCTTCGGAGAGTATTCGTCTCATATGTTGAAGCTGATGAAGTAATAATCGACCTGATCTTCAGGGTCGTTGAAGGCCTTTCATGGAAGCCGGACTACCTCCCTTACTCGCACCGTGGCCTGCCTACAGCAAATATTGAACCAATCCGGCTACTTGCCCACAGCTTCCTCTTCGAAATTGATCAAATTGTCAAAGAGAGAACCGGCGAGAATTTTGCACGTTGGATGGATGACATCACCTGCGGAATTGACGACAAGCGCCAAGGCATAACGCTTCTAAGTGACATCTCGGACGTGCTCAAGAGCAGAGGACTTGCTCTTAACCTATCGAAGACGCAAATACTTTCGGCAGAAGAAGCTCACTTTCATTTTCAGATAGACCAGAATCTCGAAATTGATGCTTATGAAGCTTTAAATCCCGGAACGAAGAAGGCCAAGAAGGCCGAACGTGAGCTTTGGTTCAAGTACAAATCTCATTTCAAAGACCGCTCGCCCAAGGCTTGGGATAAGATCGCGAAACGATACATAACAACGTTTGGAAAACTAGAAAGCGATCGACTCTTAGTCGACCTGTCAGCTAGATATATCTCTAACCCAGGACTTAGAACGAACTACCTCATCTATTTATCAGTCCGCGGCTACAGCCCAAAGGCAGCAAGTTGCGTAATCGAGATCTTAAGCAAGATCGATCCATTCGACGACCTATCACTTTTCCAGCTTTCCAACTTGATAACTCAGTGGGAAGTTCCGCTGAACAAGCGTGGATCTGACTTCCTGCAGAATGCAAAAAAGAGCTTGATCGGTCACTCAGCCAGAAAGAAAGACGCACAATCATTTTTCGCGCTACTTTGGTTCCTGAGTAAGTATGAAGATGTGAGTGGCCTGTACTCATTCCTCGTCAAGTACAGAAACATCTGGCAGAACAACTCGTTTCTCCGCCGACAGGCAACGGCCGCAATGTCGAGATTCAGCAGCTCCCTAAAGAAGGGGCAGGTCGAACTAATCAATCATCAAGCAATGTCTGGCGTGCCAACGACTGTGTCTATTGCCAACCAAATGGCTCAGTTCGCAGCTTTAGTCACAATTCCATTTGGGCTGAATGCCTACCTCTTCCCAACGTCTAAACCATCTACCTATCCACACACCAAATTCATGGTGCTTTGCTCAGTTCTGGCTTCCTCGTCGATCCGTGACGACCCCGCCGTTCAAAACAAACTCTCATCCTACGTCACCGATCCACGTCACATTGACATTCTTGCCAGAGAGTTCAAGCTGTCTTTGCGGTGAATTAACACGCGAAGTGCACCGCGCCGAGTAGTTCTCGGATTCGTTCGATCGGTGATTTGAACCCCTAACGTTTTCTCGGCCGTGAGTTGGGTTTGTGCGCGACACGGTCGCACGCCTTCTGCTGGAGACGAGCCAGGCTGCTTCGCTTTGGGAAGCGTAAGCTCCCCGGCGAGTGGTGTCAGGCTCACGTCTGGTCACGCCCGGAACATCTGTGATCCGAGCCGCAGCGATTCGACACGGTGCGTATGCAGACCGTCAGGCGCCGCTGTCCTCACCGCCCCGCGATCCCCATCCGGCTTGAATGCGCGGATGCCACCACGCCGCCCCGAGCCCCCGACCGCGCCCCGCGACCTCACCCGCGGCCCGATTGCCGCCACGCTGCTGCTGTTCGCGCTGCCGATCCTCGGCGGCAACGTGCTGCAGTCGCTCAACGGTTCGATCAATGCGGTGTGGATCGGGCATCTGCTGGGGCCGGATGCGCTGGCGGCGATCGCCAACGCCAACAACATCCTGTTCCTGCTGCTGGGCGCGGTGTTCGGCGTGGGCATGGCGGCGACGATCCTGGTGGCGCAGGCGATCGGCCGCGCGGATCTGCCCGGCGCACGCCGGGTGATCGGTACGAGCGCCACGGTGTTTCTCGGCGCCTCGGTGCTGGTGGCGCTGGCGGGGCTGCCGCTGTCTGGGCGGGTGCTGGCATGGATGGACACGCCGGCCGAGGCGCTGCCGCATGCCGAGGCCTACTTGCAGATCATCTTCCTGGCGGTGCCGTTCCTGTACGCGCTGGCATTTCTGTCGGCGATCCTGCGCGGCGCGGGTGATTCGCGCACGCCGTTCCTGTTTCTGCTGCTGGTGGTGGCGCTGGACATCGTGCTGGTGCCGTTGCTGCTGCTCGGCGTGGGGCCGTTGCCGGCGATGGGCATGGCCGGCGCGGCGGCGGCGAATCTGATCGCCAATGCGCTTGGGGTCATCGCGATGCTGGCGTGGCTGCGCCATCGTAATCACCGGCTGTGGATCCACCGGAGCGAACGCGCGTTGTACCGGCCGGACTGGACCATCGTGCGCGCGCTGCTGGCCAAGGGTCTGCCGATGGGCCTGCAGATGGTGATGCTGTCGGCGGCGATGATCGCGATGATCTCGATGGTCAACCGCCACGGCATCGTCACCACCGCAGGCTATGGCGCGGCGCTGCAGCTGTGGACCTACGTGCAGATGCCGGCCATGGCGATCGGCGCGGCGTGCTCGACGATGGCCGCGCAGAACGTGGGCGCCGGGCATTGGGGCCGGGTGTCGCGGGTGGCGGGCACGGGCGTGGCGTTCAACCTGCTGATGACGGGCGTGCTGATCGCGGCGCTGATCCTGTTCGACCGTCATGCGCTGGCGCTGTTCCTGCCTGCGGGCGGCGAGATCCTGGAAACCGCGCGCCATTTGAACCGCATCGCGATCTGGTCGTTCCTGTTCTTCGGCGTGACCTTCGTGCTGTTCGGCGTGGTGCGCTCGACGGGCGCGGTGCTGCCGCCGCTGCTGATCCTGGCGGTCACGCTGTGGGGCGTGCGCGTGCCGTTCGCGACGTGGCTGCAGCCCGTGCTGGGCGTGGACGCGATCTGGTGGAGCTTTCCGGCCAGCGCGATCTGCGCGATGGCACTGGCGACCGGCTATTACCGCTGGGGCGGCTGGCGCAGCGCACGCATGCTGCCGGACGAGGAACCGGTGGCGATTCCGTCCGAGGTGCCGGCGCAGCCGCCGTCGCCGATTGCGGGCCTGTGCCGGGCTGAAGATGCGTCGGGACGTCGTCACCCCGCGCCGGCCGTGCGTGGCGCCTGAGCAGCGGACCATGAACCGGCAGCCAGGGCACACCCGCGTCTGCCTTGAACCCGAGCGCCGCGGTGGTCATCTCTTCAGGCACCGGCATGCGCCCGCATGCGGCTCGATGGAGGTCTCATGTGGCGTTCTGTGCTGATGATGGGAATGCTGGCGCTGTCCGCCGCGACCACGGTTTCGGCGCAGACGCTGCGCAATCCGGCCGATCCGCCACCGCGGTCCGGCCTGCGCGCGGTCGAGCCGCCGCGCCAGCTGTCACCTGATGTCACACGCCCGGCCGCACCGGTGCCGGCGCTCACACCGCAGCAGCGTTGCCTGGAGACAGCGCAGCGCGTGGTGCAGCCGACATCGGACCAGCGCATCGCCGCGGCGCAGCGACGCCTGGCCGCGACCGACACCCGCCGCGCTGCGACGGGCGCCGATGCCACCGACGTGACCGACCGCTCCGGCCTGCGCGCGCAACGCGACATGCAGCAGCGCGCGATCGCGCGCGAACGCAATGCCGCCGCGCAGCGACTGGCGGTGGCGCAGGCCAACTGCCGCTGAAGGTGGTTGTGACGGGTCGTTCGATGTGCAGCAGCGGCTGCCGCTCCCGGTTGGCAGCCGTTGCAACGCCGCTGTAGGAGCGCGCTCGCGCGCGAAGGGCTTTTACGCGACGCGGTTGTCGCGAGATCGGCGTTTCTGCTGAAGGCCCCATCGCGCGCGCGAGCGCTTGTGTCTGCGCGAATCCGTAGTCTTGAAGTGGAGAGCGATGTGCGGCACGCCGATGGCGCGCAGTGTTCGAGCACGTGTAGGAGCCAGGACGGCCGCACATCGACCTCGCGCCCCAGCCCGAACAGTTGAACGAGCCGAAGCTCGTACTTCACAAGC
>NTJG01000035.1 GCA_002324875.1 Lysobacteraceae bacterium NML93-0793
ACCCGGCCGCGCGCAGGCGCGCGAGATGCTGCGCCAGGACGCGCCGGCGTGGTACCTGCGGCCGTCGCCGACGGTGCACGCGGAACGGCGGCTGCGGCGCCAGCTGGCCGGCGACGTCGACTGGCGCCTGCGCGTCGCCGAAGGCGATGCCGGCGACCATCTGACGGCGCTGCTGGACGGGCTCGGCGACCGTGCGCTCGTCGTCGGCGGACCGGTGCGCGAAGGCGTGCTCGGCCCGACGATCCTCGGTTCGACGGTCGACCGCCTGCTGCGCCGGCCGGAGATCGCGCTGCTGCTGGTCCGCGACTGGGTGCGCAGCGACTACCGGCGCGTGCTCGTCGCCAGCGACTTCAGCGAGCCGTCGGAGCACGCGCTGCGCCGCGCCCGCGCGTTGTTTCCCGATGCACGGTTCACGCTGCTGCACGGCTTCACGATCCCGATGCTCGGGCTGATGGACACCGGTCGCGACGCAGCGGTCGCGCAGGGGCGCCGGCAGCTGCAGGACGAAGGCGCGGCGTTCCTGCGCGCGCTCGGCGCTGCCGGCGAGGACATCGACCTGGTGATCGAGTACGGCGATCCGGCGCGGCTCGCGCAGCAGCACGTCGAGACCTTCGGCACCGAACTCGTCGTCGTCGGCACCCACGGGCGCGGCGCGATGTACGAGCTCGCGGTCGGCAGCGTCGCGCGGCGCATCGTGACCAATGTCGATGCCGACACGCTGATCGTGCGCGGCGCGCAGGCACCGGCGGCCGCGCCGTGAACGCGAGCGACGGTCCGGGGCAGGCGCTGCGCGTGCTGCGCAACCGCACCTTCGACGAGATCGCGATCGGCGACAGCGCCGGCATCGAGCGCACGCTGACGCAACAGGACATCCAGCTGTTCGCGATCCTGTCCGGTGACGTGAATCCGCAGCACGTTGATCCCGCGTTCGCGGCGTCCTCGCGCTTCCAGGGCGTGGTCGCGCACGGCATGTGGAGCGGCGCGCTGATCTCGGCGGTGCTCGGCACCCGGCTGCCGGGGCCGGGCACGATCTATCTCGACCAGGCGCTGCACTTCCGTGCGCCGGTGCGGCTCGGCGACAGGCTGGCGATCACGGTGTCGGTGACCGGCAAGGACCCGGCGTCGCGGCGCGTGACCCTGGCCTGCACCTGCACCAACCAGGACGGCACGACGGTGATCGACGGCGAAGCGCAGGTGATCGCGCCCGACGAACGTATCGAGCGCGCGCGGACCGCGCTGCCGGAGATCCGGCTCGGCGTCGCCGGCCACGACGGTCTCGAGCGCCTGCTCGCGCACGTCGCGTCGCTGGAGGCGGTGCGCGTGGCGGTCGTGCATCCCTGCGATGCGCCCAGCCTGTCGGCCGCGCTCGACGCGCGCGATGCCGGGTTGATCGTGCCGGTGCTGGTCGGGCCGCGCACGCGGATCGACGCGTTCGCGGCGGAACAGGGCCTGGACCTCGCCGGGATCGCCATCGACGACGTGGCGCACAGCCACGCCGCCGCCGCGCGCGCCGCGCAGCTGGCCGCGAGCGGCGAGGTCGAGGCGCTGATGAAGGGTAGCCTGCACACCGACGAACTGATGGCCGCGGTGGTCGCGCGCGAGGCCGGGCTGCGCACCAAGCGCCGCGTCAGCCACTGCTTCGTGCTGCAGACGCCGCACTATCCGCGGCCGTTCATCGTCACCGACGCGGCGATCAACCTCGCGCCGGACCTGGCGCAGAAGGCCGACATCGTGCGCAACGCGATCGAGCTCGCGCAGACGATCGGCGTCGCCGAACCGAAGGTCGCGATCCTGGCCGCGGTGGAAACGGTGACGCCGTCGATGCCGGCCACGCTCGATGCCGCCGCGCTGTGCAAGATGGCCGACCGCGGCCAGATCACCGGCGGCCTGCTCGACGGCCCGCTCGCGTTCGACAACGCGGTCTCGATCGCCGCGGCGCGCACCAAGGGCATCGTCTCCGCCGTCGCCGGACAGGCCGACGTGCTGGTCGTACCGGATCTTGAGAGCGGCAACATGCTCGCCAAGCAGCTGATGTACATGGGCGAGGCGACCAGCGCCGGCATCGTCATGGGCGCGAAGGTGCCGGTGGTGCTGACCAGCCGCGCCGACAGCCGCGACGCGCGGATCGCCTCGTGCGCGATCGCGCTGCTGCTGGCGCACCGTTATCGCGACGCGCCGCCGTAGGCGGCGTTACGTCCCGGACGCCGGATCACCTAGCGGATCCGACGCAGCACAGGAGGATTCCAATGCAGTACACGTTCACGGGCGATGTCGCCCTCGTCACCGGCGCCGGCTCGGGGATCGGCGAAGCTACCGCGCGGCTGCTCGCGCGCAACGGACTGGCGGTGGTGGTGTCGGACATCGACGGCGCGGCCGTCGGGCGGATCGTCGACGCGATCGTCGCCGACGGCGGCCGCGCGCTCGCCAACGTCGCCGATGTCGCACGCGCGACGGATTTCAAGGCCGCGGTCGCCAGCGCGGTCGACACCTTCGGCGCGCTGCATTTCGCGTTCAACAACGCCGGCATCAGTGGCACGCTGCTGCCGGCCGGCGAACTGGAACCGGACGACTGGCAGCGCGTCATCGACGTCAACCTCGGCGGCGTGCAGTACGGCCTGCGCTATCAGATCCCGGCGATCCTCGCGGCCGGCGGCGGCGCGATCGTCAACATGTCGTCGATCCTGGGCCTCGTCGGCGATGCCGATGCGCCGGCCTATGTCGCGGCCAAGCATGGCGTCACCGGACTGACCCGTTCTGCGGCGCTCGCCTATTCGGGCCGGGGCGTGCGGATCAATTCGATCCATCCGGGCTACGTCGACACGCCGATTCTCGATGCGCTCGATGCCGACACCCGCGCCGCCGCCGTCGGCCTGCATCCGATCGGACGTCTCGGCCGGTCGGAGGAGATCGCGCATGCGGTCGCGTTCCTGCTGTCGGACGGCGCGAGCTTCATCACCGGCAGCGCGCTCGTCGTCGACGGCGGCTACACCGCACGCTGAGGCCGTCGTGATGTATGACGATTCCGATCTGGTGCTGGTGCTCAACTGCGGTTCGTCGAGCATCAAATTCGCGGTGTTCGATGCGGCCGCCGAGCCGCTGCCGCGTACGCCGTTGTGGAACGGCAAGGTGCAGGGCATCGGCGGGCCGACGCCGGACTTCGGCGAGAGCGGGGTCGCGCCGTTCGCGGTCGAGCTCGACGGTGGCCATCCGCACCGTGCCGCGCTGCAGCTGATCCGCGAACGCGTGGTCGCGCGGCTCGACGGCCGCCGCGTCGTCGCGGTCGCGCACCGGGTCGTGCACGGCGGCGCGAAGTATTCGGCGCCGGTGCGCGTCGATGCGGCCGTGCTCGCCGACCTGACGTCCTACGTCCCGCTGGCGCCGCTGCACCAGCCGTTCGCGCTGGAGGCGATGGAGATCCTGCTGCGCGAGCGGCCGGATATCGCCCAGGTCGCCTGTTTCGACACCGCGTTCCACCACACGCTGCCGAAGGTCGAACGCCAGCTGCCGTTGCCGCATTCGGCCTGGGACCGCGGGCTGCGCCGCTACGGCTTCCACGGCCTGTCGTATGCATACATGGCCACCGCGCTGCCCGAGCGTCACGGCGATGTCGCGCGCGGGCGCACGATCGTCGCGCATCTCGGCAGCGGCGCCAGCCTGTGCGCGATGCGGAACCTCGAAAGCGTCGCGACGACGATGGGCTTCTCCGCGCTCGACGGCCTGATGATGGGCACGCGTACCGGCGCGCTCGATCCCGGCGCGCTGCTGTACCTGATGGAGATCGAGAAGCTGTCGCTCGAACGCGTCGCGCAGTTGCTCTACCACGAATCCGGCCTGCTCGGAGTGTCCGGGACTTCGTCCGAACCGCGCGTGCTGCTGCGGCTGGAGGATGGCGACGGCGAAGATGCCGCGCGCGCCCGCGACGCGCTGGCGCTGTACGTGCGCCGCATCGTGCGCGAGATCGGCGCGCTGGCCGCGGTGCTCGGCGGGCTCGACCTGCTGGTGTTCACCGCCGGCGTCGGCGAACACAACCCGGCGATCCGCGAGCGCGTCTGCACCGGTCTCGGCTTTCTCGGCGTACGGCTCGATGCCGATGCCAACGCCGCCGATGCGCCGGTGATTTCGGCCGCCGGCAGCGGCGTGATCGTCGGCGTCGAACCGACCAACGAAGAGTGGATCGCCGCGCGCTACGCGCGCGCCCTGCTCGAGACGAAGGAGACGCATGATGACGCATGAGCAATCGCGGACCTGCTGGCTCGCCGGCCACGGCCCGATCGTCCACCGGCCGGACACCGTCGAACGCGTCGACGCGCTGGTCGCACGGCTGCTCGCCGACGGCCGGCTCGAGGATGCGGATGCCGCCTACGCTCTGCTGGCCGCGGCCGACCGTCTGACCTGCACGGCAATGAACGTCGTCGCGCACATGACCTATGCACGGCGCATCGACCTGTCGGGCACGCCGCTGGCGGCCGAAGACTTCAAGCCGGTGCCGGAAGGCCACACCGGTGGCGCGCTGAACATGGTCCAAGCCTTCGTCGGCTACCTGCTGGCCAACGCGCTGACCGGCGATACCCGCGGCTGGGTGATGGGGCAGGGCCATTGCGTCGCCGCGATCGAGGCGGTCAACGCGCTGATCGGCGACGTTTCCGAGGCCCAGCGCGCGCGTTACGACCGCAGCGAGGCCGGGCTGTCGCGGCTGATCGCGGACTTCTATTCCTACGCCATCGGCGCCGACGGGCAGCCCGCAGTGCCGCTGGGAAGCCATGCAGGCCCGAACACCGCCGGCGCAGTGTCCGAAGGCGGCTATCTCGGCTTCGCCGAACTGCAATACGTGCACATGCCGCTGGCGGGCGAACGCCTGGTCGCGTTCCTCAGCGACGGCGCGTTCGAGGAACAGCGCGGACCGGACTGGGCGCCGCGCTGGTGGCGCGCGTGCGACAGCGGGCTGGTGGTGCCGGTGATGATCCTCAACGGCCGCCGCATCGAGCAGCGCACGCAGATCGTGCAGGAGGGCGGCGCGGCGTGGCTGGCCGAGGACGTGCGCCACAACGGCTTCGTGCCGGTGATCGTCGACGGCCGAGACCCGGCCGCGATCGCCTGGGCCATCGTCGAATCCGAGGACGCGCTGCGCGCGTTCGCCGACGCGCCCGACCGGCGCTATCCCGCGCCGTTGCCGTACGTGATCGCCGAGACCGAGAAGGGCTTCGGTTTTCCCGGCGCCGGCACCAATGCCGCGCACAACCTGCCGCTGGCCGGCAATCCGCACGTCGACGCCGACGCGCGCATGGCGTTCAACGCCAGCGCCGGGACGCTGCACGTGCCGCCCGACGACCTCGACGCCGCGCTCGCCGCACTGGACGTCCATGCGCGCCAGCGCCGCCCGCGCGAAAGCGCGCACCCGCTCGCACGCCGCCATCCCGATGCGCCGCACCTGCCGGTCCCGGCATGGGAACCGCGCGGCGGCACGGGCAGCGCGATGACCGCGCTGGACCGGTGGTTCGCGGCGCTGGCGCAGGCCAATCCGGACCTGCGCGTGCGCATCGGCAATCCCGACGAACTGGCCAGCAACAAGATGGGCGGCACGCTGGCGCTGCTGAAGCACCGCGTCAACGAACCCGAGCCGGGCGTGCCCGAGGACCTGCACGGCGCGGTGATCACCGCGCTCAACGAGGAGGCGGTTGCCGCCGCGGCGCTGGGCAACAAGGGCGCCCTGAACCTGATCGTCAGCTACGAGGCGTTCGCGGTGAAGATGCTCGGCCTGATGCGCCAGGAGATCATCTTCGCGCGCCGGCAGAAGGAACTCGGCCACGCGCCGGGCTGGCTGTCGGTGCCGCTGGTGGTGACCTCGCACACCTGGGAGAACAGCAAGAACGAGCAGTCGCACCAGGATCCGACGATCGGCGAGGCGTTGCTCGGCGAGATGTCGGACACCGCGCGCGTGCTGTTCCCGGTCGACGGCAACACCGCGGTGGCGGCGCTGCGCGACGTCTACGGCGGGCGTGGCCAGGTGGCCTGCGTCGTCGTGTCCAAGCGCGAGGTGACGCAGCGCTTCGATGCCGACGGCGCACAGGCGGCGGTTGCGCGCGGCGCGGCGCACGTCGCCGGCGATCCGGCGGACGCGGCGCTGCAGTTCGTCGCGATCGGCGCCTACCAGCTCGACGAGGCGCTGAAGGCGCAGGCGCATCTCGCCGCGCTGGGCCATCGCGCCTGCGTGACCGCGGTGATGGAGCCGGGCCGTCTGCGGACCCCGCGCGACGGGCTCGAAGCGGCGTTCGTCGACGACGACGCGACGCTGCACGCGCTGTTCCCGCCCGGCCTGCCGCGCGTACTCCTCAGCCATACCCGGCCCGAACCGATGATCGGCGTGCTGCGCCGGATCGATGACGGCCCGGCGACGACGCGCGCGCTCGGCTACATCAGCCGCGGCGGCACGCTCGACGTCGCAGGCATGCTGTTCGCCAACCGCTGCACCTGGGCGCATGCGGTCGATGCCGCGGCGGCGGTCGCCGGCCTGGATCGCGCCACGCTGCTCGGTCCGGCGCAGCGGCGCGCGATCGACGGGGTCGGCGATCCGGCCGACCTGCTCGAACCGGATGCCGGAATCCACTGACGATGCTCACGTTCACCAGCCACGGCGGCGCCGGCACCGTCACCGGCTCTCGGCACCTGCTGACCCACGGCGACACCCGCGTGCTGGTCGACTGCGGCCTGTTCCAGGGCCTGAAGAACCTGCGCGAACTCAACTGGCGGCCGCTGCCGGTCGCGCCGCCGACGATCGACGCGGTCGTGCTGACCCATGCCCATCTCGACCACAGCGGCTACCTGCCGCGGCTGGTGCGCGACGGCTTCGCCGGCAAGGTCCACCTGACGCCGGCCACCGGAGACGTCGCGGCGCTGATCCTGCGCGACAGCGCGTTCCTGCAGGAGCGGGAGGCCGAGTTCGCGAACCGCAAGGGGTTCTCGAAGCACCACCCGGCGCTGCCGCTGTACGCGAGCGGCGACGCCGAGCGCGCGATCGCCGCGTTCGCGCCGGCGCCGCTGCACCGCACGGTCGCATTGCCCGGTGGCGCGACGCTGACGTTCCGCCGCGCCGGCCACATGCTCGGCGCGGCCACCGCGCGGATCGACATCGGCGGACGCACCGTCGTGTTCTCCGGCGATCTCGGCCGCTACGGCGACACGGTGATGCACGATCCCGAACCCGTGCCCGACGCCGATGCCGTCGTCATCGAATCGACCTACGGCGACCGCCGCCACGCGCCGGCCGATCCGGTCGAGGCGCTGGGCGCGGTGATCGAGCGCACCGTGCAGCGCGGCGGCACCGTAGTGATTCCGGCGTTCGCGGTCGGCCGCGCGCAATCGCTGATCCACCACCTGTGGCAGTTGCGGCAGGCCGGGCGGCTGCGCAACGTGCCGGTCTACCTGGACAGCCCGATGGCCGGCAGCGCGACGTTGCTGCTGCACCGCTACGACGACGAACACCGGCTCGATCGCCGCGACTACGAGGCGGCCTGCGCCGCGGTGACCTATGTGCGCGATGTCGGGGAATCGACGGCGCTGTCAGCCAACCGCTATCCGAAGGTCATCATCTCCGCGAGCGGCATGGCGACCGGCGGCCGCGTGCTGCACCACATCGCCGCGTTCGCGCCCGACCACCGCAACACGCTGCTGTTCTCGGGCTTCCAGGCCGCCGGCACGCGCGGACGCAAGCTGCTCGACGGCGCGCGCGAGGTCAGGCTGCATGGCCGCTGGGTGCCGGTGGCCGCCGAGGTCGCCGAGCTGCCGATGCTGTCGGCGCATGCCGACAGCGACGAACTTATGCGCTGGCTGTCGGGTTTCCGCCGCCCGCCGCGACAGGTGTTCATCGTCCACGGCGAACCCGCGGCGTCGGAGGCGCTGCGCGAACGCATCGGCCGCGAACTCGGCTGGCCGGCGACGGTGCCGCTGCAGGGGCAGACGTTCGTGCTGTGAGCGGAGCGTGCGGCGTGGAGCCCGCGCAGGTCCAGGCGCTCGCGCTTCCGGAAGCGGGCGAGCAGCGATGTCGGGCTGGCGCCCGCTTCCCGTTCGCGACGCTTTCGCGGGCGCTTCGCATCGCGCCCGGGAGCGATACGGAAGACCACGAGCGGCGGCCGCCCGGATCGCCCCGTGTCCCATGGATGCCGAGGAGACGCATGAACACCTTCATTGACCAGGGCCGCGCGCAGCGGCGACTGCGAACAGGCGGGTAATGGTGAACAACCGGTTGCAGGCGATCGTCTACGGCGTCGTCCTCGCCACGATCATCAGCCGGGTGCTGCACGTCGGCCGTTCCGTGTTCATACCGATCGTGTTCGCGGTGCTGCTCGCCTATGTGATCGTCGGCCTGGCGCGGGCGCTGGAGCGACTGCCGGCGGTCGGCGCCCGGTTGCCGGCCTGGCTGCGCTACACGCTTTCGATCCTGGCCATCGCCGGCCTGCTGGCGGCGTGCGTGTCGTTGGCTGTGAACAATGTCGGCCGTCTGGTGCAGCAGGCGCCCACGTATCAGGAGCTGCTGCTGGCGCGGATCCAGCAGGTCGCGGAATTCTTCGGCGTCGAGGCCGCGCCGACATGGACCACGTTGCGCGAGGGACTGCTCGAGCAATGGCGTCTGCAGAAACTGATCGGTCCGAAGGTCATGTCGGTGACCGGCTTCGCCTCCGCGGTGGTGATCGTCTTCGTCTACGTCGCCTTCCTGCTGATCGAGAAGCGCAAGTTCAGAGCCAAGCTCGGCATGCTCTCGGACGACCCGCATGCGGTCGCGCGCATCCGCGACGTCGTCGACAGCATCAACAGCCGGATCGGCCAGTACCTCGCGATCAAGACCTTGATCAACGTGATCCTCGCCAGCCTGACCGTCTGGGCCAGCCTGTGGGGCATCGCCGGCGCCTTCCTCGCGGTTCCGATCGCCTCCGCGCTGGTGATCGTGTTCTCCGAATTCCGTGGCACCCGGCCGATCGCGGTGCTGATGTCGCGAGGTGGCAGGCTCGACGACCGCCGCGACACGCGTGGTCGGCAGCGCGTGCAGGAGGGAGCTGCGGGTTGCGCTCTCCGTTCCGAGTGGCGTGCATGGCGCTGACCTGTGCAGGCGGCGCGTTCTGTTCGACCGCGTCCGAACGGGATTCCCGCACGACGGAGCCGTCCATGGAAATGCAGTCGCGATCCGGAGGCGCCGCTTCCGGAGCCGACCGCCACCCGGCCCATTCCCGATGCAGAATGCGGCATCTTTTCCGTTTTCCACTGCCTGCATGCCCGATGCCCCGGCCACCAACTCGAAGGGCCGCGTCCTGTTCGCGAGCCTGATCGGCACGACGATCGAGTTCTTCGACTTCTACATCTACGCCACGGCGGCGGTGCTGGTGTTCCCGGCGCTGTTCTTCCCGTCGGACGATCCGGCATCGTCGACGCTGCAATCGCTGGCGACGTTCGCGCTCGCGTTCTTCGCCCGGCCGATCGGCTCGGCGGTGTTCGGGCACTACGGGGATCGCGTCGGGCGCAAGGCGACCCTGGTCGCCGCGTTGTTGACGATGGGCATCTCGACCGTCGTGATCGGCCTGCTGCCGACCCATGCGCAGATCGGCGTCGCCGCGCCGGCGCTGCTGGCACTGTGCCGCTTCGGGCAGGGCCTGGGTCTCGGCGGCGAATGGGGCGGAGCGGTGCTGCTGGCGACCGAGAACGCGCCGCCCGGCAAGCGCGCGTGGTACGGCATGTTTCCCCAGCTGGGCGCGCCGATCGGCTTCTTCATGGCGACCGGCGTGTTCCTGCTGCTGACAGCGGTGATGGAGGAGACCGCGTTCCTGGCCTGGGGCTGGCGCATCCCGTTCCTCGCCAGCGCGGTGCTGGTGCTGGTCGGCCTGTGGGTGCGGCTGCGGATCACCGAGACGCCGGACTTCCAGAAGGTGCTCGACCGGCGCGAGCGCGTACGCCTGCCGATGCGCGACGTGCTGGTGCACGAGTGGCGCGGCGTGCTGGCCGGCACGCTGCTGGCGCTGGCGACGTTCGTGCTGTTCTACCTGATGACGGTGTTCGCGCTGAGCTGGGGCACGTCGCGGCTGGGCTATACGCGCGAACAGTTCCTCGTGCTGCAACTGGCCGGCGTGGTCTGCTTCGCGGCGACGATCCCGATCGCCGCGCTGTACGCCGACCGCGTCGGCCGGCGCCGGGCGATGATCGCCGCCAGCGTCGCGATCGCGCTGTTCGGCCTCGGCTTCGCGCCGCTGTTCGTCGCCGGCAGCACCGCCGGCACGCTGGCGTTCCTGATGCTCGGGCTCGGTCTGATGGGACTGACCTACGGCCCGGTCGGCACGCTGCTGGCCGAACAGTTCCCGACCGCCGTGCGCTACACCGGCGCGTCGCTGGCGTTCAATCTGGCCGGCATCTTCGGTGCGTCGCTGGCGCCGTACATCGCGACCTGGCTCGCCGGCACGTACGGGTTGCAGTCGGTCGGCTGGTATCTGGTCGCCGCGGCGCTGCTGAGCCTGGGCGCGTTGCTGTCGTTGCCGCGGGATGCGGTAGCACGGTGATGGCGTCCACGGGGCATGGCGGTTCGTGGTCCTACACTGTTTCCGCCTTCGAAAACTTGATTTCGTCATCCCCGCGAAAGCGGGGATCCATGGGCTTGGTTCGTGATCGTGACGTCCATGGATTCCCGCTTGACCAGACATGCGTCTGTTGAGAGCCACGGGAATGACGGGTCGACGAATCATTGATCCATCGTCAGCATCGATCCGGAGATATCCATGAACGTCTGGCTGCTGTCCAGCATCGTGCTCGCCGCACTCATCGGCATGGTGCTGCCCCTGCAGGCACTGTTGAACGCGCGACTCGGCGCGCTGACCCAAGGGCCGCTGTTCGCGTCGTTCGTCTCGTTCGCGGTCGGCACCGTTGCGCTCGCGCTGGTGCTGCTCGCCACTCGCACGCCCTGGCCATCGGTGCGCGAACTGGCGGCGCTGCCGGCGTGGCTGTGGCTCGGCGGCCTGATCGGCGCGGTGTTCGTGTTCAGCGGCACGCTGCTGGTGCCCCGGCTCGGTGCGGCCGGACTGATCTGCCTGATCGTCTTCGGGCAGGTCGTCGGCTCGCTGCTCGTCGACCACTTCGGCGTGCTGTCGCAGCCGCGCCCGGTGGACCTGCTGCGCCTCGCCGGCGCGACGCTGGTCTGCGTCGGTGCGCTGCTGGTCGTGCGCCCCTGGCAGCCGGGGTGAGCACGATGCCCGCGATCGATGCGCCGCTGGACCTGCCACAGCCGATGCGCGATGCGCTGGAAGCGGCCTATTCGACGCCGCCCCGCGCGTACCACAACCTCGACCACGTCGCCGAACTGCTGCGCCACTATGACCACGTCGCCGCGGACACCGGCTGGGCGCAGCCGGTCGAGATCTACCTGGCGATCCTCTACCACGACGCCATCTACGAGGCCGGCCGCGACGACAACGAGGCGCGGTCGGCGCGGATGGCCGGCGATGCGGTCGCGCAGTGGCTGCCGGGCGCCGGCATCGACATCGCGCGCATCGTCGACCTGATCGAACTGACCGCCCGCCATGGCCGGCATGCGCCCGGCGATTTCCCGGCCGATCCGATCGGCGACGACACGCGCCGCTTCCTCGACTGCGACATGGCGATCCTCGGCGCGGACCCGGCTGCGTTCGACGCCTACGATCGCGGCATCGCCGCCGAGTACCGTCACGTGCCGGGCTGGCTGTACGCGCTGAACCGGCGCCGCTTCCTGAAGGCGCTACTGGCACGCGAACGGATCTTCCTCGACGACGGCTTCCATGCGCGCTTCGACGCCCAGGCGCGACACAACCTGCGGCGCGCGGTGACGACCAAGCGCTGACGCCCGTAGGAGCAACTGTCTTCTCACCCAGGCAGTGTTCTCCATTCAGTCCCGTCTCGGGCCATGGCATTGAGACGGATCAGGAGGACTCGCATGCAGGCGGTGACAGCGAGCTTGGCGCACTTGCCTTGC
>NTJG01000036.1 GCA_002324875.1 Lysobacteraceae bacterium NML93-0793
CGCAAGGGCCTCGGGCTTCGCCGCAGGGGGCGCCGGCGGCGGCGCCACGGCTGGGCGCGCGGGCGCCACGTCCGCCACGGCGGCGGGCACGGGCACAGGTGCAGGCGCGGAGGCGGGCGCAGGCGTCGACAGCAGCATGCCGAGATAGTCGTCGACGACGCCGACCGCGCTCATGCCGCCGCCTCCAGCGCACGATCCTCGTCCATGAGCCAGTCAAGCGCGCGCGCATAGGCGGCCAGGGCGCGGCCCGGCGGATCACCGCTGAACACCTGCTGGGCCAGCGCATCGGCATTGCTGAGCTGGGTGTCGACCGGCACCGCTTCACTCCAGATGCGGCCGTCGTATTCGACCTGCAGCTGGGCCAGGGTGTCGCGCCCGATCCGGGTGCGCCGGTCGTACATGGTCGGAATGATCGAGGTCGGCAGCGGGCGCTGGCGCGAGCGTTCCACCATCTCGCCCGTGCGCACCATGCCGGCCAGACCGTACAGCGCCAGCGGCTCGCACTGGGTGGGCACGATCAGGCGGTCGGCGGCGGCCAGCGCATTGACCATCAGCAGGCCCAGCGTGGGCGGACAGTCGAGCAGGATGGCGTCGTGACCGCCGTCGTGGCGGGTGATGGCCTGCGACAGCGCGAGTCCCAGCCCCGGCTGGGTGGCGCTGCGGCGCTCCAGCGTGGCCAGCGCGGTCTGTGCGCAGACGAAGTCGAGCCCTTCGGTCGGCGAGGGACGCAGCAGCGACGCGAGCGTCGGCGGCGGCGCGCCGAACAGGTCGACGACGCCCGGCGGCTGCGGCTCGCTGGGCACGCCGAAGGCGCGCGTCATCGAGGCATGCGGGTCGAGGTCGACCAGGAGCACACGCAGCCCGCGCGCGACCATCGCGCGTCCGAGGGCGAGCGAGGTCGTGGTCTTGCCCACGCCTCCCTTCTGGTTGGCGATCGCCCAGACGCGCATCAGCTGTCTCCTTGCGGGGTGGGAGGGGACGGAAGGGGTGTGGTTCGCGCCACGGCGGGTGTCGGCACCGGAGCGGAGGGATAGATCGGCGCGCCGGGTTCGGACTTCACCGCCGGCGCGGGGTCGGGCGCCGCCGCGCCGGGCGTGGCCAGCACCATCAGCACCACGCGGCGGTTGGCGTTGCGGCCGGCGTCGGTGTCGTTGGCGGCCTTCGGCCGGAACTGGCCGTAGCCGACCATCACCAGGCGCTCGGGCGCGAAGCGCTCACGCACGAACAGATGCACGACGCTCGCCGCGCGCGCGGCCGAGAGTTCCCAGTTGGACGGAAACTGCGCCGTGGCGATCGGTCGGTCGTCGGTATAGCCCTCGATCCGGATCGGATTGGGCAGGTCGCGCAGGACCGAGGCCAGCCGGTTCAACAATTCCTGGGCGCCGAAATCGAGCGATGCCGATCCGCTCTGGAACAGGATGTCGCTGTTGATCTCGACTTCGAGCCAGAGATCGGTGCGGCGCACGGTGATCAGACGCGCACGCACCATGTCCGAGAGCGTGTCCTCGAGCTGCAGGGCGATGCGCGAGAGCTGCTCGCGCGAGGCCGCGATCGAGGCGGCGTCCGCGCCGCCGTCGCCGATCCGGTCGGCGCGCAGTTTCGATTCGAGCATCGGCTTGAGCGGTGAATCCATCACCGGATTGGAGGCCGGACCCTGGACCGCGCCACGCGGAATCGCCGTCGGCCGGCCGATGCTGGCTTCCTGCTTCATGTTGTCGCCGATCTGGATCGGCTCCAGCGCACTCGGTGGCGCGCTGAAGGCGCTGGCCAGCGACGCGGCGACGGCGCGGTACTTGCCCTCGTTGAGCGACGACACCGCGTACATGACCACGAAGAACGCGAGCAGCAACGTCACCAGGTCGCCGTAGGGGATGGCCCAGGCTTCGTGGTTGGCGTGCTCCTCGTGATGTCGTTTGCGGGCCATGGCGGCGTCAGTGCAGGAAGCCGGCGAGCCGTGCTTCGATGTTGCGCGGATTCTCGCCCTGGGCGATGGCGATCAGCCCTTCGATGGCGAGCTCGCGCTCGCCGCTGCGCCGGCCGATCACGCTCTTGAGCTTGGCCGCCATCGGCAGGAAGAACATGTTGGCTGACGCGATGCCGTAGATGGTCGCGGTGAAGGCCGCGGCGATGCCGGTGCCGAGCTTGCTCGGGTCGGCGAGGTTCTTCATCACCGCGATCAGGCCCAGCACGGCGCCGACGATGCCGAGGGTCGGTGCGTAGATGCCCATGCCCTCGAACACCTTGGCGGCGGCCAGATCGTTGTGCTCCTCGCCCTGCAGCTCGATCTCGAGCATGTGCCGGATGGCTTCGGGTTCGACACCGTCGACCAGCATCTGCAGACCCTTCTTGAGGAAGGGATCGCTCTGCGCGGCGACGTGGCTTTCCAGACCCAGCAGGCCCTGCTTGCGCGAGACGTTGCTCCACTCGAGCATCTGCGCGATCAGCGCCTCGCGATCCGAGACCGGCGGCTTGATGGTCCAGCTGGCGATGCGCAGCGCCCGCTTGAACACCGCCGCAGGCGTGTGCAGCAGGATGGCGGCGACGGTGCCGACCATGACGATCACGAACGCGGCCGGCGACCACAGCGCACTGAGTCCGGCCCCCTTGAGGATGCTGCCGCCCAGCAAGGCCACCAGGGCGAGCACGAGTCCGACGACGCTGAAAATATCCATGGTGCGTGTATCGGCGGGGCTCGGGGGGACTTGAGTAGAGGTCGGGATTGGGGAGTCGGGATTGGGGATTCGGAAGCGTTGGTCTGGCGCCCGTCCAGAGCATCCGCTGCTCGGAAGCCTGGACGGTCTGAGCAACTTCCGTCATTCCCGCGAAAGCGGGAGTCATCGATTTCAAGCCCGGGAGATCAAAGGCGCTGGATTCCCGCTTTCGCGGGAATGACGGTCAAGAGCAGAGGTGTCCAGAACGACTGTCGTGCAGTTGCCAAGGGCTGAGAGGGCAGCCTTTTCGAAGCCCCAATCCCGACTCCCCAATCCCGGCCGCAAATCACGGCTTCTTCAACGCATCCACATCCAGGATCAGCGCCAGACGGCCGTCGCCGATCAGGGTCGCACCGGCGTAGCCGGGCAGACCGCGCAGGGCGCGCGGCAGCGCCTTGATGACCACTTCCTCGCGGCCGCGCACTTCGTCGACGACGAGGCCGAAGCGGCTGTCGCCGCGCTGCAGGACGACGATGGTGAGCAGCGGGCCATCGAGTGCCGGCTGGCCCAGCCAGTGGCGCAGATCGAGCAGCGACAGCGTATGCGAGCGGCGGTCGAGCGCGGCGCGGCCGTCGAACCAGTTCACGGTGCGCGCCGGCGCGTGCAGCACTTCCTGCACCCGGGCCAGCGGCAGCGCATAAGCATCGCCCGCGGCATGCACCAGAAGCGTGGGCAGGATCGCGAGCGTCAGCGGCACGCGCAGCGAGAAGCGGCTGCCGCGGCCGAGTTCGGAGTGCACCTGGATCTGTCCGCCGAGTTCGCGGATGCGCGACTGGACCACGTCCATGCCGACGCCGCGACCGGAGATGTCGCTGACCTCGTCGCGCGTGGAGAAGCCGGCCATGAAGATCAGGTTGAGGCATTCCTCGGCGCTGAGCCGGGCGGCGGCCTCGGCGTCGATCAGGCCCTTGTCGCGCGCCTTGGCGCGCAGCCGCTCGGGATCGATGCCGGCGCCGTCGTCCTGGATTTCAATGCCGACGTAATCGCCCTGCTGCTGCGCGCTCAGGCGAACGCGACCGGCGCGCGGCTTGCCGGTCGCCTCGCGCAGCGCGGGCATCTCGATGCCGTGATCGATGGCGTTGCGCACCAGGTGGATCAAGGGGTCGGCGAGGGCTTCGACGAGGTTGCGGTCGAGCTCGGTGTCGGCGCCCACCAGGTCGAGGTCCACTTCCTTGTCGAGCGCGCGGGCGACGTCGCGCGCGAGCTTCGGAAACCGCGAGAACACCTTGCCCACCGGCTGCATGCGCGTGCGCATGACCGCGCCCTGCAGGCGCGCGGTCGCATTGTCGAGCGTGGTCACCGCGCGGTCGAGATCCTCGTCGCGCAGCCGCGCGCGCAGGGTCTTGAGCCGGTTGCGGGCCAGCACCAGTTCGCCCACCAGATCGACGATGACGTCGAGGCGCTTGGTGTCGACACGCACCGTCTGTTCGCGCTCGGCGGACGCCGCCGCGGGCTTGGGTGCGGGCGCGGCAGCGCCGGCACGCGCAGGTGCACGCGGCGGCGGGGGCGGAATCGTCGATGTCGGCGCCGCGGGGGACGCAGCGACGGTTCCCGGCGTCAGGCCCGGCGCGCCGCCGCCGTGCAGCTGGTCGAGCAGGGCTTCGAATTCGGCGTCGTCGATCATGTCGCCGGCGCCGGTGGGCGCGGCCACGACCGGCGTCGGCGGCGTCATTCCCGGCGCGGCGCCGCCGTGGAGCTGATCGAGCAGGGCTTCGAACTCGTCGTCACCGATCATGCCGGGATCGGCCGGCGGCGCGGGCTGCAGACCGGGCGCGCCGTCGCCGTGCAGCTGGTCGAGCAGGTGTTCGAATTCGTCATCGGTGATCATGTCGCCGCCGCCCGCCGCCACCGGCGCCGGCGTCGGCGCTGCACGCACCTGGACGGCCACGGGCGCGTCGAACGGGGCGAAGCCGGCGATCAGGACGTCCGGGGCCACCGGCACGGTGTCTTCGGCCTCGATCGCGTCGACCATCGCCTGCAGCCAGTCCAGCGACTGCTGCGCGGCGTCGAAATGGCGCGGCAACAGCGCGGCCTCGCCGGCGCGCACCATGCCCAGGGTTTCCTCCGCGGCGTGGCACAGGTGCACCAGCGGTGTGGCGCCGAGAAACCCGGCGCCGCCCTTCAATGTGTGAAACGCACGGAACACCGCATTGAGGCGCTCGCGGTCGTCGGGAGTCTGTTCGAGTTCCACCAGCTGGCCGCCGAGGGCGTCGAGCAGTTCGCGTGCTTCGAGCACGAAGTCGGCGACGATGTCGGGCGAGGCCTGCATGGGATCAGAGTCCGAGGTTCGACAACAGGTCGTCGGCGTCGCTCTGGCCGACGGTGTTGCGGTCCAGCCCGCTGACGGCCGGTCCATTGCCGCGGGCGTTGTCTTCCTTGGGCGGCAGGCCGAGCGCGCCGAAGCCTTCGTGCACACCGCGCACGATGCCGGCGACGCGGCGGATGATCTGCCCGCCGAGATCCTGATGACTCTGCGCCAGCGCCATCTCGCGCAGGTTCTCGCGCAGCGCTTCGACGGTGCCGCTCTGGCTGTCGTCGAGCGGGCCGTCCTTGAGGCGCGCCACGAGGGCGCGGCTGTCGTCGATCAGGTCGAGCGTGCGATGCGTCGCCTGCTCGGTCATTTCGACCACGTGGTCGAGACGCGCGCACGCGTCGTCGAGACCGGCGTCCTCGGCCGGCGTCGGCGGCAGCGTGCCGAGGGCCTGGGACAGTTCCTTGGCGAGCCGCCCGAGGCCGGTGACCAGGGTGCGGGCGCGCGCATTGGCGAGCGCGTCGACATGCGCGCGCCAGCCGTCCTCGTCGCCGCGTTCCAGCGCTTCGAGTGCGTCGTGCAGCAGACCGGCCAGCCGGGTCCGGTCGATGTCCGGCGTGCTCATGCCGCGGTTCCCAGGCGCTCGAAGATCTTGCCGAGCTTTTCTTCCAGGGTCTGCGCGGTGAACGGCTTGATGATGTAGCCGTTCACGCCGTTCTGCGCCGCTTCGATGATCTGCTCACGCTTGGCCTCGGCCGTGACCATCAGCACCGGCAGGCCGCGGAACTTGGCGTCGGCGCGGATCTCGCGCAGCAGCTCGATACCGGTCATGCCGGGCATGTTCCAGTCGGTGACGACGAGCTCCACCGCGTCCTGGCGCAGCACGGCCAGCGCGCTGTGACCGTCCTCGGCCTCGACGGTGTTGTTGAAACCGAGGTCGGACAGCAGGTTCTTGACGATCCGGCGCATCGTCGAAAAGTCGTCGACCACCAGGATGCGGATGTTCTTGTTCAAAACGGACTCCAGAGGAAAAGCGGGCGGGCGTGCACGCCCCGGTCATCAATCGTCGGCGCCGAACCCGGTGTCGGCAAGCTCGAAGGCGGTGAGGCGGCCGCGCAAGCGGACCACGGCCTGGCCGTGGATCTGGCATACGCGGGATTCGCTGACGCCGAGCACGGCGCCGATTTCCTTGAGGTTGAGCTCCTGCTCGTAATACAGCGAGAGCACCAGCTGTTCGCGCTCGGGCAGGTGGCCGATCGCATTGACCAGCTCGCGGCCGAACTCGCCGCGCACCAGGGTGTCCTGCGGGGTGGGGCCGCCACCGCGGTTGACCGGCTCGACCTCGCCGTGGTCCTCGACGTGCGAGTCGAGGCTCAGCACCTGGCCGCGGGCCGCATCCTCGAGCAGGCGCATGTACTCGTCGATCGACAGTTCCAGCTTCGCCGCGACTTCCTGGGCGCTGGCCGCACGGCCGCTGGCCTGTTCGATCTCGCGGATCGCCGAGGCGGCTTCGCGTGCGCGCCGGTGGACGGAGCGCGGCACCCAGTCGCCGCGGCGGATCTCGTCGATCATCGCGCCGCGGATGCGGATCGAGGCGTAGGTCTCGAACGAGGCGCCCTGGTCTGCGTCGTAGCTGCGCGAGGCTTCGAGCAGGCCGATCATGCCGGCCTGGATCAGGTCGTCGATCTCGACGCTGGCCGGCAGGCGCGCGGCGAGGTGATGGGCGATGCGGCGGACCAGTTCGGCGTGCTGCACGATCGGGTCGGGCGCGGCGACGGTGCGCTGCACCGCCTGGTAGTGACGCGCGGCGACGCTCATGCGGGAGCTCCTTGGCGCAGCATGCGCTCGACGAAGAATTCGACGTGACCA
The DNA here is from genome assembly GCA_002324875.1 of Lysobacteraceae bacterium NML93-0793. Lineage (GTDB taxonomy): Bacteria > Pseudomonadota > Gammaproteobacteria > Xanthomonadales > Xanthomonadaceae > Luteimonas. The sequence continues at coordinate 6,832 of NTJG01000036.1, forward strand.
CGCGGCGCCGTGGGCGCCTGCCAGCGGGCGATGCGCTGGGCGATCTCGACCAGGGCACGCGCCGACGGGCTGCCCGGATACGCCAGCACGACAGCCTGCTGGCGCTGCACGGCCATGCGCAGCCAGTCGCACTGCGGCACCGCGCCGAGATAGTTCAGCGAGACATCGCCGATGAAGCGTTCGCAGACGCGCGAGAGCTTCTCGTGCAGGTTCCGCCCTTCCTGCGGCGAGCGCACCATGTTGGCGATCACCTGCACCCGGTCGACACCGCGTTCGCGCGCCAGCACCTTGATCAGCGCGTAGGCATCGGTGATCGAGGCGGGTTCGTCACAGACCACCACAATGGCGTCCTGGGCGGCCTGGCAGAAGGTCAGCACCGAGTCGGTGATGCCGGCGGCGGTGTCGACGACCAGCAGGTCGAGGTCACGCTGCAGATCGTTGAAGACGTTGACCAGGCCGGCGTGCTCGGCCGGGCGCAGCTCGGCCATGTGCCGCCGCCCGGACGCGGCCGGCACCACGAGCACGCCGCCGGGGCCTTCGAGGATCACCTCCTCGAGTTCGCAGCGGCCGGCGACCAGATCGGCCAGCGTGTGCTTGGGCGACAGGCCCAGCAGCACGTCGACGTTGGCCAGCCCCAGATCGGCGTCGAGCAGCAGCGTGCGCTGGCCGAGGGCCGACAGGGCGACCGACAGATTGGCCGACACGTTGGTCTTGCCGACGCCGCCCTTGCCGCCGGTGACGGCGAGGGTGCGAACGGGCTGGAAGGGGGCGGACGACATCGGCAGCAGCTCAGGCGACGGCATGGGTATGTTCCGGGGCAATCGGCTTATCGGCATCTCGGCGCAGATCTTCAAGACGCAGGACCAGGTGGGCGGCATTCGCGCGGTGCAGATCCTCGGGAATCCGCTGGCCGTCGGTGACCCAGGTCAGCGGCAGATCGTGGTCCACGGCGACCGACAGGGCGCTGCCCAGTCGGCCGGTCTCGTCGATCTTGGTCAGCACCACGCCCTGCGGACGGGCACTGTCGAAGCGGCGGACCACCTCGTCGAGGTCGGCGAAATGGGTGTTGGCCGGCAGCACGAGCAAGGTGCGTACCTGGCGCGCGGCGCGCAGCCAGTTGAGCTGGCCGGCGAGGGCGCGATCGCGCTGGCTCAGGCCCGCCGTGTCGACCAGCACCAGGCGGTAGTCCTGCAGCTTCTGCAACAGCTGGATCAGCCCGGCCTCGGTGTCGGCCTCGTGCACGGCGATGCCGAGCTGGCGGCCGTAGCTATGCAGCTGTTCGCGGCCGCCGACGCGCGAGGTGTCGGTGGTCACCAGGGCCACGTCGCGCGGCTGGTGCTGGGCGGCGTAGAGCGCGGCGAGCTTGGCGATGGTCGTGGTCTTGCCGGCGCCGGTCGGGCCGACCAGGGCGATCACGCCGGCCTCGGCCAGCGGATCGATCGGACAGATCGGCAGCCGCTTGGACAGCAGCGCCAGCATCAGGCCGCGGACGCGGGCATCGGGCGTGTCGGCCGGGATCTGCAGCACCGTGTCGCGGGTGATGCCTGCATCGAAGCCGTAGTCCTCCATCAGCTCCATCGCCTGGGCGCGGGCCGGCGAGCCGCGCAGGCGCTCGTCGGTGAGCCGGGCCATCTCGCGCTCGATCATCGAGCGCATCTGCGACAGCTCGTCGCGCATCTGCGCCAGTTCTCCGTCGCTCGCCGGTGCGGGCGGGTTCGGAACGGCCGCCAGCGGTGCCGGCGTGGGCGCCGGGCGCACGGCTGGCGACGGAATCTCGTCGCGCACCTCCATCACGGGGCGCGCCGGCATGGGCGCGGGCTCGAGCTCCACGCGCGGCGTGTCGTCGCGATGGCCGGCCGCCAGCAGTTCGGCGAAGGTCGGGCCGTCGATGTCGAAACGCGCGGGTTCGGCGCGCGGCGCGGACGCGGCGGCCGGCAGCGGGTTGGCCG
>NTJG01000037.1 GCA_002324875.1 Lysobacteraceae bacterium NML93-0793
GCTTGTGAAGTACGAGCTTCGGCTCGTTCAACTGTTCGGGCTGGGGCGCGAGGTCGATGTGCGGCCGTCCTGGCTCCTACACGTGCTCGAACACTGCGCGCCATCGGCGTGCCGCACATCGCTCTCCGCTTCAAGACTACGGATTCGCGCAGACACAAGCGCGCTCGCGCGCGATGGGGCGTTGCCGGGGAACGCTTCTTCGCGCGCAAGCGCGGTCCTACGGGCGGCCGAGGCGTGGAGCGGAGCAGTTCCGCTCCACGGCAGGATACGCGTAGAGCCGGGCTTGCCCGGCTGGAATGGCCCTGCAAAACGCAGCGCAGCAAGCGTGTATGCCTACGCCCGGCGCCTGAAGGTAGGCGCCGGGGTGGATTTCGTGAACGCCAGCCGCGTGCTGCGGATACCAGCCGAAGCGCCTCGACTGGCGACGGTTACACTATGCGGTTCCCCGACCGGCCCGCGCCGGCGCTACGAGAGACCGCACCATGAGCGCCGAGTCGCCCATCACGCCTGCCGACACCCCCAAGTTCACCGATCTCGCCCTGCCCGAGCCGCTGCTGCGCGCCCTGGCCGCGGTGGGCTACGAGTCGCCGTCGCCGATCCAGGCGGCCACCATTCCGCCGCTGCTCGACGGCCGCGACGTGCTGGGTCAGGCCCAGACCGGCACCGGCAAGACCGCCGCGTTCGCGCTGCCGGTGCTGGCGCGCATCGATCCGTCCGCGAAGAAGCCGCAGGCGCTGGTGCTCGCGCCGACCCGCGAACTGGCGATCCAGGTCGCCGAGGCCTTCCACAAGTACGCCGCGCACATGCCCGGCTTCCAGGTGCTGCCGATCTATGGCGGCCAGGGCTACGCCCAGCAGCTGAGCGCACTCAAGCGCGGGGTGCAGGTCATCGTCGGCACGCCCGGCCGCGTGATCGACCACCTGGAACGCGGTTCGCTGGACCTGTCGGAACTGCGCGCACTGGTGCTCGACGAAGCCGACGAGATGCTGCGCATGGGCTTCATCGACGATGTCGAGGCGGTGCTGAAGAAGACCCCGGATTCGCGCCAGGTCGCGCTGTTCTCGGCGACGATGCCGAGCCAGATCAAGCACATCGCCCAGACCTACCTGAAGGACCCGGTCGAGATCGCGATCAAGGCGACCACGACCACCGCCGCCAACATCCGCCAGCGCTACTGGATGGTCAGCGGCGTCAACAAGCTCGACGCGTTGACCCGGATCCTCGAAGCCGAACCGTTCGACGCGATGATCATCTTCGCGCGTACCAAGCTGGCCACCGAGGAACTGGCGCAGAAGTTGTCGGCGCGCGGGCTGTCGGCCGCCGCGATCAACGGCGATCTCGACCAGAAGCAGCGCGAGCGTGCGATCCAGAACCTCAAGGACGGCCGTCTCGACGTGCTGGTGGCGACCGACGTCGCCGCGCGCGGGCTCGATGTCGAGCGCATCAGCCACGTGCTGAACTACGACATCCCCTACGACACCGAAAGCTACGTGCACCGCATTGGCCGCACCGGCCGCGCAGGTCGCAGCGGCGAGGCGATCCTGTTCGTCGCCCCGCGCGAGCGCGGCATGCTCGGCGCGATCGAGCGCGCGACGCGGCAGAAGATCGAGCAGATGCAGCTGCCGAGCGTCGAAACGGTCAACGAAGCGCGCGTGGGCAAGTTCCTCGACAAGATCACCGCCGCGCTGTCGGGCAGCGATCTGGGCATCTTCCGCGACCTCGTCGAACGCTACGAGCGCGAGCACAACGTGCCGGCGGCCGAGATCGCCGCCGCGCTGGCCAAGGTCGTCCAGGGCGAGACGCCGCTGCTGCTGGAGCCGCCGCGCAAGCCCGAAAAGCCGGCGTTCGAGCGCGAGTTCGTCGAACGTCCCGGCGGCCGCGAGGCTTCGCGCGCCGCGCGCGAGTCGCGTGAACCGCGCCCGCCGCGCGCCGACAGCGGTCCACGCACGCCGGACGTCGGCATGGAGACGTTCCGGATCGAAGTCGGTTACGTGCACGGCGTGCAGCCGGGCAACATCGTCGGCGCGATCGCCAACGAGGCCGATCTCGAGAGCAAGTACATCGGGCGCATCGACATCCGCGACGACTACAGCCTGGTCGACCTGCCCGAGGGCATGCCGCGCGAGCTGCTCGAGCACCTGAAGAAGGTTCGTATCGCCGGCCAGGCGATCCGCATGCGCCGCGCCGAGGATGCCGACCTGACCGCCGCGCCGCCGCGTGGCAAGCGTCCGTTCGGTGCGAAGCCGGGCGGTCGCCCCGGTGGCTTCAAGCCCGGCGGGCCGCGCAAGGGACCGCCGCGTCGCGACCCGCGCTGAACGGACGCGCCTGCGAACCGATCACCACGCAAGCTCACACCGGGCGCGGCTGATCGCGCCGTTCCGCGCCTGGGCCGTGACCGGACGCGTGGGTGAAGGCGTGGGTGAACCGGAGCGGCGCACCGCAAGCGCGCCTAGTCGCGCGTGATACCGGCATGTGCACGCGGGCGCGAGTGGGCGAGCGTGCCGGGTTTCACCGGCGGATCGAAGGGCGGAAGGCCCCTCGGCTCACCGGCAAACGCTGACGACGGTGGCCGGGCGTCGTGACCATGGCCGTCGACACGGCGCGCGCCGGGACTCCGCATCATGCGTGCCCCTAGAATCGGGCCATGTCCCGCATTCTCGTGTTCCAGCATGTCGCCGCCGAACCTCTGGGCACGCTCGACCCCCTGATCCGCAGCCGCGGCCACCGGATCCGCTACGTCAACTTCGAGCGCGAGCCCGACGCGCAGCCGAACGTGGACCGCTACCGCGGCCTGGTGGTGCTCGGCGGACCGATGAACGTCGCCGACCGGCATGCCCGCCCGCACCTGTCGACCGAACTGCGCGCGATCGAGCGCATGCTGGAACTCGGTCGCCCGGTGCTCGGTATCTGCCTGGGCGCGCAGCTGCTCGCGCATGTGCTGGGCGCACCGGTGCGCCGCATCGCGCGGCCCGAGATCGGCTGGTATCCGCTGCATGCCACCGATGCCGGACGCCAGGATCCGGTGCTCGCACCGCTGGGCGCCGCGTCGCCCGTGTTCCAGTGGCATGGCTGTCATTTCGAAGTGCCGTCGAGCGCCGTGCATCTGGCGCGCACCGCGGACTGCGAGCAGCAGGCCTTCCGCTACGGCGACACCGCCTACGGCTTCCAGTTCCATCTGGAGATGGACCGTCCCCTGATCGAGCGCTGGCTGGCGACGCCGGCCTACCGGGCGGAACTCGCCGCCGCCGGGCTTCCGCACGACGAACCTGCGATCCGTGCCGCCACGCTGCAGCACATCGGCCCGATGCAGCGCCAGGCCGATGCGGTCTTCAACCGGTTTCTCGATCTCGTCGGTCGCCCCGACCGGCGCTACGTGCTGCCGTCGCGCGAATTCGGCTGAGGCGATGCCCGTTCCGCATCGGCGGTCGCCCCCGACGCCGCGTGTCGTTTCCTGGGGCCGCGCCTCGAGCCGGATGCACCACGCGCGCGGCAGCGGGCCATCACGAGGGCGGCAGGCTCAGGGCAATTCGAGCGCCGGCAACGCGACCTCGGGCAGACGTACATCGGGCCCCAACACATAGATCACTTCGCCGAGCGTGGGCCAGCCGAACACCGGGGCCAGCCACCAGTACGCGGCGATGAGGATCAGCACGGTCACGATCAGCCGCAGCACGACGCCCGCGACCTTGAACGCGAGCCAGATGCCGAGGATCACGAGCACGAAGCCGAGCCAGCTCATGCGGCCTCCGCGCCGTCCTGCAGCGGACGCAGCGCCGGATCGAGCGCGACCCGCCCGTCGAACACGAAGCAGTGCCCGTCGTAGCCGAAGCCGCCGACCTGTTCGAAGTAGCCGAGGATGCCGCCGTCGAGCTGCAGCACGTTGTCCATGCCGTCGGTGCGCATCCACAGCGCCGCCTTCTCGCAGCGGATGCCGCCGGTGCAGAAGCTGACCACGGTCGCGTCACGCAGCGAGTCGCGATGCGGCGCCAGCGCGTCCGGCAGTTCGGTGAAGTTGTCGATCGGAAGCGTCAGCGCGCCTGCAAACGTGCCGTAGCCGAATTCCTCCCGGTTGCGGGTGTCGAGCAGCACCAGCCGGCGGCCGCCGTCGTCGTGCCCCTGCGCGATCCAACGCGCGAGCACCGCCGGCGCGACGTCCGGCGCGCGCGCCGGCGCATCGAGCGGCATCGCCTCGGGCTTGCGGAAGCTGATGATCTCGGGCTTGACCTTGACCTTGAGCCGGCCGAACGGCTGCGTCTCACTGTCGCTGAGCTTGATCTGCAAAGCGGCGAACCGTCGCTCGGCGCGCACTGCGGCCACCAGCGCGTCGATCGATGCCGGCGCGCCGGCCAGGAACAGGTTGATGCCCTCCGGCGCGACCAGCACGGTGCCGCGCAGTTCGCCGGCGTCGGCCAATCCGTGCAGCCATGCGGCGACGGCATCGGGATCGTCGATGGCGACGAAGTGGTAGGCGGCGAGGTTCGAGATCATGGGCGCGATTGTAGGGCGGCCGGATGCGGCACTGCCCCAGGGGAACGGCATCCGGTCAAGCGGGCGTCATGCGCGGGGAACCGCCGGACACCGGGCAGGCGTCATTCCCGCGAAAACGGGATCTTCGTGAACGCCTGAAGCGTCCCCTCGGGACGAAGTGCCACCCCGGGAGAACAGGCTGCCACGTGGTCGACGCAGGTGCTTCGCAGGAATGGACAAGGCGTGTGTCGCGCGGGATGGCGATGCGTCGGCCCTGCCCTCACCGCAGCCCCTCTCCCGAAGAGAGAGGGGCTCGTCCATGGCGCCTTCGATGACGCGTGTCCGGGTCGAGCGGATGACAGGCCGGAGTCCGCCCGAACACCAAACGGATTGCTCAGCGCTCGTAGTTCTCGCGCACGAAGCGGTCGAACAGCCGGACGCCGTAGCCCGACGCGCCGGCCGGCGTCGTCGACAATTCGTTGCCGTCGCGCCAGGCCATGCCAGCGATGTCCAGATGCGCCCAGGCGCGTCCGGCGTCGATGAACTCGCCGATGAAGTGCGCCGCGGTCCCCGAGCCGGGGCGGCCGCCGCCGTTGCGCATGTCGGCGATCGGCGACTCGAGCATCTTGCCGTAGCCCGGATGCATCGGCATGCGCCACAGCGGTTCGCCCGCCGCTTCGCCGGCCGCGGTCAGCTGCGCGGCCAGCGCGTCGTCGCGGGTGAACAGGCCGGCGTAGTCGTTGCCGAGCGCGGTGACGATCGCGCCGGTCAGCGTGGCGATGTCGACGATCACGCGCGGGTTGTCCTGGCGCTGCACGTACCACAGCGCGTCGACCAGCACCATGCGCCCTTCCGCGTCGGTGCTGATGATCTCGTAGGTCTTGCCGGACGCGGTGCGCACGACGTCGCCGGGACGCGAGGCGGTGCCCGAGGGCATGTTCTCGGCCAGCGCGGCGACGGCGACCGCATTGACCGGCGCGCGGCGGCCGGCGAGCGCGAGCACGGCGCCGGTCGCACTGGCGGCGCCGGTCATGTCGTACTTCATGCGCCACATGTTCTCGCCCGGCTTGAGCGAGAGGCCGCCGCTGTCGAAGGTGATGCCCTTGCCGACGAACGCGACCGGCGCCTCGCCGCGCGCGCCGCCGTTGTAGCGCACGATCAGCATGCGCGGCGGGCGGGCGCTGCCCTGCCCGACCGCGAGCAGGCTGCCCATGCCCAGACGCTCCATCGCCGGCACGTCGAGCACCTCGATGCTGACGTTCGCCTTGCCGGCGAACGCGGCGCGCGTGCGCGCGACGAATTCCTCCGGCCAGACCGCGTTCGCGGGCTCGGTGACCAGGTCGCGCGCGAACTTCACGCCCTCGGCGACGGCCTTCCAGTCGCCGTCCCAGTCCTGCGCGGCCGCAGCGCCGGCCGGACTGCGCACGACAAGTTCGCCCTGGCCGGCGGCCGGTTCGTCGTCGCCGCGCGTGGTGCGGTACTTGTCGAAGCGGTACTGGCCGAGCGCGGCGCCGAATGCGAGCTGCGTCGCCGCACCCGCTTCGGCGCCTTCCCAGAGCACGTCGATGCGCGGCGCCTTGCTGCGCGCGGCGAAGCGGCCGACGTGGCCGCCGATGTCCTCGATCCGGCGCGCATCGGGCGCGCCGTCGCCGGCACCGACCAGCAGCACGCGATCGAAGCCGGCGATCCCGGGCAGATCGAGCTGACTGTCGGCTCGCCCGGTGAAGGCGGCCGCGGCGACCGCGCGCGACAACGCCCCCTGGCTGGCCGCATCGATCTGCGCGAACGCCCCGTCACGTGCTTCGCCATCGGCGACCTGCGGCACGGCGAGCACCAGCGTGCCGGACGTGGGCGCCTGTGGCGACTCGAAGCGGATGTCGCGCTGCGCGGCGGCAGGCAACGCGGTACAGGCGATCAGGGCGGCGAACAGCAGTGGCTGCAGCGGGCGGTGGCGGCGCATGGCATCTCCATCGTCTGGGGCGGGCGGCCCGTCGGGTCGGCACGGGCAAACCACCGACCATAGCAGCGCAGGCACGCGCGACCGCCGTGCCGATGGTCACGAATGCGCCATTCAAACTTCCGATGAAGCCGGCGGTCAGGATTCCGGCGAACCGTCCGATGCGACGTGCCGGCTGGCCCACATGTTGTCGACCAGGTTGGGATAGCGACGGCCGGCCTCGTCCGCGCGTTCGCGGGCGGCCGCCTTCTGCGCATCGCTCAATTGCGTGCGCGCCCGTTCCGGCTTGGGATTCGGACGCGTCCAGGGCTTCGATTTCGGCTGCGGACGTGAACGGGTCGGGGCCTTGCTCATCATGGGACGTCCAGGGTCGCAGCGACTGGTGTGGTTGCCCGCCCCCGCCGCCACGCGAGGCGCGATGGACGGCGGTAACGGACAGGCCAGCAGCTTGACCGCCGACCCGTTCGCGCCGGGTGATCCGGCGCCGGCCTGCGGCGCGACGCAGCGTTGCACGCGCGCCCATTCAAGCTGCGCCCTCTAGCGCGACAGCAGATACCCCGGCGCCGCCATCAGCCCGAGCAGGAACACGATCGCGAGCACGATCAGCGCGAAGCGCAGCGGATCGCGGCGCACGATGTCGCCGAAGGTCTCGGCGGTGCCGTCGCGTTCGGCCTGCGCCTGTTCGGCGCGGGCGCGCGCCTGGCGCTCGCGCTGGTAGTCCGCCATCAGCCGCTTGGCCTCGGGCAGATCCTCGTTGTTGCGCAGCCAGATGCCGCCCTGCGAGATGCCGAACGGACTGGGTCGGGTCTGGTACCACTCCATGCCGGCGGCATCGAGGAACGCGCGCACGTCGGCGGCCTCGTCTTCGGGAACATAGCGCAGGTTGAGCAGCAGTTTGGCCATGGCGGGGATGATAGCGGCCCTCTCCCGTAGGAGCGCGCTTGCGCGCGATGTGGCTTTCCCGAAAGAAGGCCCGTCGCGCGCAAGCGCGCTTGTGTCTGCGCGAATCCGTAGTCTTGAAGTGGAGAGCGATGTGCGGCACGCCGATGGCGCGCAGTGTTCGAGCACGTGTAGGAGCCAGGACGGCCGCACATCGACCTCGCGCCCCAGCCCGAACAGTTGAACGAGCCGAAGCTCGTACTTCACAAGC
>NTJG01000038.1 GCA_002324875.1 Lysobacteraceae bacterium NML93-0793
CACCCTCTCCCTGGTGACTATAGCTGTATGGAACCACCCGATCCCATTCCGAACTCGGAAGTGAAACGTACATGCGCCGATGGTAGTGTGCATCTAGCATGCGAGAGTAGGTCATCGCCAGGGTTTTACCCCGAAACCCCCGCCCACAAGGCGGGGGTTTCTTTTTGCGCGCAATATCGACACGGCACTACTCGAGCGACGGATTTCAGGGCACCTCATGCAAAAGATGCCCGTCAGGCGAGCCGCTGGGACTGCGAAGCGAACCACCTCTGTCGAGTTTACGAATGATTGAGACGCAGAAATCTCAAGAGAGAACGTATAAATCTGGAGAAAATGTGCCGTATGCAGCTGGAGCCCGATTTGCCCTGGAGCGGGACGTCTGAGCTGCAGCTGGATTGAAAATGCTTGGCCGCAGGCGGTAGCGCTTGGATGACTGCCACGGACTCGAATGGCGCACCTCGAACGCGGTGATGAGATGGGTTTGTCGATCTGGGCGGTGAGCTTCAAGTTGGCCGCAGACAGTCCTGGATCGGGAATTTACGCGGGCGATAGATTCGACTGCATGTGTGGCGGGGCACACGCGGCGCAACTCCCGCCGCGATCGCGCATCCTCCAGTTTGGACGCTCGGGCGAAATGCGGGCCGCTCCGGCACTGCGTCAGTGAACGGCGAGGTGAGTAGGCCTGAGTAGAGTAGCCCTGAGTAGACCGGCCGGCTCAACAACCTGGTCGCAGTCTCTGCCAAATCGGGAATTTGTGCGCCCACGCATGGCGGAACACTCTTGGGTCTGATCGGCCCCGTCGCAGTCGGGATCTGGAATTCCGGGATGTGCTCACCTGATGAGCCGCGGCCGACGGCGTGTTGGCGGTGTCATCGGCTCATCCATGCAGACGGTTCGCGTCGTGAATCTGTCAGCGGCTCACGCTGTCTCGCCGTCTACCCGAGGGATGAAGCGAAGTAGGGCACACACTGCATTCGCACTGGGGACACGACACAGAGCGCACACGAGGCCGGCCGCCGGTCTGCCTGTCACGGTGCATCGAACGCGGAGTCGTGCCGAACTGCGAACGCGCGCAGCCCGTGCCCGGACAGGCTTGCGCCACATCCACGTGCCGGTCGCGGCCCGGGACGGCGTGTGGACCAATCGGAGCCCGCGTCGCCTCGTGTATGGTCCCGGGTTCCCCCATCGGACCCGTCGACGCCGCTGATGAGCATCTACGCACTCGAGTCCGTGTTCCGCCCCGGTTCGGTCGCCGTGGTCGGTGCCAGTCCGAGGGCCCGGTCGCTCGGGCGGCTGGTGCTCAGGCAGTTGCAGGACGGAGGATTTGCGGGCCCCGTCGGATTGGTCAATCCGCGTTACCGCGAAATCGACGGCATCCCGGCGGTCCCCCGCCTGTCGGAACTGCCGTTCGTGCCCGAGCTCGTGGTCATCGCTGCCCCGCCTGCCGATGTCACCGGGATCGCGCGGGCCGCGGCGCAGCGCGGCACCCGGGCCGCGATCGTCCTGACCCGCGACATGGGCGAAGGACCCGGCTCCCATAACGCGGCGCTCGCCGACGTGTCCCGCGAACACGGGCTCCGGATCGTGGGTCCCAACTGTCTGGGCGTCATCTCACCTCACGCGCGCCTGTTCGCGAGTTTCGCGGCGCACCTGCCGGTGCCCGGCGATCTGGCCCTGATCTCGCAGTCCGGCGCGGTGGCGGCGGGCATGATCGAATGGAGCCGTCCGCGGGGTATCGGCTTTTCCGCGGTGGCGTCGCTGGGAGATGCGCTCGACGTCGATTTCGCCGATCTTCTCGACTATTTCGCGACCGATCGGCAGACCCGCGCGATCCTGCTCTATGTCGAACGTGTCCGTGACGCGCGCAAGTTCCTGAGTGCAGCACGTGCGGCCGCCCGCGCCAAGCCCGTGGTGGTGGTCAAGCCCGGTCGCCATGCCCGCTATGCGAGCGAGGACGCATCCCCGTCTGCATTGCTGGCCACGCCCGATGCGGTCTACGACGCCGCGTTCCGGCGCGCAGGGCTGTTGCGGGTGCATGCGCTCGACGAACTGTTCGCGGCGGCCGAAGCGCTGTCCCATCTGCGGATGCCCCACGGCGCGCGATTGGCGGTGATGACCAACGGAATCGGGGTCGGCAAGCTCGCGCTCGACCGGCTGGTCGATATGGGCGGCGAACGTGCGGCTCTTTCCGAGTCGACCGTGCAGACACTGGATGCCGTACTCCCGTCGGGATGGTCGCGTCGCAATGCCGTGGACATGCTCGGCGACGCCGACGGCGGACGCTACGCCGCGACACTCGACGCCTTGCTCGACGATCGCGCCAACGATGCGGTTCTGGTCCTGCAGGTCCCGACCGTGCTGTCCTGCCCCAAGGAGACGGCCGAGGCGGTGGTCGCCACCCTGGCGGCCCGGCAACAGGCGCCCGCAGGCAAGCCGACGCTGGCGGTGTGGATCGGCGATGACGCCGACGCGCGCCGGACGCTCGATGACGCCGGGGTGCCGAGCTTCGACAGTGAAGCGGATGCCGTACGCGGCTTCATGTACCTGGTGCGCCATCGCGAAGCGCAACGCGCTTTGATGGAGACGCCGCCCAGCCTGCCCGACGCGCTCGCCGTCGACGTCGGGGCCGCGCGCGCGATCGTCGCCTCGGCGCTCGCGTCGGGGCGGCGCCGGCTGGACCCGGACGCGACCGCACGGGTCTTCGAGGCCTATGGCATTCCGCTGGCGGCATCGGTCACCTGTGCGAACGCGGACGACGCGGCGCGTGCTGCGGAGGCGATGCTCGCACGGGGCGGGACCGTCTCGGTCACGCTGCGGCCCGCCGACGCGTCATCGTCCGCAGCGATCGAAGGCGCGCGCCACGGCCTGTCGAGCGTGGACGCGGCGCGTCGGGCGGCGGACGAGCTGCTCGCGCGGGCCCATCGATTGGCGCCCCGGGCCCGCATCGACGGCGTCACCGTCCAGCCAACGCATGTGCGGTCAGCGACGCGCGAACTGATTGCCGGCATCGCCGACGATCCGACGTTCGGCCCGGTCGTCGTGTTCGGACGTGGCGGCACGGCGGTGGACGTGATCGACGACCGGGCGCTCGCCCTGCCGCCGCTGGATCTGCGCCTGGCGCACGAACTGATCGGACGCACCCGGGTGTCACGGATCCTCAAGGCCTATCGCGACGTGCCCGCGGCCGACGAACGCGCGGTCGCCCTGGTCCTGGTCAAACTCGCGCAGATGGCCGCGGACATTCCGGAAATCGACGCCGTCGACATCAATCCCCTGCTGGCCGACGGCGACGGCGTGCTGGCTCTCGAGGCGCGGATCGGTATCGCGCCGGTGAAGCGGCTGCACCGTGGACGGGGGCATCCGCGGTTCGCGATCTTTCCGTATCCGAGCGAATGGGAACGCAGCATCACGCTGGCCACGGGCGCGACGGCGTTCGTGCGGCCCGTGCGCCCGGAAGACGAGGCCATGTTCCGCCGGTTCTTCGAAAAGGTCAGCAGCGAAGACCTCCGCCTGCGGTTCTTCAGTGCGGTGCGGCACTTCAGCCACGAGTTCATCGCGCGACTCACCCAGCTCGATTACGCGCGATCGATCGCGTTGGCCGCGATCGATCCGGACAGTGGTGAGATGCTCGGCGCCGTACGCCTGCTCGCCGACGCGAACTACGACACCGGCGAGTACGGGATCATGGTGCGCTCCGACCTCAAGGGCGCGGGCCTCGGCTGGCACCTGATGCGCATCATGATCGAGTACGCCGCCTGGCAGGGGCTGCACACCGTCGAAGGCCAGGTGCTGCGCGAGAACACCACGATGCTCGCGATGTGCCGCCAGCTGGGGTTCCGGATCGACGCCGACCCCGACGATGCGACGATCGCGATCGTGCGCCTGCCGGTCGCCGGCGCGACGCGCTGATCCGCGGCGTCAGTCCTGCTTGCGACCCGAACCCGACTGCTTGCCGCCACCGTCGTGCTTGTTCACGGTGGCCCAGGCGATGCGCGCGGCGTCTTCCTCCGAGCGACCCTTCTCGCGCTCCGACGCTTCGATGTGCTCGGCCTGGCGCTTCTGTTTGTCGGTGTACGACGTCTTGTCACCGCGGCTCATGGCGAGACTCCATGGAAACGGAGGTCGCAGCCTGCGCGGCACGGCGTGATCGGCAGGTCGATGTACCGTCTCCGCCCCGCGCTCTCGACGCAGACATTGCGACGGCAACACCGATAATGCCGGGGTGCGCAAGATTCTCCACATCGACATGGACGCGTTCTATGCGTCGGTGGAGCAGCGTGACGATCCCGCGCTGCGTGGCCGGCCCGTGGTCGTGGCCTGGCGCGGCGCGCGTTCGGTGGTGTGCGCGGCTTCCTACGAGGCGCGACCGTTCGGGGTGCGCTCGGCGATGCCTGCCGTCACCGCGGAGCGGCTGTGTCCGGACGCGATCTTCGTGCCGCCCGATTTCGCCCGCTACAAGGCCGTCTCGCGCCAGGTGCGCGAGATCTTCCTGCAGCACACCGATCTGGTGCAGCCGCTGTCGCTGGACGAGGCCTATCTCGACGTCACCACGCCGAAGATTCCCTCGCCGAGCGCCACCGCGACCGCGGAGGCGATCCGCGCGCAGATCCGCGAGGTCACGCACCTCACCGCATCCGCCGGCGTTGCGCCGAACAAGTTCCTGGCCAAGATCGCGTCGGACTGGCGCAAGCCCGACGGCGTGTTCGTGGTCAAACCCGCGCAGGTCGATGCGTTTCTGACGCCGTTACCGGTGGGCAGGATTCCCGGGGTCGGCAAGGTGATGGAGAAGAAGCTCGCCGCTCTCGGCGTGACCACCGTCGGCGCGCTGCGCGGTCTCGCGCGCGAGGAACTGGAACTCCGGTTCGGCACCTTCGGGGCGCGGCTGTACCAGCGCGCACGCGGCATCGACGAACGGCCGGTCGAACCCGACCAGCCGGTGCAGTCGATTTCATCGGAAGACACCTTCGAGACCGACCTGCCACTGGACGCGCTCGCGCCGATGATCGAGCGGCTGGCCGAGAAGACGTGGCTGGCCACGCACAAGACCGAGCGCGTCGGGCGCACCGTCGTGCTCAAGCTCAAGACCTCGCAGTTCCGCATCCTCACCCGCAGCTTCACGCCCGACACGCCGCCGGCGTCGCAGGACGCACTCACCCGCATCGCGCTGGCATTGCGCGATCGCGTGGATCTTCCGCCCGCGACGCGCTATCGCCTGGTCGGGGTGGGCATCGGTGGATTCCGCGACCGCGAAGAGCTGCCGGTGCAGGCGGGTCTGTTCAGCGGCTTCGAATAACCGGAGCGTCGGCAACAACCTGGGCAGCCGCTGGACTGTCGGCCCGGGGAAGGTCTGAACAATTCCGCCCTTGCCCGTCATTCCCGCGGCTCTCGACAGCCGCACGGCTGATCAGGCGGGAATCCAGCGTCTTCGCTTTTTTCAAAGGGTTGAAGTCGCTGGATCCCCGCTTTCGCGGGGATGACGAAAGCGGTTCAGACTTTTCGAGTGCATCACGCCGCAGCGCCGGGCGTGTCGCTGTTGCGCGCGTCGCCCGTGTCGCGACGGCGCGGCCGGGCACCGTCCACGACGGGCCGAGAACTGCAAGCGATGCGTCGCGGCATTTGCGAACAGGGTGGCGGCTGACCTCGAGCCCGACGCGCAGGCAAGCCGCGCGTCGCGAACAAAAGGGCGTCTCGTCCTCGCTGCGACAGCAGATGCGGTCGCCCGGAGCTGCACCGCGGACGGTTTGGGGTCGAAAGACCGATCGCCGATGCGGATCGCGTCAGGCCGGCCGCCAGTCGAAGGCCAGTGTTTCGTCGCGCGCGAAGCGCTGCAGGTGGTTCTCGATGACCTGCTGGTAGCGTGCGAGGGCGTCGGCATCGTCGAGCGTCAGCACGATCCGCAGCGCGTCGCCCTCGACGTGGAAATCCGCGCCCTGCGTGGCGTCGACGAACGGCACGAAGGCATGCGTGTCGTCGTCGCGGCGGATCTCGAACTTGTGCCGCCAGTGGTTGCACAGCGTGCGCAGCAGGCGCGGGGCGTCGTTGGATCGTGGGGTCGTGGTGGTGCTGGGCATCGCAGGCTCCGTGACGGCGTGCCGGGAGGATAGTCCCTGCATCGCCCGCCGGACCGCGGCGCGGACCAACGCTGTGTTGCAGCGACCTCATTGCGGACACGATCGCGCACACTAGGCGGCCCGCCTCCTGGACGCACGGAATGTCAGCAGTCGCCGCCGAACCCGGATTCCCCTGGCCGGTCGTGTTGTTCGATCTCGACGGCACGCTGGTCGACAGCGCGTCCGACATCGCGGCCTCGGTCAATCGGCTGCTGCTCGACCTGGGGCACGCGTCCGTCGACGAGGCCACCGTGCGCGGCTGGATCGGAGACGGGGTCGGCCAGCTCGTCGCCCAGGCCCTGCGCCACGCGGGCGACGCGCGCGACGTCGAATCGGTGATGCCGCGCTTCATGCGCCACTACGAAGACTGCCTGCTGCTCGATCCCCGCCTGTATCCGGGTGTGGAGCGCACCTTGCGGGTTCTGCAGACGGCCGGGGTGCGCATGGCCGTGTGCACCAACAAGCCGACGCCGTTCGTGACGCCGCTGCTCCAGGCAATGGGCATCGCGCCGTATTTCGAGCACGTGCTGGGCGCGGGCGAGTTGCCGCAGCGCAAGCCGGATCCGGCGCCGCTGCGGCACCTGGCCGCGCGGTTCGGGGTTCCGGTCGAGCAGTGTCTGATGATCGGGGATTCGTCCACGGACGCGCACGCCGCCCTCGCCGCGGGCGCGCCGCTGGTGCTGGTGAGCTACGGCTACCGGCGCACCTTCGATCTGCACGGCTGCGGCGCGCATGCGGTGATCGACCGCTTCGACCAGCTGCTGGAACTGCGCTGACGGCGGACCCGGCTCAGCGCCGGGGGGAGACGCCCGTCAGCAGCCGTGTGCGGATCTCGGCCGCGATGCGGGCCGTCTCGCGCAGCGGCGTCACGGCGCTCGCTGGCGTCAAGGCCTCGCCCAGCACCTGCACCCGGCCGTCATCGATCAGCCCCTCGACGAACTGCCGCGGGCGGCCGTCGACGCGCTGCGGCTCGAACGCGAACACCGGCACGCGGGTGGCGCAGGCTTCGGAGAGCATGTTCACCGAATCGGCCGAGCACACCAGCCGATCGGCCCAGGCCAGCACCGCGGGATAGGGATTGGGCCCGTCGTCAGCGTCCGCCCAGACCAGCCCCGCGTGGTCGCGATAGCGGGCGCGCAGGGCCGCGCGCACGGCCATCGGTGTCCGCCGCGAGCCCACCAGCAGCAGGCTGCCACCGTCGCCGGCCACCAGCGCATCCAGCCGCTCGGCCAGCGCCGAAAACGCCGCGACGTCGAACCGGCCATGGCGCGAATCGCCGCCGAGCAGCACGCCGGTGCGCGGCCCGGGCAGGGCGCCGATCGCCGGAGACGCGTGCCGCGCAGCCGCCAGCCAGTCGTCGTCGACCGGATGCAGGCTGCCGCGGGTGACCAGCACGTTCTCCCCGCGCAGGGTGTCGTGTCCGGGCACCAC
>NTJG01000039.1 GCA_002324875.1 Lysobacteraceae bacterium NML93-0793
GCCATCAACGGATGTGCCCTCGCTCGCCGCACGCGGCTTGCGCGGACCACGCGGACCGCGTCCCTCGCCGGCGCCGCCCGACCGCTGGCCACGCCCGCCACCCGGGCCACCGCGACCGCTTCCGCTGCGGCCGCCGCCACGCTTGGCGTCCTCGGCCGCGCGCGCTTCGCGCACTTCCTTGAAGATCTCGCCGATGCTCTCGCCGTCCTCGGCCTCGGCCTCGACACCCTCACACGGGGTGCGCGGCAGCGGCGTCAGCAGCTCCTGGGTGACCGGCTCGGACGGAATCTTCTGCTCGATGTAGGCCTCGATGTCGGGCAGCGACATCGCGTAACGCTCGCAGGCGAAGCTGATCGCGTCGCCCTCGGCGCCCAGACGCGCGGTGCGGCCGATACGGTGGACGTAGTCCTCGGCGTCGAACGGCAGGTCGTAGTTGAAGACGTGGGACACGCCGTCGATGTGCAGACCGCGCGCGGCGACGTCGGTGGCGACCAGCAGTTCGAGCTGGCCGGCCTGGAACTTCTTCAGCAACGTCTCGCGCTTCTTCTGCGGCACGTCGCCCGACAGCACGCCGACGCGGTAACCGGCCTTCTCCAGCGAGCGTGCGACACGTTCGACGAACGCCTTGGTGTTGACGAACACCATCGTGCGTGCGCCCTCGCTGCGCGACAGCAGACCGAGCAGCAGCGGCAGCTTCTCCTCGTCCGACGGGTAGTACAGCTTCTGGCGCACGCGCGCGGCGGTGATCGACTCGGCCTCGACGACCAGCTTCTCCGGCTCGTTCATGTGCTCGTAGGCCAGCTCGAGCACGCGATGGCTCAGCGTCGCCGAGAACAGCAGCGTCTGGCGCTCGGTGCGGATCGGCATGCGCCGCAGCAGGAAGCGGATGTCCTTGATGAAGCCGAGATCGAACATGCGGTCGGCTTCGTCGAGCACGCACATCTCGCAGGCGTGCAGGCTGACCACCTTGTGCTGCTTGACGTAGTCGATCAGCCGGCCGGGCGTGGCGATGATGACGTCGGCGCCGTCCTGCAGCATCTGGCGCTGCTTGTCGTAGTCGACGCCGCCGTAGACCAGGGCGAACTTCAGCCCGAGCTGGCTGCCGAACTTCACCGCGTCCTTGTGGATCTGGATCGCGAGTTCGCGCGTGGGCGCCAGGATCAGCGCGCGCGGGTCCTCGGGCTTGCGCTCGGCCAGCGCCGGCTTCGACAGCAGACGATTGATGACCGCGACCAGGAAGGCCAGCGTCTTGCCGGTGCCGGTCTGGGCCTGGCCGGCGACGTCGCGGCCGTTGAGGGCCAGCGGCAGGGTCAGCGCCTGGATCGGCGTGCAGCGGGTGAAGCCCGCGCTCTCCAGCCCGGCGAGCAGCGCCGGATGCAGGTCGAACGACGAGAAGGTGAGATCGGTTAAGGGTTTATCGCTCATGCGGAGTATTGAGAACCGTGTCCGGGCGTCGCCGGGTGCGGGCGCCGCGTGCTTGCGTGGGCGGCATCCGCGACGCAGACTGCCTGGGGCGGGACGCGTGGTCATCCCGCGGTGCGCCGCCTTGAATCCGGCGGACGATTCCCCATTTTACCATCCATCCCGGCGCCGCTGCCGATGCCGGCGCCTTTCCCCACCGGAGACCTCCGTGAGCAATGCCGTCATCCACGCCACCGATTCCGACTTCGAGACGACCGTCCTGCAGTCCGACGTGCCGGTCCTAGTCGACTTCTGGGCGCCGTGGTGCGGCCCCTGCAAGATGATCGCGCCGGCCCTCGACGAACTGGCGGGCGATTACGCCGGCCGCGCCAAGGTGGTCAAGGTCGATGTCGACCAGAACCAGGCCACCGCGTTGAAGTACCACGTGCGCTCGATTCCGATGCTGCTGGTGTTCAAGGGCGGCCAGGTGCACGGCACCCAGATCGGCGCCGTGGGCAAGCCGCAGCTGGCCCAGCTGATCGACAAGGCGCTCTGAGCGCCACAGCGCGCATCGCGCCGGTGTCCGCACGGACGCCGGCGCCCGCTCCGCGAATGCGCCGTCTGCCGCGCAGCGGCTGAATCGCACGCCGCGCCCCGCTTGCCGGCGCCGGCCCGGCGATGCTAGGTTTGCCCGACTCCGGCATGCGTATCGCCTGCCGCACCCATCTGGTCGCACCTGCCGGGCGCTGTTTCCCGGCTCTGCCGTCTCCAACCTTCCGCCCGGTTCCGGGCGCTCGCAGCGAGCGAGGATTTTCCTCTTGTCCGACAACACCCCCGACGACTCCGGCGCGCCGACCGGCGATGCAGCCGTGAAACGCGTCCGCAAGCCCCGCGTGGCGAAGAAGCCCGCCGATACCGCCTCCGATACTCCGCCCCAGCCGCAGCTCCAGCTTCCGTCGCAGGATGCCGCCGCGCCGCGGCCACAGGCCCAGGCGCCCGAGCCGACGCGCGATGCCGGCGGGAACAAGCCCGCCGCCGAGGCGTCGCCCCAGGAGGGTGGCCAGCGCGGCAGTGGCGACCAGCGCCCGCCCCAGCAGGGCGGCCAGCCGCACAACCAGAACCAGAACCGTCAGGACCAGAATCGCCACGATCAGGGCCGACAGGACCAGGGCGACCGGGGCAACCGCCGCGACCGCTTCAAAAACAACCGGCGCGACCGCCAGCGCGGCCGCGATGACGGCCTGCCGCAGGACGGCGGCAACGACCACGCCCAGCGCCTGCCGCCGCCGAACGTGCCGGAGGGCTTCCCGCAGTACACGCTGAGCGATCTCAAGCGGATGCCGGCGCACAAGCTGCTCGACATCGCCGACCAGCTCGCGATCGAAGGCGTCGCGCGTGCCCGCAAGCAGGACGTGATCTTCGGCCTGCTCAAGGTGCTCACCCGCTACGGCGAAGGCGTCGTCGCCGATGGCGTGCTCGAGATCCTGCCCGACGGCTACGGCTTCCTGCGCGCGGCCGAGGCGAGCTATCTCGCCGGTCCGGACGACGTCTACATCTCGCCCAGCCAGATCCGCCGCTTCAACCTGCGCACCGGCGACCATCTCTCCGGGCGCATCCGCTGGCCCAAGGACGGCGAGCGTTACTTCGCGCTGTCGGTCGTGGACACGATCAACGGCGAGCCGCCGGAAGCCAGCAAGGGCAAGGTGCTGTTCGAGAACCTGACCCCGCTGTTCCCGCGCAAGCGCTTCAAGCTCGAGCGCGGCGACGGCTCCAGCGAGGACATCGCCGGCCGCATCCTCGATCTCATGGCCCCGCAGGGCAAGGGCCAGCGCGCCCTGATCGTCTCGCCGCCGAAGGCGGGCAAGACGATGATGATGCAGCAGATCGCCAGCGCGATCACCTACAACCATCCCGACGTGCACATGATCGTGCTGCTGATCGACGAGCGTCCGGAAGAAGTCACCGAAATGCAGCGCACCGTGCGCGGCGAGGTCATTTCCTCCACGTTCGACGAGCCCGCGGCGCGCCACGTGCAGGTGGCCGAAATGGTGATCGAGCGCGCAAAGCGCCTGGTCGAGCACAAGAAGGATGTCGTCATCCTGCTCGACTCGATCACCCGCCTCGCCCGCGCCTACAACAACGTCGTGCCGAGTTCGGGCAAGGTCCTGACCGGCGGCGTGGACGCGAACGCGATGCACCGCCCCAAGCGCTTCTTCGGCGCCGCGCGCAATGTCGAGGAAGGCGGTTCGCTGACCATCATCGCCACCGCCCTTGTCGACACCGGCAGTGCGATGGACAAGGTGATCTACGAGGAGTTCAAGGGCACCGGCAACTCCGAAGTGCATCTGGACCGTCGCATCACCGAGAAGCGCGTCTACCCGGCGATCAACGTCAACCAGTCGGGCACCCGCCGCGAGGATTACCTCATCGAGCCGGACCTGCTGCAGCGCATCTGGATCCTGCGCAAGCTGCTCCACCCGATGGACGAGATCGCCGCGATGGAGTTCCTGCTCGACAAGATGAAGAGCACGAAGTCCAACGACGAGTTCTTCTCGTCGATGAAGCGCTGACCGGTTCGGTCACCGATCACGAAAAAGCCCCGCGGATGCGGGGCTTTTTCGTTGGGGATGCGCCGCTCGTGGATCAGCCGTCGAGCGGCGTCAGCAGGCGGAAACGGGACGCCCCCTGATGTACGCCACCCGCGGCGAGTGCGTCCGGGGTGAACCCGGGCGGATCCGGCATGGCCCAGATCGGACGGGACTGGACGCCGGGTACGTAGCCCACCCACTGTCCGTATGCTGGACCTGGCGTAAGGCGACCGGAGTCTGTCAGCGAGAAGTCGACCGGCACCCGGATGACCCAGTAGTCGTTGGAGGCCGCGTCTCCGGTGGTCGGCGGCGCGAAGGTCCACTGCCGGGCCCTGTCGACCGCGGCCTTCTCCAGCCCCCGGCGGATCGCCTGCATCTGCGACGCGTTCCCGAGAACCGTCAGGTTGGTCTGCTCGGCGATGACATCATCGACACGCCCATCGCGTCCCACCTTGACCAGCAGATAGACGGTGCCCTTGCCGCCCATCTGCGCGATGTTCATCGGATACCGCGGCGGAACCATCTCGATCGACTGCACCCGTCCGGTATCGTCCGGGTCGTACTCCTCGCCGAAATTCGCGCTCTTGATTGCGATATCCATGCTGCCGTCGCCTGCCGGCTTCGCCACCAGCAGAAGGCTCATCTTCGCGCGCGCCAGCACGGGCGAGCCATCGACGAGCACCGGCTCGAACCGCAGCGTGGGCACGACGCGCTCGATCAGTTGCACGACGTAGTCGGGGAGCTTGTCCGGCTGATCGAGCGTCTGCGCGGTCACGCTGCCGTCGAGCGCGATGTCGACGTGCCCGGTCACCAGCATGCTGGCCTCGACCTGCTGACGCATCTGGCGGGCCGTCTGCGCCGACGACACCATGGGCAGAAGACAGGCTGCCGCGAGCAGCACACCCAGTACGCGTTGGAGATGTGGCATCACGGGTCCTTCCTTGGGCTGGCACTCGACGGTATCCGTGAGGCCTGCGCACGGCAAGCCCGGGAAAACCCGTGCCTCTCAGCGCTCGCGCAGGAACCGGGCCATCGAGACGCCGTCGCCGGCCTGGGCGGGGGCGAATTCCGCCGCGACGTCGACGAAGCCACGCATCACCGCGATCTCGCGCGGGGTGCGGTTGAGCGTGTCGCGCAAGTCCGGGTCGGCGCCGGCGCGCAGCAGGCGACGGGCCAGACGCAGCTGGCCGTGCAGGCCGGTCAGATGCAGCGGGCCGAAGCCGCGCGGGTCCTGGGCGTCGAGCGAGACACCCTCGTCGAGCAGATGCTCCATCGCCGCCAGCACCACATCCTCGTCGCAGGCGGTGCCGGGCTCGGCGCGTGCGCCGAGCAGCAGCAGCAGCGGCGTCACCCCGCCGGCGGCCGGCGCGTCGACCTCGGCACCGGCCAGCAGCAGCGTGTCGAACAGCGCGAGCAGACGGGGCCGATCGCGCGAGGTGAAGCCGTAGAGCGCCGCGCAATGCAGCGGCGTCAGGCCCTGGGCATCGGTGGCGTGGATGTCCGCACCGGCCGTCAGCAGACGCGCGGCCAGATCCGGCAGGCCGAGCGCGGCCGCGAGCATCAGCACACTGACTTCGCCGGGCAGGCGCTGGTCGAGGTCGGCGCCGGCCGCGAGCAGGCGCTCGACGACGGCACCGTGACGCATGCTGACCGCGGCCGACAGCGGAGTCGCCCCCGACTGCGCGGCGCGGGCGGTATCGGCACCCCGTGTCAGCAGCAGGTCGACGACAGCCAGATGACCGCCGCCGGCCGCTCGCAGCAGCGCAGTGCAGCCCTGGCTGTCCGCGGTGTCGATCGGCAGGCCGAGTTCCAGGAGCCGGCGCACGGCGTCCGCATCGCCGGCGACGGCCGCCGCCGGGAGATCGGCGTCTTCCAGCGCGCGCCGGGGCGGCGCCCAGCCCCGCCAGTCGAGCCAGTCGGCCAGATCGCGCCGTCCCGCGGACAGCGCCACGCCCAGCGGCGTCTGTCCATCCGCGGCACGCGCCGACGCCGAGGCGCCGTGACGCACCAGGGTCTTGAGCGCCGCCTCGCGTCCCAGCGCGGCGGCCAGATGCAGTGCGGTCATGCCGCGCGAATCGCGCGCGTCCAGGTCCACGCCGATCGTGACGAGACGCTCGATCAGCCGCGGCCAGCCGAGCCGCACGGCCAGCGACAGCGGCGGATCACCCTCGGGTGACGGCGCGAACGGATCGGCGCCCCGCGCGAGCAGGTCGAGCGCCATGCGTTCGAACACGCGCGCCGCCTGGTCGCGCTCGACGCAGGCGACGAGGTAGCGGGCCAGTCCGCCCGCACCGGCCGGCGACGCACCGTGGTGCAACAGCGTCTGCAGCACCGGCAGCGCTTCGGGTGCAGTGGCCAGCGCCGCCGTGAGCGGGGTGTCGCCGGCATCGTTGCGGAATTCCGGGTCGGCGCCGTGCGCGAGCAGCCATTCGACGCGCTCGAGCGACGGCGGCGTGTCCGCGTCGTGCAGCAGGCGACCCAGATCGACCGGCGTGAGCAGGCGCAGCACGCGGTCGAGACCGTCGAACCGGCCATCGCGCATGCTGTCGCGCAGCAGCACGAACGGCGTGCGCGCATCGGTTTCGAAGGGCTCGTCGGCGCCGACGTTCCCCGGCAGCGGATACGCCGGATCGAGCGCGCGCACCAGCGCCCAGCGCCCTGCCTCGGCCGCGTGATCGGCCGGCCGCTTGCCGTCGGCGCCGCTCACGTCGGCCGGCACGCCGAGCGCGAGCAGACGCTGCACCAGCGCCACCGACGGGGCCTCCGCCGCGCAGGCGAGCACGATCGCATTGCGGCCGGCGATGTCGACGGCCGCCACGTCGGCGCCCGCGGCCACCAGTGCATCCACGGCCGCCAGCCGGCCACCACGC